>LNBX01000028.1 GCA_001567275.1 Bacteroidetes bacterium OLB10
TTTGAAATATGCACTGACAGCTTTTGTAGAAAAAATTAAAAGCCTTGCAATAGGTGCTGCCTATAGTGCCTTAACAATTGAGAAACTGAATAAATATGAGATAGCCTTCCCAAAACTAAAACAGAACAACAAACCATCGTCCGCCAATTAGATGCCCTGCGAGCCGAAACCCAAAAGTTGGAAGCGTTGTATCAAAAGAAAATAGACGATTTGGAAGAACTGAAAAAGAGTATTTTGCAGAAGGCGTTTGCGGGGGAGTTGATGTCTGAACCTTTGATTAACGCTGATTAAATGATTTACTATGATTAGTGAACAGTATAAATATTCAGATTTAACAGGTAAAATCATTGGTTGCTCAATGGAGGTGCATAAAATTTTGGGCAATGGTTTCCAAGAAATCATATATCAACGTGCACTAGAAAAAGAAATGGCTTTGCAGGGATTGTCATTTGCTCGTGAATTTGAAATGCCCATTTTTTATAAAGAAGAACAAATAGGAACAAGAAGAGTAGATTTTTTAGTAGAAGAAGTAGTTTCGGTTGAATTAAAAGCACTTGTAAAATTAGAAGATGTACATTTGGCACAAGCGATTAACTACTTAGAAGCATATAATTTAGAAATTGGTTTATTGATAAACTTTGGAGCAAAGAGTTTGGAATTTAAACGGCTTATCAACCCAAAATTCAATCAGCTAAATCAAGAAAATCAATCTAATCAAAGGTTCAGACGATGAAAGAACAACAACTCATAGAACTGATAGACGAACTGGTAAAGCAACCGCAGGAAAGCGAATGGGTGGAATTTAAACAGAACTACCATTCAGCCGAAGAAATAGGTGAGCGGATTTCTGCCTTATCTAATGGTGCGTGTATTCATAATCAAGCGTTTGGTTATTTGATTTTTGGTGTGGAAGACAAAACTCATATCATAACAGGAACTACGTTCAAAGCCAAATCAACCAAAAAAGGAAATGAAGAATTAGAACATTGGTTGGCTCAACGCTTAGACCCAAGAATTGATTTCAGAATTCACGAATTTGCTTACGATGCTCAACGTAATATTACTCTATTTGTCATTCCCTGTGCACATAATAAACCTGTCGATTTTTTGCATACGCCTTATATCCGAGTGGGAAGCATTACCCGTAAATTGTCGGATTTTCCCGAAAAGGAGCGTAAAATTTGGCGTAAATCAAGCAAACCATACGAACTTGAAATTGCAAAAGATAATCTTTCGGCTTCCGATGTTATTCGGTTACTGAGTACCGAAACCTATTTTGATTTAATGAAATTGCCTTATCCGTCTAATCAAGACGGAGTTATAGAAAAATTCATCAACGAAAACCTCGTGGTTAAATCACAAGGATATGCTATAACAAATCTTGGAGCTATTTTATTTGCTAAAAACCTCACTGAATTTGAAGGTGTTCAGCGAAAATCTGTTCGTGTGATTGTATATAAAGGCAAAAACAAAGTAGAAACCATTCGTGAGCAAATTGGAGTAAAAGGCTATGCACTTGGTTTTTCAGGATTGGTAGAATGGATAAACAGCCAATTACCTGCCAACGAAGAAATAGGTAAAGCGTTAAGAACAGAATCCAGAATGTATCCCGAAATAGCAATCAGAGAGTTGGTCGCTAACGCCTTAATTCATCAAGATTTATCGGTAAAAGGTTTTCCGATGGTCGAAATTTTTAGCGACAGAATAGAAATTTCCAATCCGGGCAATCCTTTAATAACCCCTGACAGATTTATAGATTCGTACATTTCGAGAAACGAAAAATTAGCAGACTTGATGCGAAGAATGGGATTTTGTGAAGAAAAAGGAAGTGGTTTGGACAAAGTAATTTTCAACAATGAATTGTATCAGCTTCCGCCTATTAATGTCATTACAGATGAAAACCGTACAAGAGTAACTATGTACAGTTATAAAAAAGCTGAATGATTTGGATAAGAAAGAAAAAGGTCAGAGCTTGTTATCAACACGCTTGTTTAAAAATGGGTGTCTAATGAAAAAATGACCAATCAGAGTTTGAGAGAACGTTTTCATATTGAAGACCAAAATGCGGCAGTAGCTTCCCGAATTATTAAAGACACTTTTGAAGCGGGAATGATAAAAGAAGACGACCCTGAAAATAAATCACGAAAACACAGAAGTTATGTGCCATTTTGGGCTTAAAATCTTATTTGACGGTTATTTGATTATAGAGCATAATAAAATAACAACTTGCTGATTATCAATGATTTTTTATTTGATAGTCATTTGATAAAAGAGAAACAATGAACGAAGCAGAAACAAGAGCAGAACTCATAGACCCAAAGCTAAAGGCTTGTGTTGGGGTGTTGTGGAAGGTTCTAAAGTCCTTCGTGAATACCACATTACACAAGGGAAAATACAAACAGGCGGTGGTCGTGGCAAAAAAGAGATTGCTGATTATGTGTTGGTTTACAAAGGCATCAAGTTGGCTATTGTAGAAGCCAAAAGTGATGAACAGGAAGTTGGCGAAGGCGTAATGCAAGCCAAAAAATACGCCCAAAAACTTCAATTAGAAACCACTTACAGCACCAACGGAAAAGCCATTTACCAAATCTGTATGAAGTCAGGTGAAGAAAGTTTGGTAACAGACTTTTTAAGCCCTGATGAACTTTGGAACAAAACATTTGCAGAGCAAAACAATTGGCGTGAACAATTTGCCAATGTGCCGTTTGAAGATAAAAGCGGAAGTTGGCAGTTAAGATATTATCAGGAAATAGCCGTTCAGAGAACCGTTGAAGCTATTGCACAAAGCAAAGACAGAATTTTACTCACTCTTGCCACAGGCACAGGAAAGACGGCAATTGCTTTTCAAATCGCTTGGAAACTATTTCAAACCCGTTGGAATTTAAAACGAGACGGCAGCCGCAGACCAAGAATTTTATTTTTAGCAGACAGAAATATTTTGGCAGACCAAGCCTACAATTCCTTTTCGGCATTTCCCGAAGATGCTTTGGTGCGGATAAAACCCAATGAGATAAAGAAAAACGGAAAAGTGCCAACCAACGGTAGCATTTTCTTTACCATTTTTCAAACCTTTATGAGTGGCACGGATGCAGAAGGAAAACCTGCACCCTATTTTGGAGAATATCCAGCCGACTATTTTGATTTCATCATCATTGACGAGTGCCACCGTGGTGGAGCAAATGACGAAAGCAATTGGCGGAGCATTTTAGAATATTTCAGTCCAGCCGTTCAGTTAGGTTTAACAGCCACACCAAAGCGAAAAGACAATGTGGACACCTATAAATATTTTGGCGAACCAGTTTATATCTATTCGCTGAAAGAAGGAATCAATGACGGTTTCTTAACGCCTTTCAAAGTAAAACGAATCAAAACTACTTTAGATGATTATCGCTACACTTCGGACGATACGATTGTAGAAGGAGAAATTGAAGAAGGCAAACTCTATGAAGAAAAAGACTTTAACCGAACGATTGAAATTGTAGAACGAGAAGCCAAGCGGGTAAACATCTTTTTGGATGAAGCCAACCAAAACGAGAAGGCAATAATCTTTTGTGCCAATCAGGCACACGCAGCATTGATAAGAGATTTAGTAAACCAAAACGCAAGAAGCAAAGACCCATTTTATTGTGTTCGTGTAACTGCCAATGATGGTGAAGAAGGAGAAAGATTGTTGAGAGAATTTCAGGACAATGAAAAAACATTGCCAACCATACTGACAACTTCGCAAAAACTGTCCACAGGCGTTGATGCAAGAAACATTCGGAATATCGTTTTGCTTCGTCCGGTCAATTCAATGATTGAGTTTAAACAAATCGTTGGTCGTGGCACACGTTTGTTTGACGGCAAAGAGTTTTTTACCATTTACGACTTTGTAGATGCTTACAAACATTTTTCAGACCCCGAATGGGACGGAGAACCACTTGGAGAAGAACCTTGCAAAAAGTGCGGACAAAATCCTTGTGAGTGCGAATATGTGCCACCAAGTCCTTGCCCTGTATGCGGGCAAAGACCTTGCATTTGTGAAAAAGAGCCGCCACAACCTTGTGAGAAATGCGGACAGCGACCTTGTGTGTGCAAGAAGAAAGTAAAAATCAAACTCAAAAACGGCAAGGAAAGAGAAATCAAGCATATGATTTCCACTTCGTTTTGGAGTGCAGACGGCAATCCCATTTCAGCAGAAGAATTTTTGAATAATCTATTTGGCGAATTGCCTAAACTTTTCAAAGACGAAGAAGAATTACGAAAACTTTGGAGCAATCCAATGACCCGAAAAATTTTGTTGGAAAATTTAGATGCAGCAGGTTTCCCCAAAGGCGATTTACTGACTTTGCAAAAGTTGGTAGATATGGAAAAAAGCGACTTGTATGATGTGTTAGAATATGTTTTCAATGGCGATTACATCGCAATGACAAGAGAAGCCAGAGCCAAAGCAGCCGAAGCGACAATTTTCGCTTTACTCAACGACAAACAAAAGGAGTTTATCACTTTCGTTTTGAGCAAATACATTGAAACAGGCGTGGACGAACTCGACCAAGAACAGATTCCGACTCTGTTAAAAAACAAATATCACACGTTGGAAGATGCACGAGAAATATTGGGTAACCTAACAGACATCAGTAAACTGTTTATAGAATTTCAAGAACATCTTTACAAACAAAGAGTAGCATAAGAGAGTGACTCGTCCTAACAAAAGTTTGATGTATAATTATTAAGTGCAGATGCTTACCTCCGCGCACCCGTGGCCTTAGAGGGCGCTGGCACGCTTCGAATACGTTGCGCGTTGATGAACAACCCGGCAGTTCCGCAGTACTGCGGATTGCCGTATGTCATTTTAATTTACACATCCATATACATCCTATCCCTACATTTGCAACCTGATGCGGCTGACTAAACATATTCCCAATTTTATCACCTGTTGCAATTTGCTTTGCGGCTGCGCAGGCATTGTGCTTTGTTTCAACGGACATATTGCAGGTGCAGGCATGATGATAATGGCTGCTGCATTGTTTGATTTTTGTGATGGCTTTGCAGCACGTGCACTGCATGCCTACTCTGCCATAGGCAAGGACCTGGATTCGCTGGCCGATGTGGTTTCCTTTGGCGTATTGCCGGGCATGATTATGATGCAGGTGTTTATTGCAGTAAATCCCGATTATCATATAGGCAGTGCCATACCTTATCCTCAGGCATTGCTGCCGTGGGTGCCCTGCCTCATTCCTGTGTTTTCGGCTTTGAGGCTTGCAAAATTCAATAACGACCCGCGGCAAACCGACAGTTTCAGAGGGCTGCCTGTGCCTGCCAATGGTTTGCTCATAGCCGCGCTGCCGTTTGTTGTGCAGTCGTATCTGGTGAATGCCGCAGGTGGCAGTGTTTCGTTTATTGAGCAGGCCGTTTACACGCTTTTCAGTACTCCGGTGCTGATGATTATTTTTGTGTTGTTGATGTGTTTTCTGCTGGTGAGTGAGCTGCCGTTGTTTGCACTTAAATTTAAGTCGTACGGTTTCAGTCAAAACAAATATGCATACGTGCTCATAGCCTCATCGGCAGTGCTGCTTTTGTTCTATCGCATTGAAGCCTTACCGCTGATAATCATTTTGTATGTACTTTTGTCGGCAGTAAAACATTTTATTCCAACATCTGATAAGCAATGAAGTTTACAGCAAAAATAAACGTGATGCCACTGAAGGCTTTGCTCGATCCGCAGGGCAAAACCGTTACTGCAAGTATGAAAAGAATAAACCTTCCTGAAATTGAAAACGTGCGCATAGGAAAACACATCACTCTTGAAATTGATGCAGCAGACCAGGCCGCAGCCGAACAAAAGGTGGAAGACGCATGTAAAAAACTTCTTGCCAACCCCATCATGGAGTTTTACGAATACAGCGTTACAAAAGCCTGAGCAAGCAGCATCATTGCATTGATTTAATTTTTATCTGACGGAAAAATTTTCTTTACAGCGATTCCCTCTGCAATTCCATCTGCATTTTACAAATAACTTGTTGTGAAATAAAAAACCGGGGCATCAGTAATTATCACTCACTACTCCCCTATCTTCGCGCATCCATTTTTTTTTAAAGTATGCGCATACAAGTTTTTATATTGATAATTCTTACAACATTAAGTGCAACACTGAAGGCACAGATGATGCACGTGAATCATGATTCGGTGGTGATAAAAGACAACAGAATGCAGATGCCGCTCATCATGCAAAACCGCAACATCACACTACTCGACAGAGAACAGATAGAAGCATTGCCTGCAAAATCAGTCAATGAGTTGCTGGCCTGCATCAGCGGTATTGACATCAGGCAGCGTGGCCCATGGGGAGGTCAGGCCGATGTGAGTATAGACGGCAGCACCTTCGATCAGGTGTTGGTGCTCATCAACGGAATAAAAATTTCGGATGCACAAACCGGCCACAATATGCTGAACCTCTCTCTGCCGCTGAGTGCGATAGATCATATAGAAATTCTCAGAGGACCGGCTGCCCGTGTTTATGGCGTAAATGCCTTAGCCGGTGCCATCAACATTGTAACGCGCATTCCGCAGAGCAATGAAGTATTTGTTCAGGTAACAGGAGGCAGCAGTTTTGAAAAAGATACATCAAACGGAAAAACATTTTTTGAGCACAGGCATACAGCCTACAGTGAGTTTACTTACCAAAAAACAGCACAAACACTAAGCGCAGAATACAACACCGGCAATGGTTACAGATACAACACTGCTTACGACAACAGGAAATTATTTTATCAGAACCAAATAACAACAGGCAACGGCAAACTGAATGCAACAGGAATATATACGAGAAATAAATTTGGTGCCAACGGATATTACAGTGCTCCGCGTGATGTGGAATCGGAAGAAACCGTTGAAACCATTCTTGGCAGTTTGGATTACACCCGTGAGCATGAACGATGGAAAATAATGCCACGCATATCGTATCGCTACAACAAAGACCATTATGTTTTTATCCGTCAGAATCCTGAAATATATCAGAACATTCATGAGAGCAATACCATAACCGGTGAAGTACACAGCGCATACAGTGTGCGCAACGGAAAGTTGGGAGCAGGTGCTGAATGGCGCAATGAGCAAATAAACAGCAGCAACCTGGGCGACCACAGTAGGTATAATGTAGGTTTGTATGCAGAATACCGTCATTTGTTTTTTCAGAAACTGAATGTGAGCGGAGGTATGTATGCCAATTATAATTCGGATTACAGCTGGCAGTTTTTTCCGGGAGTGGATGCCGGTTACTGGCTTACAAAAAATATCAAACTGTTTACGTCATTCACTACAGGGCAGCGTTTGCCAACCTACACCGACCTTTATTACAGAGGGCCGCTGAACATTGGCAACAGCGAACTGAAACCTGAACTTTCAACCAACTATGAAGCGGGAGTAAGTTTTTCAAATGCATATCTGTCAGTAAAGGGAAGTTATTTTTATCGCCACACGTCAGAGTTTATTGACTGGGTGAGAGAAAATGATACGCTGCCGTGGCAGCCGCGCAACTTTCAGGTGCTGAACACCAGCGGATGGACACTTCAAACCATATTGAACAGTCCGGATGGATGGCTTGCCGCGCACAATGCCAATCTGAATTTTTCGTACACATATCTGAACCAAACCGTGCAGGCCTCTGATGATATGATTTCGAAATATGCGATAGAAATTTTGCGACATCAGTTTACGGGCACATTCCACATCAGTGTTGTCAAAGGAATGGATGTGACTGTAAGCGCAAGATATTTGCAGAGAATGAACGGAAATGATTATACGGTGGCTGATTTGCGATTGAGTTATTCGTGGAAGCAGTGGCAGATATTTGCAGATGCAAATAATATTCTTGATACACAGTATAAAGAAACAGGAACAATACTCATGCCCGGAAGGTGGTTTAACTTAGGGCTGCGTTTCAGAACCAATTTCAACACATCAACTCAGCCGGAAGAAAAATAATTTTTCGGAAGGAATAAATGTAATTGCAAAGTTGCGGTGAAAACATCACACATCTATTAAAAATAAAAGAGCAAGTACAAATTCAGTATTCATACTTGCTCCTGTAGTTTAAAGCCGGTCTGCAAAGAAGATAATTTTATCAGACAGCAGGCTGCAACTTTTACTTTGCGTCTTCTGTTTTTACGTGCATTCCGCTTTTATCAATTTTGATGTTTACGTTTTTGTCTTTGTCGTTGGCATCCTTACCCTGTATGCGCACACCATGCTGATCAATTTTAATATCCATATTATCCGGATCAACATCATCTGTTTTATTGGTTGTAAAGTCAAAGTCGGTACACATCAATCCTGCATCGGTCATTTTCCAGGTATGTCCGCCCATATCGCCATCCCATGTGTTGGTTACATTGTCAATATCATCCAGAATATCAACCATTGATTCATCAATATAAATACTTTTTCCAACAGGAACTTTAAGAATCAACAATACTTTCTGATTACGAAACTTTACACCTTTGGGAATGGGGAAGTGATCGCTTAGCATCAGTGTAGAATCTTTCTGTTCGAAATTGTATTTAATACTTTTTACATTATCCATTGCTTCTTTTTCTGTTCGTCCTTCAGCAGTAAAAACCTGTATCAACTCAAACTGATCGGTAGGTGCTTTTTCAACCTTAAAATCTACGTTGTCCTGATTGAAAACAAAATCAGAGCCGGTGGTAACGCTGAAGTTTCCTCTGCGTGTGCTGAAAACATTAGAGTGACTTTCCTCATCGTATTTGGGATCGTCCATAATACGCAGCGAGAGTGTTTGTGCAGACGGATTAAGTACTTCAACCGTGTTGCGAATTTTTGCATCCTTAGCAAAATCGCGTGCAATATCATACACATTGAAAAATGCTACTGCCAAACCAAGTATGAATAAAATTCCTACTGCTACATTGAGGCGATGGGTGTTGTACTTAATGTTGAACATCCATTTTACCAGACGTATGATTAACCAAACCGCAGGAATTGCAAAGAGTAAAATAAATGCTACGGTTGTCCACATCTGCTGATCGCGTGATAAGAACTGATCGGAAATAAATACAGGAATAGTAAGTCCACCTACACCGAGCATAGCCATTATTGCCATTCCTATTGAAAACAATACGATTAAAGCAATGAATGCAAAGAATGCAGTGATGATATATACAATTCCTTTGAGTATGATTTTAATACCTGAAAGAAACAAATCAAATACGTTTGAAATACCTGATGGTTCGCGTTTTACGGCAGGTGATTCGGTTTCCTTGCGAATGGTGCTGATGTTTACAGGATCGCCACGCATCTCCAGTTTTTGAGTGGGTGTAATGGCTTTTGGCAGAATGATGGCAAGAACAATATAAATCAGCAAGCCACTGAAGCCCATAAAGAAGATGATGATGAATAAAATTCGCAACCATACTGCGTCAATGCCGAAGTAGTGGCCCATGCCTGAACACACACCTGCGATAACGCGCTCATCAGGATCGCGATAAAGTCTGCGCTTGATGGTTGATTCGGCAGTTGCGGCATCACCGGTTGTCTGCGAAGTGCTGCCGGCAGCATCATCAGCTCCTGCAAAGTCTTCGGGTTTGCCCATTACGGACATTACCTGATCAACATCTTCTGATGTGACCACCTGACGTGATTTGCCAAGTATCTGCAAAAGAATTTCAGCAATACGGCTTTCGATGTCCTCAATAATTTCGTCACGACCATCGCTGACGCTGAAATGACTGCGTATAGTCTGCAGATAATTTTTTAATTTGTCATAGGCAAGTTCTTCAATGTGGAAGACCATGCCACCAATGTTTACTGTTACTGTCTTATTCATTTTTCAGTGGAGTTGTGGTAAGTCTGGCTAACTGCGTCAACCAACTCATCCCATGTTTTTTTAATTCTTTTAAATGTTCCTGGCCCAATGGTGTCAGTTTATAATACTTGCGCGGAGGACCTGCATTACTTTCTACCCAGTTGTAAGAAAGCAAACCTGCGTTTTTCAAACGGGTGAGCAGTGGATACAAGGTACCTTCCACAACAATGAGTTTAGCTTCTTTCATCTCATCTATGATATCGCTGGGATAAACTTCTCCCTTGGAGATGATAGACAATATGCAGAACTCTAAAACTCCTTTTCGCATTTGCGACTGTGTGTTTTCGAGATTACCCACGATGTTGTTGTTTTATTGTTTGACTTAATTGTAAATAACGATACAAAGATATATTTAAAAGATAGTACCATGCAACACATAGTACTAAAATAATTTATATTATATTGATATTCAGCTAAATTATTTTTATTAGGATTGTTGATTTGGGGGAGATTTAGCGCAAAATGCCATTGTTGTTGAAGTGCTGAGGGATGAGTTAGAGGGCATGTCTCCGCGCACTCGTGGCCCTAAAGGGCGCAGACGCTCCTGTGTTTTGATTGAATAAAAGATTACAGGATAAGAGTTATGTTTTTCAATCTGCAGTTCCGCAGTACTTCGGAATGCCGGGACTCAGAGAATGCATTTCCTCCGCGCACCCGTGGCCCTAAAGGGCGCTGGCGCACCTGTGTTTTGATTGAATAAAAGATTACAGGATAAGAATTATGTTTTACAATCTGCAGTTCCGAATACTGTGGGAAGAAGGTATGCAAAAAAAATCCGGAAGCGATTAAACTACCGGATTTCATATCAATTCGTAATTAAAATATTAATCTGCTTTATCGTGCAGAAACTTGTTGTTGTTTTTCAAATCAGTACCTTGCTGTCCGTCTTCGTTGAGTGAAAGTCGTGAATAATTAGTATCATCAGAAGATAACACATTTGAAAGTTTCACATTCTTGCGTTTGTATGCAGGTTCTCTCTCCATATCATTCAGCACCTGAGGGTTTGAAATGCGAGGCATCTGCCTCATTCTTTCCAGTCTTTCGCGAGTACGACTGTAAACATCATCAGGTTTTATTTTTACTTCATCCTGTGAACGATGTTCTTCCGCAAAAGTGTTTGGCCGGTGATTCAAAACAGGTTGTTGTATTTCATTTACCGGTGGTGCTTCCTGAATATCTTCCTGTTGTTCATCTTCCAGATTATTCGTAACTACATTAGGAAAATCAGTGAATGTAAATTCCGTTGATAACATTTCAGGCTCAGGCTCTTTTCTGTTCTCAGGAACAAAATAATCCACAGATGTGATTGGAATTTCTTCTTCAACAGTTTTTAGAACCGGCTCATTTTCAACTTCAGGAGTTTGATGAACCTGTTCATCTTTATTGTCAGTAAATGCAGGTACAGGGGTTTTATAAAAATCAAGAATAACTTTTTCAGGTTGTTTCACAGACTCCTGACGTTTTGTTTCGCTTGTCTTAAATCCTGTTGCAATAATAGTAACAGCAATTTTATCACCGAGCGATTCGTCACTGCCTACTCCCATAATAATTTCTGCTGACTGTCCTGCTTTTTGCTGGATATACTCGGTAATGTCGCTCATTTCATCCATGGTAATCTCGTCATTACCGCTGGTTATGTTCAGCAAAATATAGCGTGCACCTTCAATGTTATTATCATTGAGTAATGGAGAATCGAGTGAAAGTTCGGCTGCATGGATTGCACGGTTTTCACCTGATGATACTGCAGAACCCATAATAGCCACACCGCTGTCGCGCATTACGGTTTCCACATCAGCAAAATCAACGTTGATGTGAAGTGTAACGCTGATAACTTCGGCAATACTCTTAGCAGCAGTAGCAAGTACGTTGTCGGCATATCCGAAAGCATTGGTAAGTTTGAGGTTGCCATGTATCTCACGCAATTTATCATTGCAGATGATGAGTAATGTATCAACATTACGTTTCAGTTCTTCAATTCCGAGGTCGGCCTGCTGTTTGCGTTTGCGTCCTTCAAATGCAAACGGGATAGTAACAATTCCCACTGTAAGAATTCCCATTTCTTTAGCAATACCTGCTATAATTGGTGCTGCACCTGTTCCGGTGCCGCCACCCATACCGGCAGTGATAAATACCATTTTGGTATTATCTTTCAGAATAGCTTTCAGCTCTTCAATATTTTCTATGGCAGATTGCTTGCCTACTTCAGGCATAGATCCGGCACCACGTCCTTCTGTGAGACTGGGACCTAACTGCACCTTGCGTGGAACGGGACTCATTTCAAGTGCCTGCAAATCGGTATTGCACACTACAAAATCTACTCCTTTTATTCCGAGTTTGTACATAAAGTTAACAGCATTGCTGCCGCCACCACCTACTCCAATTACTTTAATAATGGATGGTTGTTCGTTAGGCATAAATTCAAAGTTCATCATTGTATGTTTAATTAAATGGTTATGGGAATTATTTTTTAAATTTCTTTATCATTCGTGTCGTCACTGAATATTTTTTTGTTGTATTCAAAATACTATTGAACCACGAACCTTTATGTTGTGGAACTTCAGCAGATGAGCTTTTATAATCTCCCAAAGCCCTGCGTTTTTCAAGATCATTCAGTCCTTTAATCACCAATCCAACACCTGTTGCATACATCGGGCTTTTTATTTCATCGGGAGCTTTTGCAAGATGTTCACTCGGGTTTCCGATACGTGTATCCATTCCGGTGATATACTCAAACAACTGTACAATATGTCGTAGTTGAGCACCACCTCCGGTAATTACAAGACCTGCTATGAGTTTGCGTTCAAAGCCTGAAGATTTAATTTCGAAATAAACATGTTCAATAATTTCCTCTACACGTGCCTGAATGATACTTGCAAGATTCTTTACTGAAATTTCTTTAGGTTCGCGACCACGAAGTCCCGGAATGGAAACAATTTCATTGTCTTTCATCTGACTTGCCAGAGCCGAACCGAATTTTATTTTAAGTAATTCTGCCTGATTGCGGATGATGCTGCATCCTTCCTTGATATCATCTGTGATAACATTTCCTCCAAACGGAATAACTGCTGTATGACGAATAATACTGTCCTGAAATATGGCAATATCAGTAGTACCGCCACCAATGTCCACCAACACCACACCGGCTTCTTTTTCTTCTTCGGTGAGTACTGCTTCGGAACTGGCTAATGGTTCAAGAATGACATCATAAGGAGTCAGATTTGATTTGTCAACACATTTTTTGATGTTATTGCCTGCTGTAATCAAACCGGTGATGATATGAAAGTTTGCTTCGAGCCTGATGCCGGACATACCTACAGGATCTTTGATACCTTGTTCATTATCCACAATAAACTCTTGAGGGATTACATCAATAATTTCTTCACCGGGAGGCATTGCCAGCTTATACATATCATCAATCAGCATATCAATATCTTTCAGGCTGATTTCAGAATTGGTATCATTACGTGTTATCATACCTCTGTGCTGAAGACTTTTGATATGCTGTCCTGCAATACCTACATGCACTGATTTGATATTTACTCCACTTTTGTTTTCAGCTTCAGCTACGGCTTGCTTAATGCTTGCCACAGTTTTATCAATGTTTGCAACTACCCCTCTCGATACTCCTGCAGATTCTGCTTTACCTGTTCCAAGAATTTCGACCTTTCCAAACTCGTTTCTCCGACCTACGATAGCTGCAATTTTAGAAGTACCGATGTCGAGTCCTACTATGATTTCATTTTCTATAACCTTTTCTGCCACAAAATACCAGTTTATGATTGTTTATTATCTTTTCTTTTACATACAACCTGATTTTTATACTTCAGGTTTATCATTTCATATTGTTCCCATCCTGTTGATGGCAATCCGTGTTTATACAGATTATCAAGTTTCTCCAGCTTTTGGTTCAGATTGGTGATATCTCCAATCAATATCACCTGATTTCCCAAACGAGGGATAAGCTCAATTTCATTGTTTTCGTTCACATATATCTGCTCAAACATGGCATCCCATGAGGAATCACTTTTTAGTTTTTCAGCTAACAAAAACAACTGAGTAAGCACAGGAAGTTTCTCAAGTGAGTCACTTTCCAACGTCAACTCTTCATCAAACGGAGCTAATTGTTGCTGCACATAGGTGTCGTTAAGATTGCCATTTGCAACCAAAACAGGCTCCGAATATTTTTCAGCTAATGGCATAAATTTCCCTCTGTCGTCAATATAAAAACTCTCGTCTTTTGAATTAATTATTCTTAAAACAGGGCTGCGTTGTTTGATGTCAACATGCACCCATCCATCAATCGTTGAATATACCTCGGACTTAAAAACGTAAGGGTTGGCATCAATGATTTTTTCTAACACATTTGTGTTAATATCAACCAATGGACTTCCTATAATTTTTTTGCCTTTAGAAAGTATCATTTCCATCACATCGCTGCGGTCAACAAATCCTTTGATGCTTTCGTCCTCAATGTTGATGACAACACCTTCACAAAGCACTTTTGTGCTCCGGTGGTTTGCAAAACTCATCAATACCAATACTACACCTGCAATCGCAACATACCCGGTAATGGTAAGGATTCTTGTGATTTTTTTGTTCAGATTGATTTTCATTTCAGTGATATTTTTCAGTTAGCAGTACTAAGATTTTTTTTCACCAGCATATTTCGCAATGGCGAAACACATGTATCAATATCTCCCGCTCCCAATGTGAGCAAAACTTCCGGAATATGATTTTCAACATATTCTACCAACTTCTCTTTGCTCAGCATTATTTTATTCGCACAATTAATTTTCTTAAAAATTATTTCAGAGGTAACTCCTTCTATCGGCAATTCGCGTGCAGGATAAATGTCCAGCAAAATCACTTCGTCAAGTAGCGAAAGACTCTGAGCAAACTCATCAGCAAAATCGCGTGTGCGAGTGAACAGATGCGGTTGAAATACTCCGGTAATTTTTTTGTCGCTATACAATTCCTTAACCGATGAAATTGCAGCACTCAGTTCTTCGGGATGATGTGCATAATCGTCAATAAAGACTAAACTTTCAGTTTTTATCTGATAATCAAATCTTCTGTTCACACCTGAATAGGTTGCAAGTGCTTCACGGATTTTTTCTTCGGGAATATTCAGTTTGAAAGCTACAGCAATAGCCGCAACTGCATTTTCGATATTGTGTCGTCCGGGAAGACCCAATACCAAATCTTTTATCAGGTGATTTCCAACCATCACGTTGAACTTATAAGAACGATTGCTGATGGTAATTTCCTCCGCATGCACATCAGCATCTGACTGAAGAGAATATGTGGTAATATCAGCTTTAACATTGCTTACCTTCAATCCATTCTTTAAAATCAAATGTTCTTTTACCTGACCTGCAAAAGTGTTGTAAGAACGAACAAGTTCGTCATGTGTGCCATAAATATCGAGATGATCAGCCGACATGCTGCTGATGACTGCAATGTTGGGAAACAAGGTGAGAAATGAACGGTCAAACTCATCTGCTTCCACCACATTTACGATTTTATTATTCTTTTGAGGAAGTACAAAATTGCTGTTGAAGTTTTTTGCTATACCTCCAAGGAATGCTGCAATATTTACTCCTGATGAATGGAGTATATGCGCAATCATACTCGAAGTTGTTGTCTTTCCATGTGTGCCGGCAACTGCTACCGTAAAATCAGCAGAAGCAATCAACCCAAGCACTTTAGAACGTTTGACAACACTGTATGCATTATCATTAAAATAATTTAGTTCAGAATGTGATTTCGGAATAGCTGGCGTGTAAATTACAAGAATTTTATCGCTGTTGCTTTTATTTTTAAATGCAGGAGGAATAAGCTGAACATTATCTTCAAAATGAATGTCCATTCCTTCGGCAATCAGTTGCGATGTGAGTGTTGTTGCGGTACGGTCATATCCGGCAACTTCTTTTCCCAATGTTTTGAAATAACGCGCAAGCGCACTCATTCCTATTCCGCCAATGCCGATAAAATAAATATGTGTTATACTGTTCAGGTTCATGCAGGCATTGAAGATTTATCGTTAACAGTCTTGCCGTATATTTTTTCTGATGCCAGAGCAATTACCTCTCCCGCAATTTTCTCTGCTGAATTGGGAAGCGCCTGTGCAGCAGCATTTGCAGCCAATGATTTAAGAAGTTGTTCGTTACTGAGAGTAGCAAGTGCAGTAGCAACCAATTGTGCAGATGCATCGGCATCGCGAACCATCAGAGCAGCGTTTTTGCGAACCATGGCTTCTATATTTTTTGTCTGATGATCTTCGGCAGCAGTTGGCAGTGGCACCATAACAGAAGGTTTGCCTACAAGCAAAATTTCTGAAACAGTACTTGCTCCGGCACGCGAAACAATTAAATCAGCAGCTGCATAGGCAAAATCCATCTGTGAAATAAAATCGAACACACGGACATTTTCCATTCCCGCTGACGAAACTGCATTCTGCGCTTCGTCATAAAACAATTTTCCTGTCTGCCACACCACTTGCACATCTGCCTGACGGATTTCATTCAGCCCTGCAAGAATGCTTCTGTTGATAGAACGAGCACCCTGACTTCCACCAACTACAAGAATGGTTTTTTTATCAGGATTAAGTCTGAAAAAAGAAAATGCTTCCTGACGTTTGCCTTCAATTTTCAAAACATTTTCTCTGACAGGATTACCTGTAAGTAATATTTTTTCTTTGGGAAAATATTTTTCCATTCCGTCATAAGCCACACAAATTTTCTGAACACGTTTTGCCAGAATTTTATTGGTTATGCCCGGATAAGAATTCTGCTCCTGAATCAAACAGGGAATATTTTTTAATGATGCTGCATATAACAACGGGCCGCTTGCATAACCTCCTACGCCAACAGCCACATCAGGTTTGAATTCACGGATAATTCTTAATGCCTTGCTTACACTGGATAAAACCTTAAAAGGAAATGAAAGATTATCTATTGTCAGTTCTCTCTTTATTCCACTAATCCATAACCCTTCAATTTTATAACCTGCAGCAGGAACTTTTTCCATTTCCATTTTTCCCTGCGCACCAACAAACAAAAACTCTGTTTCAGGATTAAGCTTACGTATGGCATTAGCAATGGCCAGTGCAGGAAAAATATGACCTCCTGTACCTCCACCACTGATGATTACTTTAAGCTTACGCTGTTGCATGTGCCACTCTTTTTAGTTGTTCCTGCTCAATATTTCTGCTTACACTGAGAATAATTCCTATAGCTACGCTGGTAAACCAGATAGAAGTACCTCCCATACTCAACATCGGCAATGGCTGCCCCGTTACAGGGAAAAGATTAACAGCTACTGCCATATTTATCATTGCCTGAAACACCAGACTGAATGCGCAGCCTACGGCAAGCAACGTAGCAAATGCAAACGGGCTTTGCCGGACTATGACCACAGCCCTGTAAAACAAAACCAGATATAGCAACACTACTATTGTTCCTCCCAGGAAACCATACTCTTCCACAATAATGGCAAAAATAAAATCGGAATATGGGTGAGGAAGAAAATTGCGCTGTGTACTGTTGCCCGGGCCTTTGCCCATAATTCCTCCTGATGCAATTGCAATCTTCGCCTGTTGTGTCTGATAATTTCCATTGTCGTCACCACTTTTAAAATTTTCGATACGTTTTTTCCATGTACCGATGCGGCCTTCATAACCTGAATACAATGCAATGGAAATAAACAATGTCAGTCCTGCAAGACCTATTCCTATGAGTGAAAGAATGTATTTAACTTTTATACGACCGAAGAACATCAATATTAGACAAGTGGTAAACAACACGGCAGCAGTAGAAAAATTTGCGGGAAGAATTAATCCGCAAACCAGACATACCGGTAAAATAATAGGCAGGAAGGCAGATTTAAAATCTTTGATGTTATCCTGCTTCTTAGAGAGTGAACGTGCTACAAACAGCAGCAATGCAATTTTTGCGAGGTCAGAAGTCTGAAAAGACAAATTTATCACAGGTAGTGTAAGCCAGCGGGAAGCTTCATTGAGGTGGGTTCCTGTGATGAGAGTAAGAAGAAGCAAAGGCACAGCAACGATGATGGCGATTTTAGAAATACGCGCATACAATGTGTACTTGGCAAGATGTGTAAAATACATAATGGCAAATCCCAGCAACATGATAATTCCATGCTTGAAGAGATAATACTCTGTGTTTCCCGACTGATATTTATAAGCCAGTGTTCCTGTGGAACTATATACAGCGAGTATTGAAAACAATGAAAGCAAAATAACTACAATCCATATAATGCGATCACCTTTGAAATATGTTTCCAGCCAGTTCATCTTTTCTTTTTAATTAACTAAAATTATAATGAGCGCACAGCACTTTTAAACTGGCGTCCTCTGTCTTCGTAATTTTTAAATAAATCAAAACTTGCACAGCATGGTGAAAGCAGAACCACATCACCTTTCTTACTCATTTTGTAAGCCATTGCAACAGCTTCTTCGGCTGAGGTTGCATCGGCCATGTCTTTGATGATATTGCCAAATGCATCGTGAATTTTTTTATTGTCCGTTCCCATACATACGATAGCTTTCACTTTTTCTTTCACAAGATCAGTCAGCATGGAGTAATCATTACCTTTATCAATTCCGCCTACAATCCAGATTACGGGTTTTTGCATACTCTCGAGGGCAAACCATGCACTGTTTACGTTGGTAGCTTTTGAATCATTGATAAAATCAACACCATGTACGGTAGTTACAAATTCCATACGATGTTCAGCATTTCTGAAATCAGCAAAACTATCGCGGATAACTTCTTTACGAATGTCGAGGATTCGTGCCGCAACTCCCGCTGCCATGCTGTTGTAGAGGTTGTGTTTGCCCTGTAAGGCGAGTTCGAAGATTGACATAGTAAATAATTTGTTTTGAATATTAAGTTGAATTTGATTGTCTTTTATAAAGGCACTCATCCCCTCTTCCTTATGAATTGAAAAAGGATAGCATTGTGCAACGGGATTAAGCTTAAGTAATTCTGTTTCTATCAAAGTATCATCTGCACAGTAAATGAATGCATCGTTTTTAGTCTGATTTTGCAGAATGCGGAATTTGGAGTTGATATAATTCTGCAGTGAATATTCATATCTGTCGAGATGATCGGGAGTAATGTTCAGAAGAATACCGATATCAGCTTTGAAGGAATACATTCCATCCAGCTGAAAACTGCTTAGCTCAATTACATAATGATCATAATTTTCTTCTGCTACCTGCCATGCAAAACTTTTTCCAATGTTTCCTGCAAGCCCCACATTGAATCCTGCTTTGGATAAAACATGATAGGTAAGCAATGTGGTTGTTGATTTGCCATTGGTTCCGGTGATACAAATCTTTTTTGCATCTGTATATCGTCCTGCAAATTCAATCTCTGAAATTACAGGTGTACCCTGTTTCTTTAATTTTTTGATTATTTCTACCTTATCAGGTATGCCGGGACTTTTGATTACTTCACCGGCATTACCTATCAGCGACCAGGTATGACTTCCTTCTTCAAATGCAATATTGCGCTGAGTCAACTGCTGACGATAAACTTCGGCAATGCGTCCTGCGTCAGAAACAAAAACGTCATACCCATGCTTTTGTGCGAGAATGGCAGCTCCTACTCCGCTTTCGGCAGCTCCCAGTATAGCAATGCGTTTTTGTGGACTCATCAGATTAGCGAAGTTTTAAGGTTATAATACTGATGACTGCCAACATGATGCCTACAATCCAAAACCGTGTTACGATTTTTGATTCATGATATCCCAGTCTCTGATAATGATGATGCAATGGCGACATCTTGAAAATTCGTCTTCCTTCGCCATATTTCTTTTTGGTGTATTTAAAGTAAGCAACCTGCATCATTACCGAAAGATTTTCTATCAGAAATATTCCGCAGATTACAGGTATCATTAATTCCTTGCGGATGGCAATGGCAAACACTGCAATAATTCCTCCCAGTGCAAGACTTCCTGTATCGCCCATAAACACCTGTGCCGGATAAGCATTGTACCAAAGAAATCCTACACATGCACCAATGAATGCTGCCATAAAAACCATCAGTTCACCGGCATTGGGAATGTACATTATGTTCAGGTAGTTGGCAAAAACCGTGTTACCAGACACATAAGCAAAAACAGCAAGTGTTAATCCGATAATACCGGAACTTCCTGCAGCAAGTCCGTCAATACCATCGGTGATATTGGCCCCGTTGGAGACTGCTGTGATGATGAGAATGACTACAGGAATAAAAATAAGCCATGCAAATTTTTTATAATTATCACCCATCCACGACAACAATGATGCATAATCAAACTCATTGTTTTTGAAGAACGGAATAGTAGTAATAGTTGACTTGATATTAGTAGAAGAGAAGAGCACTCCTTCCTGATTCTGCAAATCATCTACCAGCGTTTGACCATGATGCAATTTTACGTCAGCTTTAGAAGCTTTTTCACGCACCACTACATGATCATTAAAATATAACACACTGCCTACAATTATTCCCAGACCAACCTGCCCGACAACTTTAAATTTCCCTGCCAGACCTTTTTTATTTTTCTTAAACACTTTAATGTAGTCATCCAGAAATCCGATTAAGCCTAACCACACAGTTGTAATGAGCATTAGTATCACATATACGTTTTGCAGTTTGGCTAACAACAAGGTAGGAATGAGTATTGCTGAAAGAATAATTAGTCCACCCATGGTAGGTGTTCCCTGTTTTTCAATTTGTCCTTCCAGTCCGAGGTCACGGATTGTTTCACCCACCTGTTTTTTTCTGAGGAAGTTTATCAATCTTCGTCCGGTGAAAAAAGAAAACATCAGCGAGAAAATAATTGCAAGTGCTGCACGGAAGGAGATGTATTTAAACACTCCTACTCCCGGGAAGTGATAATGCTTGTCAATATATTCGAAGAGGTAGTACAACATCAGGCATTGAGTGATTTAAATGATTCCTGTAAAATTTGTTTATCGTCAAACGGATGTTTCACTCCGTTGATTTCCTGATAAGTTTCATGACCTTTTCCGGCAATAAGAATAATATCACCGCTTTTGGCAAGATTGCAGGCAACACGAATTGCTTCTTTGCGATCGGTAATTGCCATCACTCTTGCTGCAAGATGAGCAGGAACACCTGCACGCATTTGTTCAATGATCAGTTGCGGATCTTCGTTTCTCGGATTATCCGAAGTGAGTATAACCTTATCACTGTTTTCTGCAGCAATTTGTGCCATTACCGGTCTTTTGGCCGTATCGCGGTTTCCTCCGCAGCCTACAATTGTAATCACCGATTCATTTCGCGTTCTTATGTCATTGATGGTTGACAGAACATTCTGCAATGCATCAGGCGTATGAGCATAGTCCACAATACCCATTATTTTATTGGCTGAAATCTGATAATCAAACCTTCCGCTTACTGATTCGAGTGTGCTGAGTGCAGTAAGTGCATGTTGTTTGTCTATTCCCAACAAAACAGTTACTGCGTAAATGGCCAAAAGGTTATAAGCATTGAAACTGCCGATAAGTTTGCACAGCACTTCAGTGTTGTCCAACTGTAATAATAATCCATTGAAATTATTCTCAATGATTTTACATCTGAAATCAGCCATTGAATGTAACCCGAAAGTTTTTACAGTTGCATGAGTATTCTGTACCATTACAGTTCCGTTGCGATCGTCTGCATTTATCAAAGCAAATGCAGAATCGGGAAGCATATCAAAGAATTTCTTTTTAGCTTTTATATAAGCATCAAAAGTTTTGTGGTAATCAAGATGGTCGTGTGTAATATTGGTAAATACTCCACCTGCAAACTGAAGTGCATCCACACGATGCTGTACAACAGCATGTGAACTTACTTCCATAAAACAATATTCGCAACCTTCGAGTACCATACGGCTGAGCAGTTGATTCAGCTGTACAGGATCAGGAGTAGTATGGGTTGCCGGGATAACTGTATCATTTATTCTGTTTTCAACGGTTGATATCAGGCCACACTTAAAGTTCAACTGCATAAACATTTTATAAAGCAATGTTGCAGTGGTGGTTTTGCCATTGGTGCCTGTTATGCCAACCAGTTTAAGATGTGATGAAGGATGGTTATAAAAATTGGCACAAACTTCGGCAAGTGCGATACCGGTATTTTTTACCCGTATATAATTGATACCTGCCTGTATGGTTTCGGGCATGTCTTCACAAAGAACAGCGACTGCACCCTTTTCAATTGCACTGTTTATAAAACTGTGACCATCTACGCGTGTTCCTCTGAGTGCCACATACATTTCCTGAGCACGCACTTCATTGGAGTTTATACAAATACCATTTACAGAAGTATTGGTATTCCCAATAACCTCTTCTATTCCGGCTTTGTATAATATTTCTTTTAAGAGTGGCATCAGCTTAATTCAATTGTTATGAGTTGACCCTTACTGATTTTAGTACCCGGAGGAACAGATTGTTTGCTTACAGCTCCACGACCCATTACCTTCACCTGCAATCCGCTGCTTTCCAACAAATACATGGCATCACGCAATCCCATACCTTTTACATCAGGAACCTGTCCGCTTTTAACCTGTAAGTTCTTAAGTGTTTCTGTTGTTTCACGTTTGCTTGTCTCTGCCCACTTCCCTGTTTCGCCCAACATTTTTACAGCAACATTGGCTTTGTTACATGCAACAATTGTTGCTTTTGCATTACCCGGTTTTGCCAGAGGAATATTTGCCATTTGCACGTCAAGTTCTTTGTGCATATTGAGGTTGGTAGCATATACCTTATCAGCTATATCTTTAAAAACAGGAAGTGCAACTTCACCTCCATAATATCCGGCAACTGAAGGATTATATACCACAACAATACAGGAGTACGCAGGATGATCAGCCGGAAAATATCCGCAGAAAGAAGCCTGATATCTTATTTTTCCTGACTTGTAACCGCCTTTGCTGTTGGCCATTTGTGCTGTTCCTGTTTTTCCTGCTACAGAATAAACACATGCTTTTAGTTTATGACCTGTACCATTTAAAACAACACCTTCCAACAATTCTTTAGCCTTGGCAATGGTGCGTGCTGAACAAATCGAATCTGCAATTACCGTTGTATTAAATGCCTGAATAGTTTTACCTCTGTATTTTATTTCTTTTACAAAAAGTGGTTTTACCATTTTGCCATTATTGGCAACGGCATTATAAAAAGTAAGTGTATGTAAAGGTGTTACTGTTGACTCGTATCCTATAGAAATATAAGGCAGAGAAATCTTACTCCAGTCTTTATCTTTTGTTGATTTTATTCTAGGAATTCCCTCTCCGGCAAGTTGCAAATTAAGTTTCTTACCAAAGCACATTTTGTTGATACGATCAATAAATGCCTGTGGGTTTTTGCGGTAATATTTATAAATGAGTTTAGAAACACCTACATTGGAGGATACTTCAAAAGCATGTTTAGCAGTAATTTTATTAAGCCCTTCATGAGAGTCGCGCATGATTATTCCGGGAGCGTAACTTGTTCTTCCTCCTGTTGCATCAAGTGTGTCATCCAGATCTATATAACCATCTTCAATACCTGCCATCATGCTGGCTAACTTGAATGTGGAACCTGGCTCAGTTGCATAACCAATTGCATAGTTAAAATCCTCGCGGTAGTAACCTGAGTCAACGCGTGAGAGATTTACAATTGCTTTAATCTCGCCCGTAGCTACTTCCATCAATACAGCACAACCTGCCTCAGCATTGTTTTTCACCAATTGATTATAGAGTGATTGCTGTGCAACATCCTGAATGTTTAAATCAATGGTTGTATATACATCACTTCCGTCTTTTGCTTCAATTTCGTTATCAATATTTACAGGTTTCCAGATGTTGCCTGATATTTTCTGCATCAGTCTTCTTCCGCTCTCACCACGCAAGCTTTCATTAAACGCACCTTCTATTCCAACAGGAGTTACGTTATCTATTTTATAACCAATGGTACGTGATGCCAGTTCCCTGAATGGTTTTTGCCTCAGGTTCTTCTGCTCAATAATCAAACCTCCTTTATAACGGCCTTTATTAAATATAGGAAATGTTTTTACTCTTTTCAGATCAGCATACGAAACATTTCGTTTCAAAAGAAAATACCGCTCACCATCACGTCTGGCTTCACGCAGCATTCTCTTATATTCATCTTTACTCCTGTCTTTAAACAAACCTGATAAACATAACGACAGTGAGTCCAGCTTCTCATTAAACAATTCCTTGGAAATTCCATCAGCTTTCATATCCATCCGCAAATCGTAAAACGGAACCGATGTGGCAAGCAAACTTCCATCAGCACTGAAAATATTTCCTCTCGAAGGTTCGATTGTGCGATAAGCCAGAGTAAGACTGTCAGCCTTTCCACGCCAGTAATCACCTTCAACAAACTGTAATTGAAAAACCCTTCCTATAATTGCCAGTGCAAAAAGGCACATGAACGCATATACTACGTAAACTCTGGTAAGTATGCTTTTCTTTATATCTGACATTATTTTTCAGCTGTAGTTTTTAAAACAATTTTCTTAGGTGGAACATCAAGTTGCTTAATCCCTAATGGCAATACTTCTTTTGCAACCTGCGATTGTCTGCTCTTGAACATGAGGTCAGATTTAACGGAAATATATTCGGAACGCAATTCCTTAATCTCTTTTGCCGTCTTATCTATTTCACGAATATTTTTTTCGGCAACGTAACTGTTGGCAATATAAACCAGCGACAAACCCATCAGAAAAAATGCAAAAGGCAGCATCTTTATCAAAATCTTTTTATCTATCCATCCGATGAAGTTCAGCATAACGATGTATTTGCGTGCTGCAGAAATTCTACCGGTATTATCCGAAGATTTTTTTTCTTTTGATTTATTTTCCTGCTCTTTATAAGTGTTCATATCGTTATATTTTTTGAGCTATACGTAAACGTGCACTTCTTGATCGTGGATTGCTCTGCTGTTCATCAGCATCTGCTTCGAGTGGTTTCTTATTAATAGCAGTAAATGTTTTTGAAGTTATGTTGCCGAATAAATCTTTATCCATTTCTCCACTTACATTCCCTGATGCTATAAAATTTTTTACCATACGGTCTTCCAGCGAATGATAACTCATAATACAAATTCTTCCTCCGCTTTTGATAATTCCCGGAAGCTGATTCAGTAATGACTCCAGTTCGTGCATTTCTTTATTTACTACAATGCGCAAAGCCTGAAACAACTGAGCATAAAAACGACTTTCATCCTGTTTAGGCGCCAGATGTGCAACTACATTCTTAAGATCGAAAGTTGTTCTGATGGATTTTTTGTTGCGTGAATGAACTATTGCCCTGGCCACCGATTTGGAATTACGCAACTCACCATATAGAGAAAACATTTTCCATAATTCTTCTTCTGAAAAGTTGTTCACTACATCAGCAGCGGTCATGGTATCATTCACATTCATGCGCATATCAAGACTGCTGTTGAAACGAAAAGAAAAACCACGCTCAGGCTCATCAAACTGATGTGACGACACACCTAAGTCGGCAAGCAGCCCATCAACAGCAGAAATTCCTCTTGCGTTGAGCTCCTCTGTGATGGATGAAAAATTAGAATGTATCACTATCAGATTTTTGGTGGTTATACTATTTTTATTGCATCGGCATCTCTGTCAAATGCTATCACTTTTCCTGTTGTAAGCCTTGCGGCTATTTCTTTTCGAATGTCCCCCTCCCCCGTACGTTACATCTGCATAAATTCCATCTTCCTTAATATTCAGTCCCTCTATACACCTGTGCAGCATCACCGGCACATGGTATTCATTACTGCCCATCCGATGGAATTTTTCCTCCCAGTTTTTCTTCTACCAGCTGCTCCAGATTTACGCTGTGCTCTTTAATAAACTTATGGTATGCACGCTTATCCCAAATTTCAATCCTGTCGTTAGCACCTGCCAGCACAATATCTTTTTTAATACCTGCATACGTCAAATGATCTTTCACTATCAGAAATCTTCCGTTGCTGTCCAACTCCACATTACGAACTCCATAATAAAAGAGTGTAATCAGCTCCTGATTTGATTTCAGAAATGTGTTCAGCTTTCCTACATCCTGAGAAAGCACATTCCATGTTTGTACAGGGAAAAACTCCAGTGACTTTCTGAAAATATTCTGCTTGATAACAAATCCGTCTCCGAGCACCTTCTCAAGAGTTTTCTTGTAAGGAGAAGGAAGCAGTACACGGCCCTTAGCATCAACCGTGCTTTCATACACTCCAAACAGATTTATTACCTCGTTCACTTTAGAAGAAATTGATGCGCGAATGTAAAAAGAATTTTCCCACGAAAACCCACATTTTCCCCTTTTTGTTGAAAACTTTCGTTTTTTGCTGTATTTATGTCCCACCTTATGCGTTTTTTAGCTTCCGTTTTTCAGGCAGGTTATTGCAGCAGATTCACGAATTTTGCAATGGAAATGACCTGAGAAAGCTGTTTTAACTGAATATGAGTGAGGAGAACAAGAAGTTTATTGATGTGGCAGAAGTGATTCGCAGTAAAAATCCGCGGCTATATAAAATGCTGCCCGGATTTGTAACCCGCTATATCAAGAGAGTGGTTCACGAGGACGAAGTCAATGATTTTATCGCCCGTCACGGACATAAAACATCATTTGAATTTGTGGATGCCATCATTGAAGAATTTCAGATCAGCATTAAAATTTACGGAGAGGAAAACATCATCCGTGAAGGCCGTTGCATTTTTGCAGGCAATCATCCCATTGGCGGACTGGATGCCATGGCACTGATTCATCAGATAGGACTGCACAGGCGTGACCTGATGTTTATTGTCAATGATATTTTACTTCAACTGAAAAATCTCAAAGATTTGTTTATTGGAGTGAACAAGCACGGCAAAAATTCAGTTCAGTCTTTTAAAGCAATTGATGCGCTGTATGCCTCTGACAAAGCAACTTTAATTTTTCCTGCAGGGCTGGTATCGCGCAAACAGGGCAACGTCATCAAAGATCTTCAGTGGAAGAAAAGTTTTATCATCAAATCAAAACAGTACAACAGTCCAATAGTTCCTGTATATATTGACGGACGTAACTCCAACTGGTTTTATAATCTGGCCAACTGGCGAAAACGCCTGGGCATTCAGGCAAATATTGAAATGCTTTATCTGATGGATGAGATGTATTATCAGAGAGGAAAAACCGTAAGTCTCACTTTTGGCAAACCGGTTGATCCTTCAGTTTTTGACGAAAGTCTTAATGATGGTACATGGGCAGAACTGATGAAGGAACATGTGTACAGTTTAAAAAATAACCCTAATAACATATTTCATGCCGGCCGATAAGAATAAATTTTTACGCACAACAGAAAAAGATTCGCATTACCGCCATCTTGAAAAAATGAAAGTGACGGAACTGCTGCTCAACATCAATAAAGAAGATCATACCGTGCCGCGCATCATCAGAAAAAATATTTCATCTGTTGAAGCGCTTACTAAAATTGTTATCCGTAAAATGAAAGCCGGAGGTAGGCTTTTTTATATTGGTGCAGGCACCAGTGGACGGCTGGGTATTGTGGATGCTTCGGAGTGTCCGCCCACCTATGGCATTGCACATGGCAGAGTGATTGGACTCATTGCCGGTGGCGACAGTGCCATTCGCAAAGCTGTTGAATTTGCCGAAGACAGTGAGTTGCAGGGATGGCTCGATCTTAAAAAATATAAAGTATCCAAAAAAGATGTTGTAATTGGTATTGCAGCTTCAGGAACTACTCCTTATGTAGTTGGTGCATTAAAAAAATGTGTCGAACATAAGATTACCACAGGATGTATTGTTTGCAACAAGAACTCACCTGTAGCTTCTTTTGCCGATTATCCTGTTGAGATAATAACAGGTCCTGAATTTGTTACCGGAAGCACACGAATGAAAGCCGGTACTGCACAAAAATTAGTACTCAACATGATCAGTACATCGGTGATGATAAAACTCGGTCGGGTGAAAGACAATAAGATGGTGGATATGCAGCTTACCAATAACAAACTGGTGAACCGTGGTGAACGTATGATTATGGAAGAACTTAAAATACCTGCCGCAAAGGCTCAGGCATTGCTGAAGAAACACGGAAGTGTGCGAAATGTCATAAAAAATTACAAGCCATAATCTGCTTATTTCTGTTTTTCTGATTTATTTTTGCAGTACACAAAAGTGGAGTTGAGCAATGCAGGACATTGAACCTTTCTATAACTGGATGGACTTATATCTGGCTTCAGAGGATGAGCTGAGTCCATTTTATGGAAGGGTGTACAGTGAGTTTGAATACAGCAACACATTATATAACTATTTCATTCATCCGCAGTGGGACGACTTTGGATCCTCTACTCTTTATCTGAAAGTAATTTATTGCGATTACGACAAATCGTTTGCCATTATTGAGCTGATGGGCGAATGGAATGATGCCATCAGCAATGATATTATGATGCTGAAGCGTGATGTGATTGAGAACATGATGGAAAACGGAATTTGCAAATTTGTTTTGATTGGCGAAAATGTACTCAACTTTCATGCTTCGGATGATTGCTATTATGAGGAATGGTTTGAAGAAATAAATGAAAACGGATGGATTGCTGCCATTAACTTCAGAGAGCATGTACTCTCCGAAATGCAAAAAGCCAATATTGATTTTTACGTGCTGTTTGGCGGTGAACTGGATAACCTGAACTGGCGTACTTATCGCCCTGCACAGTTGGTCAACCGTGTGAACGACATCATCCGTCACAGAATAGGATAATTATTTTTTTTCTGAAAGTAACCGATCAATTGCTTCGGCAAGCTGCCTGTCTTTTTCAGTTACCTTATTGCCCGCATCATGGGTTGACAGACTTATTTCAACTGTATTGTAAACATTTCTCCAGTCGGGATGATGGTTCATTTTCTCTGCAAGAAAAGCCACCTCTGTCATGAATGCGAAAGCCTGAGTAAAATCTTTAAACTTAAAAGTTTTCTGAAGACGGTTATCTTTTTCAGTCCACATCGTTTCAAGTATTTAATGTTGTCAATTCAAATTTGTCCACATCAAACAATCCTTTATCACCAATTTTAAAATGTGGAATTACCAACAAAGCCATAAATGACAAAGTCATAAAAGGCGCCCTGAGTTTTGAGCCAAGTTGTTTTGCCATAGCGTCAAGTTCGCTGTAGGCATTGCCTGTTTCATGGCAACTGTCAGTACTCATCAGCCCGGCTACAGGGAGTGCAATACTTTTTTTCTCTTTTCCTTTCACTACGCAAAGGCCACCACCGTAATTCATCAGTGTATTAATTGATTCCACTATGTCTTCATCGCTTACGCCCACTGCAATTATATTATGCGAGTCGTGGGCTACCGTTGATGCAATGGCTCCACTTTTAAATCCGAAATTTTTTATAAAACCTGTAACCGGAGGAACTTTGCGGTAGCGGTTCACAACCACAATTTTTAAAATATCTTTAGAAATGTCACTCACCCAACAATTATCTTTTGATGCAGGCTTGTCATGAATACATCGCGTAATGAGTTGTCCGTCTAATGCTTCAATAATTTTAATAGGTTCACCGGTAATTTTTACTTTCAGCTCATCCAGTTGAACGGGAGAAGACTTAAAGTGATTGATAGCATTATGTTCTTTGGGTTTCAGTTTCGAAACACCATTTTCGGCTAAACAAATGCCATCAATCCAAGTTTGCTGCACGTTGAAGTCAGCAAGGTTATCCACAACTATAAAATCTGCTGCATCTCCTTTGCGCAATAATCCTGTATTCAGGTTGTAGTGCAGCACAGGGTTCACACAGGCGCATTGCAACACATCAAACAACTGATGACCTTTTTGCAATGCACGTTTCACCAGTTCATTGATATGACCTTTCAGCAAATCATCCGGATGTTTGTCATCACTGCAGAGCATGGTAACAGAAGGATGCGAAGAAATCAGTGAATGAAGTGCTTCAAAGTTTTTAGCAGCTGAACCTTCACGGATAATTATCTTCATGCCGAAGTTGATTTTATCAAGAGCTTCCTCCAGTGTAAAACATTCATGGTCGGTGCTGATGCCGGCACTGATGTATTTTTTTGCCTGTTCACCCCGCAAGCCCGGAGCATGGCCATCCACAGGTTTTCCATATTTATGCGCAGCAGCAATTTTCTTCAACACCTCAGCATCATCAAACAACACGCCAGGGTAATTCATCATCTCACTGAGATATTTTATTTCGTTGCGCTGCAGCAGTTTTTCAGTCATTGCAGCGTCAATCACAGCACCTGCTGTTTCAAAACCGGTGGCTGGCACACAGGAAGGTGCCCCGAAGTTTATTTTGAGTCCGGCATCACGGGCATTTTCAATCATAAAGTCTATGCCTTCCAACCCACATACATTGGCAATTTCGTGAGGGTCGCTCACGGTTGACACCGTGCCGTGTGTGAGCGCAATTCTGGCAAACTCATAAGGTACCAGCATGCTACTTTCTATATGAATGTGGGCATCGGTGAAACCGGGCAAAATATATTCTGAAAATTGGCCATCCACAGAGGTGATTTCTTTAATCTTCCCCTCCTGAATCAAAATCTCACCGGCATATATCTTCCTGCTGAAAACATCCACAATATTGCCCTTTATTTTTGTCTGTTGTGGTTTATTCATCTAAAAAACTTCAGGAATTATCTTATTTGTAATTAAATAGTTTATCTTTGGCGCATTAATTCACAAATTTAATTATTTATTTAATGAAAACCGGTAAAGTAAAATTCTTCAACAGCTCTAAAGGCTTTGGATTTATTGTTGAAGATGATGGCGGAAAAGAACTGTTTGTTCACCAGACAGGATTAGTTGACCGCATCACGGACAATGACCTTGTAACTTATGAAGTAGTTCAGGGCAAAAAAGGCTTAAATGCCGTTAATGTTAAAAAGCAACAGTAAAAAGATATTTTACTAGTAATTTTTTAATGTTATATCCCCGGTTGTTCACTCAGTCGGGGATTTAAATTTTATACCGGTTATAGATTTACGAATTACAAATAATTGCAGCAAGAACAATTAGTATTTATACATGTCATCACAAATCATGATATAATTTTCCGTGCAGTGCAATGGACAAGGCAGTATTTGCTGTCATAATAAAGAATCCTACTTTTGCTGTCTCCGAAAATTCGGGAAGTAGCGCAGCCCGGTAGCGCACCACGTTCGGGACGTGGGGGTCGCAGGTTCGAATCCTGTCTTCCCGACCAAAAGGTTTCATGCATTCGCTCTTATATACTTTAAAACTCATTAAGTTTTTGGCTGATTACTATTTTTGTTTTTATTGCCCTGCAATATTAAAGTAATAACAGCTCTACTATATCAGTGTGTATCTTCAAAAAGACATAGAGTTTGTAAAAACAGTAGGTCCTCAGCGTGCGCAGGTATTTCGCACTGAGCTTGGTATTTTTACCGTTGAAGATTTATTGCATCACTTCCCTTTCCGTTATGTTGACCGCTCCAGGTTTTACAACATTTCGGAACTGAATGCCGATTTACCCTATGTGCAACTCAAAGGAGTGATTACTTCCATCTCGGGTTTTGGAAACAAACGCACTACCCGCCTGCAGGCTTCTTTCAGGGATGAAACAGGAACAATGGATCTGGTATGGTTTCAGGGAATAAAATGGATACGTGAAAGTGTAAAAGCAGGAACACCTTATATCATCTTTGGCAAGCCTACTCTCTTTAACGGAGTGTGGAATATGGTGCATCCCGAACTGGAAACGCAGGAAAAATTTGACGAAAATCCTTTTAAAGGATTTCAGCCGGTGTATGCTACTACTGAGAAAAGTAAAACCAAAGGCTTAGACAGCAAGGGAATTATGCGAGCCATGCATGCTGCACTTAAATCTCTTCCATCACAACTTACCGAAACGCTGCCTGATGAAATACTGCAACAACATCAGTTGCATCCTGTAGTTGATTCTTATCTGCAGATTCATTTTCCTTCTGATGGTGAATTACTTCGCAAAGCCCGTCAGCGTTTTAAATTTGAAGAATTGTTTTATATTCAGCTGAAGCTTTTACAAAACAAGCAGCTAAGAACAGAAGCCCATAAAGGAAGAGTTTTTGGCGAAGTAGGTTATCTGTTCAACACATTTTATAAGGACTATCTGCCCTTTGAACTGACCAACGCACAGAAACGTGTGCTGAAAGAGATAAGAAAAGATACCGTAAGCGGAAACCAGATGAACCGGCTGGTGCAGGGCGATGTGGGCAGTGGAAAAACGGTGGTTGCACTGTTGGCTATGTTACTTGCAGTCGATAATAAGCAACAGGCTTGCATGATGGCACCCACTGAAATTCTGGCAAATCAGCATTATACTTCAGTAAAAGAATTACTGAAAGACCTTCCTGTAAATGTAGGTCTGCTTACGGGTTCAGTTCCCGAATCAAAAAAGAAAGAGCTGATTGCACAACTTTCTGATAAAAAAATACATCTGCTCATAGGTACGCATGCACTGATAGAAGACAGAGTGAAATTTGCAGATTTAGGAATGGTGGTTATTGATGAGCAACATCGCTTTGGTGTGGAACAACGTGCAAAGTTGTGGATGAAAGAAAATCCTCCGCATGTACTGGTGATGACTGCCACACCCATACCACGCACATTAGCCATGACTTTGTATGGCGACCTTGATATGTCGGCTATTGATGAAATGCCTGCTGGCCGAAAGCCGATAAAAACTTTACATAAGTTTGAATCATCACGCCTGCGTGTGATTGGTTTTATGAAAGAGCAGATACGCCTGGGCCGACAGATTTATATTGTGTATCCTCTCATAGAAGAATCGGAAAAAATGGATTATCAGAATCTGATGGATGGTTATGATATTCTGAGAAGAGAGTTTCCGTTGCCGGATTATTACATCAGCATTGTGCATGGCAAAATGAAACCTAAAGACAAAGACTATGAGATGGAACAATTTGTAAAAGGCCGCACACATATTATGATTGCAACTACGGTAATTGAAGTAGGTGTGAATGTGCCCAATGCATCGGTAATGATTATTGAAAGTGCTGAGCGTTTTGGACTTTCGCAACTGCATCAGCTGCGTGGGCGTGTGGGTCGTGGTGCTGAACAATCGTACTGTATATTGATGACGGGTGACAAGCTTTCGACAGTTGCACGTATGCGAATGCAAACCATGGTGCACACCAACAATGGTTTTGAAATTGCTGAAACGGATTTGAAACTGCGAGGCCCGGGTGATATTACCGGTACTCAACAAAGTGGTTTGCTTGATTTGAAAATTGCTGATATTGCTAAAGACGGAGCCATTCTGGAAGCAGCACGCAAGAGTGCAATTGCTTTACTGCAGGATGATCCACATCTGACTGATGCAAAAAATCAGGTGTGCAAACAACAACTGATAAAAAAGAGACAGGGAAAACCTAACTGGAGTAAGGTAAGTTGAAAAAATAAACGCAGTTATTGCGTTTCGTCATGTAAATAATTTAACAGCTCGGGTGAGTTTACTGTATTATCGCTGTTGTGCGATTGCTTTTTCCAGAGTTGACCATTTTTGCGGTGCGCACGTAACTGACGAGCCGGTCGTGAAGCAATAAGATAAGCTATACCAAAACAAAGTAAAGCTCCTCCTAACAAAATAATATCTATTGCGTGCATAAAAGTTATTTTCTGCGTGGTTATACTTCTGCATAGCTATTTGGTTACATCAAAATGTGCTGTTGTTCTTACATCAGAAAAATTGAATCAGCTTTAAACTAAAACGCTCTACTTACTTTTCGTAACCCCTTACTGATTTAATAATGCCGTCCCTTTTAGGCCTTAATGCTTTAGAAAGTTTGGTATCAGCCTGTAACTTTTACCGTTTTCAGGCCGTCTTATTCATGAATTTCGGGCATTAAAACCCATTTAAAAGTACCACCAAGTAAGTTTACAGTAAAATTTTTAAAGTGATTATCAATAAATTATAAAATATTTTAGTACTATGTGTTGCATAGTACCATTCTTTGAATATATCTTTGCATCGTCAAATCAATCAAAAACTCATAAAAACAAAAAAAATGAAAAAGCTGCTCATCACCATCATCGCCCTTAGCGCACTAGTACTTCCAAATCTTGGATTTACTCAAACTGAAAAAGAGCCTGTATTAACACCGGCCTACATCCAAAACGGAGAAGTAATACCTGTTGTTACTTTGCCTGAGGTAACCATTCGTGCAACTGAAGACAATTCAGAAATGACCGGATATACCTTACCTGAAGTAACCATTACTTCAGACCGAACTCCTGATAATGTATATCCTGCAGTGCTGTATCATTCAGAATATATAGCATCAGTGAATTTAAAACCTATTGATATAGTTGCAAAACAAAAAAGAGTTACACTTGCTTCGCTGTTTTCATTCAAATGGCTGTTCCATAAATAAAAGATCACAACAAATTACTTTATGCAACTTTCCATCCGCAGTTTAACAAAAACGTATCCCAACGGAGTGCGTGCGTTAAACAACATCAACCTTACCATTAACAATGGCCTGTTCGGATTACTCGGTCCTAACGGTGCAGGCAAATCATCGCTGATGCGAACCATTGCCACCCTTCAGGATGCTGATACAGGAAATATTTTTCTGGATGATCTGAATGTGCTGGAACAAAAAGAAGAGGTAAAGAAAATTCTCGGATATCTGCCTCAGGAGTTTGGTGTTTACCCGAATATTACTGCAGAAGAGTTGCTCAATCATATTGCTTTATTAAAAGGAATTGCCATAACCAAAGAACGAAACGAGCGTGTAAAAAATCTGCTTGTTCAAACCAACCTTTATGATGTAAAAAACAAAAAACTTGGCGGCTTCAGCGGTGGAATGAAACAACGCTTCGGCATTGCACAGGCATTAATTGGAAATCCAAAAATCATCATTGTAGATGAACCCACTGCAGGCCTCGACCCTACAGAACGTAACCGCTTCCTCAATCTGCTGAGTGAGATCAGTGAGCAGGTAATAGTCATTCTCTCCACACACATTGTGGAAGATGTGAAAGAGTTGTGCTCGCAAATGGCTATTATCAATAAAGGTGAAGTGCTGTTCAGCGGTCATCCCGCAGAAGCTCTCGACAGAGTGAAAGGAAAAATATGGTCGTGCCAGGTATCGAAACAGGAAGCCAAAGAACTGATGCAGCAGCATCAGGTTATTTCACAAAAATTCAACACGGGACAGATTGAGTTGCATGTGTGGAGCGACAGCAATGTCGGCAACTTTGCACCAGCACAACCTGCATTGGAAGATGTTTACTTCTCAGTACTGAACGGATTTTTAAATAAAAATTAAACCTGAGTATGTTTTCCGTTCTCAAATTTGAACTGTCATATCGTTTTCGGAGGCCGGCTACCTATGCTTATTTCGCCATCTTATTTTTGCTCTGTTTTTTATTTGTAACCACCGATGCTATTACAATTGGAGGAGCTGTAGGAAATGTAAACAAGAACTCACCTTATACCATCCATCAGGTGATAATGATACTTACCCTTATTGGAGCACTGATTATTTCTGCAGTAATGGGAACACCTGTGTTCCGTGATTTTGAGCACAACATCCATGAAATTATTTTCACCACACCTGTTTCTAAATTACAATACCTTGGCGGACGTTTTGCAGGTTCATACATCACTGCACTGTTTATTTTTTCAGGAATAGTACTTGGTATTTTTACAGGACTTTATATGCCCTGGGTTGATAAGGAGCAAATAGGCCCTTTCATGCTCAAGGCCTACACCACTCCTTTTTTTGAATTTGTTGTTCCGAATGTATTTATTCTGGGAGTTATATTTTTTGCAACCGGCACATTGCTGCGCAATCAACTTGCTATTTATGTTCAGGGGATGGCATTTCTAATTATATACCTAGTGCTATCATCATTAGCTGGCGATGTTGAAACCAACCCGGCAGCATCACTGCTCGACCCTTTCGGTATCAACTCTTCGTTTTACCTTACACGTTACTGGACACCTGCAGAAAAAAATATTCTCACTGTTCCTTTTGAAAGTTATCTGCTTTGGAACCGTTTGATATGGCTGGCAGTTGCATTGATAATAGCAACACTTACTTACCGCTTTTTTACTTTCAGTAAATCCGCATCACTCACCAAATTCCGTAAAAAGAAATTTCAGGAAACCAATCTGTCAACGCCAGTAGGAAATCTTAATCCCGGCCCTGCAACGCTTTTATATAATAACCACATGAAATGGAAACAGTGGTGGCATCAGGTTCGTTTCGATTTCACCGGTGTTGTGCGTTCAGTAACGTTTCTTGCCATTGTATTATGTGGTGTTTTTTTGTTGTTAGGGCAAATACCTGATGCAGCTAAAATGTATGGCACTTCTATTTATCCTGTAACCTATGCTATTATTGACGATCTGTCGTCAAACTTTTTTCTGTTTATTCTGATAGTCATAACCTTTTTTTCGGGTGAGTTGGTTTGGAAAGAACGTGAAAGCAGAATAAATAATCTCACTGACGCACTTCCTGTTTCGGGATGGATTACCATGTCAGCAAAATTTTTCAGCTTATGTCTGATTGTTGCCATGATGCAGCTCATCGTTATCGCCATCGGTGTACTGATTCAAACCCTCAATGGTTTTTATCGCTATGATTTTGCAGTTTACTTCAAATATCTTTTTGTAAGTCAATATCCGGGCATGGTTCTCCTGATACTGCTTGCATTTTTCATTCACAATCTGGTGAACAACAAATTTCTCGGACACACACTGATGATTGTTTATTTCATCGGACGAATTGCAGCATCAGCAATGGGATTTACTCATTACATGATTTGGTATGGCGTTACTCCTTCTGCTCCCTACTCCGACATGAATGGCTTCGGGCATTTTCTGTATCCTAAGTTTATGTTGTTGATTTACTGGGGAAGTCTGGGTGTGATACTTTTTGTATCAGGAATACTAATCTCAAGACAAGGCAGTGAAATAAATTTTAAAACCCGCTGGAAACAACTGCAAATGAAATGGCATGCCGGTGAAGGCAAGCGTGTCATTCTGATCTCACTGATTGTTTTTCTGGTAAGCGGAAGTTTTATTTTTTACAACACCAATATTCTGCATTCGTATAAAACCAACAAAACACTCAGGCATCTTCAGGCAGAGTATGAGAAGAAATTCAAAAAATATTTAGATTATAACCAGCCGCGCATTACCGAAGTCAACCTGCATGTTGACCTTACACCTGAAAAAAGATATGCTCACATTACAGGATACTATTACATAAAAAACAAATCGTCAAAACCGATAGATACTTTGCTTGTGTCATGGTCGGATGATGAGGTAAAAATCAATAAACTCAACTTTGGAATTCTCTCGGAAGAAGTTGAAAACTTCAATCGCCATTTCACCATTCATAAACTTGCACACCCATTGTTGCCAGGAGATTCGTCCAAAGTAGATTTTGATCTGGAATACATTCATCGTGGTTTTGCCAACAACGAAGAAGAACTTGGGTTGGAATACAATGGCACCTTCATCGGTAAAAGTTATCTGCCATCATTCGGTTATTCTGAAGAGGCGGAATTGCAGGACAACAGCGACAGAAGGAAAGAAGGTCTTCAGCCAAAAACCCATACCATGCGATTGTTGTCTGACAGTGCAGCCGTGCGCAATACTTATCTTGCCAATGATGCCGACTGGATAAAATATGAATGTGTTATCAGTACTTCAGCAGATCAGATTGCTATTTCTCCCGGTTATCTTCAAAAGGAATGGACATCAGGCAACAGACGCTATTTCCATTATAAAATGGATGCACCTATTCTTAACTTTTATTCATTTCTGAGTGCACGATATGCGGTTTTCAAAGACAAATACAAAGGCGTGAACATTGAAATATATTATCACCCCACGCATCAGTGGAATATTCAAAGAATGAATGATGCCATCAAAAAAACACTGGATTATTGTCAGCAAAACTTTTCACCTTATCAGTTTCATCAGGTAAGAATTATTGAATTCCCGAAGTATGCAACGTTTGCACAATCCTTTCCGAATACCATTCCGTTCAGTGAAGCCATTGGTTTTATTTATCATGTAGAAAATGAGGACGACATTGACAACGCATTTTATGTGACTTCACATGAGGTCGCACATCAGTGGTGGGGGCATCAGGTAACAGGAGCCAATACGCAAGGCTCGACCATGATGGTGGAGAGTATGGCGCAATACACAGCTCTGATGGTAATGGAAAAAGAATATGGTAAAGCTGCCATGCAAAAATTTTTAAAATATGAACTGGACGAATATTTGATGGGTCGCTCCGGTGAACGCATTGCCGAACAACCTCTCGCTTTTAATGATGGGCAGGGATACATACACTATCAGAAAGGAAGTCTGGTGATGTATGCCATGCGTGATTACATTGGCGAAGATTCCTTAAATACTGCATTCAGAAGATTCATCAGAACATACGGTTTCCAAAGTGCGCCATATGTGCAGTCGCCTGAAATGGTTAAATATATTAAAGCAGTTACTCCCGATTCACTTAAAAATGTGGTAGATGACATGTTTGACAAAATCACTTTGTTTGATTTAAAATGCAATTCTGTTCAGTGTGAGAAAAAAGGGAACCGGTACAGCGTAACCATGGAACTGGAAGCTAAAAAATATTATGCTGACAGCAGCGGAAATCAAAAACAAACACGCATTAACGACTGGATTGATGTGGGCATCCTAAAAAAAGATGAAAAAGGAAAACCAGAATATCTTTACTTGCAAAAACACAAATTTACTGAAGGTAAAACCACTGTCACTATCCTTGTGAATGAAGCCGCTCAGGAGGCAGGAATAGATCCTTTGCACAAACTCATTGACCGACTTTCTGAAGACAATACCAAACCTGTTACAGTGAAGAGTTAATTCTCATTTTCTTATCCGCTGGAAGTAAAATTTTATTTTTGTTGCTGTTGAAATTGCATTTATCTTCACAGCGATGTTATCAGTAAAAAATCTTTCTATTGCATTTGGAAGAGGAGCAAATAAAACCACTGTAGTAAACGACCTCTCATTTCAAATTGTCAAAGGTGAGGCACTGGGACTTTCAGGTGAGTCCGGTTGCGGAAAAACTATTACATCGCTGGCTATTCTTCAACTTCTGAATAAAGAAACTTCTGCAGTGAGTGGTGAGGTATTGTTCTCAGAGAAAAGTTCAACCATTAACCTGATAAATGCTTCAGAAAAAACATTGCAGAATATCAGAGGGAAAAATATTTCAATGATTTTTCAGGAGCCAAAGTCTGCATTTAATCCTGTAATCGCTTGCGGGAAACAAATAGCAGAAGTGCTGATGAAACATGATAAGCTATCTTATAAAGATGCATTTGAAGAAACGTTGACGTTGTTTGATAAAGTTTCACTGAGTAATGCAAAAGAATTATATTACAGATATCCGCATGAACTTTCAGGAGGGCAACTGCAACGAATGGCAATAGCGATGGCTATAAGTTGCAATCCACAATTACTGATTGCCGATGAACCCACAACAGCACTGGATGTTACCACTCAAAAAGTAATTCTTAAACTTCTGAAAAATATTCAGCAGGAATATCAGATGGCACTGCTGTTTATCAGTCACGACCTTAAAGTGATAGAACACATGACAGATCGTGTGATGATTATGCAAAAAGGACGAATTGCAGAAGAAAATAAAACCAATGAAGTTTTCAAAAATCCGTTGAGTGAATACACAAAAACACTTATTGCTAACCAGCCTTCTAAGTTGAATTTACAGATAAAAAAACATCATGCAGAACATCAGGAAACACTTCAACCGGTAATCAAAGCCAACAACCTGACAAAACGTTACCCTTTTCATAAATCAGCTTGGACATGGAAAACCGAATATTTTGAAGCTGTGAAAAATGTAAACTTTGAATTACTCCCCGGTGAAACACTGGGTATAGCAGGTGAGTCAGGCAGTGGTAAATCAACACTTGCAAGATTGCTTCTGCAACTTATTCCGTCAGATAATGGCGAAATGTTTTTTAATAATGATTTGATTCAATTTTATCATACAAAAAACCATTCCTGGCGTAAAAAAATTCAAATTGTATTTCAGCATCCTCATCATGCACTCGACCCACTGATGCAGGTTGGAAAAGCTGTTGAAGAACCATTAATAGCATTTGAAAAATATAATGCCGGTGAAAGAAAAACAAAAGTTGAAGAGTGGCTTGTGAAAGTTGGGCTTACTGCACAAAATTACCATCGCTATCCGCACGAACTAAGTACCGGACAAAAACAACGTATATGTATTGCCAGAGCACTCATCATCCAACCTGATGTAGTTGTATTTGATGAAGCTGTCAGTGCACTGGACGTTTCAGTGCAGGCACAAATACTGCAACTCATTGCACAACTGAAAGAGAAAACACCTTTCAGCAGCATTTTTATTTCACACAATCTGGAAGTGTTAAGACTGATGTGTGACCGCTTATTGATTATGCATAACGGAGAAATTATTGAACAGGGTGCAACTGAAAAAATACTTGACAAACCAACATCTGCCTATACACAACAACTTATTGATTCTATTTTATAATTTATCAAATCCATGCAAATAAGAAAAGGTAAACCGGAAGATGTTTCTGCAGCACTTCAGTTAATAAAAGAACTTGCAGAATTTGAAAAAGCACCGGAACAAGTAACCAACACCGAAGCTCAAATGCTCGAAGATGGATTTGGAAAAAATCCGGTTTTCAGAATGTTGGTAGCCGAAACAGAAGAAGGAATTATTGGCATTGCAATTTATTTTCTCAAGTATTCCACCTGGAAAGGCAAAGGCATTTATCTGGACGATATTGTAGTGAATGAAAAATTTCGCGGTCAGGGAGTGGGAAAAAAATTATTTGAAGCAGTAAAAGCTGAAGCAATAGAAGAAGGATGTAAGCAATTGCACTGGCAGGTTTTAGACTGGAATGAGAAAGCAATTCACTTCTACAAGAAATTTAATTCAGAATTTGATGCTGAATGGATTAACTGTAAATTACACTTCAACTGACAAAATGATAACTACCGAAGCTATAATTCCTGTAAATAAGTCATTATTACATAACAATAAACAAATGGCAAAATAATTGACTGTGTGGAATAATGAGCTCTGAATTTAAGAAGTTAGCCGGTAGTTTTATTGCACCATCCATCATTGTTGCAATGATGTTTGCTGTAAAAATTTACGAAGTAGTTGCTCATATCTCTCTTGCTGACTATGGTATTTTTCCCAGACATGTTGACGGATTGAGAGGGATTTTTTTCATTCCGTTTCTGCATGCCGACTGGGAGCACCTGCTAAGCAATGCTGCACCCATGTTATTTTGTGGAGCAGCATTATTCTATTTCTACAGAGAAATTGCATGGAAGGTGTTACTGATAGTTTACTTATCAAGCGGTTTGTGGCTATGGCTGGGAGGCAGAGAAAGTTTTCATATTGGTGCAAGCAACATTGTGTATGGACTTGCTGCATTTTTGTTTCTGAGCGGTATCATTCGTAAAAACACAAGCCTTATTGCAGTATCGTTGCTGATAGTTTTCTTATATGGAAGTATGATTTGGGGATTGTTGCCTATATTGCAGAAAGTTTCGTGGGAAGGGCATTTGTTTGGTACGTTTGCCGGAATTCTTTGTGCAATAGCTTTTAGAAAAGAAGGTTTGCAGCGTGAAAAATATGAATGGGAAGATGAGCATGATGAAGAAAATAATGAATTAAATAACGATACTGATGAAAAATCTCCAAAAGATTCGCCATTAAAAATTATTTACACTTATAAAAAAACAGAAGAAGAAAATCATGGCAGTTAAAAACATAGAACACATTGGCATTGCAGTAAAACAACTGAAAGAATCTAATCTGCTTTTTGAAAAACTTTTAGGTGTGCCACCTTACAAAGAAGAATCTGTAGCTTCTGAAAATGTAATTACTTCATTTTTTAAAACCGGTGAAACCAAAATTGAATTGCTGGAATCATCACATGCAGACAGTGCCATTTCAAAATTTATTGAAAAGCGTGGTGAAGGTATTCATCACATTGCTTTTGAAGTGGACGATATTATAACTGAAATGAATCGTATGGAAAAAGAAGGATTTATACTTCTGAATAAAGAACCAAAGAAGGGTGCAGATAACAAATTAGTCTGTTTTTTACATCCTAAAAGTACAAATGGAGTGCTGATTGAATTATGTCAGGAGATTAAAAATTAAAAAGCAGATAACATAGCTGTCAACTCTTTTTCAATTTCCAAACCTGCATCATGAATAGCATTGAGGCCTGCATTTTGTGCAGCCATTGCATTATCAAGATTATCATCAATAAATACTGTTTCCTGAGGATTTACACCACTGTCCCTGATAACCATACCAAAAATTCTTTTGTCAGGTTTACGTGAACCCATCTGAAAAGAATAATAAGTTTTCACAAACAACTTTTCAAATTGATCTTTGCCGAAAGTCTGATTCAGTGTATTAATAAATGCAGAATAATGAATACTATTGGTGTTACTCAGGAGATAAAGATTATACTTCTCTCCTAATTCCTTTAAAAAATTGAAACGTTCAGGTGGCAATTCGCCCAATAAGGCATTCCAAGCAAAATCTATTTCCTCATCAGATAAAGGACGTTTATAATGTTTTCGGATTTCACTTCTGAAAGCAGATGCTGGTATGTTTCCCTTCTCAAAATCATCAAAAAACCGTACCTGTTTTTTCATGCTATAAATATTTTCAAAATCTGACAACCCCAATCTTTCAAATTCTAATGCTGTCTTACTAATCTCAATAGGTAACAATACGCCACCAAAGTCAAAAATTATATTTTTAATCATTCCCTGCGAATCTTTTGTTAATTGGCTGCAAAAATATACTTTTGCAGCCCTTAAAGTTCTTTATCTTATTAATTTTATAAAAGAATAATAATTCATTCATAGAACGGTTTTTCGCATCCGGTTGTTTAATGCTTAATCAACTAATTGCGAGAAATGACTCTCCCGATTTATCGGGACTGTGGGTTCAAGTTTTTGCAGAATGCATTTCGTTTGCTCCTCTGCTTTTTTGTTCTTTTGTTTATTCTTTTGGGCCCATAGCTCATCCCGATGTGTCGGGAGGTGAGAGCAACAG
>LNBX01000029.1 GCA_001567275.1 Bacteroidetes bacterium OLB10
TGCTGTAAACTTAAGTTTAGGCTTACCAAAATTCATATCGTCCACCTGATTAATAGGAATCAGATGGATGTGGGTATGAGGTACCTCAAGTCCAATGACTGTCATACCAATTCTCTTGCATGGCACAGTAGCTTTTAGCGCAGCTGCAATAACTTTTGCGAATGACATGAGTTCTGCCAGTTCATGATCTTCCAAATCAAAAATATAATCCACTTCGCGTTTGGGAATAACCAAGACATGCCCTGTTGCCAATGGATTAATATCTAAGAAAGCAAAACAAGTGGCAGTTTCAGCAATTTTGTTGCATGGTATTTCACCATTCACAATACGGGTAAATATAGAAGCCATATTATCTTTCTATTGAAATAATTTCAAATGTCATTTTTCCTGAAGGCACGGTAATTTCTGCTGTTTCACCTATTTTCTTTCCCAACAATCCTTTACCTATTGGAGAGGTTACGGATATCTTCCCTGCTTTCAGGTCTGCCTCATTTTCAGCAACCAATGTATAAGTAACTACTTGCTTATTACTGAGATTCCGAATCTTTATTTTAGATAAGATTGAGACTTTTGATGTATCAATTTTTGATTCATCAACCACACGAGAATTACTAAGTAACTCTTCCATTTTGCTGATTTTTAATTCCAGCATTCCCTGTGCATCCTTAGCTGCATCGTATTCTGCATTTTCAGACAAATCTCCTTTGTCTCTGGCTTCAGCAATTTGTTTAGATATCAGTGGGCGCTGCACTGTTTTAAGATAATTCAGCTCTTCCTGAAGCTTTTTCAATCCTTCTTCTGTAAGGTATGTTATTGCCATAATATGTTGGTGTTGATATAAAAAATTAAAGAAGGCCTTTTCAGGCCTCCTTTCATATAATTTTACTTAAGGATAATTTTTGCTTAGAGTTTCAACAGAACTCCAAAACTGTGAGTTCCGTCAAAGGTATAAGTAGGACGATAAGAATAATCCAATCCGATAGATTTACCGCTTTTTCCAATTGGAGCTTCTACGGTTACCCCGGCACCAAATCCTCTGTAAACATTGATAGTTTCATCTTCGCTGGCACCTTTTCTTTCATAAGCATAACCTGCACGAAGCATAAACAAATTCTTGAATCCATACTCTAATCCAACAGCTGTCTGATCACGCGAAAACGAATTGGATGTAAATGCTGCAGAAAGAGTAATTCTGTGCATTTCAGCAAGCTTGAAATCGTAAGAACCGCCAATATTCACTAATGAAGGCAATTCAAATCTTTCAGCACGCTGAGAAATTGTTAAAGAAACATTGTCTGAAGTAAATCCTTTTGATGCCAATCCATCTCCTTTGAAAGTTAATGGAGCTCCAACATTCTTCAAAGATATACCGAAACGAAGATTGTCTTTTTCTTTGTTAAACCCTGTCACGTATTGGATACCTGCATCAAAAGCAATTCCTGATGCTCTCACATCAGCAACGCTTTCGGAGATGACTTTTATTGTAAGTCCTCCGTATATGCTGTTTGAAAACGCTTTGGCATAAGACAATCCGACATTCAGAAACTGAGGCTTAAATGTACCAATTCCACCTTCAGGAAGATCAGGTGTAGTTATGTCAATCTTACCAAAATCCATTGACATAATTCCTAAAGTAATTGCTCCGGACTCACCTACTTTTTGTGATATACCAAAGGAGTTTATGCTGATTCCAGTTCCTTTCAACCAGGTAGTATGGCTAAACCCTATTTCTGTTTTTCGGGTAAATGCAGTTCCTGCAACGTTGAGATACTGTGCTTCCATTCCTCTTACGGTTGAAGTATTACAGTTCATCCAACCTGCACTTCGTGCCCAAGGATTAATGATTAACTCGTTGGCACCGGATTGACCTACACGATCTTCATTGCCTGCCCATACCTGAACAGAAAAGAATGTTGCTGCTGCTATTGCTGATATGCTGATTTTATTTATCATATTCATTTATAATTAAGTTCAGGATTTCAATTAATAACTATCTAAACTGATTGGACGCATCACACCAAACCATTTCAAAGTGCGTTCGCCCAAACCAGGTGCCTGCACATTGATAAGATATACTCCGCTGCTGATAGGTACATTCGAACTGTTTTTCAAATCCCAGTCTATTGAGGTGTCATAATTTCCACTACCTGCTTCTGTGCCCTGACTTAGTCCAACAGCTTCACCTGTGATGGTAGGTGCTGCATCTCTCTTATACCTTCTAACCAAAGTTCCGTTCATAGTATAAATAGATACTGTACACTTAGCCGGAAGGTTGGTAATCTTAACCCACATCAAATTGGTGTTCTTGTCATAACTTGAATAAGCATAATATGGATTAGGCACTACGTTGATTAAACTTAATGCATTCTTAGCTACATCTTTATTGTCGAGTGTAGGTGCCACATTTTCGCCTGATATAAAATTATAATATGGATTTGCACCATTTAATGTTGGAGCAAGTACAACTCCATTAGTCGAAGTAATGGATGGATCAGGGAATGTATTTGCATCTGTTGGAATAGTAATTGTTTGGCCCGGAGAATATGTAATAGCGTTATTATTGAACGCTGCAGTTACTGTTCCGTTCACTATATAGTAAGTTTGACCTCTTGTAAGTGGTGAGCCTGTACCTGTTAAGTTAATGTAACTGTTAGAATCAAAGTTGGTATTGAATACACGATATTGGCGTGCTACACGTAACCGCACTTTAGCATCTGTTTCCAACAGACTTCTTCCATTTGCCAATAACGGTATACTTGTCCAAATAATATTGGCAAGAGCATCTCTTCTCTCTGTGGCTGTTGTACTTTTTATCAAAGTATTGAATTTTTCACATGCATCGTATACTCCAATATCGCGGGCTCCCTGTGTATTTCTGGATCCGAAAATCCATATATAATGCATTCCGCCAAAAACAGGATTTCCATTTGCATCCAGCATTGTAGATGTTGGGTTCCATTGCATATCCTGACTATTCTGATCAGTAAATACAGAATTTTCTCCATAAGCAATATTTAATCTTTCACCTGTTTCAATATTGATAGCATAACCCGGGAACCATCCCATACCCTCATTGTCAATATAGTTTGGATCGTTTGGATCTGTAGAAACCGGTCCTGCGGGATTATTAGATCCATCTTTATTGATTGAAGCTGATCTTCTCTTTTGGAATCTTGGTGCGTTACCTATTGTTGCACTTGTAGGCTGACCCATTTCCAAAACAACTGCACGCGTCCATTTGGATTTATCGCTGGTAAATACCACATCAACACTGGTAATACCTTTAGGGCCGCTCAACGTTAACTGATTATCCTGATTTGTTGAAGAGCGAGGACCAAACTGAGCATCTGTTTTGTTAGCTAATTTATATGGCGACCATGTTCCACCAATCAATCCCTCATAAACCTGGTTGGGATCAGCTCCTCCAATGTCGTTTGGATCTACACCACTTCTTATCCAATCTCTGGCATCAGGTGGTGTGGTATCACGGTCAGCAACTCCGGTAAGCCAGGCAGCATCGGGATTAGTAAATGTAATACTTTGATCTAACAATCCGTTATTGATGGCACCTGCATCTCCCGCTTCAATTACTGAGTTACTGATATCTGCTGTAAGGCCCCATTCATAAACTTTATTTAAGTCATTAAGATCACGTGTTTGAAGAATCTGACTGTTAGGTTGCGAAATTGGATAAGTAGCTGTGTCAACTGAATTTGTTTCAGTTTCTTTTACATTCCAGTAACTATCGCCTGATACTCCGTTTAACTTTATTTCAAAATGTCCATGCTTAGCATACAATGGATCATAAACCGTAACATTTAACGGACCTTTACCCATTTCGTAAACCGGATTGGCTACCACATAAGGAGGGTTGAGTGCTTCCTGCACAGATGCATCTTTCATGTCAATAATTAAACCTCCGTTTCCAGAGCCTTCCAATCGGGTTACCTCAACACCATCTCCAACCTCTGAGTTGAATGACAATCCGGTGTATTCAACAGCAGGATCGTGAGGAATGGCTGACATAACTTTTATGTTGTTACGTCCAACTTTCATAGGTTTTTGCTGTGTAAAGTTGGATGAATTTGGAACAATGTATTCAAATGGTTTGAAGTTATTGTAAGCATAACTTACTACTATGTAATAGTACGACTTATGATTCACTAATGGTTTGTTTGTGAAAGCGTCATCAGTAATAATAAAGCTATGAGTCAAACCGCTGTTGGCTCCCACCACTTGTGCACCGCTAAATGCAACTGTTAACGGACGATAACCTTGTAAGTCAGGACTCCAGTAATAATTGGTAAGTGCTTCAACAGTATCTTTCAAATCGATTTGCTTAATCAACTTATATTTATCACCTGACAAAATATTTGTAGCAGTTGTCTTAGAAGGGTCAAATATGTCAGCCGTATTTACACTGGCATCTTTAACCTGGAAAATTAGATAACCCTGAAACTTGAACTTACGAAGTTCCTCATCGGGCTGCACTAAGGTAGGAATTGAAGGATCTAATTGTGAATATTTCTCAATTCTCTCATTATTAAAATTCTTCAAAGAAAGAATTATTTTATTACTCAATTCAGTAATCTGCACATCGGGAGCATCAGGTCCATCCAAAGTTTTGAAACATGCATCAAATAAACTCTGAGATTTATTATCACTTAACTTCAATAAATCAACAGATGCCAAGGGGCCACCATTAGTTGTTCTTGCCCAAACCATTCCCACAGTGATATAGTTTACAGCACCGGCCTGTAAAGTAAACTCTCCGGCTGATTGTAAAAATCGTCTGTCGTAAGGTGTGTTATTGGCAGTTGCTTCTGTCCAATTGCTTCCCGGAAATGCAGGATCAGTAGTCCCCGGAAACATATAATTTGTAGGAGGATTGGTTGAAGTAGGTGGTGTCTGTCCGCTTTGTCCATCACGTGACCAACGAATACCGTTTTTCCAACTTCCTGTTAAAAATTGATAGTAATCGTCAAACGTTTCAGGATTACCAAAAGCACTAAAGTCGTTATTATAATAGCAAAACTGGCTCATAATAATCTGCTCACCCGGTTCATCCACTACTCCATCTCTGTCATTATCTACTCCGTCATTTGCATCAGCAAGTGGTCCCTGGAAAAAGTCAGCACCTACAGCAGGAGGGTTTAATCCATATCCATCTACAGTTCCACTTCCGTCATCAGGATCACCATTGTAACAATAACCCAAACCTAAGTTAACATCGCATCCTACATAGTCATCAAAAGCATCTCCCAAATCAGGGTCAACCCACCAACCAAAATATGTGCTGTCAAAAGCAATATTGCTGCGATTGATGATTTTGTATTTGTAAAACGTCATATTATTAATTTCATCATCGGTGTTGAAAGCAAATGCCTGCGCATGAAATTCCAGTCCGATGGCTGCGCTATTCGTTTCTTTTTTAACGTTACCTATATCATTAAAAATCCACCAAAGTGTTTGATCTCCGAAAATGTAGTCATCACAACTCAATTTATTTGGGTCATTAGGGTCCGGTGCATAATCACCCGACAATAAGTAACGAGGATAATCGCCACTGTCAGGAATATAAACTCCATCACCATTTACGTCTTCGTAAGGAGCCAGTACAGGTAACTCGCCTCTTGATTGGTCTCCATTACCAGGCCATTCTCTGATATCACGTGTTGCTACTCCTGTTGCAATAAAATCACGTACCTGTTGTTTAGTCACAGACCACAACCTGTCATACTGATTACAAATAGCAACATCTGTAGTCAAGTTTCCACCCTGCACACCAATTGGGCCTGTGAAGAAGTCGTTAGCATCATTTTGACGATAAGTTTGTCCTGCAACCTTTAAATTTCCAGTTGCATCATAACCTCCAATCCAAACTGAACCGGCAAAAAGAGAAGTTTTACCTGTACCTTTTGGAATTTCATACTGAGCTGTTCCGGCACTCTCATTCAGGTCCCACCACATATCACCTGCAGAAAAAATTCGGGCTCTTACATTATTAATTTGCAAATCTGTTTGAGCAGTTGGCTCATTACAGGGAGCTGTTACCCTCAAAGAAGAATTCGTGATGACCTTGGCTGTATTTTTCGGTTTCTGACCTATATTTTCTCTGGCTATTGAGGAACCAGAAGCGATGGTAAGAGCCAGAAAGGCGGATAAATAACGCTTATTAACCATTTGTGCTATTTTTTAAATATTATTCTTTTACTTTTTTTTAGAAATTAAATGATAAACCTACCCGAATTGTTCGCGGACGTGAGTAATTATCAGGATTGTTAATCTTTATGTTGTACAAATCAGAAAATGCTTCTGCATCTCCACCTGCAGCTTCCAGATTAGCAAGATAATCTCTGCCTAAACTGGAACCTAAGTAACCATCATCATCCGGATTTCCGGTATAGCGATAAACACTGATAATGTTTTTCTGATTCAAAAGGTTTTGTACCTGTACATAAACATTCAGATAATATTTGGCTTTCTGATCTTTAAAATTCAGTGCAAAATCTTTATCCACTTTCAAATCAAAACGACTGTTCCATGGCAAACGGGCTGAATTGATATCTCCTTTGATTTTAGAAATTCCTGCTGTTTGTACACCGATGTTGTTACCTTCAAAAGTTGGAAGATATTGTTTAGAATATGGTGTACCTGAACCCGCTCTGAACTCCAGACGTGCTCCGGTATTGGCAAAAATCTGTTTACCGAAAAGTACAGGACCGTTATAATTTTTACCATCCTGATAACGATAGTCAAATGACAACAACAGGTTATGTCTTTGGTCAAAGTCTAATGGTTGAATTACCCTCAGGTTTGGTTGGCCTGTGCTTAACAAATCAGAAGCAGATGATGCATTAGATCCTGTACCATCAGCATACTGAAGAGTATAACTGGCACTTAACTTCACATTGCCTGTACGTCTCATATCATATCCAAGAGTAAGACCTTTTACGGTTCCGAAGTCAATGTTATCATAAGTTGAATAACCTGTTCCCGGATAAGAGAAATAGATTGCACGTAACTGAAGTAACTGTTTCAATTCTCTGTAGAATGCCGAAATTGTTAATACAGAGCTACGGCTTAATATCTGACGGAAACCTAACTCATAGTTAATACTCTTCTCAGGTTTCAAATCAGGATTGGCTATAGTTACACCCTGCTCAAATGAATAATATGACCAAGGATCAATTCGTAATGCCCCGGGAGGGCGTTGTGTCAATATGGAGTAGTTGGCAAAAAACTGTGCCTGATCATTGATATCAAACTGAAATGCCACCCTTGGCATAAAAGTTATCTGAGGATCATAATCCTTAAAAGTTTTACTGGCGTCATAATTTCCACCTTTTATATCATCGTCTTTATTTACGAGTAATGGAAGTACACGTGCAGAAGAGCTTTGTCTTTCGAGGATACGCGGGTCAGTTAATTCTGTTCCGTTTTTGTCGAACCAGCGGTCACCACTTCTGTAACCTAATATGTCATTGGCAGTCATTGAATTTTTGTCAATGCTTAAGTCAGATACATACACAACATAATCTGATCCGATATTTTCAGGACGGTCAATATTTAATTCTCCTGCAGTATAAGCCTGATACAGCAAGTACTTATCCTTCATCACACGTTGATTGGCATCAAAACGGTCAACACGTAATCCAACGTTGAAAATAAGATCGTTGATTGCAAAGTTATCCTGAATATATCCTGCCATATAAATTGGCTGGAAAGCCGCGACATTTCGCTGATAATTCCCATTCTGATCTTTTCTGAAGAAATTATCGAATGTTGCTGAAGGACTTAATACCTTCTGCTTATTTCCTTTATAATCGTAACCATAGTAAAGCAATCCTGTACTGCCTGATAACACTAATTCATCAGCAGTAAACATGGATAAACTGAAATTGGAAGGGTCATAATTGAAAATGTCAACATAATCGGTATTGGACAATCCGAGTTTCTTACGTACATTTTCATAAAAACCTATTGTTCCTTGCTCGTTAACATACGTGTTTGGGTGATAAATTGTATCATTAATTACATATGATCCTGCTTCAGGGTTGGCTTCAGTCAACCAAAAGTTAGCGAGGTTATTCATTGCAGTCCACAAGCCAGTAGGTGCGATATTAAACTGGCGATCTACTCTTTGCTCGTACTCAAAACCAAGAGATATAGCATGGTTTTTCAAGTCAGCCGAAAAAGTAGCAGAAGCACGGTATTGATCATTATCAATAAAGTTATACCCATCAATGGTTCTGCCTGTGTTATACCACATACTGTACACAGTGCTTGCACGCTGGCCATTTATCAATCCTCCTCCGGCACGAATCACGAATGGGTTGCTGTAATATGGTGTATTGGTAAACTGGCTTGTATTACCGGTTTGATAATACTCGTCCACATGGGCTGCATAATTTTCATCAAAGAAAGACAAGTATTGATTTGTATAAGCCTCGGTGTTAGGATTGTTGCCACTTGGGGTAAAAATTGTAATATATGGCAAGTAACCCAATAATTCGTTATCACCCTGAGTAAATACAGGTCTTCTCAAGGTATTAAAACGTCCCCAGTAACCATAATCAAATAATCTGTCTTTATGTTGATTAGACTGAACTAATTCAAATGTCTTGGTATAATCAAACTGAATGCTATAAAAAATATTCTTCAGTAAAGATTTGTTGTTGCCATCTTTTGTATCAGTATTAAAACGTTGCGTAAATCGTACATAACCCCGGTAAGTATTTGCAACGTGGTTACTATAGTTCTTATAGTTGAACAGAGAATAAGTATAGGTGTAATCTCTGTAATCCTGATGATTATAGGTTCCTCCTATTTTGATATTAAAATTTGGAGCAGGCTGAAAATCAAGATTTCCACTGAATTTATAATCACCAGATCTGGTGTTTGGTTTATATTTAAGATTTTCAATATCTGACCTATGTATAAACTCCGATCTGCGAAGTGTACCCTGAATCACACCATTAACTTCGTTGGGTTTTAACGGATTTTTTTCCAGGTCATCCAATACACTTCCTTTCACTCTGTAACTACCTATAGCAGATGGGTTTGGATCCTTCATCCATTCTCCTTCTGCCGACAAAAAGAAACCAATCAATGGTGATTTATTTCCCTCTTTATCTTTCTTACTGTAAATCGGACCTGAAACATTGGCACTTGCAAGATTGTATCCATAGCTGTCTGTAAGTTCAGAAGTAGCCAACTCCACTCCTCCGCTGAAGTCTTTAGATGGACCTCTGGTAGTAATACTGATAATACCTCCGGTAGCATCACCGTACTGAGCCGGAACACCACCTGTAATTACCGTAACCTGCTCAATGGCTGATTGTGGAACCTGAGCGCTTCCTCTTACCTTTACTCCATCCACGTAATAATCTGTACCATCTGAACGAGATCCACGTATGTTAAGTGCATCACCTTCATCTCTCTGATAAACACCTGCTGCTGTTGCTGCCACTGAGTTCACATCGCGTGAAGGTATCGCTTTTATGTCTTCCTGCGTAATAGTGGTTTGCACTGCAGGATTACCTTTGTCAATCAGAGGTACTTTATATGCAGTAACATCAACTGCTGTAATATCCACAGCTCCTTTACCCAGCTTAACATCAGCAAAGGTTATTTTATCAATTGATACAATTATACCTGTTATTTCAGCAGTGGTATAACCCACAAAAGTGGCTTTCAGGTTATAGGTACCGGGACCTAATGGTTTGATGGTAAAGTTACCATCAAAATCGGTTTGTGCACCACCCATTTGTTGACCATTCAACTCTGCAACTACACTTGCAAAAGGCAGCGGCTCATTGGTGGTTTTGTCCAGTACTTTACCTTTGATGGAACCTGATTGTGCCCATGCTGCACTTCCGAATAGTAAGGTAATAATGCATGTTAAGTAAATGTTTCGAAGCATAGGTTGACCTATTAAATTTCTGATTATTGTCTAAAAAAAGTGAAGATTTTGTTAAAAATTATACCGCGTAAAAGTATGAATAAAAAAAATTAACTTCCAAATCGGTTTGAAAATTTTGACATTAATATGATATACTTGTTTTATACTCAATATATTGACCAACGAGGCTGATTGATAATTTCACCGTAAATAATTGCATTTCTTAAAACATTTTCATCATCAAAAACTGCTGCTTTATGTTGTTTAACATTTTCTTCAGAATTTGATTGCTTCTCTTCTTTTTTGGAGTTAAATACCGAATCAAAAAACTGAAATTCCGGTGTTACCAAATCAGGACGTTGCTTACGGTACTTTTCCGGTTTCCTGTCGAGCATTTTCACAACTTTTGAATCGTTGGTTTCTGATTTATCGAACACTTTTTTGGTCTTAACTACGGGTGCCGGAGCAGGCTTTGGAATTTCACTAACAGGAGGATAATCTACCGGTTTACCAAAAGTGCGTTTACGGTTTTCCTGAGCCAGTTTTTTGTAATTATTCATTACGTACCAGCCAATGGCTATTAAAAAATAGATGATGATCTTAAATTCCATGAGGTCAAAAATACAAGTTATCTTAAAATAAAAAAGTGGCTGTATTTTCTAACAGCCAGTTAATAAGTTTTATCTGATTAAAAAGTCATTTTGGTTACTTTCGCAGATTCTCAGAGAACCATTTTAAATCAAAAAAATCTATGCGTCTTTCAAGCTTGGAAATAAAAGGCTTTAAGAGTTTTGGCGATCGTGTTATCATTCATTTCGATAAGGGTGTTACTTCTGTTGTAGGTCCTAACGGATCAGGCAAATCGAATGTGGTGGATGCCATGCGTTGGGTACTTGGTGAGCAGAAAATGCGCATGTTGCGGTCAGAAAAAATGGAAAACATTATTTTCAACGGAACCAAAACACGCAAACCTGCCAACCTTGCTGAAGTAAGCCTTACTTTTATTAACGACAAAGGAATTTTACCAACTGAATTTTCTACTGTATGTATAACACGGAGACTTTATCGTTCTGGTGACAGTGAGTATTTGCTCAATGGTGTAACGTGTCGTCTTAAAGATATAACCGACCTTTTCTTAGATACAGGTATTGGCAGTGATACCTACTCCATCATTGAACTTAAGATGGTGGATGATATCATCAACGACAGGCATAATACCATAAAAATGTTGCTCGAAGAAGCTGCAGGTATTTCCAAATATAAAGTGCGTAAAAAACAAACTCTTCAGAAATTAGAAGAAACGGATGCAGATTTGAACCGCGTAAATGATTTGTTGTTTGAAATTGAAAAAAGTTTAAAGCAATTAGAATATCAGGCGAAGAAAACTGAGAAATATTATCGTTTGAAGGACGAATATAAAATTGTTTCTACAGCACTTGCCTGGTTTTTGATGCGCGACTTTACTGCGTCAATCAAAAATCTGTCGGAGCGTGAACAAACACAGCTCAATGAAAAAAATCAGCTGCAGGCGCAGTTGGAAGAACTTGAGCAAAAACTGGCTGACCTGAAAGTTATTAGTGATGAAAAACAACAACATCTTTCTTCATCACAAAAAGCATTGAATGAAAAGCTGTTTATCATAAACCGTTTTGAGAATGAGCATAAAAGCCGTATTGAAAAACTGAACTATCTCAATGAGAAAAAATCGCAGATACAAAAACAAAGCGAAAATGAAGGTAATCAGGTAATACAACTTCAACAACAGATTGAGCAATTAAATAACGACAAAGCAGAAGAAGAACTGAAACTGAAAACCCTAGATGAGGAAGTGCAAAAACTCAAAGCGGAAGTTGATGCTGCAAGGGTTCAGTATGATCAGTCGGTGGACGAATTACGCCAGTTAAATCTGCATGTTTTGCAGGTACGCCAATCCGTAAATGACCATGAAACTTTTATTGCCGTAAGACAAGCACGTGTTACCAGCATTAACGAACAGGCTGTAAGGCTTAAGGAACAAATTGAAAAAGACCGTGCTACTTTACAGCATATAGACTCTGAACTAAAAGACCTGTTGCAAAAACGTGAATCTTCAGAAAAAGAAGCTCACGACAAAAAACAGTGGCGTTTGCAGTTAGAAGAAGATATTCGCAAGTACGAACAGCAGGTACATGAACTGCGGGATAAACTCTCTGATGAACGGAGAAATTACGAAGTAAAAAACAACGAGTATCAGCTTACTAAGAATTTAGTTGAAAAAATGGAAGGGTTTCCTGAGTCAATTAAATATCTGAAAAAGAATAATCAATCGTTCAAAGACACTCCTTTACTCAGTGATATTATTAACTGCGATGAAAAATATAAAGTGTCTATTGAAAATTATCTGGAACCTTTTCTTAATCATTTTATTGTAGAGCGAACTGATGATGCATGGAAAGGTCTTGACTTATTACATTCAGAAGGCAAAGGAAGAGCACACTTTTTTATTCTCGATTCGCTGCAAAAGTTCAATCATTCATCACCTCATGAGATTGAAGGATGCATTCCCGCCATTAATGTAGTTGAACCACATCATACATATCAGCCACTATTAAATTATTTACTTGCTGATGTATATGTTTTGAGAGATGATTCATTATTTCAGCAACTGAATTCAGAGAAAATCAATGGTGCTGTAATTTTATCTGTGAGTGGAAAATTCAACAGAAACAGTTATTCAATCAGTGGAGGTTCTGTTGGTTCTTATGATGGCAAACGTACAGGAAGGCTGAAGCATCTTGAGAAACTCGCTTCCGAAATTCAGATGCATCAGTCAGAGGTTGAAAAAACAAAAACCGAATTACAGGAAACAGAAAATCATCTGGGTCTGGCAAAAAACAATCTTTCCGAAACTCAAAAAGCCATTTATCAATTAGATAATGAACTGAGCAAGGCTGTTCTGACAGTGAATACACAAACCAGTAAAAAAGATTTTATTACTTCCAATTGCGAAAGTAATGAGCGCAATCTTCAAAAACTGCAGGATGAACTCGTTCAGATTAATGAACAGAAAAATAATGCTCCCGGCTTGGGTAATCTCTCTCTGGAAGAGATGAAAATAAATCTTCAGAAACTCACAGAACAGCAACGCGAGAAACAGGATGTATCCAATAAAGCGCAAAAAATTTCGCAGGACGCATCGAATATTTACAATCAGAAAAACATTAGTTTTCTGCAACAGCAAAACCGTATTCAGAATATCATCAGAGAAACAGGTTATAAAACCACCCAACAGGCTAATCTGAATACTTCCATAGAAAATCTTCAAAAAGAATCTGAAGCAATTTCGGAACAAATAGAAGAAACTGCGCAAATAGGCAACACGTCAGAAACAGGATTAAAACAACACGTTGAAGAAAAAGTGGCCTTAGAGCATCAGCTCACAGAGAGTGAAAAAAATTATTTTGACTCTAAAGGACAGATTGATCAGTTGGAAAAGCAAATTACTGAAACCAGAAGGAAGAAAGAAGTAGCTGATGAGTTGATGCATACACTGCACAATGAAGCAAGCGATGTAAATCTGAAAGTAGCATCTCTGAAAGAAAGACTCAGCGTTGAATTTTCGATTGAAGTGGATGATGTTGTTAATCAAGAGCAAAATCCTGAGTGGAATGAAGAAGATCTTAAGACCAGAAATGAAAAATTAGGCAATCAGCTGAAAAATTTTGGACCCATTAATCCAATGGCTCTTGACTCCTTCAAAGAAATAAAGGAACGATATGATTTCATTATCAAAGAACAGGATGACCTGAAAAAAGCCAAAGAAGCATTGTTGCAAACAATCGCAGAAATTGACACTACTGCTCAGGAAAAATTCTCAGAAGTATTTAATCAGGTACGTAATAACTTCATCACTGTGTTCCGCTCCCTGTTCACTCAGGACGACAATTGTGATATGATATTGGCAGACAGCAATAATGCTTTGGAATCGGATATTGAAATTATTGCTCAGCCTAAAGGCAAAAAGCCACTCTCCATACAACAGTTATCAGGAGGAGAACGAACACTTACTGCCACAGCTTTACTGTTCGGACTTTATCTGGTGAAGCCGGCACCGTTTTGTATATTTGATGAGGTGGATGCTCCGCTGGACGACAACAATATTGATAAATTCAACAACATCATTAAGAAATTCTCTAATGAGTCGCAGTTTATTGTAATCACTCACAACAAAAAAACGATGGCTGCTACAGATATTATTTATGGAATAACCATGAATGAGCCTGGAGTGACAGCAGTTGTTCCAGTAGATTTGAGAGAATATGCTGATGCAGTTTAACGAAAGAGCAGAATTACATTTTCTTTAACCCCTTCTGTACGTTTCGCGGTCTGATTTGCGTCTGTGCTTTTTCATTCGTTTACGTACGTCCTTGGTCTGAATTTTCTTATGCTTCTTAATAGCTTTCCTGTCGGCTTTTTCGGCTTTCTTTTTCAGGAGTTCTTTCTTCTTATCGGCTTTTCGCTGAGCTTTAGTGGCGCTGCTGCTCTGAGCCATTACACCTGTTGACACAAAAACGAGGCAAATGATCCAAAGAAGTTTTTTTAATAATTTCATTACTGACATTGTGATGAGTTATTTAACGTTGTGAATGATGTAATCTTGTATCTTTGACTGAAGAAAAATGAAAAAGTTTAATATCGCAAAAATAACCGGTTTATTACTAATTGTTGTATTATTTGCCGGTTGCCGTAAGAAAGACAGTGGCATTGTGCCTTATGTATATGTAAACGTCATGTTATACGCCAACGACCCTCAGTTGGTTCAACTGAATGCTGTAGGAAATTACATTTATTATAATGCCGGCTACAAAGGAATCATTATTTATCGCAGAAGTGTTACGGAATATGTTGCTTATGAAAGAGCGTGCACCTACGATCCTGAAAGCGACTGTGACGGTGTAATTGTGCAGAGTGATAATTTTACGCTTAAGGACGATTGTTGTAATTCGCATTTCATGATTTTTGATGGCAGTGTTTCACAGGGACCAGCAACCAAACCACTGGTACAGTATCAAACATACTTTGACGGAACTGTATTACGGATTACGAACTAATATTTCAGGTTTTTTTCAAACTGCTGACGATGCAGTCAGTTTTCTGTAGTTTTCGGCAAGTGTATTCAGAAAATTCTTCAAAGGTTTTTCGGCCATCATCTTCAAAAACGGATTCAGGTCTGCATCAAAAACAATTTGCACCTTGGTTTGATCTGACCCAACGGGAACAAGATTATAATACATTATAAAATCAAAAGGCGCTTTGCCCTTTCTGACAATTTTCACCTGCGAACTTGCATTACGCTCTGATATTTCCATTCCTAGCGAAGCCATTCCTTTAATCGTAAAACTACAATCATCGACAGTGCTTTGCCAGTCAGTAACCTGCTCCGGCATCAGTTGCTGAAGGTTGTTACAATCACTCAAGAATTCAAAAACTTTTGCATCAGATTTTTCGACTGTTATTTCGTCACTTTCAATTCGTACCATATCCTATTTTGTTATTCCCCATTTTTCAGGGTCTTTTCTCCATGCCTGAAGTGATTTCAGATGATGTGCATCTACATACTTTATTTCAATTGCTTTTTGAATAAGCACATCATAATTGCTCAATGAATATAATGGACATTGTGCATTCTTAAAATTCTCTTTTGCAGTATGGAATCCATAATTGAAGACACACACCATTCCTTTTACAATGATATTTGCAGCGCGAAGTGCTTCAACTGCCTTCAGACTGCTCTTTCCTGTTGAAACCAAATCTTCAATAACTATTGCTGAACGAATTTGTGATATATCACCTTCAATCTGGTTTCGTGCTCCATGCTGTTTGGGTTCGGGCCTTACATATACAAAAGGCAAACCCATACTTTCTGCAACCAAAGCTCCCTGTGCGATAGCACCTGTGGCAACCGCAGCAATTGCATCCGGACGACCATAATTTCTTTCAATTGCTTTAACAAGTTCCTGCCTGATGTAGGTTCGTATCCGGGGGTGAGATAAGGCAATTCTGTTGTCACAATAAATAGGCGAGTTCCATCCTGATGCCCAAATGAAAGGAGAATCGGGATTCAACTTTATTGCCTTTATCTGCAATAAAAATTCGGCTATATTTGAGGCTGCCTCGTCTATCATGTTTTACAAACGTATGGTATATTTTTTAAATTGCAAAAAGCGACCGAATGATTAAAGTTTTTGTTGATGATAAACCTCTGGTATTTGCTGAGAATTTCTCTGATGGAAAATTTATCCATTACACTAAATTACCATCGCCACAGCAGTTAACGGACGATTTTAAGAAATCTGATATTAACGGAGGATTTTTCATGACACATCAAGTTGAGCATGATTTTAATCAGTTCAGTTCGCAGTTCAAAGTAATATTTGCTGCAGGAGGAGTGATATTTAATGCTGATGATAAGTTGTTAATGATAAAACGGCTTGGAAAATGGGATTTGCCAAAAGGTAAAATGGATGAAGGCGAATCTGCAGAAGAAACAGCCCTGCGTGAGGTATGTGAAGAGACAGGAGTATGTCATGCAAAAATCATTTCGCAACTTGACGATACTTATCATATTTACCAACTCAGAGGTCAATATATTCTCAAACGCACGTATTGGTTCAGGATGCTATCTGATACTTCTGAAAAAATCAAACCACAGACAGAAGAAGATATTCTTGAAGTGAAATGGAAAAACAAAGACGAAGTGAAAACAGCTTTGAAAAACAGCTATGGTTCAGTAAGAGATTTACTTTCCAAATATATTACTGACTGACCGCTTCTCTCGGATTTTCTACTGCTCTTCCCGGGTAAATTAACAACGCTTCTCTCAGACATTCCATAGCATGTTTCAAATCTTCCAGATTTAAAACATAAGCAATGCGCACTTCTTTACGACCCAACTCAGGTTTGCTGTAAAATCCGGTTGCAGGAGCCAACATCACCGTTTGTCCGTTATGATTAAATTTTTCAAGTAACCACTGACAGAATTTATCAGAATCGTCAATAGGTAATTGTGCCATACAATAAAATGCACCACTGGGTTTAGGACAAAATACACCTTCCATACTATTAAGTTGCTCCACTACATAATTTCTCCTTGCTACATACTCTGATTTAACTTTTTGAAAATATTCATCAGGAGTGTCTATTGCAGCTTCAGCAGCAATCTGTCCAAACGTAGGAGGGCTTAGACGTGCTTGTGCAAATTTCATAGCTACACTCATTACTTCCTTGTTTTTGGAAATCAGTGCACCAATGCGTGCCCCACAGGCACTGTAGCGTTTGCTGATTGAATCAACGAGTACTATATTATTATCGAGATCTTTGAGATGCATGATGGAGAAATACTCACGGTCATCATAACAGAATTCACGATACACTTCATCAGCAAACAGAAATAAATCATGATCCAGAGCTAACTTCTTCAGACTTTGCAATTCTTCCTTCGAGTATAAGTACCCGGTAGGGTTGTTGGGATTGCAAATCATTATTGCTTTGGTTTTAGGAGTGATTACCTTTTTAAATTCTTCAATCGGAGGTAAAGCAAATCCATTTTTAATGGATGAAAATATTGGAACAACTTTTACTCCGGCCTGAATAGAAAAACCATTGTAATTGGCATAAAAAGGCTCCGGAATAATAATTTCATCTCCTTCATTCAAACAGCTCATCATGGCAATTTCAATAGCTTCTGATCCACCTGTTGTAACAATAATATCTTCAATACCCAGTGCAATCTGATACTTCTGATAGTAACTAATCAGTTTTCTGCGGTACGATTCAATACCTGCAGAGTGGCTGTATTCAACTACCTTCAGGCCAATATTATGAATAGCATCCATCATTATGGACGGTGTTTCAATATCGGGTTGGCCAATATTTAAATGATAAATTTTTCTTCCTTCCTGTTTTGCTTTTTCAGCATAAGGAACTAATTTTCGTATAGGTGATGCGGGCATGTGTTTACCCTTTTCAGAAACATTTGGCATATCAGATAAAATTAAAAAACAAGGGACAATTCTTTCGAATTGTCCCTGCAAATTTATAATTAATCTCTTAACCGAGTATTATTTTGTAGGAGCAGCAGCCGGAGCAGCTTCAATGTTACCTTTTATATGCAAAACCACGGGATTGGTTTTTGCATTTGAGTTGATTGTAACTGTTTTGTCCTGCAGACCCATTTTACCGGCAGAGTTAAATGTTACATGGATTTTACCTGTTTCGCCTTTTTTAATTGGTTCTTTAGGCCACTCAGGCACAGTACATCCGCATGATCCCTGAGCACTTGTAATAATCAAAGGCTCTTTACCGGTATTGGTAAAATTAAAGGTGTACTCCACTTTATCACCTTGTTTGATTGTACCATAATTGTACTCCATGTTTTCAAATTTGAAATCTGCCTGATTCTTGTTGTCGTTGGCAGGAGCTGCTTTAATTTCCTGTGCATTGGAGAATGATGCCATTCCGATTACTAAAGCAGTTAATAGAATTGTTCTCTTCATTTTTTTAATTGTGTTTTTGTGATTTAATATTTAACGATAATTTAATTAGCAAATGGTGTTGATGTCTCTTTAGGAGCCATACTATTGTCTTTTTTCACCGGAGTACCGCTTTCAGTTTGTTCTTTAGACTCTACTACTCCTTTTATTGTCAAAACTTTTTCGGCAGTAGTTCCATTAGAGGAAACGGTTACTGTTTTAGTAAAAGGGCCGGGTCTTTTTGTATCATAATGTACATTAATAACTCCGGTATGACCCTTTAATATTGGTTCTTTTGGCCAGGAAGGAACGGTGCATCCACAACTTCCTCTTGCATTTGAAATAACCAGTGGCTCTTTACCGGTATTTGTAAATTTAAATTCATACGTACCATTTCCTCCATAGGGAATGGTTCCGTAATCATGCAATTCACTTTCAAAAGAAATTTCAGGTGCATTCGGGTTTGCAGCAGGTGCTTTCTTCGAATTGTCTTGTGCATTCAGCCCTAAAGTCATAAGACTTAGAATCATTAGTGAGTACAAATGTTTTTTCATAATCAAAGAGTGTACTTTATTGAAGGATGTAAATATAATTGTATTAGCTTAAACGTCAAATGATGCGCCAAAGTTAGAATTAAGCAGTGAAATTAAAATGAACTGAATTATAATTCTTTTTCCCACTTAGAAACCACTGCTGTTGCAACTGCATTTCCGAGTACGTTTGTAGCGGAGCGACCCATATCAAGAATTTGGTCTATTCCTAGAATAAGAAGCAATCCTGCTTCAGGAATATTAAACGAACCCAGCATGGCTGCTATGACTACTAAACTTGCTCTCGGAATACCTGCCATGCCTTTACTTGTAACAAGCAATATCAACAACATGGTGATTTGTTGCTGTGCGTTGAGGTCCATACCATAAGCCTGAGCAATAAACTGTGTGGCAAAAGCCATGTACATAATACTTCCATCGAGATTAAAACTGTAACCAATAGGCAGAACAAAACTGATAATCCGGTTGCTGCAACCATATTTTTCAAGAGCTTCAATGGTTTTTGGAAATGCTGCCTCTGAACTGGCTGTTGAAAATGCAAGCAAAGCAGGTTCTTTAATATGCTGCAGGAGTTTTACAAATGGAATTTTTAAGGAGTAACAGATGAGCCCCAGAATAACCAGACCAAAAAATAACAGCCCTCCATAAAAAGTCAATATCAGATATAAATATCCTGAAATTACACTCAATCCCTGTTTGGCTACAACTGCGGCAATGGCTCCGAATACTCCAACAGGTGCAAACTTCATTACATAGTTGGTAACCTTAAACATGATATGCGATATAGCATCAATACCTTGTATTAATGGTTTTGCTTTATCACCCAATGACGCTGCTCCAATTCCAAAAAACAATGAAAAAATAACAATGGGAAGGATGTCATTATCGGCCATACTCTCGACCACACTTTTTGGAATAACATGTGTAATAAATTCTTTTGGGTCAAATGATTTGGCATGTACACCTGATTCCTGTGTTTGTTCAGGTAACGGCAAATGCATCACTTTTCCGGGTTCAAATAAATTTACCAGCAACAATCCTAAAATTAATGCCAATATCGTAGCAAATTGAAAATACAAAATCGTTTTCAATCCTATTCTTCCCACACTTTTAAAATCACCAACCTTTGCCACACCTACCACAAGTGTTGCAAACACGAGTGGGGCAATAATCATTTTGATAAGCCTGAGAAAAATATCACTAAGAATGCTGATACGTGAAGCAAACAACTCCCAACCTGAAGCATCATGCGTTACATGATACCAATGCCCTAAAAGTATGCCTAACAGCATACCAATAAATATTTGAGCAGTAAGATTAATTTTTATTCTGGTCATAGATGGATATAACAGTGGCAAATCTAATGTTCTGTTTCATATAATGAAAGTTGCATCTTTGATGTATTTCTTAAAATCCTGTTTTGCTGTTAACATTTGATTAACCATGTTTCGGCCCACCTCAAAATAGCTTTGTCGTGCTATTTGATTCCTATGTATCACAAAATCTCAATGCTCATAGCCGGTATGTTACTACTGATGTGTCAAAACATACAAGGTGCTACAGATAGTCTGAAACACTATCAAGCAACACGCATACATGAGAAACTGAAAATAGATGGCAATTTAAACGAACCTGCATGGCAAAAAGCAAATACCATAAATGACTTTGTAATGTTCCGACCCAATGAAGGCGGAACTCCTACACAACGAACAGAAGTAAAAATTATCTATGATAACTCCGCATTATATGTGGGTGCCATTCTTTACGATTCCTCACCTGACAGTATCTTGCGGGAATTAGGACTTCGTGATGGAGCTGATCCATCATCAGGAAGTGGATTTGGTGATATCAATGCGGATTTTTTTCAAATAGCTTTCGACCCATATAACAAACGTCAGGATGCATATTACTTTGGAGTTTATGCATCAGGTGTACAGGCCGACAGCAAAATTACGGATAATCTGTTTGATGCTGTTTGGGAAAGTGCTGTCAACATTAATGAAAAAGGGTGGATTGTAGAAATCAGAATCCCTTATTCGGCTATCCGGTTTCCGTCAAATGAAATACAGGAATGGGCTTTTCAGATTAAACGAAATATCAGACGCAACAGAGAGACACAACAATGGAGCCTTACACCATCAGAAGCATATAATGCTCTTGATTACTGGGGAGTATTGGATGGTGTAGAAAATATTGAACCTCCGTTACGTTTATCCCTCACACCTTATATGAGTTTAGCTTATGAAAGACAACCAGCAGAAGGAAAAACAACCAATACATATTCTTATCGGGGAGGTGCGGATATAAAATATGGAATTGATGAGCGGTTTACTGTTGACATGACCCTCCTACCCGATTTCGGGCAGGTACAATCTGACAATAAAATAAAAACCCTCAGCTATGAGGAAGTAATGTATGATGAAAACAGACCCTTTTTCAAAGAAGCTACTGATATTTTCTCGAAAGACAATTTATTTTACAGCAGAAGAATCGGACAAACACCTTCAGGATTTTATGATATCTATAGTCATCAGAAAGAAAATGAAATTGTAAAAAATAATCCTACTGAATCCAATCTGATTAATGCAACCAAGGTTTCGGGACGAACTGATAATGGAATTGGATTGGGATTGTTTAATGCGATTACCAATCATACTTATGCTACTTTTAAAGATACTGTCACAGGCCTTACACGAAGGGAGCTGACAGAACCACTTACCAACTACAATGTTGTTGTTGCAGATAAACAGTGGAAGAATAATTCTTCAGTATATTTAATTAACACAAATGTTACTCGTGGTGGAGGATTTAATGATGCTGATGTGGTTGGTGCCGGTTTTAATCTGATGAATAAAAAAAACACCTATGGCGCTGAAGGTGCATTTGATTACAGCATGTTATTTATATCAGATCCATCGAGTCAAAAATCTAAAAAACAAATTACAGGATACAGGTATGTGTTAGGAATAAGCAAATCAAGCGGCACTATCAGATGGGGAATTTCACAGGGTGGTTTAAGCCCTGATTACAATGCAACTGATTTAGGTTATTATAAAACTGTCAACCGTATTAATACAAATGCCTATATCACCTTTTTCAGATTTAAACCATATAAAAAGATACAGGAAGGTAACTCACAGTTTGGTGCGTTGTCTAAAAATTATTTCAGCAACAGTGATTTTATGTCTTTGGAATTGTATAACAACACCTTCATCATGTTCAAATCGTATGATGCAATTTACGGAGGTGCAGGATTTACTCCTGTAACAGGTCATGAATACGACCCACGTTTAAACGGGCGCTATGTTAATGCCATGCGATTTTGGTGGGCAAATATTGGTGTAAGCACCGATTACAGGAAACCGCTTGTATTAGAACTATCAGTTACACCAAGTAATTTCATTGACCGTTTTGTATCTGAAGGTATTAATTCGGATGCAACTTTGCGTTACCGCGTGAACGATAAACTTACAGTCACTGCATCTAATTCGTACTACTTCGACCCTTATAATTTTGGATTTACCGATCAACTTGGAGAGGATTATCTTTTTGGAGTGAGGCGAACCAACACCTATATCAATAAATTTTCTGTCAGATATATTTTTAAGAATGACCTTTCACTTTCAATTGTTGCAAGGCATTACTGGTTTAGTTATAAATACCGCAAGTTTTTTTTATCTGGAAGACAATGGCGATTTGACACAGTCGGGAGATGATTTTGGGAATATGTATGACGGAAGTTACAATTTCTTCAATGCAGATTTGTTATTCAACTGGCGATTTGCTCCCGGAAGCACGTTAAGCATTTCCTACAAAAATATTTTTGAAAATGCAGGCAATGAAATTCTCTCCTACAGCAAAAACTTCGATACCGTTTTCAACAACCCTCATACGCATACTTTATCACTTAAAGTGCTCTATTATTTAGACTACCTTCAACTGCGAAAAAACAAATAACCTCCGCTGTTTTTAGTAAATTAAAGGGTAATCCATTTGTATAAATCCCGGCAGAACGCTGCTTTATCACAGGTAAACTCAGCTCTCCTCTAATTTCTTATTTTTGGCGTTCAATTACAAGATGTAAGTATGTCTGATTTAGCCAAAGTTTACAGTCCGAAAGAAGTAGAAGAAAAATGGTACACTCACTGGATGAATGGAAAATTTTTCCGTTCTGTTCCTGATGAAAGAGAACCCTACACCATTGTTATTCCTCCGCCAAATGTTACGGGAGTATTGCACATGGGGCACATGCTCAATAATACCATACAGGATGTGCTGATTCGCAGGGCACGCATGACAGGTAAAAATGCATGTTGGGTACCGGGAACTGACCATGCTTCTATTGCCACAGAAGCCAAGGTAGTGCAGATGTTACGCGAAAGAGGTATTAAAAAATCTGACTTGTCGAGAGAAGAATTTTTGAAGTATGCCTGGGAATGGAAAGAAAAGTATGGAGGTATCATTCTTGAACAATTAAAAAAACTTGGTTGCAGCTGCGACTGGGATCGTACACGTTTCACCATGGAAGAAGAGCTGAGTGAAGCTGTGATTGATGTGTTTATTGACCTGTATAACAAAGGACACATTTACCGCGGCATGCGAATGGTAAACTGGGACCCTGCAGGACTTACCGCTGTGAGTGATGAGGAAGTCATTCACAAAGAAGTGAATTCAAAATTATATTATGTAAGATATAAAATTGCCGACAGTGATGATGAGTGGATTACCATTGCCACTGTGCGTCCTGAAACAATTTTGGGCGATACTGCAGTGTGTGTGCATCCTGATGATGAGCGTTATGCGCATCTCAAAGGAAAATATTGCATCATACCGGTTGTAAATCGCAAAGTGCCTATCATCTTTGACGATTATATTGACAAAGAATTTGGCACCGGAGCATTAAAGGTTACACCTGCACATGATATCAACGACTACAATCTGGGAGTAAAACATCATCTTGAAGTGATAGACACACTCACACCAGATGGCAAACTGAGTGAAGCAGCAGGACATTATGTGGGCGAAGACCGCTTTGTGGTTCGCAAAAAAATTGTGAAGGACCTGGAAGCACTGGGACATTTGGTAAAAACAGAAGACTATAAAAACAAGGTTGGATACAGTGAACGTACAGATGCAGTGATTGAACCAAGACTGAGCCTTCAGTGGTTTGTGAATATGCCCGGCATAGCCAAACCTGCTCTGGATGCCGTAATCAACGGTGATGTAAAACTTATTCCTGATAAATTTATCAACACCTATCGTTACTGGATGGAGAATGTAAAAGACTGGTGCATATCGCGTCAGTTGTGGTGGGGACAACGTATTCCGGCTTGGTATGATAAGGGCGAGAATTTTGTTGTAGCAAAAACTGCTGACGAAGCAGTGAAAAAATTTGCAGAAAAAAATATACAGGTTAAGGCAAATGAGATAAAACAGGACGAAGATGTATTGGACACCTGGTTTTCGTCATGGCTTTGGCCTATCAGTGTATTTGATGGTTTTAAAGATCCTAAGAATAAAGACATCAGCTATTATTATCCGACAAACGATCTTGTAACAGCTCCTGAGATTTTATTTTTCTGGGTTGCACGAATGATTATTGCCGGATGTGAATACAGAAATGAAAAACCATTTGAAAGAGTTTACCTCACAGGAATTGTACGTGATAAATTAGGCCGCAAGATGAGTAAGTCCTTAGGTAACTCTCCCGACCCGCTGGAGTTGATAAGCAAATTCGGTGCTGATGGTGTACGTGTTGGAATGTTGCTTTGCTCACCTGCCGGCAACGACTTATTGTTTGATGAATCATATTGCGAACAGGGAAGGAATTTTTCAAATAAAATGTGGAATGCATTCCGCCTGATAAAATCATGGAACATTGATGAACAATTAAAACAACCTGAATCATCTGCCAAGGCAATAGAATGGATGAACTCCAGGCTCAATGAACAGTTGCAGATGATTGATGACGGATACAGCAAATTGCGCATAAGTGATTTGCTGATGACAAGCTACAAATTATTCTGGGACGATTTCTGTGCATGGTATCTTGAAATGATTAAGCCTGCATTTCAGGGAGAAAATACAGTAATTGACAAAACAACCTATCAGGCTACCATTGAAATTTTTGAAAAACTGCTGAAAATTTTACATCCGTTTATGCCATTCATCACCGAGGAGCTATGGCATGAAATCAGAGAACGTAAGGATAAAGAATGTATCATTGTTGCTGAATGGCCTAAGGTTGGAAATACCAATCAACAGCTGATTGACAAAATGGAATTGACAAAAAACATTATTACCGAAGTTCGCAGTTTCAGAAATTCAAAAGGAATGTCACCCAAAGAGAGTTTGACGTTGCTTTGTAAATCAGGTCATCAGAATACTTTTGATGCAACCATCATGAAGCTGGCAAACATTTCAGAAATATCTCTGACGGAAACATTTGAAAAATCATACACTTTCTTATCAGGAACACATGAGTATGGTATTCCATTCAATGCGGGTATTGACAGCGAAGCAGAACGTCAGCGTATTGAAAAAGAAATTGCTTACAACAAAGGATTTCTGGAATCGGTGATGAAAAAATTAGGGAATCAGAATTTTGTTGCTAAGGCAAAACCTGAAGTGCTTGCCAACGAAGAAAAAAAGAAAGCTGATGCCGAACAAAAAATAAGTGCACTTGAAGAACAATTGAAAATGCTGGAATAATTTTATGGAAAAGCATGCTGAATGGGTGAAAGTTTATACCACAACACAACCGCATAAAATTGAAATCGTGCGGGCATTACTGACAGAACATGATATTGAGAGCATGGTAGTAAACAAAACTGATTCAAGTTATCCCGGAATCATCGGTGATATTGAAATTTACGTACTGGATAAAACGGAAGTATTAGCCAGATTTATTATAAACGACAGCCAACTGTGAGTAATTTCTGGACAAGAGCAATAACCGGAGCGGTTTTCGTGGCGCTGATGATAGGTGCCATAATAGTCAGCCCTTACACTTTTATGTTGCTGTTTATGACCGTAAATCTCTTAAGCATCATTGAGTTTTACAAGCTGTTTATTAAAAATGATTTAACGCCTCGCATATTTTCAGGAATTGTTTTAAGTGCCATGCTGTATGCTACCAGTGCTTTGGTTGCTTCAGGAACTTTTGACTCGAAAGTGTTGCTGTTAAATATACCGATGATATTTCTGATTTTTATTTTCGAACTGTTTCTGAAGTCTGAAAAACCATTTGAAAACATTGCATATACGTTATTGGGTGTTATTTACCTTACCTTACCTCTCGCATTGTTCAATTCACTTGCATTTTTACCGGGCGAAAATTCAGTTTATCACAGCGGTGTCATCATCGGATATTTTCTGATACTGTGGGCAAGTGACACAGGTGCCTATCTTGCAGGAATGACTTTTGGAAAACATAAGTTATTCGAACGCCATTCACCTAAAAAAACCTGGGAAGGAAGTATTGGCGGATGCCTTTCGGCATTGCTTCTCGGTTATATCGGCTCTTTGTTTTATACTCAACTCAACTTGTCTCAGTGGCTGATGGTAAGTTTGATTATTGTTGTCACAGGAACTTTTGGCGACCTTATAGAGAGTATGCTTAAACGAAGTCTGAAAATAAAAGATTCCGGTTCTATTTTGCCCGGACACGGAGGAATTCTCGATCGCTTTGACGGACTGTTTATCTCAATCCCTTTCGTGTTCAGCTATCTGGTGCTGATAGGAAAAATCTAATGTCTGAAAAATAATAGCAGACTTAACATCAGAATACCGATAATAACAATAATCAGCAGCTTTCTGTTAAATGCCGGTGTATTGACCATCAGGTGGCCTTTGAGATGTGTGATTATTTCTCCAAGCTTTTTAAAACTTTCCTGTGATTTTACAACGTAATCATAAGCGCCCATCTTCATTGCAGTGGCAGCTACATCAGGGTCTTCCTGTCCTGTAAACATTACTACTCTGGTGGTTTTATTTACCTGACGGATATGTGATAATACCGTTAAACCATCCATAGCTTCCTTGTCATACTGACTCAGAAAATAATCCAGTACAATAAGATGTGGATTCAGATGCATATCTATCAATGCATCTTCTCCGGTTTTATAAAGGCTGATTTCAATGTCAGGAAAATTCAAATGCAGATAATCCAGAATCATCTTTTGCAGATGCTTATCATCTTCTATCACGAACACATGAAACTTCTCCGTCATAATTACACTTTCTTTTCTGCAAGTAATCTTAAAAATTCACTTCTGGTGCGGTCGTTCTGAAATTCTCCGGTAAATGCTGATGTGGTTGTTATTGAATTTTGTTTCTGCACTCCTCGCATCTGCATACACAAATGTCGTGCTTCGATAACAACTGCAACGCCTAAAGGCTGAAGAGTTTCCTGAATGGCATCGCGTATTTCTACCGTAAGTCTTTCCTGCACCTGCAGTCTTCGTGCAAATACATCAACAACACGCGGAATTTTACTCAGCCCAACAATAAAATTATCAGGAATGTATGCTACATGTGCCTTCCCGAAAAACGGCAGCAAATGATGTTCACACAGAGAATACACTTCAATATCTTTTACAATAACCATTTGCTTATACTCTTCTCTGAATTTGGCTGATTCAAGAATTTCTTTTGCATTGATCTGATAACCGTGAGTAAGATACTGCATGGCTTTGGCAACACGTTCGGGAGTTTTTAAAATTCCTTCGCGGTTGACGTCTTCACCTAAAGTGCTCAGTATATTCTTATAAGACTCTGCAAGTCGTTCAACCGTTTCAAGGTTATAGTTTTCTATCCTATGGTAACCATGGAACTCATCTTCGTCAAGCTCCGATTTTTTATTGTGATTTGATAAATTATCCATAATACTCAGCGCAATTATTTTCTGTTTCTTTAAGTTTCACGCAATGCAGCGTAGCTCCCAGTTTACTGATTTCGTTCTGCAACTGATTCCATATTTCTATTGTCAGTATTTCTGTTGAAGGCATTTTCCCTGTCATAAAATCAACATCTAAGTTAATATTTTTATGATCAAGTTTGTCAATTACTTTATTTTTTATCAGTGTACTGAGTTTTTTCAGATCAACCACAAAACCGGTAACAGGATCAGGGTTTCCTTTAACGGTTACATACAACTCATAGTTATGTCCGTGCCAGTTAGGATTGGAGCATTTGCCAAATACTTCCATATTTTGTGCATCGCTCCACTCCGATTTGAATAATTTATGAGCTGCGTTAAAATGTTCCTTGCGGGTAATGAAAACCATGGTTAAAAAAATGAAGTGCAAAGGTAATAAACCAAATGTAAGCAAGGGCTGAAAGTCATTACATTTGTCATCCGTAACAGTATTCAGGCAGAGAGAACGGAGAAGCAAATTAAGCATAGTTGCTATGAATCATTTCACAAAAAAGAAAAGCGAGCAATCCAAAAAAGTAATTATTCCCAGAGGACTTGAAACACTGATTGCTGAAGGTGAAGGAGAAATGCTTGATTACAAAAAAGAAATTACGAGCGTACATAAAATTGCAAAAACAATAACTTCATTTTCCAATCATAAAGGAGGCAAAATTTTAGTTGGCGTAAATGACAATAAAACCATCAGCGGTATTCGGTCAGAAGAAGAAAAATTTATGTTGCAGCAGGCAGCAGAAAATTATTGCCAGCCGGTGGTGGAACTTAAATATAAAGAATGGCATTGCGGAAAGAAATCAGTGCTTGAGGTGATGGTTGAAGAAGGTGCAAAGAAACCTTATTACGCCATTGATGAAAACGGAAAACGATGGGTGTATATACGTATTCAGGATCAAACGGTGCTTGCAAGCAAGGTTTGGGTAGATGTGCTTAAGAAAAATAATTCTGAAAATCCGTTGTTGATACGTTATACTTCCAAAGAAAAAGAACTGCTGCAATATCTGACAACTCATCAGCAGATTACACTCAAACAATATTGCAGTCTGCTGAATATTTCCCGATGGCGTGCCATCAGAATATTATCCAATCTGATAAGTGTAGGTGTGATAAGAGTGACTGTCGGTAATAACGGAGAATACTATACTTTAGCCTGAATGGAATTATTTTACAGCTCACAAATTTCGAATCAGATTGCATTGTTAGACGAACAGGAATCGCGTCACTGCATAAAAGTATTGAGGCACCGGCAGAATGATGAGCTTAATTTTACAGATGGAAACGGAAATATTTATTCCGGAAAACTTTCCAAAGCCGATTTGCGACAGTGTGAAATAACAATACAGAACATACAAAAGGAAGAACAACGAAATTTTGAATTGCATATAGCCATTGCTCCTACCAAGGCAATGGAACGTTTTGAATGGTTTCTTGAAAAAGCTGCTGAGTTAGGTGTGGAAGAAATAACTCCTCTGTTATGCAGGCACAGCGAGCGCAAACATCTGAACATGGAGCGCTGCGAAAAAATTCTGATTTCGGGAATGAAACAAAGTAACAGAAGCCGCAAGCCAAAACTCAACGAGATGACTCCATTCAACAAAATGATGAACCATAATGCTGATGTGAAAGCCATTGCACATTGCAGCAGTGGAGATAAAAAATCTATCATCGAAATTATGCAAGCATCATCTCTGCTTTTGCTCATAGGCCCTGAGGGCGATTTTTCTGAAGAAGAAATTAAACTTGCCACTGACGCATCCTTTATTCCACTGACCTTAGGAGATAAAAGACTTCGAACAGAAACTGCAGCAGTGCATGCTGCAAGCATAACTTATTTTCTGAAAAATTAAATCCTGTATCAGATTAACCATTCGCCACTCAGAACTGACTTTTCATATAAATTCGCAGCCGCAACAATGACTCCACAAATCGCAACAAAAAGAATCATCAAAACACAATCTCAAAATCATATCTGTAAAAATATTCGTACTGCAGTCATTTTATTTGTTTTGCTTTTAAGTCAGCTGAATGCGATTGGCCAGGATACTTTAACTGCTCACAAAAAACTTCCGTTTCTTGAACCCTCTCCTGTTTATCTGAAAAGCCGTGCACAACTTGCAGGATATACTACACTGGGGTTATATGCCCTCACATCGGTAGGTTTGTATCACCTGTGGTACAGCAATTATGATTTGATGGGATTTCATTATTTCAATGATGATGGTGAATGGTTGCAAATGGATAAAGCCGGGCATACTTTCAGTGCTTACATTGCAGGCCGTGCAGGCTACAATGTTTGTCGCTGGACAGGACTTGACGAAAAAAGATCGGCACTGATTGGAGGAAATTTGGGATGGGTTTTTCTGGCTACGGTAGAAGTAATGGATGGTTTTTCAAGAGGATGGGGATTCTCGGCAGGAGATATGATTGCCAACACAACAGGTTCAGCATTGTTCATTTCGCAGCAATTGCTTTGGCATGAGCAGCGAGTGGAGTTGAAATTTTCCTTTCATCAAAGCAAATATGCACACTACCGCCCCGACCTGCTTGGGAGCGATTTTAAAGAGCAATTTTTTAAAGACTATAACGGACAAACACTTTGGCTTTCGGCCAACTTGCATTCATTTCTTAAAAAAGAATCACGGTTTCCTGCATTTCTGAATCTTGCTTTTGGTTATGGTGCTGACGGGATGACCGGAGCATTTTCAAACGCAACAAACTATCAGGGAAACATCATTCCCGAATTCACTCGTTGCAGACAGTTTTATCTGGCTCCCGATATTGATTTAACCAAGATAAAAACCAATTCGAGGGTGCTGAAATTTATTTTTGAAGCAACCCGATATATCAAATTCCCATTGCCTGCATTAGAGTATAACTCCAAAAACCAATGGGTCTTTCATCCGCTTTATTTCTGAGGTTCTTTTTCTACAATTTTAAAACTGAGGGTAGGCAATTTCTCCAATTCTGAATTTTCATCACCGGTAATTTCAACCCCTTTCAAAATCACGGTATCTCCATTTTTCAAACGGTCAATGGCTTTGCGGGCGAGAATGGGAATCATCGTGCTGTCGCCCACTCCGAAACTTTTGTTTTCAAACGGGTTTAGAGTGAGCATGGTAAATTCATAAAATTTCAGATGGTAATTTTTATCGTTATCGCAATGCAACCTGAAGGGCGGATGATCTACCCAGGCGGCTAACTCTTCCTTGGTCAACTCCTTAATGATTAAAGAATCTGTTTTCACCCAACACTTACTCAGCGCAACCGGTTTGGCATTTTGAGCAAATGACGAAAATGTGCTGGAAATCAACATTATAACGATTAAGGTTATGGAATTTGAGCGCAGCCTAATTCTTAATTTTTTGACCATAGATTTCATAAATTATTTCCCATTTTAGTTTAAAAAGAAGTTAAAATTGGTACAATTATAAGTAAAAAGCAAACATAATGGTTTGAGATACAGAATGCTAATCATTTACCTGAAAATAAATGTAGCGCAAGGGCTTATGGCGTATTATATTTGCAGCGCTTTGAAAAAATAAATTACAATTTAAAACCATAAATTTCGTTTTTTGTTCTTACATTGCGATATAATTAGAAAACAATAAAAACATATAGATGAGACAGCTAAAGATTACGAAATCAATTACAAACCGTGAAAGCGCATCGTTTGAAAAGTATCTTCAGGAGATTGGTAAAGAAGAATTGATTACCGCACAAATGGAGGTAGAATTAGCCAGGAAAATACGTGCAGGAGACCAACGAGCTTTAGAAAAATTAGTAAGAGCAAACCTTCGCTTCGTAGTATCAGTAGCCAAGCAATATCAGTCACAGGGATTGAGCCTTCCTGACTTGATTAATGAAGGAAATCTTGGATTGATAAAAGCAGCCAAGCGTTTTGATGAAACCCGGGGATTTAAATTTATCTCCTATGCCGTATGGTGGATTCGTCAGTCAATCATGCAGGCTTTGGCTGAGCAGGCACGTATTGTGCGTTTGCCATTGAATCAGATTGGTGCTGCCAACAAAGTGAAAAAAGCATTTTCAAATCTGGAACAAAAATTTGAACGTGAACCTACCGCTGAAGAGTTGGCAAATGAATTAGAAGTAGATACTGAGCGTATATCATACACCATGAAAATGCCGGGTCGCCATGTTTCTATGGATGCTCCATTTGTTCCGGGTGAAGACAATACCTTGCTTGATGTGTTAACCAATCCTGATGCACCTCATGCCGACAGCACTTTGATGGCTGAATCGTTACACACTGAAATCAACCGTTCATTAGAAACGTTACCTGAGCGTGAAAAAGATGTCATCAAACTGTTTTATGGAATTGGTGTTGAACATGGTTTGTCATTAGAAGAAATAGGTGAGAAATTTGATCTTACCCGCGAGCGTGTTCGTCAGCTGAAAGAAAAAGCGATTAAAACACTTCGTCAGAATTCAAAAAGCAAACTGCTGAAAGCCTACTTAGGTCAGTAAGTAAAACTGATATTCGTTTCAAATGTGCTCATCCGGTTCAATATGGATGAGCACATTTGTTATTTGGGGGAGTTCTTTCAGCAATTTGTCTTTCAGCAAATGCGAAATACGATGCCCTTCGCTCACGCTGATTTGAGAATTGACGGTGATGTGTAAATCCACAAAATAGTTTATCCCCGATTTACGCACATAACATTTTTCGGTGTTGATGACTCCCTCCACTGTTGATGCTACTCTTCGTATTTCAGCAATCACATCGTCATACACATGCTCGTCCATAATTTCGCCCAATGCAGGTCTGAAAATGCGGTAGCTGTTATAATAAATAAATCCTGCTGCCACGAGTGCTGCCCAGTCGTCAGCCGATTCATAACCTTTGCCCATAAAAACTGCAATAAAAATTCCGATGAATGCTGCCAGCGAAGTAAAAGCATCACTGCGATGATGCCATGCATCTGCCTTGAGTGAAACGCTTTTCAGTTCGTCACTTTTTTTGTTTACAAAGCGATAAAAAAATTCTTTTCCAAGAATAATCACGGCAAGCACTATCAGCGTGTAAGGTTCGGGCGACTGATGCGGAGTACGAATATGGATTATACTTTCGTAAGCAATGGTTGTGGCTGCAACAAGCAAAAACACCACTACCAAAAATGTGATTAGCGGCTCTGCTCTTCCATGTCCGTAGGGATGATTGGCATCGGCAGGGCGGCTTGCATACTTCAAACCAAACAGCACCAGCATGGATGAAAAAATATCGGTAGTGGATTCAATGGCATCGGCAATCAAAGCATAGGAGTTACCGAAAAAACCTGCAAGCCATTTTACCAAAGCAAGTGATGCATTTCCAATCATGCTCACCCAAATTGTTTTAATTGCTTGCTGCTGCGCTGACATTCTTCTGAACTATGGTACGAAAGTAGCAAACAAACGATACCACTTCAGCAGCTAAAACAACATCGCAGAACAGACTAAGTTACAATTTATTTTTTGCAACCCGGCAAGAGGCAAGAGCTTGCCGGAGTCAGGGATTGCATTGCCTTAGCGCACCCGTGGCCCTAAAGGGCGCAGACACACTTCAAATACGTTGAGCGTTGTCACCCCTTCAGGGGTAAGGGGTGAGTGCGAGCGATTTGAATTATTTATAAAAAAGTTTGATGTTATGTTTTAAATTGATTTCTTACTCCACCACCACCAACTTTTTATTTACCCGTTGGTTGTTGCTGGTGATGGTGCACTGATACACTCCATCTGCAATTTTGGGTAATGAAATATATTGCAGTGTACTCCATGGCGGCAAGGTTTGGTGGTAAATTTCTTTTCCTGTTATATCAAATATCTGCAACGTGCCGCTTTTGTTTTGCGGCAACAGATACATGATTCTAAAATTACCGTTGTTGGGGTTGGGCGAAATGGAAAACGAAAATCATGCGCTGCCAAATCATGTATGCCTGTAAGCGTATCGCATGGGCTGCCCACCAAACGACCTAAGTAGTAGTTGGGGTGGTTGGGGACTCCGATAAAAAACAGTTTGTAAAAACATTATGTAGTTGAACATCGCAAGCAATGCCCGCACTATCAGGATAATTCATTTCATGTAAATGTTTTACACTGCTTCCGGACGAAATATAAATTTTTCCATTAGCAGCAAGATACATTAAAGCAAAGTTTGTATAAAAAGGCGGGGTTGGCGAAGGAAACACATCATTGGTTGCAACTAATTGGTAAGGATTAACTATTATACTATCAGTATTAAATTGATAAAGTTTTTCAGAACTTGCAAAATAAAGATATTGCGAATTTGAAGAAAAAGCCGAGCTTGCTGAAATGTAGTTATCTGAATAATCAATGAGACTATCCAATGTGAATAATCCGTTGCATCTGTCAAATGAAAATAATGAAATGCAGGATAAATAATTCATTCCATTTATTCCATAACTTCCTCCAAAAGCAAACTTTTCACCGTTTGGAGAGAACACTGGTTGCCCAGCATATCCCCATTGGAAACCTGTTATTG
>LNBX01000030.1 GCA_001567275.1 Bacteroidetes bacterium OLB10
ATGTTACCGAATTTGCTCAACTGCTTATAACTATTAAATCATTTTCGGTTGATGAACTTAATGCTGAACAACTAAGGAGTTATTTTCTTTATTGTATAAAGAAGCTGCAACTGTCAGAAAATGCTTTACACAGCAGAATGAATGCAGTCAAGTTTTATTTTGAACAGGTATTGAATAGAGAAAATTTTTTGCGCCTCTTGTGTTAGGTTGTGCAACTGCCACCCGTGTTAGTGGCTGGGCTTTCTATTGTGCTTACTTTAAAAGAACAAATCTTTATTATATCATTTTTCTTTAATCCAGTTCGCCATTTTGTTAAGGGCTATTGGGGAAACCGTTTGTTCAATCCTCTTATATTCTCTGGGAGAGCCTGTTTCACATTCCTGAAATAAATGGTTCAAATTTGGTATTATAGTAATTTGAAAGTTCTTTTTATCCTTGGCAAGCCTTTCTAATATTTGTGCATTTTCCGTAGGTGGAACCTGCAAATCTTTGCTGCCAAACAGAGCAAGAACAGGAATGTTTACCTTTTCAAGCATTTTTTCAGGATCATATCTTATATAGAATTGTGTCCAATTATCTGTATAGAATTTAATTTCTCGATCTATAAATTCATCTTCGCTCATAGTTTCAGGCTTTACTAAACCAGGATTAACTTTATATGTATTTTTTATGTGAGCCCTTAAGTTCTCCTTTATATTTTCTATTGATATACTGTCATTGGCAATGGCATAAGATTGGGCATTTAGTTTCTCCGCCAATGCAATATTACTTTCAGATTCTCCCAGTGATTGTGAAATTAACCTATCTTGAAGTAAAAGTAACTTGTCTCCTTTGATTGTTGGGCCTGCCATTAAAATTATGTAACGAACATCTTTTGATTTTTCGGCAACCATTGGCGCTATAATACCGCCTTCGCTATGGCCAATTAATCCTATTTTATTTTTATTTATCTCCTTTCGATTTTTAAGATAGGATATGGCAAACTCAACATCCCTTGCAAAATCGGCAGAAGTAGCAGTTGCATAATCTCCTGTAGATTGGCCAATACCGCGTTTATCATACCGCAGCACGGCAATTCCATTTTTAGTTAAAAAATCAGCAATTACTAAAAATGGTTTATGCTCCAAATAATCACAATCCCTATCATTGGGGCCGCTTCCGGAAATTAGAACTACGGCAGGCAGGTTATCGGCACCTTTAGGATAGGTGAATGTTCCAGCTAATCTAACACCATCCGTGGTGTTTTCAAATGTTACATTCTCCGATTGATAGGGATATGGCTCAATAGGAGTTTGAGGTCTGTTTAATTTACTTTCTTGACTAAGCAGACTGGGGGTATATAGAATAAACAATAAAATACATAAGGTAAATTTTCTCATATTACTAATAAATTTTCTGGTTGCATATTTTAATTTGTCCACGTTCCTTTTGACCATTGGCCACAACTGTCTGTTTGCTGTCACGTCCGAAGCCTTGTCGCTAACGGCAGTCCGTCTAAAAACCTCTAATTGTATTCAAAAGTAACAAATAAATGGTTATAAAAATGCATCAGAACGATTTTAAGCAGCTTTTAGGAGAACTGTGTTCTGTTTGTTCCTTTGTATTGCATGCAAAAAATATACACCTGCACATACAAAACCCGTGTTACCTGCTGTTTTTAATACTGTTTTTCTTAAAATTTTTGTCAAAGTTTTCCGAAACTTTGTATTCATAGTTGAAAGGAAATTGACAACTGTCTTTTTGCAAAGCATGTCTCAGCATATTTTCCAGACTTTTATCGTTTTTCTTCTTAACACAGGTGTAAATTTCTGTTGAGCTAACCCTTTGTTAGCCTTACACGAATCCTGTTTTCTAAAAACTAACTGTTATTTCTGTTTCCAAATGCTTTGTTCAGTGCATCAGTGCGGGAGTTTACCTGCAGCTTTTCGTAAATATTGCGTATGTGCGTACGAATGGTTTCAGTACTTAAAAACAACTGATCGGCAATTTCTTTATAACGCAAACCTTTTGAGAGTAACTGCAGAATTTCGTTTTCGCGTTTGCTCAGCAAAGCAACTTCGGTTTTGATCTTACTGATTTCGTTTTTTTGAAACGAGCTGACAACCTTTCGCGCAATCTGGCTGCTCATGGGCGAGCCGCCATGATAAACTTCCACAATGGCATCAAGCAGCTTCGATGGCGAAGTAGATTTAACAATATAACCATTGGCACCTGCTTTCAGTGCTTCAAAAATAGTGTCGGTATCTTCGAGCGAAGTACGTATCATAAACTGCGTTTCAGGACACAACGGTTTCAGCTGAGTGATGCAGGAAATTCCCGATTGGCCGGGTAAGTGAATATCCACCAGCACTACATCCGGTTTCAGCCCGGGTATTCCTGCAATGGCATCTTCGGCATTGGAGTAGGAAGCTACACACTCAAAGCCCTCACTGCCGCTGATGAGTATGGTGAGCATATCACGTATCTCGTCCTGATCTTCGATGATGGCTATTTGTATGGACATATTGTTTTCAAAACAGTTTCAGAACCAACAAAAGTAATTTTATAAATGCTGAAACACACTCCCACAAAAGTAGTAATTTGAATCCGCCTGTTTTCAGACGGCATTGCCGCTCACAGGCACACTTATGCTGATGGTTACTCCATTGTTGCTTGTCAGCACAAAAGTGCCACCAATGCTTTCAATACGGTGCTGCATGTTGCGCAATCCGTTTCCGCTTTTTCGTTTGTTTTCTTCTTTGATGCCTTTTCCATCATCAGCAATTTCAACACCGAAAGTTTGGTTGTTATATGTCACCTGAATTTTTATTTTTTTTGCTGATGCATGTTTAACGGCATTATTAATTGCCTCTTTGCAGGTGAGAAATACATTTCGCTGAAATTCTTTGGTGATGCTGATGGCGGGAATTTCACCGGGAAAAACAAAGGATACTTCAACAGGCAATTCTTCCAGATAGTCTCCTGCATACTCGCGAATGCGGGCAGCCAGATTGTCGAGCGTGGCATTTTCAGGATTGAGCGACCACACCAAATCGTGCATATTATCGGCCACCTCCTGCGAAGTTTTGGCAATGGCATCAATGGTGTCTTCTATTTTTCCGGGTTCATTCCTTTGTTGTCTGCTGTAGGTAGCCATCATAGAAATTTTTGAAATACCCGCACCCAGTTCATCATGTATATCTTTCGAAATACGAAACCGCTCCTGAGTTTCTTTTTCTCTGATAGCCTGTTCTTTTTCTTTCTCCTGTTGCTGCAGGGCAATCAGCATTTTTATTTTTTGTTTCGAGCGGTAGCGCGAATACAAATACAATCCTGCCAACAGCATCAGAACAAATGCAAGCGATAAATAAACAATTTGCATTTTGCGTTTTTGAATATCCGATGCCTGCAATTGCAATTGTGATTTTTGCTGGCGCAGCAGCTTATTTACTTTTTCCGATTCAAACTTTGTCTGCAAATCCATAATCTGCCTGAATTTGTCACGGTTCAGCACCGAGTCATTCAGCACAGTGTAACGTGTAGCGTATTGATAAGCTTTGTCAGTGTTGCCCATAAGTGCATACGTGTCCGAAAGTTTGCGGTAAATTTCAATCAGCACTTCGCTGTTCGATATTTGATGCAGCACATATTGCTCTGCCTCACCCAGCGCAGCTTCGGTTTTCTTTTTATCCTGATGCAACAGTGCCATGCAATATGCTCTGTTAACCTGTGCCAGCCCTGTGCCGTTTTTATTCTGTAATTTATTTTGCATTTCCAGTTCTTCCGAAAAAGTCAGCAATGCCTCTGCATACATTTTTTTCGTCAGATAAATTTCGCCTAAAACATTAAGTGCTGTTGCCAGCCCTGCATCATCAGCATATTTTTTATATTTTGTCAGGCAGTTTTTTATTATCACCAGGGCCGAGTCTGTTTTACCTGAATACAACAATGCCCGGCTTAATGTAACATACAGGCTGAGTGTGGCAGCTTCATCATTTCCCTGTTCAATTTTATTAATCCCGAAGCGTGAATGTTCGGCAGCTTTTTGGTAGTCGCCAAGCCGCAGATACAAATCAGCAATGGTATAATGCACGCGGTAATTATAAACCGATGCCGACTCCATCATTCTGTAAACCAACAAATATTTTTCTAATGCTGCCTGATAGTTTCCCTGGAGTTTATTGCAGTTGGCCACATTAGCCAATGTTGCAATCATCTTGCTTTTTGATTTTAATTTCACAGCAAGCTGATATGATTTTTCATGAAAATAAACTGCGGAGTCAAAATCAGATAATGTTTCATAAGCATTGCCAAGTGCATTGTAAGCATTCAATATATAAGCAGTATCCTTTTGTGTATTTGCCAATGCCATACACTGCCATCCCTGTTCAATTGCTTCGCGTGGGTTTGTCATCCCGTTTTCGAAACTCAGAGTATAAAGGCAGAGCAATCTGGTGTTTGCAAATCGGGCAGTGTCAAGCACAGCCTGCACACTGTCGAGAAAGTGTTTGTCGGCAGCATGAGCAAAGATTACCTGCACTGCCAACATAAAAAACAGAAAGACCTTTTTACACATACTGCTGAACCAGCAGTCAAAAATAGCATCCGTCAGTCACAGTGTATGCATAACACAAAAAAAGTAACAATTATGTTAGTAACAATATTGTTATTGAAACACCCGGCAGGTTATCGAAGATTCCTACCGGGTGTTTAATTCTGAAATTCTATTGTTCGAATTGTCAATACGCCAATATACTTCCAAGCCATCTCTCAACATCTTCCACACTCATATTTTTTCTGCGTGCATAATCTTCTACCTGATCGCGCTGAATTTTTCCTACTGCAAAATAATACGAATCAGGATGAGCAAAATACAAACCGCTCACAGCAGCAGTAGGATACATTGCCAGATGTTCGGTAAGTTGTATGCCTGTGTTTTTTTCTACGTCTAATATTTCCCACAGCGTAAATTTTTCGGTGTGGTCAGGCTGTGCAGGATAGCCCGGTGCAGGACGAATGCCATGATACTTTTCTTTTATCAGTTCGTCATTGCTTAAATTCTCATCGGTGTCATAGCCCCAGAATTCTTTTCGTACACGTTTGTGCAGCAACTCTGCAAAAGCTTCTGCCAGGCGGTCGGCAAGTGCCTTGAGCATAATCACCGAATAGTCGTCATGTATTTTCTGAAACTCTTTTACTTTTTCTTCAATACCAAAACCGGTAGAAAGAGCAAAGAGACCGAGACTGTCACCGGCAGATGCTGTTCCCTTCGGACGAATGAAATCGGCCAACGCAGCATTTTTTTGTCCTTCGGCTTTTTGCGACTGCTGACGAATGGTAAAAAACGTATGTGTTTTGTTTCCTTGTTCATCATACAGGTTGATGTCGTCCTGATTGGCTGCAGCAGGAAAAATGCCTATGACAGCTTTTGCAGTAAGCCATTTTTCTTTGATGATTTTCTGAAGCATGTCCTGCGCTTCGTCAAAAAGTTTTTTTGCTTCTGCGCCTCTTTCCTTGTTGTCAAAAATTTTCGGATAGCTGCCTTTCATCTCCCATGCCACAAAAAAAGGTGTCCAGTCAATGTAAGGGGCAATTTCTTCTAACGAATAATGCGACCAGCCTATGCCTTTGTTGCCATCAATCGCAAATGCTCCGTTGCGTTTAGCATCATCACTCTGAAGATAACCGGCAACATATTTTTTATCCCGGATATTCGGAACTGTTGACGGTTGCTCTGATGCTTCAAAACGGTTGGCTCTTGCTTTATCAAGTGTAAGATAGTTTCCTTTAGCTCTGTCAGCTTTAAAATAAGTGCGTGTTCTTTCGTTCTCTGCTTTTATTTCTGCAACAAAATTTTCTTTCAGCTCTTCTGAAAGTAAATTACTTACCACAGGTACACTTCGCGAAGCATCATTCACATACACCACCGTACCTGAGTAATGCGGTTCAATCTTAACGGCAGTATGAACCTTGCTGGTAGTGGCTCCGCCAATGAGCAAAGGAATTGAAAATTTTTCGCGCTCCATCTCTTTAGCCACATGCACCATTTCATCCAGCGATGGTGTTATCAGTCCGCTTACACCAATCATATCGGCATGTTGTTCGCGTGCTGTTGCAAGAATTTTTTCACTGGGAACCATCACACCAAGGTCCACTATTTCGTAATTGTTGCAGGCCAACACCACACCTACAATACTTTTTCCGATGTCGTGCACATCACCTTTTACCGTTGCCAGCACAATTTTTCCTTTCGACTGACCTTTGGTTTTTTCAGCTTCAATGTATGGTGTGAGATAGGCAACTGCTTTTTTCATTACACGTGCACTCTTTACCACCTGTGGCAAAAACATTTTCCCTGATCCGAACAAATCTCCCACCACACTCATGCCCACCATCAGTGGTCCTTCAATTACTTCCAGTGCTTTGTCATACTGCTGTCGTGCTTCTTCCGTATCCTGCTCAATGTAGTCGGTAATTCCTTTTACCAGCGAATGTGTGATACGATCCTGCAGCGGTTGTTTTCTCCATTCTTCTTCGCTTTCGGTTTTTTCTTTTCCTTTTCCTTTAAATGCTTCAGCAAAGTCAACCAGCTGCTCTGTTGCATCATCAGTTCGGTCAAGCAACACATCTTCTACTTTTTTAAGCAACTCTTTTTCTATTTCATCATACACAATCAGCTGTGATGGGTTTACAATTCCCATATCCATGCCTGCATGAATGCCATGATAGAGAAAAGCTGCATGTATAGCTTCTCTTACATGATCATTTCCGCGGAAAGAAAAAGATACATTGCTCAGTCCGCCTGAAACTTTTGCAAGCGGAAGATTTTCTTTAATCCATTTTGTAGCTTCAAAATAACTGACTGCATTTTTCCGGTGTTCTTCCAGTCCTGTAGCAATCGGAAATATATTCGGGTCGAAGATGATATCCTGAGGTGTAAAATGTACTTTATTGACAAGAATGTCGTAAGCCCGTTTTGCAATTTCTATTCTTCGAGGTGTGGTATCAGCCTGCCCCTGCTCATCAAACAACATGACGATAACAGCAGCACCGTATTTTTTTTACGGTACGTGCTTCGCGGATAAATTCTTCTTCGCCACCTTTAAGCGAAATGGAGTTTACAATACCTTTCCCTTGCAGATGTTTAAGTCCTGCTTCGAGTACATGAAACTTGGAAGAGTCTAACATCACCGGCACTTTTGAAATATCAGGCTCCGATGCGATGAGATTTAAAAAAGTAGTCATTGCTTCCAGGGCATCCAGCATCCCTTCGTCCATGTTGATGTCAATAGCCTGTGCACCTCCTTCAACCTGTTCGCGTGCTACACTCAGTGCTTCATCATATTTGTTTTCTTTAATCAGCCTGAGAAATTTTTTCGACCCTGTAACATTGGTACGCTCACCTACATTCATAAAATTTGAATCAGGCCGTAAGGTCACAGCTTCCAGTCCGCTCAGTCGAAGGTAAGGTTCTGTTTCAGGAATTTCTCTCGGCTTGAATTTTTTTGCATGTGCTGCAATATGTTTGATATGATCGGGAGTGGTACCGCAGCATCCGCCAACAATATTTACAAAACCACTTTCCATAAAGTCATCCATCTGATGACACATCTGTTCAGGTGTTTCATCATACTCGCCAAACTGATTGGGCAACCCTGCATTGGGATAAGCCGAAATAAAAAATGGTGCTTTGCGGCTCAACTCTTCGAGATAAGGGCGCATTTCTTTTGCACCGAGCGCACAGTTTAATCCTATGCTCAGCAATGGAACATGTGCCACAGAGTTCAGAAATGCCTCCACCGTTTGTCCGCTCAGCGTGCGGCCACTGGCATCGGTAATGGTTCCTGAAATCATGATTGGCAACTCTGTATTTTTTTCTTCAAACACTTCCTGTATGGCCACCAGTGCAGCCTTAGCATTCAGCGTATCGAAAATGGTTTCTATCAGCAACAAATCAGCACCACCGTCAATCAGTCCACTGACTTGTTCCTTATAAGCATCGCGCACTTCGTCAAACGTTACTGCTCTGTAACCGGGATTGTTTACATCGGGCGAAAGACTCAGCGTGCGGTTGGTGGGGCCTATTGCTCCTGCAACATACGCTGTTTTTGCTGAAACCTTCACTGCACTTTTGGCAATTTGTGCTGCATGCAGATTGATTTCATAAGCCAACTCCTGCATGTGATAATCAGCTAAGGAAATTCGTTGTGCATTGAAAGTGTTGGTTTCAATAATATCAGCTCCGGCATTCAGATATTCCAGATGGATGGATTTGATAATTTCAGGTTGAGTAAGACAAAGCAAATCGTTGTTGCCTTTTACATCATGTTTCCAGTCTTTAAAACGGCTGCCGCGATAATCTTCTTCGCCTAATTTATGTTGTTGTATCATGGTGCCCATAGCACCATCAATCACTAAAATGCGTTTTCCTAATTGCTCTCTGATCGTCATTTGCTCTGATGATATTTTAATCTTTGTTTCGAAATGTTATTGCATCAACAATTTCCTGCATGGGTTCAAAAAAAATCTCTTCCGAAAAGCCGAAAGAGATTTAGATGTTTTATTTTAATCTGATTCCGGCTCATCTTCTCTCTGATATTTTTAATAAACAGAGAAGTGAATTGGCACCATTTCCCGCTGAAAGCGGAACGGTTGCCAAGGCTTCATCGGGCACTGTCCCTCAGCCTTTCTGGATAAGCTATCGAAGAATTTTTTTTAAGAACGTAAACCTGAATTATTAAGGCGGTGCAAATTTAAAAGATAATTCTCTTAAAAAAAAATTAAACTATCTTTCCACAGTGAATTTATATTATGTTTTGTACAAACCTTACGGTTACCTGTCAAAATTTACTGACGAAGGGAAGCATAAGGGATTATTGCATCTGATAAATGTGCCAAAGGAAGTATATCCTGTAGGCAGGCTCGATGTGGACAGTGAAGGTCTTTTAATTCTCACCAACGATAATTTTCTGAAACACCGACTTACAACACCACAGTTCAGGCATAAGCGTGTATATGCCGTTCAGGTAGATGGGCAGGCTACGCAGGTGCATATCAATCTGCTGAAGCAGGGCGTACAGATTTCTGTTGAAGGCAAAGCCTACAAAACATTGCCGCCACACAGCGTACGGATTTTAGAGGATGTACATTTTCCTGAGAGAATACCTCCTGTGCGTTTCCGAAAAAATATTCCCACATCATGGATTGAACTGGTGCTTACAGAGGGAAAAAACCGACAGGTGCGCAGGATGACTGCTGCCGTGGGCATTCCTACACTGAGGCTCATCCGTACGGCCATCGAAAATATTTCTATCACTAATTTTGCAGAGGGCGAATTAAGAGCAATGTCGAAATCTGAAATCTACACACAGTTAAATTTATCTGTATCATGAAACAATTTGAAAGACTGTCACTCATTACTGCATTTCTTTTTCTTATTCAAATATCGTATGCACAAAATTTTACTCAGTACGTAAATCCTTTTATCGGAACAGGAGGTCATGGTCATACATTTCCCGGAGCAGCAGTGCCTTTTGGTATGGTGCAACTGAGCCCCGACACCCGTATTGACGGAAGTTGGGATGGATGCAGCGGATATCATTATTCCGATAGTGTGTTGTATGGTTTTTCGCATACCCATCTGAGCGGAACGGGAGTGAGTGATTATGGTGATATTTTACTGTTACCTCTCAACAACGAGCCTGACCTGAATGCTCCGCAACCTAAAATAAGATTCAGCCACGAGCATGAGAAAGCTTCACCCGGTTATTATTTTGTAAACCTGACTGACGACAACATTGATGTGGAACTGACGGCAACTGCCCGCACCGGAATGCATCAATACACTTTTCATAAGCAAGGCGAAGTGTTCGTTTACCTCGACCTCGATCATCGCGACCAGCGTACAGAGTCTTATATTCGACTCACAGACAACTCCGGAGTTTCTGTATTTCGCCAAAGCAAAGGATGGGCTGCAGAACAAATGCTTTACGCCACCATCGCTTTTTCAAAACCATATAAGCGCTCTAAACTTTTAGAAGACAGAAAAGCTGTTTTTTGTTTTGATGTGAACGAAGGAGAAAAAATTCTGGTGAAGACTGCACTGTCAGCAATTGACAGCGATGGAGCAGACCGCAATATGATGATGGAGAATCCTGAATGGAATTTTGAAAACATTAAAGCAGCAGCACAGGATGTGTGGAATCAGGAGTTGTCGAAAATAAAAGTCAATTCATCCGATACCGACAAGCTCACAGTATTTTACACTGCACTTTATCACTGTATGTTGCAACCCAATATTTATAATGATGTGGACGGACGTTACCGCGGTCGCGACCTGATGATACATCAAACCGATCATGACTACTATACCGTTTTTTCACTATGGGATACGTTTCGTGCATGGCATCCGCTGATGACGATTATTGACGAAAAACGAACGGTTGATTTTATCCGCACTTTTATTTTGCAATATGAGCAGGGTGGATTGTTGCCTGTTTGGGAGCTATCATCCAACGAAACAGAATGTATGATTGGCTATCATGCCGTAAGCGTGATTGCCGATGCCATGATGAAAGGAATAAAAGGCTTTGATTACGAAAAAGCTTTTGAAGCATGTGTGAAAAGTGCCGAAGCTGCTGACCGCTATGGATTAGGTGACTACATCAACAAAGGTTTTTTAGAGTCGGAAGACGAACATGAGTCAGTTTCGAAAACACTGGAGTATGCTTATGACGACTGGTGCATTGCGCAAATGGCCAAACAGTTGGGCAAAACAGAAGAGTATGAGCGTTATGCTGAACGTGCACAGTCATGGAAAAATCTGTTCGACCCTGTAACAGGTTTTATCAGACCACGAAGCAATGGTGGCTGGCAGAAACCTTTTGACCCTTACGAAGTGAATAACAATTACACCGAAGCCAATGCATGGCAGTATAATTTTTTTGTACCGCAGGATGTGGATGGACTGATCAGCTATTACGGCAGCAAAGCTGCTTTCGAAAAAAAACTCGATCAGTTGTTTACAACAACTTCAAAAACCACAGGAAGACAACAATCCGACATTACAGGATTGATTGGCCAGTATGCACACGGCAATGAGCCAAGTCATCACATAGCTTATCTGTACAATTATGTGGATAAACCCGGCAAGACAGAAAAGATGGTGAACCGTATCATCAACAATTTTTATAAAAACAGCCCTGATGGTTTAATTGGGAATGAAGACTGCGGACAAATGAGTGCATGGTATGTGATGAGTGCCATGGGACTTTATCAGGTATGCCCGGGAAGTAATGTGTATGATTTAACCTCTCCACAGTTTGACACCATTGAAATTGCTACTGCAGGAAAAACATTTTCAATTATTACAAAAAATAAAACACCAAGGACAAATTATCTCAAGCTGAAAAAAGTAAAAAATATTCCTTTCCGTCAGTCATTCACATTTCGGCATGAAGGGTTTAAAGAACTTGACGGACTCATTCTCGAAGCCGACAGTGTAATGCCTGTAATCAGGCACAAGGATATTTCAGACAGTATTTTTTATCACGACAATTTTATGCGCGTGCCGCTGGTAGAAGCAGCGTCATTGATGTTTAAGGATTCGATGAAAGTAAAAATAAAATCGCTGCAACCCGACAGAACGATTACCTATATGCTGCAAGGTCCTTTTGAACGTCCGGCAAAACTGAATTATGAGAAACCTTTTTATATCACTCAGTCATCTGTCATCAACACGTATGCAACGGATACTTCAGGCAGAGAGAGCAAATGGATAAGAGCAGAATTTTTTAAAATGCCGCATCCGAAGTGGAAGGTTACGCTTAAAGGGAAGTTTAATCCGCAGTACAATGCAGGCGGTGCCGAAGGATTGATTGACGGATTGCATGGCAACGAAAACTGGCGCAAAGGCAGGTGGCAGGGTTATCAGTCGCAAAACTTTGAATGTATTATTGACATGGCACAGAAAACAGAAATTACACATCTGTCGTCCACCTATCTGCAGGACACACGCTCATGGATACTGATGCCGTTGCGTGTTGACTACTACACTTCTGTTGACGGAAAAGAATTTACACTTGCAGGTACTGTTGAAAATACCTTGCCTCAGAATGATTACACCGTTCAAATCAGAAATTTCAGTCTTGAAATAAATCCTGTTACAGCACGCTACATCAAGGTTGTTGCAACTAATGCAGGAAAACTGCCTCAGTGGCATCAGGGTTATGCCGATGGTGGCGAAGCTTTCATCTTTGTGGATGAAGTAGAAGCAGAGTGAAAAATTTTCTTAGCTGTCGAGAGCCGACTGATCTTTTTCTACAACAAGTTTATACATACGTTCCACTACTTCGTAGGTGATGGGGCAACTTGTCATATTGGGAATATTGATTTCACGACCTACTAAAAAGTCAGTATGATGAATGTGAGGAAAACCACTGCAGTCTTTAGGACGAATTTCATAAATGCTGCACTTATTGTCTTTCTGCAAAAACTGACAGGGTGTTTTGGTATTCAGCCAGTCGCCTGATTCATCTTTGTACAGCCATTTGTCTTTAAACTGCTGAACAGTCATTTTAAGATGGGCTGCTACTCTTTTGATATCTGCCGGTTGCCATGTAGGTGTCATTGTTTTGCAACAGTTACCACAGGTGAGGCAGTCAATTTTTTTAAATGCAACATCATTTAATTTTTTTGCCTTGGCATTAAGCTGTTTTACCTTGCGGCTATGTAGTCCTTTGAGAAAAGTAGTATATTTCTTTTTATTTCTTCCCGCCTTGATGCGAAAAGCTTTCAGGTTCATTTGTTTCATTATCCTAAAACGTGAAAAGTTTGTACGTAAGCGGGCAAATGTAGTTGTATCAAATCAGAAATAAAAAACACGGAATTATTCACTAATCCATTTTTTTACTTCATCAAGACTTACCATGCTTACATCCAGCTTTAGTTTCTTGCGCATGCCTCCCATATCATTAAACAGTTTGTTAGGATTCACTTCTTTGAGTTGTACTCTGGTAGTGATGCCCAAACGTGCAAGCACATCATTCCATGGCGATGGAATATGTGTCAGTCCGCTGTCGGCTGCCGATTGTGAGTCTATGGTTTCAGGTTTCATCTGGGGGAAGAACAACACATCCTGTATGCTTGGTGAGTTGGTCATAATCATACTCAAACGGTCAATGCCTATACCGAGACCTGCAGTAGGAGGCATTCCATATTCTATTGCACGCAGAAAATCTTCGTCTAACTGCATAGCTTCTTCATCGCCACGTTTGCCTAACTCCAGTTGTTCTTCAAAACGTTTGCGCTGATCAATCGGATCATTCAGTTCGGAAAAAGCATTACAGATTTCTTTACCATTGCAAATGGCTTCAAAACGTTCTACCAAACCGGGTTTGCTGCGGTGTTTCTTTGCTAATGGCGACATCTCAACCGGATAATCAGTTATAAAGGTTGGCTGAATGAGATGAGGCTCGCACTTACTTCCGAAAATTTCGTCTATAATTTTTCCGCGACCCATGGTAGCATCTGTTTCAACACCCATTGCAGCAGCTGCTTTGCGCATGGTGTCTTCGTCCATATCACCAATGTTCACACCGGTAAAATGTTCGATGGCTTCATACATGGTAAATCTTTTCCACGGACGTTTAAAGTCAATTTCGTTTTCGCCCACACGCACCACAGTAGAGCCATGCAATGTCAATGCTACTTTCTCAATCATTTCTTCCACAAGGTTCATCATCCATTCGTAATCTTTGTAAGCCACATACAATTCTATCTGTGTAAACTCAGGATTATGAAAGCGGCTCATGCCTTCGTTGCGAAAATCTTTTGAGAACTCATACACGCCATCATATCCTCCAACAATCAGCCTTTTCAGATACAGCTCATTGGCAATGCGCAGATACAGCGTCATGTCGAGTGTGTTGTGATGTGTTTTGAAAGGACGCGCGGCAGCACCTCCGTACAATGGTTGCAGTATAGGTGTTTCTACTTCGAGATATCCTTTTTCATTCAGATAATTGCGCATGGTATTCACCAACTGTGTGCGTTTGCGAAACACTTCTTTTACCTGTGGATTGATAATTAAATCAACATAGCGCTGACGATAACGAAGGTCAGGATCAATTACAGCATCATACACTTCACCGTCTTTTTCTTTCACACTTGGCAATGGGCGAAGTGATTTGGTAAGGATGTGGAATGAACTTACATGGATGGAAGGTTCTCCCATCTTTGTCTTAAACACATATCCTTTTACTCCGATGATATCGCCAATGTCGGTGAGTTTTTTCCAAACTACATCATACAATGTTTTGTCATCACCTGAACACACTTCATCACGTTTGATATAGATTTGAATCTTACCTTCACTGTCCTGCAATACGCCAAACGCTGCTTTGCCCATATCGCGGATGCTCATCAGCCTTCCTGCAAATGAAACTTCCTGTTTACCCTGACCAAATTTTTCTTCAGCTTTTTCATATTCATTCTGGATGAAAGTGCTGCTGCAGTTTACTTCATATAATTCGGCAGGATAAGGGTTGATGCCCATTTGTATCAACTCATTCAGTTTTTCTCTGCGTATAATTTCTTGCTCTGACAATGCCATTGCTGATTGTATTTATGACCTGCAAAGATAGGAATCTTGCAGCAGCGACTGTTTTGAACTGTACTGAAAAAACGTAGTATGATGTTTACAAACTCAGTTGAAAGGCAAATAAAAAAGCCACCCGTTGAGAGTGGCTTTCAGTTTTATTGTTGGTTACAGAATTTATCCGATTTGTACTCTTCTGAACGCTTTAACAGTTAAACCTTTTTCAACACCGTCAAGATACTGGCGTATGGTTTTCTTGTCTTCTTTAATGAATGACTGATTGAGCAATGTGGACTCCTGATAAAACTTATTCAGTTTGCCCATAGCAATTTTCTCAATCATATTTTCAGGTTTGCCTTCAGCACGAGCCTGCTCTTTTCCGATTTCAATTTCGCGGTCGAGAGTTTTCTGATCCACATCGTCTTTGTCAATAGCTACCGGATTCATTGCTGCAATCTGCATAGCTACGTCTTTACCGGCTTCTGCAGGTGCTGTTGCTGATGACATACCTACCATTGAAACCACCTTATTTCCGGGGTGAATGTAGATAGCCACTTTTGGTGCTTCAATCACTTCGTAGCTGGTGATTTCGATTTTCTCACCAATCTTACCTACCATGTCAATCACTTTGTCATTTACTGTTACGCCTTCCATAGGAAGTGAAAGCAATGCATCCTTAGATGTGGTGTTATTGGTAATTGCCAGATTCAATACATCTTCTGCAAATTTTACGAAGTCTGCATTCTTGGCCACAAAGTCTGTTTCACAACTGATGGCAACCAAATATCCTTTGGTAGCATCAGCATTTGTTTTGGCAACGATATAACCTTCTTTCGCTTCTCTGTCGGCACGGTTAGCAGCTACTTTTTGTCCTTTCTTACGAAGTTCATCAATAGCTTTTTCAAAATCACCGTTGGCTTCCATCAGTGCCTTCTTGCAATCCATCATTCCGGCACCGGTCATCTGACGGAGTTTGTTTACATCGCTTGCACTTATTGTTGCTGTACTCATTTCTTTACTTTCTGAATAATTAAAATTTAATCTTCTGATTTTTTACGGGTAGTAGGTCTGCGGCTGCGTGTACCTGCTTTTTTTGCAGGAGCTTTGGTTTTTGTTTCACCACTGTCATCAGCATCGTCAGCTACGGCATATTCTTTTTCGCCTTCTGTTCTTTCTCCTGATTCATCTTCAGCAGCAGCTTCGCGCTCGCGGTCAGCTTCTTTATCCATCTTACGCTCTTCCAAACCTTCTTCAATAGCTTTCACCATTACACCCATAATAAGAGATATGGATTTGGTAGCATCGTCATTGGCAGGTATCGGAAAATCTATCGGTGACGGATCGGTATTGGTATCGCAGATGGCAATAGTAGGAATACCTAATTTTTGCGCTTCTGAAACTGCAATATGCTCTTTCAGCACATCCACAATAAACAAGGCTGCAGGCAGACGGGTAAGGTCAGCAATACTTCCAATCAGTTTTTCCATTTTGGCTTTCTGACGGGTTACCTGAAGACGCTCTTTCTTTGAAATGTTGTTGAAGGTTTCATCTTTCATAAAACGATCGAAACCGGTCATCTTCTTTACCGACTTACGCTGAGTGGCAAAGTTGGTAAGCATACCACCGGGCCAGCGCTCTGTAATATATGGCATACCTACAGACTTGGCTGCATTGGCAACAATTTCTTTTGCCTGTTTTTTAGTAGCAACAAACAAAACACGTTTACCTGATTTGGCAATTTGCTTGATAGCAGAAGCCGCTTCATCCAGCTTGGCTGAGGTTTTATTTAAATCAATAATATGAATTCCATTGCGCTCCATAAAAATGTAAGGAGCCATCTTGGGATTCCACTTGCGTTTCAGGTGTCCGAAGTGACAACCTGCATCTAACAATTCCTGTGTATTAATGGACATGTATTTTCGCTTATAATAATTTTAACGTTTACTGAACTGGAATCTCTTACGGGCTTTTTTCTGACCGCTCTTCTTACGCTCCACCATACGTGGGTCGCGGGTCAGAAGTCCTTCTTTCTTAAGAGCAGGGCGGTTTTCAGGGTTCAACTCACACAAAGCACGTGATATAGCAAGGCGGATAGCTTCAGCCTGTCCGGTAATGCCACCTCCTGCAACATTGGCTTTCACATCAAACTGCTCATTGGCATTGATGATGGCAAAAGCCTGTGTAACTTTATTCTGTAATGGGCCGGTAGTGAAATAGGTCTTAAACTCACGGTTGTTAACAGTGATGGCACCTGTTCCCGGAGTAAGATATACACGGGCAACGGCTGTCTTACGTCTTCCTATTTTATGAATGTTACTCATCTTAAAAAATTATATGTCTAATTTAATTACACGTGGATTTTGAGCTTCGTGATTGTGCTCACTGCCTGCAAAAACACGAAGGTTTTTCTTCAGTGCATTGCCTAATCTGTTTTTAGGCAACATTTTATGAATGGCATTTTCAAGAATACGCTCAGGATATTTTTCCATTAACTTGGCAGGAGAAGTAAAGCGCTGTCCGCCCGGATATCCCGTATGACGTACATATACTTTGTCTTCCATCTTATTGCCAGTTAGTTTTACTTTTTCAGCATTGATGATAATAACATTGTCACCGGTATCAACATGAGGTGTAAAGCCCGGACGATGTTTTCCTCTTAAAATTTTAGCAACTTCTGATGACAAACGTCCCAGTACCAAATCGGTAGCATCTATCAGAACCCACTCTTTTTTTGCAGTCTTCGCATTCAGCGATACTGTTTTATATGATAATGTATCCACAGTATGTAGTATTTACTTTTTACAATTGGGGTCGCAAAAGTAGCATTTATTTTGTAATCATCAAACGTTATCAACAAAATAGTGTCAACAGCCTTGTTTTTAATCTTTTTTTAAATGTAGAATTCATCATTCTGCATCAAAATATTTTGATTATCAACAGGTTTTGAAATAAGCAGGGGATGGTTTGGTTTTATGGGTAGTACACGGTTTCAGCACCCAATCAGCATACTTTCAATCTGAATTGAAGGTGCCAGGTTGCGGAAAATAGCTTAGGTTTGCACCCTTCTGACAAAAAACGGTATGAATTTATGGATATGAAATCTTTAATAGCAGACTTTTCAAAACAAATGCGCGAAGCCGTAGCTATTGGCGAAAAAGCAGTGCTGACGGCATGGCCTCATGAAATCAGAAACATTCTGGTTACAGGACTGGGTGGTTCAGGAATTGGCGGAACCATCGTTTCTCAACTTTGCGAGAAAGAACTTAAAATTCCTTTTTTGGTAAATAAAGATTATTTCATTCCTGCCTTTATCAACCAACATTCACTGGTAGTGGTGAGCTCTTATTCAGGAAATACCGAAGAAACTCTTCAGGCAATGGACATGGCACTTAAGCAGGGAGCCAAGGTTGTTTGCGTAAGTTCAGGCGGTAAAACTTCATCGCTGGCAAGTGAGCATAAGTTGGATTGTGTAACCATTCCGGGAGGAATGCCACCGCGTTCGTGCTATGGATATTCTTCTACTCAGCTGTTTTATATTCTGCATAAACTGAATCTGATCAGCGATGCATTTAAAGCTCCATTGCAAAAGGCCATTGCTTTATTGGATGCCGAAGAAGAAAATATTAAACGCGATGCGCGAAGCCTTGCTGAAAAACTGATTGGAAAAATCCCTGTGATTTATGCTGCCACCAATTACGAAGGGGTGGTGGTACGTTTCAGACAACAAATTCAGGAAAATGGTAAAATGCTGTGCTGGCATCATGTGTTTCCGGAGATGAACCACAATGAACTGGTAGGGTGGACAACAAAACATGACGAAGTTGCAGTAGTAATGTTCCGCAATGATGACGACTATTTCCGTACAGCAAAACGGATGGATATATGCAAAGAAATTTTTGCCCGATACACTCCGCATATTTTCGAAGTGCACAGCAAAGGTCAGTCGCAGATTGAAAAATCACTCTATCTCATTCATTTTGGCGACTGGGTAAGCTGGTATCTGAGCGAAATAAGAAACATTGACTGCACAGAGGTAAAAGTAATTGATTACCTGAAAGGCGAGCTGGCTAAACTCTGATTTTTTTGCAACCACACCATTTCAGAACCAAAGCTACATGCCCGACAATTTGTTTATAGCTCTTGAAGGAATAGATGGCAGCGGCAAAAGCACTCAGGCGCGATTGCTGAATAAAAATCTGTCGGAAAGGGGATTCAAAACTTATTTAACAAACGAGCCGACAGACCACAGGGTGGGTAAACTGATACGCTCCATTTTCAGTCATGAAACAGAAGCTAATCAGCATACCATTGCAGCATTGTTCGTTGCCGATCGACTGCAGCATATTCTTGATGATAAGAATGGATTACTTCAAAAATTAAAGGAAGGTTATTCTGTTATCTGCGACCGGTATTATTTTTCGTCCTATGCTTATCACAGTGTGTTTGTGGACATGGACTGGGTTATTCAAATCAACAAAATTTGTGCAGAGCTGATTAAACCCGACATCACCATTTTTATTGATGCAGATCCTGAAATCTGTATGCAAAGACTCAAAGATAAACGCCACTCACTGGAGATGTATGAAACACTTGACAATCTGAAGAAAGTAAGAGAGAATTATTTTAAATCATTCGACAAATTAAAATCTTCAGAGCAAATTGTCATAGTGAACGGAAACAATACAGAGGACCAAATTGCAGCAGAAATTGAAGAGATAGTCAGACGCACGCTGAAGACAAAAAAATAGTTCAGTAGTTTCAGTTCTATTGATTATTATTGCTGACACATAATCACAATATAATTTTGTTATGAAGAAAAAACATCCAAAGGCATTGCCATATCTTTTCCTTTCTGAAATGTGGGAGCGTTTCGGGTTCTACCTAATGCTGGGTATATTTTTCCTCTACATGACCGACACTCAGCGCGGAGGAATGGCTCTCGACCGCAAAGAAGCTGCCGATATTTTCGGAACCTTCATAGCATTGGTATATGTAACTCCATTTGTAGGGGGGCTGCTTGCCGACCGTCTGTTGGGATATCGTTTTTCTATTACCATAGGAGGAATTTTGATGGGCTTGGGATATTGCGGATTAGCTATTCCCGGAATGACGGCATTTTATGTGTCGCTGTTTTTAATTATCATAGGTAATGGATTTTTCAAACCAAACATCTCTACCATTTTGGGTAATGTATATAATGCACCTGAATACAAACCACTGAAAGATTCAGGCTACAATATTTTTTATATGGGAATAAATATTGGTGCATTCATCTGTAATTTTTTTGCCGCCTATCTTCGGAATAATTTCAGTTGGGGTGCTGCATTTATGGCTGCAGGCATCGGTATGTTTGTAGGGGTAATTATTTTTTGGATAGGGAGTAAACACTATGCTCATGCTGATGTACGCAAACCTGTGAAAGCGGGAGATATGCCTGTTTCAAAAATTTTGGGAATAACATTGCTTCCTGCAATCATTGCCGGATATATAGGGTGGATAATTCCGGGAAATATTTTCGGAAGTGATTCAACCGATGCATTTATTTTGGGAGCATTACCTGTAGCAGCCTATTATGTGATGTTGCTGATTCGTTCAGATGCGGAAGACCGCAGGCCACTTGCTGCATTACTTGCAGTGTTTGCAGTAGCCATAGTTTTCTGGGCAGTGTTTAAACAAAACGGAACGGCACTCACCACCTGGGCCGAGAGTTATACCGACAGAGAAATTCCTGCAGCGGTGGAACCTGTTGCTAAAACTTTGGGGATGACACAGACAGTAACTTTTGCAAAAGATTCTGTACCTCTTACAGATGAACAGTTCAGAGTAGCAAGAGATGCATCAGGTGCGGTGATAAAAACATGGGACTATCCTTTGTATTTTAAGAATGTATTAAAAGAAAAACTCCCACTTGCCGGAGAATCAATGACACTAATTTCAACAGAGCTGGCACAGTCTATCAATCCGTTTTGGGTAGTGGTACTTACACCGGTTATTGTAGCATTTTGGAGTATGCTCAAACGCAGAAACCGCGAACCTTCCACTACATGGAAAATATTTTACGGTTTTTTATCACTTCTTTATCTACACTTGTAATGGTTGCTGCTACCTATGCCTGCCACAACGGAATGGAAAAAAAGTTCGATGCTTTGGCTCATTGCCAGCTATGGTGTCATCACTGTTGGCGAGTTATGTCTGAGTCCGATGGCATTGTCTCTGGTATCAAAACTCAGCCCTCCGCGACTGACAGCACTCATGATGGGTGGATGGTTTCTTTCAACTTCCATTGGTAATAAAATGAGTGGTGTGCTTGCAAGTATGTGGGATGGGTATGAACATAAAGCCAATTTCTTCTTAGTGAATTTTGGTTTGGTAATGGCAACTACACTGATTATTCTTGCTATGATAAAATGGCTGAATAAAATTGTAAAAGAACATGGAGCCTGATGTTTTGGTCTTCTTCATTGCAGAAAATTCTTTTTTGATTTAAACTCAGCATCAGGCCCACATCTTCGTTTGTCAGTTATGTTGCTGCGGTTGTTTCACTGCCAGCAGCCTGTCAATATCTCTGTTAACCGATAAAATTAAAACTGCTGTTGCCGTGCAAAATACCGGACTGGTAATGCAGTGATGGCCATTCCAGCTGCCGTCATTATTCTGTATGGACAACAGTCGTCCGCTTACATTGTCGTACCATTTTTTCCAGCCGTCATCTTTACTCATAATCATTCCTTCGCCAGTTTGCAGATACGATAAAAACTCTTCGCCACCATTGCTGCCAAATCCATTCATTACATCATTTTGTTGTGCCTGCTTTGCAGCAGCACGGTTTATTTCGTAAGCAGCAGCATATTTATCTGCATCGGCAGAAGTCATTCCCGCAGCCTGCAGATTTTTTGCAGTCACTTCTTCAGTGGGAGCAAGCAATCCTTCCTTCTTGGCTTTAGCAATTTTTTTCTCTTGCAATGCGTGCTTCAGCAGAGCTGCCGCGTGCAGTGCCCGAAATGCTGTAGAGCATAACACCTGCAGCATCAGTAGTGACTGCTGACTTTGTATCTTTATCATAATTTCCTTTTAAGTAAGAGCGACTTTTTTCCAACTTCACAGTATCAACTTTTGCTCCTGCCTGCATAGCAGTTTCCAATGCATTGGCAGCAAATGACGACTGCAACACACCTGCCCATCCTGAGCCTTTCAGACTGCCGTTGGGATTGATACCCTGCTGAATTTTGGCAACACATACATCCAGATTTTTTCGAACCCTGCTTTTCATGGTGTTGTTATTGTTCAGATAATCCATCAGGTTGGTGAGATACTGTGCTGTCAGCACCACATCAATATTCTGTCCGAGTTTTACCTGTGGTTGTGTACCGGTGAGTGTGGTAATATTAGTGGAGTTGGATGGTGTTTGCTCCACTTGTTTTAAAAGATATTCCGTTGCAAGCGCAACATTGGCTGAAAATTTTCCTGTAAAAGGAGTGTTGCCCATGCGCAGCAGTGCCATAGTGGTAATGGCAGTTGTTGCAGGATCGGATTTAACGGCATGCGGATCAAATTCCGACTGTCTGCTGTGCCATCCTGCACCCCAGCCGCCATCTTTGTTTTGCGCCTTGCTTATCCAGTCTAAACTTGATGTGAGAGATAATTCAACTTTTTCAGGAGTTTTAAGATAAAGAACTGAGTCAATACCTTCTCCTTCAAACACAGTGCGGAATACACATCCCTGCGCTTTTTCTTTTACAGGCTCACTTGAATGGTGCAGCGTCAACAGTGGCAGCGAAGCCATCACAGGAATAAATGCATAAAATAATTTTGTTCTGTTCATAACCCTTAAATTTTATTGATTTATGCATAGGATGCCATCCTGTAAATAATTTCATAAAATTTGTTCCGTCAGTTCACGTTTAACATATTTGTAAAATGATTTCGAAAAAAATATTTCCGTTTGCCATTGCAGCAGTTGTTTATGGTTTGATGTTTACATCTTACAGTTGTTCAGTTGAGAAAAAAACAAAGAGTAATGGTGATTCACTTCTTGTTTCTATACAGCGATATCCCTGTTTTGGCCGTTGCCCTTATTACGATGCTTCGCTTTATGAAAGCGGTTACATATTGATTAACCGCAAAGGATTTATGGATAATCTGGGTGTGTATTCTTCAAAAGCAACCAAAGAGGAGATGAAAGAATTAATCAAAGAAGCCGAACGTGCAGGATATCAGTCATTGCCCGACAGTTTTTATAATCCCGGCATTGCAGACTATCCGGCAACCATTACCAGGGTAAATCTGAATGGAAAAATCAAGAGAGTATTTGATGGCGAACCTGAAGCGCCCCAAAGCCTGAAAAAATTTGAAGAGACGCTGCATAACTTTTTCACTCAGAAAGAAAGAAACTGGCAGCTGATTCGGAAAAAAGCAGGAGAAGAGGATTAAACCGATTTTCATCCTACCTTAATTAAAAACCGGAAATGATGCATCTTTCAGCATTTCTGCTGCTTTGAATTGCAGCCTCATTACGCTATCTTTGCACACTTTTATTTTAGTTTTAAGGAAACATAGTACGATGATAGATTTTCTAAGTAAATCCATTTCAAAAATATTCAGCAGCAAAACCGAGAGCGACTATAAAAAGCTGGCTCCCATTATTGATGAAGTAAATGCTGTTGCCGAAAATTTGAAATCGCTCAGCAACGATGAGTTAAGAAATAAAACCCTTGAATTCAGAAATACAATCACTGAATATCTCGCAGATACGGATACAGAATTGAATCAGTTGAATGAGGAGGCAGAATCCAATCAGGAAATGGATGCAGCCAAAAAGGAAGACTTGTATTCGCGCATTGATGCACTGAAGAAAGAACGCAACAAAAAGATTGAAGAAGTGCTTAGTCAGATTCAGGCCGAAGCATTTGCAGTAGTTCGCGAAACAGCAAGACGTTTTACCGAAAATGCAGAGCTGGAAGTTACAGCTACTGACAACGACAGGCAATTAGTGCTCAGGCGCGATGGTGTAAAAATTGAAGGCGACAGAGCCATCTTCAGCAACACCTGGACGGCAGCAGGAACAAAAATTACATGGAACATGGTGCATTACGATGTTCAGCTTATTGGCGGTTCGGTATTGCATCAGGGAAAAATTGCAGAGATGGCAACCGGTGAAGGAAAAACACTCGTGGCTACCTTGCCAATATATCTGAATGCGCTGCCCGGTGCAGGTGTGCATGTGGTAACCGTTAACGATTACCTCGCAAAACGTGACGCGGAATGGAACGGTCCGATCTTTGAATTTCTTGGACTGACAGTTGATTGCATTGACAAACATCAACCCAACACCGAAGAAAGACGTAATGCCTACAAAGCAGATATCACCTATGGAACCAACAACGAATTTGGTTTTGATTATCTGCGCGATAATATGACGCGCCATGCCAATGAAATGGTTCAGCGTCCGCATCACTATGCAATTGTTGACGAGGTGGACAGTGTGTTGATTGACGATGCACGTACTCCTTTGATTATTTCAGGTCCTACACCCAAAGGTGACACACAGGAATTTTTTGCACTGAAACCAAAAGTTGAAATTCTGTTCAATGCACAGCGAAATTATGTGAATACCGTGCTTGCAGATGCCAAAAAGAAATTTGGTGAAAACAAACCTGATGATGCAGGTATGCCTTTACTCCGTGCTTACCGAGGTTTGCCAAGAAACAGTGCACTGGTAAAATTTCTGAGCGAACAAGGTGTTAAAACATTGTTGCAAAAAACTGAAAACCATTACATGCAGGACCAGCAGAAGGAAATGCATAAAGTGGATGCAGAATTGTTTTTTGTGATTGACGAAAAAAACAACACGGTTGAACTTACTGAAAAAGGTATTGAGCTGATAACAGCCAACAACGAAGATGCTAACTTCTTTGTGATGCCTGATGTAGGAAGTGTGATTGCTGAGATTGAACGTTCAGCATTAAGCAACGAAGAGAAGTTGGAGAAGAAAGAAGTGTTGATGCGCGACTTTGCAATAAAGTCAGAACGTATTCATACCATCAATCAGTTACTCAAAGCTTATACCTTGTTTGAGCGTGATGTGGAGTATATCATTGCTGAAGGTAAAGTAAAAATTGTAGATGAACAGACAGGTCGTGTGCTCGAAGGAAGAAGATATTCCGATGGACTGCATCAGGCAATTGAAGCAAAGGAGAGTGTAAAAATTGAAGCTGCTACACAAACCTATGCAACCATCACATTGCAGAATTATTTTCGTATGTACCACAAGCTTGCAGGTATGACCGGTACTGCCGAAACAGAAGCAGGTGAGTTTTGGGAAATTTACAAATTAGATGTAGTAGTAATTCCTACCAACAAGAAAATTATCCGTGACGACCGTCAGGATTTGGTGTATAAAACAAGACGTGAAAAATACAATGCCGTAATTGAAGAAATTGCACAACTTACTGCTGCAGGGCGACCGGTGCTGGTGGGTACAACATCTGTGGAAATTTCGGAGTTGCTGAGCCGTATGCTCAAACAGCGCAACATCAAGCACAATGTGTTGAACGCAAAACTTCACAAGAAAGAAGCCGACATCGTAGCTGAAGCCGGACAGGCAGGCACCGTAACCATTGCTACCAACATGGCCGGTCGTGGTACGGATATTAAACTCGGCCCCGGAGTAAAAGAAGCAGGAGGTCTTGCAATCGTTGGTACTGAGCGTCACGATTCACGAAGGGTTGACCGTCAGTTGCGTGGTCGTGCAGGTCGTCAGGGAGATCCGGGTTCATCACAGTTTTTTGTTTCACTCGAAGATGATCTGATGCGTTTGTTCGGAAGTGAAAGAATTGCACGTCTGATGGACCGAATGGGATTGAAAGAAGGTGAAGTCATTCAGCACAGCATGATTACCAAATCTATTGAACGTGCTCAGAAAAAAGTGGAGGAAAACAACTTCGGTATTCGTAAACGTTTGTTAGAGTACGATGACGTAATGAATGCACAGCGCGAAGTGATTTATAAAAAACGCAGACATGCTTTGTTTGGTGAGCGCCTGGCACTCGATATTCTGAATCTGCAGTATGATGTATGCGACAGCATTGTTAGTGCTTATGATCAGGAACGCAATTTTGAAGCTTTTCAGCTTGACCTGATACGTTATCTGTCATTAGAATCACCGGTTGATGAGAAAACGTTTATGCAGATAAAGCCTGAAGATTTAACTCAGCAGGTTTTTGAAAAACTCTACATTCACTACAAGCAAAAGTCGCAGATGATTGCTGATAAGGCATATCCTGTGATTGAATCTATTTATCTCAATCAGGGAAAGACCATCAACGAAGTAGTGGTGCCTTTTGCTGATGGACAGAAAGCAATGAATGTATTATGCTCACTTGCCAAAGCGTATGAAACCAAGTGCAAAGAACTGATTACATCTTTTGAAAAAACGGTTGTGCTGAGTTTTATTGACGAAGCATGGACAGAACATCTTCGCGAGATGGATGAACTCCGTACCAGTGTGCAGAATGCAGTGTACGAACAGAAAGATCCGTTGTTGATTTATAAGTTTGAGTCTTTCGAATTGTTTAAGCGGATGCTTGAAAGAGTGAATAAGGAAATAGTGTCGTTTCTTGAGAAAGGATTTATCCCGGTGCAAAATCCGGAGAATGTACAGGAAGCACGTCCGCAGCAACAGCGTACCGATATGAGCAAGTTGCAAACTAGTCATACCGGTTCCGAATCATCTTCAGACGAAAGACAAGGGCCTCCACCGCCACCACGGCAACAACCTGCTAAGGCCGAAGTAAAAGTTGGAAGAAATGATCCTTGTCCTTGTGGAAGCGGAAAGAAATTCAAAAACTGCCACGGAGCAAATTCATAAGTTGAAGTTGTATTAAATAAATTGCACCAATCTAATTCTGCAAGCCAATGTCACTCGATACCGTACAAAACCTTATCCGTGAAGTTGAAGATTTTAAGATAGATACTTCTTCCGATCTTGAAAATTTCAGACTGAAATTTTTGTCTAAAAAAGGATTGATAGGCGAGGTGTTTTCGCTGATGAAAACTATTGCACCACAGGAAAGAAAACAGTTTGGTCAGCAAGTGAATTTGCTCAAGCAAAATGCTGAAGAAAAATTCGAGTCGTTCAAACTGCAGTTCGAAGAAAAAACAGAACAGCAACAGTTGATTGACATCACCCTTCCCGGTGAACCTCTGGAGTCGGGCGCCATGCATCCGTTGTCAATAATCCGCAATCGTATTATCGAAATTTTCGGGGCAATAGGTTTCACTGTTTCAGATGGTCCTGAGATTGAAGATGACTGGCATAATTTTTCAGCATTGAATTTTACAGAGGATCATCCTGCACGTGATATGCAGGATACTTTTTTTGTTCAGAAAAATCCTGACCTTGCATTGCGTACACACACTTCTTCGGTGCAGGTAAGAATAATGGAAAACAACAAACCTCCCATTCGCACTATTTCTCCGGGAAGAGTTTATCGTAATGAAGCCATCTCTGCACGTGCACATTGTTTTTTTCATCAGGTAGAAGGTTTGTATATTGACAAAGATGTTTCGTTTGCTGACCTGAAACAAACACTGTTGTATTTTGCAAAAGAAATGTTTGGAACAGACACTAAAATACGTCTGCGCCCTTCTTATTTTCCGTTTACTGAGCCTTCAGCAGAAATGGATATCAGTTGCACTTTCTGCAAGGGCGAAGGTTGTAATATTTGCAAATACACCGGATGGGTAGAAATTTTAGGTTGCGGTATGGTAGATCCTGCTGTGCTTGATAATTGTAAAATAGATCATCAGGAGTACAGTGGTTTTGCTTTTGGTATGGGCATTGAACGCATCACCATGCTGGTTTACGACATCAACGACCTGCGGATTTTTTCTGAGAATGATGTTCGCTTCTTAAAACAATTTAAAGGTATCGGATAATTTTTATTGACAGGTATTATAAAGATTACCTCAGCAGATTAAAGGTTCCCTTTTTACTAATTGTTTTTCCGTCAAACCATGTTTCGGCTTTCACAGTGTAAACGTATGTTTCAACATTTTGGAGTAGTCCTTTGTAGTATCCATTCCATCCTTTGCTGAAATCATCCGACTCGAACAGCAGCTGCCCCCAACGGTTGTAAATTTTAAATTCTATCAGTCGTTTCAAACCTAATCCTTCTGCGTAAATAACATCGTTTGAGCCATCACCGTTTGGTGTAAATGCAGTAGGCACATCAATGGTTACGCGCGGATCAATCTCAATGTTGAAGTATGAAACACCGGAGTAGCATCCCGCTCTGTCGGTATAGGTTGCAGTATAAAGTGTGTTGCTTAGTGGCAATGCCCATGGGTCAGGACAGAAGATACAACTCAGTCCGTTTACAGGATTCCAGGTGATGATAAAATTGGTGTCAATACCTGTTTCTAAATGAATGGAATCGCCAATAAAAATATTCTGACTCACATTCACAGATGTTTGCGGGGTATAAATGATAACAGGTACTGTTAATGTTGCAGAACATCCATTGACATCAGTAATCACCACATTGTAAATGGTACTCTGAGATGGAGTAGCAACCGGATTGGCAATGGTTGTGTTTGAAAGTCCCGTTGCAGGTGTCCACTGATAACTTGTGCCACCGCTTGCACTAAGTTGTACAGGTTTGCCAACACACGTATCGCCTCCGGTAGCCTGAGCATTAGGAAGTGTGTTGATGGTAAATTTTTTCCTGAGAGTATCCTTACATCCCCATGTGCTGTTGTCAATAGCAAGAGTTACTGTGTAAATGCCCGGTACGTTAATCTGATACGGAGGCGGTGTAACTCCATTATAACTCTGACCGTTTCCAAGTGTCCAGATGTTGTTAGTTGCATTCAGCGAATTGTTTACGAGAGTTATCTGTTCACCTGCACACAATGAAGTGTCTCCATTGTTGATATTAAAATCAGCAATCACCTGTCTGATGAAAACAGGATTTGTTTTTGTGTATGTACATGTCGAGTCAGGTGACCACATCACCAGCCCAACCTGTGTTTGTCCGCTTGGAGGATTGATGTTGAAGGTATGAGTGATGGGTGAAACTCCGGGAGAGGTAGTACCATCACCAAAATCCCACGAATAAGCTCCGAGATCTGAAGTGTCTTTAATACTGAGCGTGATGGATTGTCCTTTGCAAATAGTTGAAGGAACAATATTGAAATTACCTACAGGCCCTACCACATGAATGGTATCATAAGCAGTATCTCTGCATCCGAATGAGCTGCTCACAATAAGTTGAATGTTGTACAGTCCCGGAGTCTGATAAATGGTTCCGGCAACAGGTGTAACAAAAATATTTGAGCTGTTACCCAGATTCCATTCTCTGCTGCCGAATACACTTACTGTGCTGGTATCATAAAAATTAACCAACAAAGGATAACAAAAATTTTGTGTGCTGTCAGCACTGCTCACAAATCCTGCTTTTGGATAATCCTGCACATTGATAAAATTTGTCATGGTTCGGTGCCCCGTACAACCAATGGAATCAGTAATATTGAGGGTGACAGTATATGAACCGGGTGCGTTGTAAGTATGCGATGGTAAGGTAAGATTAGATGTTCCTCCATCACCAAAATTCCACTGATAACTCGGAAATGCCTGATAAGAAGGATAGAAGTTGACTGTTTCGCCAACACAAATATTATTTTTTGTTGCCACGAAATTTGTATCAGGAATGGATGTAGAAATCATCATCTGATAAACACTGGTGCAACCAATCGTATCTCTTACTGTGAGTGTAACCCACCATTTTCCTGAATCGCTTGGGACAGTGTATGTGTGAGAAGGGTTCTGAAGATTTGAAGTTGTTCCGTCTCCAAAGCTCCAGGTATAAGAAGCTATCAAAGTGTCGGCATAACTGCTGTCAGTAAAATTAATGGTTAACGGCATACAACCGAAAGTCTTATTCGCTTTGAAATAGGAATTAACACTATATACGTTTACTTGTTTCTTTATGGAATCCACACAGCCATTGATATCTGTTACTACCAGTTTAACCGGAAATGAACCGGGACTCAAAAAAGTATGTGTTGTTGTAGGCATACCTGAATTGTGCGGAGGTGTACTGTCGTTCCAGTACCACAGATATCCCTCGTTACATGAGCCATAAGCATCAACAGATGATTGCGCATCAACATTGATGGTGTGGTTCTGACAAATAATGGAGTCTCTTGTAAAATTAGCCTGTATATTTCGCACATGAACCTTTGCAGAGTCAAGAGCAGGAAGACAACCTGAAGATGGATTGAATGCTGTAAGTATTACCGTATAATCACCTGTTGCAGTGTAAACGTGTGTCGGGTTGCTGTTTCCTGAGTTGACAAGAAAAGTTCCATCACCAAAATCCCAGTTCCACGTAGTTGCATCCTGAATGTTCGCAGGGAAATGATAAATCATTGGAGTATTACAGTTTCCTGCAACATAAAATTTCGCCATTGGTCCGTTCACGGTTACTGTTTGCGTAGCTGTATCAATACAGCCGTTGTAAGATGTAGTGAGCGTGATGGTTTGTTGTCCGGTTTGTGTATTGAAATTCCAGACAGGGTTTGGGTCGGTGTAGCAATGCGAAAGCATTCCTCCGTCACCGGTGTAGTGATAAAACTGAACAGAATCAGAAGGTGGTGTCAGATTAGTAAGTTGCACAGGTGTATTGGGACAAATGTTTGTAGGTACAACTGAAAAAGCAGTAGCTGCAGGTGATCCGACATATATTGGAATGAGAAAAGAAGTGTCTTTACATCCTGCAGCATTCGTCACCATTATTTGTGCATAATAAATTCCGGGTTGCGTATAGGTGTGTGTGGCAGTTGTGGCAGTGCCTGATGTTTGTGTGCCATCACCAAAAAGGAAAGTATAATTTACAATAGGCTCCCGTGAGCGGCTCGAATCTGAAAATGTTACAGTGAGTGGTGCGCATCCAAAAGATTTGTCAGGCATCATTCGTGCAGTAACTTTAAAAACAGTATCGGTATTTAGTTTAATGATGGTATCTCTGCATCCATGCGTACTGATAGCAACAAGCATGGTGCTATAGAGATAATAGTCATAGATGGTATATTGATTCGTGTCAGGAAGTGAATAGGTGTGAATAGGATTTACCTGAGAAGAAATGGTACTGTCACCAAATATCCATAGATAAGATGCGGCATTGGTTGATGTGTTGGTATATTGTGCAGTATAAGGCCAGTTACAGCTATATCCGGGCCCTGAAGTGAAATTGGCAAATGGCTGTTCAACATGAATGGTAATGGTGGTATCATCGGTACAAAAACCATTCTGTATTTGCAATGTAACCTGATATGTTCCCGGAGCATAGGTGTGAACGGAATCGGTTCCTGTTGTGCCATCACCATAAGTGTAATGTGGATTGGTGCCTATAGACTGATTGATGAATAACACCTTTGAACAAACTGTGTCGTTTACAGCACCGAATGCAAAAAACGAAGCTTTTGGTGCACTTACTATCACCAGTGTTTTTGCAGTATCAGTACAGTTGTTATTGTCTTTTACAATGAGCTGAACAGGATTGACACCGGTAGTGTTGTATGTAATGGGTGATGGCGTGACATTGGTGGAAGTATTACCGCCTCCGAAATCCCATAAATAAGTAAGTCCACTTCCTGTTGTGGAATTAGATACCGATGCAATTGCAGTGAACGAAACCGTGAAAGGAGTATTACAGGCAATGGGAGGATCGGGATTGGTGGTAATAACTGCAAGAGGCTGAACACTGGTGTTGATGTAATTAGGTCGTGTTACTGATGAATCACAACCATGTGCATCCGTTACCTTCAGTGTAACATTGAAACTTCCTGCAATTGAATAAATATTTGAAGGAGCAGAATTATTTCCAATATTCGTTGCTCCGTCACCAAAAGCCCATTCTCTTTTTATGATGGCAGATCCACCTCCACCAATGGATGAATCTTTGAATGCAACAGTCAGAGGTACACATCCTGAAAGAGGAGAAGTAGTAGCCGTAAATGAGATGAATGGCTTTCCGTAAACATTAATCTGAATTGAATCAATAAACGGATTTCCTCCTAAAATACCTGTACATACTACGTTAAAACTACCTGCAGAGAAAAAAGTGTGAACAGGGTTTGCCAGATTGGAACTTGACATATCTCCAAAATCCCAGTTGATTTGACTGAGTCCTGCCGGAGATGTAAAACTTACATTCACAAGAGGTGCGCAGCCACTGGTAGTGCTTGCAGTAATTTGCGCTGAAGCACCAATACCAATGAAGCTAAAGATAATAGCTACAAGGAGTGTCTTTGTCAACCGTAAAAATATTTTCATTAAGCTGATAAATCTGGTTTTAAATTCGGGATGTAAAAATAGAATTAAAAAAAAATGATATGTTTGTAGTGTAATAGTTACACCGATGAATTTTCAGTCTTTCAAAAGTACTCTCTTTACATGAAATCACCAACTGTTACTCGTTTTTTTTGTTTTCATCATTTCGGCAATGTTGTTGTTTTCAAACGCATTTGCTCAAATGAATTGTGGCACAGTGGCTCCTAGAACGTTCATTAACGCTGATATGCAGGCAGTGAAGGACAGTGGTGCTAATCAAAGAGGGTTGTTTTTCCCGGTAGATTGCCTTGGGAAAAAGTTATCCATCACTGTTTATATTTTTCGTGATAGTCTGGGAAATGATGGTATTACACAGGCATCCATAAATTCGGCTGTTCAGACAATGAATACAGATTTTGCACCCATGTGTCTTTCATTTGAAGTCTGTCGTTTTGTTTACGTGGATAATTATAATTACAACAATTATAATTTCTTTAAACACGAAGACGAGGTATATAATCTATATTACACACCCAACACCATCAACATGTATTTTTCAGGTAAGGTTTTAGGGCCTACAGGAATCTTGGTATGCGGATATTCACATTTTCCCGGAGGGCGAGATATGATTTTTATTACCAAAGGATGTGCAGGTGATGGTAAAACACTGTCGCATGAGATGGGACATTTTTTCGGACTTTATCATACCTTCGAAACAGGAACAGGAGTTGAACTGATAAACGGCAGTAATTGTCTTACTGCAGGTGATCTTATTTGCGATACCCCTGCTGACCCTGGAGGCTCAAGTGGAATAGATTGTCAGCTGAATCCATATTTAGCAGATATAAACGGCAACTGGTATGTACCACAGATTGGCAATATTATGTCATATTACTCTCCTGCATGCAAGTGTGGTTTTACTACACAGCAGTTCAACAGAATGATTCAACAATTTTTAACAAACAGAAATTATCTCTGGTAAAATATTATTAATCTCAATAATTTTAATTTCAATCAATATGAATAAGTTAATTCGTTCCGCTATGGCAGCAATGATGTTGTTTATCGGGACACAGGGTTTTTCACAAACAAAAACACCACCTGCTCCTGTAAAAGTAGCATCGGTAGAAGGCATCACAGAATATAAATTAGCTAATGGACTTCGTGTGTTACTTTTTCCTGACCCTTCCAAATCAACAGTTACAGTCAACATCACTTATCTTGTTGGTTCACGTATGGAAGGTTATGGCGAAACAGGTATGGCACATTTGTTAGAGCACATGGTATTCAAAGGTTCCACCAATCACAAGAACATACCTCAGGAACTTACTGCACATGGTGCACGTCCTAATGGAACTACCTGGTACGACCGTACCAATTATTTTGAATCATTCAATGCTACAGAGGAGAATCTGCGATGGGCATTGAGTCTGGAGAGCGACCGAATGGTAAATTCATTCATTGACAAAAAAGATTTGGAATCAGAATTTTCTGTTGTACGCAATGAGTTTGAACGCGGAGAAAATGATCCCGGCAGCGTATTGATGGAACGTGTTATTTCAACAGCTTACCTGTGGCATAATTATGGAAAATCTACTATCGGCTCAAAAGAAGATATAGAGCGTGTTCCGATTGAAAACCTAAAAGCATTTTATAAGAAATATTATCAACCCGATAATGCAGTGCTCACTATTGCAGGGAAAATTGATGAACCGAAAGCACTTCAACTGGTGAATGAATATTTTGGTGTGATACCAAAACCTGAGCGTAAATTGCAGGAAACATTTACGGTGGAGCCTACACAGGATGGCGAACGCAGTGTAGTATTACGCAGAGTGGGCGATGTGCAGATGGCAGCCTGTGGTTATCATATTCCTTCAGGCTCCAGTCCTGATTATGCAGCTGTGGAAGTGCTGGTGGAAGCATTGACAAACGAACCTGCAGGAAGACTTTACAAGGCACTTATCGAAACAAAAAAAGCAAGCAGCACTTATGGTTATGCTTTCCAGCTTAAAGACCCCGGCTTTGCTTACTTCGCAGCTGAAGTTTTGAAAGATAAATCAGTAGATACAGTGATGAATACCATGACAAATTTGTTTGATAATCTGTCGAAAAATCCGTTTACCAAAGAAGAAGTTGACCGTGCAAAAAATACACTGTCGAAAGATTTAATGCTTCAGTTCAACAACAGCGACAGAGTAGGATTGGCTCTGAGTGAATATATTGCATTAGGTGATTGGAGATTGTATTTTATTTACAGAGATGCATTGGAGAAGGTGACACCTGCCGATGTGAATCGTGTAGCTGCTGAATATTTTAAACCCAGCAACCGTACCACAGGATTGTTTATTCCTGAAGCTAAACCTGATCGTGCTGTCATTCCGGCATCACCTGACGTGAATGCTTTGGTGAAAGATTATAAAGGCAACAAAGCACTTACCGAAGCAGAAGCCTTCGACCCTTCTCCATCCAATATTGAATCACGTATAAAGAAAGCAACCGTTTCAGGAGGAGCAAAATATACATTGCTGAAGAAAACAACACGCGGAGGAAATGTTTCGGTAAGAATGACTATGCACATTGGAAATCCTGCTGTTTTACAAAACAAAGGTCTTGCATCTTCCTTCACCGCAGATATGCTGAAACGCGGAACAAAAAATAAGTCATTCCAGCAGATTAATGATGAAATAGACAGACTAAAATCCAATGTATCAATTAATGGAAGCGGACAGGAAGTAAATATCAATATCACTACAACCAAAGAAAACCTGAACGGAATTCTTAATCTAGTGAATGAAATGATTAAGCAACCTGCATTTTCTCAGCAGGAGTTTGACAAATTGAAAGAAGAACAACTTGCTTCCATTGATCAGCAACGCAGCGAGCCACAGTCGATAGCATCTAATTTGTTCGAAAAAACACTGAACCCTTATCCTAAGGAAGACTTCAGATATGTGATGAGTTTTGATGAAGAAAAAGAAGCACTGAATAAACTTACAATTGATGATGTGAAGAATTTCTATAACAGATTTTATTCAACCAACAATGCTACTGTTGCTATTGTAGGTGATTTTGATGAGCCTTCACTGATTATCACACTGAATAATTTGCTCGACAAATGGGGTGCTCCTGTATTGTTCGATCGTGCAAAAGATTTATATTTTGATGTAACTCCGGTAAACGAAAAAATCAATACTCCCGACAAAGCAAATGCGCTGATGCTTGCCGGAATGAATCTTGAACTACGGGATGATGATGCAGATTATCCTGCATTGGTAATAGGAAATTATATGTTGGGAGGAGGTTTTTTGAATTCACGATTGGCAACACGTATTCGTCAGAAAGAAGGAATCAGCTATGGTGTCGGTTCACAGTTGCAGGCAGGTTCTCAGGATAAATCAGGAGGCTTTATTACGTATGCAATTTACAATCCCGATAACTCTGAAAGACTCATTGAAGCTTACAAAGATGAAATGAACAAAATGGTAAAAGAAGGTTTTACGAAGGAAGAATTGGCAGATGCAGTAAAAGGGTTTATTCAATCACGCTCAGTAAGCCGCTCGCAGGACAGAGAACTGTGTGCACGATTGAATAATTATATTTTCCTCGACCGTACAATGAAATGGGATGAAGATTTTGAAAAGAAAATTCAGGCGCTTACAGTTGAGCAGGTGAATGCTGCCATGCGCAAATGGATTAATCCTGAAAAAATATCCTACATCCAGGCAGGAGATTTTAATCGCAAGAAATAACAAACCTGCAATAAGTAAATTATTGAAAGGCCGTCTCTGAACTGAGACGGCTTTTTATTTTAGTAAAGAGAAAGTCTTCTTTTATTAATATAAAAGAGTTACTTTTACAGCAAACCGCCAAACCAATGCGTCCCTATTCGCAAGTACCCATTCTGCGGCTGCTATTGCCACTCTGCCTGGGTATAGTGTGCGGAATATTTTCCGGCATTTCCATTTATCCGGTATTAGCTGTTATGATAATATCGTTTCTGATAATGCTCGCTTACATTATTATCAGAAAACTGAAAAGGTCATTTTCTTACAGGCATTATTTCGGAGTGGCAGTTTTTATATTTTTTATAGCAACCGGTTTTATGCTGATAAGGCTGAATACAACATGGTTAGAAAAATATCATTATACTCAGTTTACAAATGCCGAAGCTTATCTGATTCGTTTGTCGGAACCATGGCATCAGAAAGCAAAATCCATCAAAGCCGAAGGCGATGTAGTGGCAGTGCGTGTGAACAATGCTTGGAAGGCAACACGTGGCAAAACGTTGGTCTATTTCGAAAACAGCAATAGTGCAAAGAAGCTGAAATATGGCTCTCTGGTGATCACTCAGGTTCATCCACAGGAAATACCTCCACCACTTAATCCGGGTTCGTTCAATTACAAGCGGTTTTTGAGTTTTCATCAGATATATAATCAGTTTTATTTACCGGCTGATGCATGGACATTTGAAGGCATGGGCTATCGCTCCAGTTTATGGCAACAGGCTTATGCATACCGTGATTTATTTTTAAGCGAAATAAGCAATCAGATATTGATTCCACGCGAGGTGGCTGTATGTTCGGCATTGCTGGTAGGTTATGTTGACCAGCTTGATGCCGATCTTGTTTCAGCGTATGCCAGCTCGGGAGCATTACATGTTCTTAGCGTTTCAGGATTGCATGTAGGATTAATTTTTGTTCTCCTTCAGAAATTATTCTTTTTCATGGACAAAAATAAACTGGCTTATATGCTGAAACAACTTTTTATCATCTTGCTCATTTGGTTTTATGCTTTTATCACAGGTTTATCAGCACCCATTCTTCGGTCAGCTATGATGATTTCAATTATTCTCATTGCAAAGTATCTCAGACGCGACAGCTATATGTTGAATACCACACTGGCATCTGCTTTTATTATTCTTTGCATAAATCCTTTTGCACTTACCGAAGTAGGATTTCAACTTTCGTATCTTGCAGTTATTGGAATTGTTTATCTGCATCAGCGTTTTGTTACACTAATTTACACATCCAATCATTTGCTGAATGCTGCCTGGCAGCTAACTTCTGTTTCCATTTGCGCACAGTTGGTGACATTCCCGTTAGGACTATTATATTTTAATCAGTTTCCCAATCTGTTTCTTATTTCAAATCTGGCAATTATTCCTATTTCAACTGTAGTTATCTGGGTGGCTGTAGCAGCACTGATGCTTTCATTTGTTTCTTATCTGAGTGTTATTGTATTCTGGTTATGGAAGATTGTATTTGCACTCACCTGGCTCATGAACGAAATGCTTGTGACGGCTGAACAGTTCAGATATGCTGTGATAAAAGGAGTTTACCTCACCATTGGTCAGACATGGTTAATTTATATTATCATTGCAATGGCAGTTTGGTTTTTGCTTTATAAAAACAGAAGAGCTGTTTACCTGTTTTATATCTCTTCATTTCTGCTAATTCTATCCTTTATCTATGACCAGATACTTATCAATAATCAGAAGAAACTGATAGTATATGCAATTAAAGGTCAATCTGCCATTGAGATAATGAATGGAAACAGAAAAGTGTTTATTTCATCTGACGAAGTATTCAACGATAAAAGTCTGATCAGGTTCAACATCGAACGATACTGGTACGAAACCGGCATGAAGCAATTAGTACATCTGCCAATGATATGGAATAATACACGTGCAGCAGAAAAGAATGACAGAGTTATTAATCGGTTTGTAGCAACACATGAAAATTTCCTTTGTTATGAAGGAAAGTTGATTTACATTCCAACTGGATTTGTTCCCTTTTCTGCAAAAGATAACAGGATAAAGGTTCATACCGTCATTGTTACAGATCAGTGCAAAAACAAGTTGAGTACGTTACTTCAGCGGGTAGAAACTAAAAATCTGATTATTGATGCAAGCAGCAAAATAAAAATTAAAGATGTGGCATTTCCGTCAGGGACGAATGTATATGACTTAAGAAAACAAGGTGCTGCAATGATTGAAATGTAGCAGAGGTAACACTTTTAATGGAGGTCTTCTCCGCTATAATCATCTTTTGCTTTTCGTTTTTTTCGTTTGCTAAGTTTATCCATAGCATAGCTGCTGTGTTTGATACCTATATAAATATCGCAACCATTAAACTTAGAGAGGCCAAGCAGTGAAGTAAGATAATCGGAACCAACAACTACTTGTCCTAAACGAAGGCAGGCGCCCAAACGCATCTGATTATATTCATACAACGACACAGGCATTGAAAATTCATAACGCCACATTTCTATTCGGGGGGTAAGGCTTATTTGTGCCGGCCTTCTCACACCTGTAGTTTTTGAAGTCAATGGTTGAATCAGTGATGCATTAATATATAAACAGGAGTTAAGGCTGTAATCAAACTGAAGACTTAAAGCAGCAGGTAATTGTGCGCGGTAACGGGTCACAGTATAACCTGAAGTAGAGTCATCAAATATTTTGGAACGGATTAATTCCCCGAGGTAGCTGACATTTTTAATTTGAGTGGTATCAATACCATCCCAGTTGAAGGAATTATTGTTGATCTCAACATTACGGGTTTGTTGGGTAAACAAAATACTTCCTGCATCTACGAGAGAGATTCCAAGTTTGTACTGATATTTTTTAAGCTTCAGCCTGCTGGCGTAAACATTATATGCTTCAGGATTCAGGTTATGTATATACTGTACTCCCCATGTAGTGCTGAAACCTCTTCCTCTGATTTTTAGATAGTCGGCTGACCCATCATCAGGCATGGCATAACCATACTGGGCCTGTAAGTCGGCTACCTGCAGATAGGTTTCATCATCAAACTTGTAATGCATGTGGTCAATGTTGGCATACATTCCGTCCATTCCTAGGAGATAGTTGACGGTAACTCCGGCAGCCAATCTGTTTTTATCACTGATTTTAAATTGTTGCGCCACGCTGGCACCAATTTCACCATAGACCAATGCTGCTAATTGATTGTTGGAAGCTTCTAACTCCTGGCGTTGCAAGGGCAAATATTGACTTGATTCATAAAAGAATTTCGCCATTTGAAAATCCACATTGCGCACACTGGCATCCGCTCTCAGTGCAGAGTGCACCCCAAATGCAGTCTGACCAATACGGGTAAAGAATGAGGGTCCTTTAATCATACCATGCAGATAAGCATTCTTGTCGGAGGTGGTATAATTATCCTGCCAGTTGTATTGTCCGTAATTGCCTTTGAAAAACTTTCCTATAGACATTTCGCCCTTTGGAAGATAGAGGTAATCGTTTTGGAAAGTAACATTGCCCGACAGAACGTTGAGTTCATATTTTATAGGGGAAAATGCCATTGATGATGGGTTCAGATCAATGGCGAAGTTGCCTCCATAGTTGCTGTTGGCAATACCCCACATTTCCTGAGAATAAGCTGTTGCTGACAGCAGAATCCCTATGATGGTTAACCGTAATGCTGATATCATTCTGGTAATTATTTAGAGTAATTAAACGGTGAGGGGAGTTGATGAGTTAATGGTTTTTAATTCTATTCTTACAGTCATAGAGTGTGATTTTACAGTGTAAGAAATCGCAATAAAACTGTAGTTTTTATCTCCTGAAATAATGGGGACTTAAAAAATCAACTGAGGTTATTAACAATTGGTTTAAGAAGGTAAAGCTTATTCTCACAGAGGAGAATGTGAGGGACAGACGTATTATTTATCTCTTAAAAATCGAAATTTCAGAGGAGAAGTTTAATTCTCCCATTCTTATACAACAAGTAAAAGTAGTGTAAGGTACAGAGTAAGATTAACCTCATTCCCCTCTGAAAACCCTTGTTAATAAATTCATGACACGGGATGATGAATAGCAGTTTTTTATGTATTTGATTTGTTCACTGAATTTATAAAAAATCAAATTTCAAAATGGCAACTAAAAAAGCTAAAAAAGGCTCCCGCAAAAAAGAAGGCAGCCCCAAAAAAGAAAGCAGCTCCTAAAAAGAAGGCAGCTCCAAAAAAGAAAGCAGCACCAAAGAAAAAAGTTAAGCGTACTCCAAATGCTGCATTTATGAAAGCTATGACAATTGGTGAAGCTCTTCACCCGATTGTTGGCAGCAAACCACTTCCACGCACTGAAGTTGTAAAAAAACTTTGGGAATACATTAAGAAAAACAAATTACAGGATCCAAAAGAGAAACGTAACATCAACGCTGATGATAACTTGAAGAAAGTATTCAACGGCAAAAAAACCGTTTCTATGTTTGAAATGACTAACTCGTTAGCAAACACCTTTCTTAAGATTTCTGTAAGAAAAAATACGGGGAAAATTCGAGAGAATTTTCCCCGTTATTTTTTTGTGCTTTTTGTAAATGCCATGAAAATAATACTACCCCATTCAAAACAAATTCTAAAAAAGCACGGGCATTTCACTGTAGTTTTGAATTGCAGGTAGAATTAAAACTTTACCTTTTCTTATACTTTTATCACCCAGTGTTTTTTTATCATCCCTTTCAATAGGTGTTCTCCGGTTTTGAATTTGATTTTCAAACTTTATTGGAGATGCTATGTTTATTCCTTTACCGTATTTTTATAACTTCAATTCCATTCAATGCCGGGTATTCGTTTTACAAAATTTATTGCACTTCCTGATGAGAATCCGTTTGATCGCCTGCTACCGTTATTTTTGGAATTGCTCACCTATACTTCTGGAGATGTAGCTGAAGCATTATCGTGGCTCACAGAGTTAGATAAGCAGTATCAGCTTACCGATAAAAATTACGGCCTGGGTGACTTTATCCGTGACCTGCAAGAGAAAGGTTATATCAAAGAGAATAACGAAAGCGGAGCAATGATGATGACTTCACGCTCGGAACAGAGTATCAGAAAACAATCATTGGATGAAGTGTTTGGAAAACTTAAAAAGGCAGGGAAAGGAAATCATAAAACTTTTTATACCGGACAAGGGGATGAGTTGAGTACCGATATACGCCCGTTTCAGTTTGGCGATACTGCAGATATCATCAACATGACACAGTCGTTGCAAAACGCACAGATACATCATGGCGTAGACGATTTTAAGATAACGGAAGATGATCTGGAAATTCAGGAGAGAGAGTTTAAAACGCAGAATGCTACAGTGCTGATGATTGATATTTCTCACTCCATGATATTGTATGGCGAAGACCGTATTACTCCTGCCAAGAAAGTTGCCATGGCACTGGCAGAGTTAATTCGTACACGTTATCCCAAAGACACACTCGATATCATAACTTTTGGTGACGATGCTTTTCCAATTACTGTCAAAGAATTGCCCTACCTGCAGGTTGGCCCTTTTCATACCAATACTTCTGCAGGTCTGCAGTTGGCAATGGACTTATTGCGAAGACGTAAAACTGCCAACAAACAGATTTTTATGATAACTGACGGCAAGCCAACATGCCTTAAAGAAGGTGCTGAATATTATAAAAACAGTTTTGGCCTTGACAGAAAAATAATGAATCACGTTTTCAGCCTGGCTGCACAGTGCAGACGTTTACATATTCCCATTACTACTTTTATGATAGCTACCGACCCATATCTTCAGCAATTTGTAAGAGAGTTTACAGAGATAAATAAAGGACGTGCATTTTACAGTTCGCTGAATGGTTTAGGAGAGTTTATATTTGAAGATTACGTAAGAAACAGAAAAAAATCAGTGCGATAAACGTTTGACAAAATCATTTATGAAAGTAAAAAATATTACCACACTTGGAGAATTAAAACGAAGTGGATACAGACCAAAAAATATTAAGGATGAATTGAGAGATAATCTCGTTCAAATACTACAGCGCAAGGAGCCTTTTTTTACCGAAATAAAAGGTTATGACGATACGGTAATTCCTCAGTTGCAAACAGCTATTCTGGCACAGCATAATATTTTACTGCTCGGTTTACGTGGTCAGGCCAAAACGCGAATAGCAAGGTTGATGACAGATTTGCTTGATGAGTATGTTCCTGTTGTTGCAGGCACCGATTTGAATGATGATCCTTTGAATCCACTTTCGCGAATGGCTAAGAGTATGATTGAAGATATGGGTGACAAAACTCCTGTATCTTGGTTACACCGGTCGGAACGTTACACCGAGAAACTTGCAACACCTGATGTTTCAGTAGCAGATTTGATAGGTGATATTGATCCCATAAAAGCAGCTACCATGAAGCTCACCTATGCCGATGAAAGAGTAATTCATTATGGATTGCTGCCACGCAGCAACAGAAATATTTTTGTGATAAATGAGTTACCCGATTTGCAACCTCGTATTCAGGTGGCTTTGTTTAATATTTTGCAGGAGGGAGATATTCAGATCAGAGGTTTTAAATTGAGATTGCCGCTCGACATTCAGTTTGTGTTTACTGCCAATCCTGAAGATTACACAAACAGAGGCTCCATCGTAACACCTCTGAAAGACAGAATCGGAAGTCAGATAATGACACATTACCCAAAGTCTGTTGAAGTATCAGGAACTATTACTTCGCAGGAAGCACGGATTTCTGATGAACAGAAGAAAAAGATAAATGTGGATTCATTGCTCAATGTTTTGATAGAACAGATAGCTATGGAAGCCAGAAAGAGCGACCTCATTGATCAGAAGAGTGGAGTGAGTGCGCGTCTTACCATTTCAGCACTGGAAAGTTTATACAGTGCCTGCGAAAGAAGAATGTTACTCAATAATGATTCAGCCACTCAGGCAAGGATTGGTGATTTATACAGTATTATTCCTGCCATTACCGGAAAAGTTGAACTGGTATATGAAGGCGAACTGGAAGGAATACAAAATGTAGCATACACACTGATTGGTAAAGCTATCAGGAAGATATTTCTGGAGTATTTTCCTGATCCGGAAAAAATTAAAAAGTCAAAAAAGGAAAATGTGTTTGCAAAAGTTACAGGCTGGTTCGATGAAGGTAATGAAGTGGATGTGTGGTTTCAGTCTGCCAATGATGAATATGAGAAAAATCTCCGCAGTGTAAACAGTTTGGAGTCAACTGTAAAGTCTTTGCGAAATAAACTCCATGGTGATAATCTACTTCTTTGGATGGAATTTTTACTTCATGGCCTTGCAGAATTTTCACAAATAAGCAAACTGCAGCTTGCAAGTGGCTTACAGTTCAAAGACCTGATGGGATCTATGATGAACTTCCGCCACGAAAAAGATTCGGAAGAATAATTATTTCATCCTTGCTATGAAATAATCATTCAGCGGTTCGAGAAAATAATTGAGCCACCCTTCTCGATGTTTAGTGGCTTCATCTGCATTAGGAAATTGTGTATGCGTAATTTCAACTTGTGTTCCTGCTGCAACTTTTGAGAATCGGATATCTACTATGCTCGGTTTTGTTTTTTTGTCCCAGGTGTTAGGCTTCCAGGTATAACTTAATGTTTTGTTGGGAACAAATTCTTCAAGTACACCATTTACCCATCCGTCAAAAAACGAAACAGAACCATTTTCTTTCAGCTCAAACACAAAATCGCCTTCAATCCATTGTGCTATAAGAGCAGGATTGGTAAGTGCATCATACACCTCTTCCGGTTGTGCATAAACAATATAACTCAGATGTGTCGAAAAATCTTTTGTTGCCATTTTTTATGAATCCTAATAACAAAGCCTGAAACCACATATTGCAGTTTCAGGCTTTGTCGGTTTTTTAATTCTTATTGAACTACTAATTTTTTAGTGATGATTTGATTGCCTGCTGTGATACGCACCATGTAAATTCCTTTGGCCCATTTGGTATTTACTTCGTATTGATATTCGCCAGCATCTAATCTTTCATCAGCAATACGATGAACTTCATTGCCCAGCATATCTACCACTGTAATCAATACATTTTCAGGTTTCGATAATTCAAAATTCACTGTTGACTTGTCGTATGCAGGATTTGGTACAATTGTTACATCTTCCTGCGATAACGGGAAGTCGTTGATGCCTACCACTCCGCTTAAATTAATGTCATCAATATAAATATTGTTTCCCATGTCATTGGTATATTCAAATTTAAGAGAAACATTGGGTCGTGTAGAGTATTGCCCTGAAGTAAGACTAACCGTTTCCTGACGCCATTGTGCTGATGTGGGAACAAAGTTTGATGTTACAGCATTATTTACTGTAGCCAGGCTGGTACCTGATTTGGTGAGTCGCAGATTCCATAACTGACCGCAGTTATTTGATGCATATACCTTCAGTTGATCGGTACCTGCTGTGTTTTTCAATGCAAATGCTACCCAAAATTTAAACTGAGTTTGCGTAGTATTCGTAAGATTAAAACCCGGTGTGATGAAAACATCTTTCGAACTGGTAGTATTACCACTGTAATTGTTGATGCTTACAGAGTTAAATCCTGTATGTGCAGCATTTGAAGTCAGTTCCCATCCGTCACCGTCATCACTTTCAGTCAGCCAATCAGCTGAAGGAAATGTTATGCTTTCAAAGCTTTCAGAAAATGGAACAAACAGATTTGTTGTACCCGGTCTTACAACAACGTTTTCAATTTCAGTATGTGTATCAAATCCTGCCGAAGAAGTTACGGTAAGGGTAACATCATACGCACCTGCTGTAGGATAAACAATTCCTGTAGGATTTTTATCTGTTGAACTGGATGGCACTCCTCCGGGGAAATCCCATAAATAAGTTATTCCAACTGTATCCAGATTGCCGCTGGCATCAGAGAAATTGGCAACTCCTCCTTCGCATATTACTTTTTGAATAGACGAAAAACTTGCAACAGGAACACATGTTGTAGCATTACCATTGGTACCTGTAGCATTTAAATTAGAGGTTGTATGCACCTGATTTCTGAAACCTATGGCTGAGTTAAGCGCTGCCCACATTCTTGCTTTCTGACCTAATGTGAACATATAATAGCAATAACTGTAATCCATATAGTTTTGGTAGTTTTCAATAATACCCGGATTACATACATCTGCATTTGCAGGTTGAGGGCAAGATAAAAACCCTTTTGTCACAGGCGTATCGGTAACATTATCATCACCGCAGGATACACCTGGTTGATTAGTTCCGCCCCATGTGTGATTCAGGTTAAGCCAGTGACCTATTTCATGTGTCAGTGTATATTGATTGGTGGTGTTGCTTGTTCCAATACTACCAACGTAATTGGATAATGAAATGATACCGTCTTTGCCCGAAGGTGCAGTTCCCGGTTTGTAGGCATAAGCAGCAGCACCTGCATGTGAAGCACCAAAGTTACTGATGGTCCAAATGTTCAGGTATTTGTTGTAAGGCCACGGATTTAATTTAGAATTATCATCAGCGTCATACGTTAATGTGGAAGCAATACGGTCAATACCGTTGGTGCAATTGCCTAATGGATCAAGATGAGCTAGACGGAATTCTATTTGCACGTCTGCATTCAATGCCTTAAACGAAGGAATGATATTAGCAGTATCAGTTCTTTGCAGATTATAATCACGGTTAAGTACACGAACAGCATCATAAATCTGTTCGTCTGAAATGTTTTCAGGCCCCCAGTTATGTACCACATGGAATACTACAGGAATCACATAAACCGGTGTACCGGTAGTTCGGAAATAACTGGGTTGAAAACTGGAAACATATTGTTGCGTGAATGCTTCCAGTTGTTGTCTTTGCTGACGAACAACAGGGTCACTGTTTTCTCTGGCATTACATACATCATCAGTAGCACACCAGTGCGTCAGCGGTGTTTGTGCTGAAGCATATCCCCATGTCATGGCTGTAAGAATCAATAAACTTCTTGTAAAAAATTTTTTCATTGTTATAAAATTGTGTGATTTAATTTGATTAACCAAAAGTAGTAAACTTAATTTAATTTTAATCTGAATTTTAATTGAAAACAGAGAGAAAATTAACCTAAAGCCTGTTTCAAGTCTTCAAGTAAATCATCTATGTCTTCAACTCCTACACTTAATCTCAATAGCGAATCAGTTACTCCTACGCGAGCTCTTTCTTTTGCCGGAACACTGGCATGTGTCATGGTAGCAGGATGATTGATTAATGACTCTACTCCACCCAATGATTCAGCCAATGAAAACACTTTTACCGAAGAAGCTATTTTAAACGCATCTTCCTTTTTTCTGCTTTTTATATCGAATGAAATCATCCCACCGAAATCACGCATTTGTTTTTTGGCAATTTCATGATTCGGGTGATCCGTAAATCCCGGCCAGTAAACTTTGTCAACCTTGGGATGAGATTTGAGAAATTCTGCAACTTTTCTTCCGTTGAAACAATGGCGCTCCATACGCAGATGAAGTGTTTTTATTCCACGCAAAACAAGAAAACTGTCCATCGGCCCGGGTGTAGCACCACAGGAATTGTGGATAAATGCGAGTTGCTCGTATAGCTTATCATCATTCATACAAAGTGCGCCCATAATCACATCACTGTGTCCACCCAGATACTTTGTTACTGAATGCATAACAATATCAGCACCTAACTCCATTGGGTTTTGAAGATAAGGCGAAGCAAAAGTATTGTCAACTGCCAGAGTGCATCCGTGTTTCTTAGCTATAGCGCTGCATGCCTGAATGTCCACAATTTGCATGGTCGGATTGGTGGGAGTTTCCACCCAAATCAATTTTGTTTTTTCGCTGATGTATTTGCTGATATTGTTAGCATCTGCAAGGTTGATGAAATGAAACTTTATTCCGTAGTGTGCAAACACCTTGGTGAACATACGGTAGGTTCCACCATACAAATCGTCACCGGTAATTACTTCATCGCCCGGTCGCAGTAATTTTATTACAGCATCTGCAGCTCCCATTCCGCTGCTGAAACATAGTCCGTATTTTGCATTTTCCAGTGCAGCAATATTTTTTTCAAGTTGATTACGTGTTGGATTTTTTCCTCTGGCATAAGCATATCCTTTATGGTTTCCTGGTGAAGCCTGCACAAAGGTTGAAGTCTGATAAATCGGTGTCATTATTGCTCCTGTTGTCGGGTCAGGTTCTACTCCGGCATGAAGCGCTTTGGTAGCAAATTTCATTTTATTTATTTTTTTGGAGGTGCGAATATAACTTTTAAATCAGTTTCTTTTGCAGAAATAACAGAATGATGAATATGAATGTTTCAGACTGGATTGGATTCACCGGTGTTTTTATTCTTCTGGCAGCTTATGTGTTGCAACTCATGCGGTTAATACCTGCCGGAAGTTGGAGTTATAGCCTGATGAATTTTATAGGAGCTGCTTTGGCATGTCTGGCATCTGTCATGATTAACTATCTGCCTTTTGTAATTCTGGAAGGTGTATGGGCATTGGTTTCATTATGGTCGTTCATCAGATTGATGAGCACCCCCGCACAGCAGGGCTGAAAGCTTTAATTTTTATGATGTTTCACCGTTTCGTTTTTAATAAAATAAGCCATTGCCGCATAATGCGCTCTTGCACGCGTCATCAGTTTTTTTTAAATCTTCTGACGGAGTAGTAGTGGGCGCCAACAAATGATTCTCTTTCCATTCGAAATATTTTTCTTCTGTACCAAATTTTACGGCACCGCTGCTGTTCATGGCTTCCATACTCATCCAGTCGGTTGCAAAAATGTTTGAAGGCGTGCTGGTAGTATCAAAAAGATTATCACCTGAATTAAAATAACGGCTTCCGGGTAACGAAAGATTAATAAGCGTAGGAAAAATATCTTTATGCGAACCCCATTCATGCAATGGAACATGGGGTTTATATGCATCAGGGATATAACAATAAAAAGGAACACTGCGGTGAAAAAACAACTGCTTATCACTGAAATCAAAAAGCATCAGGTTGTTGTGATCGCCTGTTGCTGCTACCAGTGTATTATTTCCTAATGGTGATGCCTTAATCTCATCCATAAAATGCCCTAAACAGTCATTGGAGTATTGCAGATTGGTAAGATTTTTTACAGCCATAGTTTCATCTGTCAAAAGTTTCGATCTGATTTCTGCTGTAAGTTTTATCGGATAAGGTTTGTAATTATCAGGCAGATGAAACGGAGTATGGTTGGTAGTTGTCAGCACAAAAATCATCTGCGGACGTTTTGCTTCTTTTAATTTCTTAAACACATAATCAAACAGGTATTGATCATAAACCCCCCATTCACATTCGGTAGCTCCCGGAATTTCTTTCATCACATTGTCCTTGCTCTCAACATGCTGAAAATATTGATGCGGTATAAACTCATTGATGTTTCTCCAACCGAATTTGCCACCTGTAATGAAAGTGGTTTCATAACCTGCATTCAAAAAAGGCAGAGCCACAGATGATGAATATGCAATTCCGTTATATTCTGACTGTGCCAGAGAAGTTATAGGGGTGTTCACCATAATGCCTTCCAGGCTGTTGATGGTTCCATTGCCACTCGATAAAAAATTGCGGAGAAAAATATCCTTGCCCAGATGTTTTTCAAGTGCTCCGTATAAATTTAATGTTGGACTGTGATAATAAAGATTGTTATTACTCATACTTTCCATGAGAAAGAAAACTACATTGGGCAAAGGTCTTGTAGCAGTATCTGTGGCAGTGGTATCAAAATAAATTTCAAAAGGATCTGCAGTTGCAGGTTTGCCGAAATAAGTTGTTACGGCTGACTGCACATTACCGAAACCGATATTTTTTAAGAAAGCAATATTGCCGTCAATACTCATCTGACGGCTTCTCATCAGAAATGCTTCTTTAATGGCAAACACTCCGTTTATAGGCAAAAGATTTACATTGCTGTTATCGCAAACAGTGGAATCATCTATTTGCAAAGGGAATGTGCCTACCGAACCGCGCATGCCCAGAAAAAAAGCTCCTAATGCAATGACTGACCACAGTGGTGCTAAAGGAATCTTTTTTGAACTGTCGGTATGCATGTTTCTGAATATTCTTCTGACTGTACGATGAATTAAAAAACTTGCAATCAGTAGTGCAATCAACACCTTCACCACAGGATAATCCGTCCATACCGATTTAAGTACTGCAGCGGTATCATCTTCAAACAAACCAAAAGCCAGCACATTGATGTGCGACTGAAAGTAATTGAAATAATATACATCAACAATTCCGATGAATGTAAAAACAAACAGCATAAACTTGCTATACTGCATGTTGAAGATGTTAATCAGAATGTGATATTTTTCAGAGTGGAACAGCAATGCAATTAAACACAGCAACAAAGGAATGGCCAGTCCATACATCAGCACCATCGTATCAAAACGCCACCCGACAACAAAAGCTGAAATGATTTCTGATTTGAACTGACCGGCTTCCTGCCATGAAAAAATCCGGGTCATAAAAAACAATCTGATTGCAAACAATAACACCAGACCGGCAACATAAACACCGGCAAGTTTTTTAATGTTTGCTAAAAACAGACTGAAACGATTCATTACTGTTTCTTTTGTTGCAAATCAGCTAACATCTGTGCACGAATCAATTTAACAGGGGCACTGCCATAACTGAGAAATTTTTCGTGAAAAGCTTTCAGATTAAATTTATCTCCTTGAATTTTCTTACACTCTTCGCGCAGGTCACATATTTCTTTAAATCCTGTATAATAACTTGTCAGTTGCACATTGGTAAGCATTACTCTTCTCCATTTTCCTTCAGCTTCTGCATTTTGCTGAAAAGCTTCTTTGGTAAGTAAGTGCATTGCTTCATCATGCGACATATTACGGGTGTGCACACTTATGTCGAGCAAAGTATTGCATACTGTTCTCAGATTCCATTTATAATACATCAGCCACATTTCAGGTTCGTTGTTGCCATATCCATTTTCAAGCATCATCAACTCACCATACACTGCCCATCCTTCAATCATGGCACCATTTCCGAGTATAGATTTGATAATACTTGGCGAATTGTTACTGTAAACAAGTTGTGTATAATGACCGGGCACAGCTTCGTGAATATTCAGAATCTGCAAAGTGTAGTTATTGTATTCACGCAAATAACTTTCTGCACGCTTTGCATCCCAACCCGCAAGTGACCCAACATTGTAATAGGTGTTTCCGTTTTTGTCATAGGGACCGGGTGCGCTTATAGAAGCACCCGCAACACCAGCCATGTAGGCAGGTTCTTTTCTTACTTTCAAAGGCTTGGAAGGATCGAGATAAATCAGGTTATGGTCAGTAACAAATTTTTCCAGCTCCGGAATTTGTTTCTCTATTGTTGATTGAAAATCTTCCGGCTTAACATGATTCATGGATAACGTATCAATCACCTTACTGATCAGTGTCAGCGTATCTCCGGGTATGGGCGTATTTCCAAAATATTTTGGCCATAGTTGTGTTGCAAGGGCTGCCATCTGCGTGTGCAGATATTTTTTCCGCTGCATGGCAGAGTCGTAAATCTGTTCATAGGTATAACTACTTTCAATTTCAAAGTTGAATTTCTTACCATACAAATCACTTCCCAGTCTGAAACTTCTTCCATTTTCATTTTTCAGATTTTTCAGAAAAGAGATATAATCCTGAACAGCTGCCATTGCATTTTTCATCTCAGTCTCAACCTTTGTTTTTTCATCGCTGCTCAGTGTGCTTTGCGCTAATGAATCTTTTAACGTTGCTTCAAGTGATTCAAATCCGCCTGAATTCTGCTCGATGGCAAGTTTAAGATGTTCGGGTGAAGGGTTTTGAATATTTTCTTTGGCAGCAGTGTAATATGCAGGTATCTGTTCTAATTTTTTAGAGATATTTATGATTCGGCTGTTCAGCGGTTCGTAATTTTCGGAAAGCATGTAAGAGAGGTTTCCGCTTGCATTGTATCCTGAAGGATCCCACTGCCATGATTTTAATTCTTCTATATTGAATTTACTCTTCTGCAGAAAATTCTTTATGATTTCCGCATCCATTTTATTTAAGTCAGACAATTTAGTGGAATCAAATCCCTGAAGAGAATCGAGATTTTCTTTTACGAATTGTAAAATACGATTGCGATAATCAGCATTGTTTATTTCAAGAATACTGTCATACTTGTGATATCCGATTTCTGTTGCCCACATGGGATATATCTTCCACATCTGTTCCACAAACCGGTTTTTGTAATCATCAAACTGTTTGTTGAATTCAGTAGTATTATTAGTTGCTGACGGTGGTGTGCTGCAGGCATTCATCAGAATAATCATGATAAATAATGTCAAAAATTGTTTCATACAGAATTTCTTAATTGAGGTAACAAATGTAATGGATTACAAAATGTAGTCACTAAAGGGCATAAGGAATCCTTTCAGGGCTTTTTGTGAATGTACATGATTTAAATTTCTCTCTCACAAAAAGAGAACACTACCCTCGACATGTAAATTGTGAATGATTTTTTAGGAAGTATCAGCTCAGATTTTTATCTCTTCGCCTTTTTTGTTTGTAAAAAGTGTATTGTGTAATGGCGTAAGATGAAACTGCTTCAACAGTTACTTTAATTTTATATTTAAAATACCAGCGCAGTTTTAATGAGTATAAACCTTTGTTGATAAAGGCCTCCAGATAAGGATGAACACAAAGTGTGACCTTACGCTCATTTTGTTCCTGTGCCAGATAACGCAGGTTGTTTTCTATTTCGTCCATCAGCAATATGCTGGCTCTTATTTCACCTGTTCCGTTGCATGAAGGACATTTTTCAGTAGTAGATATTTTCATTTCCGGTCGTACCCTTTCGCGGGTCAACTGTATCAGACCGAATTTGCTCGGAGGTAAAATGGTATGCCTTGCAGTATCACGTTTCATCACTTCTTTGAGCACTTCGTAAAGTTGCTTTTTATGCTCAAGGTTTGTCATGTCAATAAAATCAATGACAATGATTCCGCCCATATCACGCAGGCGCAGCTGACGGGCAATCTCACGTGCTGCCATGCAGTTGGTTTCAAATGCATTGTTTTCCTGACTGTCGCTGTCGCCACGGTTTCTTCCGCCACTATTCACATCAATCACATGCATGGCTTCGGTATGCTCTATCACAAGATAGGCACTGTTTTGCATGGGCACTGTTTTGCCAAAGTCGGATTTGATTTGTTTGTCAATACCAAAATGCTCAAAAATCGGTTGCTTATTTTTAAACATTCTGATGATATCTTCTTGCTCAGGAGCAATAGAGTGCAGATAAGTTTTTATTTCGTCATACAGAATCTGATCATTCACATAAATATTGCTGAAGTTTGGGTTCAGTATATCTCTGAGAATAGAAGAAGTGCGGTCAATTTCACCTAAAACTTTTTGTCCGGGTTTAGATATTTTAAGTGCTTCATAAAAATTATTCCAACGCATCAGCACATCCTGAATATCTTTATCCAGTTCTGCTACTTTTTTTCCTTCGGCTACGGTTCTTACTATAATTCCGAAATTTTTTGGCTTAATGCTAAGGGCTAATCGTTTGAGTCTGCTGCGTTCCTCCGGGCTTTTTATTTTTGACGATACTGACACATGGTTATAAAAAGGAGTAACCACAAAATATCGTCCGGCAATTGAAATTTCTGTAGTGATACGCGGACCTTTGGTAGAGATAGGTTCTTTGGCAATCTGAACCGGTAGCCATAATCCCGAACTCATCACCTGGGTAATCTTACCCGTTTTGATGATGTCTTTTTCAAGTTCAAACTGATTAAGCGTAGAGTCTGTTTGACGGCCTGCCTGAGTATCTTTTACAAATTTAAGCAGTGACTGAAACTGTGGGCCAAGGTCGAGATAATGTAAAAAAGCATCTTTCTCATATCCTATGTCAACGAATGCTGCGTTGAGTGAAGGCATGAGCTTTTTTACCTTTCCAAGATAAATATCGCCTACCGCAAAACTTCTGTCCCTTTTTTCGCTGTTAAGTTCAACGAGTTTCTTTTCTTCTAAGAGGGCTATTCGTACTTCCGATGGGCTTGAGTCTATAATTAAATCGTTACTCAAGACAAAAAATTTTGATTGATGGAGCAATTACTCCTGATAAAAATACGGTCAGACACCGGTTTTAAATTAAAACCGTAAACCGTGTTAAGGCAAAAGGTTATTTCTTTTTATGCCTGTTTTTTCTCAATCTTTTTTTGCGCTTGTGAGTGGCCATTTTATGGCGTTTTCTCTTCTTTCCGCTTGGCATATTATTTAAATATTTTTATAATTAGTATTTCCGTTTTAAAAAAGGGAATGCAAAAGTAGTATTTTTTGATATATATCAGGGAGTAGATTTAAGTTCTTTAAGATAAGCATCTATTTGAGCCAGTGCCTGGGTGTTATTACTCAGCGATTTAAAGGTCTCAAAATTTCGGATGGCCTCTGCTTTATTCCCCATTTGCAAATAGGTTTGTCCTATAAAAACGTAAACATCAACTCTTGAAGGGTTGATTTTCAGTACAGTATTAAACCGGGCCAGGGCTTTATCATATTGTCCCGATTTTACTGATAAAAATCCGAGATTTAACTGTGCATTCTCGTGATTCGGGTCTTTTTTTAACCACTTCCTGCAAAAGTGCAATTCCCTGCATTGGGTTTATAGCACTTTCGGCATAGCATATTCCTAAATCAGTCTTTGCATTCAGGTTTTCAGGGTTGATTTTAAGTACTTCCGTGTAGCATTCAATTGCTTTATTAACAAAATAGCTCTGTTCGAGAGAATCATTTGCATCTTTAAAAGCATCGAAATAACGGTAAGCGGCATTCAAATAATTTTTTTCTGAAATATCTTTTTTAGCCTTTTTTTCAGCATAAAAGGCGGAAATTCCCGGTTTCTTGTGCTGATCCCAAAACGAAATCAGAGAATCGGAATTTCCACCTTTGGCTAATGCAGTTAAACTGTCCAATTGTTTTTTTCCTCCCTGGTCCAATGCAGATATTGCATTTTTCTCATATAAAGCAACATCAAACTCACTTTTTGCAGGAGCCATTGCTTCAGTACCGGTACTTTTTTTTGTAGCGTGGAAGTAGAAATAACAAGAAAACTAAAACAACTGCAATTGCAATTGTCAGAATACTTTTGGACGATGAAGACATTCAGTTAATTACAACTGAGGTTGAGATTCTTTCTTCTTATGAGCATTCTTTACTTTATCGGTAAAGGTCTTAGCCGGTTTAAATGCAGGAATAAAATGCTCCGGAATAATAATAGCTGTATTTTTTGTAATAATTCGGCCGGTTTTTTGAGCTCTTTTTTTAACTATAAAACTACCGAAACCTCTTAAATAAACATTGTCATGTTGCACCAATGAGTTCTTTACCACCTTCATCATGGACTCAACTACATTCTGCACCACCATTTTCTCTACTCCGGTTTTTACCGAAATTTCATTTACCAACTCTGCTTTTGTCATGTTATGTTAAAATTTAAAATTAATATCGCATTTTCACGAGCCGCAAAAATAGTCTTTTTCAGTGAAAATGAAAATATTAACTATCCTTATTGCTCACAACAACCATAGTATTGCGAAAGTTTGACATTGATTACTTTTTCTTTTTGATTTTTTCAACAGTCCATTTCATAAGGTTTCTAAGTGCTTATTTCATAATTTCGGCCTCTCTTTTTAAAATTCATACTTAATGCTTCGTACACACACTTGTGGAGAGTTATCTATGCAACAGAATGGTTTGCAGGTTACATTATGCGGATGGGTTCAGAAGTCACGCGATTTAGGCGGAATGACTTTTATTGATTTGCGTGATCGCTATGGAATAACTCAACTTGTTTTTAACATGGATGTGAATGAAGAATTGTGTAAAACAGCACGCAACGTTAACCGCGAATATGTTATTCAGGTAAAAGGAAAAGTTACCGAACGCATTAACAAAAACCTGAAAATTCCTACCGGAGAAATTGAAGTGCTTGTAGAAAATCTTGAAATATTAAATGCTTCTGAAACACCTCCTTTTACCATTGAAGAAAACACCGATGGAGGTGACGAACTTCGAATGAAATACCGATATCTCGATCTTCGCAGAACAAGTGTCAGAGCCAATCTTGAATTGAGGCACAGACTTGCTTCACTGATTCGTAATTATCTTGACGGAGAAAAATTTATTGAAGTAGAAACACCTGTTTTAATAAAATCAACACCTGAGGGAGCGCGCGATTTTGTTGTTCCTTCCAGAGTGCACAACGGACAATTTTATGCATTACCACAGTCGCCACAAACATTTAAGCAATTGTTGATGGTGGCCGGTTTCGACCGTTATTATCAGATTGTGAAATGCTTTCGCGATGAAGACCTGCGTGCCGACAGACAACCTGAGTTTACTCAGATTGACTGCGAAATGAGTTTTATAGAACAAGAAGATATTTTGGCAACATTTGAAGGGCTGGTGAAACATTTGTTCAAAGAAGTAAAAAATCTTGATGTACCACAATTGCCACGAATGACCTTTGCTCATGCCATGAAAAATTATGGCAACGACAAACCGGATACCAGGTTTGAAATGTGCATTCAGGAACTTAAAAGTGACGAAACTCAACCTGCTTTTCCTTCAGGCAAATTCAAATTGTTTGATGACGCTGAATATACTGCCGGAATTGTTGCTTCAGGTTGTGCTGCTTACACCCGCAAACAATTAGATGAATTGACAGATTGGGTTAAGCGACCACAGATTGGTGCAGGAGGATTGGTATATATTCGTTATAACTCTGACGGAAGTATCAAATCTAGTATTGATAAATTTTATTCTTCTGAAGAGTTGTTGCAAACGGCTCAGAGAATGGGAGCACAGAAGGGCGATTTAGTATTGATTCTTTCAGGACAGAAACAGAAAACACAAAAAGCACTTAGCGAACTTCGCCTCGAAATAGGCAACCGGTTGGGGCTGCGCGATAAAAACAAATTTTCAAGTCTCTGGGTCATTGATTTCCCTTTACTCGAATGGAATGAAGAAGCACAACGTTTTCATGCTATGCATCATCCTTTTACCTCACCCAAACCTGAGGATATAGAACTATTAAGTACTCAGCCGGGTAAGGTCAGGGCCAATGCTTATGATTTAGTCATCAATGGCGTGGAAATAGGAGGAGGATCTATTCGTATTTTTGATAAAACTTTACAATCCAGAATGTTCGAAATTCTCGGGTTTACTCCCGAAAAAGCAATGGAACAGTTTGGTTTTCTGCTGAATGCATTCCAGTATGGAGCTCCACCACATGGTGGCCTGGCTTTTGGTTTCGATCGTTTATGCTCACTTTTCGGAGGGTCAGATTCTATACGTGATTTTATCGCTTTTCCAAAAAACAATGCTGCCCGCGATATTATGATTGATGCACCTTCATTTATCGAAAATGAGCAACTTTCTGAGCTTGGTATTCGTATAACCGGTCATTAACTTGATTTTTTAGCTGATTTACCCAATCTTTCTAAAAAAGGCTTGACAGAAATAATATTTTTTCGGCCTTATTGAGGAATAAAATGTTGGGTACACTGCATATAGAAATTCAGGAGGATGAGATAAAAAAAATTTTTGAGAAACTGTTCTCTTTTTTAATTTTTACATTATATATTTGAAACTCGAATTTAATCTACAGAAAATAAAATGAAAAAGATTTACACACTTATAGCCGGTATAATACTAAGTTTTAGTTATACAGGATGGTCGCAAGTGACTGTAATCGGTCCTGCCAATGGAGGTAACTTTGATGCAGGTGGCGGACTTGCCGGAAACAACTGGGCAGCAACAAAAATACTGTTACTCCACCGGCAGATGCCTGGGTAGTAAGCACTGCTGCCGGCTCTGTATCAGGTACGCAGGCAGCTTATGTGTCTTCCAATCCTGCTGCACCAACTCCACCATACACCTATACATTCACCACACGTGACTCACTCATTCTTGCAAGAACATTGACGGTAACATTTCCTGCAAACAATTCTTGCATTACTTTAAGTTTTAACTGGAAATGTATGGGTGAGACTGATGTGTCCAATACCGATTTGGATAACATGAAAGTGTATCTGATACCCAAAGCGGGACCAATCACTACCAACGATATTCAGACATTATATCAGGTAGGTTCTGTTTGGTATAATGGATTTAATACCTGGCAAGGTGAAACAATAAATTTAGACCCCAAGATGGCTGGCAATGGAATTAATTATACCCTTGCATTTTTATTTGTAAGCGATGGCAATACAGGTGCAAGTACCAACCCTCCTGCAGCAGTTGACAATGTTTTGTTAACCTATCAAACTCCTACTGCAGTGCCTAATTGTGTAGTTTATACCACACCATCAAACGGTGCATTAGGTCTATCTCCCTGTAATGTTGCGTTAAACTGGAACCATTCTTTAGGATGCAATGGTGCAACAAGTTATCAGGTTCAAACAGCACCGGCATTAGGTGGCCCTTGGACTACTGTAGGTACAACCAGTCAAAATACATTTAATCTCACAGGTCTTGCAGCTAATACAACCTATTTCTGGCGTATTATTCCGGTTAACTCATTTGGTGCAAATACGGCAGGTTGCGGATTTTTTGTCTATAACTTTACTACAGGAACTAATCCTGTTGTAAGCGGTTTACCTCCTTATAACGAAGATTTTGAAGGATGTATCAACTGGACATTCTATAATTCAGGTCAAACCAATCAGTGGTATATAGGTAACGCTACCAGCGCCAGTGGTAGCCGAGGTTTATATATTTCAAACACCGGAGGAAGTACCAATACATATAATACATCAGCAACGTCACGAGTACATGCAATGAGCAGTACCATTATAGACCTCACAGGTGGAGGAAGCTGTATCAACCTCACATTTTCTTATCGTGTTGCCGGTGAGAGCGGCTACGATTATCTCGAAGTTTTTGCCGTTCCTGTATCATATACACCTACGGCAGGTGCTGTTATAGTAGGAGGTGCTGTTGCCGGTGTTTTGCCTAACCTGAATAATCCGGTTCATATTGCAGGTCCTCTCAATGGTCAGTCGTCTTATGCACTGTACACAGCATCACTTAATGCTTTAGCAGGAAGACAATTCCGTTTGGTGTTCAGTTGGCGAAACGATGCTTCAGTGGGTACTCAACCTCCCGCTGCTGTGGATAATGTTAGTATTACTTCTACCGGAGGTCCTTCCAATGATGCACCTTGCAACGCATTCCCTATACCTCCTTTATCACCAGCAGGTTTATATTTGCCGGGTAGTAATATTTGTGGAACCAATGCAGATGAACCTGCACCTCCCGGTTGCTGGACTAATTCAGGAGGTGCCGCACAAGTAAATACAGTTTGGTATCGTTTTCGTGCCCCGGCCAGCGGCTGTGTTAAAATACGTACTGAACGTGGTTCACTCTATGATACACAAATCGCACTCTACACTCGTTCTCCGTTAACAGGAGTGGTACCATGTGGTTCAGGAAATACTCTAACCTATGTAACCTGTAATGATAACCGTGGAAGTTGTGGATTTTCAAGCTATCTTAATTCTGAAATAACTCAGTCAGGTCTTGCAGTAGGTTACGATTATTACATTGCAGTGGATGGCAAAAATGGAGACGTAGGTTCATTTACTTTATTTATAATGGATGGTGGTACAGGTTGTGTCAATCAATATCCTCCTACTCCCGGAGCTGATTGTGCTTCGCCAAATATTGTATGTTCAAGCAGTATATTCGTACCTAATCCGGGTTATCAGGGTTATGGATCAAAATGTGATTTTACCGGTGGCATTTGTCTTGCTTCAGGAGACAGAGGTGGCGCATGGTATCAGGTTACAATTACCTCTCCCGGGCTACTTATGTTTGATATAGTTCCTAATGACTGGAATGGATTTAACGAGACAGATTATGACTTTGCAGTTTGGAGGATTGCAGGGACCGCACCTTTAACTAATTGTAATACTATTACCAGTTCACCAGGCACTGCTTTGGTAAGTTGCAATTATAGTGCACTGGGTGTTACCGGTTGTTATACAGGAGGTAATTCGCCACCTGCTTATCCGGGATATAATGGTGCATATCAACCGCCCATCACTGCAAATGCAAATGATGTTTTCCTGATATTTATTAGTAATTATACCAACAGTACATCAGGATTTTCATTATATACTTCAAACTCAACATGTGGAATAAGTAACAGCATCCCTAATGGAAGTGCAATTACATGGACAGGTACAGTAAGTTCCGACTGGAACGACCCTGTTAATTGGGGTGGATGTAATATCCCCAGCTGTTCAGGAGTTAATGGCGAAACGGATGCATTAATCACAAGTACATACGTAAATCCTCCTATCATCACAGGAACAGTTAGTTGTCGGAATTTAACTATTAACCCGGGTGCAGCATTAACAGTTACAGGTACCGGTGTACTCGAAATTTGTAAAGATTTTAAAAATAATGGGTCATTTAATGCGCAGACAGGATCACGTGTAATATTGGATGGTCCGTCTTCTTCACCAAATTATACCGGAGGAACTCAAAACTTAGATGGTAACCTTACAGGTGCCAATGCATTCTATCACCTTGATGTTTTTAAATCTAATTTAGCATATCGTGTTTATGCCAATCAGGATTTTGATGTAAAAGGTAACTTAAAAGTTGGTTACAATACAGGCTCAGGTGCAATGAATACTTCTTCATATCTGAATGCTGCACCGGGTGGAAATGGTAAATACGTGAAAGTAGCCGGTGATTTTCTGGTAAATGGAGCAAGTGTTTTCTATACGAGTGGTGGCTCTGTTTTGGAATTTAATGGCGCTGCCAATCAGGATTACAAAAACAGTGGAATATTGGGAAGTGTTTATCTGAATCAGTCTGTTCCATCAACAGTTTCTGTTCTATATCATGGAAATACTTCGGCTGCATATATGAGACTAGGTTTATCAGGTGATCTGACATTTAACACAGGTAAATTGATATTGCCTGGTGCAAGAAACCATAATGGTGTCCCACCTAATTATAGAGGATATGTAGAGGTGACCAACCCTTTATCAACAGGGGTGATTACGGGCATGAATCCTAATAGCTACATTGTAGGTCCGGGTTCAGGTCTTGATTTCTATGTGTTGAAAAAGGCTACTACAGGGGCAACCGGAATTTATGATTTACCTGTAGGTACAAGTACCAAGTATTCTAACATGCAGCTTAATGTATCTACTGCATTAGCACCAAATCCTTCTTATTTCCTGGTTGGATTTGATAATACTGTTCCTGCATCCAATACTGCATTTACAGGAGGAGCAACAGATGAGTGTAGTGTTAAATATCATTCATTAGGTGCAACAGCATTGAATAATGGTTTATGGAGAATGTTGTTGGGAAATACTATCAGCACATCAGGTGTTCTTGATGTTACACTTACTGAAAATGGCTATGGCAATGGCAACCAAGGGCAAACTGTAATGGTAAACAAAACAGGTAATCCGGCAATAGCTGCAAACTGGTATTTAAATCCTTTTCCGGCAAATCTTTGTATTGGAGGAACATCTTTACCGGGTCCTGTAACCCGTACTAATTTAATATATACTGCAATCAATCCTGCCAGTTCAACTATTCCGCTGATGTTTGGTACTGCGCAAGCACCAACACCACTACCTGTGGAATTGCTCTATTTCACTGCAAAGGGTCAAGACAGACAGATTGTTCTGAACTGGTCAACCGCAAGTGAAAAGAATAACAAAGGTTTTGATGTGCAACGTAGCACCGATGGCAAAGAGTTTGAAAAAATAGGATGGGTGGATGGTCATGGCACAACCAGTATTATGCAGTCTTATTCCTTCAGGGATGCCAATGTGCTTCCGGGTGTAGTATATTATTATCGTTTGAACCAGATTGATTATGATGGTAAAAATGAAATCAGCAAAACAGTTGCAGCTTCCATAAGCGATGATAAGTTTAATTTTACGGTTAGCCCCAATCCATTCAGCGGACAAACCAATGTTACCTACTATCTGGATCAAACTTCAGATGTTTCCTTGGTTGTAATCAACAAACTTGGTCAAACGGTTGCAACTCTGTTCAAAGGCAAACAGGAACCGGGAACATATACCTATCCTTTCATTGCTAAAAATTATGGTTACTCATCAGGAATATATACGGTTAAGATTATCATCAACAGCGAAGTATATACCCGCAGATTATTTCAGAATGACTGATTAAGAGTTTCTGTAAAAAAGCACATTACAGATTTTGTGCTGCTTAGAGAGAAGTTTTTTACAATACAATTAAACAAAATAAAAGAGGAGGCATTGCTTCCTCTTTTTTGTTTTGACTATCATAGCATTAAAAACAAAAAGCCGTTTTCACTTTGGCATTATGGAAAAAGGCTAACTTTGTGCTGTAAAATACACTGTCATGGTTTTTTTAAGCATACCTGCTGATTATTTTCCGATAGCCATCATGTTTGTTGTAGCTATTGGATTTGTAATTGCAACAATTTTTGCAACACACCTTCTGGGTCCTAAACGTAAATCGGAAATTAAGCTTGATACTTTTGAATGTGGAATCGAATCTCAGGATAATGCACGGTTGCCGTTTTCAATTAAATATTTTCTGGTAGCAATTTTATTTGTACTGTTTGATGTGGAGGTGATTTTTATGTATCCGTGGGCAGTTAATTTTCTGAAACTTGGACTTACAGGTTTTATTGAAATGCTGCTCTTTGTAGGCTTGCTGCTGGTAGGATTTATTTACATCATTCGCAAAGGAGCATTGAAGTGGGAATGATATCAGAAATAAAAAATTAATTAATTTTAGAATTAGTAAAATGTCAGATATAAATGTACGGAAAGTTCACCTCTCAAACGAACGTCTTGAAGGTTATGAAGGTCATGGCTTTCTTGCCACTACTTTAGACCGAGCAGTTGGAATGGCCCGTAAAAATTCTTTATGGCCATTGCCATTTGCAACTTCCTGTTGTGGTATTGAGTTCATGGCTACCATGGCTTCGCATTACGACTTCGGCCGCTTTGGTGCCGAGCGACTGAGCTTCTCTCCCCGTCAGGCAGATATGCTGATGGTGATGGGTACCATAGCAAAAAAAATGGGGCCTGTGTTGCGTCAGGTATATGAACAAATGGCTGAACCGAGATGGGTATTGTCTGTAGGTGCATGTGCAAGTTCAGGTGGAATATTTGATACTTACAGCGTGCTGCAGGGAATTGACAGAATAATCCCTGTTGATGTATATGTACCGGGATGTCCTCCTCGTCCTGAGATGATTCTTGATGGCGTGATGAAAATTCAGGAGCTTGCACAAAATGAATCATTACGCAGACGAAATTCTGCCGAGTATGCAGAACTGCTTGCAAGTTATGGAATAAAATAAAAACCTTTCTTATCAATACAGACAAATATGTTTCAAACAATAGAGGCTGATGAATTGGAGAAAATGCTCAAAGAGCATTTTGGTGAAAAAATTATCAGTGTCGAAAAGTTATACGATGTTTCTGTTGCGGAAATATCAGTTGATGTAATAAAAAATGTAATCATCTGGCTTAAAGAAAACGGTTTTGCTTATCTCACAACATGCAATGGCATTCATTACCCCGATACTCCGAAACCATTTTGTATGGTATATCACCTGCATGACTGGAAACGCAACCTGCGCATACGACTGAAAACTTACGTACATCACGACCCTCCGCATTTTCCTACTATTACAGATGTGTGGCCTGCTGCCAACTGGATGGAACGCGAAGCGTATGACTTTTTTGGTTTTCATTTTGACGGTCATCCTAAACTGAAAAGAATACTCAATGAGGATAGCATGGTAGGCTGGCCACTGAGAAAAGAATATCCACTCGAAGATCAGGCAAGATTTGATAAAGATGATAAAATGTTTGGCAGATAAATTTTAGAGAAATGAAAGAAGATGTTAATCAGGATACAAAACAGGAAGTCATCAGTAAGGAATATACCACCCTTAATCTGGGACCTACACACCCTGCCACACATGGTATTTTTCAGAATGTACTTAAAATGGATGGCGAAATTGTAGTAGATACAGAACAAACCATCGGATACATTCACCGTGCATTCGAAAAACTTTCAGAACGCAGACCCTACGGACAAATAACTCCCATCACCGACAGGCTTAACTATTGCTCTTCGCCTCTCAATAATATGGGATGGCACATGACTGTAGAAAAACTTGCCGGCATAAAACTTCCCAAACGGGTTGAGTATTTACGCATCATCATCATGGAACTTGCCCGTATATCCGATCACATCATTTGTAATTCGGTGATAGGCGTTGACAGTGGTGCAATGACAGGATTTCTGTATATCTTCCAGTTCCGCGAACATATTTATGACATATACGAAGAAATTTGTGGCGCACGAATGAATACCAACATCGGACGCATTGGCGGGCTTGAGCGGGATTTTAATCAGGCTGCATGGCTTAAGATTGAAAAACTGCTTGAAGAATTGCCTCGTTGTCTGAAAGAATTTGAAGCACTGCTTGTGCGTAACAGAATATTTATGGATCGCACAATTAACTGCGGCCCTATATCAGCTGAGTTGGCATTGGCTTATTCTTTCTCAGGTCCTAATTTACGTGCTGCCGGAGTAGATTATGATGTGCGCGTGATGAATCCATATTCGTCTTATGAAGAATTTGACTTTATCATTCCTGTTGGTACCAATGGTGATACGTATGATCGTTTTATGGTGCGCGAACAGGAAATGTGGGAAAGCATAAAAATTATTAAACAGGCAATAGAAAAGTTGGATAAACTCGAAGACAAGACATCTTATTATGCTCCTGATGTACCGGATTACTATCTTCCTCAGAAACTGGATGTATATACCAAAATGGAAGCATTGATATATCACTTTAAAATAATTATGAGTGAAACCTCAGTGCCCAAAGGCGAAGTATATCATTGTGTGGAAGGCGGCAACGGTGAGTTGGGCTACTATCTGGTGAGTGACGGAGGAAGAACACCTTATCGTCTGCACATGCGCAGACCTTGTTTTATTTATTATCAGGGTTACCCTGAAATGATTAAGGGAGGTTACCTCAGTGATGCCATTCTTACAATGAGTTCGATGAATGTAATCGCAGGTGAGTTGGATGCATAAAAAATATTTAAACTGTAGATTGTAGAAAGTAAAATAAATATCGTGGCAACTAATAAAGAAATAAAATTTTCAGATGATGCACTTGCACTCATCGAAAAAATAATCAAGCGATATCCCGAAGGGAAACATAAGTCGCAATATTGCCTATATTACATATTGCACAGGCAGAGTTTGACGGTTGGCTGAGTCCTGAAGTAATGGATTATGTTGCATCTATTCTCAGAATACAGCCGATAGAAGTTTATGAAGTGGCTACTTTTTATACCATGTTTAATCTGAAACCGGTTGGTAAATGCCTGATTGAAGTTTGTCATACAGGACCATGCTGGCTCATGGGTGCAGAAGATGTGGTGAGATATATAGAGAAAAAGTTAGGAATTAAAAACGGAGAAACCACAGCTGACGGAATGTTTACTCTGAAAACAGTAGAATGTCTGGCAAGTTGCGGAACAGCTCCCATGATGCAGATTGGCGAAACCTATCACGAAAACCTGACGCTTGAAAAAGTAGATACCATTCTTGAAGAACACAAAAATGCCGGTGTGCGCAGAACACATTGGGAAAAAGAAAAAATTAAATCTTGACAATGGGACGACAACTGCTTTTAGATAATTTGGATAAGCCGGGCATCAATACGCTAAGCGGCTATCAGGAAACTGGCGGTTACGAATCGCTCAGAAAAGCACTTCAGATGAAACCCGAAGATATTGTTGCCGAAGTGCAGAAGTCAGGACTTCGCGGACGAGGTGGTGCAGGTTTCCCAACAGGAATGAAATGGAGTTTTTTGGCTAAACCTCCCGGTGAACCACGTTACTTAATTTGTAATGCAGACGAGAGTGAACCCGGTACTTTCAAAGACCGTTACCTCATGCAACGCAAACCGCATATCCTCATTGAAGGTATGATTATTTCCAGTTTTGCACTTGGAGCCAACACATCATACATCTACATCCGTGGCGAGATGATGTACGTGTATCATATACTTCAAAAAGCAATTGACGAAGCTTATGCTGCAGGCTATTTGGGAAAAAATATTTTAGGCAGCGGCTTCGACCTCGACCTGCATGTGCATTGCGGTGCAGGAGCATATATATGCGGAGAAGAAACTGCATTACTCGAATCACTCGAAGGTAAACGTGGAAACCCGCGTATCAAACCACCGTTTCCTGCTGTCAAAGGTTTGTGGGGATGCCCTACTGTAGTAAACAACGTAGAGACCATTGCCGCAGTAGTTCCTATCATCAGAATAACAGGTGAAGAGTATGCTAAGATTGGAATAGGTAAAAGCACCGGTACCAAACTTATTTCAGCATCAGGACATATTAATAAACCCGGAGTTTATGAAATTGAACTGGGTGTGCCTGTAGAAGAATTTATTTACAGCGATCAATATTGCGGAGGAATACGCAACGGAAAAAAATTGAAAGCTGTTGTAGCAGGAGGGTCATCCGTTCCGGTGTTGCCTGCCGATTTAATTTTGAAGACTGCCAACGGTGAACCTCGCCTGATGACTTATGAAAGTCTTGCAGACGGAGGTTTTGCCACAGGTACCATGCTTGGTTCAGGAGGATTTATTGTGATGGATGAAGATACCAGCGTAGTAAAAAATGTGTGGAACTTCTCACGGTTCTATCATCACGAAAGTTGCGGGCAATGTTCACCTTGCAGAGAAGGAACAGGATGGATGTATAAAATTCTCAGTCGCCTGTTAGATGGCAAAGGTGAAACAAAAGACATTGACCTGTTGTGGGATATTCAGAGAAAAATAGAAGGTAAAACAATTTGTCCTTTTGGTGATGCTGCTGCATGGCCTGTAGCTGCTGCCATCAGACATTTCCGCAGTGAATTTGAACAGTATATAGATAAAGGTAATAGTGATGTAAAACATTATTACCGTATAAATAACTTACAAGAATCATAACATGGCTCGCGTTACCATTGACGGACATACCATAGAAGTTCCTGACGGAACAACCATTGTAGAAGCAGCACGCAAAATAGGAGGCGATATTGTCCCGCCAACCATGTGCTATTACTCTACATTAAAAACATCAGGAGGATATTGCCGTACGTGCTTGGTGAAAGTTACCAAAGGCTCTGACAAAGACCCGCGCCCCATGCCCAAACTGGTAGTGGCATGCCGCCAGACAGTAATGGATGGAATGGAAGTGCAGAACATCACTTCACCTGAAGTGCTCGAAGCACGTGAAGGTGTTGTTGAGTTTCTATTGCTAAATCATCCGCTGGATTGCCCTGTATGCGATCAGGCAGGAGAGTGTGACTTACAGGATTTGAGCTATGAACATGGCGATGAAGGCACACGCACTGTATTCAGAAGAAGAACATTCCCGATGCGTGACATTGGTGATAAAATAAAACTGCACATGAACAGATGCATCATGTGTTACCGTTGCGTGAAGGTTGCTGAACAGTTGTGTCCTGAGCGTGTGCATGGTGTTCTCAACAGAGGATGGGATGCAGAAATTTCGACCTATATAGAAAAAGCAATAGATAATGAATGGAGTGGCAACATGATTGATGTGTGCCCGGTAGGAGCATTAACAGATAAAACATTCCGATTTAAATCACGTGTTTGGTTTACCAAACCTCTTGATGCACATCGCGACTGTGATGTTTGTTGTGGAAGAGTTGCATTGTGGGTTTCGGGTGATGCAGTACTTCGTGTAACCGGCAGAAAAGGCGTTTATCATGAAATAGAAAATACCGAAGACGGTAAACCGGGATGGATATGCAACACTTGTCGCTTCGAGAAGAAAAACTTGTCAGACTGGGTAATTGAAGGCCCACGTCATATAGACAGACATTCGGTAATATCACAAAATCATTACGAACAGTTGAAGCAGTTGAAACAGGATTTGTCAAGGCAGAAACTGATTGGTGAAAAAGCACATAACAACTAAATTCAGCAATGGAATATTCAGAACTTATTTTTAAAATCATTTTTGTAATTGCAGTGTTTGCAGTTTCATTGCTGATAGCGATGTATTCAACCTATGCTGAACGAAAGATTGCAGCATTTATGCAAGACAGGATAGGCCCTGACCGAGCAGGACCATTCGGAATTTTACAACCTTTGGCTGACGGTGTGAAGATGTTTATGAAAGAAGAAATCATTCCGTCTCATGCTGATAAGGCACTGTTTATTTTAGGCCCGTCACTCATGATGCTTACTGCATGTATGACAGGTGTGGTAATTCCCTGGGGAAATTCTTTGCTCATCAACGGAAGGGAATACATTCTTCAGATAACGGATGTCAATATAGGTATCCTTTACATTTTTGCAGTAGTATCTATCGGTGTTTATGGTATCATGATTGGAGGCTGGGCTTCCAATAATAAATATTCGTTGTTAGGTGCAATCAGAGCATCCTCACAGATGATCAGCTATGAACTTGCTATGGGAATGGCCATTATTGCATTGGTAATGATGACAGGAACACTGAGTCTTCGTGAAATTGTTTTGCAGCAACATGGTGCGCACTGGAATGTGTTTTATCAGCCTTTGGGATTCTTAATTTTCCTGGTGTGTGCATTTGCTGAAACCAACCGCACACCTTTCGACCTTCCTGAATGTGAAACGGAACTGGTAGGAGGATATCATACTGAGTATTCATCCATGAAACTTGGTTTCTATCTATTTGCCGAGTACATCAACATGTTTATTTCATCAGCAGTAATAGCCACACTTTACTTCGGTGGATTTAATATGCCATTTGTAAGCGGATTAGGTTTATCTCATAATACACTTGCAATACTCGGTGTGGTATTCTTCTTCGCAAAAATATTCTTCTTTATATTTTTATTTATGTGGGTAAGATGGACCATCCCCCGTTTCAGATACGACCAGTTGATGAACCTCGGATGGAAAGTGATGATTCCGTTATCTATTGTCAATGTGTTACTGACAGGTTTAGTGTTATTGTGGAGACACGGATTGTTTCATTTTTAAATAAAAAGAAATAATAGAGTTGGATAGAAAAAATAAAAAACAATGCAAAGTTTAACAAACAGAAGCAAAGTAGTCGTCAACAAAAAGATGAGTTTTATGGAAAAACTCTATCTCCCCGAAATTGCAAAAGGGATGATGATTACACTGAAGCATTTATTCAAAAAGAAAGTTACCATAAAATATCCGGAGCAAAAAAGACCGGTAGCACCTGTGTGGCGCGGGTGGCATGTGCTCAAACGCGATGAGTTGGGAAGAGAAAACTGCACTGCATGCGGCTTATGTGCTGTAGCTTGCCCTGCCGAAGCTATCACCATGACTGCTGCTGAACGAAAACCGGGAGAAGAAAATCTTTACCGCGAAGAAAAATATGCTTCCGTATATGAAATCAACATGCTGCGTTGCATTTTCTGCGGATTGTGCGAAGAAGCCTGCCCCAAGGAAGCAATTTTTCTTACAGACAGAAATGTTCCTGTTGATTTACTGAGAGATGATTTTATTTTTGGAAAAGACAAACTTGTTGAAGGAATAGAACCTGAAAAAAGAATTGATGTTAGCGTTCGTGCAAGAGCACATCGCCAGATAGAAAGCTAAGTGGTTGGAATGAAAGAAATATCGCTGTCACTGTCCGTTGTTGCAGCTGCATTTTTGCAGTCGTGCGATAAAGATGTTTGCAGAGATTGTTATATCATTCGTTCGGAATTATGCACTTACACCGATACCACCCTCAGTCCTTATCTTGTTCCTGCTGATACGGTTCAGACATTTACAAAATGTGATAAAGAAGCTGAGTTTAAAGATGATAAGTTTAAAGAGGAAAAATATGAATACGAATCCAACAGCCTGTATTACCCTCAGCATAAAGTACATGTTGCAGTTACAGATATTTATGTTTGCCCCGAAAAAACAAACTGATATTTCACATTATTAAATTAGGAATAAAAATATAATTTCGCACCGGTTTTACACTTTTAAACTATCGTGATTCAATACGCATTTTACATACTCTCTGCCCTCTCTGTTGCCAGTGCTTTGATGACGGTTTTTACCCGAAAGCCTGTTTACAGCGTATTGTATCTGATATTTTTCTTTTTCACTTTGTTTGGTCACTATATTTTACTGAACGCACAGTTTCTGGCAGCAGTACATCTCATTGTTTATGCAGGTGCTATCATGGTATTGTTCCTGTTTATCATCATGATGCTCAACCTCAACAAAGAAATTGAACCCAACAAAAGTGTGGTGGCAAAATTTGCTGCTGTAATTTCCGGAGGATTACTGATGATAGTTGTGATAAGCGCAATGAAAGGTGTTGATAATATAGCACTGAATCATCGGTCGGATATTGGCTTGGTTGAAACATTGGGGAATGTCCTTTACAATAAATATATGCTGCCGTTCGAAATGGTTTCAGTACTTTTTCTCACGGCAATAGTTGGTGCTGTAATGCTTGGTAAAAAAGAAATTAAATAGTATGACAGGAATAACCATCAATCATTATATATTACTTTCTGCTGTCCTTTTTTGCATTGGAGTGGCCGGAGTGTTATTCCGCAGAAATGCCATTGTTATATTTATGTGTATAGAGCTTATGCTGAACTCAGTAAATCTTTTACTTACGGCTTTCAGCAATCAGCATAACGACCCTTCAGGTCAGATATTTGTGTTTTTTATCATGGCTGTAGCTGCTGCTGAAGTAGCTGTAGGTCTTGCCATACTGGTGATGATTTACCGCAATGCCCGATCGGTAGATATAGATTTCTTTAACAAACTAAAAGAGTAAGACAATGGATTTGATTATTTCTCTCATTCCTCTTTTGCCACTGGCTGGTTTTATTCTGATTGGAGTTTTAAATAAGAAACTTCCAAAAGGTTTGGTAGGAATAATCAGCAATACTGCTGTCCTTGGTTCATTTATCATTTCGTTTTATCTTTTTCTTTCATTTCTTAAAGGCGCAGATTCTTATAGCACAGAATTGTTTCCATGGATCAATGCGGGAGGTTTACATCTTGGATTGTCGTTTATGGTAGATCATCTCACGGCAGTTATGCTGTTGGTGATTACGGGAGTAGGTTTTCTGATTCATGTTTACTCCATTGGCTACATGCAACACGATGAGGACTATCCTAGGTTCATGTCATACCTCAACCTGTTTGTGTTTTTTATGTTGTTGCTCGTTATGGGAAGCAATTATGTGGTGATGTATGCAGGATGGGAAGGAGTAGGATTGTGTTCTTATCTGCTGATTGGTTTCTGGTTCAAGAACACTGATTATAACAATGCAGGGCGCAAAGCTTTTGTGATGAACCGCATTGGCGACTTCGGTTTTTTACTTGGAATGTTTCTTATTTATCAGACATTCTCATCACTTGATTACAAAGAAGTTTTTGAAGCAGCTAAAAATTATCCCAAAGGTGATCCTACCATCACAGCCATCACTCTGTTGCTGTTTGTAGGTGCAGTAGGCAAGAGTGCACAGATTCCGTTGTACACCTGGTTACCTGATGCCATGGCAGGTCCTACACCGGTGTCCGCACTTATTCACGCTGCCACCATGGTTACTGCCGGAGTGTATATGGTCATCAGAAGCAATGTGCTATACATGCTTTCACCTTTCAGCAGCGAAGTGGTGGCAATTATCGGAATGTTAACTGCTTTGATGGCCGCAACCATTGGTCTGAAACAAAATGATATTAAAAAAGTACTCGCATATTCTACCGTCAGTCAGCTTGGATTTATGTTTGTTGCACTTGGTGCAGGGGCATATACTGCCGGATTGTTTCACGTAGTTACACATGCTTTCTTTAAAGCACTTCTTTTCTTGTGTGCGGGCAGTGTGATACATGCCATGGGTGGCGAGCAGGATATCCGCAGAATGGGCGGACTGAAGAAATATTTACCCGTTACACATATTACTTTTCTGATGGGAGTACTTGCTATAAGCGGAATTCCTCTTTTCTCCGGATTCTTTTCAAAAGATGAGATTTTGGTTGCATCATGGTCTTATTCGCCTTTGATGTTTGTAGTGATGGCATTTACTTCACTGCTTACTGCCGTGTATATGTTCCGCTTGTACTGGCTCACCTTCCATGGCGATTTCAGAGGAACACATCATCAGCAGGAACATCTGCATGAATCACCATCAGTGATGACGATACCTTTGATGGTGCTGGCAGTACTTTCAGTAATTGGTGGTTTTATGGGAATGCCACACTGGATGAGTGAAAAACTTGGTGTACATCATCTGTTCAGTGAGTTTGTTACTCCTGTAATTTATGCACCTAAAGAATTTATTCTCTCACATACTTTTGATTTCTCATTACTTATCGGAACCATCGTGGTTCTGGCGGCAGTTTACTATTTCACACGCAAAATGTATGTTACCGAAAAGGTAGTTCCTGAAGAAGATTCGGAAACAAAATCATTTCAGAAAGTTTTGGCCAACAAATATTATGTGGATGAAATTTATGATACAGTGATAAGAAAACCACTGGATGCCATCTCTGAAATGTTTTATAAAATTTTTGATATTAATATTATTGACGGTATAGTGAATGGAATTCCTAAGGCGACCAATATAACAGCATCTGTTGCACGGATGTTGCAAACCGGCCGCCTTGGTATTTATTTAGTCGTCATGGTTATTGGAGTAATTTGCCTTTTTGCTTTTAAACTATTGCTGTAATGAATAACACACTTTTGATAGTACTGCTTTGGCCATTGGTGAGTATGGTGTTATCGTTGCTTCCTGCTAAGGAGGCTGCCGGCAAAACAGCATTTGCATTGTCGTTGGCAGGTTTGTTGCTATCGGTATATCTGTTTTTGGGATTTGTTCCTGCAAACGGAATGCAGCAGGTGATGAGTTATGCATGGATTCCGGCTTTAGGCATCAGTTTTAAAATTGGTATGGATGGCATCAGTTTGTTGCTCATTATGCTTACCAATGTACTTACACCAATGATTATACTTTCATCATTCGGAAGAAAAATAGAAAATCCCAAAGCATTTTATGCACTCATCCTGCTGATGCAGTTTGCAATGCTCGGTGTGTTTGTTGCTTTAGATGGATTCCTGTTTTATATCTTCTGGGAACTTGCTCTTATTCCAATCTATTTCATCTGTTTGCTATGGGGAGGAAAAGACAGAGTACGTATCACGCTGAAATTTTTTATCTATACTTTAACGGGAAGTTTGCTGATGCTGGTAAGTTTGATTTACCTCTATCTTCAGACACCAGATACACATACGTTCGACATAGATGCATTTTATCAGCTGAAACTTTCAGGCTCGCAGCAGGCATTTGTGTTATGGACAATGTTCTTTGCTTTTGCAGTAAAGATTCCGATTTTCCCTCTGCACTCATGGCAACCCGATACCTATGTAGATGCGCCCACTCCCGGAACCATGTTGCTTTCAGGAATCATGCTGAAGATGGGTATTTATGGTTTATTGCGCTGGCTGTTACCAACCGTACCCGCTGCAGTGCATGAGTATGGATTTTTGATTATGGCATTTTGTGTGGCCGGAGTAGTATATGCATCTTGTATAGCCATTGTACAAAAAGATTTCAAACGATTAGTTGCTTATGCTTCTATCGCTCACGTAGGGCTGATATCGGCAGGTGTATTTACACTGAACAGCGAGGCTACCGAAGGAGCGGTTTTCCAGATGCTGAGCCACGGTGTGAATGCAGTTGGATTATTCTTTATTGCTGACATACTGATGACGCGATTGAAAACACGTAACCTTGCAGAGTTGGGAGGCATTGTAAATAATCAGAAATTATTTGCTATTGCTTTTATGATTATCATGCTTGGAACAGTTGCTCTTCCTCTTACCAATGGTTTTGTGGGAGAGTTTCTGCTGTTGACAGGTATTTATGCATACCACAAATGGATGGCATTCTTTGCAGGTTTGTCTGTCATTCTCGGAGTAGTTTATATGTTCCGCAGCTATCAGGCAATCATGTTGGGCAGCCGTCACTTAAGCGACAGCGATTTCAGCCCGCTTACCATTTCAGAAAAAACAGTTTTGGTGTCAGTTGCAGCATTGGTTGTTCTGATGGGAATTTTTCCTTCAGTATTGTTGGATACAGCATCACCAAGTGTAAAAGCATTGCTTAGTTTAATTAATGCACAGTAAAAAATTAAATAATAAAATAAAAAAGACTTGAACACCATCGTCATACTTTCTGTTACAGGCATTGCCGCGATGATGTCTGATGTTTTTAAACTTAAGAAAGCATTATTCGGACTGTCGTTGCTGGGTTTGCTCATAGCACTTGTATTTTCGGTTTACGACTGGGGTCAGTATGCATCTTATTTCAATCAGATGGTATTGACAGATAATTATGCTGTCGTATTTACAACCATGCTCATTGGTATGACTTTTCTTTGGTTCCTGATGTCGAAAGATTTTTTCAGCAGCCACAGCAGTGCCAGCGAACATTATGCACTTATTTTGTTTTCGCTTACGGGCGGAGTGATGATGACCAATTTCTCTGACCTTACTATTCTTTTTCTCGGTCTTGAAATTCTTTCCATTTCACTCTACATACTTGCCGGCAGCGACAAAGGAAATTTATTCAGCAACGAAGCATCATTAAAATATTTTATGATTGGTTCTTTTGCCACCGGATTTTTATTGTTTGGTATAGCCTTAATTTATGGTGCTACTTCCAGTTTCAATCTTCAGGAAATTTCTACTTATGTACAACAGCACAACGGAAGTCTCCCAGCTTATTTTTATGCAGGAATACTGATGATACTTACGGGGCTAACCTTTAAAGTATCTGCAGTTCCATTCCATTTCTGGGCACCCGATGTGTATGATGGTTCACCAACACTTGTTACTACCTACATGCTGAGTGTGGTGAAGATGGCGGCCTTTGCAGCTTTGTATCGTTTGTTTATTAATTGTTTTGCTCCTGTTTACGAATTCTGGATTCCTGTTTTTGCAATCATGTCGGCAGTGACCATGCTACTTGGAAACATCACAGCAGTTTATCAGAAAAGTTTAAAGCGTATGCTGGCCTATTCAAGTATTGCGCATGCCGGTTATATGCTGATGGCATTGGCTTCTCCGGGGATTGCATCAAAAAATGCGTTGGTGTTTTATCTGCTGGCTTATGCAATAGCCACACTGGGCGTATTTAATGTTTTGTATCAGGTACATAAAGTAACAGGTCGCGAAGAAATTAAATCAGTAAAGGGTCTTTTCAGAAAAAATCCTTTTGCAGCCATCATGCTTACATTATGTATGCTGAGTATGGCAGGAATTCCACCGGTAGCCGGATTTTTTGGTAAGTATTACATGTTTGTTTCCACTCTCAACGGAGGACTTACCTGGCTTGTGCTGATTGCAGTGTTAAGTTCACTAATAGGTGTTTATTTTTATTTTAAAGTAATCATTGCTGCATTTCAGGAACCAGAACTTGAAAATACTGCATACTATCGTCAGCCATCAGATTTCACGGTACTTTACATCTGTGGTATTTTAAGTTTACTGCTTGGTATTATGCCGCAGTTTGTAGCAGGTTTGTTGTAAATAAAAATTCATATTTTTAAAAAAAATAAAAAAGGCTGTCTATAAAAAGGCAGCCTTTTTCTTATGTCTAACGAAAAGGTGTTACATCACTACTTCTGATTCGTAAGTTGAAATATCAGGACAGGTACAAATCAGATTCCTGTCGCCATGTGCATTGTCCACACGTTTAACAGATGGCCAGAATTTGTTTTGTGCAACCCACTCCGCAGGATAAACAGCTTTCTTACGACTGTAGTTATGTGTCCACTCATCAGCAGTTGCTTCAACAGCAGTATGTGGTGAGTTAATTAATACATTGTCTTCGCGAGAGGCATTACCTTTTTCAATTTCCCTTATTTCATTGCGTATAGATATCATTGCCTGACAAAAGCGATCCAGCTCAGGAAGCGATTCGCTTTCCGTTGGTTCTACCATCAGCGTACCTGCAACCGGGAACGCAACTGTTGGTGCATGATAACCATAATCCATCAGTCGTTTTGCAATATCAATAACTTCTATTCCTGCCGAAGTTTTAAATGCACGACAGTCAAGAATCATTTCATGAGCGCAATATCCGTTTTTGCCTTTGTAAAGAATGGGATAATGATTTTCAAGACAGGCTTTCATATAGTTGGCATTCAGAATGGCCATTTCAGTAGCTTGTTTCACTCCCTCAGCACCTAACATTTTTATGTAACCGTAGCTGATCAGAATAATTAATGCGCTGCCCCATGGTGCTGCAGATACAGCATGAACGCCTTTGGCTCCACCAGTTTTCACAAGAGGATGTGATGGCAAATAGGGGATGAGATGTTGTGCTACACCAATAGGACCCATACCCGGGCCACCACCACCATGTGGTATGGCAAAAGTTTTATGCAGATTGAGGTGGCAAACATCAGCACCTATCAGTGCCGGACAGGTAAGTCCTACCTGTGCATTCATATTCGCACCATCCATATAAACCTGACCGCCATTGGCATGTATGATAGAAGTGATTTCTTTGATGCCTTCTTCGTAAACACCATGTGTAGAAGGATAGGTTACCATCAGACAGGAGAGCTGGTCGCGGTTTGCTTCTGCCTTTTCGCGCAGGTCGCTGATGTCAATGTTTCCGTTTTCATCACATTTCACAACCACAACTTTTAAACCTGCCATCACTGCACTTGCAGGGTTGGTGCCATGTGCCGACTGTGGAATAAGTACAATGTTGCGATGCGATTCACCTTTGTCTTCCTGATATTTTCTGATCACCATCAGTCCTGCATACTCACCCTGTGCACCGCTGTTAGGCTGAAGTGATATTCCTGCAAAGCCTGTAATCTCTTTCAAATAACCTTCAAACTCAGTGATGATTTGTGCATATCCCTGCGCCTGTTCAACCGGTACAAAAGGATGCATGTTGGCAAACTCAGGCCAGCTCAGTGGTTCCATTTCACTGGTAGCATTCAGTTTCATGGTGCACGAACCAAGTGATATCATACTGTGATTGAGAGCAAGGTCTTTGTTCTCAAGCATCTTGATATAACGAAGCATTTCTGTTTCGCTGTGATGCGTATTGAATACAGGATGTGTAAGATAGTTTGATGTTCGCTTCAGCGATTGTGGTATGGCTTGAGCTGTTGCTGCGTTCTGATGAACGATTGATTTTTTGCCGATAGTAGCTGCAAACACGCGAAGAATATCTTTCACGTCATTGTCAGAAACTGTTTCGTCAATACTTATGCTGACGATGTTACCGGTATAACGGAAATTGATGTTATTGGCTTCCGCAAGATCTTTTACACTTTCCGCATCTTCCACTTCAATACTCAGTGTGTCGAAATAGGTTTGGTTCAGAAGTTTGAATCCTGCTTTTCTCAGACTTTCAGCAAGCAAATGTGTACGGTTGTGAATAGTTGTTGCAATTGCTTTTATGCCTTCGCTTCCATGATAGACGGCATACATGGATGCCATCACTGCAAGCAGCACCTGTGCAGTACAAATATTACTGGTAGCCTTGTCTCTTTTGATATGTTGCTCGCGGGTTTGCAATGCCATTCGCAATGCAGGATTTCCGGCTGCATCAATACTGAGGCCGATAATACGTCCCGGAATATCTCTTTTAAAATTAGCACCTGTTGCAAAATATGCAGCATGAGGTCCGCCATATCCCATTGGTACACCAAAACGTTGGGTAGAACCTACAACGCAATCAGCATCCCATTCACCGGGAGGAGTCAGCAGAGTTAAACTCAACAGGTCGGCAGCTACTGCAACTTTTATCTCATGGCGATGACACATGTTTACAATATTTCTGTAATCGAGCACTGCACCATGTACATCAGGATACTGAAGCAAAGCTCCGAAATAAGTTTCGTCAGGAGAGAATAATTGTTCATCACCTACAATAAGTTCAATACCCAGAGGTTTGCTTCTTGTGCGAAGAATATCTATGGTTTGCGGAAAACAATTTTCCGAAACAAAAAAGCGACATACATTATTTTTTACCGCTTCTTTGGAACGGGTATGAAAAAACATTCCCATCGCCTCGGCAGCAGCGGTGCCTTCGTCAAGCAACGAAGCATTTGCTAGCTCCATTCCTGTAAGATCGCAAACCATCGTCTGAAAATTGAGCAATGCTTCCATACGTCCCTGTGCAATTTCGGCCTGATAAGGAGTATAGGCAGTGTACCATCCCGGATTTTCAAAAATGTTTCGCTTGATGACACCGGGAACTATGGTGTTGTAATATCCCAGACCGATGTAGTTTTTAAACAACAAATTTTCAGAAGCAATGGCTTTCAACTCGTTCAGATAGTCAAACTCACTTTGTGCCGGAGGCAAGTTCAGTGGTTTGGGAAGTCTGATGGTTTCGGGAATAATTTTAGAAATTAAATCGTTAACGGATTTTGCGCCAACTTTTTTAAGCATCTGCTGAACCTGTGCGTTATCAGGTCCGTTATGCCTGTCGGCAAAAGAGTAAAACATGTATTTTGGAATTTGCTGCAAAAATAACAAATAGTAATTTTCGTGAAACATAACCTTTGTAAATTTCAGATATGTTCATAATATTTTTTAACTGTATATACTTTTGGTTGTTTTTTTATAGTTTTGAATTTAAATACTTCTTATGATTTTGCGTACAAGCCTTGTTTTTCTGTTTTTATTTTTCATCGGCCTGCATGTTGATGCACAGGATACTTTATACCTCTTAAACGGAAAACAAAAAACCGTGAAAATGTATAACCTCAATGACCCTGATTGGGTTAGGTATGTAAAATATAATGGCAGCAGCAGGGTGAAAAAGTTAGATGTTTACAAAGTGTTTTCAGTTAAACACTCTGACGGAACAGAGAAGATTATTTACAATCCTGATACTGTTGCAGGAGATCCTGATGTGGCATGGGTAAGTGATTACATCAAAGGGCAGCAATATGGTATGTTGCACAAGCACGATCATTTTAACAAACGCAGCAAAACATGGCACAGAAAAGTGAATTTTACAGAGATTGGAGGTGTGGCTGTAGGTGGTGCAGGTAGCCTTCTTTCGTTTTATGGAATTCCTGTACCTGCAGTCTATGCCATTGCAGTAGGTCGCAGCAGTCCTGCCCTGCCTGATGCACCTGACATTGCACCTCAATTTAAGAACAGCGAAGGATTTAAAGCGGGATATCAAAAGCATAAACGCAACCAGAGAATAAAGCAGGGTTTTATCTCAGGTATGATAGGATTTGCAATTGGCGTTGTTACCTTAACAATTATTGAACATCAATAGGCAATATACGCTTACTTTTTTTCTGTATCATTTAGTCAGAAGAAAAGTGCTGATAGCTTTGGCTGCAACAGCTGCAAGTTATCAGACTTTGCTTTTTGTGCAGAAAGATTTTGAAAGCAGTCTGATTATTCTTCCTCTGATATTTTTTGCAACATTAGCGGTTTACAATACCCCCAAGTTTGAAAGATTTCAGTTTACAAGAACAAAATCAATATTGTTTTTTGCTAATCTGATTCCTGCTTCTATCATATTTCTGTTTTTAGATCATCAGGTGCAGCAACTGGTACTGATTTCATTTGTTGGTGCTATGTTGTATATCATGCCCTTTTATTATCGTAACAAACCTTTAAAGGGATTGAGAAATATTTTTTTGCTCAAGAATATTTTTCTTGCATTTTTCTGGGCAATGGTCACAGTAGCCGTTCCGCTTGCTGTGGTGAATATGGAATTAGCTAATGCTATTCCGTTATCTTTATTTCTGAGAAGATTTTTATTTGTTTTCAGTATTACCATCCTGTTTGATATTCGTGATATGATTTGCGATAAAGAAAGAAATCACAATACACTGCCGGTGGCACTTGGTTTGAACCTTAGTAAATATATCGGTTATGCAGCTTTGATATGTTTTGCATTGTTAACTGCTTTTACCGAATATTATTCCTGGATTGGCAAAAGTCAGGTTTATGCATTGTGGATAAGTGTTATTCCGGTTGCAATCATGCTCTACTATGCCAAGCCCGAAGCAAATTATTTATTCTATAACGTTGGTGCCGACAGTTTGCTGATTATTCAGACAGTGATTTTGGTTTTGTTTACGGTTCTGAAATGAAAAAGTAAAATGCAATATATCATTTTTGGTAATTCAAATCAAATCATGTAGGTTTGTTAGCTCACAACTAAACACAATTATGGCAAATAATATCTGGGCGATTAAATCCATCAGCAATTTATTAAAAGAAGCTGAATCCACAGAGGGGCATACCCTCAAACGTACGCTCACCCGACTCAACTTAATCACTCTTGGTATTGGTGCCATTGTTGGTGCCGGAATATTTGTTCTTACCGGACAGGCAGCAGCCGAATACGCAGGCCCTGCAGTTACCATATCATTTATAGTGGCCGGCTTAGCCTGCGCTTTTGCAGGGTTGTGCTATGCCGAGTTTGCCTCAATGATTCCAATTTCGGGAAGTGCTTATACTTATGCTTATGCAACGCTAGGTGAGTTTTTTGCATGGATTATCGGTTGGGATCTTATTCTCGAATACTTGTTTGGCGCAGCTACTGTGTCAGTAGGATGGTCGGGTTATGTGGTGAGTTTCCTCAAAGACCATGGTATCTATATTGCTGATGCTTTATGTAATGCACCTTTTTCGTATGATCATCACACGCATCAGATAGCACTCACCGGAGCAATACTCAATCTTCCGGCTATGTTTATTATTGCTGTAATGACAGTTTTGCTGGTGATAGGTATTCGTGAATCTGCCAACTTCAATAATATTATTGTAATTGTAAAAGTAGTTGTGATTTTACTCTTTGTTATTTTCGGAGCTAATTATATTGTATCAGACAACTATCATCCATACATTCCGGAGAATCAGGGAGGATTCGGCCATTTCGGATGGAGCGGTGTTTTCAGAGCTGCAGGAGTCATATTTTTTGCCTACATAGGTTTTGATGCAGTATCAACAGCAGCGCAGGAAGCTAAGAATCCACAGCGCGATATGCCATGGGGAATACTCGGCTCTCTGGTGCTATGTACCATCCTCTACATACTGGTAGGTTTGGTGATGACAGGGATAGTTAAATACGACCAGTTGAATGTAGCAGCTCCTATAGCTGTAGCAGTAGATGCTGCCGGTACCGGACTGGCATGGTTGCGTACTCCTATCAAACTGGGTGCTATTGCAGGTTTAAGTTCTGTAATTCTTGTTATGCTCATGGGTCAGCCACGAATTTTCTACAGTATGTCACGCGATGGTCTGTTGCCGGCTGTGTTCGGTAAAGTACATCCGCGTTTCAAAACTCCATACATCACCACCATTCTCACGGGAACGGTAGCCATGATTGTAGGCGGATTATTTCCAATAGGATTACTCGGAGAGTTGGTTTCTATCGGCACGCTGCTTGCATTTACACTGGTAAGTGGAGGAATCCTTATATTACGATACAAGAAACCGGATATACATCGTCCGTTTAAAACACCATTATTCCCTGTTACTCCAATTCTGGGAATACTTACTTCGCTGGGTGTAATGGCAACATTACCCGGTGATACATGGATACGACTGATTGTTTGGATGGTGATTGGTGTGGCAATCTACTTTTTCTACAGCCGTCATCACAGTAAGGTGAATAGTCAGAGTCATTAAAATACAACAGCACAACATTGCAACAAAACGATAATACAAAGTTGCACCGCTCGCTGAGTATGTGGGATGCTACCATGCTTGTTGCTGGTTCCATGATTGGCTCCGGTATTTTTATTGTGAGTTCTGATATGGCACGACTAACCGGCTCTGCAGGATGGTTGCTGTTTCTGTGGGTGCTCAGTGGACTTATCACACTCATTGCTGCACTGTGTTATGGCGAACTTGCAGGAATGATGCCCGATGCAGGCGGTCAGTTTGTGTTTATAAAAAGAGCCTGGGGCAATACACTTTCCTTTCTGTATGGATGGACAGTTTTTATGGTGATTCAAACCGGTGTGATAGCTGCAGTAGCAGTTGCTTTTGCACGGTTTACCGGTGTGTTTATCCCATTCTTAAGCGATACCAATATTCTGTTGGATGCAGGATGGTTTCAGATTTCGGCTGCACAGTGCCTTGCGATTTTACTTATTGTATTTCTTACATGGGTCAACACCAAAGGAATTGAAAGTGGCAAAACGATACAGACTTTTTTTACATCAGCCAAATTGCTGGCTTTGTTTATGCTGATAATTGCAGGACTTTATGTTGGCATGAAAACAGATTTGCTTTCGTCCAACTTCGACAATGCCTGGACCGCTGTAAAGACCGTAAAAACCGACAGTGGATGGATTTCTGAAAACATCAGCGGGTTTGCACTGATTCTTGTTTTGGGAACTGCCATCATCGGTTCATTATTCAGCAGCGATGCATGGAACAACGTTACCTTTATTGCAGGAGAAATTAAAGACCCTAAGAAAAATATTCCACGCAGTTTGCTCTTGGGAACAGGCATTGTTACGGTTTTATATTTTTTGGTGAACATTGCCTATCTCTCATTATTGCCTTTGAAGGGCGACCCTTCAGCTGCCGATGTGGCAAGGCAGGGAATACAGTTTGCCGGAGGTGGTACCGATCGTGTTGGCACTGCTGCTGCATCTATGATTTTTGGTGATGCCAGTGTTTACATCATGGCTGCATTGATTATGATTTCCACTTTTGGTTGCAACAATGGAATTATTCTCAGTGGTGCAAGAGTGTATTATGCCATGGCGCTGGATAAACTTTTTTTCAAACAGGCAAAGCAACTTAATGCACATGGAGTGCCTGCAAAAGCACTGTGGTTTCAGGCAGTGTGGGCTTCGGTGCTGTGCTTGAGTGGTACCTATGGCGAATTGCTCGACTACACCATTTTTGCTTCTTTACTGTTTTATGTAGTCACCATTGCAGGTATTTTTATTCTGCGCAAAAGAGAACCTGATGCACCTCGGCCTTATAAGGTGGTAGCTTATCCTTTACTTCCGGTATTATACATTGTGCTTGCTTTGTCAATCTGCTGCATTCTGCTTTACACTAAAACAGCAGTTGCGGGCAAAGGTCTTCTCATAGTATTACTCGGACTCCCGGTGTATTATCTGTTTAAGAGAAAACAATGATGTTTTTAAGAATAATACAGGAGTATAATTGAATTCAATAATTCAAATAAGTTGTCAGAGATGATGACATTTGAGTTAAGTACAAATAAATATTTCAAATAAAGCATGTTCCCTGATTGGGAACTTTTTGTATATTTGTCGTGTGAGAGTTATTGCAAAAAGCACTTTACGGACTTTCTGGACTAAGCACAATGACTGTGAGGAACAGTTAAAATCCTGGTTTAAAGAAGTTGTGGAGGCGCACTGGAAAAACCCTCGCGACATAAAACGAAATTATCCGTCTGCAAGTTTTTTACAAAACAATCGAGTGGTTTTTAATATTAAGGGTAATACTTACCGGCTTGTTGTCAGAATTAATTACGATTACGGAATTGTTTGGATCAGATTTGTGGGCACACATGGGCAATATGATAAAATTGATGCATCAAAAGTTTAACATAAAATGACACTGAAAGTAATTAAAACAGAAAAGGATTATCAAAATGCTTTAAAGCGCTTAGATTTGATTTTTGACGCCAAAAAAGGCTCAAAAGTTGGGGATGAATTGGAATTGCTTTCATTACTCATTGACAACTATGAAAAGGAAAGGTATGCGATTGATTTTCCCGACCCGATTGAAGCAATAAAATTCCGTATGGAGCAGCTTGGTTACAAACAAAAAGATCTTGCTGAAGCTATTGGACTAAAAAGCCGTGTAAGTGAAATCTTAAACCGAAAGAGAAAATTAACTCTGGATATGATTCGTAAACTTCATGAGGTACTTGGTATTCCTGCTGAAGTACTGGTTAAAGAATACTAATAAGTGCTACTTATTCAGCATCGCAATGAATGAGAACAACAGTATCGGTTTAAAAGACATAACAATTTTAACCTGTTAAGAAACTTTTGATGCTACTCATCAGTGTGTTCCTGTTTCACAATATCAAGGAACAAAATATCACTTCAATAAATTACTTAACAACACCCAGTTTGCGACCCACTTTTACAAATGCCTCTATTGCTTTGTCAATGTGATGTGTTTCGTGCCCTGCCGAAAGTTGCACACGTATGCGGGCATTGCCTTTGGCCACTACCGGATAGAAAAACCCCGTTACATAAATACCTTCATCCAGCAACATTGCTGCAAAGTCCTGCGCAAGTTTGGCTTCGTAAAGCATGATGGGAACAATAGGATGTTCACCCGGTTTAATATCAAACCCTGCTTCAGTAATTCTTTTTCGGAAATATTGTGTGTTATTCCAAAGTTTGTCGCGCAATGCTGTGGTATGACTCAGCATATCAAGTACTGCAATGGATGCACCCACAATGGAGGGTGCCAGCGAATTTGAAAATAAATACGGACGCGAACGCTGACGCAGCATGTCAATAATTTCTTTACGGCCTGAAGTGAAACCACCCATTGCTCCTCCAAGTGCTTTTCCCAAAGTGCCGGTGATGATGTCAATGCGTCCCATCACGCCATGATGTTCATGTGTGCCGCGCCCTGTTTTTCCCATAAAACCCGAGGCATGACATTCGTCTATCATGATGAGGGCACGATAGCGGTCTGCCAGATCACAAATTTTATCCAACTGTGCAATGGTTCCGTCCATACTGAAAACTCCATCGGTAACAACCATGCGGTGGCGTTTGTCCTGTGTGGCCTGAAGTTTGGCTTCCAGGTCTGCCATGTCGTTATGCTTATAGCGATGACGGTCGGCTTTGCAAAGACGTATGCCGTCAATGATGGAAGCATGGTTCAGTTCATCTGAGATAAGTGCATCCTGTTCGTTCAGCAAAGGTTCGAACACTCCTCCGTTTGCATCAAAAGCTGCTGCATAAAGGATGGTATCCTTGGTACCGAGGAAGGAAGCAATTTTTTGTTCAAGTTCTTTATGTATATCCTGAGTTCCGCAGATAAAACGTACACTCGACATGCCGTAGCCATGAGTATCAATGGCGTGGTGTGCAGCTTTAATTACTTCGGGATGCGATGACAGGCCCAGATAATTGTTGGCACAAAAGTTTATCACTTCTTTGCCATTGGCAGTAATATCGGCTGCCTGCGGTGTGGTGATGATGCGCTCCTGCTTAAATAATCCGGCTTCTTTTATTTCTTTCAGTTCTTTTTCCAGAACAGGTTTCAGTGTGTCGTACATAATTAATTTTTTAAAACTTTAGAATGTAATATAAGCTGCATTGGAATGCCAAAATTAGTAAACACCGGCATTACGGATCAAACCACTCTAAATTTTTACTTTAGCCGCATGAGATTTTTCAGAATTGTGCTGGGTAACCTTTGGCGGTTTTGGTTTTTTTTTGAAGCGGTGGTTACTTTCTTTCTGTTGTTTCCGTTTTTTGTGATTACACTCAGCGGCAAGGCACCTTATCATCGTGCTTTTTGGTGGATGCAGCTGCATGCACGGTTGATTGTTTTTTTGTCAGGTATAAGAGTAAAGGTAATCCGCAATTATCAGCCCGATAAAGACAAAACCTATCTGATATGTCCCAATCATATTTCTTATCTCGATATTGTGGTAACGTATGTGGCATTTCCGCACTATTTTCATTTTATGGGAAAAGCCGAACTGGAGCGCGTACCTTTATTCAACATTTTCTTTAAGCGGATGAATATTGGTGTCAACCGTGCAAGCCGTTCTGCATCGCATAAAGCTTATTTGCGTGCGGGGAGCGATTTGCAGAATCACATCAGCATTGCCATTTTTCCTGAAGCTACCATACCACCCTGCAATCCGCAACTGGGACCCATGAAAAACGGTGCTTTTAAACTTGCTGTGGAGAATCAGGTGAGTATTTTGCCTGTGTGTTATGTGGATCACTGGAAGCTGCTGCCCGACAGTCCGAGAAGAATTTTTGGCGGCAGACCCGGAATTGCACGGGTGGTTATTGATAAACCAGTTGAAGTGAAAGGGCTTACTTTGGAAGATGTGCCTCAGATTAAAAACACCTACAGGCAACGAATGGATGCAATGCTGGCTACATATCATTATGGATATGGAACGGGTGAAAGTTGAAGTACATAACCCTGATGATTTATCTTGATATTGAGTAAACTGCACAATTGGAAATTTATCATACTTTATAAGAGCCTTTAAGCCTCTGAAAATGATACATGATCATTTGTGACTATTCATGTTTTGAAGGTATTGCAATACGCAGCTATCATGTTTTTGAAGCAGTTGTTCTTATTATAGAAAATTATCTACATAAAAACCAATAAGTTACATTATTAAGTTTCATTTCGCGGTAATTTTTGAAATCAGGCTATTGCTTAATCAGGAATTCATCTTATATTTGATGCTGCAAAACAGAATTTACTTTTCACTATTACTCTATAACCGCTTTTATATGAAGTATAGTAGCCAAACCAATTCAGGAGATAAGGTTTTCACCTTTGACTCTATCAAACATTTCCATTATTCTTATTCTGCTAATTCCATTTTTTATCAAAGGTTACATTAGTTTTCTTTGATGAGTTCATTCATTGTTTTCTAAAATTTATTAATAGTATTCACTTTAAAAACAAACACAATGACAAACAAAAACCAAACAAGCCCACCACGATGGGCACGAACGCTAAGGCGTCTTCATTCCTTATGGTTTTGTTTACTGGCAGTGATGCTGCTTGTAACCAACAAATCCATGGCAGTTATTTATCAGGTAGGTACAGGCACGGTCAATAATACCACATCCGGTATAACTCCGTACACAACATACTGGCAAGACAACAGAATACAGTATTTGTATCTGGCTTCTGAGTTGACCGGATTAGGTGCATCAACAGGTAATATTACATCTGTTGCATTTAATTTTACTTCTTTAGGATCTCCCACTCCTGCTAATGTAAATATTAAAATAGGTCTGATACCTGCGGGCACTACTAATATTAATTCGCTTACATTATCAGGACTTACTAATGTATATAGTGCAGCAACTGTAACTCCAACACTGGGATGGAATACTTATATTTTATCCACACCATTCTTATGGGATGGTACCTCTAACGTCTTAGTAGAAGTTTGTAGGGATAATGCGTTTTATGGTACGAGTTATGGAGTTCAATGTACGAATTTAGGTGCCGGAGTGTCTCGCACTTTTGGTTATTATAATGATGGTGTTGCAGGCTGCAGCATGACCTCAGGTGGTTCTGCAAGTGCTTTAAATCGTCAAAACAGACCTAATATGCAGTTTGATATTAGTCCACCTCCTTCCTGCTTACCCCCAACATCACCCATCGGTTCTGCTTCAAGTGCCACCTCAGCCAACATCAGTTGGACAGCTCCGGGTTCTCCGCCATCAAACGGTTATCAATATGCAGTAACCACTTCTGCTACAC
>LNBX01000031.1 GCA_001567275.1 Bacteroidetes bacterium OLB10
GCGCTGTACATCCTGAACTGTTGGTGATTATTACCGTATAATCTCCTGCCGTTGATACAGACAAGGTTGAATCTGTTGCTCCTGACAAATTAACTCCGTCTTTCTGCCACTGATAACTGTAACCTGTGCTGCTGCCTGCTGTCAGCATTACCGATCCTGAACATACATCTACAGGCCCTGCCGGAGTTACACTTGCTGTTAGTGTTGTTACATTCACTACTACTGAATCCGATGTTGCTGTGCCGCATGTGGTCGTCACAACTACTGCGTAACTGCCTGAACCGTTGGCCATGTATGTCTGACCTGTTGCACCTGATATCGGCTGACCATTCTTCAGCCATTGATAACTGTTCCCTGCACTTGCAATGAACTCTACACTGTCGCCCTGACATAGCTCCTGCGTAACAGATGGCGTTATGGTAGCCTGTAAGTTGCCGCCTGTTGTCACTGCAATTGTATTGGATACTGAAGTACAACCCTTGGTTACACTACACTGATAATTGCCTGCTGTTATAACTGTATAACTCTGACCCGTTGCGCCAACTATTGCACTGCCGTCCTTTATCCACTGATATGTTGCTCCGCTTACTGCTCCTACCGTTAATTCTACCGAATCTCCGTTACACAACGATGTGCTGCCGCCTGCCGTTATTACTGCTGTTGGCCCGGGAGTGGTTGTTACTGTTTTTCCGGGTGATTTCTTTGTACATCCATTTGCCGTCTGACTAACCCGATACGACCCTGCTGTTGTCGCTGTATAGGTCTGACCCGTTGCTCCCGCTATCACATTGCCGTTCTTCTCCCACTGATAGGTTACTCCTGTATAATTATTCGTTGTTAATTCTACTGTGCTTCCATCACATATTGTCGTTGGTCCATTTGCACTTATCGTTGGTGTAGGATTATTTATCACTGTCACCACTATACTGTTCGACTGACCTGAACATCCGCTGCCTGGTGGCACTGTAATGTTACAATAATACGTGCCATGAGATGATACCGTATAATTTGGACCTGTGGCTCCGTTTATCACTTTGTTATTTCTGTACCACTGGTATGTGATTCCTGTCCCTGTTGGTGCTGATAATGTTACTGTACTCGCTGCACATATATTTGTTGAGCCATTCGCTGTTATCGTTGTAGATCCTGATGTTGCCACTACTGTATTGGATTGCGCTGTACATCCTGAACTGTTGGTGATTATTACCGTATAATCTCCTGCCGTTGATACAGACAAGGTTGAATCTGTTGCTCCTGACAAATTAACTCCGTCTTTCTGCCACTGATAACTGTAACCTGTACCACTGCCTGCTGTCAGCATTACCGATCCTGAACATACATCTACAGGCCCTGCAGGAGTTACGCTTGCTGTAAGTGTTGTTACACTCACAGTTACTGAATCTGATGTTGCTGTACCGCATGTAGTTGTTACAACTACTGCGTAACTGCCTGAACCGTTGGCCATGTATGTCTGACCTGTTGCACCTGATATTGGTTGTCCGTCCTTCAGCCACTGATAGCTGTTACCTGCACTTGCACTCAACTCTACACTGTCGCCCTGACATAGCTCCTGCGTAACAGATGGCGTTATGGTAGCCTGTAATGGAGTAACAGTGATAGTTGTAGAATCTGAATTGGTACAAAATCCATTTGTATAAGTATAGGTGATAGTGTGTGTTCCTACACCTGCAACTGCAGGATCAAATGTACCATTGCTTACTCCGGTTCCGCTATAAATACCTCCGGCAGGTAATCCACCACTCAATGTAAATGCACTGTCACCTACACATACCGGATTTAATGCTGCAAGATTAACTGTATCATCACATACCTTAATAATCTCAAACTGATCGTAAATAACAGGGTTAGGCAGGGTATTATCAATAAATTTAGCATTCAATGTATCTCCGTTTATGTCCAAAACCATACTTCCATATTTTGAATCGGAATAAGAATACATGGCAGGATGTGGCCATCCCGGTGAAACTGCTTCAACAATACCTCCTGTTCCGGCAACTGCATAAACTGTCCCATCAAAATTGTGACTGGCTGATTTTATATAAGGTGTTGCAATACCTCCACCGGTACTGTCAACTTCATAACTGCTGTTAAAAGTACTTGAAGAACCAAAATGTCCTTTCAGCAAAAAACTTCTTTCATAGTTATGGCTATGACCTGTTAATACCAAATCAACTTTATACTGTTCAAGAATTGGATTAAAATTCTGTCGCATTTCTATCATGGCTGACTCAGCATCAGAGTCATGACTACCTTTGGAATAAGGTGCATGATGGAAATATACCACTGTCCATTTTTGGTTATTGGCAGCCAAATCACTTTGCAACCATGTCATCATTGCACCTCCATTAACTCTGAAAGAAGCTGTTGTTGATTCCAAAACAACAAAATGAATGTTGGCATAATCATAGGAGTAATAAGCTTTATGTCCTGAAGGTACTCCACCTGCCTCGCCATTGGTTGGGAAACTGAACATCTCATAGTATGGCCCTGTTTCAGTAGTTGCATCAGATGCATACATCTCATGGTTTCCTGCTGAAGGCCACACTACTGTTTGTTTCAGCATTTTTTCGTAGCGGTTTTCAAATACATAATTCTGGTATTCCGCATCTGTTCCGGAATTATATGCATTGTCGCCCAGCCACAACCATAAATCGGTATAGGTATTGCCGGTATAATTGTAATAAGCATCTCTAACCTGATTTTGTTCCACGCTGCCAAAACCCATATCACCCAAAACCCAAATACGCGTAGGTTTTACAGTTCCGGCAAGAGGTGGTGTAATGAAAAAATTCTCTGTAGAATCATTCTGCAAAAAACTGTTATCCGCTTTTATTGCATAATAATATTTTGTGTTGGGTTGAAGTCCTGATAATTGAACAATATGCTCAGTGGTTCCTGTTAGTAACGAAACGCTGTCGGTAAATACGGATGGCGTTGTTCCATATACAATTTTTGAAGATGAATTGATATCGGTTCTGTATCTGATGATGATGCTGTTCGGTGTAGCTACATTCAGATATGCACCGCGTGTGATAACCGGCACAGAAGGAGGAGTTACACCCATACCTGTGAGTGACATATCAAAACTTAAATCTGAACTGTTGACAACAAACTGATGTACTTCTGCTGCAATCACATTGTTTCCATTAACAAAGTATGAGGTAGGAATTGTAGCGGTAAGTAAATCATCTCCATCATCAGCTGCATCATAATCTGCAAGAGTGTTGTACGAAACTATTCCAGTTAAATTATCACGCCATACTTCAATTCCGTTTACGTATATCACAACCCCATCATCACGCTTAACATCTAACTGAAAAGAAGTAAACGAACTTACATCAGCAATAGAAATTGATTTTCTGAAATAAGTAGTGATGTATTTATTTGAAGGATCCGGTCCGTAAGAAACAGTGGTTGATTCATCACCATCACCATAACCCAGTTCACCTGGTCCTGATGCCCACGATGCATCATTAAATGATGAATCTCTCCAGGCTGTACCCTGATCTGTACCATTATCGAGATACTTCCACACAGATTGTAAAGGAAAAATTTCCTGATCTGTCGGGGGTAATCCTTCAATACCTGTCAAAGACAAACTAAAACTTAAGTCTGAGCTATTCGCAACAAACTGGTGTACTTCCACTGCAACTACATTGTCACCGTTTACAAAATAGGAAGTTGGTATAGTTGCATTATAAACATCATTTCCGTCATCGGCTGCATCAGCATCTGCCAGAGTAGTATAACTGACAGTTCCGCTGATATTATCTCGCCAAACCTCTACTCCATTCACATAAACTACTACTCCGTCATCACGTTTCACACCAATCTGAAAAGAGGTAAATGCACCTGTATCTGCTATGGTAAAAGTTTTTCTGAAATAAGTAGTAATGTACTTATTGTTAGGATCTGCACCGTAAGAAACAACAGTACTTTCATCTCCATCACCATAACCCAGTTCGGCATTGCCTGTTGCCCATGAAGCATCGTTAAAAGAAAGCTGTCGCCAAGCAGTTCCCTGATCACTGCCATTATCCAGATACTTCCATGATGTGTTCAGTCCAAAAATAGTCTGGTCAGCCTTAGCATAAAAAGTTAATAAAATCAATAAGAATGTAAGATACTTTTTCATTTGCAAACAATAAAATTTATGAAGTCACAAAAGTAACTTCCGGCCGAGCGAAATAATGGCAATATTGGGTAAAAGATTACAGAAAATCAGACGATTTCGGCCACTGTGAATGTGCTTCCGCCAACAAAAATCAAATCGTTGGTAGCTGCATTCTGCTTTGCAGCATTTAAAGCCAGCCTTACAGAAGAAAAAACTTCACCTCTTAAACCATACTTCACCGCCTTAATTCTCAACAGATTAGCATCCATAGCTCGGGGGATTGCCGCCTGGCAGAAATAGTATGTTGCTTTTTTAGGGAAACTTGCAAGAACTGCACTCACATCCTTGTCTGAAACCATTCCTAATACAACATGAAGATGATGAAACTTCATTGACTTAATTTGGCGAATGACGTATTTAATTCCGTCAATGTTATGAGCGGTATCAGCAATGATTTCAGGTTTATTGCCCAATACTTGCCACCGCCCCGAAAAACCGGTAAGATTTTGAACATTATTTAACGCCCTTCTCAGTTGCTTTTCTGTAATAGCATAGCCTGATTGCCTTAGCTGATTAACAGTTGCAATTACCGTAGCAGCGTTTTTTATCTGATAGTTTCCGGTAAGGCTCAGTTTATACTTTTCGCGGGTGGATGTTTCATGGTTTTTTACTTCAACCAGCAATGATGCTGCATTATTTTCTAATTTTTTCGGATGATATTTTCTGTCGGCAAATACAAGATCGGCTTTTTTATTTTTAGCAACTGCCTTAAATATTTTTGAGGTTACTGCACTGAATTCACCAATAACAACAGGCGTTTTTAATTTTATTATTCCGGCTTTTTCTTTTGCAATCTTAGTTAGTGTATTACCAAGTAAATGTGTATGGTCCCAACCTATGTTGGTAATAACAGAAATCAAAGGATGAATAATGTTGGTAGAATCTAATCTTCCTCCAAGTCCGGTTTCGATAACTGCAATATCTACTTTTTTATGACGGAAATAATCAAATGCAAGCGCAGTAGTCCATTCAAAAAATGATGGCTGAATATCTTTAAACTGTTTTTTATACTTCGTTACAAAAGCAGTAACGTATGCTTTCGAAATCATTTTTCCATTGACTCGAATGCGCTCACGAAAATCTTTCAGATGTGGTGAAGTGAATAATCCTGTTCGGTATCCTGCTGTTTGCAAGGTTGCAGCAAGCATATTTGAAACAGAGCCTTTGCCATTGGTGCCTGCTATATGCACAGATGGAAATGCTTTATGCGGATGACCAAGCAAAGTATCCAGTGCTTTAGAATTGTCTAAATTATTTTTGTAAGCAGCCGGACCAATGCGATGAAACATCGGTAACATTGAATACAAATAATCGAGCGTTTCTTTATACGTCATTGAACAACAAACACAAAGGTAATTGTACCTCTCTGCTCTTCAACACCTGCAGGGCTTTGACTGAATTTTGCTTTCATTGCTGCTTCTTTTGCCTTACGGTAAAGATTACTGCTGGTAGTGGTAGAACCTCTTGCTCCGGGAATTGCATCAATTACATTTCCGAATTTATCTACTTTAATTTCTACAACAACTTTACCTGTTTCCTGGCTGTTATCAAATATAGAGGGTCGTGTACGTACTGCCCGTCCTGCCAAATCATAAGAAAATCCCGGACCTGTACCACTTCCTTTACCCGGTCCATTACCATCACCCTGTCCGCCTCCACTTCCATTTCCTCCCTGACCTTGTCCTTTTCCCTGATACAATGAAGCAGGATCTCCATCACGGGTACCCTGATCCCCGGCAGCAACATTGCCTGTACCTTGCGATGTGGAATTATTTTTTTTACCGGGATAAAGTGCTGCCGCATTTACTTTCGGCACTAGAGGTTCTGTTTTTTTAACTTCAGTTTTGACAGGCTGAGTGGTTGTTTTTATCTCTTTTTTTACTTCTTTCTTCTTTTCTTTACTTTCAATAGTGGCTGTTTCTTCTGTTTCCTGTGTTGTGTAATTCTGCTCTTTCACTTCAGCGGCAGGCTGTGGCTGTGGCTGCACCTGAGGGTTTTCTGAAACATTTTCAGAAAGGGGCTGGACATCACCGGATGACAATTCCACAAATCCTATATTGGCTGATTCTGCACCACCTCCACCACCAAAAGGAGGAATCTTGGTGTGCATCACAAAATACCATAGCAGAAAAAATATTATTGCATGAAATAATATTGAAATGAGAAGTGAATTCCGCCTGATTGCAGGTGCTTCCATGATTACTTAATCGTATTGGTAGCAAGTACCATTTTAATTTTATTCCGTGCACCTATATCCAGCAAGTCAACCAGTTTTTGCACTTCAATAGTTTTGTCCACTTTGAGAATAGCTGTCGGATCTTCTTGCCCCTGCAGTTGTGCCAACATAATAGGTTCAAGCTGATCAAAAGAAACAACCTCATTGTTTACAGCATACTGCAAATCTGCAGTTACTGATATGGTTATGGGATGCTTGACAGCAGGTTTGCTGGTTTTGGCATTCGGTAATAACAATTTCAAAACATTCGGTGTGGCCATTGTCGAAGTGATGAGAAAGAACAACAACAGAAAAAACATGATGTCGTTAAGTGATCCGACAAACACTTCTCCTGTCATTTTATTTCTTCTTCTTAAATTCAGTGCCATATAGATGCCGGTTTAAAAATTTTCCACATTACTTACTTGCAGGTTCTTCCAGAAGGTCAATAAACTCCACTGCATTTATTTCCATTTTATTCACTGCACGATCTACTAACGCTATCAGATAATGATAGCCAACATAGGCTGCCACACCTACCAGCAATCCTGCAGCACTGGTAATCATTTTAACATAAAGTCCACCGGAAATGGTATCAATTTCCAAACTGTTTTCAAGCGAAATCTGATAGAAAATTTTTATCACACCAAAAATTGTCCCAAGGAAACCAAACATGGGAGCTATCCCTGCAATTGTCCCCAGAAAACTAAGGTTCTTTTCCATTTTATAAATTTCGAGTTTCCCGACATTTTCTATTGCCGATTCAATATCGCGAATGGGTTTACCTAATCTCATTAGTCCTTTTTCAATCATTCGTGCCACAGGATGATTGGTGTTTTTGCATAATGATTTTGCTGCATCCACATTACCGCTATGTACAAAATCTTTTATCTGATTGATAAAATTTTTATCAATGTTGGACGACTTTCGAATTGTAAAAAATCGTTCAAAGAAGATATAAACCGCAGCTACTGACAACAAAGCCAACGGAATCATGATAGGCCCTCCCTTCACTACCATGTCGAGAAGTGATATGGATTCTTCAGTTTTTACGGCAGGTTGTAAGGCAGCTGCACTGTCGGCAGCGCCAAGCATTGTTTGAAGCAATACACTCATATTTCAGTCTGAAATTTAAAAAAGTAAAAGTATATTCCCTCTTGTTTTGATTTATGTTGAAATGATGCTCTTATACACATTTTTGTGTTGATAAAGAGAACGCAACTCCCTGCCAAAAAGTATGCTTATAGAAGCTTATTTATTGTGGGTTCTTTTCAATATATACGGACGTACTTGGATAAGCAAAACCGCTGCCGTTAGCAGCAACAATATCCATAATGCGGAAGTTGATATCCTGCTTGGTAATGGCAAAGGTGTTGTAGTCGGAAGTGCGAACTAAATAAATGATTGTAACTATCAATGCACTATCTCCGAAAGTGCTGAAAAACACATTGGGATTTTCATCAATCATAGGATTTTCATCTAGCACAGCCTTAATCTCCTCCATAATTTTCCGAAGTTGATCTGCCGAAGTTGTATAAACCAATCCAATATTAAATCTATACCTATAAAATGTTCTTATGGTCTGATTTTCAAGTTCGGCATCAATCATTTTTTTATTGGGTACAATAATGAGTGTTTTTTCCAAGGTACGAATTTTTGTCGACCTGAAACCAACTTCTTCAATATGGCCATGTAGTTGGTCGGCTTTAATTAAATCACCAACTACAAATGGTTTATCCGCAAAAATGAGAAATGATCCTAGCAGATTTTCAAGTGTTTCTTTGGAAGCAAGTGCCAGAGCTAATCCTCCAATTCCCAAACCTGCAATGATACTTGCAACATTCAGTTTGAAAACTGCCCCAAGTACAAAAAACAAACTGAAAATTATCATTAAAGCTTTAATGGCTGAGATGATAAAAGGAACAAACAGGTCATCCATTTTTGATTCTGTCATTCTTGCCCGCTCCTTCATCACCAAACCAACATAATCAATAATTCTGAGCAATGTCCAGGTAATACAGAATATGAGAACTACAAGAAACAAACGGTCCAACATCATCCTTACGCCAAACTCTTTGCCTGATGCAAGGTGCCATTCTTCAGGGAAGTGTAAGAACTGGCAAGCAAAAAAAATGACCAAAACAAAAATGGTGAATGAAAATGGCCTGGTCGTAAGATCTACAAGTTTCTGAACACCTATTGACTTAAAATACCTTCGTAATACATTGAACAAAATGAAAGAAATAAGTTTGGAGATTAAATTTTTGAAAATCAATCCCACTAAAAAAATACCTGCAAACCACAGGTAGTTTTCAACTGTATTTCCAAGAAATGTCCATTGCAACTTATCCATTTTTTACAACAGTTTTTTCAATGCAATCTCAAATGCAGTAGCAGCAATTTTGGTACGTGAAGTATTTAATTTGTAAACATCATTCAGTGCGTCATGAATTGTTTTTGCCGTATCCTCAAAAATCAATTTATCGTTGATAACAGCATTTGCATTATGCAAATAAGCAAACACTCGAGCCATTCCGCAATTAGCAATAAAATCAGGTAATACACTGACTTTTTCGTCACAGAACATACCTATAGGTCCGAAGAAAATTTCTTTATCGGCAAAAGGAACATTGGCACCGCATGAAATCACTTCCAGTTGGTGTTTCATCAGTGATTCCATCTGTTCTTTCGTGACCAGTCGCGAAGCTGCTCCCGGAATAAAAATTTCAGCATCAGTGTTCCATATACGTGCATTCATTTCATCACGGCTCAACATACCTGATGTATGTAACTGATTCCCTTTTCTTGTATTAAACAGATTTTTTACCTCATCAAAAGAATATCCGCTTTCATTAATAACACCACCTTCACGGTCAATGATTCCTACAATTTTTACCCCCATTTGTGAGAGGTAAAATCCTGCAGCAGCAGCCACATTGCCCCAACCCTGAATGATGGCTCTTTTGCCGGAAACATTGCCTCCCCATATTTGATAATATGATTTTACTGCATTGGCTACACCAAAACCGGTAATCATATCAGCAACTTTATACTGTCTTCCAACATCAGGTGACAGAGTGCTGTCTTTAAGTTCAAGCGACACTCCCTGCTGAAGATTCTTAATACGTTTATGTATATTTTCTTCTCCGTCATTAAAATGACCGACTGCAGTTCCTTCCTGCGGGTGAAGTATTCCGAGTTTGTTGCAAACAGGTATTACATCATGTATTTCATCCACATTCAAATCTCCCCCTGTTCCATAGTAAGATTTTAAAAGTGGTTTAACTGCCTTAAACCAGCGTTCAAGCACCTGCGCTTTACGCGGATCAGAAGGGTCGAAATTGATACCGGATTTTGCGCCTCCAATTGCAGGGCCTGATACAGTGAATTTAACTTCCATAGTTTTTGCCAACGATTCTACTTCACGCTTATCACATCCTTTGCGCATGCGAGTACCTCCTCCTGCAGAGCCATTGCGGATACTATTTATTACCAACCAGCCTTCGGCTTCGGTTTCAGCATCTTTCCATTCAAAAACAATTTCAGGGCGTTTTTCTTCAAACTTCTTCAGTAAATCAAGCATAATTCTATCTAAAATTTTCGCGAAAGTATTAAAATAATCCTGTTTTTCAGGACTCTCTTTTCACTGAATTTCCCGAAACCTTTACAGAAATACAACAGTATAAACTGCTGTATTTCATAATTAATTTCACTGACATGAGAAATCAGCGATTTGAAAATAAAAAACAGGAACGCAATACCTGGCATGATTACAATGACAACATTGCCAAAAAACATAAAATGGCAAGTCATAAAAATGAACGTAACTGGAAAAACAAACTTTTTAAAGAAGATGACGACAAAATAGACGACAACTTCTTTCACTTTGATGATGAAAACTAAAAAGTAAATTTTACTTCATCACAAAAACAGACCCTCCTGTTGAATTAGATGCTGCTCCGGTGACTGAACTGAGCGAATTCGGCATTTCAGCTATTCGGAGATATCCTAGAAAAGCAAAAATCAGTGCTTCTTTAAAATCAACTATTCTTTCTTCGGGTATAATGATTTGAACAGAGCAATATTGCTTCATCAATTGCTGCAGAAATGTGTTCCTTGCACCACCACCTGTTACCAGCATTTTTGAATGATCTGTATGTTTCAGGAGCAAACACTTACTTACCTGATAAGCTATATGATGACAGAGGGTATGCAACTTATCCTCCAAAGTAATTTTACTTTGTTCAATTAATGGCAAAAACTCTGACTTAAACCATTCTGCACCCAATGATTTGGGGTAAGATTGATGATAAAATTTAATTCTGTTCAGGTTATCAAACAATTCCTGATTAAAACTTCCGCTTGCTGAAAGATTTCCATTCTTATCAAAATCAAACCCTCTTTCGTTAGCCAGCAAATTCAAAATCATATTTACAGGACAACAGTCAAATGCAATTCGTTCACCCGTTTTTTCGAAAGAAATATTGCCAAAACCTCCAAGGTTAAGACAATAATCATATTCACCAAACAAGAGTCGGTCGCCAATCGGAACCAACGGTGCACCTTGCCCACCCAAAGCTACATCAAGACTACGGAAATCGCTGACTGTTGTGACTCCTGTTGTTGCAGCAATACAAGCACCGCTGCCCAACTGAAAAGTAAATCTGTTGTCCGGTTGGTGAAATATGGTATGCCCGTGAGATGCTATGACTTCTGCTTCGGAATTATTCTTTTTTATAAAAACCTTACACAAGTCGCCTAGATAATTTCCATACTCATTATGTAGTTTTAAAAACTCTTCGGCACTCAAACCGTTGCATGTTTTCAGTCTCTTGCTCCATACATCAGGATATGGAACTGTTTCCGCTGCCAATATTTGAAATGAAATTGTTTGAACGCCCTCGAACTCAACTAAAGCCAAATCCACACCATCCAGTGATGTACCTGACATAATTCCAACAACTTTCATGCTCACAAATATTGAAAAATTTCAACAAAGGTAACCTCTCGTCAGATTAAATCCGATATTTCTTGCAATGCTTTTTTACTTACCAAAATCTTCATCGCAAAAAACTTAAAAATCATTCTGAAACGGATAACCAAAGCCTTATTTTTGCGTATCAGATAAAAATGGCATCCACCCAATTTAATTTGTTGAAACAGAACGGTAATTCTACTACCGATCTCACCTATTTCCGAATACTATTTGCATTACTCGGAATAGTGTATCTGTTTGCGGGATTCTTTCTGACAAGTTCATCAGTCACAGTATGGTTGCCATTTTCGTGGTTAGCTGTCATTCCATTGGCGCTTCTTGCTATAACCTTTTTTGTGCCACTGTCATCAAAATATTTATCTGAAATGGCAGCTGGTTTGTTTTTAGTGCTTACAATTCATTTGTTGTTTTTCTTATTCAAAAATCAACCGGGAATTTATATTGCATTCTTCCTTATCGCAGTTATTTTATTTTCTAACCTGCATATCACCAATGTCATTTATTTGTTGCTGTACAATGTTTTGGTTCTGGGTGCTCTGGAATATATTCTCATTGCCGGAAATGCGGGAATTACAAAACCTGTTATCATGTTCTTCAGTGTTGTGTTAGGAATGCTGTTCAGTTTCATGATGCAATGGTTTAGAATAAAAAATAAAGATGCAGAGGGCAAGAAAGAAAAGTATCTGCAGAAGATTTTTCAGAATACTCCGGGGGCACTTGCAATATTCAGTAAAACCGATTTCAAATTAAGTGATTACAACATTGCTGCCGAATCACTTCTGAACCTAAAGAATCAAAAGTCACCTACACTGCGAACACTGTTTTCACTTGATGACTACAGTGATGCTGAACTGTTGCGACTGGCTACTGCTGAAAATTTTAATTCTGTTCATGTAAAAACATATCAGCAAGCTGAACTGGCTCTTACATTAATTTCTCCTCCTGAAGAAAAAATTATTATTGCCGGTTTTACAACCACCGATCAGTCGCAGCCTAAAAAGGAAAACTCTTTTATACCGGGCAACTACTTCATCACTGATACAAAAGGCAGGTTACTCGCTTCAAGTCACGATGCAGAAGATTTTGTTACAGTTGATCTGGATGTGCTCAAAGATTATTTTCAGAAATTTTTACATGACAATAAGGTTGTAAATGACTATACTCAGTTTAAAATAAATGAGAGTGACCCATTCGTTTTTGAAATTTTCAATGGAGATTTTGAAGGTGAAAAAGCTTTTTCTGGATGTTGGTCAAAAATATTTCTGTACAGAATGCTGACACCATAGAATCAAACTTGCCTGCTGAAAACTGGAGTCAGTTGGTGATTGCAGAAAACAACGAACTGGTTTCATTCAGTCCCTCCTTCTTAAATCTTATTGGTTACTCCGAAACGGAATTGGCACAAATTGACATTCAGCAAATCGTACACCCTGCCGACAGTGTCAAATGGAAAAATCTTTTACAGCAATGCCGCAATGTTAAAAAAGCTGATGACACTGTACGTTTCATTCACCGGTCAGGTGAAATTAAGTTTCTTAAATCTTTGTTCAGCAGCAATGGCTCGCAAACAGTAAAAATATTTGCTGAAGATATTTCTGATTCCATCCGATTGCAAAAAGAACTTTCTCTTGCAAGAGCAAACGTTTCATCTGTTATTGAAAATACCAATGACCTGATTTTGTCTTTGGATATGAATCATGTTGTAACAGTTATCAATACTGCAGGTGTCAATTTTTACAAACTATTGAGTGGAAAAACACTTAAGCCCGGAGATAATTACCGCACCGTTATACCCGCAGATGAAATCAGCTCGTGGAACGATTATCATCAGCAAGCCATGAGAGGAAAAAAACCTGTCTTTATCAGGAATTTTGAAATTGCAGGAAAAAATATAACCATTGAGTTTTCTTTAAACCCTGTTTATGCAGACAATCAGATTATCACCGGCATTTCTTTATTCGGCAGAGATATTACACAACGAACTGCTTATGAAAAAGAATTGCTGAACGCCCGCGAGATTGCCGAAAATGCAACCGCTGCAAAATCACAGTTCCTTGCCACCATGAGTCATGAAATTCGTACTCCTCTCAATGGTATTGTAGGAATGCTGGAATTATTGCGTATGACTTCTCTACAAGATAAGCAAAGAGAATATGTAAGCACACTTCAACTCAGCAGTGAAAACATGCTGAACATTATCAATGACGTACTCGATTTCTCCAAAATTGAATCTGACAAGATGGAACTGGAGAATGAGCCTTTTGAGTTGAGAAGAGTCATTGAAGAAACTTTCGATTTACTTTATTATCGCGCATTAGGCAAAAAGCTGGAATTGTTTTACAACATTGACGAAACTATACCCGCTTTTGTAATGGGTGACAGCATGAGATTGAAGCAGGTTCTTGTAAATCTGGTAGGTAATGCTATTAAGTTTACTGAGCGTGGACATATTTTAATGAATGCACAACTTGTTCCGGCAAAGGATGATAATCTGGAGATAAGATTTTCTGTAAAAGATACCGGTGCAGGTATTAGCGAAGAGCAAAGACAAAGGCTATTCAAATCATTTCAGCAGGCAGATGTTTCTACTTATAGAAAATATGGCGGAACAGGTTTGGGTCTTACCATCAGTGCCAAACTGGTTTCACTTATGGGAGGGGTAATTGATGTGGAAAGCACTCCCGGAAGCGGATCAGAATTTTATTTCACTATCAAAACTAAAGCTGCTCCCGTTGCTGCATCAAGAAATCTCAAAACCAATCTTCGTATTTTGAGAGGTAAAAAAGCACTTATTTTCTCTGTAAGTACCGATTTTGATTTACACCTCAGCGATTTGTTTAATGACTGGAACATTGTACATCATACCGTAAGTACACTTGAATCAGCAAAAGCCGAATTAACTGACACTACTTTTTATGATGCACTTATTTTGGATGCTCAAATGCCGGACTATCTGCTCTTTGCCGAAGAGTTGAAAGAATTGATTCGTCAGTCAGGCATACCAATGTTTGCCTTCAATGCGAGGTTTTCATCGGGTGATGTTATTTACGGAAATAAACTTTTTGAAGCTGTACTTCCGGCAGGTGTTGATGCTATTAAAATATCCACCGTACTTATCAAATCATTTATTGAAAGTTCACAGAGATACAGTACTACAGAAAGTGAGGAACCGACATTTGACACAGCACTTGCAACAAGATTTCCATTAAGAGTTCTTATCGCAGAAGACAATCCTGTGAATCAGATGCTCACAGTTACGGTACTTGAAAAATTAGGATACAAACCCGATGTGGCTGAAAACGGTAATAAAGTATTAACACAAGTAGCGTCCACAGCTTATGATTTGATTTTTATGGACGTACAGATGCCTGAAAAAGATGGACTTGAAACTACAATTGAGTTAAGAAAATCACCTGCCAACTCCAACATCATTATTATTGCAATGACTGCATTTGCAATGGATGATGATAAGAAAAAAATGTGTGGATGCAGGAATGAATGATTATACAACCAAACCCATTCGAATCGAAACTGTTCAGGCTCTGATTGAAAAATGGGGTGCTGAAATCAATACCAAAAAATCTCAGACTTTAAATGAACCTGCCGTTGACAGAATAGTCATCAACAGACTTAAAGACCTTGCTCCTGAAAACGACAATGAATTTCTGAAAAATATTCTTGACCTGTATATAAAGCAACTCGACCGTTTGAAACAAGACATTTCTGCCTATCATAATGCCGGTGATTTGGAAAACCTCTATAAATCTGCTCATAAGCTCAAAGGCAGTTCTGCAAATATTGGTGCCAAATTGTTGGAATCAGCCTGCCGAACAGTGGAAGAAAAAGGAAAAAACGGAGATTCAAATCTGATTGAAAAAGATGTTGCCAATCTTCTGGAGTCTGCTGCAAAAACACGTGCAGAAATACTTGATATTCTAAAAGAATATTAATTTTTTTCTTCTTAAGTTATTAAAAACAAATGCACTTTTAACATGTTATTGTAATGCTATTAATGTGATTCGTATCACTATGTAGCAGCATAATAATAGTTATTTTTGCAGAATCAATCAGAAAAAGTTTTACTATGTCAAATGCAATATTCAATATTCCACCGGCAACCAACGAACCGGTTTTAAATTATGCACCCGGAAGTGCAGAACGAAAATTACTTAAAGAAGCCATTGCACAGGCACGTTCGGTGCAGGCAGACATCCCTATGTATATAAATGGCAAAGCAGTACGTACTGGCAAGACATCAACCTTGCATCCTCCGCATGACCATCAACACACATTGGGAGTTTTTCATAAAGGAACAAAAGAACATGTAAAGCAAGCCATTGATGCAGCTCTTGCAGCACGACACAAATGGGCTGCTATGGATTGGGAACAACGAGCTTCCATATTTTTAAAAGCTGCTGATTTATTAGCCGGACCTTATCGTTATAAAATGAATGCTGCTACCATGCTCGGACAATCAAAAAATGCTTATCAGGCAGAAATTGATTCGGCATGTGAACTGATTGATTTTCTCCGCTTCAATGTTCAATATATGCGAGAAATATACACTCAGCAACCTCCGGTTGTGGGCAAAGGAGTTTGGAACAGAATAGAACAACGACCACTGGAAGGATTCGTTTTTGCTCTTACACCTTTTAACTTCACTGCTATATCAGGAAACCTACCAACTGTACCTGCTATGATGGGAAATACTGTGGTATGGAAGCCGGCTAATACTCAGATTTATGCAGCACATCTCATCATGGAGTTATTGATGGAAGCTGGACTGCCTGATGGTGTAATCAATCTGGTTTTTGTGTCAGGTCCGGAAGCTGGTGATGTGATTTTCAGTCATCCTGATTTTGCAGGTATTCACTTCACAGGTTCTACCGAAGTGTTTAAAGGTATATGGAAAACCATTGGTGAAAATATGCCAAAGTATAAATCGTATCCGCGTATTGTAGGCGAAACCGGAGGGAAAGATTATATCATTGCTCACCCAAGTGCTGATGTGGACGTTTTGGTAACAGCACTGGCAAGAGGTGCATTTGAATATCAGGGGCAGAAATGCAGTGCAGCATCGCGTACATATATCCCAAAATCATTATTCCCACAAGTAAAAGAGAAGTTGATAGCAGAAGTAAAAAGTATGAAACTGGGTCCGGTTGAAGATTTCAGAAACTTTATCAATGCTGTTATTGACGAAAAATCATTCGATAAAATTTCAGGGTATATTGAAAATGCAAAAAAAAGTTCTGAAGTTGAAATTTTAGTGGGAGGTAAATACGATAAGAGTAAGGGATATTTTATTGAACCAACTATTTTGCTGACAACCAACCCTGCATACACAACCATGTGCGAAGAAATTTTCGGTCCGGTATTAACCATGTATGTTTATGATGATGAACGCTTCGAAGAAACGCTTCACTTAGTGGATACAACAAGTGAATATGCATTGACAGGAGCAGTAATTGCACGCGACAGATATGCCATTGATGTGGCTACAAAAGCACTGACACATTCGGCAGGTAACTTCTACATCAATGATAAATGTACAGGAGCAGTAGTAGGACAACAGCCATTTGGTGGTGCGAGAGGTTCAGGAACGAATGACAAGGCAGGTGCAATGATTAATTTGCTTCGCTGGGTATCACCACGCACAATAAAAGAAACATTTGTGCCGGCAACAGATTATCGCTATCCATTTATGGATGCCGAATAAAAATAAATATGATTTAGTGGTTGGCTGTACTTCCTGCACTATTGAGGTTCAGCCTTCCACCTTTTACAAAGCGCTTCTTGTAATAAGCCTGGTTAATATCGCTGACAATTACACCGTTTGATGTACTGGAGTGAACAAATTTATCCTGACCTAAATACATACCAACGTGTGAAACTCTTTTTCCTCTTGTTCTGAAAAAAACCAAATCTCCCGCTTTAAGATTCGAAAAATTTACATGAGGAAGTTTGTGATACATATCGTACGAGTTACAACCCAGGTTAGCTCCGGTAAATGTGCGGACAATCGCATTTACAAACCCTGAACAATCAATACCGTTCTCATCTTTTCCCCCATATTTATAAGGTGTATTCAGCCAGCTATCAATCAAATTAAAAACCTGATAATTAAAAATATTCTGCACGTTATAACCCAGAATCTGACTGTAATAACCTTTGGCGTTCTCATCAATGACTGTTTCCTGAGCTGTAGCTCGCGTTGAATAAATCACTGATAAAAACAATAAGATTATGGTTGTTCTTTTCATTGTCTGCAAATATAATGAACCATTGAATATGAGAATAATTAATAGTTGATGAAATAAAAGAGCCGCTACGCTTAAAGCGTAGCGGCTCTCAAAAAAATTGCGACAACTAAATAAATTATTGTATCTGAATCTTAGCCATTTTCACGTTACCATCTGTTTCAATTTTCAGGAGATACGTTCCTCTTGCAAAACTTTCAACTGAAATGGTATTCGTATTTTCTCCTTCATTTATCCGGAAACTTTGCTTATAAACTTCACGACCAGTCAGATCATATAAAACTGCCACTGCTGATGTATTCTTATTTGAATGAAGCAAGAATTCAACGTAAGTGGTTGCCGGATTCGGGAATATAGATATTTCTGTAGAAATGATTCCTTCTGTATTACTTCCCTCACCAAAACGAGCAGAAGGTGTAGTAAACTGAACATAACTGGTCCATGCAGAATAAGTGCTGCCACCACAACCTGATCTCACATACCAGCGATATGTTGTATTGGGTGATGCTCCTATTGTTATTGATGTAACTCCACTATTTAGCGCATTGGATGTATAAACACTGCCATTGTTCATGTTTTCTACCTTGAAATAGTAATTCTGAGCTCCAACATAGTCCCATCTTAGTTCAGCAGAACTTCCATTTATATTTACCGTGTGAGGGTTTGTTGGTATCGGACAATTTGAACCACCACCACAGTTATTTACTGTCACTGCTGTTGCAGCAGAAGTGGCAGAACATCCATTACTTCCGGTTACAGTAACTGAATAGCTTCCTGCTGTACCTACACTAATTGTACGTGAAGTTGCTCCTGTATTCCATAAATATGAACTTCCTGAACTTGATGTAAGATTCACAGTTGAACCCTGACAAATAGTTGTAGAACCGCTGGCAGATATTGTGGCAGTTGGCGCAGGTAATACCGTAACAACAACTGTTGCTGATGTGCCAACTACTCCTGTATTAAATTGTGTAACAGTCACAGAATAAGTTCCTGCTGAATAAATAGTAATTTTTCTTGTTTTTGCTCCTGTACTCCATAAATAAGATTTACCTTTAGAAGCAGTAAGTACTACTTTTCCACCGCTGCAGAAAGATAAATTGCCACTCACTGTAATTGTTGGAACAAATGATCCGTTGCTTACTGTAACAACAGTAGGTGCAGATGTTTTGCTGCAACCATTACTATTGGTAACTGTTACTACATAACTGCCTGCTGATGTTACAGTGATTGATTTGGTTGTAGCACCTGTTGACCAAAGGTAAGATGATCCTGTACTTGAAGTTAATGTTACACTGCCGCCTTGCGTTAAATTGGTTGAACCGCTTGCTGTTATGGTAGCAACAGGTAAAGAATAAACTGTTACACTCTTAGAAGCTGTTGCAGCACATCCATTGCTTGTTACAGTTACTGTATATGTACCGCCAGCTGTTGCTGTGATTGCCTGTGTGGTAGCTCCTGTTGACCACAAATAAGAAGAGCCTGCACTTGCCGTTAAATTTACAGCACCTCCCTGACAGAATGTGGTACTTCCTGATGCTGAAATTGAAGCCGGTGTTGCTGCAGTTACTATCACATTTACAGGAGGAGAGGTTGCGGAACCTGATGCTGTTGTAATTGTACAACTATACATTCCGGCAGTAGTAACAGTTATTGACTGAGTTGTTGCTCCTGTGTTCCACAAGTATGAGCTTGCAGCACTGCATGTAAGAGTTACGCTGCCTCCCTGACAAAATGTAGTTGGCCCGCTTGCAGTAATTTTTGGTGTTGGTACTGTGGTAGTAACAGTCACTGTCATTGCCGATGATGTAGCTGAACATCCATTTGAATTGGTAACAATTACTGTATAATTTCCACCTGTTGTAACAACAATTGACTGCGATGTAGAACCGTTACTCCATAGGTAAGAGCCTCCTGAACCGGCACTGGATGATGTAAGTGTTACACTGCCTCCCTGTGCAAAGGTTGTAGGGCCATTTGCAGAAATTGTAGCCGTTGGCAATGAATTTACTGTTACAGTAACAGGTGCTGATGTTCCTGATCCAGTTGATGTATTCACTGTTACAGAATAGGTTCCTGAAGAAGTTACTGTAATAGCCTGTGTGGTTGCACCATTACTCCATAAATAAGAGTTACCTGCACTGGCAGTAAGTTTAACGTTGCCTCCAGCACAAAATGCCAAAGGACCACTTGCACTTATTGTTGGAATAACAACACCTGAAGCGCAAGGTGCCGGTGTGGAATATATAGCACCACTACTTGTTGACAAGTGAATCTGATCAATTTCAATATTTGTGTTAGTTGGTGTAATCTTCAAAACATGATCATTTAAAGATGTTACGTTTGAAAATGAAATTGGCTGACCATTTGAAACATCGTAGCAATACCACTGCCAATTGGTATCTGTAATACATCCTATCTGCTTACTGTTTGCACCGTCCAATGAAATAGTCATTCCGGTAGTTTGTGCATTTTTAGAGCGTGCACGTACCCAAACATAATAAGTGTAGTTTGTTGTTGATCTCGGTTGGAAATTATAGCTAATATCACTCACTGCATTAAAACCAACACAAGTGGTGAAATTAGTAAAGTCCCCTGTTGCAACACCAGATGGTCTTGTTGTTTTCAGATACACATTGCTGTTGGAATTGTCAAACAACTCAGCTTCTGTTTTAAAGTCTTTTGTCCAGTAATATGGATAAGTATTTTCATGCCATCCATCCAACTGATAAAATATCGGAGCATTCGGATTGGTGTTATCATAAAAATAAGTACTACCCTGACGTCTAACTTTAAATTTCACCCAATTACCATCAAGTTTTATGGTAGTATTACTTTCATCTTCTACTGCACCTGCCATATTCGACATAGGCTGAATGCTACCGGTTATAGCATATTTGTTTAAAGAATTATGTTTACGTACAACCACTAACTTTCTTGGGTCGCCTGTGCGGAATGAATATGCGTTAAAAGTTGGATTGGTCGGATCATTAGGTACATCCCCTTCCATCAGATAACCATTACGGAATAAGTCTTCGTATCTCGTAGTAATTGCCTGTGCATAAGGAGGAATTACCATTTGCCAGATATAATTCTTAGGATTCTGATATGGAGTTGAAGTAACAAAATAGCCGGTAGTAAAAAATTCTGCACCCGACATTGCCAAAGCCTTTAAGAATCCAAGCCACTGAGCAGGACGTACATTTTGTGTTTCATCGTTGTCCCAACCCGGTGATACAGCAGGTGAATAATACTTATCACCTGAAAGCAATTGTTCTCTGCGTGACTCAACTACCCATTGCCATCCTTTCCACGCTCCTGACCAATAACGCCAGTTGTATGGCCAGCGCATATAAATATCTCCTGTTGCATAACTCGATCCATTCATCATCGTATTCACACTTCTTACTTCTGACCATTTCAGATTCCAGGTAGGTTGACCATCAAGTTGGTAGTATGCAAACTTTGTATTCGATAGTCCACTTATTCCCATAAACTGATCCCGGTAAGCTTTGATTTTTGTAGCAGCTCTTTTGCCTTCATAAGTAAACCAATCCAAACCACTGGAATTTTTATCTGAAACTACATTAGGGTCATAGGTCATTGCATTTGAATAATATAAATACGGAATTACTTCACCATTATCAAAAAGATAATCCAATGGACGAGTAAGTTTATTCAACAGTTTTTGCAAATAATATTTTTGTGTTTGACCATCCATTACCAGAGAATCGGGTGCTCCTGCGGGACTCAGATATTTGGTTGATCCTGTTCCACCATTCGGGTTCAGATACTGTCCTGAACTATTACGCAGATAATACTTATCCGGTAAACACTGACAGGTAGCATACGAAGTATTGCTTTTATAACCTGCATCAGATGGATGTAATTGAGGCCAGTATGACAGAGCTGATACTTTAAATTGTGGATTTTGATTCGCCAGATTAATCCATGCATATGAAAAAGTAGAACTGTTATTATAATCATCAAAAGCTCCGGTATTTTCAGCAGCCATGATAGTATAATTGAAATTCTTAGCAAAATCTGTTTGCAATGTTACACTATTGGCTATGGCTTTAGAAGTTGATGATTCATAAGTCTGATATCCTGATAAATAATAGTACCCTACAAAAGGATTATTGGGGAAAAGGGTATGTCCCGGTTTAAAACGAGGAACAGGAAAATTCTTTAACTGCTCTATTGGTGTGAGAGTTGGCGATGGATGACCTGGAGCATAATCATTGATGTTGATCCCTGCTGTAACCGGTGAAGGTGTAGGAGCTGTTACTGTTGGATTGGCAAACGAATAATGTTTTCCTGCCATAAAATCCAAATAATGGGAATAAATAGAATTTCCACCCAATGAATTGTAATATACTGCAAACTCATCAATTCCTCCCTGATATTTATAATAATTAGACTGGGAGTTTACCATATATTCTAAATTTCCACTGGTAGCAAAACTTCCACCCTGTATTGTTTTTGAAAATCCTGCTGGAAGTTGCCCATCAATCCAAACTTCTTTTATACCTGCTTTTGCGTTATACTTGAAAACAATATGATGCCAGTTGCCATCAACATAATATCCATAATTTTTGCGGCCAATACCATTTAAATCTATTGCAAAATCATCATTCACCCCTGAACCTGTGTTGGTAGTAACGTAGGTCATAAAGTTGATAGTAGGATAGCTGAAACGTAATTCAATGGCTCCATCCATTCTTTTGGCAAATACCGTTGTGCCAAAATAAAATCCCGGCTTAAACAGGAATTCAAATGTTACTGCTGAATCTATTGAAAGAGTTCCGCCTCTGATGATTGTTGAATTAGAATCCAGAGTCATGTAATTTCCAACTCCTACACCAGCCGGATTGCTGTTGATGGTATATCCTGACCGGTAGTAACTGGGATCCAAATCGAAATGGTTCATAGAATCTTTCATGGGCTTCGATCCTTCAAATGTATAATAGGATTTAGGAAGATAGTTTTGAGCTGATAATATAGCCGGAACTAACACTAACAATACAAACATTGCCAGTCGAAGTGATTTGATTAATGGTTTAACCATGATATTTAATTATTAATTATTAGACAATACATTCCCATTCACGATAAACTCTGTGTTTTTTCGTGTTTTTTTCACTAAATAAAATTCTCGGTTGACTGCTTTTCGCGGCCAAATATAGAGCGAATTTTAACCCTGCAACAGGTTTTTTTAGGGTTGCTATATACCCTATTGATTTTTAGCTATTTAGGTTATTAACAGGTGTTAATAACCATACTTTCGCCTCTGTTTTTTGACCTTTCACCCAAAAAAACGAAACATTCGCCCATTAAAATTTGGCGAAAATTCCGGCTGAAAATTGGAATACTGACAAAGGTTGTGTATAGGAACCAAGGGATTGTTTATTGTTATTGGAGTCTTCAAGAGTAACATCATTGTACTTGAACTCTGTATTAAAATAATCTCCTCCGAAACTAATTCCAAAATGTTCAGATATCGAATATTGAACTTCAAATCCAAGATTAATGGCAACTGAAAAAGTGGTTTCTGCATCTTCTGTTAAACTCAAAGTCTTATTGCCATCATAACTCTGATAAATAGTTTTAGAATATTTGCCGCCTACAACCCCCAACATTCCTTTTAAATTAAATAAAGTCTTCTCATTCATGTCGAAGGATGTGCCTATACCTGCGGTAACACCTGTAACCTGCCAGGGGTATGTAGTAACTTTATATTGTGGTCCCGGTGGATTGACATCAGTTAAGTAATCTAAAAGCCCGTCTGCATCACATGGATTATAAAACCACAACAAATTTATTTCAGTAAAAAAAGCTCTGTTTATTCTGTAACTGCCTTTCAATCGGGTGCTTAAGCCTGTCTTTGCCAATCCCGATTTATAGCTGTCAGTATTTTTATCAGCAAAATCACCAAGCGGAAGACTTGCTCCTGCAACAAGAGATACAGTCCATTTCTTGTCCGGTGATGTTAAATCAGCAACCGAACCTTCCTGCCCGAAAGCTGATAGTGAATAAATACAAGATAGTAAGATTAAACAGGCCTTTGAAAATTCTGTTCGCATTTTGCTCTAAGAATATATTGCCCTAAAGTAGCAAATATATCCTTATCAAAAATTAAGCATAGCTATTTTTGTTTTCAGTTTTTTGATTCTGGTTTTAACATGTCCGCTTTTATCAAAACGTTCCACCAGATATGTCAGTAACATGATAGTCACGATCTGTTTATTTAGTCTGTTTATTATTATTCTTATTCCTGATTACATTACCAGGTTTACAGTACCCTTCTTAGTAATAATTCTGCCATTCATTGCCTTGGCCTGAATTTTATAAACATAACTTCCCTGCGGAGCAAGTTCACCTCTGAATTTGCCATCCCACTGCTGATTAATATCTGAAGATTCAAATATCAATTGTCCCCAGCGATTATATACCTGCATGGTAAAATCCTTTACCCCTTCACTGTAAGCTCCAAAAGTTTCATTCATACCATCACCATTTGGCGTAAATGAGTTTGGAACATAAATAGCCATATTAGGCGTAACAGTTACCTCATTGCTCATACTGGTAATTTCATTCGCTCCTTGTTTATAAGCTATTACCCTGTACTTTCTTTCAGCAATATTACTTTGGGCATTTACACATGTGGCTTTGAATATTCCAAGCACACATAAGATCATTAAACTAATTTCTGCAAATCTTTTCATACTGTTTAAATTATTTTACAGTTGATTTGCAATTTGCCATCCGAACTGGTCGGATTTCTGTTCAAAAAACCTTATTAGTGACGCCTGTAAGAAATTAAAGGAAGGTTGCAAGAGATTCTCTCCTTTCTCCTCTGTAAACCCAATGATTCCACTTAAAAATGTGGTTATTTAAAATGACAGATTTATTCCATTTCCGGATTATAATTGATAACGATGAATAGAAAAACTCCATTATTGAAGGCTATACTTTCATTGAAGTTATATAATTTAAGCTATTACAAAGTGGCCAGGCTTTGTTATAAGAGCCTTTTCTGAGAGTTTTTAAATGCTTCTGCTTCGCTGTAACATTGCCCTCTTGCCCCGACAGGTGATTTTTTTCTAAATTTATCAACAACTATTCCGGACTAAAAAAATATTCCCTATCTTTCGGAAACATTTAAAATGTTAAGCCGGATGAGTAAATATACATCGTTGTTATATTTATTAAAACTCAGGCAAGAGTTGAATTTTTATCTTAAATATGAGATGTCAGATATTCGGCTCTTCATCACAACCAACCTTCCGATGTTTAATTTAAATTCTTCATATCATGCATACTATTGAGCAATTGCAAGACATGCTTGCCGAGCATAATGAGTGGCAGGCAAAGATTAATTTCTACCGTTCGGAGATTGAACGAATGAAAGAAACGCTCTCGAAAACTCTTCGGGGTGAGAGTAATCAGTACAACATGCCACATGTGGAGCATTTCCAGAATCAGTTCATTTTACAAAAAGATGTACTGGATGTTATGAGACACGATTTCAAACAACATGAAAACAAAATTGAAGCCCATGCTACCAAGCCTGTGCTGAATCTTGCCAATATGCATCAGAATGAAAGAGAAAAACTCATTTCATATGAGAAAATTTTCAAAGACCTGAGAGAAGAATTTCAGTCTTTTATACATAAGGACGCTTTCAGTTGAACGATTACAGTGAATTAATTTGGTTTAATAATCAGTTGGCAATTTGCTAATACTGATTGCTTTTTTTATTAAGGATTTCCTTCGATAAAATAAAAGAAGATGAATGAATACATTCATCTTCTTTGCTTCAATCAAAATTCCAGTTAGAATTGCCGAAACAATTTATCTCAGCAATAATTTTTTTGTTGATTCATAGCAGCCTCTTTCTTTACTATACAAATCAACAGTGTAATATTGTGTTTACACAAACACCAGATATACCAGATAAGCCATAAAGCCAAGTATCAGCAGCTCTTCTGCAAAAAACATCAGCATGGGCTGATACTTTCCAAATAATGATTTTCTGAAATATTTAGCTTTTAAAGACCTCTCTTCCTGAGTGTGGTCATAAGTAATTACTGGGTCGTTGTTCATCATAATCTTCCTTTTATTATGGATGCAAAATATCATCCCAGAAAAGCAAAAAGTGTACAAAACAGGCTAACTGTAATACTTGTAAGGTTTTGAATGAAGTTACTGCAGTTTTGTGATGACAAAAAATGAGTTTTCAGAGAGAAAAACAACAATTTAAGAATCAAAAACTTCTTAAATTTTATTGAAAGAAAAATAAGCTACATGGCATTTTACGGCCTATTTTTTAAAATCTTCAATAGAAAGAAACTTATTACACATAAAAAGTTCTTCTTTCACCTGATTGGAACATACAATAATCAACCTATCTGACGAAAATTTCCGAAGATATTGCTGATACCATTCTATTACATGGCTGTCAAGGTTGGTGCATGGTTCATCAAGGAGCAAAATAGGTGTATCTGAAGTTATGGCAAGTAATAGTTTTACTTTTTGTTTCATCCCTGACGAAAAATCCTTCAACTGTTTGTCAGCATGTTGTTTCAAAAGTGATTCTTCGAGAATGTTGTCAACTGTTATACCATTTGCAATCTTCTTAAACCTGAAATAAAATTTCAACATCTCACGCAAGGTATAATCTTCAACCAATACGAGATAGGGTGATGCCAGTGATACCAGTTCATATACAGAATCAGGTTGAACGTGCTTATGATTATAGCTATAAGATATTGATCCTGTACTTACCGACATAAATCCTGACAGCACCTGTAACAGTGTGGATTTACCGGAACCATTACTTCCTGTTATACCTAAAACATCACCTGTTTTTAATTGCAATGACAGATTCTTAAAAATCCATTCGTTTCTGAATTTTTTACCAATCTTATCTATATCAATGGTAACCACTTTAGGTTGATCCTGAATTTGATTTACTCATCTTCACCCTCAGAAGGAGTAAATCCTCTCATTAATCCTTTGGGCGATTGTTCAATAAACTGAAGTATTTCTGACTTGAAGCGGCCATCAGGTATTTCGGACTCAATTTCGGCAATTGCTTTTTTCATGTTGTTATTCTGCACAAAAAGGATTCGGTAAATATCCTGAATGGTATTGATATCCTCATTGCTGAAACCTCTTCTCTTGAGACCAACACTGTTAACACCGATATAAGACAAAGGCTCACGTGCAGCTTTGGCGTAAGGAGGAACATTTTTCCTCACTAACGAACTGCCTGCAATAAAACTATGTGCACCTATATGAATAAATTGTTGCACAGCTACCAAACCTTCCAGAATTGCCCAGTCATCAATCTGAACATGACCGGCAAGAGTAGCATTATTTGCCATAATGATATGGCTTCCCAGGATACAGTCATGCGCTATGTGTGCATAAGCCATCACCAGACAGTTGCTTCCGATTACTGTTTTCATTTTATCAGAAGTCCCTTTATTCATGGTTACAAACTCACGGATGGTAGTGTTATCCCCTATTTCAGCTGTTGTTTTTTCTCCTTTGTATTTCAAATCCTGAGGAATGGCAGAAATAACTGCTCCCGGAAATATCCTGCAATTTTTTCCTATTCGCGCTCCATCATAAATGGTAACGTTAGAAGCAATCCATGTTCCATCACCAATTTCCACATCGCCATAAACCATGGTAAAAGGTTCAATGGTTACGTTACTGCCTATGCGTGCCTTGGGGTCAATTACAGCTAATGGTGAAATCATCCTTTTTTAACTATTTGAGCCATCATTTCTGCTTCCATCACTACCTTGTCACCTACAAAGGCCTGACCACCCATGTGACATAAGCCTCTTCTGATTGGTGATATCAATTCTAACTTAAATACAACTGTATCTCCGGGTTTAACCATCTGCTTAAACCTAGCTGTTTCTATTTTCAGGAAATAGGTCCAGTAATTACTTGGGTCAGGAACGGTATTCAATACCAAAATACCTCCTGTTTGTGCCATTGCTTCAATTAGTAGCACTCCGGGCATTACAGGATTTCCGGGGAAATGCCCCTGAAAATACCATTCGCTTGCAGTAACATTTTTTACACCTACAACACCTGTTTCAGACAATTCAGTGATTTTATCAATCATTAAAAAAGGAAAACGATGAGGCAGAAAAGATTCAATGCGGTTGATGTCGAACAAAGGTGGTTTATTGGGGTCTATCTGTGGAGCGCGTACTCTTGTTTTATCTTTGCGTATAACTTCCTTGAATTGTTTTGCGAATGCTACATTGGCAGCATGGCCGGGTCTGGCTGCAAGAATATGTCCTTTCAGGTGAACACCAAGTAATGCAAAATCACCAATGATATCAAGCAGCTTATGACGTGCAGGTTCATTTTGGTAATGCAATTCCACATTATTTAAAAATCCTAAATGTTTTACTTCCACTTTAGGTTTTTTAAACAGGGTAGCAAGTTCATCTAATTTACTTTGCGGCACTTCTCTGTCAACAAAAACGATGGCGTTATTGAGGTCGCCACCTTTTATCAAATCATGCTTAAGCAGCATTTCCAGTTCGTGCAGAAATACAAATGTTCTGCACTTAGCAATTTCACTCTTAAATTCAGTAATCTTATGCATCTGTGCATGTTGAGTTCCCAGCACAGGCGAATTATAATCCACCATCACCGTGATGCGGTAATCAGGGCTTGGCACAGCAAGCATTTCCACATTACGTGCAGGCTCTTCATAGGTAAGATTTTCTTTAATTTCGAAATAGGTACGCGTGGCTTCCTGTTCGCGGAGTCCTGCTTTGGAAATGGCATCCACAAACTGATAGGAACTTCCGTCCAAAATTGGAACTTCAGGGCCGTCAATTTCAATTAATGCATTATCAATTTCCATTCCTGCCAGTGCGGCAAGCACATGTTCGGTAGTGCTTACTTTTACTCCATTGGCACTTAAGGTTGTTCCTCTGGAAGTATCCACCACATTGTCCACATCAGCATCAATCACCGGTTGTCCTTTTACGTCTGTACGCTGGAATTTATAACCATGATTTTCCGGTGCCGGTTTTAAAGTAAGGCGTGCATTTACACCTGTATGCAAACCTGGGCCTTCTACTGTAATTTCTTGTTTTAAAGTAACCTGTTTAACACTCATTTTTTATTCAGCAGTTTTATTGACCTGCGCTTTTTCAAGTTCATTAATTTTTCTTTCTAATTGAGGGAGTTTTTTAAATACAACATAGGTGCGTTTGTAGTCGCTGATGTTGAATGCAGGTGAACCCTGCACTATCTCGCCCTCTGTTGTGATGCTTGTTCCTATACCTGACTGAGCAGCAATCTTTACTCCATCAGCAATGCTCAGATGACCAACAATACCGACTTGCCCCCCTATCATACAGTTCTTACCAATTTTGGTGGAGCCTGCAACTCCTGTTTGTGCAGCAATTACCGTATTCTCACCAATCTCTACATTATGTGCTATCTGAATAAGGTTATCTAATTTTACTCCTTTGCGAATAATGGTAGAACCTAATGTAGCCCTATCTATAGTTGTTCCTGCTCCTACCTCTACATAATCTTCAATAATCACATTACCTATCTGAGGCACTTTTTTGTAATTGTTCTGTTCATTGGGAGCAAAACCAAAACCGTCAGCACCAATAATTACTCCTGCATGCAGGTTGCACTCTTTTCCAATCTGACAAAAGGAATATACACGGCATCCTGCAAACAAAGTAGTGTTGTCTTTTATCACCACATTATCGCCCACATAACACTGAGGGTAAATTTTTACGCCATCACCTACTACCGAATTTTTTCCGATGTAGGCAAAGGCTCCGATATATACATCTTTGCCTATAGTTGCTGATGGGTCAATAAATGATGGTTGCTCAATGCCTTTTTTATCATTTACTATCTGATTGTAAATTTCGAGCAGCGATGCAAAACTTTTATAAGCATCAGCTACCCTTATCAGTGTTGCTTCTACAGGGTTTTCCGCTTCAAAAGCAGAATTGACAATAACTATCGAAGCCTTTGTAGTATAGATGTAGGCATTGTACTTGGGATTGGCCAGAAAAGATAAAGTTCCCGGTTTGCCTTCTTCGATTTTAGAAAGTCCGCTCACCTCAACCTGTGGATTACCCTCTACACTGCCTTTCAGCAGCTCTGCAATTTGTTGTGCCGTAAACTTCATCCCGGGAAAATATGATAGTAATTCTGTTGATTTTTACAATGTTTGCAAATGTACGAAGCCAAAAAGGTTTATGCAAATGCCTTTGACAACCTTTTTCAGTATTGGAGTGTTAGCAATATTTTCACAAAAAACCTCTTTCTAACACATCAGGAATAAAAAAGGCTGCCTTAGCACAGGCAGCCTTTGATAACTTTAAAAACTTATTCTTTAAAAATTCAAATTCAATCCTAATTTAAGGAAGGAGATGTCATATCCAACTTCTGCAAACGCACCAAAGTTTGGTACAAAGTTGTATTTGGCACCAACAAATAATCCTGATGTCGGATTCACATAAGAGTGAGTTTCATCCCAATAACGATCATTGGTATTTCTTATACGCACACCTAAAAATACTCCACCATACGGATCGAACTTATTGTTTTTATCAGCAAGTAAGGTAAGATGGTAGGTACCACGTACACCAACAATAACGCTGTTATCAGTATATTTATCACCATTACCATATTTATAGTAGCGGTTTTTAATACCGATTATACCACCTATTCCAATAGTTCCCGGACCCACATTCTCAAAAAAACCATGGTCATACGAAAGATTAATGGATGGTAAAACTGTCCATCCATAACCGTATGTAGTAGCGTAATTGTAATAATCTCCAAAACCTATTGAAAGGCCTATTGTATTAGAACCTTTAACAAATGGAGGATCGCCACCCTGCGCTTTGGCAGCATAGCCGAAACCTGTTATTAAAAGTGCTGCAACAGCGCTTTTAAATAAAACTGCATTTTTCATTTTTTTCTGTTTGTTATATATTATTTACGCTGCAAATTTAATTCAAAAACAATTCCGCAAAAAAGAGTTAATCGTAAATACATTCTTTTATTAACTATCAGTTTTTCATAAAAAAGAAAAGCCGGGTGAAACCGGCTTCGAATATTTTATGTTGAAAAATTTGATTAATTAACCAAATTGTTTTTTTGACTCATGTCGGATAAGGAAAGTTTATAATTGCCTTTATCCAAATCGCCCATGCTGACTTTTACCTGATCGGTCACAAAAAAATCTGACGATAAAATTACCGATTGAGAAGGATTCTCTTTTTTTATTGTCAGGTTACGGATTGTTCCTTCTTTAGGGAAAGTAGAAAACCTGCCCGTTTCCTGCGGTGTGGTATTCATATAATAAACATAGTTGGCTCCTGAACTGAACTGACGCTGTCCGGTAATGATATTTCCATCATCAGATGTTGAAGAAATTCCTTTAACATGTCCGATACATAAAGTGGCATAGTCAGATAACATAAATTTTCCTTGTCCTGTTACCTGAAATGTAGCACACCACAATTTTGCATTTCGCTCCACTGTCATAATTCTGCCTTCTGCAATTTCTCCTAACTTATTCCCTTTAAGAAAAACTTCTTTTTGTGGTTTGACTGATACATTGCAAAGTTCAACCTGAGCTTTGTCGCTTTGAGTCCAGCGAACACGTGGGTTTTCCATGCCCATCATATTGATAAAGGATCCGTCATCCCTGGCATTGTTCAGTAAAATTTTTCCTCCTGTCAATGTTACATCTCCAAAAAGATTCAGAGTAGTTCGCGCACTTTCAGTAGAATTATTTTCAACATCTTTAAACGTACCTCCGGTTATCATAAACTCTCCACCTACATTCATCACCAATTTGCTGTTAACCTTTCTTACACCTTCAAAGCTGCCATTAGTCATCACAAAATTTCCTTTGATTGACATTATAGCAACTCCTTCGGTATAAAGCGAACCGTTGCCTGTATTCCGAATTTCAAAATTTCCTTTCACACTTTTAAATGCTTTGCCGATTTCTGCATCAGAAGCATCACGGGCATCAAAGGATACATTGCCCCATGTAAACGAATTTTGAAATGTTGCCTGACTGTATTTCAAAAACACCACATTGGATGTTGGAGAAAGGTTGGCATTTACAGGAGCAAACTCACCGGAAGATGCATGAATGTAGGATGCTCCATCTTCCAGTGTTAATTTTTTTATAACAGCATTTCCTGCATTGGCTTCATTAGCCTGAATTAAACCTCCGCTGTTTACAGTAAGTTCATTCATGTGATATTCCTTTGTAGCTGTTAGCTTGCCACTTTGCTCTACTGAAATAAAAGGTATCTCTGACGCACCGGAAATGGTTACTTCATTACCTTTCTGAATAAAATAACATGTATTTGCAGCAGGTATAATATCAGCATGTTGGCCTTTGCCCTGTCTGTCTGAATTCCAAATGTTAACATCATTAAATGAACCTGAACTCTGGGAATACATGACTTTATTATTACGTATAACTTTACTTCCGGGAGGTGCTGCAAGGAGAGTTAACAATGAATTGCCATTGATTACTACACTTGAAACTTCCGCATCAATTATTTGACCGGGATTAGCATCTGATTTTATATCAGAAGTAATCCAGAAATAACTAATCCCCTGAGGAATGGTTCTGTTAATATCCACACGCTGTTGATTTTCTGCCGGAGCAATTCCACTGTAAACCATATTAGCGGGTGAAAAACTTTTCTCGCTGCCGGTGTACCATATTTTAATGTTCTCCATGTTTTTGAAACAGGGTTTTGAACTTCCCTGAAGCGAAAAGGAAATAGAATTGAGTTTTACCGGTGCATTTCCACCCTTCACGTCTATGAGCAAACCAATAACCGGTATATTGATACTTCCTCTGAATACAGAATCTCTGGTCTGAAAGGTTTCTGTATTAATGGTTTGAATTCCAGCATAAGCAGCCTTTGACATTTCGCGTTTGGTTATATTAAAAACAATCAGCAGCAATACTACCAATCCCGATATAGATGCTGCACCAACATACAATGCCAATCTTAATCTGGTGCGAGTTGAAGGGGCCTGACTTAGTAACTTTTTTCTTCTGAACATTTCTGAACTATTTTCCTTATTAACACCCTTTATACTGCATGTAAACAAATATGTTTCAGTCTTGTAAGATATACACAAACTTAGATGCGCCCTGTAAGGTTGTGGAAAAACCATAACTGTTTCAGAACATTATTCTCTTATTTTTGCCGCCCTTACAACATCAGTATCAATGAGTCTTAAAAAAATAATGTCCATTTCCGGAATGCCCGGCTTATACAAAGTAGTTGCACAAACCAAAAACGGTTTTATTGCAGAATCTTTGGTTGACAAAAAACGTTTCCCTGTGCACAGTAATCAGCAGGTAAGCATGTTGTCCGATATCAGCATATTTACTGAATCGGAAGACATCAAACTTTCAGAAGTATTTAGAAAAATGAAAGCAATGCCTGAAGGTGATACAGATATAGATATGAAAGCAGATGGAGCAACTCTTTATCAGGCATTTGAAAAAATATTACCAGAATATGATAAAGACAGGGTTTATCCTTCTGACATAAAAAAAGTTTTCAAATGGTATAATCTTCTTAAGAACGAAGTTGATTTTTCGGAAGAAGAAAAACCGACAGCGACTGAAGAATCCAAGGAAGAATCTACAGAAGAACCTGCTTCGGATAAAAAACCTGCTGCAAAAAAGAAAACAAAAAAATCAGCTACTGACAAGGAAGAATAAGTATGGCCATAGCCTTTGAAAAAATAGGAACGGTACAACATCAATACCTGAAGAAAGGATTTTGTATTAACTCATGGGATGATTTAAAACCATACTATGAAGAGTTAAACAACAGAGTTCTGAATTCGGAGGAAGATATGATGCAGTGGCTCAGCGATCGAAGTGAGCTGGAATCGTCATTGCAGGAAGACTTTGCATGGCGTTATATAAGAATGAGTTGCGATAATACCAATGAAAAGCTGCAGAGTGACTATACCACCTTTGTTCGGGAAATTGATCCTTTTATTGCACCTGAAGAAAACAAATTGAATCAAAAACTGCTCGAATGTCCGTTTCACAAAATATTGGCTGATACCGATTACAAGAATTATATACGCAGTATCAAACAGCGTGTTGAAATTTTCAGAGAAGAAAATATTCCTCTTCAGTCTGAGCTTTCAGACAAGCAACAAAAGTTTGGACAGATTACCGGATCACAAACCATTGAACACAACGGCCAGGAATTAACCTTGCAGCAGGCAGGAGCATTACTGAAAAGTACTGACAGAAAATTACGTGAAGAGATTTACCTGAAGATAACTGAGAGAAGACTGAAAGACAAAGACAACCTTGACAACTTATTCTCGGAACTTACTGCATTGCGCAATCAGATTGCATTGAATGCAGGCTTCAAAAATTTTCGTGACTACTCTTTTGTAGCTATGAACCGGTTTGATTACACAGCAGATGATTGTTTTCGCTTTCATCATTCTATAGAAACTGCAATACTTCCTGTTGTAAATGATTTGGAAAAACAACGCCAACATTTATTAGGATACAGTGAGTTGAGACCATGGGATTTAGCTGTTGACCCTACAGGAAAACCTTCGCTAAAACCATTTGCGAACTCTGACGAAATGGTAAAAAAAACCATTCAGTGTTTGAATGATATAGATGGAGATCTGGCACAATGTATTTCACTCCTTAATAAACTTAACCGTTTCGATTTAGATTCCAGAAAAGGTAAATCTCCAGGAGGATATAATTATCCTTTATATGAGAGCGGTGTGCCTTTTATTTTCATGAACAGCACAGGTCAGTTACGCGATTTGGTGACAATGGTACACGAAAGCGGACATGCTGTACATGCCATACTCGCTCATACGCTTCCATATCATGAGTTAAAATCATGCCCATCGGAAGTTGCAGAACTGGCATCAATGTCAATGGAGCTTATCACCATGGAACACTGGCATCATTTCTTTACTGATGATGCTGAGTTGAAGAGAGCGAAACTTGAACACCTGAGCAGTATTATTGATATACTTCCATGGATTGCACTGATTGATGCATTTCAGCACTGGGTATATTTAAACCCATCGCATACCGTTGCTGAGCGTGAAGCCATGTTCTCAAAATTACATTCACAGTATTCAGGAAAAATAACCAACTGGAACGGATTAGAAAAAATAAAAGGCAATTTATGGCAAAAACAAATTCATGTTTTTGACTCACCCTTTTATTATATTGAATACGGAATGGCACAATTAGGAGCCATTGCCATCTGGAAAAATTATCGTACTGATCCGAAACAAACTTTACGTCAGTATAAAAATGCTTTAAGTCTCGGCTACACAAAGACAATTGGCGAAATATATGAAGCTGCAGGTATAAAGTTTGATTTTTCTGCAAACAACATTTCAGAACTGGCACTGTTTGTCAGTGATGAAATAAAGAAATTAAGTTAAACTCAGTTATTCATTATCAAAAGGAGTTATTTCTGATAGCTCACACGAATGTTATTGTATGCAGGTAAAAGCAACCTATCATGATATCTGGCATATAGCCTACCCTATTATGCTGGGTGCTGTAGCACAAACTATTTTAGGGCTTACTGATACTGCATTTCTTGCACGTGTTGGCGAAGTTGAACTGGGAGCCTCTGCTCTGGCAGGTGTATATTATTTTGTGCTGGTGATGCTTGGCATGGCTTTATCCATCGGAAGTCAGATACTCATGTCGCGCAAAGCCGGTGAAGGAAACCGTCCGGCAATAGGAAATATTTTTGATCACAGCATCATCATCCTGATGACACTGTCAGTAATTCTCTTTGCTGTGATGTATTACCTCACTCCACTTTTTTTCAGCAGGGTATTGAAGTCACATGAAATAGCTGATGCCTGCAACACATTCATACAATACAGAAGTTTCGGAATATTTTTTATTCTTCCTGTAAACTGTTTTCGCGCATTCTACACCAGCATAAGCACTACACGATACATCACCTACACTTCACTGGTGATGACTATCACCAATATTATTCTCGCTTATATTTTAATTTTCGGAAAATTAGGTTTTGAAGCACAGGGAATAGCAGGTGCAGGAAAAGCATCTGCAATTGCCGAAGTCATTACCTGCATTTTTCTCATAGTGATTACTGCTTTGAAAAAAGACATCAAATCATTTGGTTTATTCCGTTTTCAAAAAATTTCATTTGCACAAATTAATCAGATACTCCTCATATCAGCACCCATCTTTTTTCAAAACCTGTTATCCATGGGTGCATGGTTTTTGTTTTTTGTGTTTATTGAACAGTTAGGCGAACATCAACTTGCCATTTCAAATATTGTGAGAAGTGCCTACATGGTTCTGATGACACCTGTATGGGGTTATTCATCTGCCGCAAACAGCATGGTGAGTAACCTTATCGGGCAAAACAAACCTGATGAAGTATTCAGGTTGATTAAGAAGATAGTAACTCTAAGTTTGCTTTCTATTGCAGGAATTTTTCTGCTCAATCTTATTGACATTCGCTTTCTGCTTGAAATTATGACTTCGGATAAACGTCTGATTGAAGACTCGATTCATCCATATTATGTAATCTGGTGCGGCATGTTCCTTTTCAGTATAAGTATTGTTTTATTAAGTTCTATCAGCGGAACCGGTAAAACTCAGGTCGCATTAATGATTGAAACAGCAAATATTTTCATTTATTTGTCTTATGCTTACTTAACAGCCATTGTATTCAAAACCAAACTGGAAGTAGTATGGTATGTAGAAGTGTTATACTGGATAACCATGGGTGTTTGTGCATGGTATTATTTACGCAGTAACAGATGGAGAAATTCAAAACCATTATAATAATTATCATCTTGTTTGCATCGTGCAAACCAACGGCACAATCCCCCACAACCTGTCTGGAGGTGAAAGTAGTTAACAAAACTGGTCTTGATGGTTGCGGCTATTTGCTCGAAACAGAAAATCAATCTTATCTGGAGCCTGACAATCTGGAAACAAAATATCGAGTAGATGGAACGAAACTTTGTATTACTTATAAGAAAGTAAATAAATTCTCTGTATGTATGGCCGGTGAAATGATTACACTGACATCTGTTAAAAAAATCAAATAAACAGAAATGAGTAAGTTGAAAATAATTTATTCCGGCACACCCGAATTTGCAGTTGAACCTTTGAAAAAACTGGTTGATAACGGTTATGACATTGTCGCAGTAATTACTGCACCTGACAAACCTGCGGGCAGAGGCATGCATTTGCGTCATTCTGCAGTAAAAGAATTTGCACTAAAACACGGACTTAATATTCTTCAGCCAGCTAAACTCAAAGACACCGGCTTTCTTGAATCAGTTAGAAAGTTGCATGCTGATTTGCATATAGTAGTTGCATTCAGGATGATGCCTGAAGAATTGTGGAGCATGACACCCATGGGCACCTTTAACCTCCATGCATCATTGTTGCCCCAGTACAGAGGTGCAGCACCTATTAACCGTGCTATCATGAACGGTGAAAAAGAAACAGGGGTAACAACTTTTTTTCTGCGACATGAAATTGATACCGGAGATATTATATTATCAGAAAAAGTAGACATAAGTGAAAATGAGAACGCAGGTGAATTGCATGATAAACTTATGCATATTGGTGCAAATCTGGTTTTAAAAACTGTTGAGTTGATAGAATCAGGAAAAGCTTCTACTCATCCGCAACAACCGGACACACGTTTGAAAACAGCACCAAAAATTTTTAAAGACGATTGCCGTATTGACTGGAATAAATCAGCTCATGAAATATTCAATCAAATCAGAGGTCTTTCGCCCTATCCGGGAGCACATACAACCCTTATTTCAAAAGAAGGAAAAGAAACAGGATTGAAGATTTTTAAATCTGTCAAAACTGAGTCCGATATAAAAACCACTCCTGGCGAAATTACATCCGATCAAAAAAATTATGTAAGGATTGGGTGTGCTAATGGAAATATTGAAATTACCGAAGTACAGTTAGAAGGCAAGCGCAAAATGAATATTCAGGAGTTTCTGAGGGGGTTCAACTTTAAAGATTATATTGTTAAAAAATAATTATACCATTAACATCTGCCAAAGCAAACCCTTCTGACCTTTGCTGAAACAGAAATGAAACACGTAGTAGTTTTTACAGGAGCAGGCATAAGTGCTGAAAGTGGTATCCGTACTTTCCGTGATAGCAATGGATTGTGGGAAGAATACCGCATTGAAGATGTGGCAACCCCTGAGGCATGGCAGAAAAATCCGGTTTTGGTTACCAACTTTTATAATGAACGCAGAAAACAGGTGATGCTGGCCAATCCTAATGATGCCCATAAAGCGCTTTCTGAACTTGAAAAACATTTTAGAGTAACCGTCATCACCCAAAATGTTGACGACCTGCATGAGAGAGGTGGTTCAACAGAAGTAATACATCTGCATGGCGAAATAATGAAACTGAGGAGTGTTCAGGACCCATCTTTAATTTATTCATTGAGTGATTGGGAAGTTGCTGCTGATGCTCTGAATGAGAGTGGGCACAATTTAAGACCTCATATTGTTTGGTTTGGTGAGATGGTACCTAAAATGGATGAAGCTGTTTTTATGACTATGAAAGCGGATATATTCATCATCATTGGCTCATCACTTGAAGTATATCCTGCTGCAGGTTTGGTGCAATACGCTCCGGAGCAGTCAGAAAAATATCTTATTGATCCACATGCTAAAGAAATCAAAGGTGTAGAAAATCTTACCATCATTAAGAAAACAGCTGTTCATGCCGTTCCCGAATTGGTAAAAAAATTAATTGAATCTCATGTTTAGTGCAGAATTTTTGCAAACCGATTTATACAACTGGGTTGTATTGCCATTACTCATTTATGTTGGCAGGATGAGTGATGTAACTCTAGCCACTTTAAGAAATATTTTTATTGCACGCGGTATCCGCAAAATTGTTCCGGTGATAGGATTTTTTGAAGTTCTAATATGGTTACTGGCAGTGAGTTCTATAATTAAGAATCTGAATAACTTCATGTGTTATATTGCCTTTGCCGGAGGTTATTCAACAGGAATATTACTTGGTGTAAGTATAGAGAAAAGGTTGGCCTTGGGCACACAACTCATCAGAATAATAACCAATAAGCAAAGTCAGAAATTAATTGAAGCCCTACGAGCTTCAAATCTGGGAGTTACTGAATTAGATGCCATAGGTTCACAGGGACCGGTAAAAATATTACTGGTAGTTGCCAAGCGTAAAGATATAGGCAAAGTACTTAGTTTGGTGAATGAACTGCACGGAAGTTCCTTCTTTACCATAGAAGACATACTTACTGCTGAGCAAGGCATTTTCCCTATGAAAACCGGAGAATCACGGCTGCAGTATTTAAGAAGAATATTTCCTGCATTTAAGGCCGGCAGGTAACTTTCCGAATACCTGAGGAAGCAACCGCTTTCATCGAACTCAATTTTTCTAAAACTTATTTTTTGCTTTTCTGTTTGTAGGTTGTACCTTTGAAGAGTCGGATTAGTGTAGGCTATGTCAACAGATAAAACCAGGTCGAAGGAAAGAACCATCAGCATTTCACGGATAGAAAATATTCATCCGTATAAAACGATTTTGTTTTTTGGGATTCTTGTGAGTACTTTAATTTTGCTCACTCTAACATTTCTTTTTCTTACAACACTTTCGGAAAATAACACCAAGCCTCCTTTACTCCCCAAAGTGTTTACACTTAGTACCATTATGCTTTTGTTCAGCAGTTATTCTATTTCTAAAACAATAGCAGCTTTCAAAAAAAGATTCGTTTGACCTTTTGCTTCAATCCACTATCACAACTGCAGTTATTTCGACTTTGTTCATTCTTACGCAGGTTGTAGGACTTCATGCGATTTACAAGACTGGTTATTTTCAAAGTATGCCATTTAATTCGTTATACTTTACAAGTCTGACTGCCTTTCATCTGACTCATGTTATCTTAATAACTACCTATCTTATTTATCTTACGTATAAAGCTTATCACCGTTCGCAGGACATGGTTGATTCGTTGTTGTTTTTTAGTGACAGCAACATTTTTCAGAAGCTGAACAGTGCAACCATACTTTGCCACTACAATAATTTCAGTTGGTTAGCCTTATTTTTGCTTTTTCTTTTTTTCTTTCTAAATGAACCGCTGCACGGTTTTATTTTTAGTTGCTCTGTTGTGTTTTTCCTGCAAAAAGAAAAATTAGATTTACCATACGAAGTTATTCAAACAGATGCTTCTGTTAACATTAATAACCTCTGTTGCACGTCCTCTGATACCATTTATGCCTGTGGCGGCAAGCAAGGTAAAGGTGTTGTTCTGAAATCAGTTGACGGTGGCCGGTCATGGAATATATTAAGCAATTCATTCAACTATAATCTTTACAGTATCATTATATTTCCCAATGGTTCGGGCTATGCGGGAGCTGATTCATCTCATGTATATACAACAACTGATGGTGGACTAACCTGGTCACTCTATTTTGACTGGACGGGAATCCCTTTTCAATATCATTGTCCTCTGAGAAATGTTTACTTCGCAAATGCCGATACCGGATTTTTTGCAGGTGGTCATTTTTTTGACAGAGGAATTATTTATTACACTACCGATGGCGGTGTCAACTGGCACACTCAAGGTTTTGAACATGAACTGAGGGCTATTTGTCAAACCAAAGAAGGGTTTATTTCAGCAGGATATGGTGCATTGCTTACAGCATTTTCATCCACCACTTTCAGTTTAATTGACGGAGAAAATGATTTTTATACAGGATTGACAATCGTAAATCCGGATAAAGTTTTTGCCTGCTCTTACAACGGAGGGCTTTATGAAATGGACAGAAAAGCAACTCTAATAAAAACTCATCATAAACCTAATAATGTCATTTCATCGCGAGAACACTTTTTGTGTATAGATGCGCGAAATGAAAATATTATTGCCTGCGGCCTTTCAGGAATTGTATCTATGAGTACCAATGCCGGTGAATCTTTTGATACGGGTTATTCACTCAATCAAAATCGTGTTAATGCAGTAAAACTTTTGAATGATTCAATAGCACTCGCAGCAGGTGATGCAGGCCGGTTTTTCATAATAAAAATAAAATGACTTTGTCCAATCACCAGATAATAATCATCTGCTCATCATATACCGGCAAACCTTCTGTTTAATTCAGATGTTACAAAAAGAAACATTGAATAATCTAATATTATGAATACCGGCTACGACAAAACATCCTTTGATGCTGTACTCATCGGAGGAGGTATAATGAGTGCAACGCTTGGAGTATTACTAAAAATGCTTGAACCTGAAATGCGCATTGCTGTTTATGAAAGATTGGATATGGTGGCGCAGGAAAGTTCAGCTGCATGGAATAATGCAGGTACAGGCCATTCAGGATTTTGTGAACTTAATTATACGCCTCAAAAAGCTGACGGCACCATTGATACTTCTAAAGCATTAAAAGTGGCTGAAGAGTTTGAAACTTCAAAACAGTTTTGGTCATTTCTTGTGAGTAAAAAAATTGCAGTTGCTCAGGATTTTATTCACAGCATTCCTCACATGAGTTTAGTACATGGCGAAGAAGATATTGCTTACCTGAAAAAACGACATGCTGCATTAACTGCACACAGCTTGTTTGAAAACATGCAATTTTCTGACGACCCGAAAAAACTGAAGGAGTGGATTCCATTAATTATGGATAACAGACCAACTTCAGAAAAACTGGCTGCAACTAAAATGGATGCAGGCTCTGATGTGAATTTTGAAGAACTTACAAAAACACTTTTTAAATGGCTATCCTCTCAACCGGATGTGCAACTGAACTTACTCCATGAAGTTCGTGATATTGATAAAGAACCTGATGGTAATTGGTATCTTGAAATTAAAGACATTAAAAACAATGAGCGTAAATCAGCAAAGGCACGATTTGTTTTTATCGGTGCAGGAGGAATGGCTGTCAGACTACTCGAAAAAACTGATATTGCAGAAGGCGAAGGATATGGTGGCTTTCCTGTGAGTGGACAATGGCTGATATGCAAGAATAAAAAGTTGATAGAAAAACATCATGCAAAAGTTTATGGGAAGGCTGCGATAGGATCACCTCCCATGTCGGTTCCACATCTTGATACCAGAATTATCAACGGACAAAAATGTCTCCTATTTGGTCCTTATGCAGGATTCTCCACAAAGTTTTTAAAACATGGTTCATATCTTGATCTTCCCGAGTCACTTACTTCTCACAATATTCTTCCTATTCTTTCAGCAGGAATGCATAATCTCGATTTGACCAAATATCTGATAGAACAGGTAATGCTTACCCCTGAAGAAAGAATAGAATCCCTTAAACAATTTATTCCGGATGTAAAATTGGAAGACTGGGAACTTGCCTATGCTGGGCAGCGTGTGCAAATCATCAAAAAGGATGGGAAGAACGGAGGGCTATTGGAGTTTGGAACTGAAGTGGTACATAACAGTGATAATACGGTGGCAGCGCTCCTGGGTGCATCTCCGGGTGCATCTACTTCAGTTTATATTATGCTGGATGTATTAAATAAATGTTTCCCGGAAAAAATGAAAAGCAACAAATGGCAAAACCATCTTAAAGAAATGATTCCTGCCTATGGACAATCACTTTCTTCGAATCCTGAATTATCACGTATTGTCAGAAAAAATTCTGCAGAAATATTAGGATTAAAAGTTTGATTTAATCACAATGGTGAAACAAATCAAGCTAAGAAATTACTCCCCACTATTGCTTTTCAATCTGCTTTTCAAAACTTAATTTGCCTGCTGTAACCTGATAGGCCATAAGTTTTCCTTCGGGTGAATAAGTAGTTTCAATATTCACTTTTTGAAAAGTTACACGCTTAACTATTCTTCCAAAAAGTGCCAGCACTTTCACTCTTTTCGTGTTTTCCGGCAAATCAATCTCCTGATTCATGGCTAAAGTATTTAATCTCTTTACAGCCATTTCTCTTAATATCTCTGTTACTTTTTCAGTCTTTTCAGGTTCAACTACTGCCATTGCATTTTCTAAATTGCCATTAAATGGTATGATGGAAAGTTCTGACTCAGGAACATCAATCTCAGCTTTCAGCATAGCAAGTTCCTGAACATTATTTATTGTTTCGATACTTTGCGATTCAACATGTGAAGATGAATGTAGCTTATTTCTTACTGCCTTTTTCCTTTCAGGCTTAGAATTTGTAGCTGCCGATGCCAAATCTTTTTCTGCACTTTTCATGTTCTCATGAATATTGACCGGCTGTGTATCTGTTTGCGTAGTATTAACCGGAATTTCCTTTGTCACATTAACCGGAACTTCTGCAATCTGTGTATCAGGTTGTTGATTTAAATATACAAAAACAACTGCAGTGATGCATGCAGCTGCTGAAGCATACCACCATGCACTGAGTGTTCTTATCTTTCCTGTTTCGTGTTTTAACAAATTCTTATGAGCAAACACTACTTTATCTTCTGAAGAGAATCTTGTTTGTGCAAATAAGTCATGTTCTTTTTTGTAAGCCGGGTTCTCCTGAATAAAATTCAGATAAGACTCCTTCTGTTCTTCAGTCAATGTGTTCTCCAGATAACCAATTGCAAACTCTTCAAAATTTTCTGCGCCAACAACATTTTTTTTTCAGGCTCATTTTGTTTTCAAATTTCACATCCTGCTCAGGCAGTGTAATATTTGAAAAACTGTCGAACTCCAATTTCAGGTCGCCATTTTCTTCCAGAAACAATAATAATTCTGCTGTTTGTTCCGGTGAAAGTTTACCGTCAAAATAATCAATAAACCAAATTTCGTAATTCTCTCTGTTTATCATTTCTAAAGTACATTACTCATACTGCCAATATATTCTTTCAGTGCCACACGACCGCGATAAATATACACTTTTACCTGCGACTCACTCAGGCCTGTAATATCACCTATTTCTTTATAATCATATCCTTCATAATCTCTGAGCAGTATTACAGATTTCTGTATTGCAGAAAGCTTATCGAGCGCCTTGTGCAATATTTGTTTCAAGTCACTGTATTGCCTGTTATGAGATGGTTCATGGTGATACTCTGTGAGAGTTTCCTGCCGCCCCGACTTACGTAAACTGTCAATCATGGTGTGATGAGCTGTGGTGAATAAATAAGATTTAGCCTTTTCATAAGTCACATTCTGATGATTCCTCCAGCATTTTTCAAATGTATCCTGAACAACATCTCTGGCATCGTCCTCATCTTTCATATTATGAAGAATAAAACGGTATATACCATCTGCGTACATATCAACACAGTTATTGTATTCCTTCGCTGTCACAATTTTAGTTTAGTGTGTTTATTAATGGGACGGGCAAGTATTTATAAAGTTACAGCCTTTTGCAGATATTTTTATTTTAATTTTCTTTTATTTCAAAATTAAGATTTTTTAAAGAGATTACCCTAAAAATTCAAAAGATATACTGATATTTGATGCACATTATAAATCCGTTCTGAACCATTCACCTGATGATTATGAAAAATATACTTTTTATTTCCTTATTACTCTTCAGTACGCAGTGTTTTAGCGACATGTGGATACCCAAAGCCAATTTCGGAGGACCTAACCGTGCTGATGCAGTCGGATGTGCAATCAATGGAAAAGGATATTTGGGCACAGGATACACCACAGGTTATTCTAAAGACTGGTGGGAATATGATACTTTAACAAATGCCTGGACACAAAAAGCAGATTTTATGGGTAACAGTAATGTTGAAGGTACCTGTATAGGAATTATCGGGAAAGTGTATTTTCTGCCATTCAGTAATGGAAATAACTTTTACATGTATGACCCATTAACCAATACATGGACAATGAAAGCAACCTTTCCCGGGTTGCAACGACAGGGAGCCATTGGTTTTACCATTGACAATAAAGGATACTTTGGATTAGGTGGAGTTAATTCAGCTAATCCACATAAAAATGATTTGTGGGAATATAACCCTGCAACAGACTCATGGAATCAGAAAGCAGATCTTCCTGCAGCAGCGCGAATGTTTGCAGCTGCATTTTCTATTGGCTCAAAAGGCTATATAGGAACAGGCTCTTCAAGTAGCGGTACTCTGAGTGACTTTTGGGAGTACGATGCCATAAGCGATACATGGACACAAAAAAGCAGTTTCCCGGGTGGTCAGCGTTACGAAGGAACTGCCTTCAGTGTAGGAGGATTTGGTTTTATGGGAGGAGGATATGGCCCACTGCCCAGAAATGATTTTTGGCGTTATGATCCACAAACCGACACCTGGACACCTATAGCATTATTACCTCACAATGGTGTGGTAGAAACTGTATGTTTTTCTATTGGCAATTATGCTTACCTCGGTACAGGATGGGATGGAACTAATTTTATGAATAACTTCTGGCAATATTCTGCTGACAGTATTGTGTTATCAACACATGAAATCAGCGAAAACAATTCAGAAATTATGGTATATCCCAATCCGGCCAAAGATTATATAATCATAAAGTGCAATGATTTTACAAAGTCACTTAAAGTAACCCTCACCGATAGCAAGGCAGAGTGGTTTTCAAAAATGATAATTACTTCCCGAATGATAAAATCAATTTAATGTCATACCGTGCAGGCTGCTATTTTGTAACCTTTGAAAATAATTCATTGAAAACTGTTTCAACCGTTGCAGTGATTAAATAAACCAGAAAAGCCTTCTTAAAATATGATCCAAATCCGTAAATTTTTCACTGCGTTATTCTTATTTTGTTTTTTAACGATACAAGTATTTCCGCAAATGAACGGAGTTTACCGTCTGACAGGAGTACCGGAAATGGCTTCCGGATTTAATTTTAAACCGGATAGTACATTTGAATTCTTTTATTCATATGGTGCAGTTGACCGTTTTGCGAATGGTACTTATTCTGTAAAAGATGACACATTGCTGCTTTACAGCAATAAAAAACCGGGAGATGATTTTGAAATTATTGAACAAAGTATAAAAGGGAAAACTTACAAGGTGGTTGTGCGTGATGAAAATGCTTTTCTTACGCAAAAGGTTATTGCTATAACATACTTCGGGGAGTTAAAGAAAATATACGAAGCAAACGAAGAAGGTATAATTGATATCAACACAAAAAACTGTGAAAAAATTTTTCTGCAGCACGAACTGTTTCCTGATGAAGCTACATTGATAAAAGACGAATTAAACGCCAATACTTATTTCGAAGTGAAATTAAAACCCACCCTTCAGGAAGTGAGTTTCACTGGCGCAGTAATTAGACTTAAAGACGATAGTATCACCTGTAACATGCCTGAACTCTTCCCGGCAAATGCTCGTTTTGTGAGGGAGAAATGAACCATTGTTCTGTCTGTTCAGGATTTTAACATTATTTTAAGAGAAGGCATTGATTTTTTAACAACTTTGCAGTCCTTAAAAAATTAAAATTTATAACCATGCGCAAAACGCTTTTACAATTGGTATTTGCAGGAGGAATTATGGCAATAGCATCATGTAGTCAATCACCTAAGCAACAGGAAAAAACCGAAGTTAAAGATACAACTACTGAAACTGAGATCATGGCAGATCGCTTTGCAGATATTCAAATGCTTCGATATACCATTCCGGGATGGCAAGACTTAAACTTACAGCAAAAAAAGCTTGCTTATTATCTTTACATGGCAGGAATGAGTGGCCGTGATATTTTCTACGATCAGAAATATCGTCATAATCTGCAAATCAGAAAGACTTTGGAAACTATATTCGAAACATTCCAAGGCGATAAGACTACCGATGACTATAAAAAGTTTGAAGTATATGCCAAAAGATTTTTCTTCAGCAATGGTATTCACCATCATTATTCTGCTGATAAAATCATTCCTGAATTTTCAGAAGATTATCTCAACACGCTTCTTTCAAAAAGCGACTTCAGTAAAGTTCCTGCTGACGGAAAAAGTTTAGAAGAGTATATTGCTTTTCTTAAACCCATTTTGTTTGACCCGAATATTGATGGCAAATGTGTTTCATTAGCTGCTGACGTAGATAATGTAAAAGCATCAGCAAGCAATTTGTATGATGGTGTTACACAAAAAGAAGTGGAAGCATATTACAAAAGCAAAACTTTACCGGGAGTAAAAGAACAACCTTCGTGGGGACTTAATTCAAAGGTTGTGAAAGAAAACGGAAAAATTGAAGAGCATGTATGGAAATCAGGAGGCATGTATGGTGCCGCTATAGACAAAATTATTTACTGGCTGGAGAAAGCCGCTACTGTTGCAGAAAACGATGTTCAGAAGCAAACACTTGAGGCATTAATCAAATTTTACAAAACAGGTGATTTAAAAGACTATGACAATTATTGTGTTTCATGGGTAAAAGATACTGCCAGCCGCATTGACATTGCCAACGGTTTTATTGAAGTATATTTAGATCCTATGCATCGCAAAGGTGCGTATGAATCGGTATTGAGCATGAAAGATCTTGAAGCAACCAAACGAATTGCAGCCATTGCAAAAGAAGCACAGTGGTTTGAAGATAATTCTCCTATAATGCCTGAACATAAAAAGAAAAGTGTAAAAGGAATTTCAGCTAAAGTTATTACAGTAATTAATGAATGTGGAGATGCTGCTCCATCAACACCAATTGGCATCAACCTTCCCAATCAGGAATGGATACGTGAGAATGTAGGTTCTAAATCTGTATCACTTGGAAATATTGTAGCATCTTATAATTATGCAAAATCTAAAAGTCCGATGATTGATGAATTCGGTGAAAATCCGGAAGTAATTGAAAGAGCTAAAAAATATGGAGCACTTGCAGGAGATTTGCATACCGATATGCATGAAGTAATTGGCCATGCATCAGGTCAGATAAATGAAGGCGTAAGCGGTCCTGATGTTACACTGAAAAATTATGCAAGTACCTTAGAAGAAGCTCGCGCAGATTTAGTGGCACTCTACTACATTTTGGATAAAAAACTGGTTGAAATTGGAGTAATGCCTACAATAGATGTAGGGAAAGCTGAATATGATTCTTATATTCTCAACGGATTGATGACACAGCTATATCGCATTAAACCCGGAAACAATTTAGAAGAATCGCACATGCGAAACAGACAATTGGTAGCATCATGGGTTTATGAAAAAGGCAAAGCAGATAAAGTAATAGAAAGAATTACAAGAAACAACAAGACTTATTTCAAAATAAATGATTACGATAAATTAAGAGTACTTTTCGGAGAGTTGCTTAAAGAAATTCAACGTATAAAATCTGAAGGCGATTTTACTTCAGGAAAAAATCTGGTTGAAAATTTTGGAGTAAAAGTTGATCAGGATTTATTAACGGAAGTACATAAGCGGTATGAGACCTTGAACATTGCACCATACAGTGGTTTTATACAACCAAAATTAGTTCCTGTAATGAATGGTGACAGTATTACAGATGTAAAAGTTGAATACAACAATGATTTCCTTCCACAGATGCTTGAGTTTGGCAAGGAGTTCTCGTTTTTACCGATACACAATTAATAATATTTATAAAGGAATTATAATAAACAGCGAGCGCCTCACAAGAGGCGCTCGCTGTTTTTACGACTGCAATGTTTCAGTCTTCTTATACTCTTCGTGCAACTTTTTCTGTAAATCACCGGGCACCGGCACATACTCGGCAAACGAAGTTTTAATTTTCGCCTTACCCTGAGTAATTGATTTTAATGTAGTGCTGTATCCATCCAGTTCCAGTAATGGGGTGCGTGCTTTAATTACCTGCTTTCCGTCTCTCGAATCCATTCCCATAATCAGACTTCTGCGCGATTGCAGGTCACTCATTACATCGCCCATCATCTCATCAGGTGTTTCCACTTCCACATCATATACCGGCTCTAACAGTTGCGGCTGGGCATTATGAAATGCTTCTCGAAAAGCCATCATTCCGGCAATTTTGAAAGATATATCGTTGGAGTCAACAGGATGCATTTTGCCATCATAAACTGACACACGTATGTCACGCACAAAAGATCCTGTCAGAGGACCTTCCTGCATTTTTTCCATAATGCCCTTTAAAATGGAAGGCAGAAAACGTGTATCTATTGCTCCACCGGTTATGCAATTATTAAACACCAGTTTTCCTCCCCACGGAAGTTTATGCTCTTCTTTATCTCTCACAGGGAACTCCGTAATTTCAGGCATTCCTTCATAGTATGGTTCAATTTTAATATAAACTTCGCCAAACTGCCCTGCTCCACCCGACTGTTTTTTATGGCGATAATTAGCCATTGCAGCTTTTTGAATCGTTTCTCTGAAAGATATTTTAGGCTTGATAAACTCAACCGGCATTTTATAGACATTTTCTATTCGCCATTTAGTTACGGCCAGATGCAACTCTCCCTGACCGTGAAGTAATACCTGTTTCAATTCACGAGAGTATTCAACCTTCAAAGTAGGATCCTGCATATTGATTTCTGAAAGAACTTCACTCAGTTTTTCATCATCAGCTTTATTCTTAGCTACAATTGCAACACGCAATTTAGGCTCAGGAAATTTTATCGGATCAATACTTGCCTGAATTCCTTTTCCACATAAAGTATGATTGGTAGAAGTATTTTTTAATTTAAGTGTACAACCTAAATCACCGGCTTTAAGCTTATCTATTGTATTTCTGTTTTTACCATCCATTATAAATAATTGCGTTGGCCGTTCAGAAACATTTGTCTTGGTATTTAACAACTCCATTCCCGTGGTTACCTCACCTGAGAGCACTTTGAAAAAAACCAATTTACCAAGATGTGGTTCAATAAGAGTTTTATAAACAAAAAGCACAGAAGGTCCTGTTGGATCGCATTTTACTTCTGTACCATCTTCCGTTATTTCAGCGGGCATTTCTACAGCACATGGTGCCACATTATCTATAAAACCCATTAAACGTCCACTGCCCATATTACGTTTTGCCGATAAACAAAACACCGGGAAAACCTGATGATTCATCATCCCGGCATTAAGGCCTTTACGCAGTTCATTTTCGTCAAGGCTTCCTTTTTCAAAGTATAATTCCATTAATGACTCATCATTCTCCGCAGCTTTTTCTACCAATTGATTATGCAACTGCTTTGCTCTTTCTTCTTCTTCTGCGGGTATTGGCAATTTCTCCGGCTTGCCACCATTAACAGGAAAACGGTACATAGTCATTTTCAGTAAATCTATTATGGCATTAAATCCTGTACCCTGATTCAGCGGATATTGCATGATGGTAATTGCACTGCCGAATTTCTGTTTTGCTTTCTCCACTGTTTCATTAAAATTGGCATGCTCCTGATCTAACTGATTAACTGCAAAAATGGTTGGCTTGCGATATTTATCCACATAGTCCCAAATCACTTCGCTGCTTGCTTCAACTCCATATTGTGCATTAAGCAACATAACAGCTGTATCACACACACGCACTGCTGAAATCACTTCTCCAATAAAATCATCAATACCGGGTGTGTCAATAATATTTATTTTATAATCTCTCCATTCAGTATGCAAAGTAGTGGCATAAACTGAGCCTTGTCTTTCATGTTCAATATCGTGATAATCCGACACTGTATTTTTTTCTTCAATTGTCCCACGTTTTGTGATGATACCTGCTTCGAAAAGCATTGTTTCTGCAAGGGTGGTTTTACCGCTTTTTGCCGATCCTACCAAAGCGATATTCTTGATGTGTTTTTCGTCATATGCCTTCATAAAATAACGTTTTAAATAGCGGTATGAAAATTAAATAAGATTTCGTTAACCTGCAAAAAGATTTATTAGTTTTTGATTAAAGTCATAAAAAAAGGCTGCCTTTTCCGGCAGCCTTACCTAAGCTTAATTTAATCTCTTAATTCTCGTTTGTGACAAAATCAATCTTCAGTTCTTTATCACCGGATGCATTCATAATGCCCCTAAGCATAAAGGTATATGATTTTCCTGTCTCGAGATTAATGTTATTGGCAGTAGCCAAAGTTGCACCCACCTTTTTAACTTCAATATTATAATCTCCTGAAGTCATTGAATTAAATGTTGGGTTTTGCAGAAATGCAACGTTAGAAATACTGGTAATAGCTCCTGTGGAATTATTAGTAAATGTTATGTCAACCATGCCTGCAGTATGTGAAGCATTATAAAATCGGACAAGCAAAGAGTCTGTTCCCGGGGTTACAAAATTATCCGTGATAATTTTGCTGTATCCGCTATAAGATGGAGTCAAAACGGGCAATACTTGCATAGTGTCGATAATAAAACAGGTATATGATTTATCCTTTTGAAGCATATAATTGGCCTGCTGATAAGAAGCAATTAAACCTGTTTCATTAGGTGTATAATATTTGACATCTCCTCCCGGTGATATTGAATCCAAAACGGGAATCATATCCAGCTTAAAATTGCTTTCTGATGAACCTATAGCCACATCAGTATAACCTGATTTTTCGCTATAACGAATGGAATCACCCACTACACTGATGTCATTAAATTTAACTGACACACCGGCTAAATCAGG
>LNBX01000032.1 GCA_001567275.1 Bacteroidetes bacterium OLB10
TTATACGGCCTGTATGGAGATGTTGATTTCTCATAACCACAATTATGACGCTCCAACCGCTCGGCCACATCCTGCGTTTGTCCGATATAATAACGCTGGCCTTTTTCTGAATACAATATATAAACCCAGTACATATTAAAAAAGCTCCCTCTCGGAAGCTCATTTGGCGGAGAGAGAGGGATTCGAATGGCGAGGCTTGGCTCGCCATCGAGAGCCTAGCCTCTCGACCCCCGATAAATTAATCTCTTATTTTAAAAAACTTCCTGATAAAAATATCTTAAACAATTCTACAAACAATAACTGTTGAGAGCTTCGCTCTCAACATCCGTACTTTTGGATAAACTTTTGTAAATCTTCCGTATTCAGATTCTTCAGTTTTTTCTCTAACTGCATGGCCTCACTGCGTGTCGGCTTTTCTATTTTGCAAACCAATTTATATGGTCTGTATGGCGATGTTGATTTTTCATAGCCGCAATTATGACGCTCCAACCGCTCGGCCACATCCTGTGTTTGTCCGATATAATAACGCTGGCCTTTTTCTGAATACAATATATAAACCCAGTACATATTAAAAAAGCTTCCTCTCGGAAGCTCATTTCGCGGAGAGAGAGGGATTCGAACCCCCGTTGGTGTTACCCAAGGCGGTTTTCAAGACCGCTGCAATCAACCACTCTGCCATCTCTCCGGGCGCGAAAATAAAACAATTTTTAATACCTCAACTAAAATTGAACAATCCAAATGCTGATTTATTTGTTTATCTTTATATCGTAAAAATCAATTAAAATGAAACGTGTTCTGTTAGTATTCGCAGCTGCCCTGATGGTGGTTTCTGCTGAAGCAAGGAACCTCAAAGCCTTATTCAATTATAAGACTTTTTATGCTCCCGGTCAGGGTTCTTATTTAGAATGGTATCTTTCTATAAATGGAAGTTCTGTTACCTATCAACCCAATAAGGAAGGTCAGTATCAGTCATCCGTTCAGATTACTTACCTGATAAAATCTCAGGACAAGATTATTAAAGCCGACAAGTATAATTTGTTGGGCCCGGCTATTAAAGACACTTTATTTGTACGTGATTTTCTGGATGTGAGAAGAGTTTCACTTCCAGATGGAAATTACGATCTTGAGTTAACTATCAAAGACAATCAGGGAGGCAATGAGTTCAAGCTAAATCAGGCAATCAGTCTGGCATATACTCCTGATAAAGTAAATGTTTCGGACATTGAGTTGGTTCAGGATTTTTCACAAACAGAAAAACCGGCTGAAATGCTTGTAAAAAATGGTTACTCTGTTACTCCCCGTGTAGATAATTTCTATAGTACCGGTGATAATCATTTGAAATTTTATGCTGAAGTGTACAATACCCAAAATCTTGCTGACAATGCTATTGCGCTCTCTTGCTATATACAAAAAGCCGAAGGTAATTCTGTGTTGTCCGATTTTGGAATGGTACAGCGTAAAAACGTTTCTGAAGTAATACCTGTATTGAGTGAAATGGATATCAGTAAGCTTCCTTCAGGGAATTATAATCTTGTGATAGAGGTTAAAGATAAAACCAACCGGTCGCTTGCAATGTCTAAAGTTTATTTTCAACGTCATACAGTTTCATCAGAAGTTCCGGTTTATGCAGGTGACATTAGCAAAACATTTGTTGGTAATATGAATGATAAAAATGTTTTAGCCGAAAACATTGCCTGTCTTCGCCCCATTTCAGGACCACAACAATCGGAGTGGATAACCAATCAGATGAAAGCTTCCAATATTGAAATGATGAAAAACTTTTTTTACGATTTCTGGCAACAGGAAAATCCTGCCGACCCTGAAGGTGCCTGGAAAGCATATAAAGAAAAAGTAGATATGATTCAGAAAAGATATGGTACACGAGCGCTCAAAGGGTATAATACTGATATGGGAAGAGTTTATTTGCAATATGGTCCACCTTCGTCCATCAACAAAAGCGATTTTGAACCAAACGCCTATCCTTATGAAATGTGGCATTACGACAAAATAAAAAACCAAACCAATAAAATGTTTGTGTTTTACAGCAAGGATATGCTTTCGAAGAATTATACACTATTGCACAGCGATATGCCCGGTGAACCCAACGAGCCTGCCTGGAATATTATTTTGAGGCAGAAAAGTGCCATCAATGCCAAAAATATTGACGACACAGGAAAAGATCTGAAAGGAGTTTATTCCGGTGATCGAACCTATGACAATTATAACGACAAGTAAATTTTTGTGCATTTGGTGCTGCGTGGCCTTATTTATCTTCTTTCGCTGATTGACCTTCGCATACTTTACTTCTTGTCAGATATAATAGCGTTTGTTCTGAAACATTTTATTCAGTATCGAAAAAAAATTATTCTTGAAAATCTCTATCGTTCATTTCCTGAAAAAAATGAAAATGAAATAGAGCAAATAGCTGCAGCATTTTATACTAATCTGTCAGACCTTATTGTGGAAACCATTAAAATGGTAAGTATAAGTAAAAGTGAACTCACCCGAAGATGCCGCTTTACCAATCCCGAAATACTTAACCATTATTACGACTCTCAAAAAAGTCTGATTGCCGTATGCGGACATTTCAATAACTGGGAGTTGGGAGGGTTGGCTCTTTCAGCCATTGCACCGCATAAAGTACTTGGTATTTATAAACCTCTTACCAGCTCGTCATGGGATGGTTACTTTAAGAAAATAAGATCGCGGTTTGGAATGCATCTTGTTCCAATGAAGTCCACCACACGCGAAGTGGTAAAACATAAAAACCTTCCCACCATTACCACACTTATTGCTGATCAAACACCACATCGCAGTGAAATAAATTACCGTACTACATTCTTAAATCAAGACACAGCAGTGTTTCTGGGAGCTGAAAAACTTGCTAAGCTTACCGGTTATCCTGTGATTTATTTTTCGATGCACCGAATCAGAAGAGGCTATTATGAAATTACCATTTTACCTGTAACAGAAAACCCTGTTGAAGAAACTGATTATGTAATTACCCGTAAACACCTTTCATTATTGGAGAATGATATTCGACAACAACCTGCCAACTGGTTATGGAGTCATCGCAGATGGAAATATTAAATATCTGAATAAACGCTGGCAATTTCATTTCTTTGCAACCGGATGAAAGTTGCCGTAGTTATACTGAACTTTAATGGGGCTAAACTGCTTAAGCAGTTTCTGCCTTCGGTAATTAAACACACACCTTCGTGGTGCGAAATAATTGTTGCCGATAATGCATCAACTGACAACTCACTTCAGGTAATGAAGGAGTATTTTCCTCATATCAGAATCATTCCATTATCTGAGAATACTGGATTTGCCGGAGGTTATAACCGTGCTCTGAAACAGGTGGATGCAGAATATTATGTTTTGTTAAACTCCGATATTGAAGTTACTCCTCAGTGGGTGGAGCCTGTCATTCAGTTTATGGATGCAAATAAAGATGTAGCCGCCTGCCAGCCTAAAATTTTAGCTTACCATCAAAAAAATGAGTTTGAACATGCAGGAGCCTCGGGAGGATTTATGGATTATCTGGGTTATCCGTTTTGCAGAGGAAGATTATTTAACACACTTGAAAAAGATTCAGGGCAGTACAACCAACCGATAGAAATTTTTTGGGCTACAGGTGCCTGTATGTTTATCCGTAGTAAGGAGTATCATGCCGCTGGTGCACTGGACGAATATTTTTTCGCTCACATGGAAGAAATAGATTTATGCTGGCGACTCAAACGCAAAGGGTTGAAATTATTCTGCATTCCGCAGTCGCAAGTTTTTCATGTTGGTGGAGGCACCTTACACAAAAGCAATCCCAGAAAAACTTATCTCAATTTCAGAAACAATCTGATGATGTTGTACAAAAATCTGCCGCCACAAAAAATGCTTCTAGTTTTGATCAGCAGAATTGTGCTTGATAAACTTGCCGGTATCAGCTTTTTTTTCTCAGGAAATGTGAAAGACACCATAGCCGTTTATAAGGCTTACTTTTATATTTTAAAAAATTACAAACGGTTAAGAAAGCAAAGAAACAATTCAGGAATTCCGTTCAGAGAAGTTTCAAATATTTATAAGAGAAGTCTGGTTTCAGCTTATTATTTAAAAAAACAACATCAGTTTTCAGAACTCGACCCAACACAATTTACACAATGAAAATAATTTGTATAGGACGAAATTATGCAGCTCATGTCAAAGAGCTGAACAATGAAACTGTAGAAGAGCCTGTCATTTTTCTGAAACCTGAAACCGCACAACTGCAATCGCGAATGCCCTTTTTTATTCCTGACTTTTCAGCACAAATACACCATGAGGTAGAACTGGTAATTAAAATCAACAAAACAGGAAAACACATCCAGAAGAAATTTGCACACACCTATTATGATGAAATTGGAATTGGAATAGATTTTACCGCACGCGACAAACAAACATATCTTAAATCAAAAGGATTGCCATGGGAGCTTGCCAAAGCTTTTGATGGCAGCGCACCCACTGGTAAATTTTTAAACAAATCAGTATTTGAATCGGTTCAGCATATTTCGTTTCATCTCGATAAAAATGGCCACACAGTGCAGCAGGGAAATTCATCGCAGATGATTCATTCCATTGATAAGATTATTTCATTCGTATCGGAATATTTCACTCTGAAAAAGGGTGATCTTATTTTTACCGGAACACCGGAGGGCGTAGGGAGTGTAAAACCAGATGATATTCTGGAGGCATATATAGGTAATGAAAAACTGCTGACCGTAAAGATTAAATAAACCCATTATTCCTATCATGAATGGTAACAGCAAACGGTTAAAAAGCAATAATTTCATTTAGTTTTAAAAAAGGTATTTGCCTAACTTTACAGCCTTTTAAGACGGGATTTTTCAGTTTACAATGCCAGCGCAAATACACATGGAGGAAATTAAAGAATTACTTCAGCAGGATAATCTTGCCGGCTGTAAGGCATATCTTGAAAACTGGCTTCCTTCAGAACTTGCAGAACTGATTGTTGAAAGTGATGATACTGAGCGTGCTTTTGTTTTTAAATCTATTGACCGCGAGCGTGCATTTGAAACGTTTGAATCACTGGATGTAAATCTGCAGAAATCACTACTGGATGTACTCCCTTCTCGTCAGGTGCAGCTCATTCTTAACGATATGAGTCCTGACGACCGTACGGCACTACTCGAAGAAATAGACCCGGAACTCCTCAACCGATTACTTAAACTGCTCACGCCAAAAGAACGCGCCATTGCTCTTTCGCTGTTAGGTTATCCCGAAAATTCCATCGGACGTCTGATGACACCCGACTACATTGCTATTCGCAAACACTGGAGTGTGCGTTATGTGTTGGATTATATCAGAGAGAATGGTGAAAACTCAGAAACGCTGAACGTTATTTATATTGTTGACGAACGTGGTCATCTGATTGATGATATTAAGGTTGCAGAAATTCTTTTGGCTGATTTGAATACGCCTATCGAAAATCTGATGGACGGAAAATATACTGCTTTGTCGGTAACTGATGACGAAGAAGTGGCTATCGGTGTATTTAAAAAATTGAACCGCGTGGCATTGCCTGTTGTAAACTCTTCACAAATGTTGCTTGGCATAATTACTATTGATGACGTACTGCAATTGGCCGAAGAAGAAACCACAGAAGACATCCAGAAACTGGGAGGTGTGGAAGCCCTTGAAGAACCTTATATGGAAATGCCTTTACCCAAATTACTTCGCAAACGTGCACCCTGGCTGATCATTTTATTTATTGGTGAAATGTTTACTGCTTCGGCAATGAGTTTTTTCGAAAACGAAATTGAACGTGCTGTGGTGTTGGCATTATTTATTCCGTTGATAGTAAGTAGTGGCGGCAACAGCGGCTCGCAGGCTGCTACACTTATCATTCGTGCACTTGCACTGGGCGAAGTAACATTGAAAGACTGGTGGAGAGTAATGCGCAGGGAAATTATATCAGGACTCATCTTAGGACTGATATTAGGTTTTATTGGATTTTTGAGAGTAGCAGCATGGGCAACCTTTACCAATATTTATGGCCCGCACTGGATGCTGATAGGCATTACCATTGGCATTACTTTGGTAGGTGTGTGTACCTGGGGAACAGTAATGGGTTCCATGCTTCCTATTATATTAAAACGTTTTGGCGCTGACCCTGCTACTTCTTCTGCTCCGTTTATTGCAACACTGGTAGATGTTACCGGACTTGTAATTTATTTCAGCATTGCAGCTACTATTCTTTCAGGTACGTTGTTGTAAAAATTTTTCACATGAGTAAAATTATAGTATTAGGATCAGGTATGGTTGGCAGTGCTATGGCGTTGGACTTAGCCACAAATCATCAGGTTACTGTTGCCGACATTAACACTGCTTCCTTAGAAAAACTAAAGGCAAAGAACAACGCAATAAATGTGTTGACTGCTGATGTACGCAACTCAGCTGAATTAATAAATATTCTTCAGCCATTCGACCTGGTGGTATGTGCAGTGCCGGGATTTCTCGGATATCAAACCTTAAAAAACATTATTGAAGCCGGAAAAAATACCGTTGATATTTCATTCTTCCCTGAAAATTGTCTGGAGCTGAATGACCTGGCTGTACAAAAAAATGTTACGGCAATTGTAGATTGCGGAGTAGCTCCCGGGATGGGAAACATTATTTTAGGATATTATAATGAGAAGTTTCAAATAACAGATTTTGAATGTCTGGTCGGAGGTTTGCCAAAGATTAAGAAATGGCCTTTTGCTTATAAAGCACCTTTCTCACCCATTGATGTGATAGAAGAATACACCCGTCCTGCGCGTTATGTGGAGAATGGTTGTATCGTAACAAGAGAAGCACTGAGTGATGTAGAGCAGGTGGAGTTTGAAGGTGTTGGAACACTGGAGTCTTTTAACAGTGATGGTTTACGTTCCTTGCTGTTCACCATGCCGCACATAAAAAACATGAAAGAAAAAACACTGCGGTATCCCGGCCATGTTGAATATGTCAGGGTGCTCAGGTCAACAGGCTTTTTCAGTACCACACCTGTAGAAATAAATGGAACAAAAATCCGTCCGATAGATTTTACATCACGTTTGCTTTTTGATGAATGGAAATTGGGCGAAACAGAAGAAGAGCTTACCGTTATGCGTATTACCATAAAGGGTGTTGATGATAAAGGACAACAAACCATCATTTATCATTTGCATGACAATTACAACCATGCCACCAACACTTCTTCAATGGCACGTACAACAGGATATACAGCCACAGCTGCTGCGCATTTAATCTTAAACGGTATGTTTGATAACAAAGGAGTGTTTCCACCGGAATTGATTGGAAAATATGAAAACTGTTTTCACTCCATCATGCAATACCTTAACGAAAGAGGTGTTCAATATGTAAAAACACAATACTGATAGGATGAATTTGGCATTGGCTTAATGCCTCAGTATTTTCTGAATAATAGTTTTTGAAACTGCTTCACTTACGGAGTTGACGTGAAGTTTCTGATAAATTCTGCGAATATGAGAGTGTACGGTTTCATAACTTATGTTCAGCTGGGTAGAAATCATTTTGTACGACTTTCCTTTTACGAGTAATTCCAGTACATCTTTCTCACGTTTACTTAATTTATATTCTTCACTGGTATTTTGAGGTGTCTGCATTTTTGCAAAAGCATTCAGCATTTTCCGGGCAATAACCGGAGTCATAGGTGCACCTCCTGCATATACTTCCTTTATTTGAAATATAAGTGATTCGAGTGTGGTTGTTTTAAGTAAATATCCGTTGGCTCCTGCACAAATAGAATTAAAAACTTTATCATCATCTTCAAAACCTGTGAGCATAAGAATGGGCAATCCCGGAAATTTTTTCCTGATAATTTTTACAGCCTCAATTCCTGTCATGGCAGGCATATCAATATCCATTAACACAACATCGGGTTTCAGTGATTCAATATTTGCAACACACTCTGTTGCCGAACCGAATGTGGCTACCAAATGAATGTCTTCCGAATCATTTAGAACAGCTTGCACTGACTCCAGTATATTCTTATTGTCATCAGCGATAATTACTCTGATGGGTTTATCTTGTTTCTTCATTTCCATGGTGCAAATTTGCTAATCAAAATATTTTTCATCAATCACCATTTATGGTTAATGTTACAATCTAATGAATGGTTATCAAGATTTCTGTTCCCTGGCCGGCCGGTGAAGTCAATACAAAATCAGCTCCTATTTCTTCTGCACGTGTCTGCATATTTTTTAATCCGTTACCTGAAAAGTAATGCCCTTTTTTTTCTGAACATATACCGCAGCCATTGTCAGCAATTCTGAATACTGTTTTGTTCCCTGTTCTTGTCAGAGAAATATCAACAAATGTGCAGTTGGCATATTTTACAATATTGTGGATGGCTTCTTTAAATATCAGAAACAGATTTTTTCGTGCTGTCATGGTCAGTTTATTGTCAAGAATTTTTTCATCTGTTTCAAAATTGAAGTTGATATTGGCTTCTCCAAGAATGCTTGCCGCATAGCTTTCCATACGCAGACTCAGGTCGGAATAGTTATCATTCTTTGCTTTTACAGCCCAAATCGTATCTCCTGTTTTTTCGATAATTTCTTCCGAAAAGACTTTTATCCTGTCTAAAATATTTTGTGTTTCTATCGGGTCTTTCTCTGAGAGTTTGCTTTTGGCTATCTGGCTGTACAAATGGATACTTCCAAGTGTGCTTCCGATATCATCATGCAGATCACGCGCCAGATTATTACGCACCTCCTGAACTCTTAAAATCTGATTTATTCGCATACGGTAAAGTAAGTATATAATCGAACTGATGGCAATAATCAAAATGGTGTAGAACCAATAGGTGAGGTAAAACGGAGGGGTTATCACAAAATGAAGTCTTCTTATGTCACTTTCAATATTATCATTGGTTACAGCCTTCACTTCGAGATCATATGTTCCATGTGGCAGATTGGTGTAATTAATTACAGGGTTATCATCATTGCTTCGCCATGATTTATCAATCCCATTCAACCGGTAATAGTAGGTTATCTGATTGTTTTGTGTGTAGATGTTTGATGAAACATAAAATTTCAGAAAGTTATTCTTGTAGTTTAACCGTATATCCGAAATAAGCAGGGAGTCTGCTATATTATCCATCACCCATAATTTGGTAATATATAAAACCGGTTTTTCCAGAGAAGGCAACATGCTGTCTGCATTGAAATGAATATATCCTCCATTGAATCCTACGGCCATTTCGTTGGGTTTGAAAGGATTTTTATTAAAAAAATATCCCCCGATTTTTTCACGAACTCCACTGTTTGCATCAAACATTTTAAAAATTCCGGATTTGGTCTGATACCTTAAAATTCCTGATGAGGTAATCATCCATAACACCGAGTCGGAAGATTTGGAAATTCCTGCAATTGAAGTTATATCAGGATTGATAAAAGTAAATGGATTTTGCTTGTGTGCAGGATTAAACAGCACCAACCCGTTTCCCTGTGTAGTCATCCAATACCTGCCCGAATCAGCATCTGTAATATCATAAACATTTTTTATCTGAATTTTTGAATCGCTTTGGGCTTTGTTCCATTGTTTAATTCCAATTTGCATTTCGCTGAAGAGGGTGTCATTAGATGGAACTTCTTCAAATTTTGAGGTACTGTCAAAATAGATTTGAGATAAACCCATTGATGAGCCACAAATCCAGATATTTTTTTTAGAGTCAACCCATAATTTCCGAACCAGATTTTCAAGAATAATATTTTGATGGTTCTTTTTATGAATCAAAAAATAAATACTGTTTCTTTTATTGTCAATTACGCTAATAAACATTCCATAGAACGATGCCAGTATTAAAGGTGAATCCTTGTATGTATATTCAACTAAGTTGTTGACAACTGTAGCACCGGCAAAATAAAAAGAGGTTTTGAATTTGCCCTGTATATTTGACTGAATCGTCTTATAGCTTAAGGTATGAGGGTCGAACTCCAGGACTGTTCTGTTAGTACCAATATAAATTTTGCCTGATTCACTTTGCATGATACTGTTGAGTTCCTGTTTTTCGTCCCGGTAAACAATTTCAAGATAACGATATTTCTCTTTAATGTTTTTGCGATAAAACATACCACACTTTGATATCACCAGATCCAAGCCTTCATTAGTAATAAGCCTGTCAACCACATGACATGATTTAAGTCCTTCAGGCACAGGCATCAATTCGGTATTGAACTGATTTAATAATGGGTCATATTCAAATAGTCCTTCGTTGGAGGCTATCCAGATACGGTTAAAGTCATCGGTATAAATTGAATTTATCCGCGAAGTAATATTTCTTGAAAATGCTATGGAATGTAGGAATGCCTTTTTCTTTTTATCAAAAATCAGTATTCCCGAATTTTTTGTACCACACCATAACAGGTTATCTTTATCTTCTGAAATTGAAATTATTTCCTCTCCCGAAAGTTTGAGCTTACCGCTTCCGTCAAAAATAAACGAGTTTACCCGCTCAGTATTTTTGTTGAATAAATGTAATGCATTATCCCAGGCACCACACCAAATATTTCCTTCCCGGTCAATATAAATTGTATTTAATGTACTGGCTGTGTCTTTCATTGGCTTCTTGAATCGTCCTAAATCTTTTTGTAGTTTAAGTGATTCAATGATTCCACCAAAATAAGGAGTTGAATCCAGTATTGCTACTGTATAATAGGTGTTGATTGATACCAGTTCAGGAATGACCTGCTTTTTCTCAAGATCAAACTTCTGCAGTCCTGAATTATTCATGGCAATCCACAAACAATTACTATAGGAATCATAGGTAATATCGTTGATGTAATCGGCATTCAGTTTAGAATTAGTGGTATTGTAATGTGTGAATTTTTGTGTTGCGAAGTCGTAACTGCAAAATCCGTTGGAGGTAGTTCCAATCCAAAGGAGCGAATCACCATCCAGTGACAGGCAGGTGATGTAATTACCGGGAATGGAATTTGAAGTGGTGGCTTTAAATACATGAAAGGTTCTGCCATCAAATCGGTTTAATCCATCCTTAGTTCCTACCCAAATAAATCCATATTTGTCTTTTATGACACAGGTTGTCTGATACTCTGAAAGTCCCTCCTGTACTGAAAAATAATTGAGATAAATATTCAATGAGTCAGCCTTGCCCTTCAATTGCAGTAAGAAAGCCAATAAAAACAACAAAGCAGCGCGGTTCCGCATATTTGGTTTAGGTGGATTTTGCGCTAATATAAATAAAAAGCCCCGGCAGGTCAACCGGGGCTTTTTTGCAGAAAAACAGTTTATTTATTCCTTAATCAGTTTAAATATCTGATTTATCTCCTGTGTGTGAATTCGCAGCAGATATATTCCATTGTTAAATCCTGTAATATCAATGGTTTGATTTGCGCCAAATATTCTCTGTTGAAGAATTATTCTTCCCTGCATATCTGTTACTTCCATCAGTCCATTTATATTTTCCTGAGCAAAATCTATCTGATAGATTCCTTCCGATGGGTTTGGATATACTGATATACTGTTCAGTCTTTCGTTTTGTGCTGATGACTGTGCCATTCTGCAATTGGTGCTTACCAACCTTTTGGCATTAGAGCTTCCACATGGATTGTAAAGATTACATAATACATATCCTCCTGTTGTGCCCCAGTCAACTGTGATGGCATTGGTACCCTGACCTGATGTTATTGTTGCTCCTGCTGGCACCATCCAGTTATATGATACTCCTGCATATAACGGAACATCATAACTGATTCCTGTTGCATTCGGACATACCACAGCTGTACCATTTACTGTTTTCATACTGGGGGCACCTTTTAATATTACTGCTCTTACAGGACTGATAAATCCACATACTTCTGATTGTACCATGAGTTGGAAATTATTGAATCCGCTACTTGGGAAGGTAAGATTGATCATGTTTCCTGATTGCGAATTCACCACTGTACCCGCAGGATATCCACTCCATGTATATGTTGCATATTTCATATTAGGTACTGCTTCATACGTTTGTGTTGCTCCGCACAGTGCATTAGGTGCTCCACTGATGCCCCGTATTTTTCCTGTTGAATAACTGGCACTCACAAATACTATACTTACCGTATCTGACGTAGAACATCCTCCATTAGAAACTGTCCATTCAAGAAGATATGGATGATTATATATTCCGCTAAAGCTTGTATTTGGATTGTTGGGTTGTGCTATATTTCCTGTGCCTGCTACTCCCTGAACTATACTCCATGTTCCTGTTCCTACCAGTGGTGCTACAGCTGACAATGTTGTACTGTTGGCAAGACAAACTGCATTATCAGTTCCTGCATCGGCAACTGATGCATTGTTTTCATCAATCTGTCCGTTACAGTTGTCATCTATTCCGTTTCCGCATACCTCTGTTGCTCCGGGATTGATGGCTGCATTGTTATCGTTGCAATCAGTGCTGTCGGCAACATAACCGACAGGCTGTGTCTGGCTAACTGTCGAGTTGGTAATATCTCCATAATTATCTGCATCGTTATCCGCATACCAGGTAGTTGTATTACAGCCTTCGTCTATTTGTCCGTCACAGTTGTCATCAATACCATTACATAATTCAGTCGCTCCGGGGTTAATGGAAGCATTGCCATCGTTACAATCAGTGCTGTCTGTAACATATCCTGCCGGTGGTGTTGAATTAATTACTGAGATGGTATTTGTCAAATCGCCATACGAATCATTATCACTGTCGGCATAATAAGTAAAGAAGGTGAGCTGATCGAAACCAATATCATGAGGTGCAGTACGTGATTCGCAGTCAATATCTGTTAGAATATATGATGGTGGCAAAGTACCTGTTCCGTTAAGCACTGCCGACTGATTACTTGCATGCAAATCTGTTGCAGGATTGACAAAATGTGGGTCTGCAACTTGTGAGTTGGCATCGGTACCCGGGTTAAGCATGGCCGCCTGCCATGCAGCAAGTGAACTGTAAAAGCTTGTTGTGGCTTTACCAATGTAACCATTTGTAGCATCTGCAATATGATATACGTTATAATCTGATAATGATGAACTGTTACCATAATGGTCGGCAGAATTCGTATACCATATACTGTGAAATGCAACACCTGTTTGACCGGTTGTATAATTTGCAAATACATTGTTTTTTATTTGAAAAGTCTCCGATGGATAATCTATACTTAAACAAACAGACGAGGCATCCGCGAAAGAGCTTCCATCTAAACTAACACTGTTATTATACACTTCAGAAGAAAAATTACCTGTAAACTGAAAATTAATTCCAATTATGGCAGCTAAATCAGTAGGTGCTCCGATGTAAGAAGTTAAAAGATTACTGATGCTGTTATTAAAAATACTGGCGTTAGTAATCTCGTTACTGTTGTTTATTCTTATCCCTGAGACCCAATGGAAAGAGTTTAGCCCAGCGTTATCCCTCCTTAAATTACGAATGATGTTATTACTGATTTCAATATTTCCATATGAATTCGATACATTAATTCCATCCACATCACCTGTTGTTGTTGTACCTGTTATATTTTGAATAATACAGTTTCTTACTACTACATTATGCTGACCATTTAAATATACTCCAAATGAACCATCACTAATAATATCATCGGAAGTATTCGGATCACCAATGTAATTAAATATATTACATGACGATGTAATAATCTGGTTACCCTCATCTGCAGGACCGGTTCCGTTGTTAGGTGCGGACAGTCGCATTCCGTAGTTACAATCTTTTATACTAATGTCGCGCCAGGTGTTGTATGAGTTTGAACCCGGGAAACCACCGGGGGAAGATGTATTAAAAGAATAAATTCCATAACATTGACCTTGGCTTCGGTCAAGGTCAATTGAAATTTTATCATATAGATTATGTTGTGCACCTACAGCCCCAAATAATTCAAACTGAGCTAAACCAATTTCAACCTGATGAGGCATTGTGCCATGAGTGACAAGGTTTAAGTTACTGATAGTGGTATATGAAGCACATACACCCATCAATGGAACATCAGTATGACTTATGGCATTAGAAGAGACACCTGTTCCATAACTTTCTCCCGGATAAGCTATACTGGAACCTCTCCAGGCTAAGGTTGCCGGAGTTCCGGTCTTCGAAATGGTCAACAAATTAGTTGAGCTGCCATTGGGTGTTGCAACAAATATGGGAAATATGTTACTTCCATTTGCTGCAGTAGTATCATATTGTGCATCGGTAAGATTTAATGTAACAGCTCCGTTGATACCTCTGTGATTAACATCAGCAACAGCTTGTGTTAAACTGTTGTAGGTCTGACCCACACCTACATTGTAGGTGCCTGCAGATATTGCTGAAGGTACTCCGGGTGTAAATCGAAAATTATAAGTAGGCCAATCTGTTACAGCACTTAACATGCGGTTGCTCACCATTGATGAACCGGTAACGGCATCAATAAAGTTTTCATTACCGCCTGTGCCCCATTCCAACCCAATAAATGCTCCAGCGTAAGTATTTTGACTGCCTATGATGGCTTCGCTGCCATATCTGAATTCAATAACATTTGTTCCTTCATATAGAATTATCTGGCAATTTATTCTTACGTTAGTAGCTTCGACTCCGCTATTGTATGTTGGATAATTGGTATATTGAACAGTAAAAGTTCTACTGCCGGGAGCACCTTGAGTTTGATACAAAATATCGGATGAAGCATCGTCCATGAGGTCATTACACCATGCAGAAAGTGCCTGATTAGGAGAAGATGTTACTACTAAATTTAATTTATTCGCATCAGGATTTGGTGCAATGGCATCGAACCAAACCAATCCATTTGTGTTTAATCCAACTGTTGTAAAAGTACTGTCGCCATAACCAAAACTGAAGCCGATCGGAATTCCGGTTTGATTGTTATCGTTACCTGTTACAATAGAAGATGTTGCTCCACCACCTGTGGTAATTGGGGTGTATGCTGCATTAAATGTTGTTCGCGTAAAGCGTGGTTGTGCCCAGGAAACAGCAACAAACCCAACAACCATAATTAAGGTAATAAAGAAGGTAAACAAATTTCGTCTTCCATTACCTATTGCGGAATGTTTAGTGTTTTTCATAATTTTTTTGATTTTAGAGATTGAACAATTATTTGTTGCCAAAAATCCACAAGAGATAAAAGCCGGTCAATCACCAATTATGGTGAATCCTGCATCACATGAAATGATGACGGCTAATTAAGAAATCAAACTTTTATTTATGATTATTGTCAGATTTATTTTAAAACCTGAGATTGGGTAATAAAATTAAATATCTGCCGCTATACCCTGCAGAATTTTTTCAATTTTTCCAAAAGCTTCCTTATCCTTGATAATATAATACTCTGCACCCTTTTGCAGAATTTGCATAGCTACACCATAACGTTCCTGTGACGAAAGAAAAATAACATGAATCTCCGGATGAACTTTTTTTAATTGCTTTTAACACTTCCATCCCATTTGAAGCATCCAGATTTTTTGAATTAAGGTAGTAATCAAGAATGATTACATCCGGTTTTTCGATAACGTGTTTGATACATTCTTCTCCTGTATGAAATAAAGATACGGAGTGAGTTGTATTGTGAGTAATCTGGTCACGCAGCATTTCTGCCATCATTACATCATCGTCTACAATGAAAATATTTAACGGAGAAGAAACTTTCATAATCTGAACTTAACTTTTTACAAAACTACATTATTAATTCCAACCTTAAAAGTTTACTGATGCCTTTCGGTTGGTTGCCAAACACCGCTGTTTACACCTTTAAGATATCGTATAAGCCCTTTGAGCAAAGCAATATTCATCACTATAAAATGTGTATTCAGTCTCAGCAAACTTAAATGAATCCCTGCTAAGTTCAATATTCTGTCAAATAATACCATCAGCAAACTGAGAGAAATACCTGTGAATAGAATTTCAAAAAACAAATTACCTCCATTTATTAAAACCATTATTCCTGAACAAATGAGAACGGTTATTAAAAACAATGGCCCCAGCCAACGCAAAACTTTATGCGATAAAAAACAAAATCCAATACCTTTTCCTTTCCACAGCAGATGACTGAACGCTTTAAGATTCTGAAAATTTCCGGTTGCAATTCTTGTTTTTCTATGATACTCTATTTTCAAATTGTTTGAAACTTCTTCGTAAACCACTGCATCAGGATTGCTCACACACTGATATCCTTGTTCCAGTACTTTCATACTTACATAAAAATCATCTACCAGATTTTTTTCGGGTACGGGTTGATAAAGTTCCTTCCTCACTGCATAGCATCCTCCGAAAGGTCCCATCATGCATCCCCATATTTTTCCTTCGGCATATTTAGTAACCACTTCTGAACTGATGTATGCTTTTTCCTGATGAGATATTCCTGATTTTTTTAATCCTGTATTTACCATGCGAGTATCGGCAAGCCCTACTGAATTATTTTTAAAACTCATTGCCAACTGTCGCAATGTATCCTTATCGAAAAACACATTTGCATCGGTAATAACCAATACCGTTCCCACACTTTGGTTAGCAAGCTGATTGATGATAGCCGGTTTTCCGCTTCTGTTGTTGAATCGGAATAATTTAATGCATGGAAATTTTTTAGATAATAAATCCACCTGTTCATCCGTACCATCAGTTGAACTGTCGGAGCCTACCAGAATTTCCAGTTTATCTTCGGGATATTGGTTATCAATTATACTCTGTAACTTATCACCAATCACTTTCACTTCGTTATGTGCAGCTATCAGAATACTCAGATGAGGTAATTCGTTTTCAGCAATTGCAGGTTGTTTTTTATCAGACGAAAAATATAATAACCCTCTCATCAACAGAGGAAAAAACACATACGTATGCAACAGGCACAGCAATGCCATCACACACAAAATCATACAAACGGAGAGTATCATATCGGCAGTGCAAAGGTCATCATTTCCATTCAAATTTACAGAGATGGACGATGATATCAATAAAAAAAGCATTTTTGCAGCCGTTTCAAATATCATGCGTTATCGTTGCACTTTCCTTTTTCTTTTACTTGTTTGCAGTTTGCAGGCACAGCAGGTAAAAGGGCCGTTTACAAAAACCGATTTATTTACTCTCAGCCGTGAAGAGCTAATTGATGGAGGAATCTTTACCTACCGCATTGCCGTGGATGCCGAAGAAACTATTGCATTCAACTCATGTAATCAACCAATAGTATTTTTAATCAGTCAACAGGGTAAAATTTTAGACGAAATAAAACTTCCTTATGATGGCTGCATTCGCAATATGGAGTTTGATGAGTTTGATAATCTGCTGATGATGGACAATGAGGAAACACGTATATTCAGATATGTTCGCAGAACAAAAAAAATAGAAACGTTGCCATATAACAAACCTGAAGACTGGTATAAATACCTGAATCATTTTTATAAATTTTTTGAGATTGCATCCATTCCCACTTACTACAACAACCCTGATTACTATCAGGATTTTTATAAAACACGTTTCCCTTATTCATACAATTTGTGGCTCAACTATCAGGACGGATATATTTATCAGTTTGCCTACAACTTTATTAAGAAAGTTGGTAACCGTAAAACGTATTTAGCACTTAAGCGCAGCGACCTCTGGTTCAGTGACAGGCTCAGCAACAAATGTAAACCGCTACTTGTAAATCTTGAAAATGAAACTGCAGTTTATTTCGATCGTTCACTGACGTTATATTACGAAGATTTTAAAAACGGATTATTATATACATGGCCAATGGCTGAGGGTCATGATGAAGCTGTGCAATTAGATTATGCCACCAATATGAAACAAAAAAAAATCTGGGGTGTAAGTACCTTCGACAGCAAGCATGTAACTTTTGCAGTTTGGGAAGTAAAATAACATGCTCTTATATAAGTTGACTTATTGACTTTTAAGTGTTAATAATACACTCTGTTGTAATTATTGATTCAACAATATGGGTATTAGTTTAGCAGAAATTTAAACAGAATAAAAATGAAAAAACTCATGTTCATGGCATCAGGCATTGCCCTGTGCCTGTCGGCTGCGCAAGCCCAGGATTTTAAACAAAAAGGTGGCGACAATAACCTTCAGTTGTTGTTTGCTCCATTTGGAAGCAATCCGATTTCACTTAACGAAGGAATCACCTACCGCAGATTTCTTAAAGACGGATCAATGGCTGTAAGGCTGAGCTTATCAGTAAGCAGTTCAAAAGAAACTGATGTATTACAACAATCTGATGATACACTTTCTTTCCCAACATCTGTTTTTTATAATGGACCTTTCCCCGGAGGAGCAAATTTCGATTTAATAACAGGAATGAATCCCGAAACCAATCTGGTGACTAAAGAAAGTGGATTCAGTATCCGCCCCGGATTTGAAAAACATCTTGCAGGAACAGAAAGACTTTCACCTTACTTTGGTGCTGAGATTGTTTTCTCAAGTTCTAAAACTAAAATTTCTCGCGATACTATTGTAGTAAGTGATTTCACTGCAACAGTAACTGATACCCTTTCTGATGATGTTACTATTTCCGCTCCATGGAAAACACAATCATTAGGTACAACTTATGGCAGCAAAACTTTTGGTGTGAATCTGATTGCAGGAATGGATTATTATTTCACTAAAAATCTTTCCTTGGGTGCTGAATTTGGTTTTGGATTTTACAGTACAAAATATACTGATTACGATTCTGATTATCTGAAAGTAACAGATACTGCACCTGTAGTAGGACCTGATCCAAATGGTGTTTCTTCTGCAACTGTAACACATTCAACTACTGTTGAAAGCAATCCTTCACTGAAACGTGGAAAAGATTCCGGTTTTGGACCTGTTGTAACTGCAAGAATTAAATTAGGTTGGTTGTTCTGATAGAATAATCGGTACGAGCAAAAGAGCCGCTGCACTTATGTGCAGCGGCTCTTTTATTTCTTTTCTAATTGTTGTTTTGAGGCTTCCGTTGATTCATTGCCAGACGTACACGGAAGAGTTTTTCGTCAGAGCGCTCTCTGATAAACAATGGAACAGGCATGATAACTCCAATCACTACTTTCACCATTAGCAAAGCTATGGAAAAACTATAATTATTGAATAACCAGATTCCAAAGAAATGACAGATATACAATTGTCGGGTCAAGCAATAAAAAAGTAATTTCGATCGCTGCATCATTCTGGTGTTTTACTCCAGAATGAAACAATATCACTGTTATCAGGGATTAATTGTTAAGAAAATATAAGCAATCAGGTTAACCAATAGTACTACACCATATACTGCATTACTTCGTCCACCGATTAATGAAATCATGACTGTAAAAATTGAAATCACCAAAAGGATGATGGATAACAAATCCAGTCCCAGCACAAGTGGAAAATCATAAATATAACTGGCAAGTGATACGACAGGAATAGTAAGTCCGATACTTGCAATAGCTGATCCTAATGCGAGATTCAGGCTGGTTTGGAGTTTGTTTTTTCGTGCTGCACTTACAGCCGCAATTCCTTCAGGCAATAATATTACAGCAGCAATGATGATTCCTACCAGACTTTTTGGAAGTCCGTAATGAACTATTACTTTTTCTAAAGGAAGCGATAAACTTTTAGCCAATAACACAACAATCGTCAGACTTATCAGCAGAAAAACAATACTTATAAAAAATGCAGTTTTTGAAATTGCATGTCGCTTGTCCTCAGTAACATCATCTCCATCGGTAATAAAATACTCTCTGTGCCCAACTGTTTGTGCAGAAATGAAAGCTGCATAAATGGCAATACATGCAAAAAATTCAAACAAAATCTGTGCTTCTGTATAATAAGGCCCGGGTTCGCCTTTGGTAAAAGTGGGTAATATCATTGTAAAGGCTACAATAGAAATGAGCGAAACCAAAGCAATTTTTACAGAGTGCGGAGAAAATGTTTGGGTGTGAAACTTTCGGCCTCCGATAAACAAACTCAGACCAACAATACCATTCAGCAACAGCATTACGGCAGAATAAACAGTATCTCTTGCAAACGATGCATATTGTTCGCCACCGGTAATCATCAATGAAACAATGATGGCTACTTCAATAATTGTGATAGACACTGCGAGAATAATTGTTCCATAAGGTTCGCCAACACGGTGAGCGACTATTTCGGAATGATGTACTGCTGACATTACACATATTACCAGTAAAACTCCGGCAATAACCTGAAACATGAAATTGTTGTCGAGATATCCTGATAAATAAAGTATAACTGCCAGTATGGGTACTGACGTTGTCCATTCATAAAATTTTCTTACTTTACTTACCTTAGTATCTTCTCCCATTTAAAATTTTAATAATTTAAAATTTATTGATATCTATCTTACTTAGTGCATACATCCCATGTAAATTTCTGCTTTAACTTTAAAACTTTTATTTTCAATATTTTTTAAAACTGCAAGAATGCTATCTGCATTTTCTTCAGTATCATATAATCCCACTACCAGTGCAATTGTTTTTTCTCTGGCACCTAATTGATAAAAATCCAAATATTCCAAACTTAAATTTTCAGATGGAAACCGTCTTGGAAAGTAATCCCCTGCATACATTTCGTCTTCGTCATTGTCAGGTAATGCAATTAAATTCTTTGACTCATTATAATATCTTCCCATTGTGTCTATAGGTATATTCAATTTCTGATGGAGGTCAAACATTTTTTGGTGAAGCATTGCATAATCAGGGCTTGTATCAGCAATCACAACAAACAAAGTAGCGTATTCAGAAGTATCTTCAGCCTCAACATTTATTGCAGAATCATTAATCTTTAAAATTTTATCTAAATCCAAGCCCTCTATTTGAACGCTATTTTTACTTTGTTGTGTTTTTTGGGATTCACATGATGATAATAGAACCAACAGCAATATTAATGTGTTCAAACTTATTTTTTTATACATAATAACTTATTCGGGGTATCCACTATATGTTATTTACAAAAATAAATATTTTACAACACTAATCTAACGCATGCTGCCGATTCCATGCAAGCACTTTCACTCCATCAGAAAAATGAGTTATATCAGGACGTTTTGTCAGATTTATTTGGCCCGATGTGTAATGTATATTGAGTTTTGAAATATCAACATCTTTTATCTCCCATTCCTTATGATGAACATAATAGCGATAAACTTTGTCTGATTTGATGAGATACAAACAATAGCGTTCGGTAAGCCATTTGTCTAATTCTGTTTTGAAATGTATATTCTCTTTCACTTCGTAATCCACATCCATACTTAATTGTGATGATTTGCTGTTTGCTTTATAATTATTTTCAGAACGGCAAATCTCAGCTTTTGTGTAAGGAAGACCGGATAATGTTTTTGCAATAAGTGCCGATAAATATTTTTGTGCCAGGATGTTTATAAAATATACCCCTCTCTTGCTATCATTATTAATATAGGTTCTTACATTCAATTCGTCAAAATCTGAAATAAATTTAAGTGCAGGCACATTTTTGTATTTCATTTTCTGCATTGTGAATGCAACCAATGAAACATAAGCATCGCCATTAAATGTATCGACATTTAATTTCTTAGGAACAATTTGTCTAAGTATATTAAATGGCACTTTCCAGTGTAAAAACAACACCTTATTCCACTCCTGATAATAGGACCATTTTCCTTCAGGCAAATCAAAAGGAATATGTTCTGCATCTAAAGCTATTTGACCATTATCCATATAACACTTTATTCTTGGATGCTTGAAAGAATGCTAATGTTGTCACACTACTTCAACCTTTTATTTGAATAAATTCTTCAAAACGTTCTTTGTAATGTTCGGCAATGGCAATTCTCTTCTTTTGAGCAAGGCTGAGAAACTGCTGAATCAGACTCAAATTAAGCGCGTCTTTCATTCAACAATTACATAAAGTCATTTACTTGAGCAACTCGCGTGCGATAACCAGTTTTTGTATTTCGGAAGTTCCTTCACCGATGGTACACAGCTTGCTGTCGCGATAAAATTTTTCTACCGGAAAATCTTTGGTATAACCATATCCTCCGAAAATCTGTACTGCCTCTGTACTGGTATAAACTGCCGTCTCCGAAGCATAATACTTTGCATAAGCCGATTGTTGAGTCACTTTCTCACCACGGTTTTTAAGGTCGGCAGCCTGCAGGGTAAGCAACTCTGCAGCTTCAATGCGTGTGGCCATATCAGCAAGTTTAAATCCTATTGCCTGGAATCCTGCAATGGGTTGCCCAAACTGATGACGCTCTTTTGAATATTTTACTGCAGCATCAAAAGCACCTTTGGCAATGCCCAGTGAAAGTGCTGCAATAGAAATGCGACCACCATCCAATATTTTCATTGCCTGCTTAAATCCTTCGCCTTCTTTGCCCAACATATTTGACATAGGCACGCGGCAGTCTTCAAAAACCATTTCAGCGGTTTCGCTGCAACGCATACCCAGTTTGTTTTCTTTTTTTCCTGCTTTGAATCCCGGTGTGCCACGCTCCACAACCAACGCTGTGATGCCGTTTGAATCGAGCAACTCACCTGTACGCACAAGCACCACTGCCACATCGCCACTCTTGCCATGTGTAATCCAGTTTTTAGTTCCGTTTATTACCCAACTGTCACCGTCTTTCTTAGCCACACACTGCATGCGCATAGCATCGCTGCCGGTATTGGCTTCGGTAAGTCCCCAAGCACCAATCCACTCTGCGGTAGCAAGTTTTGGCAACCATTTTTTCTTTTGTTCTTCATTACCAAACGTCATGATATGACCTGTACAAAGCGAATTATGTGCTGCCATGGAAAGTCCTACTGCACCACAAACACGGGCTACTTCAACAATTGCTGTAACATATTCGAAATAGCTGAGTCCTGCACCACCATATTCTGTTGGTACCAACACTCCCATGAGGCCTGTTTCGCCCATTTTCTTAAATACTTCCACAGGAAATTCCTGCGACTCATCCCACTTCATCACATTGGGACGGATGTGTTTTTCGGCAAAATCTTTTACGGTTTGAGCAATAAGTTGCTGGTTCTCTGTAGGTGCAAATTCCATTGTAATAATTGTTAAAGTTTAAACTGTATTTTCAGCAGGCGGCAAAGATAAAAAATGGTTGCTGATGATGCTATGGGAGTGTCATTTTATCTGATTTACGTCAGGGGGCTTTGCATCCTCATTTATTCTGAATACTTTCGGAAAAAATTACATTACTAAATTTGCTGAATGGAAGATATTATTGAAAAAACGGAAGCGCGTACTGCATCGCTTATGGCCGAAACGCTTATAGGCTCTGAAATTATAAAACTCGCTGCCGAAGTAAATGAAAAAATAAAGCAAGGTGCTACGGTTCACAACCTGACAATTGGCGATTTTAATCCAGCCATTTTTCCCATACCTGACGATTTAAAAAATGAAATCATTCAAGCATATCAGCAGGGAATAACCAATTATCCTGCAGCCAATGGTCAGCCTGAATTGCGAAAGGCCGTTTCTGCTTATATCAAAAAATATCAGAAGCTGGATTACTCGGCCAATGAAATTCTGATTTCGGGAGGTGCACGTCCGCTTATTTATGCCATCTACAAAACCATTATTGATCCGGGCGACAAAGTGATTTTTCCAATACCATCATGGAACAACAACCATTACTGCCATTTATCACAGGCACAACCTGTAGCCATTGAAACATTGCCTCAGAATAATTTTATGCCTAATGCCTCTGAACTGAAAGAACATATTTCATCGGCAGCACTGGTGGCATTATGTTCGCCACAAAACCCTACAGGAACGGTATTCAGCAAGGCACAACTCAACGACATTTGCGAACTTATAATTGCTGAAAACAAAAAACGTAAAAACAAAAAGCCGCTGTACCTGATGTATGACCAGATTTATATGGCACTTACGTTTGGCAATACGCGACATGTAGATCCTGTGTCACTGCATCCTGAGTTACGTCCTTACACTATTTATGTTGACGGATTGTCGAAAGCATTTTCGGCAACAGGATTGCGTGTGGGCTGGGCTTTTGGTCCGGAAACTATTATTGAAAAAATGAAATCCATTCTCTCGCATGTGGGAGCATGGTCGCCAAAACCCGAACAAGTGGCTACTGCACATTTTCTGAGTAAAGAACATGTTGTAGATAATTTTCTGATTCATTACAAAAGTGAAGTAGAAAAAAGGCTGAATTCTTTTTATGACGGATTTACACAACTGAAAAAAGAAGGATTACCCGTAGATGTTATTGACCCGCAGGCTGCAATTTATCTGACCGTTCAGATAAATATTCTGAATAAAAAACTTCCTGATGGAAGTCGCATCAGAAATTCAGCAGATATTACTTCGTTTCTGATTAATCATGCACAGGTGGCGCTGGTACCATTCTCAGCATTTGGAGCTTCTGAAACTTCAGCATGGTTTAGGTTGTCGGTAGGTACGGCACACATGCAGGATATTTCTTCTATCTTCAAAAACCTTCGCACAGCATTAGCGAAGCTCACCGACTGAGCGGTTTCGGGTACGGTACTGCAGAAAACTGTGTATGAACACCGAGCTGATGACAATGGCTGCACCGAGGTAAAATCCCCCGCTCAGCAATTCGTCTTCCTTGAAAAGAATAATGGCCAGTACAATGCTGTAAAGCGGTTCGAGATTTACAGAAAGGTTCATGGTGAATGCACTTATTTTTTTCAATGCTTCGAGTGATAAAGTAAATGCAACAGAGGTGCATACCACGCTCAGCAGAATGAGCCATAGCCAGTCTATTCCTTTTGGAATTTCGAAACTGAAATTAAACACCGGCAACAACCATGGAAGAATGACAGAGAGAAACACAAAACCACTGATGAGCTCTATAAATGTTACGGGTGCAGGTTCGTCCTGATAAACAAACTTCTTGTTGAGAATGGTGAACAGCGCACCGAGAAATGCACTTACCAAAGCGAGTACAATTCCCAGTGCATACATTTTCTGAAATGCAAAAATGATGTAGATACCTGCAATCACAAACAATGCAAGCACAATATTTCCTTTATTGATTTTTTCGCGGAAAAATACCGGCTCGAGCAATGCAGAAAACAACGACACTGACGAAAAACAACTCAGTGCAATAGATACATTCGACTCTTTGATGGAGCCATAAAACGTAAGCCAGTGCATACACACTACACAACCGGTAATGATGATGGAAGCAAGTCTTTTGCGCTCCGGAAGTTTGAAACTGCTATGTCTGAGCATAAACGGAATCAATGCCACAGCACTTATGATCATCCTGTACCATACAATCATCACGGCATTCATGCCAATGGCTTTCCCGAAAATTCCGGTAAAGCCCCATAGCAAAATGGACACATGCATCTGAATGTATGCCTTGCGCATAACTTAAAAATGATGGAGATACTGATACACTTTTCGGGTGGGCAATCCCATTACATTATAAAAACAGCCGTTGATTTTTTCGATACAGGTAAGCCCGAACCAATCCTGAATACCATAGGAGCCTGCTTTGTCAAATGGTTTGTAATGCTCAATGTAAAACAAAATTTCCTGAATACCATATTCTCTGAAATGCACTTCGCTCCTGTCGAAAAATACTTCTTTTTTTTCGGTTGAAGAAATACATACGCCCGTGTACACTTCATGCATTTTGCCGCTGAGCATGGTGAGCATGTGTATGGCTTCATCTTTACCGGCAGGTTTGTTAAGTACCTTTTCGTCATAAACCACAATAGTGTCGGCAGTAATCAGCAATTCGGCTTCTTTTAAATCCTTTACAGCAGTCAATGCTTTTTTCAGAGCGAGATGCAGTACAATTTGTTCGTTTTTGAGATGTGAAGGAAACGTTTCGTCTGTCTGAAAACTTCGCACTTCCACAGGAATATTCATCATATCGAACAGTTGTTTGCGTCTGGGCGATTGTGATGCAAGAATAATTTTTCGGTGTTGCAATCCGGGAATCATACAATAAGTAAGCTGTGCAAAGTAAAGAATTTCTGTGGCAAGACAGCCGACTGTTTATAATATAGCTAAACGTGTTTTTTGAATCATAGTGAGGTTTGATTAATGTCTATGCACAATCTGAATTTTAATAGTTGTGCTTTAAAAATATTTGATTATTTTGTCAGGTTGATATAAACTGCCAACACTTCCTTACAACCTCCTTTTAATTCAACTCATTCAGAACAGTGAGGATATTATACTATTGAAGTTGATATTCGTATTTAATCATCAGTGAAAATACAAAACTCACTGCACGGTTTGTGAAACCTTGAAAGGTTAGTGTATTCGCCTGAATTGAGAAATGCTAAAATCTACAATAATGTTTTCAAACAGTGCCCTTTGTTTAAGATGTAATAATAACGTACAATTTATAACGACTATTTTAGAAACTATTTCTTAAAATATAGTTTAATCTATAAAATAATTAAAGTTTGATTTCCATAAAAAACTGATGCAATGATATTCTATGGATATTTAGAATTCTTATCAATGATTTTAACGTTATGTTTGTTCCTGACTCAATACGCCAATATTGTTTTCGATCTAAATCATTTTCAATAGCAAAAGTTTCATAACTCTTCCACCCTTTTCTTATACGCAATTCCTTTAAAGCCTGCCCTATTAGCTTTAAATTTTTTTCTATTCGTACATCATTCTGCTTCATTTCGGAAGCAATGATGTTATTTGTTATCTAAAATAATTACGGCATATATTGCACATTTGATTTCTTTTTAATGCTTTTGAAAATAAAATTATTCTCACCTCAAAAATCTATTCATATGAAACCGTTAACAACTTTTACATTTTCTTTCATTCTTACCTTGTCAGGCCTATCCTTTAACAGTTATTCCGACCCCTGTCCGGTGAATATTTCTGGAACTACTTCATTGTGTAATTATAGAGTTGATATTCCTTGGCAATTAGATATTAAAATCACCAATTTCGATTCTAACAATCCACAGTATTATACTGTTTCCATATTACCCACTTGGGCCGGTACAGCATCAATCAATCCATTAACTATAAACTCTGCAGCAATTTATCTCGATTTAGACCCCTCAATAAATAATTCTACAACTGATATTGAAATCACTGTGACTTATGCTAACCCAAATTATTGCACATCAACTACCAAGTATTATGTTTATAAGTGTTGCGAAATTAGTGGAGTAACTAATTATATTGATGATAATATGAGTAGTTTTCCAAATCAATATAATCCGCTAGGCTATTATGAAATTACTGGAGAAAACGCTACTGTTAATGGTATTCTTACTGTTAATGCATGGTATCTACTAACCAATTGCAATCTATATATGGCACCTGGTTCTCAGATTAAAGTGAGTAATAGCATGTATATAAAGTTTGCATCATCAGTTGTTACTGCCGCTTGTGATGAAATGTGGAAAGGAATTGAGCTTGACGATTATGCCTCAATAACATTAGTAACCGGTTCTGAGATAAGCGATGCTCAATACGCAATAAAATTCCTTAAAGGAGGTTTCCTAACTATTACAGCTGGAGGAGCTACGTTGAAACGAAATTATATTTCATTGTATGCACCGTATATTTCTACTAATACACCTCCGAATAATACAAGAAATATTTCTATTCCTTTCTTTGAACAAGCCATTTTTGATGGGAGCTCAAACACAATAAACGAATATATGGGACAAACTCCTTCAGTGGTTAATAATAAATCATTAGCTGGTATAGTACTTAATGATGTCAATAATTTTAGTATTCCTTTTGTGAGTAATCCTTTACTTGGAAATCAATTTAATGATTTAAATTCAGGTATTGCGTTGTTTCGTTCTAAATCAACTATTCATAGTTGCAATTTTAATGATATCCATAAAATTAATGGTTACTCATTCCCATATTCTGGAAATGCTATATATTGTAATTCAGATAAAAACAACATTTGTTCAATTCAAATTGGTGCTTTACAAAATAATTTAATTGATAATACTTTTACAAAATGTGATAAAGGTGTAGTTTGTTCTAACAACATTAATATGGTTGTTGAAGGTAATCATTTTAATGAGGTTAGCGAAGAGGCGATTTTGTCTGTGGCAAACCCATTGATGAATATTCAAATAACAAACAATAAAATAGAAAAGGTTAATATGGGCACAAAAGTATTATCTAGCCCAAATGCATTATTAAATATTTCTAATAATACCATTAGCTCCATTCATCCATATTACTCTGGCAACTTTGGTAGTACCGGAATAATTGTAATGAATAAATCAACTAATGCAATGAGAGGAAGTATTTCGTCAAACATAATTGGTCTTTCACGTATTGGAATATATCTTTCACTTTTAGATAAAGATGCTACAGCTCCTAAGTTAAATATTACCAATAATAATCTCTATTTCCATCTTCCTCCAACACAAATTGGATCTGATGTTCATTATGCTATTTGGAGCGATGGCTGTAATAATTTAAATATAAGTGACAATTCCCTTGATAGGATGTATCCAATCTCACTAGGTTTAAGCCAGGCTATGTACGGACTATATATTCGTCAAGGAAAAAATATAGATTTAACCAGGAATTCAATCTCACGATTTGGAACAGCAATGCGTTTTCAGGACAATTGCAGTAATACAAAACTACAATGTAACAATATGATTGCGTGTGAACAAGGTGTATTTTTGAATGATGCAACAACAATTTTAACGACTCAGGGAAATCCTTCCACTATGGAAGCCTGGGATAATAAATGGACTGCTTTTGGATTAAATAACAACAGAACTGCTTGTTCAATTGTTAATCCTCCAATCGGAGTTATATGGTATCACTAAGGCACCTCTCAACCAGGTTCCAGCAATTACACCATATTCAGTCCATTTCCAAGTGCCGGTAATTTTATTATTCCATACCAGAACAGTTTTGCCGGCCCTTGTTCAAATAACCAATTCACAAATGATGAGACTGCAATGCAAAATCATGTGACAGAAGTTGTAGATGAAGATGTAAACTATAACCCTGCTTCATTTAATGAGGATAAATATAAGGACCAAGTCGCTGCTTTTGAATATTTATATGATAATCCGGAATTCAGAAATACAGACAGTCTGTTATTAGCTTTTTATAATCAAACACAAGCTGATAATATTGGTGTTTTTAATAGTGTTGACAAATTAAACCAGTCAGGTGAATATATAAATGCTATATCTGTCCTCAACGGAATTTCTGTAGAGAATTTGATGGAGCAATACCAAAAATACACTTTGGGTTTAGCTTTGAATTTTGCATTTAATTCTGATTATCAGTTGACACAAGCTGACTCTGTTGAATTATTGAATATAGCTTATACCCCTTTAAATATAGGAGGAATTGGTGTTTTAAATGCACGAGCCTTATTAGGGCTTGAGGTTGATATCCAATCAACCGGCTACCGTTTAATGAATCCGGAGTCCCAACCTACTTCTGTTGCATCATCAGTAGAATCGGCCCAGGATAATGTGATTAAAACACTCGTGTTTGACAGTAAAGGTTGTTTGGTTTTAGAAGGTATTTCATTTACAAATACAGAGTACAGAAACTTTCTATCTGAGGGTGTATATACAATAAAGATAATTAAAACCAATTCCACCAACATCAGAAAGATTAGTATTATAAAATAACTTAACTTTATCATCCAATTCCTGCATGTTTAAAAAATCCTATACCATGAAGTTGTTTTTTCTGTTGCTGTTTCATGCATCTTTGGCTTTTGCTCAGCATGAAAATAACATCTGGTGTTTTGGCGACAGTGCAGGAATCAATTTTAACACCTCTCCGCCTTCAACTTTTATAAGTGCCGTAAAGGGCAGGGGTTCATGTGTGAGTGTGGCCGACACTGCCGGAAACCTGTTGTTTTATGGGCAAACTTTTTATTATCCACTGTGGATGCAGGGAGGGCATCCTGACCTCACTGCCGTTTTCAATAAAAATCATCAACTGATGGATAATGGCGATAATATTATTGGTGAGGGGTGGTATCAGGAATTAACCTCATTCCGTGATCCCGGAAATGACAATCGCTATTATTTGTTTTCTTTAAATGTTACAGGTGCCGGTGCGCATGAGGGATTATATTATTCTATTATTGACATGACACTTAATAATGGTTTGGGAAAAGTTGTCAGTAAAAACAACATGTTGCTCAATGATTTTATGGCTGATGGTTTGGCGGCTGTAAAACATGGCAATGGTCGCGACTGGTGGATTGTATGCAGAAAATGTTTTGCGCTGTCAACAGGCTTACCTGTGACAGATTACTACCTCTTTCTTATTTCTCCTTCAGGAGTATCAGGTCCCTTTATTCAAGTAGCAGGACAACCTACTGTTTATAATATAGCTAAACTTGTTTTTTCACCTTCAGGAAATAAAATGATTTATTTTAATGCCCGCGGCTTGTTTGAGTACTATTCGTTTGACAGATGTACAGGAGATATTTCTTTATTACAAACTGTTTTTCCTGAAATCACTTCTTATAAGACTTTCTTTGGTGGTGCCTTTTCTCCTGATGAAACAAAATTTTATTTACAAACCATTGCTTATCCCGATACCAATTATCTGGTTCAGTTTAATCTGGCTGCATCTAACATTGCTTTAAGTGCCGATACGCTGTCCATGCAGATTTACCCAACTCAAATTGGTGGTGATGCAAGACTTGCCCCCGATGGTAAAATTTATGTGTCTAAACCCTATTATGATGGGCTTAATTTTATTTTCCCTTATCCCGATACTACCTACAATATTTATAACTCCTACATTGGTGTGGTTAATTATCCTGACAGTTTAGGGGCTGCATGCGATTATCAGCCTTACAGTTTTTTCTTAGGGGGTGCACGTACTTATTCTGGTTTGCCTAATAATCCTGTATTTGGGTTAGGGCCGTTGGTCAACAGTATGTGCGATACCATTACAGGTATGGAAAATCCAACACAGGCAACGCTTCCGTTGCTAAACGTGTTTTTTGAATCATCGTGGGGTCTGCTTTACGTCAATGCGCACAACCTGAAATTTAATAGTTGTACTTTAAATATTTTTGATTCTTATGGCAGGTTGATATACACTGAAAAAACTTCCATACAACCTCCTTTTTACTCCACTCAAATAAACTGTTCAACATGGAGCAGCGGTGTGTATAGTGTTCAGCTCATCAGTGAAAACACAAAACTCACCGCACGATTTGCGAAACCCTGAAAGATTATTGTTGAAGAATAAAAATACCCTGAATGATGTTTAATTACTCAATCCTTTCCAAAACGGAAGAAATGAAACACCGACCCTTACGTAAGGTACTGTGGATTGTGTGTTCTTAATAAATGTATTACTTCCTGAATTCCCATCCACTACCTTAGAGGTAAACATGGAGCTTGCGCCCACACTTACTGTTGTCACTATTTTTCGGCTGAATAAATGTTCATATACAATTCCTGTTTTCATTTCGAATGTGGAAAAGGAATGCTCAACAGGAATATTCACCACATCTCTTTTAAACAGAGAAATGTTGCTGGCAATTGAACCGGAAAGTGAAACAGAATTTCCTGAATTGATTTCTTTACGAAAAGCAAGTCCTGAAGGGTTGAGTGATACTGATAAATCAGGTTTAAATTTGTGAAAGTAACTTATAACAGGTATAACCGGAAATGGAGCACCCGGCCCGACCATTCCTATAACTCCTACCGACAATGTTGTTTTATCATTATGTCGCAATGTGACCATTGCCAAACCGGTAGCACTAAACTGTGTTTGCCCGCTTATGGGTTCTATCAATCCTGAAGCAGTGACAGAAAAAATAACAGGCAGACTGAAAAGTTTGTCGCTTCGCGAAAAGTTGAATGACGGACTTAACAGCGTGTTATGCTCTACTCTGTTTTCCACAGCCATTTCAGGATTATAATTCACTATATCCGTCAGATGTATTGTCTGATGGCTTGCGCCTACACTTGCTGTAACCAGGTTTTTGCCAATATGCAACAGTGGAATACTGAAATAGGCATTTGTTCTTACCGCCTGATATTTCCCTTTGAAAAAGGGCTGACCATACAAGTTGGATTTAATATTTCCTCCTGCAAACACATCGGTATAAAGTGCACCTTGTCTGAGTAACGGATTTTCCCAGGCCATTTTTTCAAGATATGCTGCCTTTAAATTTTCTCTGATTGTTAAAGAGTCCACCTCTGTTTTTGAAGAATCTTTTTGAGCCACACTTGCAATTGATAAAAACAATAGTGGAAATACCGATGAAAATATTTTCATTGTTGAAACTGAAATTTAAAATGGAGTGTTTACTGATATTAAGCTTTTGAAGTGTTCAATTTCAAAGCCATTTTCTTTTCTTTCCTTTCAGCTTTTTTTTTGCTGATCTTTCTTTTATGCGATCCACGGCCAGATAAGTAACAGGCACAATGAGCAATGTTAAAATCATGGAACTGGTAAGTCCGCCAATCAGCACCCAGGCAAGTCCGTTCTTCCATTCAGAACCTGCTCCTGTTGCAACGGCAATTGGAATCATTGCTATGACCATTGCAATGGTGGTCATCAGAATAGGACGAAATCGTTCCATTGTTCCTTCTACCAATGCATCAAAACTGCTCTTCCCTTCTGACTTCAGATGATTGGTGAAGTCCACAATCAATATTGCATTTTTGATAACCAAACCAACAAGCATAATCAATCCCAACATACCGAATATACTCAGGTTGGTCATGGTTAATGCCAATGCGAGGAATGCTCCAATCATTGCCACCGGCACAGAGAACATCACCACAAAAGGATATACATAGTTGTCGTATAATGCAACCATAATGAGATATACAAGAATAATAGAACCCATTAACGCTACCAGTAAACTTGTAAAACCTTCTTTCTGATTTTTTACATCACCTGCTGCAGCAATGTTTACACCTGCCGGCAAGTCCATTTTCTTAAACTTTGCCTGTATTTCATTCCCCACTGTACCTACCGGACGGCCCACTACCTGTGATGTAATAGTTACTGTTGGCACTTTATCTTTTCTCTCTAATGTAGTTGGACCTGTAGAAGGTTCAACGGAAGCAAACTGACTTAGCTTAATCAAGTCGCCTTTTGAATTTTGAAAACTTAGATTACTAACATCGTGCATATTGCTTCGGTCGAACTGATCAAGCTGCACTCTGATGGGATACTCTTCATCACCTACTAAAAATTTACTGTTGTCATTTCCTGCAAAAGCATTTTGCATGGTTGCTCCTACCACATCCAATGACAAATTCAATTCTGCCATTTTATCTCTGTCCACCTTAATTGACACTTCAGGACTTCCACCTTCCATAGAAGCTTTAATTTCGGAAGTGCCGGGTACACTTGCCATGATGGCTTTTACTCTCTCGCCAACAGCCAAAACAGTATCGAGATTGGCCCCCTGCACCTGAAACTGTATGGGTGCTGATGCACTGCCTGAAATCATACTTACAGGAGTTGCTGTGATTTTAGCACCGGGAATTGTTTCCTGAATTTTAACTTTTATTTGTGCTGCATAGTCACTGGACGACAACGCTCTTTTTTCTCGCGGCACCAGCTTTACATTTATCTGAGAAAAATATGCACTGGTAGCTGCACTGCTTTTTCCTGACGATGCACCTACAGTTGTGAATACATTTGTTACTGCCGGATCGCTTAAAAGTTCTTTCTCGATTTTTTGGGTGAGAAAATTAGTTTGTATCAGTGGAGTTTCCTTTGGCATTTCAGCCTGTATCTGAAATTCACCGTTATCACCATTGGATGCAAATTCAAAACCTATCATACCACTTCCTACGAGGGTAAATGACGCAATCACCAATGCCATGATAGCAGTAAACGTGATACGCTTGTGATGTAATGTCCATTCCAATATTCCTTTGAAAAAATCCTGAAATGATTTGATTGTATTTTCAAACCATATCAGTGGCTTATCTCTTAACTTATCAGGATTCAGATGTGAGAGCTTTGTAAATCTGCTTGCAAGCCAAGGCGTCAATGTGAATGAAACCAGCCAGCTGATTAATGTAGCTGCAACAACTACAATTGAAAACTGAAACAACAAATCAGATATAATACCTTTTACAAAAACGATTGGGAGGAATACAGCTACAATTACCAGTGTAATGGATGTAACAGAAATACCAATTTCTTTCCATGTGCCAACAGCAGCATCCCATGCCGAACTGCCTTTCTCCATTCTCAGATGAATATTTTCAAGTACCACAATGCTGTCATCCACAAGAATACCCACTACCAGCGACAAGCCCAGTAAACTCATCAGGTTAAGTGAAAACCCGAATGCTGCCATCACTGCAAATGTGGATATGATTGAGACAGGAACTGCTATCATCACGATCAATGCATTTCTGATATTATGCAGAAAGAACAACATGATGATGGCCACCAGTATCACTGCTAATATCAAATCATGAATTACAGAATTTGCAGCTTCCTTGGTAAAATCGGCACTGTCGTTTGAAATATTGAAATGTACGTTGGCAGCACTGTACTGCTTTTCTATTTGAGCTAATCTTTCTTTCACCTCTTTGCTGATACCAACGGTATTGCCTTCTTTTGTTTTTACAATAGAGATACCGATTGAAGGAATACCATTAACTCTTGTCAAAGTAGTGGCTTCTTCTTTTGAGTCATAAATATCGGCAACATCTTTCAGCAACACCTGGCTGCCATCAGACGCAGTGGATACAGCAAGATTACTAAGTTCATTGAGGCTTGCAAGTTTTCCACTCAGGCGTATGGACACATCCTGCTGTGTGTTTTTAATACTTCCTGTAGGAAAATTTAAATTTGCATTTGCAATTGCATTTGATACCTGAAGAATGGAAATATTATAAAACTTGAGTTTTTCATTCTTTACATTAATTTTAATCTCCCGCTTTTCACCTCCGGTGATATCTACTTTGGCAACACCATCAATACGGCCTAATTCAGGTTTAATTGTTTTATCCAGCAAATCAGTAAACTCCCTCTCATCCATATCTGATGATGCACCAATACGCATAATCGGTAATTCATCTAATGAAAATTTACCCAGGCTTGGATCTTTGGCTGATGCAGGCAACTCTGACTTTATGGTATTTACCTTACGTTGTGCATCCTGCAATGCTATGTCAACATCAGTTCCATATTTCAGGTTTACGGTAACTACTGAAACACCTTCCTGCGAAATGGATTGTGTGTTATCCAAATTTTCTATATCAGAAACTGCTTCTTCAATTTTTTTTGTCACTGATGTTTCCACTTCATTAGGTCCTGCACCTGGATAAATGGTTGTGATACTGATAACCGGTGTACTCAGTTTTGGCAACAACTCATAGGTAAGCGTGTTGTAGCCAACTAGGCCTAGCAACACCAGTATGCTGAATATAACTACTACCAGTGTGGGACGTTTAACGGATATACTAGAAATGCTCATAAAAATATTTTTATTTGTTTAATGATGAATGTTTATTCTACTACACGAACCCTGGTACCTGTCTGAAGATTGATTTGTCCGGATGTAACTACTTTCTCTGCTGCATTAAGACCTTGCAGCACCACTAAGCGGTCGCCACTCTGATTCTGCACTTCAATATTTTTCAGTGAAACAGTACTGTCATTATTCAGCACAAATACCTGCGCATTCTGAATGCTTCCTACAATTGCCTGACGCGGAATAAATAATTTTTTGCTGTTTTCTTTATTGGCAGTATTGAATTTTGCAATACCAAACATCCCCGCCTTGAGCGGACATTCTTTACTGTTGGGAACTTCTACTTCTACATCATACTTTCTTCCTGCATCAGCCTGAACACTTATCAAACTGATTGTACCGCTAAACAAATGATCAGGATATACTTCAGTTTTGATAGATACCGGCTGTCCCTTCTTCAGTTTAATAACGTCCTGCTCATCCACTCTTACCACCATTTTCAGTTTTGAAATATCTACTACACTTCCCAACTCCATTCCCGGTGAAGCGAAACTTCCCTGCTCCACCTTCACCTTACTCACAAAACCCGACATGGGTGAATGTATATTGGTGTATTTCATCTGCTGCTGAATATTTTTCATATCGGTACGAGCTTTCTCCACACTCAATGCCACATCCTCATACTGCTTCTGGCTGATAGCACCCGCTTCTGCCAAACGTTCATAACGTTCTTTGTTTTTAATTGCATTATTGTATGTGGCCTGTGCTGAGGCTAAACTTGCCTGAAGAGAAGTTGGGTCTATCTGTGCTACTATTTGCCCTGCGCTGATACTTTGTCCTTCGTGAATGTTGAGCTGAATAATTGAACCCTGTGCTTCTGCAATCAGAGGCAATGTTTGTCTTGCTTCAAAAGAACCTGTCAGTTCAATATTGTCATCCACTGCTTTCAATTCTACAGAAGCAATTTTTACAGGTATGGCAGATGCCTCTCGCGGAACAGCATTCGCTCTTGCTTCAATTTTTCTTTTGTTGCTGTATAATGTAACTGCAATGGCTATTACAAGTATTGAAATTACAGCAACAGGGATTATCAATTTTGATTTTTTATCTTTTTTAAGATTTTCCATTTTATAGTTGAATAAATTTTTTAATGATTAATTTTTGTTTGACATATCTTTGATTAACTGACTCAGCTGACCACTGGCTTTCATAGTTTCCAGCTCAGCAAGATGGGTTTGAAGCATTGCTGTAAGAAACTGCGACTGAGCTTCGCGCAAACTGTTTTCAGCATTTATTAATTCAGACAAATCAGATACACCTTCTGTGTATGACAGTTTTGCAACGTTGTATAAATCTTCTGCAAGTTTCATGTTTTGTGTTTGTGCTTCAAAAACTTTTTGATTCTGATTAAGATTGTTGGTAGCAGTCCGGTATTGGGTTTCAATATTTTTTTCTGTGTAGGCTTTGCTGAGTTCCAGTTGTTTCATGGCAATTTTGCTCTGAGCAACCTGATTGCGTTTTTTAAAACTGTCAAAAATCGGTATGCTCAGATTCAGGCTATAATATCCTGATGTAATCCCGGTGGTGGCATTGTTGTCAAACAATTTTTCTGTTTGCCACTGACGTCCGTAATTGGCAGAAAAAGTAAGTGTGGGTTTATATCCGGACTGAATATTTTTTGTATTTAACTTTTGCAAACGGATTTGCTTGTCAATAATATTCAAATCAGTGTTGGCAGCCAGATTTAATTGTCCTGACAGAGCTATTTTTTCTGATTCTCCGGGAGCAGTAATCACAATGGGTTGATTCAAATCAATATTCATCAATAGTTTGAAGTTGTCAATTACCTTTTCATAATCATTCTCTGCATTTGAAAGTTGGGTTCTCATATTGGTGAGGTTTACTTTCAGTTGTTCAACATCCACTTTCTTGGCAATACCTTCTTTAAGCTGAAGGCTGGTGATGTCCAACAATTTTTCTGTTCTGTCTATATTGCCTGCATACAGTTCTTTTTGTTTCTCGGCTAACTGAATTTGTATGTAAAGACTTGCCATGTTGTATATCAAATCTTCTTTAGACTGAAAAGTCTGTAATTCATATAACCCCTGACTTTCTTTTGCTGCCTTCAGTCCTGTGATTATTGATGGGTTGTAAATATTCTGGCTAAGCTGAACTGTGCCGTTATATACATAACGGGTTCCAAACTTTACAGGTATGGTAGTGCCCGGTTGACCCATCAAATCTCCAGGAAGCAGTTGTGATGCCTGCTTATAGTTATCAGTTCCTCCGGCACTGCCTGTAATTTGTGGAAAGGCTGATGATTTTATTTCCTTAATCTTATATCTATTAGTTGTTTCGTCTAACTGTGCACTTTTTAGCTGAGGGTTATTTTTTACTGCATATCTGATAGCCTCTGTTAAGGAAAGTCGCAAAGTATCTTTTTGCTGTGCAAAAGAGGCACTGCCAAATAAAGTTACTGCTGCTAATGTTAACCAATACTTCTTCATATGTTTAATATGTTTAGTTTGTTCATCTCTTACTGAACTTAAATGATAAAAAAAATTATTTAATCTTTTCTGTGTACACTTTGTGTAAAGCGCTTAGAAACTCTGTCATTTCTTTGAGAGCTTCGTTAAACTCTTTTGTTTTCTTGCTACGCTGTGCCAATATTCTGTGATTAAGGTTTCTGTACTTTTCCAATCCATCAAAATGTCTGGATGCAGTATCCTTCCATTTATGTATAGGCACATAAAAATATCTTTTTCTGTCGCCAAGTTTAGTTTTGTATTCCATTCTGTTTGTAGCAAGCAGGTGACTGATGGCCTGGCTGGTACCGCTTTTGCTCAATCCAAGCGTATCCTGAATCTGATTAAAACTTAATTCCGTCTCATCAGCTACATTTAACAAAGCAAGAATCTTAGCCATAGCCGGCTGCAGGTTGGTTTGCTCCATAAATACTGCATACTGTTCCACCAACTCCACCTGTTCCTTTGTTAGTTTAATTTTCTCTGACATAATTTTTCGTATTTGATGGCACAAAGATAAGAAGGTTTTTTTAGTTCACAAAACACTGAACTAAATAGTTTTGTCAATGTTTTGTCAAATCTGATATAAGAAAACAGATCATTCATGAAGCGATATTTGGTGTTATGTTACAGATGTTCAGTTGGGTTGCCAATTCCAGTATTTAGTTCATTGAGCTTTCAAAATCTGACTGCTCAAAGTCTTCACGGATATTTTCTATTTTGTCTTTAATCTTTCTTAAACCAAAAGCTAAAACAATTTGCACCACTCCAAACATCAACAGGCCAATTCCTATGCAATATATTATTGCAACACTTGTTATTATGGGATTCCATAAAAGAATGAGAGAAGTGATAACGCCCAAAATCCCAAAAGTTAATACCCACCCCCAGTACTTTACATGATATTTTTTAAGATCAATTGAGTTGGTTATCTCCATGATGGAGCGAAACAGCAGCCAGAAACCAATATAATAACACAATATCAATCCGGTTACTCCCGGAATCAATGACAGTTGTAACCCCAGTATAAGGGTAATAATTCCTCCCGCTAAATACCAGCCCCAGTTTTTGAGTTTTTTTCGGTTTGAAACACTATATGCAATTTCAGAAATACCACCTATGACAAATCCAAAGCTGATAACCCATGCCAGTGCTAAGAAAGAAGAAAGGGGTGTAAAGAATACCCCGATACTAAGAATGATAAACATGATTCCGGTAATCAATAACAGATACCAGTAGTTTAAACGATTTTCGAATTTACTTTTCATTTTCTTTAGTGTTAAATTTTTATAATGAATGACTAATATTTCAATAAATTTTATTTCTTCCGATTTATGGTTTTAAGTTGAATGTTTTCTGTTTATTTTTTTTAAAAGAAGCTGCTTCAACAAAGGAAGCAGCTTCTTGTCAACCCCTCTACCCTTATCAAATCACTAAAATTTATATTTCAATCCTACCTGCACACCTGCTGTCATATTATGCGTATCTGCTCTGCCTGAAGTGAAGCCGGAATAATCCTCATTCTCTGCGTTGGTAATATCATAATCAAAGTGCAATCCTGTCTGCAGGAAAATGTTTTGAGTTAATTTGAATTGCACACCTGCATTAACCATAGCGCCTATGGTAACATCCTCAAATCTGTCTTTGTTATCCACTGATCCGCTACTCTCATCATCAGAAAATTCAGCCTTGGTAAGTATGCTTACCTGAGGTCCTATTTTACCGAAAAAAGATACCGGCTTTGATGCATCTGTATTGTACGAAAAATAAAATGGCATTTTCACATACTCAAGTTCCTGATTTACTTCCAGACCAGAAACTTCCCATTTTTCGCCCTGAAGCGAATAAAGTACATCCAGACCTATTCCGATATTATCGGTAAAGTTGTAACCTGCACCTACACCAAAGTTTGCATTGAAGGTGGCTTTCTTTTCTATAGCGCTGTTGTCATTATCATCACTATTCTGCAGGAAGCTGAATTGAGGGGTTGCTTTCACACTTACTGAAAATCCCTGTTGTGCCATTGCGATTGAAACACTTCCTGAAATCATTGCAACAACCATTGCACTCATTAAAATCTTTCTCATTTTTTTTTAATTTATTTTGTTAAACTTTTTTTCTGTCAAAACCAGAATGATTAATTGGAAATTGACGGGACAAAAGTACCTTCAGCAGACCCTTGAGAGAAGGGCTGGCATTCGGCATTATTGGTCTGAAAGTCGGAACATGCAGTATATTTTATACAATACGCTGATATTTTCCGCTCAAACTTCGGAATTACTTAACTTATTACTGGTTTGACCTGTAGGTTTTAGGAGATACTCCTTCCATCCTTTTGAAAAACTTTCCGAAAGAAGACTGGTCGCTGAAATTTAGCGCATCAGAGATTTCGGCAATACTTTTAGAAGTAGTTTTTAACTGAATTTTAGCAGCCTGAGCAAGCAGAGAGTCTATTGTTTCACCTGCAGTGCGTTTGCTCACTTCCTTTACGGTTTCGGTAAGATGTTTGGACGTCACAAACAGTGCATCGGCATAATATTTCAATTCTCTATGCTCACGAAAATGTTTTTTAGCCAGTGCATAAAATTCTATGGTTAGTAATTCTTTTCTCGTAAATTGCTGATTGTTCTCTAAAGCATAATGAGGAGCAAGAGCAGCCAATTCAAGAATGAAAATCATAAAAATATATTTTACAATTTCCATTTTGAAAGGATGCTGATTATTTTCTGATATTCTTGCTTCCATTTGGTGAATCAGATTTACTAAATTCTTTGCTACTGGTTTTGGCAACGTCCACACCGGTTTATGTCTGGTAGAATAATAATCTGTAGCCTCCCAAAAACGATCTGGTAAATTCAACTGTGAAATGAATTCGGATGTGTAAGCTACAATTTTCAGAACTGCATCCTTGCTGATGTAAACACGCTCTTTAGCTGCATCAGGTGGAATAATCAACAAATCATTCTTTTTAAGATTTAACTTCTTCAGATTAATTTTTGCACCCGCTTCACCATCAGCAAATAATACGAAGATGAAAAAATCATTTCGGACATTACTTCTTGCAATTAAATCATCCAGGATTATTCCTTTTGAAAAATCCAAAGTCAGAACAAAAAAAGTTTTCAGTACTGCTATGTAATGTTTCGCTTTTGGGATTTTTCATAATGACAACTTTGTATATACTTAAATAAAAACTGAAATACAAAGGTACAATACAACTTGAGTACAATTATTGAGAAACCGCTTCAGGCAGGTTTGCTTTTTGATTTGAAATGGTGTTCTGCTCCTATGAACTATTTCCTGAAATAGTTTTGATGTGGTTTAAGATTTCCTAACCTGTTTGTCTCTGATACTACTTACAAATTCAGGTGTAATACCTAATTAAACTGCAATTGGTGAAACCCTGAAAGATTATTGTTGAAGAATAAAACCTCTATTAAAAAAATCTTCCTCAGCGAATAAGGATCTTTATAAAATCTTTGTTACTGCCGTTAAAAACATTGGCATCATAGGTGCCGGGTGAGTTGATGATTCCTGCACGGTCGGAATGTTGCCAAAACAACCATTGTATGGATTTCTCCACCTTGAGTTCCTCCTCGTAATAGTGTGCAATCCAAAAATAATAATCCGGAAAATCATCAGCCAGATAGTCTTCAATAAAACTGATGTTGGAGTAAAGAATCGGTTTCACTTTATACTCTTTTTCGATGATGGCAATAAACACTTTCAGTTTTTTTACCAAATCTTTTCGGGTAAGTCTTCCTTTTTCTTCCACATCAATCACCGGAGGTAAATCGCCTTTGGAAAGACTGACACTTGAAATAAAATTCTTTGCCTGAAGTGTAGCATCCAGTGATGGCAGAAAATAATGATAAGCACCCCGGGTGATTTTGTTTTTTCGTGCAGCATCCCAATTGTCTCTGAACATGGGGTCTTCGAGTAAAACGCCTTCGGTAGCTTTAATAAATGCAAATGAAAAACGAATGGTATCACCATCCCTGTTCAATGTTTTCAGGCTGCTCCAGTTGATGTCGGGTTGCCATCGCGATACGTCAATACCATGAACCGTGTAACCGGCAGGGTAATCAATCTTACTGAACCTACCTGATTCTTTATAAAATACTCTTTTCTGAAAACGCCATGCTTTATAACCATAACGAATGACCTGTTTATGATAAACAATTAATACGACAGGCAATAATATGGCTATTGCAAGTATCCATATCCTACGCGAACTAAAAGCCTTTCTTTTTGCCATAACCGTAAAACGAAGTAACAGAAAAAAATGTTATCGGTTTGTTTGATTGATGAATTTATTTGCTGTTACCACTCTGAATTTTCTTAAACACATATATCTGCGTCAACTCGGCTTTCCATACCTGAATTAACAATGCTATCATGTTTGATTTATTTTATTAGTTAGTTGCTTTTCATTTTTAATGTTATGTCGCCAATATTGTAACAATATACAGAAGCCGGTAAAAAAGAAAACACTAAACTTTCGATTTGTTTTATGCCTAATCGATCTATAGATGTTACTAAAGCCTTTTTTAAGTGATTACTTTTACAAAACTGAATTAAGCTTTTTAACTCGTGTGGTTTTTCAAAATATCGGTTACTCCATTTTATTTCTGCGCCCCATAAAGGCTTATATTTTTTATCATCCACCAACACCAAATCTACTTCACCTTCTGTTCTTCCTGTTCTCCAACGTGCATAAGTCAAGTCTAATTTGTCGCTATGCATCCATTGCGAAAGTACCGCTGTTTCAACCATGTTTCCTATCTCGCTATCGGTTTCGCTTATAGGCGAAAACAATGCTGTGCGTAATGATGGATTGGTTAGATAAACTTTGAAACTTGTAACACGTCTTAACCGTTTTGCAGTTACATCCACTTTATTCAATACTTTAATTAAGAATGCAGCTTCCAGATACTCAAGATATTTTTTTAAAGTGTCCTTTTGTATTCCACTTTCATTGCTCATTGACTCATACGAAAATTCCTTACCTGTATGGTATGCCAGATAAGTAAAGAATCTGTTCAACTCCTGCACATCTTTTATCCCGTATAAGCCGGGCAAATCACGCAGCAACACCTTGTCCACAATATCATTTTTTACGTATCTTCCCATGTCACTTTGAATTTTATCACTTAAAACAACTTCAGGATAGCCACCAAAATTGAGATAGTTTACAAACTCTTTGTTTAACACTTTTATATCTTGCGTAAGGCAATAACGAATTGGTTTATCACCATAAGTTATTTGACCGTTATACATCAGGTGATTCAGATTTTTCAGATGAATGTATTCCTGAAAAGTAAGAGGGGGTAACATAAAATCCGTAAATCTGCCGGCACCGCTTTCAGTACTGTGAAGTTTCAGTGCTGCTGCTGCCGAACCTGACACTATGAATTTAGTCTTCGGATATGAGTCAACAAGAATTTTCAGATGTCGCTCCCAGTCTTTGAGGTATTGTATCTCGTCAAAGAAAACGTAGCAACTATTTAAGTTGTCACGATTGAGTGATTGCTTACATAGTTTTAAAATATCTTCCAGACTTAATTGTACATAAATGGGATTATCAATTCCTATAAAAAAGATTTTCTGAGGATCTATGTTTTCGGTCAATAGTTGTTGAATACTATGAAAGAGCATCACTGTTTTACCTACCCGTCTTGGCCCCATAAGCACCAATGCTCTTCGTACACTTTTTTCAATTACATAAGGGTAAAATAAATTAAAATAAAGGCGCTTTGCCATCACACTGTACTCTTCGGGTATTTGCTTGTTAACCCACCATGGGTTTTCGTAGCGCAAACGTTCTATTATTTTTTCTGATGGAATAAGAATTGAATTACTCATAAAATCATTTATTTATACAAATATAGCATAAATAAGTAGATTTATAACTATTTATTTTGACAATAATGTTAAAATTAGCAAAAAACTTACAAATATTAGTGCTAAATCTAAAAATAGAACTGCAGTAATAAACCCAAGGAGAGGATTGCTAATTTATGATAGTAGGCTTAAATCTTATTCAATCACCTTCACAGTCATTTTCACATCCTGCAAAGGTCTGTTCTGTGGATTGGTAGCAACGGCAGCAATTTTTTCGAGTACATCCATTCCCGAAATCATTTCGCCAAAAACAGTATAGTCCATATCGAGGAATGGAGTTCCTCCTTCGGTTTCATATATTTTGATTTGTTCAGGGGTGTAAGTGATTTTTTTTCTGGCTGCCATCATATTCAGCTCGGCAGCAGTCATCGGTTTGCCCTGCACAATATAAAACTGGCTTCCTGAAGATGCTTTCTGTGGGTTCACCTGATCGCCCAGTCGTGCTGCAGCAAGTGCTCCTTTTTTATGAATCAGTTTAGAATTGAATTCTGCCGGAATGGTATAACCGGGGCCACCGTTGCCAAGCATCACATCAGGTGCAGCATTTTTTGACTGAGGGTCGCCACCCTGAATCATAAAGTCTTTGATGACTCTGTGAAACAGTGTACCGTTATAAAAACCTTCCTTAGCCAATTTGATAAAATTATCTCTGTGCTTTGGTGTTTCGTTATAGAGTTTGAATTTCATTGTGCCAAAATCGGTACTGATTTCTACAAGAGTTTCTTTGTCAGTACTCTTGGCTTTATCAGCCATAACTTTGCTTTGGGTTTGTGCCAAGGCAGCAAAAGGCAATAACAATGCGAGGAAGAGGAACTTTTTCATATTTATTTTTATCTATTTTTGAAGTGTAAAACAAATTTACGGCATTCACCGTAAAACAGCATACAAGAATAATAAAATTCCATTCACATGAAAAGTAGCTTTCTGAAAACTCATCTGATGTTAATTGCAGGTCTTATTCTGATTACAGGAATGATATCGTGCAAAAAAGAAGGTCCCTGCGAGGCTGTGATTACAGTGACTGATACTGCAGGTGTTGCCATCAAAGGTGCTACTGTAGTACTACGTCAGGATGACGCTATAAACCCCACCACAGGAGCACAGGCCAATGTGCATGCCGAAGGAACCACCGATACCTATGGCAAGGCTACTTTTGAATTTAAACTGGAAGCAGTGTTGAATGTGGAAGTTACCAAGGGTGCACTTACAGCCAAAGACTACGTTCGTTTAGAGCAATCCAAAACTGTTTACCGTACGGTTATTCTCAAATAGGTTGATTTTCAAGGTTAAACCCTTGAAGTTCAAAGTACTGAATCACATTTTTTTTCAGCATTAAGTCCTGATCCTTCAGACTCATCTGAGGGGGGTGTTTCACTATTTCATACTGAGGCCAGCCATCATCATCCAGGCCTGTAAATTCATAGTATCCTTCAAAGCTTAGCAGGCGACAGGTGGCAATATGCATTAAGTCCTGTTTTTCGTCTTTGCTGAAGTTTTGAGGCCCTTTGCCCAATTCCTGCACACCAATAAGAAAAATCAGACCCTGCAAATCGGGCTTTTCACCAAATATATCGTTGAGTTGCCGTAAAAGTTCACCCCACTTATGCTTGATTTTCTGAATATTTGTTTCGTCCATAAACAATAAAGTGTTCAAAAGTACCACAAACAGACAATAAAACGCATGTAGGAAAAACCACTAAATTTGAAAAACCACAGTAAATCCCCCATAAACAATGAACCTCAAAAGATTAAAATCTGTAGTTATAGCTGCAACCATAGCTGTAACACTAAACAACCATGCCACTGCCTCAGACAAATCTGCACCTGTTGACGTAGTATTTACGCTTGACCTGAGCGGAAGCACCAACGGACTCATTGATGATGTTCGCGATAAAATCTGGGACATGAATAATGAGTTGTCCCGTTTGAGCAATGCAGGCACCATCCGTTATGCTGTGGTAGGCTACGGAAGACCAAGTTTCGGAAGCAGAAATCAATTTGTGAAAGTGCTGTGTCCGTTAACTACTGATGTAGATTTTCTGGCAGGAGAATTATATAAACTGAATCCTAATATAGAAAAAGGTGATCAGCTGATGGGCGCTGCCATCAGAGCTTCTGTGGAGTTACTTAACTGGTCAAAAGAAAAAGGTGCTGTAAAAGAAATGTTCATCACCGGTAATGGTTCCGCTTTTCTAGGTTCTTTTAATCTGCAGGTATCATGCGAACTTGCAAAAAGTCATGGCATCAGCATTCACCCACTTTATTGCACAGCTTCATTAAGAGCAAGAGATATTGGAGGATGGAATTTTATAGCAGATTTCTTTAACAACAAAACAACTGACATTAAAATTCACAAGCGTTTACCTGAGTTTTCTACTGTTCAGGATAACAATCGCCTTCGCGAACTGGCAACAGAGCTTAGCAAAACCTATATCTACTATGGAAAAAATGGTTTGGCAAACTACAAGACTATGATGAGCAATGAAAAAAATGCATTGCGTGCAGGTGCTTCTACTTATGAAGCTATGATGTATCATAAAATTTCTGATCAGTATCAGGGACATCAGTCAAACTGGGATTTGGTTGATTTTATAAAATCACGCAACGGCAATCTTAAAAACGTTGATCCGAAAACTTTACCTGATTCACTAAAAAATATAAATCCGGAGCAGTTGCTCACTAAACTGATTGAACTGAAAGAAAAAAGAAACTATCTGATAAGTCAACTCCGTCAATTGCTTCCTTATAACCGTCAGGATGCTGTGAATGCCTTTTATGCTACTAAAACAGACGAAGGTGCAATGATTTTTGACAGGGTAGTTATGACAACACTTCAGGCAAAAATCAGCGGAGCAGAATTAGCAGTAAATTAATTTTCAGAAAAAAATTAAACTGAAAAATTTCTGGCAGCTTCGTTCCAGTTGACTACATTCCACCAGGCATTGATGTAATCGGGTCTTCTGTTTTGGTAATGCAGATAGTAAGCATGCTCCCAAACATCAAGTCCTAAAACAGGCTTACCTTTCAGCTCACTGATATCCATCAAAGGATTGTCCTGATTGGCAGAAGAACCTACTTCGAGTTTACCGTCCTTGTTGACAATAAGCCAAGCCCATCCTGATCCAAAACGGCTTTTAGCTGCATCATTGAATTTTGTTTTTAAGTTTTCAAATGAACCAAAGGCAGAGATAATGGCATCTTTCAGTTTGCCTGAAGGTTCACCGCTGCCACCGGGAGTAATCAGTTTCCAGAAGAATGAGTGATTGAAATGTCCTCCACCATTGTTGCGGATAGCAGCCGGATAGTGTGAACAGTTTTTCAAAAGTTCTTCTAAGGTTTTGTTTTCAATTTTTTCTGCAACAAGTGCTTTGTTTAAATTGTCAACGTATGCTTTATGGTGTTTGGAGTAATGTATCTCCATAGTCAGAGCATCAATATGTGGTTCAAGTGCTCCGTATTCAAATCCCAGAGGAGGCAAAGAGAATGCAGGTGATTCTGCCAATCCGCTTAGCCCTGCTTTTGACTGAATACTAAACAATGCCAGTGATCCTGCTGCCATTGCACTGTTCTTTAAAAATGTTCTTCTGTTGCTCATGATTAAATTTTTTATTCCAGTTCTATTAAAATTTCATTCTTCTCCACTCTTGCTCCTTTGCCCACGTTCACTTTTTTTACTACTGCATCGCTCAATGCCTTCAGGTTGTTTTCCATTTTCATCGCTTCAAGTACCAACAGGTTTTCTCCTTTTTTTATTTGCTGACCTTCTTTAACCAACACATCCAGTACCAAACCCGGCATAGGAGCTTTCAGGTCGTTCACCTTTGCGCTTAACATCTTATCCATGCCCAGTTGCTGTAACAACTCATCATATTTGTCTTTCAACTCCACCGAATAGTTGTGACCGTTAATTCTTACTCTGAATTTTTTTTCAGCAGGAACCGCCTCAATCAGTTCGGCTGTGTACGACTGATGATTGACAATTAAATGCAAACGGTTTTCAGATACTTTTATAATGTCGGCACTTTCTTCTTTTTTACCATGCAGAAAAGTACCGGACTGCCTGTTGTATGCTGATTTATATTCTTTTCCGTTTATAATAGCTTTCACTTTTTTCTCTTTTCTGCAAAGATAAGATTCTGTTATAACAATACTGAATGATAAACTTCACTGATATTCACAACACATTGCATTTCATTATTCTGCTCAACCTTTAACTTGTTTGTATAAAGTTATATCTGTGCCGTTGTTCAAACTATTTGCTTTCATTTCACTTTTTATTCCTTGTTATCTTGCATTTTTGTAATCTTAAATAACGGTTGTTTTAAATGAAAGTTTTCAAGTTTGGTGGTGCTTCGGTAAAAGATGCGGATTCAGTAAAAAATGTAGCGGCAATTCTTACGAAATTTCAAAAAGAAAAATTGCTTGTAGTAGTTTCAGCTATGGGCAAAACAACCAATGCACTTGAAAAAGTGGTGAACGATTTTTTTTACCAAAAAGGCAATGCGCATCAGGCACTGGATGAAGTGCGTAACTTTCATATCACCATCATGGAGGCATTGTTCGAAAATAAACAACATGCAGTGTTTGGTGAAGTACAACAAATATTTGATTCTACTGCGCAAATACTGAACACGAAACCTGAAGGTAGCTTTGGATTTTATTACGACAGTATTGTTTCTGCAGGAGAACTTGTATCTACAAAAATTGTGAGTGCACACCTGAATGAAAGTGGTATTAACAATTCCTGGCTGGATGTACGCACTGTACTGAAAACCGACAGTACTTATCGCGAAGGAAAAGTTGACTGGATGCAAAGCAGCGCACTGGCGCATGATATTGTAATGCCTTTGCTTAAGGGAGAAAATTCCATTGTGCTCACACAGGGTTTCATCGGTTGCGATTCTGAAAATCATACAACCACTCTGGGCCGTGAAGGTTCTGACTATTCTGCAGCCATCTTCGCATATCTGCTGGATGCGGAGGAAATGTATATCTGGAAAGATGTTCCCGGTGTACTGAATGCCGACCCAAAGTTTTACAGTGATGCACAAAAACTCGATCAGATAAGTTACCATGATGCTATAGAACTTGCGTATTATGGTGCTTCGGTCATACACCCTAAAACGATAAAACCTCTGGAAAATAAAAATATTCCACTATACGTAAAATCATTTCTCAAACCTGATGCAAGCGGAACAGTGGTGCGAACAGGGGTTCAAACCAAACCTCTTATACCGTCATTTATTTTTAAAAACAATCAGGTGCTGATCAGTATTTCAGCAAAAGATTTTTCATTCATTGCCGAAGATAATTTAGCTAAGATATTTGAACTCTTTGCTTCATCGGGAGTTAAGATAAACCTGATGCAGAATTCGGCTATCAGTTTTTCAGTCTGTATGGATATGGATGAATTTAAAATTCCACCTCTTACTGAAGCACTGAAACAGGATTTCAAAGTTCTTTACAATACGGGAGTGATGTTATGCACCATACGTCATTACTATCAGAATACGATTGACACACTCACCGCAGGAAAAGAAATTCTACTCGAGCAACGCAGCCGTAACACAGCACAACTTGTAATACGTGATATTAAAAAATAGCTTCCTGATGAATACAATACAAACACTACCTACCATGCGTAAATCCATCATCATCTGGTTGCTGACGGGCTGCTTGCTCATAGCTGCAATGGTGGTTATTGGCGGCATCACCAGACTGACAGGAAGCGGACTCTCTATTACAGAATGGAAACTTATTCGCGGAACCATTCCTCCTCTCAACGAGCAGCAGTGGCAGGAAGAATTTGAAAACTACAAAGCAATACCGCAATATCAGAAACTCAACTATCATTTTACGCTTGACGACTTCAAACAAATTTATTTCTGGGAATATTTTCACCGCCTGATAGGCAGAGTAATTGGAATGGTTTTTCTGATTCCTTTTCTGTTTTTCTGGATGAAAAAACAGTTTGACCGCAAGCTGATGAGAAATGTTTTGTTACTTTTTGCATTAGGAGCTTTTCAGGGTTTTTTAGGATGGTTTATGGTGAAAAGCGGTCTTACAAAAAATACCTATGTAAGTCATTACCGGCTGGCTATACATTTGATTTCTGCCTTTATCACTTTTGGTTTTACTTTTAAAGTGGCTCTCGACCTGATTTATCCTGAGAATAAACCATACGATTTACATCTTAAAAAAACTTTATCGTTTAGCATGGATAACTTTAGGAGTTGTTACCTTGCAGATATTTACGGAGCATTTGTTGCAGGACTGCATGCAGGACACATTTTCAATAATTTTCCTAAAATGGATGATGACTGGATTTCGTCATCGGTATCATTTGCATTGCAAAAAAACGGAATCACAGCCTTGTTTGATGCCATACCTGTGGTACAGTTTATTCACAGGTATGTGGCCTATGTAGCTGTATTGTTGATTTTGTATCTGTTTTTTATGGCTAGAAATTTCAACCGTGCACGAATGAATAATCTTTTTTCTGCAGAGTTAAAGAATGCAGTAAATCTGCTTCCGGTAATTGTATTGTTACAGTTTATACTTGGTGTGTTTACCTTGCTATACTCAGTGCCTGTGTGGCTTGGTGTTCTTCATCAGATTGTTGCATTTATACTCTTTGCTTTAATGGTATTTCTGATTCATCGCCTGCAGAGTGGAAAAATGCCGGCAACAAATTAGATTTTTGCTGTTGTATGCCTGAATTTTAATCTATGTGGTATTGGCAATAATTCATCTACAAAATACTTACTTTCGCAATGTATTATGGTCAGGTTTTCCGGTAATATTTTTTCAAGAATTGTTTTTACAGGACTATTAATTATCCTGCAAAGCACTTTTGCCAATGCACAGTTTTATCAGGGTTCACAAATGACTTTTGGAAAAAACAGAGTGCAATACACCGATTTTTACTGGACTTATTATAAGTTTAAAAACTACGATGTTTATTTTTATGTAGGAGGAAAAGAGCTTGCCGCTTATGTAGCTGAGCAGGCACAGAATGAAATGTACGATCTGGAACGTTTGCTGGACTATCGCAGCACCAACCGTTTTCAGATTATTGTTTACAACAAACTCAGCGACCTCAAGCAAACCAACATCGGTTTGGAAATGGATGATTTGTCGTATAACATTGGGGGGCTTACGCGTGTAATCGGAAATAAAATACTTATTTACTTTGATGGCAATCACGAGCATTTGCAACAACAAATACGTGCGGGTATGGCCCGAGCATTGCTCGACCAGCTGATGTATGGAGGTAACATTCGCGAACGACTGCAAGCATCCATTTTACTCAATCTTCCATTGTGGTTCAATCAGGGGTTGGTAACTTATCTTGCAAAAGGCTGGACGGTAGAAGATGACAACCGTCTTCGCGATTTGCTCTTGTCGCACAAGATAAAAAGTATGAGCCAACTAATGGAAATGGATGAAGTGTTTGCCGGACAAGCTTTGTGGAAATACATCATGGATACTTACGGCCAAGCCTCGCTGAGCAATCTGGTTTATATGACACGCATTAACCGCAGCCTCGAGAGTGGATTCGTATATGTGCTTGGCACTCCTCTGCGTCAGCTTTCTAAAGACTGGTATAAAAACAGTATTCAGCATTATGAGCAGTTTGACAAAGACAAATTGCCTGTTGCCGGCAGTCCGTTGCAAACAAAAGAAAGAAAGAAAATACTTACACAAGCTGCACCGGATCCTTTTGGAAGCAGAGTAGCTTATGTTGCCAATAACAAAGGAAAATACAAGGTGCGTGTTTATGATGTACAAAACAATAAGAGATACACGGCTGACTGTGGAGGATATGCTTCAGTAACTACGGAAAATGATCTTTCATATCCGCTTCTCGCATGGCATCCATCAGGTAAAATTCTTGCCATCATCAAAGAGAAGAAAGGTAAAATATGGCTGAACCTTTATAACACCGATACCAAAGAGTCAGACATTTCGGAGCTGATGTATTTTACAAAAATTTTAAGCATCAACTATTCACCTGACGGAAGTAAACTTCTGATGTCTGCTGTACAAAAAGGTCAAAGTGATATTTATCTTTTCAATCTGCGCGGACGAAATTTTGAACAACTCACCAATGATATTTATGATGACCTCTATCCTGCTTATGATATCACGGGCACACGTGTGCTTTTCAGTTCCAACAGACCTGTAGATACCTTGGGTGTAGATTATAAAACTCATCCTGCACAAAACAATCTTGATTTGTTTGCGCTGAACATTTACGACCGTACAGGCAATCTTTTACGCATAACTTCAACTACGGCAAATGAAATAAATCCGATTGCGTATGACTCGTTGCGCATTGCTTATTTATCAGACAAAAATCAGGTGCTTAACCGCTTCATTGCCGAAATGGACAGCACCATCAGTTTTATTGATACCACAGAGCATTATCGTTATTTTTTCAGGAATTATGCTATGACCAATAACAACAGAAATATTTCAAGTCAGACTATCAGTTACAGAAAAAATAAAATTGCAGAGTTGATTTTTAATAAAGGGCGTTATAATATTTATCTGAAAAATGCAGACCCATTTGATAAAACTAAAACGTATTCGCTGAACAATGCTTCCACTGCTTTTCCTCCGCGGGCAGAATCGCCATCGCCTAAGGTTGTTAATAAAGATGCCATCATCATCAATCAGGAATCCAAACTGAAGGATACCACTGCTATTGATGTAAGTAATTATGTTTTTCAGAGTGAGTTTGCCTCTAAGAAAAAGAAAAAAGAAGAACCGGAAAAAAGCACAACTGCAGTAACTGACACACTCACCAAAACAAAACTTCCGGAAGAAACAATAACAACCACTGAACCTGAAACACAAATTGACACTGTCGGATTCAGAGTGCCCAAACAGCGCAATTATGATATTTCTTTTGCATCAGATTACATCCTCACACAGCTTGACAACAGTTTGTTCAACACCACCTATCAAACCTATACAGGAGGAGCTGTTTATTTTGACCCGGGACTGAATGCTTTGTTTAAAATTGGAATGAGTGATTTGTTGAATAACTACAAGCTTACTGCAGCTATGCGTTTGGGATTCGATTTCAACAGCAATGAGTATCTGGTAACAGTTGAATCGTTGCGTAAGCGAATAGATAAGCAAGTTGTGTTTTCGCGTCAGACAAAATTGTTTTCTGTATCTGATCTGGAAGTTATCAAACAACATACATACGACTTAAAATACAGTAATAAGTTTCCATTCAGCGAAGTTTCTGCCATTAAAGGAACTATAGACGGAAGAATGGACAAATCAATATATGTTTCAACAGACATCAATTCGCTGCACAAAAAAGATCTTACTAATTACTGGGCAAGCCTGAAGGGAGAATATATTTTTGACAATACTATCAACAAAGCCCTTAATCTTTATAATGGTACACGACTTAAGCTTTTTGCTGAAATGTTTCGCAAACTCAATAAGCCTGAAAAGATGGTTTACATCATTGGAGCTGATGTCCGTCATTATTTAAAAGTTCACCGTCAGATTATCTGGGCCAACCGCATTTCTGCAAGTACCTCTTTAGGCAAACAAAAATTAATTTACTATCTCGGCTCACAGGATAATGTTATTGTTCCCGGTAATAATTTCAATGACGGAATAAGTACAGACAATAACGAAGAGTATGTATTCCAAACACTGGCAACGCCCATGCGCGGATTCAAACAAAACATTCGAAACGGAAGCAGTTTTGCCCTCGTAAATTCGGAGTTGCGTGTTCCGGTATTTCAGTATTTATTAAACCGCCCCATTCGTTCCGACTTTATACGTAATTTTCAAACTGTGTTGTTCTTTGATGCAGGAACTGCATGGTCAGGCGAATCACCATTTTCTGACAAGAACGGACTCAATGAAGAAACTATTGGTGGCGTTGGCGGCAATCCCGTTACCGTTACTGTTGTAAAACAAATTCAACCGGTGGTTGCTGCTTATGGTATTGGTTTGCGCAGCAGATTGTTTGGGTATTTTATTCGTGCTGACTGGGGTTATGGTATTGATGACAAAGAAATACAAAAACCACTTTTCAATCTGTCGTTAGGCCTCGACTTCTGAGCAAGTCAACAATCAGCGTAGCATAAACGTACGGTGACTGTCTAATTTTATAAGAATAAAAAGTAACACTGTAAATCCCCACAGCGAAGAACCGCCATAACTGAAAAACGGAAGTGGAATTCCTATGACAGGCATCAAACCGATGGTCATACCGATATTAATGAAAAAGTGAAAGAAGATGATAGCTGCAACACCATAGCCATATATTCGCGCAAATGCAGATTTCTGTCGTTCGGCAATAAAAACAATCCGATAAAGCAATGCCAGAAATAGCAGTATCACCACAGTAGTACCGACAAAACCCCACTCCTCACCGACAGTGCAAAAAATAAAATCGGTGCTCTGCTCAGGAACAAAATTATATTTTGTTTGTGTGCCTTTGAGAAATCCTTTCCCCAACAATCCACCAGAGCCTATGGCAATCTTACTCTGGTTAACATTATAACCTGCTCCTCTCAAATCTTCTTCCATTCCAAGCAAAACCTGTATGCGTTTTTTCTGATGCGATTCCAGAACATTATTAAACACATAGTCCACACTAAAAACCACACCAATGGCAATAAGTGTAATGCCAATTACAGGTAAGATGTATTTACGCTTTTGTACCAAAAACAAATACAGCCCGCCAAGAGAACACAGTACAATCATTAAAGTAGTTTTTGGCACTAACAATGAAATAATGAATAATGCAGTTGCCAAAATTCCCAGTAACAATATCCATCCGGGAATAATATTTTCGCGATACAATACGAGTGTAAAAGCAAAAAAAACCAGCGCCACACCGGTTTCGTTTTCGAGCAGAATAAGAATAACGGGCAGCAGAAAAACAGCAAAAGACTGAAGACGTACAGGCCAGGTATCTTTTTTTAATCCGACAGGGCTTAACAACCGTGCCATCATCAGTGCAGTTGCAAATTTTGCAAACTCAGCAGGCTGAATACCAAAATCGCCAAAACGAAACCACGACTTACTGCCTGCAACCTCATGGCCAAATATGAGCACTGCAATAAGAGATAAAATTGATATGCCATAAATTACACCGGAGAAGGCTTCATAAAATTTTCCATCAATAATAAGAATAGCCAGTGCCAGTGCCAGCGATGTTGCAATCCAAATCATCTGCTTGCCGTAGTTCTGAGTTAAGTCTGTAATATTGTTATGGTCTTCGTTATATACTGCTGCAAAAATATTCAGCCATCCTGCAATCACCATCACTAAATAAAGTAAGATGGTGAGCCAGTCAATGTTCTGAAAAATACTTTTCTGTTGTCTCATTTCAGTTGTCAGTCATCATCGTTAGTATCAGTCATCGGAACCACCACAGCATCAAGCATTCTCTTTTCGAGGTCAGGACGTTTAATAGTACCAAGCAAATATTTCTGCACCATTAAGCTGGCAATTGGTGCTGCAAAGTGAGCGCCCTGTCCGGCATTTTCAACCAAAACAGCAACTGCAATTTTGGGATTTTCTCTCGGGGCAAAACAGAAAAACACAGAGTGGTTTTTTCCATGTGGGTTTTGTGCTGTTCCTGTTTTTCCGCACATTACCAGGCTGTCAACCCTTGAGCCTCTTGCGGTACCGCGTTCAAACACCCATTGCATTCCATCCTGAATAGCATCAAAATATTTCGTGTCAATCTTGGTGTAGTTTTTTTCTTTAAATCGATCGGGTAAATAATGTTTGGATCCTATTTCTTTTACCACATGTGGCACGTAGTAAAAACCTTTATTGGCTACAATACATGCAGCATTGGCCATTTGCAAAGGTGTAATTCCTAACTCGCCCTGACCAATAGCAAGTGATATAATGGTAGAAGATTTCCATCGTCCTTTTCCGAAAAATTTGTTGTAATATTCTACTGTTGGCACATTGCCTTTAAGTTCATGTGGCATGTCAACATTTATTTTTTTTCCTATACCAAAACTTAAAACATAATCACGCCATTTATCAAATGCAAGTTCTGTACTGGGAAATGCACGGTTATCAATCACCGCACGGAATGTCTGACAGTAATAAGAGTTGCACGAAACTGCTACTGCATTGCGCAAATCGAGTGGTGATGCGTGAGGATGACAATGAACGAAAATAGGTCCGACTCTATAGCCCCCTTGGCAACTGAAATATGTTTCGGGAGTAATCACATGCTCTTGTAATCCTATCAGTGAGTTAATAATTTTAAATGTAGAACCCGGAGGATAATAAGCCATCATTGCGCGATTGAAGAGAGGTTTGTCTTCGTCTTGCAACAGTCGCCCGTAGTTGCGTGAACGCTCACGGCCTACCATCAGATTAGGGTTATAAGAAGGGCTGTTTACCATTGCCAAAATCTCTCCTGTTTGCGGATCAATGGCAACTGCACTCCCGCGTTTGTTCTGAAAAAGTAATTCGGCATAAGCCTGTAAGTCGGCATCGAGAGAAAGTTTTAAATCTTCTCCTGAAACAGATAATGTGTCAAATTTCCCATTCTCAAAACGACCCTTCTCACGGTTGAAATTATCTACCATGATATACCTTGTTCCCCTTCTGCCGCGAAGTTCTTTTTCATAGCTTTGTTCAATTCCGCTGATGCCAATATAATCGCCCATCTGATAGTATGGGTTTTTTGCAGTAACATTTTCATCAACCTCACCCAGATAACCCAGCAGGTGTGCTGCTGTGTTGTATGGATATTTGCGTATGGTACGCGGCTGCACAGTGAATCCTTTGTACTTGAAAAGTTTTTCCTGCAAGGTACCATACGTTTCTGCCGAAATCTGTTTCTCGAAAACAGATGCTTTGTAAGGAGAATATTTTTTTGCTTTCTGAAATTTGTTTCTGAAATCTTCCAGCGAAATTTTGATGATGCTGCAAAACTCTGCCGTATCCATTGCTTTCACCTCTCTTGGTGTTACCATCAGATCATATACTGTTTGGTTGAAAACCAGTAGTTTTCCTTTGCGGTCATATACCAAACCTCTCGAAGGATAATCAATTACTCTGCGCAATACATTTTCATCAGCCGACAGTTTGTATTTGTCATCAATAATCTGAAGATAAAACAGTCGTGCAATATACACTAATGCTACTGCAGTAATGGTAACTAAAAAAATAGTGCGTTGTGCTGAACTGACTTTTCTCAATGCAAATAATTAAATGTAGTTAATGCTTTTCTTTCTGTCTGTCGAAAAGATAAAGAATAACAATAATAAGTAAAACAGAAGTTAATGTGCTGAGTACAACGCGCAATAAGGTGTACCAGAACTCACTGAATCGAAATACTTCAGTATAAAACAAAAACAGGTGATGTGCAAAAATACTGATGAGCAGATAATACAGAAACCAGAGAAATCCCATCTGATGTAATCTGGGCGAAGCTTCTGCTTCATAGCCATCGCGTGGTGCCAGCAGTTTGAGTATAGCAGGTCGAAGATAACCCAGAAACACAGTTGCAGCTGCATGCATTCCCATGGTGTCGGAAAATATATCAATAGTCAGACCGGTGATGAATGACAACAATAACAATAATGTTTTGGGAATACGCACAGGCAGTAATAAAATAAAAAGCGGATACACAAAAGGATTTATAAAACCTGCAAACCTGATTTTATTAAACAGCAACACCTGCACCAGCACGAGCAAGATGAAACGAAAAATGATTTTAATTATTTCGGCTAACATCTTTCAAATTGTCTTCAAGTTTTTTACGTTCTGCTTTCAGCAGGTTATTTACCACATATACATAGGAAACATCATTAAATCCTACACTCAGGTTAAGAATTATCTGATAAGAGTTGCTTCCCGGATCGAGATAAAATTCTTTTACGGTACCAACCATTATCCCCTCGGGATAGTAAGCAGAATAAGCCGTTGTCACCAGCGTGTCTCCTTTTTTGAAAGGCACATGTCGAGGTATGTCAATGACAGTAGCTTCAGTAGGCCCGTTGTCGCTGTCCCAAATCATGGAGCCATTGTAATTGTTCTTTTTGAAACGTACACTCACCTTGCTCTGCGTATTGAGAAATGAAATGACGGTGCTGTAATGAGCAGAAACTTCTTTAACAATTCCAATGATACCGTGTCCGGTGATAACCCCCATTTCCGGTGCAATACCGGCATCAGCTCCTCTGTTCAGTGTAAGATAGTTGTTGCGTCTGTTGGTGCTGTTGTTAATCACTCTCGCTTCAATGTAACTGTATTGCTGATTGTGCAGAGTGTCACTTACGGTACTCTTCACTACTGTGGTATCAAATTGAGATGCAGGAATCATGGCTCTCAGTTGTGCATTTTCTTCAGCAAGGCGTCTGTTGTTTTCGGCTAAGTTAAGATAGTCAGTCACCTTGCTTACTCCATCATAAATTGAGGCCACTACCTGATTGGCCGAGTTGAGCATGCCTGCATTATGGTAGGTATTGTTTTGCGCAATGAGGTAAAAGCATAACGCTTCCGTTAACAGAAACAGAATGAAAAAATAATTTCGGCTGAGGAATAAAAATAAATTACGCATGCCCGCCTTTTAGCTCTGTGATGATAAATTAATCTGTGAACCCGATTTTACAAAGTTGCAAAGTTAAAAAGCAGGACTATTAAACCGGTAAAAGTATGCCGGTAATTTTACGTTAACTTAAAATACTTTTCAGCCATTTCAGTAACTGCCGTACCAATGGCCAAAGATGCTGTTGCTGCCGGAGAAGGTGCATTGAGCACATGGATGGCATTGCCGCTGTATTCGATTTTGAAATCGTCAATCATATTTCCGTCATGGTCGAGTGCCATAGCGCGCACACCAGCACGGCCCGGAGTGATGTCATCCATTTCGAGAGAAGGAATGAGGCGTTGCAGTCTGTCCAGAAATAATCGTTTGGAGAAAGCTCTCCTGTATTCATCCAGCCCAAAGCGCCAGTGTTTGAAAAACAGCTTCCAGGTGCCTGCATACGACAAAGCCTGCAAAGTATCTTTCATATTAAAATCGGTTTTGCCATAACCCTCACGTTTGAAGGTAAATACAGCATTGGGGCCACACTCAACACCATGCTGAATCATGCGCGTGAAGTGAACTCCCAAAAAAGGAAATTCAGGATTGGGAACAGGATAAATTAGATTGCGCACTTTGTGCATACCTTTCTCGGTAAGATCGTAATAATCGCCACGAAAACCTACAATCTGCATGTGAGGATTCACGCCATCGGCTTTGGCCATGCGGTCGCTGAATAATCCTGTACAACTGATGACATATTTGGTTTTGAACTTTTGTTTTTCAGTCACTACCACGGTATGTCCGTCTTCTTTTTCGAAGGCAGTAACTTTCTGTCCTGTAAGTACCTTGCTCCCCTGAAATTTTTGAGATATAAGCTCAGCCAGTTTGTTGGTAAGTCCTACATAATCCACTATTCCTGTGCACGGAACCCAAATTCCTTCAATGCCGCTACAGTATGGTTCAATGTCTTTAATCTGCTGTGCCGTAATTTTCTCAATACCTTCCACACCGTTTTGCAAACCATTGTTGAACACCCGGTTCATGTGTGGCAATTCTTTTTCATCGGTTGCCACAATAATTTTTCCGCAAACATCGTGTGCTACGTGATGCTCTTTACAAAAAGCCACCAACTCCCTTCGTCCTTCTACACAGTTCTTTGCTTTGTAGGAGCCCGGCTTGTAATACAAACCTGAATGAATAACTCCCGAATTGCGTCCTGTTTGATGGGCTGCCAGTTTATTTTCTTTTTCAAGTACGGCTATTTTAAGTTCAGGATAACGCAGGTTGAGTTTATAGGCTGATGCTATGCCAACACATCCTCCGCCAATGACCACTATATCAAACGCTGTCAGGTCGTTCATCTTGATGAAAAAATTTGCGCAAAGGTAACGGCTAAAAACTTACAGGCAAGATGAATTAACAAAGTCGTATTTAAAACTCTGCTGCAGATACCTGATTTCATTCTGATTACCTTATAGTTTTGTTCTGATGAAAATGAAATTGATTACAGCCATATTTTGCTTTTTTGGGGCAAATGTTGTGGCACAGACTCAAACCAAAACCATTTCAAAAGACAGTATTGAACATCACATATTGCTGATTCCTTACGATCCGAGGTTTTATTTATCGGATGCCGACAGGGACATTGCTGAAGTTACACGCAAAACCCCTGACCTCATTCGCGAAACTTTTCACAACAGAAGCGAATGGTTTGCCTGGCGCGAGTTGAAACATCATTATCCTACAGTATCATTGCTGCAGCACGACACCCTTGATGCCTATGTGCAGGCTGCCGGGTCGGTGTTTGCGGTTACTGCTTTTGAATATGCAAAACCTACCGTTAAATCTCATACCATCAATCTGCCTGAATCAAACAAAGAAGCTTTGGACTCGAGAATAGCCTCCAGCTATCTCAATACTGATGATCATAAACTTTACATTAAAGCTGATATCAGAAATAAAAGCGTGCTCGACTCTTTAGCCAATCAGTTCGGTACCGATATTTTTGTTTTTCTTACTCAGTTTGAAATTAAAACAAACTATAAAAGCTGTCTGGATATTGCCAACCAGATTTACGAACGAGAAATAAGGTTACATTTTACTATTTACGACAGAAACGGCAAACTCATCAATGGCAATTATGCTGTAGCAACCATTCCGTCCAATGTCAATCAAATGGACGAAATCATTTTAAAATGTTTCCCGCTTCTTGCCAAGGGGGTGGCAGCTGCTCTTTAATACCGTTGTTCCGTAAATCAACATTATTATTACCTGATTTCTAACAGGTGTTGTCAAATAATTTTACTTTAGCATCAAAATCAAATACATGACAAAACTTTTACTCACAGCAGTTGTATTAGCCGGTGGCATAGCATCTGCATTTGGCGCTGCTAATCACTGGGCATTAAAAACCGAAACACAGGAAATGAAAACTTCGGTAAGGCAGTTGGTGCCCGACAAATATTTAGTTTATACACTCGATGTGCAGGCTATGCGCAACGAATTACAGAATGCTCCAATGGAGTTTACTGCAGCTGCAAATCAACCTCTGCTGATTTCGTTGCCTATGCCCGATGGTACGTTTATGGATTTTGAAATGGTTGAATCGCCTGTGATGCATCCTGAACTTGCAGCAAAATATCCAATGATAAAAACTTATTCAGGGCGAGGAAAAACAGACCGTTCAGCATGGGTGCGTGCAGATTTCACGCAATGGGGTTTTCATGCGCTGATACGCGCTGGCGAAAACGATTGTTATATTGATCCATACTCCATGCAAAACAGCAATGATTATGTGGTTTATTACAGAAAAGATTTTTCTGCTTCAAAAAATTTCTACTGTTTATTTGATGATATAGCTTCCAATGCTGCTACACAGCGTAGTTTACAAACTATAGCACCTGCATTAAACCGCTCTATAGGAACTGAACTTCGCAAATACCGGCTGGCACTTGCCTGCACCGGTGAATATGCAGCCTATTATGGAGGAACTGTCTCAGGAGCATTGTCGGGTATGGTTACTTCTGTTAACCGTGTTACCGGAGTGTATGAATCTGAAGTTGATATTCGGATGCAATTAATTCCCAATAACGACACCCTGATATTTTTAAATGCTTCAACAGATCCTTATGACAATAATGACGGCTCAACGATGTTGGGGCAAAACCAAACTACTGTGACCTCACGCATAGGCAGTGCAAATTTCGACATCGGACATGTGTTCAGTACAGGTGGTGGAGGTATTGCTTATTTGGGATGCGTCTGCAATAACAGCAACAAAGCCCGTGGCGTAACAGGCTCAGGCGCTCCCATCAACGACCCATTCGATATTGATTATGTAGCTCATGAAATGGGGCATCAGTTTGGCGGCAACCATACTTTTAACAGTGTAACCGGCAGTTGCTCCGGCAATCGCAACAGCTCTACGGCTTATGAACCCGGAAGTGGTGTTACCATCATGGGATATGCAGGCATTTGTGGTTCTGATGATTTGGCTGCACACAGCATTGCTTATTTTCATACCAAGAGTTTTGATGAAATTGTAAATTATACTACCATGGCAACAGGAAATAATTGTCCTGTTATAACTTCTACTTTCAACAGTGCTCCTGTTGTGAGTGCAGGAGGTACATTCAATGTTCCTGTTGGAACTGCTTTCTGGTTAAACGGAAGTGGTTTCGATCCGGATGGCGATTCAATTACTTACAGCTGGGAAGAGTTTGATCTTGGCCCTTCAGGTAAATGGAATATGCCATCGGGCAATGCTCCTATTTACAGAAGTTATGCACCTTCGGCTTCTGCATTGCGTTACTTTCCTAAAACAGCAGTTGTGCTGAACAATGCCAGTCAGAAAGGTGAACTGATTACTACTTATGCACGCACTCTTACATTCAGACTTATTGCACGCGACAACAAACCCAATGGCGGTGGAGTAACCTATAATGATACCATTACTACTGTAAATGTTGTTCAAACTTCGGCTCCGTTTTCAATTACGTATCCTAACGTTACCGGAATTTCATGGCCTGCATTAAGCACTCAAACCATTACATGGGATGTGGGCGGAACAGATGTTGCACCTTTCAATGAACAGTTTGTAAATATTTATTTATCTACCAACAACGGAACTTCGTTCCCAATTACCATTGCAACAGGTGTTGCCAACAACGGAAGTTATACTTTCACTGTACCCAACAATCCTTCCAATACCTGCCGTGTGTGGGTTGAAGGTGCAACTGCAGGCTCCATATTTTTTGATATCAACAATAAGCCTTTTGCCATCACTGCTCCTGTTGGTATCCATGAATTATCTTCTGCACTTGGTAACGTTTCTTTATATCCGAATCCTGCCAAAGAAAAAGTAACTGTTTATCTCGGAAATAATTTCAGCGGAAAAACAACTGTTTCTGTTATGAATACCCAGGGTCAGCTTATACAAAAACAAGAGTTCAACAAAACTGCGCAAATGGCAGAAACCACTCTGGAAATTTCAAACCTTGCTGCAGGAATGTATTTTGTCCGTGTAGAAAATGTTTCAGGTATTGCAGAAAGAAAATTGATTATTCAGTAACTGAACCTTTTTACAAAAGAAAAACCGCCTATGAATAAGGCGGTTTTTTTATTTTCATCTCTGTTAAAATTTATTCATCTATTATTTTCTGAAGAAGCTGATTGTTGCATCTACCACTTGCCGGTAGTGTGGAGTGAGTACCGGTGATGTATATGGATGCTGTGCTCCAAAAGAATGATTGGCATGATCAATGGCAACAAAGTCTGCTTTCTTATTCCATGAATGTAAAATAAGCGCATCAGCAAAATTTACGGTTTCGTCATCAGTGCCGTGAATGATGATATGCGGAATGTGAATTTTTTTTGCTGCTTTTTCAATATTAATTCGATCGGGGTTGCTCATCACATCTTCTGCAAGCTGATAGTACAATGGCATTTGTTGAAGTGTTCTTGAATTTTCAACATAAATAACTCCGCTTTGTTTCCAAACAGATAGTTGCTCAGGCGAAATATATTTGCTGAAATCAATGGGCGATGCCCATGTGGCAATGCGTTTGATACGCGAATCTTCTGAGGCTTTGATGATGGCTATTGCACCTCCACGCGAATGTCCGGCAAGAGAAACATCTGACAAATCAAATATTTGTTTTTGTAAATTAAAACACGAAAGCCATTCAAGTAAAGTTTGTAAATCGTCAAGCTCCTTGGTGAAATTATTATTGCCAAAAGCATCCATGTCGGCAAACTCATCCGGGCTTTGCGCAGTAGTTCCGTTATACGAAAAATTGAATTTTATAAATGCAAAACCGGCTTTTGCAAATGCTTCGGCTACGAGCGGAAATGTTCCCCAGTCTTTGAATCCTTTGAATCCGTGTGCAAACAGCACCACGGGCAATGGATGTGATGTGTCTGTGTAATACAAATCCGCTATCACAGGTTTATTGTGCCTGCCGGGGATAATGATATTTCTGATGCGGTTCATCGTTTTTTTTGCAATATAATAAAAAACAATGCTGTTGCCAAATGGTTCAGCAACAGCATTGCGTTCAATGTTTCTTACTTCTTACTTTTCTTATCCTTATCAGGAGGAACAGTGAGAGAAAAACGTACCGGCAATGTAAATTTCACGCTTACTGCTTCGCCACTCTGCATAGCAGGTTGCCACTTAGGCATGGCATTCACAACACACAATGCTTCACGGTTGAGGCTTTCGGCAGCACCACGAAGTATCTGTGCTCCCGTAACTTCTCCGGTTGATGATACTACAAAGGTTACAAAACAGGTTCCTTCTGTAGCACTTTGTTTTGCATCCTCAGGATACTGAATGTTTTTCTGAAGATAATCATTCAGACCTGCTTCGCCACCCGGAAATACAGGCATCTGTTCGGCAACGGTGAGTACTTCACCTTGCTGAGCAAACATAACTAAACTGCTCAGCATACATGCGATGGTAAGTATATATTTTTTCATTGCTGTAAGATTGAAAAGTAAAAATACTAAAATAATTTTACAATCCAACCATTTCTTCGGGTTTCACCCACTCGTCAAACTGCTCCGAAGTAACATATCCCAAATCAATAGCTGTTTGTTTGAGGGTCTTGTGTTGCTTATGTGCTGTTTGTGCAATTTCTGCTGCTTTGTAATATCCTATTTTGGTGTTGAGTGCCGTTACCAGCATGAGTGAGTTCTCCAGATTTCTGTGGATGTTTTTCTCAATAGGTTCAATACCTGTTGCACATTTATCGTTGAACGACACACACACTTCGCCAATGAGGCGGGCACTGTGCAGGAAGTTGTAAATCATCACCGGTTTGAAAACATTCAGTTCAAAATGTCCGGTAGCACCACCAACATTTATGGCCACATCGTTGCCCAACACCTGCGCTGCCACCATGGTCATTGCTTCGCACTGTGTAGGATTCACTTTACCGGGCATAATGGATGAACCCGGTTCGTTATCGGGAATATGTATTTCGCCAATACCACAGCGCGGACCACTTGCCAACAAACGGATGTCGTTGGCAATTTTCATCAGCGAACAGGCAACTGTTTTCAGTGCACCATGCGATTCTACAATGGCATCGTGTGCAGCAAGTGCTTCAAATTTATTTTCAGCAGTGATAAAAGGAAGTTTTGTGAGAGTTGCAATATGTTTGGCCACATTCACTGCATAGCCTTTGGGCGTATTGATACCTGTTCCTACTGCAGTTCCACCGAGGGCAAGTTCGGCAAGATGAGGAAGCGTGTGTTCAATAGCGCGTACTCCGTGATCCAGTTGCGATACATATCCGCTAAGTTCCTGACCCAGTGTAAGCGGTGTGGCATCCATCAGGTGTGTACGTCCGATTTTCACTACGTGCATATACTGCTCTGATTTTGCTTTAAGCGTATCGCGCAGTTTTTTTATTCCGGGAAGTGTTACTTCCATCAGTATTTTATATGCAGCAATGTGCATAGCTGTTGGAAAAGTATCGTTGCTCGACTGCGACTTGTTTACATCATCATTCGGGTGAATAATTTTTTTCTCGTCCATCAGGCTTCCTCCGTTAATCACATGAGCACGGTAAGCGATAACTTCATTCACATTCATGTTACTCTGTGTGCCGCTGCCCGTTTGCCATACTACCAACGGAAACTGATCCATCCATTTACCTTCCAGAATTTCGTCACATACTTTACAAATAAGATCGCATTTTTCTTTAGGCAATACACCGGCATCAAAATTGGTGAGTGCTGCCGCTTTTTTCAGATAAGCAAATGCTTCAATAATTTCGCGAGGCATTTTATTTGTTTCACGGGCTATTTTAAAATTTTCAACTGAGCGTTCTGTCTGTGCACCCCAATAAGCATTGGCAGGAACTTCTACAATTCCCATGGTGTCTTTCTCTTTTCTGAATTCCATTATACTGTATTTTAAAAATTAATTTTTCATTTTTTATTTTACTGTACTACCGTTGGTGATGACATCTTTCTGAGGAGAAATAAATGAAAGCTCTCCTTTTTCATTCTCAGCCATCAGAATCATTCCTTTACTTTCTATTCCTTTTATTTTTCGCGGAGCAAGATTGGCCAGCATCACCACCTTTTGTCCGATGATTTTTTCGGGGTCGTAAAAAGCTGCTATTCCCGAAACCACTGTACGCTTATCAATGCCTGTGTCCAACAAAAGTTTCAGCAGTTTGTCGGTTTTGGGTACACGCTCTGCTTCAAGAATCGTAGCCACTCTTATATCCATCTTGCTGAAATCGTCAAAGGTAGTTTCTGCAAGTTGCTCTTTTAATGTTTCATTAGCTGCTGCTGATGTCTGCTGATTGTTCATTACTTTTTTATCGTGCAGTTTTTGAATTTGCTTTTCTATCGGCTCATCTTCTATCTTCTGAAATAAAATAACACTTGATGTGTGGATTTTGATTTTGTGCGAATCAAGAAAATTATCTTCCTCTCTCACCATATTGTCTTTCTTCACTAATTTTTGCTTTTCAGCAGAAATATTCAGCAGATTAAATATTTTATCGGCAGTGCGAGGAATAAATGGCTTAAAGAGTAAACCCATCTTTGCAATTATGCTGAAACAGTTTATCAAAACATCTCGTGTTTCATTCACACTGCCGGCATCAGCAGCATTGTATTTTTTCCAGGGTTCTTTTTCTGTGAGATATTTGTTCCCAATACGTGCCACTTCAACTGCGCAACTTTGTGCTTCGCGAAACTGATAATTGTTCATTGCCTCATCATATCGCTGATACAACTCTGCAATAGCTGCATGATAAGGATGCGATTCAATGTTTATATCAGTTGACAGATTTCCTTCAAAATATTTATTGGAAAGTACCACTACCCGATTCACAAAATTTCCTACAATTGCACACAGCTCATTGTTCACTCTTGCCTGAAAATCTTTCCATGTAAACTCACTGTCTTTTGTTTCAGGAGCAATGGAAGTAAGCACATATCGCAGCTCATCTTCTCTTCCCGGAAAATCCTGCAAATATTCATGCAGCCACACAGCCCAGTTGCGTGAAGTGGAAATTTTATCGCCCTCGAGATTCAAAAATTCGTTGGCAGGAACATTACCCGGCAACACATATCCGCCATGCGTCATGAGCATCATCGGAAAAATGATTGCATGAAAAACAATATTGTCCTTCCCGATAAAATGAATCAGCGTAGGATTGTCTTTTTCATCCGGTTGTTGCTTCCAGTATTTTTCCCAGTCGTTGGGCATATATTCCTTCGATGCAGAGATATATCCAATGGGTGCATCAAACCACACATACAAAACTTTTCCTTCGGCATCGGGCAACGGAACTTTCACACCCCAGTCCAAATCGCGTGTCATGGCGCGTGGCTGCAGTCCTTCGTTGAGCCAGCTTGCACACTGGCCTTTGATGTTGGGTTTCCAGTTGTCGAAACGTTTAATGTATTCCTGAAATTCTTCCGACTGCTGAATTTTATCCATTGGCAGAAACCAGTTTTTTGTAGGTTTCAGCACAGGAGTTTTGCCACTGAGTTTAGATTTCGGATTGATTAAATCGGTTGGGTTCAGCGAAGAACCGCAGTTCTCACACTGGTCGCCATAGGCATTTTCATAACCGCATCGCGGACAGGTGCCCGTAATGTAACGGTCGGCTAAAAATTGTTTCGCTTCCTCATCATAAAACTGTTGTGTGGTTTCTTCAATAAAAACTCCTTTGTCGTAAAGTGTCTTAAAAAATTCAGAAGCTGTGCGGTGATGGATAGGTGCAGAAGTGCGGGAGTAATGGTCGAATGAAATTCCAAACTGAAAAAAAGCATCGCGCATGATGGTATGGTACTTATCCACCACATCCTGTGGCGACACACCCAGCTGACGTGCTTTGATGGTAATAGGAACACCATGTTCATCGCTGCCGCAGATAAATTTTACGTCTTCACCTTTCAGTCGCAGGTAACGTGCATAAATATCGGCAGGGATATAACATCCTGCAAGGTGACCTATATGTACAGGCCCGTTGGCATAGGGAAGTGCAGCAGTAATTAAATATCGTGACATGAAAAACGGAACATTATCAGCTGAAAGTTGAAAAGTCAAAGAGAGAAAATCTGAAATCTTCGAATATCAAACCTCAAACTGTATTTCTTTGCAAAGATAAAAAAGTAAAGCGCAAATGATTTTACCTCCCGTACTGAAATCCGGTGACACGGTAGCACTCGTTGCCACAGCCCGCAGTGTTGCCCGCGAAGGCATGCAACCTGCCATCAGCCTGCTCCGTTCGTGGGGACTGAAGGTAACCGAAAGCTCCAACCTGTATGCTTCCTGCAATCAGTTTGCAGGTACCGACTCTCAGAGGGCAGCCGACTTGCAACTAGCGCTGGACGATGAAAAAGTTAAAGCCATTCTATTTGCCCGCGGAGGCTATGGCACCGTACGCATTGTTGATCAGATTGATTTTTCTTCTTTCTGCAAAAAACCCAAATGGCTTATCGGCTTCAGCGATATCACTGTATTACACGCACACATCAATCAACTTTTCGGAACAGCTACCCTTCATGCTCCTCTGGCTCTTACCCTGCCTGATGCACCTGCAGAAGTGCATCAGCAACTTTACGATATTTTATTTCATGGTAAAATTCCTGTACAAACTGTTGCACCGCATCCACTGAACAAAACCGGAGAAGTTACTGCCGAAATTGTTGGAGGAAATTTATCCGTTTTGTATTCACTCGGTGGTTCGAAATCTGCATTGAACACCGAAGGCAAAATTTTTGTTTTTTGAAGACATTGGCGAGTACCGCTATCACTTAGACCGAATGATGATGTTTCTGAAACGCTCAGGTATGTTAAACAGTCTGAAAGGACTGATAGTTGGTGCTATGACAGATATTAACGACTACAGCGGTTATCCTGTTCCATTTGGAAAAGAGGCTTATGAAATAGTTGCTTCTCATGCTCAAGAATTTAATTATCCGGTGTGTTATGGATTTCCTGCAGGACATATTGCCGGCAACTATCCCCTGATAACAGGAGGCACCTATCGTTTATGCGTAAATGCCACATACGTTGAGCTGGCAGGTAGTCTTGCATCATGAAACTGATGAAACGCTTTGCACCGGGAATACTTGCAGCAGTAATTATTTGTCTGCTTTTGCAGACAGTTTCTGTGGTGTTTACTGTTTATATTTTTTATTTCCTGCTGATGGGCACTTCAGCTGCTCTGGGAATAATTTCAGGATTGATGATTTGGATTTTTTCAGGTCACAAATCTACCCTGACAAATGCATTTAAAATATTAGGCGGAAATATTAATACGAGCGAAAAACAAGCCTTCTTCAGTGCTTTGCTGCAAGTGTTGTTGCGCCACACCTGGGAAATGCCGCAAACCGTACTCGGACACATTTACTTACAGATTCAGAATATTGTGGTATTGAAAAAACGTGTTGACTATTGGGGAGGAGCCACTTTTCTGATTTTAGAAAATCAAAAAACAAGAAAAGGAATCTCTATTGGTTCTTTCATTAATGTATATATCAAAGATGAAATAAAAGGTGATTTTGAAACCGCTATTACCAAAGGCATGTTGTTTATGCACGAATACGGACATACTTTCGACAGCAGAATTTATGGAATATTTTTTCTGCCACTGATAGGTTTGCCTAGCTTAATAAGTGCTGCCACTGCTAAGCCTGTTGCCGGCACAAAAGGTGTGCTCACACATGACTTTAGGTGGTATGAGTTGAGTGCCAACCGACATGCTGCGCACTATTTCAAAAAATATTACAGTTTTGACTGGAAAGTATTCGAAGATTTATATCCACTGCAAAAACCTTCAGACTATGCCTGAAAAAAAGACATAGAAACCACCCACTTGATTTCTGTTTTAACCGGTTTCATATTTTGATTTTAAAAAATTTATGGTTGACTGCATTATTTTTTTGAGAGCATCGGTGTTGATGTCTGATAACCTCCTGATATAAATACATGCTTTACCCATCTTAAACTTTCCCAAATCGTTCAACAGATGTTCATGTTCTTTTTGGCCGGTATAAACATAGAGTGAAATGGCTGCTTTGCGTGGCGAAAAACCCACTAAAGGCCAATCGCCCTGCTGACTGCTTCTTTCCGACTTGTAATGATACTTCCCAAAACCTATGATAGATGTTCCCCACATTTTAGGTTCATGACCTGTAAAATCCTGCATGAGCTTTAGCAGTTCGAAGCTGTCCTTTTGTTTCTGCTCCGTATCGGCAAACGTTCTTATAAACTTGTGAACGTCCTTTTCTGTTTGTTTGGTTTTTAACTCAGCCATGTTTGGTAGGTTTAGTCAACCGGTTCCCAAAGTTCAATTTTGTTTCCTTCGGCATCGAGTATGTGAACAAACTTTCCGTAGTCGTATGTTTCAATTGCATCCACAAATTCTACGTTAGCTTTTTTCAGTTCCTCCACAAGTGCTTCCAGATTTTCAACTCTGTAATTAATCATAAACTCTCTTGTTGAAGGCTCAAAGTATTTTGTCGTTTCTGAAAATGGCGACCATTGTGTCTGTGCTTTCTTTTTTCCTTCAGCATCTTCATACCACTCAAAAGTTGCTCCGTAAGGATTGGTTTCAAGGCCCAGATGTTTCTGATACCACTCTGTTATTTTCTTGGGGTCTTTGCATTTGAAAAATATTCCCCCAATACCTGTTACTTTTTTCATTATTTTATTTATTAGATGTTATGGCAAATGTATTCACTTCATTCTATATTTCAGATTAATACAAATGTTAAATTCCGGATAATATTTTCAAGGAATGGTTGAACCTGTTTACCATAAAAGATGATGAGGAACAATTTTTTTTATTGTGTACTTCAAAAACTGTATTCAATCTTCAGGCTGATATTTCTGCCCATATCAAAAACGCCCTCTCGTCCTGATACGGGATTTATCTCTGCATATTTAAGACGGCTCAAATGATTCTGGTATGCAATATTTGCAAGATTACCACCACTGACAAACACATTCAATAAATTATTTTTTCTGCAGGTTTTAAATGTTGCTCCCATTCCGGCACTCAGCAAAGTATATCCGGGAGTCGGTGTTTCTGTTTGGTATGCGCGATAAATATTATTCTGCGGAAAGTAATAATCCACATTGAAGCTGACATAGAAATTACGAACTCTATGATTAATTTCATTAAATTGTGCTTTCAGTCCTCCTCTGTAATGTGGAGCAGGATTGTATGGCAGATATTTCGTGCTGTCGGATTGATGTCGCTGGGTTGCATTTACGTAAGAAAACATGTTTTCAATATGCAACCAGTCTAAAGGATGGGGATGTATATCAAGATATATCTCTCCGCCAGTCAGTGTTGCATTACCTGATTTATAAATAAAAGCAGGAACGGAATCCTGTGTATCAGGAAAAATATCATTCCCATTGTCATCTTTCATTTTTTCCAAATACGAGAAATGATTTATAAAATTGATAAAAGGACTAATCATCAGAGTTAAATGTTCTGTATTGATATTGTAAGCAACATCAATCTGATGGCTGAATTCAGATTTCAGATCGGGGTTTCCTTTTTCATATCGAAATGTTCCTTCGTGTTTGCCGTTGGACGATAATTCAGCAATACCCGGTGCTCTGAAACCATTAGACAGGTTAATCTTTAAGGTTGAAATTTTTGTTGTCTGAACGGATAAACCTACACTGCCTGACAATCCGAAATAATTCCTGTAAATGTGAGCAAATTTTAATTCGGAACTTGTATCGGGATGAGCAGTAGGTTCTTCATCAGCATTCAGATAAAGTTCGCTCGCATTCAAACTTCTGCTGTCGAAACGAATTCCTCCGGCAAGTGTTGTTTTCTTAATTGTTTTCTGTGTAAACAAAAAAGCTCCTATATCAAACAGGTGATAATCCGGAATTAAAAACTCATTGCCTTTATTTTTATTGAGCTGATACATTCCACTGAAACCGGCTGTTGACTCCCGGTTATTCACTCTGTCGAAATTATAACGAATGTTGTAAGTAAGTGTGGATGATGAAAGGTAAAGGCCTGCACGATCCGGCTGAACAGCATCTTCAAACTCTCTTCTTCTGTTGTTCTGAAATCCAATATCCGCTGTTAAAGTTCCTTTTCTTAAAATTAAAAAATTCCTGGACGCAACCATCAAATGATTTACCCGCTGATAGGGTACTCCAATATGATAGCCTTTCAAGTTTTCAGCAGTTGCGGTTTGTTCTATGCCTTCATGATTTAAATAAGTAAATTTTCCTGTGCTGTCTCTGTTTCCTTCAATGATACCGGGCATGGAGTTGAACGAGCTTATTTCTAAAAATGTATGTCCCCGGCTTTTTGATAATCCAAGTGAAAGGTCGCCATTATACTCCCTGTATCCTGAGTTCAGTACTTTGCCGTCATATTTATTCTTATAATTACCTGCAAATTTGCCTGAGTATCTTCCCGACCATTGAAAGCCTTTTTTATTTCCTGCATTATACACTGAGTATCCGAACAGATTGTTATTGCTTTGATAATTTGTTGTCACCTCTGACTGAATTTTTCCATCAGGAGGAGTTTTTGGAGGTAAAAAATTAAGTACTCCGGCAATTCCATCAGAGCCATATAATAAACTTCCAGGGCCTTTAATAATTTCTGCTCTGTCAATGGAATACTGGTCAATTTCAATTCCGTGTTCATCGCCCCATTGCTGTCCTTCCTGCCTGATGCCATTGTTTAAAGTAATAACCCGATTATATCCCAACCCTCTGATGACAGGTTTTGAAATATCAGGTCCTGTGGTTATCTGACTTATACCAGGCACTTCTTTTAAAGCATCTATCAGATTGGTAGATGCACTCTGACGAAGCTCTTTGCTGCTGATGGTAGTTATGATGACAGGGTTACGCTTAAGCTCAGTAGCTCTTGTAACACCTGTTACCACCACTTCGCCCAATTCGGTTACTGAAGTCTTCAGTGAAACCATTAAACTGGTGTCTTTTTCCAGATCTACTCTTACCGGCATGCTCTGATATCCGGTGTAAGTTATCTCCAGCAAATAGGAGCCTTTTCGCAGGTTGGGAATTTCGAAATTGCCGTCAACTCCTGTAACTGCCCCTCTTTTGATATCTGAAATATAAACCGTGACACCGGGCAGTGTTTCTTTGGTAGTAAAATCCCTGACCACTCCTGAAATCTTATACTGCGCAAATGCGCTCACCGTTGAAAATAAAATTATGATGTATGTTGAAAATATTTTTTTTAAATTCATAACTGTTAATTAATGTGAAATGATTTGTTGACGATGAAAAGCTGTGCGTGTTCACCGTTAAAAAAAAATACAGGATTCTTTTTACAGAATTACTTCCCCAATCGCTGATGAAGCAGCTGAGTTATCCTACTCAGCCGCAGCAAACAGCCTGAAACCTGCATTAAAAATTAAAAGTTATGACTGTGGCGGACCCCGTGATGTGGAATGATTTAAAGGCACAACGGGTACATTCTCATAGCATACACAGTATTGCAGAGAATATTCCTGCAGAGGTTTGACATGGTTTGTTAAATCCAGGAGTATCTGAGGCATCACCGTATGATGGCTGCACAACAAACACTTTTCAGGCTCCTTACTCAGGTGCTGTTTATGTTTACACGAACCTTCGTAATCGTTGTAATAAATGGATTTTTCGCACTGTGAAGCATGCTGCAGCATGACAACTGAATCCTGATGATGATGCAGAATTACCGATGGAGCCACACCTGCCATATATACCAGCAAAAGCAGATATGCCTGTAGCCGTATGATATTCCTTGCTGCCAAAAAAATCTTCTTTAGTACTGCGAAAGTGCAAAGTAAACGTTTATTATTTTTAGAAGGAAAGTTAAATCTCTTCAGGCGGTAATGTTTACATTCATTTTTCACCCTTCAGGCAAAAATTCCGGCAATAATATGAGATGTATTGGGCAGTAACCTACAAGCATGTCTTAATCCGAAAACCTGAGGAATCATCCCGTGCATCAACAAATTTGCTTCAGGTGGCAGGCAGAATATATTTTAAGATATATCTTTAAAATCTTATATTTGCTGTTTATATCACAACAAAGCAAAATAGTATTTATCCTTAAAATCACTTAGTCATGTCCGGAGTAAATAAAGTTATCCTGGTAGGCAACCTCGGCAAAGATCCAGAATTACGTCACATAGAAGGCGGTATCAGTGTAGCAAAATTTCCGTTAGCCACCTCTGAAGTTTATAAAAACAAAGACGGACAAAGAGTAACTCAAACCGAATGGCACAATGTGGTTTTGTGGCGTCAGTTGGCTGAAACTGCTGAAAAATTTTTGAAAAAAGGCAGCCTTGTTTACATTGAAGGCCGCTTACGCAGCCGCTCTTGGGACGACAAAGAAGGCAATAAACGTTTCATCACCGAGGTAGTAGGCGATACTTTAACGCTTCTTGGGCGCAAACCCGAAGAAGGCGGACAGGCACAACCTGCTGCCGACAGAGGTACGATGGAATCACCTGCACCATCGACTACTGAGGCATCGGGCGATTTTTCTGACGATTTACCTTTCTGATTATCGGAACTCACTGTTTCTGCCTGACAGAATTGCAATGTATATTTGCAGTTGATTTATCATGCTACTTTACAACATTTAATTCAACCGATTAATGCCTCCTGTCGTCAGTTGCCTGATGTTTTCTCTACCGACACTCTATGCAGTTAGTGGCGACTTGCTGATGATTTTAATTCTCCTCCTCTGCTCGGCTTTGTTTTCGGGCAGCGAAGTTGCTTTTTTTTCACTCACACCGGCACAGCTCGATCATCTCCATAATGCAAAAAAAGGAAGCGTCAGTAAAACCATTTTGCAGCTGCTTGAAAAACCAAAAAAATTAATTGCCACCATTCTCATTTCAAATACATTAGTCAATATTTCCATCATTATCATTTCGTCACTGATGTTCAACTACAACGGATTGTTTGGAGATAATCCCGTTTTGTTGTTTGTTGTTCAGATTATCACCGTAACTTTTCTCATTACACTTTTTGGTGAAGTGTTGCCCAAGGTATATGCTGCTCATGCCAACCTGCGTATTCTTACCGTAATGGCATATCCCATACTTGTTATCAGCAAAATACTTACACCCCTGAGTGTGCCGCTGGTAAAGTCAACAACCCTTTTCGACAAATTACTGAAGAAGAAAAAACCAGAAGTAAGTCTTGATGAGCTTACCCATGCCATTGAACTTACAAGCGATGAGGAATCGCCTCCCGAGGAGAAAAGAATTTTAAAAGGTATAGTAAGTTTTGGCAATACCGATGTAAAACAAATTATGCGTCCACTGCCTGATATGATTGCTTTCAGTGCCCAAACTCCTTTTAAAACGCTGCTCGAAAAAGTTGTGGAAGCAGGCTATTCGCGTGTACCTGTTTACGACACATCCATTGATCAGATTATTGGAGTTTTGCATATTAAAGATTTACTGGCACACATTCATAAAGAAAGTTTCGACTGGCATCAGCTTATACGCAAAACATATTTTATTCCCGAAGGAAAAAAAATTAATGATTTGCTTCAGGAATTTCAGCAGCGCAAAACACACATGGCCATTGTGGTTGATGAGTTTGGCGCCACACAGGGCTTGGTAACCATGGAAGATGTACTCGAAGAAATTGTGGGTGAGATAAAAGATGAGTTTGATGATGAAGAACCTGTTTACTCACGCATTGATGAAAACAATTATGTTTTCGAAGCTAAAACAGCATTGAATGATGTATGCCGTATTATTGAAGTAGAACCTGAAGTGTTTGACGAAATAGAAGGAGAAAAAGGGACCCTTGCAGGACTGTTACTCGAAATTCATAAAACCATTCCCAAGGTGAATGAAACCATCAGCTTCAAACATCTCGATTTTATTATTGAAGCTGCCGACCGCAGAAAAATAAAACGTGTCAAAATACGTATTAACCCTGTAGAAGCTGCTGAAGAATGAAAAAGTTATATGTGTTTGTGATTATGCTCCTCATGGGCTGTTCAGGAAATCCGGTTCCGAAACCACGTGGTTTTTTCAGAATTGATTTGCCCGAAAAAAAAATATACTTCCTATGATGATGCCACATGCCCATACCGTTTTGATATACCCGACTATGCCATTGTGCTGCCTGACACCAATCGTTTTGCTGAGCCGTGCTGGAAATATGTTTTGTATCCAAAATTCAGAGCACAGCTATACATAACTTACAAAAATTTGCATAACGACCTGGCTGCTTTTGCCGAAGATTCCAGAGACCTGGTATATAAACATACCATCAAGGCAAATGCCATTGACGAAACAGTAATTCATACACCCAATAAAGTGTTTGGAGTGATGTATGATATTGGTGGCAATGCTGCAAGTAATTTTCAGTTTTATGCTACTGACAGTGTTAGGCACTTTATCCGCGGATCGCTTTATTTTAATGCAGCTCCCGAAGCTGACTCACTTAAACCGGTAGTGGATTTTATCAAAAAGGATGTAAAACATTTAATTCAAACATTGCAATGGAAAAATTAAGCAGAAAAACTATTTGGATACTCCTTGCACTTTTTGTTTGTACTACAGCAAGTTCATGCCGGCTTTTCAAGAAGAAATGCGACTGCCCTAAGTGGGGCCGGCAAACCATTGCACCTGCAGATTCACAAGCAGTTGCAAGCCATACTGCAAAAACTCAGAATCTCAGATAAACAGGCAATGCCTGCAATTGCATTTTGTACAATTTAAAGTGCTGTTTATACAATAAAGGCCGCTTTAATTTGTAGTAAATATTCTGCCTTATATTTTTGAATCATTATTACTCCTTATCCGTAACCGGATTTATTAGCCCGGCTAAAAACCCGATTTTGAAAACAGAAAATAAACCGTTTTCAAATATAAGACCAACCCTATACCTTGATATGAAATGAAAAGGAGGCCTCTTTTGCCTCCTCTTCGTTTTATATATTAATAAGTGATTCGGAACACAAAATGTCGATAAAGCACGAAAATTTACGGGATTAATGCTATGCACCGAACCTGATTTAACCACTGAAAAGATACTTAAGTGTAAGTGCTGCCAGAACAGGGTTGTATGGATATTTTGCTACTTTTTGATTTGTTCCCATGTAGCTACCAGTTTCCCACTGATGTCATATAAATCATATGTAAGTGTTTTAACTTTGTCAAACGCTTTTATTAATCCTGTTTTATTTTCAAACTTAACATCTGAAAAATTACAAGGAATTATCATCTTCTTATTATTTAAATCGAATACGCCACTTAGTGTGCCTTCATAACCTTTATTTTTCATTACCACAGCATATCCATTACATGGTTTAAATAACTCTTTGATATAATCAAAGTTCATATTTTCAGTTCCGGTCAATTTTTTTCCATTCATATCAACACAAAGTTTTTCGCCTGGTGTTGAAGTTTGAGCATTTATAAATGTATAGCAACTATCCTTTACAAATTCAGCATGAATGTATTTTAAAGGAAAGTTATATAATACACTGTCCGGGGCTTTGAATAGAACTAAATCAGCCAATTGTCCGTCTTTGTAATACTGACAAATGAAATGATTGTCAAATGCATCTAAAACTTTTCCAATATAATTTGTCTTACTCACCAGGGTTTCGCCTTTTTGATTAATAATCATTGGCCAGCCGGGATCTTCCTCATAAACCAGAAAACTATTGTCCGCAAGAAGCAAAATTGAAGCATACTTCTCCGGTATTACCGTTTCACCTTTGTTATTCTTTACTCCATATTTACCATTTATCTCTGATACAAATACTGTTGCTGTTTGGGAGTATGCAGAAAAATTAAAAATGGAGATGAGCAGAAAAAATATTTTTATTATATTCTTACCCACTTGCATTGTTTTGATGTTATTTATTATTGACGAAATAATGTCCCTCTCTTTTTGCTTTAACCCGCTCATACTATTTTGGTCTTAATGCTTTGAAATGATTGTTTTGTGTTGCATGGTTTCTTCCTGGTTCTAATGGCTTAACTATTGCCGAAGTTTGAATGTTAAAGTAATAACATTTCCTGAAATTACCATCATTCAAAAGTAAAAATATATCCATCAAAACTGTTCACGGTATGCCGCTAAGATAAAACTACTTGTTGGCAGCAATCAGGGTCAGTTAACTGATAAAAACATAGCTTCATCAATAAGAATGAATCCTTATTCAACTTCAGCAGGTATGAGTACCTTATTACGAAAATCTATCTCGTGAAACTGTTATAAAAAATCTCCCGGACTATTTCTTTACAGGAAGCCCGGCTTCTTTCCATGCATTTATTCCTCCGTCTAAATGTGCTACATTGGTATATCCCATTTGTTTAAGAGTTGATACAGCTAATGCTGAACGGCCTCCGGAGGCACAATGTAATATTATTCTTTTGTTTTTGTCGAACTCTTGTTTGTGGTATGGAAGTGATGGGTCAGCATAGAATTCTATCATTCCCCTTGGTGCATGCACTGCCTTCTCAATTTTTTCCATTTTGAATTAATTCTTCACTTTCACGAATGTCTATGAGGACAACGTTTTTCTGATTTCAACTCGGATTCGACTTGTTGTGGAGTAAGATTTTCAGTCTGAAGTTTTGCCTCTCTTACTAAGTCAGTTGCAGATTTTGAGTTCATACGTTTAATTTTTAATTTAACTTGTGAGTCTTTCTTTTTATGTTTGTTGCGTCCGCCAGAACTTTTAACGCTAAATTCTGCTTGAACACAGAACTGTAAATTTACAAAAAAAATCTCAAATAAGTATTGGCCGGTAGTTTGATTTTTCCAATTATATTTTTCAGCCGGTATGCGAAGAGTGACAATCAATGTGATTAATTTTATATCATTGGTGAAATCAGTCGCGCTGTTTTTTCGAGCAGCTGTCTGAAGCCGGAACGTGAATTCCATTCACCGGGATCAATTTTTTCTGCATGTCTTAAA
>LNBX01000033.1 GCA_001567275.1 Bacteroidetes bacterium OLB10
CAAAAATTGAGATAACCTACCCCACCGACAGCCTTGCAGGTCGCAGGAACTGCGGTAAGAAACAAGTGATAAATTGCAGAGCATTGAGGGAAATTGTTTAACTGCCAGAATGGCAGAGGGTTGGATTGGGAGTTATTAGTTGAACATGCGGAAAGAGATAGCGGTTGGCTAAAAACTGGCAAAGGTTTGATGATTTGTAAAAGATAAAATATATTTGAAGTTTAATAAATACCCCTACTTGTGGTGCAAAGCCAACCATTTTTGGTTGTATCTGAGACATATTGTGAGGGGTAGAGATGAATTGGTGGTAAGGCTATGACGAAAGTGCGAACTTGAAACTAACGAGCGCTGAATCAACTTGACACAAAACAAAAAACATATCGGAGTGGCACAGTTTTTTAACAACACCCAACGCTTCGTTTTTAAATTTTCTTTTCCTCCGCTCAAATTTTTAAAATGATTTTATTGCCCACCCAATTGCACACATTTGCCTTTGCCTGCAACCGCACGAATCCAACCCGGAGGCAAAGTCAAAAGAGTGCAATCCCTCACACACAGGGACATACAAGGCACAGCATTTTTAAGAGGGAAAATGATATCTTTGCATTCAAAAAAATATTAAGTTGACAGAAATAGATTTACAAGAGTTCCCAACAACAAGATACCAAGGAAGCAAGCGAAAAATTCTTCCTTGGCTTCACTCTGTTTTTAAAGATTTAGAATTTGAAACAGCACTTGATGCTTTTGGTGGCAGTGCTTCTGTAAGTTACTTGTTGAAGAAGATGAACAAGACAGTCACCTTTAACGACAAACTTTTATTCAATCATATCATAGGCAAAGCAATAATTGAAAACAACCGAATAAAGCTTAACGAGCAGGATGTTTCCAATTTAACAAAGAGAATTGAGGGAGTTAAATATTACCGATTTATTCAGAACAACTTTAAAGATGTTTATTACTTGCAGGACGAAAATGTTTGGCTTGATAGAGTAGTTTCAAACATCTTTCAAATGAATCACTACCAACCCCATGTTCTACAATACAAAAGAAGTTTAGCTTATTACTCTTTATTCCAGTCAAGTATAATCAAACGACCATTCAATTTATTTCACCGCAAGAATCTTTACCTAAGAACCTCTGATGTTGAAAGAAATTTTGGAAATAAAACAACTTGGGACAAATCATTTGAAAATTATCTAAGAAAGTTTTCTGATGAAGTCAACTCACTTGTTTTTAACTCAGGTAGAAACTGCCGTTCACTTAATGAATCTGCATTTGACATTGCACCCGATGGCTACGATTTAGTTTACCTTGACCCGCCATACTTACGAAAAGACGGCTCAAATGAATCATCAAATTATTTGAAGTGCTATCACTTCCTGGAAGGACTTTCAAAATATCAGGAATGGAAAAATCTTGTTGACTTTGATAGTGTGAACTTGCGACTGAAACAAGACGAAGATTCAAACGACTTCTCAATGAATACAATTTATGAATCGTATGAAAAATTGATTACTCGTTTCCAAAATAGTATCATTGTCTTATCCTATAAAAAAGGAGGAATTCCGTCAATTGATTATTTAGTTAACTTAGTAAAGAAAGTAAAAGGCAATGCACACACAGTAAGTATGCATTACAAGTATGCACTGAACCATCAAAACGGAGATGCAAAAAATAACAGGGAAGTCTTAATTATTGGGATTTGAAATTATGAGCACAGCAATAGGAAATTGGCCAAAGAAAATTACAGTCGACAAAAGAATCATTACAATTCTTAGTGGTTCTACCTACAACAATTTTCCGAAAGCCCTTAAAGAAATTATTTCAAACAGTTATGATGCCGATGCAAGTGAAGTAAAAATCACAGTTGATATAAAAGGCGAAACAATCACAGTTGAAGATAATGGACTTGGAATGTCTGAAAGTGATTTTGATTTTTACTTGCGGATTGCTGGCAAAACTCGTTCAACAAGAGAGTTCACATTGTCAGGCAGAAAAAGGATTGGACAATTTGGTGTCGGTTTTCTTTCGGTGTTTCCTTTTTGCAGGACTTACAACATTGAATCAAAGAAGAAAGGTTCTCCTGAAATTATTTTCGCAGCAATACCAAATCACAAGTTTGTTGAAGAAGACCAAAAAGTTTTGACGGACATTGAAGAAATTCCGATTCAGGGAGGTAAGAAAATTGACAACAGCCAATTGAATAAGCAATTCACAAAGATTAAATTGGTTGGATTCACCAGGTTAGCTAAGGATTTTTTCAAGCATGCTTACTTAGTTTCCCGAAGACGAGAAACAATTCTGAATTACCCACCCCTACAACGATTAGAATGGGAATTATGTGAGGACTTACCTATTGAATTTGATTCACACAATGAGCTCTCAGAAAAGTTTGCTTACAAATCCAATTTGCCTTTTCGTGTTTATCTTGATTCAAAAGATAAGCACTTGCTTAGAAATGTTCATGCAAATAATATTCTTGAAACTCACAAGGGAGAATTTGAAACTATTGGAAAAATAAAATTCAAATTTTTTATTGCGACTGATTACAAGCCAGTCAAACCCGTTGAAGCCCGACATTTAAAAATGAGAAACTTTAATGTAGGTGTTGGACCAAGAACAACATTTGGAGTTGGACTTGAAGGCAGAACCTATGCACGATTAGCACATTTAACAGGAGAAGTTCACTTTATTGACGGAATGAATGATTTGATAAATGTAGCAAGAGACAACTTCAATTTCAGTCCTGACTATGAAGAATTGCAAGAGTATTTCAGAGGTAAATTACGCAAGTGGAGCGATGAACTTGATAAGATTGACCAAGACGAAAAATTTATTTCGGCAGCCGAGGATAAGAAACATGTTAAAGATTTATCAGCACTGGTTAAATCAAATGTTACGAAAAAAATCAGCGACCTTGAAAAAAGAGGATTTACGGTTTCAAAGGCAAAATCAAGTTCAGCAACTTCTACTCCGATAAAAATTGACAAAAAGAAAAAAGAGGTAATTGTTTCTGAGGACATTGAAAGTGAAGATGCAACAAAGACAATTGAGATTAACAGCAAAACTTTCAAACTCAAACTTGAGAATTGGGATACTGATGATGATTACCCTGCTTGTAAGTTGAAAGGCAGAACTATTATTATCAACGAGGATTATCCATTATTCCGAAATAAAAAATTTCTTGATGTTTTTGTCAAACTCCATTCTGTTTTGCTTTTGAATGTTGAGGACGGAGTAATAAGCAAAAAGGCATATCAATCATTGTTGAAGGACATTGATAAAACATTTATTGACTACAAAAATTAAATCATACTGACTATGCAGATAAATTATTTGAAAGTTGAGAACTTCAAGAGTTTGGTTAAAGTAGATGCAACAGGTTTTGGTTCGGTGAATTTTATTCATGGATTCAATAACAGTGGTAAATCAAACTTTCTAAAATTCCTTGAACTATTGTTCAGCCGTAAAACTGTTACAATACCAGAATCCTACACGGATGAACTCAATATTTTAAGAACAAGAAATAAGGTAGCTGAAATCACTCCTTTTTGGCGTGGGTATATCTATGACATGCCTTTCATTTTTACAAACAATAAAAGGCAAACCAGTATTCTCTTTGAAGTTCAATTAGAGCTTAACAATAGCGAATATCCTCATTCAGAAGAACTTCTTGCCGCGGGATATCTTTATAATAACAGAGAAACTACTCCAATAAAAATTAAGGGGGAAATAGTTTCAATAAATCAGAATGACTCGCAGGTAATTTTGAAAGAAGTTAAGCTTCATGACATTACAATTTTCTCAGACAACAACGGTGTTCCAAAATTCTTTGAAGCACCAGAAGGTTCTTCTCTTGCAAATAATGAAGGGCTTTTCAACGAAGTGATGGATGTGTTCAATAACTGTGTTTCGTTGATTGAGAGTGAGCGATATTTTAGCAAGGAAAAATTACAGCAAGACCCGCCTGATATTTTTGCTACTGGAAACTTTAAGAACTGGCTTTATGGCTTGAGTTTGGATGCTGACAGATTTGAAAAGTTCACCTCGCTGATTTCGTTCTTAGATAAATTTAATCTCACTTCAAAAGTTGCAAACGTCTTGAATGATAATCTCAAGAATTATCCTTTCATTAAAACTAAAATGACTTTTTCAAAATTCAAGGAAGAAATTGAAGTGATGCTTGAAAACCCAGTAGGAAGATTCCCTTTAAAGAATTTTGGAACAGGTGTTCAGCAACTGTTTTATATTCTATCAAGGATTTTTGATACTCCTTCAAAAATTATTTTGATTGAAGAACTTGAATTGAACCTTTCACCCGAGTATCAGGAGTTGATAATAAATAACCTCCAGAAGTTCTTAGAAGAAAAAATACTTAGCCAAGTATTTTTCACAAGTCATAGTGATTACTTAAACCGAAACGATTTTAAAGTTTACGAAGTGACCATTGATGCAAACGGGAAATCGGATATTAAGAGTTCAACCTACAATGGCTTGAAAGGTATGAGAAGAAACTTTTTAACATTTGCCGAAAAAGGAAAATTAGATTGAATCCTCTCACAAAAAATACTCTCTTAAAAACCGCTGCAAGCCAACGCTACGAACCAAAGTTTTAAAGAGAATATTTTTTTCTCTAACCAATGAAATCATTTAAAAATTCCTTCCCCCGCTCAAAAGAAAATTTAAAAACCCCAACGCTCAGTGCAAACCCAACAAGACACATCATTTAATGTAAATCGCTTCGGACAAATTGTGCGCGGATTTGACACGACAAATCTTTGGACAGACAGCACGCCTTCCGGTAACACGGGTGGCAGTTGCGCCACCTCACACAAGAGGCGCAAAAAAAATTGCGTAGTGGTATGAATTAAGGTGCGCTATACGATTTGAAAAATATTATTGGATTTATAATACTGTATAGGTAGCCTGAGCATCAAAATTGCTGAAGATTTGATTTACAAAATACACATTTTTGGGTCGGTTACAAGCAGATGCTTGCAATAAGGTGTATTTTATTTTTCCGTTAATTTTAATTTTCAAATGAAAATTGTAGTATTGCGTGTGGTTGAGGGGGTGTGTTTGGGCAAAGCCAAAAGAGGTGTTTTTTGCAAACGCTTTATTGAAAACTGTATCTTAGAAACTTATTTTAACTAATGCCAAATCAAAATCCAGAGCAAATCGCAAGAGATAATATAGACAAGCAGTTGACGGCTTGCGGTTGGATTATTCAGAATAAATCAACTTTAAATCTGAGTGCCGGAGTTGGAATTGCAGTGAGAGAATATTTAACCGATGTTGGACCAGCTGACTATGTTTTGTTTGTTGACGGCAAACCTTGCGGCATTGTGGAAGCCAAGCGTGAAGAAGAAGGACACCGCCTGACAGTTCATGAAAACCAAAGTGAAGAATATGCAACGGCAAAACTCAAACACCTTGACAATGAACCTTTGCCCTTCGTGTATGAAAGCACAGGCGAAGTGACACGGTTCACAGATTTTCGTGACCCGAAACCCCGTTCACGAAATGTGTTTTCATTTCACAAGCCGGAAACATTTCGTGCATGGCTGAAACAAGAGGAATCTTTGCGGAGCAGTTTCAAAAATCTTCCACTCCTGCAAACAGAAGGTTTGCGTGATTGCCAGATAAACGCAATCACAAAACTTGAAAACTCTTTCAGGGAAATAAAACCAAAAGCCCTCATTCAGATGGCGACAGGTTCAGGAAAAACTTTTACAGCAATCACTTCTATTTATCGTTTGCTTAAATACACCAAAGCAAAACGAATTTTGTTTTTGGTTGACACCAAAAACCTTGGTGAGCAAGCCGAACAGGAATTCATGAATTTTTTGCCGAATGACAGCAACCAAAAATTTACTGAGTTGTATGGAGTGCACCGGCTGAAATCAAGTTTCATCCCCACGGACAACTTTGTTTACATCAGCACCATTCAGCGTTTGTATTCCATTCTGAAAGGAACAGAACTGGAAGAAAGTGCGGAAGAAGAAAATCCTAACGAAAGAAAATATCAGCCGAAAGAAATTCCACCTATTGAATATTCTGCAAAACTTCCGATTGAGTTTTTTGATTTTGTGGTGATAGATGAATGCCACCGCAGCATTTACAATTTGTGGAAACAAGTGTTGGAATACTTTGATGCTTTTCAAATCGGTTTGACCGCAACACCCGACAACAGAACATTCGGCTACTTCAATCAAAACATCGTGAGTGAGTATTCACATGAGGATGCAGTTACGGATGGAGTGAATGTTGGCTTCAACACTTTTATCATTGCTACAAAAGTTACGCAACAAGGCGGAACAATCTGGAAAGGCGAATACATTGAACACAGGGAAAAACTTTCACGGAAGAAGCGTTGGGAATTGCAGGACGAAGATGAAGCATATACAAATACACAACTGAACCGTGATGTGGTAAACCCAAATCAAATCCGGCTTGTTGTAAAATCCTTCAAAGAGCATTTGCCCGAAATGTTTCCTGACCGCTACAATGACAACGGAGAATTTGAAACACCGAAAACTTTAATCTTCGCTTTGACAGATTCACATGCTGATGACATTATTCAGATTGTGCGGGAAGAATTTGGCGAGGGGAATAATTTCTGCAAGAAAATTACTTACAAAGCAAACGAAGACCCAAAGAGTGTGTTGGCTCAGTTTCGCAACGACTACAATCCGAGAATTGCAGTAACAGTTGACATGATTGCAACCGGAACAGATGTGAAATGTCTGGAGGTTCTCTTATTCATGCGTGATGTGCGGAGCAGAAATTATTTTGAGCAGATGAAAGGTAGAGGAACAAGGGTGATTGATTTTGATGATTTGAAAAAGCGATCACCATCGGCAAAGTTTGCCAAAGACCATTTTGTAATTGTGGATGCAGTGGGAGTAAGCAAGAGTTTGAAAACCGACAGCAGATCATTGGAGAAAAGGCCGGGTGAACCATTGAAAGATTTGCTGGCAGCCATTGCAGTTGGAGCAAGAGACGAAGAATTGTTTTCATCCATTGCTAACCGATTAACACGATTGGAAAAACAAATCACAGAAAAAGAAAAGCAGCAGTTCACCGAAAAAGCACAAGGCAAAACAATCAATCAGGTTGTAAAAGAATTGCTGAATGCGTTTAATCCCGACACGGTTGATGAACTGAAAGCAAAAGTTGAAAGTGAACTGGCAGGTGAATCGCCAATCAAAAAAGAAGAAGCATTCAAACAACTGCATGAGCAGTTGCAGAACAACGCTGCAAAAGTTTTCACAGGTGAGCTGAACGAATACATTGAGAATGTGCGCAGAGCACACGAACAAAAAATTGACACCGTAAACCCCGATGAAATTATTCGCATTGGTTGGGACAAAGACAACGCAGCGAAAGCACAGGCATTGGTTGCTGATTTCAAAACATGGATTGAGCAACACAAAAATGAAATCACCGCTTTGCAGATTTTCTATGCACAAGCGTATCGCAGGCGTGAACTCACCTACAAAATGATTCAGGAAGTGATTGAAAAATTAAAGTTGGACAAGCCGACACTTGCACCTATGCAGGTGTGGCATGCGTATGAGCAATTGGAAAAGGTAACCGGCAAACCCCTGAGTGAATTGATTGCATTGGTTTCCTTAATCCGCAGGGTTTGCGGCATTGACAAAACGCTTACCAGCTATGATAATACAGTTGCTAAAAATTTCCGTGACTGGATATTGAAAAAGAATGCCGGGAAGCATAACAGGTTCAATGAAGAACAAATGGCATTCATCAACATGATAAAGGAACAAATTGTAAATTCATTTCATTTTGAAGCAGATGATTTTGAGTTGATAGAGCAAGGCATGTTAGGCAGAGCATACAATGCTTTTGGTAATGAGTTGTATCAGTTAATTGATGAATTAAACGAAGCATTGGCAGCATGAGTTGGAACAAAAACAATATAGTAAACGAACCACCCGGAGATGATTGGGGAGGACCCTGGACTGAAAAAAAGTTACAGGCGTTTTCAAAATATGTCTGGAGCTATCTCACCATCATGAAAAATTTTCCTTTTTGGGAAACCATTTACTTTGATGGCTTTGCAGGAAGCGGAACAAAAGAAAAAGAAGTAAACACTGAATTGTATAAACAGCTGAAAATAACAGAAGCGGAAGAGAAAACATATAAAGGTGCAGCCGAAAGAGTGCTGACTTTAAAAGATGATTTGACCTTCAATTATTATTATTTCATTGATAAGGAAGAAAAATCACTGAATAACCTAAAGGCAAAACTCAAAGACATCAAAGGAAAAAAGTTGGTGTTCCGTTCGGGCGACATGAATAAGCACATCAAAGATTTGGCGAAAGCCCTTCTTACAAAAGAAAAGAAATTGGCTGCTTTAATTTTCCTTGACCCATTCGGAATGCAGATTGACTGGACTTCTATTGAGGCATTGAAAGGCAGCCGTTCTGATGTTTGGATTTTAGTGCCTACCGGAGTAATCGTAAATCGTTTGTTGGACAGAGCCGGTAAACTGGAGCTCAGCGATAAGTTGGAATCGTTTTTCGGATTGCCGATTGATGAAATCAAAAAAATATTTTACAAACAGGAAAAGAAAAATACTTTGTTCGGTGAAGAAGAAACCATCAGTAAAATTTCAAAACCCATTGAGCAGATTGCAAAGATTTACGCAAGCCGTATGAAAACAATATGGACGCATGTAAGCGAAGAACCGTTGGTTTTGAAGAACCGGAACGGAGTTCCGATCTTTCATTTCGTGTTTGCATCCAATAATCAGACAGCGTTGAAGATTGCTAAACAAATAATTCAAAACATTTAATCATGGCACAATCAAGTATTGAATGGACTGAAATGACCTGGAATCCCACAACGGGTTGCAATAAGATTTCGGCAGGTTGCAAATTCTGCTATGCAGAAGTAATGTCAAGGCGGTTGAAAGCAATGGGAGTTGAGAAATATAAAAATGGATTTGAGCTTGCCATTCACGAAAGCGAATTACATACGCCTTACGAGTGGAAGAAACCGAAAATTGTATTTGTGAACTCCATGAGTGATTTGTTTCACAAAGATGTTCCGGTGAAATTTATTCAGAAAGTTTTTAAAGTGATGAAAGAAAATCCGCAGCATGTATTTCAAATTCTGACAAAGCGGGCTGATGTGCTTTTGTATTATGATAAAGAAGGTTGGTTGGAATGGACACATAATATTTGGATGGGAGTTTCGGTGGAAAGCGAAAAGGTGATGAAGCGAATTGACTTGTTGCGACAAACTAATGCACGGACAAAATTTTTGAGTTGCGAACCATTGATAAGTGAATTGCCAAACCTGAATCTGAAAAGTATTGACTGGGTAATTGTTGGAGGTGAAAGCGGAAGGACACCACGACCTATGAAAAAAGAATGGGTGATGGATATAAAAGCTCAATGCAAAAAAGCCAATGTTGCTTTCTTCTTTAAACAATGGGGAGGCACAAACAAAAAGAAAAAAGGAAATCTTTTAAATGGGAGAAAATATCTTGAGATGCCTGAAACAAATTTAGCATGAGATGAGAGGAGACTCAGAAATAGTTAAACAGTTGTTGATGAAAGCAAAAGACTCTGCGATGCTTGCGGTTGAATTTTATAATAAGCCTGCTGTAAAATTTAAGTCAGAAGGTTTTATTGCGATGATGATTATTGCATGGACTTCTCTCTATCATGCTTACTACCTAAAGCAAAAGAAGAAACCGTATTTCAGAAAGAAGAACAGCGGAACAAAAAGACCGCACTTTGAAATCATCATTGAGAAACTCCCTGATGGAAGAATTATCAAGGAGAAAAAATGGTGGGATTTGCAAAAGTGCATTCAGGAATTTTACGGAAGTGATTCCGAAAATCCGGTTCGGGTAAATCTTGAATTTTTTATTCCATTGAGAAACATGATTGAGCACAGGTATTTACCAGAACTTGACATTCAAATATTCGGAGAATGTCAGTCGCTGCTTTTGAACTTTGACACTTTTCTTGAAAAGAACTTCGGCAGACCTCATTCGCTGAAAGCATTTTTATCTTTCAGTTTGCAGCTTGCGAACTCACCGCAAAACATCATTGAAGCAACGAAAAGAGAGTTAAAGAAAAAAGGCATAGCTAACATTGTTGAATACATCAAGAATTTTCGTTCCTCATTGACAACAGAAATTTTTGAAAGCCCTGAGTATTCTTTCAAAGCAGTTTTGATTCAGGTTAAGAATCATGAAAGCAAGGATGCACTGCCAATAAAATTTGTTCACTATGACAAACTCACAGAAGAACAAAAGCAGAATCTAAACGCTGCCGGAATTGTTTTGATAAAAGAAAAAGTTGTAAAAGTTACAGACACAGAATTTCTAGCGGATAAAATTTCTTATGATGAACTCACTGATAAATTGAAAAAAACAATACCGGGCATCAAAATCAATCCTGAATTTCATTCCAAGAAAAGAGCTATAATTAAGAAGCGTCCTGAACTAATTCATCAAAGACGACTTGACCCAAAAAAACCCAAAAAGTCAAAAGAAAGATTACTATTCGAAAGAAATTATTGTTGAATTTCAAAAAGCTTATGCTGCAGTTGAAGAATGATTGACCTTAACAACATACCACCCAATTGGACTACTGCTAAACTGGGAGAAGTGTGTGATAATATTTCTTTGAATGGAATAAAAATCAAACAAAAGCAATATCTGTCTTCAGGTAAATTTCCAGTTATTGACCAAGGACAGACATTGATAGGAGGTTATCATAACGAAGATAAATTTTTGGTAACTGGGGAGCCTCCTTTTATAGTTTTTGGAGACCATACAAAAGTGAAGAAGTATGTCAACTTTAAATTTATAGCTGGGGCAGATGGTATTAAAGTTCTTAAACCACATTCAGTATTCAACCCGAAGTTTTTTTATTATTTACTTTTTGCGGTAAAAATACCTGATAGGGGTTATGCAAGACACTTTCAGTTCTTAGTGAAAGAAGAAATCCCTCTTCCTCCCCTCCCCGAACAACACCGCATCGTTTCAAAACTCGAAGAGCTTTTTACCGAACTTGACAAAGGCATTGAGCAACTGCAAACCGCACAACAGCAACTAAAAGTTTACAGACAGGCAGTGTTGAAATGGGCGTTTGAAGCTGATACTCATAAAGAGTATTTGCTGAAAGATGTTTCAGTGAAAATTCAGATTGGACCATTTGGAACTCAGCTACATAAAGAAGACTATATTGAATGTGGTATACCATTGATTAATCCGATGCATATTGAAAATGGTAAAATTGTTACAGATAACTCTTACACCATTTCAAAAGAGAAAAGAGATAGTTTACCAAATTATATTTTGCAAGAGGGCGACATTCTTTTGGGTAGACGAGGGGAAATGGGAAGATGTGCTTTAATTGGAGATAAAGAGAACGGTTGGTTTTGTGGAACAGGTAGTTTATTTGTTAGACCCCAAAAAGAGATACTTAACTCAACTTATCTCTATTATTTCTTAAGTAGTGATATTACAAAAATATATCTTCAAGAAAATGCAGGCGGAACCACAATGGCAAATCTCAATTTGAAAATTGTGGGCAATGTCCCTATTCGCTTACCAAATATTTTTGAGCAAATTCAGGTTGTTCACGAAATCGAATCCCGCCATTCAGTTTGCGATAAAATTGAAGAAACCATTGCCGACAGTTTGCAGCAAGCCGAAGCCCTGCGGCTGAGCATTTTGAAAAAAGCATTTGAAGGCAAACTGGTGCCGCAAGACCCCAATGATGAACCTGCACAAAAACTTTTGGAGAGAATAAGAGACCTTCGACAAGCTCAGGGCAAGCAAGGAAAGGCAAAGCCTGAGAAGAAGGAAAAAGTGAAAGCCCCTAAAAAGAAAGCGTTAGTGAATGGGTAAAATAGTAGCCATACCAGTAAAGAAGAAAGCAGTTGCAAAAAAAGCAGTTGCCAAGAAGGCAGTTGTGTCCAAAAAGAAGCAACTCACAATTATGGTTTCTTCTACTGTTTATAACTCTGAATCCGATTTAGATCAGATAGCAGCAATTTTAGGGCAACAATTTGGATACAAAGTAATCATGTCTAAAGAAGGCAGTGTTTATGTTTCAATGAAACACGTTAGCGATACTAAGGCTGCTTGTTTACAAGCTGTGAAGGATTGTGATTTATTTTTTGGAATTATTTTTCCAAGGTATGGCTCAGGTATTACTCATGCTGAATTTTTGAAAGCTAAAAGGCTTAATAAGCCCATGTGGTTTATTGCACATGAGAAGATAGAATTCTTGAGAAAACTTCTACAACCAAAAATGTATACCAGAACAGGTAAACGGAAAAAATTTGAAATTCCTAAAACCGCTGTTTTGGATAGTGTGAAGGTTGTAGATATGTATAATGACGTTCGAAAATACTGGGTTCAGTCTTTTAAAAACATGGAAGAAGTGAAAAAATTTATTGAAACTCAATTCGGTGACATGAAGAAACGAATTCATGAGCTGGAAGAACTTAAAAAGACAATCAAATGAAAGAAGAACAACTCATAAAAGACCTGATTAAGCAGGGAGAAAGCGAACAGCTTGAATTCAAAGAGTCTGTTCGGAAAGAAGATATTGCCAAAGTGCTTTGCAGTTTTCTTAACGGCAAAGGCGGGCGGGTTTTAGCCGGCATTTCGGAGAATGGCATACCTAAAGGAATTGCCAATGCCGAAAAGCATGTGGAGCAATTAAAGATGTTTTTACTTTCTGCAATAGTTCCCGAAGCACCCATTACAATTAGTATAGAACAGTTGGAAAAGAAGGATCTGATTTTATTGAAAGTGTATGGTGGTTCCAAACAGCCCTATTTGTATAATGGAAGTATCTTCTATCGCAAAGGTGACCAAACCGTTAAGGCTACTTCACTTCAAATAGCCGAATTGATTCACGGTCGCCAAAAATCTGAAACCCATTGGGAAAGGCAACCTGCCCTGGGAGTTGACTTGGAAGATTTAGACCAAAAATTGATTCAATCTGTTATCAAAGAGTCAAGTGATAATCACAGGGGAAATTTTGAAGGGAAAAGGGTGATTGATTTTCTTTCGCATTATGGCTTATATCAAAATGGTTCCTTTACCAATGCCTGTGTGGTGCTGTTTGCAAAGAATCCGACAAAGTATTTACCACAAGTTCGGGTTCGCTTAACTGAATATGGGGAAGGAAAAACAGGCAATTCACTATTAAGAGATGAAGTATTTGAAGGCAATCTCTTTACTATTCAGGACAAACTGGAACGCTATATTGAAAATTTAGGTGTTAGAAGTGTGTTTGATAAGAACCAGTGGAAAAGAATAGATTTTAAGTTCCCTCCAAAAGCTTTGCAGGAAGGAGTTATCAATGCCTTAATGCACAGAGATTACAGCAGTCATTCAAGTAGTGTTGCAATAAGCATCTACCCTGATAGTTTTGTCATTTCTAATAGCGGTCATCTTCCTGATGATTTAAAGGTGAGTGAACTAAAGAAAAGCCACCGTTCGCATCCGGTTAATCCTGACATTGCACATATTGTTTTTCTAAAAGGACTAATTGATAAACTTGGTAGGGGAACTATTCGGGTTGTAGAACTTTGTAGGGCAGAAGGACTAAAAGACCCTGTTTGGAAAGATACTATTGATGGGGTTACACTTACATTTAACGGTCCTAAAGCATTAGCTGCTAAAAAAGATACTGCTAAAAGTGATGGTGTAAATGATGGTGTAAATGATGGTGTAAGTGATGGTGTAAATAGATTGTTAGATGATGGTGTAAATGATGGTCTAATTGAGGGTGTAAGTGATGGTGTAAGAGTAGAGATAATCAAGATAGTTGAACTGATAATAGCTAGAGAAGGTGCAAATGCTCTCGATATAGCTACTAAAAGGGGTAAATCTAAGCCTACCATTGAAAGATACCTCAGAACAGCCAAAGAAGTAGGAATAATAGAGTTTAAAGGAGCACCAAAAACGGGGGGATATTATTTAACAACGAAAATGAAGAAGCAATTAAAATGAGTAATGAAAATACATCAGGCATAATCAGTAAAGTTTGGAGTTTCTGCAACACCCTTCGTGATGATGGAGTGGGTTACGGAGATTATCTGGAACAACTCACTTACCTGCTGTTTCTGAAAATGGCAGACGAGTTTTCAAAGCCGCCATACAACCGCAAACTTCCAATCCCGAAACAATTCAACTGGGAAAGTTTAACTAAGGAGAAAGGCGAAGATTTGGAAACGCATTATTCCAACCTGCTTCGTGAGTTGGCAAAAGCGAAAGGAATCTTAGGACAGATTTTTACCAAGAGCCAAAACAAAATTCAAGACCCTGCAAAACTTTACAAGCTCATACGCATGATTGATGATGAGCAGTGGAGCACAATGGGTGCCGATGTGAAAGGACAGATTTATGAGGGGCTGTTGGAGAAGAACGCAGAGGACACAAAAAGCGGAGCCGGTCAATACTTCACACCCCGTGCTTTGATTCGTGCTATGGTGGAATGTATGCAACCGCAACCTATGAAAACTATTGCTGACCCCGCTTGCGGCACAGGAGGATTTTTTCTTGCTGCTTACGATTACCTCGCAAAACAAAATTTGGATAAAGAGCAAAAAAAGTTTCTGAAATTCAAAACATTTTTCGGAAATGAAATTGTGCCGTCAACAAGGCGAATGGCTTTGATGAATTTATTTCTGCACAACATCGGTGATATTGATTCGGAAAATTTTATTTCCCCAACAGATGCTTTGATTGCCGATTCAGGTTTGAGAGCCGACTATGTTTTGGCAAATCCGCCATTCGGCAGAAAAAGCAGCATGACTTCAACCAACGATGAAGGCGAACAGGAAACAGAAGATTTGACTTACAACCGTCAGGACTTTTGGGAAAGCACCAGCAACAAGCAGTTGAATTTTGTGCAGCATATACGCTGCATGTTGAATACTACAGGAAAAGCGGCTGTGGTAGTGCCCGACAATGTTTTGTTTGAAGGTGGAGCAGGTGAAACGATTCGTAAAAAATTGATGGAGACAACCGACCTGCACACGATACTTCGTTTGCCGACAGGAATATTTTACAAGCAGGGAGTAAAAGCCAATGTGTTTTTCTTTGACAACAAACGGGCAGCAAAAGAACCCTGGACGAAAGAAATTTGGTTTTACGATTTCAGAACGAACATTCACTTTACGCTGAAAAAAAATCCGTTGAAGTTGGATGACCTGAAAGATTTTATTTCTTGTTACAACCCAAACAACCGGCACAAGCGGAAAGAAACTTACAATGCTGAATCAAACAGCGAAGGCAGATGGCGAAAATTTTCTTACGAAGAAATTATTGCAAGAGATAAAACTTCACTTGACATCACTTGGATAAAAGACAAATCACTTGCAGACCTTGACAATCTCCCTGACCCTGATGTGTTGGCAGGAGAAATAATTGAAAACCTGGAAGCAGGTTTGGAAAGTTTCAGAGAAATAATGATTACGATAAATGGAAAAGAATAAAAGCCAGCGCAGCTCCAGAAGTATATCAGGATAAGCCGCAGGACTTGTAATGCCGATACCGGAAGCTCAAACAGCATCTTGCAAAAAAAGTGTACTTCTACCCTACCGAATAACAAACATTAAACCTGAAAAACAAAAAAGCGGCAAGCTATAACAATGTTGATGTAATGCCTCTACCCTATTTTGGGGAATGCTATATATATATGTAACATGGTGTGCAGCAGTGTGAGTGGCAGGCTGAGGTTATGAGAGGAGAAAATTAAGTGTATGCCGTTGGCAGAAGGAATATGATTTTTAGGTTTGAGGTGAGATTATGTATATTTGGGGGGATAATGATTGTGCATTTGTAAGAACAGAGAACTTTAATATTTGAATTATAAAACACTAAAACGGAGTAGCCGAAAACCGACCAGAGTAGGCAATAAATAATTAACGCAAATGAAAAATTTACTTTCTATTACAACACTCTTTATAATGGCATCCATATTATATGGATGTACTGCACCTGATAAAGTTAAATCGGACACAGCAGTTGATAACACAGAAATTTCAAAGCAGGCAGTTGACAGTGCTTTTAAGCGAATGTGGCAGAACGTTACTTACACGAACCTTGCCGGCTATATGAAGACAGATGTTGCAGATGATTTTTTTGCAATTGACGCAGACGGAGTAAGTGCAAATATGGAAGAAACGCTTGCTGACACGACAAGATTAAAAATGCTTGAATCATTAAAGTTTAAATTTTTTGACCAGAAGATTAAAGTATATGATCATGTTGCTATTATCAATGGACGAGTTCAGGCTTTTTCGAACGATATATATGCAGCGGAAGTTTTGTACACAGCAGTATTTGTGGAGCAAGGCGGAGTTTGGAAGTATAAAAACTGGCAAGGAACATGGTCGAAAAATTCGCCACCACCACCTGCTTTTGCGAATGAAAAGAAATAATAAAGCAACTGAAACGAAAGAGCAGCACTACCGGTAACTTATAATGATTGGATGTGTGAGTATTGAAACGGCTTAATATCGTACTGTCGGTTTTTTGAATTTAGTGATTTGTTACTTTTGAATGTGGATAGAGGGTGAAGCAGACGAACGTTGTGTGGCACTTTGTTGCGACACTATATACAAATTCAATATGATTTGCCGTCATTTTGCCTAAATTGCAAAATACTAAAATGAGTCACATTATCTGAAAATGAAAAAAATAGTAACCCACTTAAGCTTTATAGTATGTATGCATACTGCTATAGCGCAAAAACCAAACGTAGATTCGATACTTCAAAAAGTCGCAATAGAAAAAGATGAAGATAAAAAAGTTGATTTACTCGTAAGTCTGATATCTTCAGAAATTAATAACGACCCTAAATGGACTATTGAAACAGGATTAAAATTATTGAACCAATCAAAAAGTGAAAATGACAATATTGAATTGTCAGTTGCTTATTCTTTTTTAGGACAAGGGTATCGGCTACTTGGAAACAATATTAAAGCCTTGGATTACCATCATAAAGGTATTGCTGCTGCGGAAAAAAGTAATAACTTGTCTGTTTTGGCGTTCGCAGAAAATCAAACGGCACATATCTATAAAGACAGGCAGGAATATGATAAGGCAATCGACATATATCTGTCAGCAACAGCACATGCAGCTAAAGGAAAAAATGAAAAAATAAAAAGTTGGGGGCCTTTAAATTTGGGAGGTGTGTATCTTTCCATTGGCAAATTAGACTCGTCATTAATGTATTCTCAAAGGGCTTATGAAAATGCTTTAAAAGTAAACTCCATTGTTGACAACCCTTATTTATATAGTAACCTTGGTGGTGTGCAAAGTAAATTGGGCAATGCACAGCTTGCTGTAAGTTATTATAACATGGCCATTTCTCAATCGATAGGGTCAAAGAATATCAGGTATTTGAATATAGCATATACAGGATTAGCAGAGCATTATCAGCGATTTAATCAGAAAGATTCCTGTATAAGTTATGCAAAAAAAGCAATTACGGTTGTAAAAAATACTTCGTTTTTTTATCTGAGCAGTAAGCCGGCACAATTACTTACCGATATTTATGAAAAGAACAATTGTGATAGTACATTGAAATATTCAAAAATATTTAAAACGGCAGTTGATTCATTGACCAGTGTCAAAACTAATCAACAAATACAATTAATGACTTTTGAAGAAGATTTACGGCAGCAGGAAGTTGCTGGAGAAAAGTTAAAAGCTGAAGAAGAAAGAAAACTAAATATTCAATACGCCTTAATAACCTTGGGCATTATTGTATTACTCACTCTTTATTTATTGCTTAGCCGCAGCTTTATTACTAACGCAAAACTCATAGAATTTTTTGGTGTTGTTGCATTGTTGATTGTTTTTGAATTTCTCAATCTGCTACTTCATCCATTTTTAGAAAGAATAACTCACCACTCCCCCATTTTAATGTTGCTGGCGTTGGTTTGCATTGCTGCATTGCTTGTGCCATTTCATCATAAAGTAGAAAAATGGGCAACATCAAAATTAGTAGAAAAGAATAAAGAGATACGGTTGGCTGCTGCAAAAAAAACTATTGAACAGTTAGAAACAAAGGTGGGCGACAAATGAAATTAAAAATATGAGCTAACTACATCAGCATTGCCGCAAACCATGTGAACGAAAAAGCAAACAAACAATCTGTTTGTAAAGTGAGTTTTTCAGTTCGCTTCATTAATTTTACTATTTAACAGCCTGACACAAATATTTAATTAATAATTTAGAACTTCGATTTTATGAAAAGCTTTATTTCATTCATCAGTCTGTTGTTGCTCTCAAATGCTTCAAGTGCTCAGTTTGGTGCACCGGTGATTATTGACAGTAATTATTCAGCTCAGATTAGAAACATAATTGCTGTTGATATAGACAATGATGGTTTGAAAGATATTGTTGCATCGCACCAAACAGACACCATCAAGTGGTACAAAAATTTTGGGAATAATACTTTCTCAGCACCTGTAGTGTTGACATCCACTATTGCGAAACCTTTTTTTATTGACACCGGTGATGCAGATAATGATTCGAAAACAGACTTGCTGGTGGCTAATAATAATAGTAATAATTCGCAAGTAGTGCTGATAAACAACAATGGTTTAATCCCAACCATCATAGACAGTGGAATAGATCTGGGAACTTACCGCGCATATTTTTCAGATTTTGATAATGACGGAGATGAGGACATTGTTGCATGCAGCGACTTAATGATTACGCTATATCTCAACAATGGTGCAGGTGTTTTTGGCAATAGAATTATATTGCTCAATGGTGCCGAATTTTATAATATGACTGTTGCAGATTTTAACGGAGATAACTTTCCGGATATAGGCCTGTGTTCATCAGACGGCATCGAAGTGCTGTTGAATGACACTTCGGGAGGATTGACTGCACCCAACTTACTTGATTTAAAACTTACCGGTTTTATTACCAATGCAGACATTGACAACGATGCACAAAAAGACCTTATTTTTCCAAACAGTTCACCTCATTACGATGTTTATAAAAACACCGGAGGAGGAACATTTATATTAAATCAAACCGTGGCTTTTTATCAACCAAACATTCAGAACCCTCCATTTGCCATAGGTAACGTCAATGCAGACGCATTTCGTGATGCAGTTTATTCAAGCATTAATAACAACAGGTCGTTATATTGGCGGGAAAATGACGGAGCAGGGAATTTTCAAAATGAACAGCTTATTGACAGCACTGAAATGTATGATGCGATTTTTTTGGCCGATATGGATAATGATGGCGATAATGATATTCTTTGGTATGGGTTTGACTTTAATGCCGGTCAGAAAAAAACAGGCTTTATAGAAAATAATACCTTCACGCTGGGGGTTGAAAATATAAAAACATCTCCGGTAAGAATTTATCCCAATCCTGCATCAACGTTGCTGAATATTGAATGTCAGGAAAAGATTACCGGTATTGAAATTTATTCAGCAAAAGGAGATAAAGTTGCCAGGTACAACACATCGATAATTGATATTTCGAACCTTGCGAAGGGCAGCTATCTGTTGAATGTAACAACCAACAAGAACACATTCACAACTGAATTTGTAAAGGAATAGATGTAATTTAAAACACGCAAAAGTTTTGCAATTTGGCAGGTGAAGTGGTTTGATTGAAAAATATTTTCAGATTTATAAATTGATTCATTGTTTGACTCACGATAAATTGGGATGGTAAAGAACTATGACTTTGAAAAACCGGTGCCGGAAGTATGAAAGATAAATTGCCTATAGGATATTATCTGAAAAATGCAGATAGATTACTGACAGAGGGAATCAACCACATTCACCGGGAGATGGGCATTACGAGAACAGACTGGCAGATACTGAATTCGATACATGAGAATGATAAAATAGATTTACAAAAAATCGCTGAACTGCTTACGGCATTTGCTGATAAGGAAACGATAAGCAATGCTATTTCAGCATTGGAAAAGCGACATTTGATAGTGGGTAACCAATTTTTATCGTTGACTGAAACAGGGAAAAAATTGTTTGAAACCTGTCTTCAAAAGCAAAAAGCTTTCAGGCAGAAATCAATGGAAGGACTCACGCAGGAAGAGTATGTGCAAACTATTTCATTTCTTGAAAAACTGATTGATAACCTCAAATGATTTTGTAGAAATACAATATCCCTCCTGCTCCGAACATTCAGCTTGAAAAAAAATTTACGGGTAAACGTAATCAAATAGCTTTTGAGTTTTCAGCAGAAAAAATCTGAAACATAAATGTTGGCAAACAAAAAAGGCTGGCTCATATTTGAGACAGCCTTTCATGTTATTCAATAAAACTGTTTTATCGCAACAGTGTAACAGTACCGTTATAATCGTGGCGCTTGCCGCTCTTAGTTGTTACAACGAGTGAATACACATAGGTTCCCTGAGGTGCAATGCCGCCATGGCCATCGCTGCCATCCCACGGTTTGCCCGGTGAATCGGTTTGATACAGCATTTCTCCCCAGCGGTTGAATATTCTCAGTTTAAATCCTGAATAATCCATATTGAATCCCGGGTCGAAGAATACTTCGTTGCGTCCGTCACTGTTAGGAGTAAATGCATTGGGCACCCAGAAAGGATTGACTACAATGGTTTGCTCAGCAGAATCAACGCATCCTGAAATATTTTCTACTATGAGTTTAACTTTAAACTCACCTACATCAGAGAAATAATGTGATACGTTTTGCTCGAAGAGTGTGTCGCCAAGACCAAACACCCACTGCCAGCTAACAGCATAGTCTGACTCGTCAGTAAACAATACCGGACCGCTGTAGATGTTGGTCATCATTGGGTCGGCTTTGAACTTAGCAACGGGAAGCGGATAGAAGAATACATCTACATCTTTCATCAGTGAATCAGTACATCCAAACGGATTGGTAACAACTAATTTAATCTGATATGTACCGGGCACTGCAAACACGAGTGATGGGCTTAACATGTGTGAGAATACACTGTCGCCTACACTCCACTGGAATGTAGCTCCCGGCATGTATGTTGACTGATTGATGAAATGTATATTGGTGACCTCACATGACTTGCTGGTATCGTTGGTAAAGCTGACAACAGGATAAGGATGAGCAATGAATGCAAACGCAGGTGATGTGTTGGTACATCCGTTGGCATCGGTTACCTGCACAGTATAGTTTCCGGTTTGACTTACGGTGAGCGTGCTTGCAGCACTGTTGTCGGACCAGAGGTAAGATGTGTAAGGCAATGTTGTTGACAATACTGAAGTTGCACCTTCACATACTGCACTCACTCCTGTGATGACCGGTTGCGGCAACGGATTGACAGTAATAGTTGCCATTCCGCTCATTTGTGTACCGGGACAATTGTTGTCGCTGATGGCAGTGAGCGAATAAGTGGATGTGGCAGCAGGGCTTAAACTCAACAGTAGCGGATTCTGAGATGTAGTAGCAGTTGTTGACTGACCTGTTGCATTATTCAGATAAGTATAAGTAAATGGTGCTTCACCGGTGAACTGTAACTGTATTTGCGCAGTTTGGTTGAGACAAATAACAGGCGAACCTGAAATAACAGCCTGCGGCAAATCGTGAACAGTGATGGTAGTGTTTCCTGTAGCATTGGTCTTACATCCATACAAACCTGTTACCAATCCTGAAAGACTATAAGTAGTTGTACTGGTAGGTGTAACAGGAATAGTTACCGAAGGTGTGTTAGACACCACAGGGAAACTGGTAGTGCCATCAGAGTAGGTTACTGCATAAGGGCCATTGGCAGTGAAGTTAAGCGTGATAGAACCTGATGTGCCGTTGCACAATGATGGCGTAGCAGTGGTGATAGCAACTGTTGGATTATCGAGCACAGTGACTGCCACATTCTGATTGATGGTAGCAGGACAATTGTCATCTTCAATGCTAACCAGTGTATAGTTGGTAGTGCTTTGCGGAGCTACATAGAATGAATAGCTGCTGCCGGCAGAATTAACCACACCCGCACCTTGCATCTGGAAGGTAAACGGTGCAACACCTGTAAACTGAATATTTAACTGCGTGCTGTCGCCTTTGCAAAGTGTATCACTTGCTGTTGTTATAACGGCTTGCGGAATGGCATTTACAGAAACTACTGCACTTCCTGAAGCAGGGCCTGCACAGCCGTTGCCATCAATAGTAGCAGGCAGAGTATATACTGTAGTGGATGCCGGTGAAACAGGAATAGTAACAGAAGTAGCATTGGTAGTAAATGGTCCGTTGCTGACACCACCTGCAAGATAGCTGTAACTATAGGGAGCTTCGCCAGTGAAGTTGATAGTTAAGTTGGCTGAACTGCCTGCACAGATTGCAGTAGTACCTGATAAGGTTGCCCCCGGTGTTGGAACCACACGTACATAAGCTGACTGATTAACGGCATTGTTGGTACAGTTGGCATCACTCAAAGTTATTCCTAAATCGTATGTTGAACTAACGGATGGCGAAACAGGAATGGTTGCAGAATTTGTTGGAGATGATAATGCACCTGAAGGTGTACCATTGGTTAAGTAAGTATAATCAAATGGCGGTGTTCCGGTAAACTGAATGGTAAGTGTTGTTGAACTTCCGAAGCAGATGGTATCATTGCCAGTGAGTGTTGCAGTAGGAATTTCATTAACAGTAACAGTGGCTGAACCTGCCATGTTAGTGCCTGTACAATAGTTGTCAGAAATAGCTATTGGCGTATAAGTTGTCTGCCCAACAGGAGGAGTAACTGAAACTACTAATGGATTGCTGCTGGTTGTACCACTGACATTTGAAGTACCGTTGAAATAAGTATAGTTAAACGGTGCATTACCTGTAAATGCCAGCGTGAAGTTGGCAGCTACACCATCGCACACTGTTGAATTGCCACTCACTGCCATTGTTGGCAATGGCCTTACAACAATTTGTGCAGTAGCAGGATTAACGGGTGAACTACATCCCATCAAACCTGTTACGTTTCCGATGAGTGAATAAGTTGTGGTACCTGTAGGAGGTGTAACTGTAACGGTAGATGAATTACCTGTACTCGATATTCCGTTGGTAACACTTCCATTGCTATACGAAGTGTTGAATGGACCAATACCTGTAAAATTAATGGTGATGCTTCCACTCTGCCCTGCACACAGATTAGGTGTGGTGGTTGAAATAACGGCAGTAGGCAAAGGTAACACAGTAACTTTTACCGTTTGATTCATGTTGGCTGTACACAACTGATCATTTACCTGAACGAGTGTATAATTGGTAGTTGAGGCAGGTGATACAGGAATTATCTGCGGATTGGAAGATGCTGTTTGAACGCCCTGTCCTGACAGCTGATAGCTGAATGGTGCAGTGCCTGTAAACTGAATGTTGAGATTAGCAGAACCACCGCTGCAGATAGAATCGGAAGCAGTGCTGATAACTGCAGTTGGCAATGGCCTTACTGTTACACCACCCAAACCACTTACCGAACCTTTACAAACGCCACTGAATACTGAATCGAGTTGGAAGGTAGTTGTAGAAGTTGGGCTTACAATAAGTTGATAAGGATTGTTGGATGTAGTTACAGGTCCGTAAGTATTTCCAAGTCCGTCTTTGTAATAGAATGTCCAGGGTGCAGCACCTGAATTGAAGTTAACCAGCAGGGTGTCCTGATCACCGGTACAAATTGTTTTGTTTCCGCTGATTACAGCCTGCGGCAATGTATTTACAGTGACAGTGGCTGTTGCAGGATTTGTATTGTTGGAACACAATGCATCACTGATGGTAGTACCAAGCGAATAAGTTGTAGTGGCAACGGGAGCTACTGTTACTGTATAAGGATTTGCTGATGTATTGAAATTGTTGGTGCCTCCGGGTGATGCAACAATACTTCCGCTGAATGGTCCTGTACCGGTGAAATTAATGGTAAGTGTTGAAGTCTGACCGGCACAGATGGAGTTGGTGCCTGTAAGAATTGCTGTTGGTAATGGATTTACAGTTACTCTTACTGTATCGTTGATACCTGAGCGGGTACAACTTTTATCCGAAACTGTAGTAACAATATAATTGGTACTTGCAAGAGGATGTACGTAGAAAAAATAAGGATTTGAAGTGGCATTGGTATTTACCGGTGCTCCTGCATTGGTAACCAATCCAAATGTATAAGGTGAACCATTACCGGTGAAACTTACCTGCATGCGCACACTGTCGTTCAAACAGATTACAGGATTTGTAGCTGCTGTAATATTTGCATTTGGAATTACACGCACGGTAACCGTAACCGTATTTGCTACATTACCCGGACAAGTCTTGGTTGAGCTGGTAAAGTTTACAAATGAATAAGTAGTTGTAGTAGTCGGTGAAACACTGAGTGTAGTAAATGCTGCATTGGTATTTACAGGAGTCAGTGTGTTGGTAGTGTTATCGCGAATGTTGCCAACATAAGGTGGTGTACCCGTAAAATCAACACGAATGGTTGTGGATGAACCTACACAAATGGTATCGTTTCCTGTAATTGACATGGTAGCAGTTGGAACAGGATTAACAACAATTTTTCTGCTTCCTGACACTGTTCCCTCACAGGCATCTTCCACACTTAATAAAGTGTAGGTAGTGGTTGTTGCAGGATTAACGTTTACCACCAAAGGATTGGAAGCAGTAGTACCCGAAATATTTGGACCTGTAGAACTGCTGATAACATAATCCCATGGACCTGTTCCGGTGAAACCAATAGTAAGTGTAGAACTTCCTCCCACACAAATGGTATCATTGGATGTTACATTTATTGTAGCAGTAGGCTTAGGAGTGATAGTAACATTGGCAGTACCTGAGACTGTACCGGGACAACCGGCAGGCACCGTAATGCTGCCAAGTGTATATCCGAAATTACAATTCACCGGTACGCGAACAATATAAGGTGAAGTATTGGCAACAGCATTGACAACTGTTGTTCCCACACACCCCGGACCCGGAACATTATAACTGAAAGTCCAAGGAGGAGTGCCGGAAAATGTAAACTGAAGATTCACACTGTCGCCAAGGCAGGCACTTGATGGTCCTGATACTGCGATAACACCTGATGGAGCTGATGACACATTCACATTGATATTTGGAGTAGTACTTGTACAACCACTCGGTGACTGAGTAATCACTGCATTATAAGAGCCTGTGGCACAAGCACTGATGTTTGAACTGTTGCCTCCATTGCTCCATGCATAGCTATAAGTAAAACATGGATCATTAGGAACAGGACTTGCTGTTAAAGTAACACACTGCCCCGGACATAAATTAGTTGGTCCTCCTGCACTGATATTGGCAGTAAATGAATTGTCAACACTGATGGTAAAATGATTGGAGTTGGAAACGCATGGCAATGCATCACCAATGCTTACCCAATACTCAATGTTTCCGGTACAGATTGTTGTTGAAAATGGATCGGTAAATGTTGTTGGCCCTCCTTGCGGAATCGTTGTGACTAAAACCGGAGGAGACCCTGGCGGATACGATCGGTAAAGATTATAATTTGCCGCTGCTGTTGGCGGATATGCTCCCTGAAACAGCGAATTCCAGCTTAACTGAATTCCACAATTGTCAACCCCTGACAGATCCATAGTTCTGATAACAGGTGACTGAGCTGATAAGAAATTAACACCGCAGGTTGATTTGGTAACAACATAAAAATAGATGGGCTGTGTAGCAGCGTTGGCACCTATTAAACTTGTAAGTGTAGTACCGAGAATAGTATCTCCTTTTTGCTGATAATGATTTCCCCAGACACTGTCAACAAGGGTAAATGGTCCTCCCGCATTTGTTGAAGCATATATATAATATGCATTGAAAACATTATGCGAATCAATAGGCATAGGTGGATTCCAGTAGAGACCAACATCACCTGCAGGATTCAATACAGTAGCACCTCTTACATCAGGTGGCGGCAACGGTATAGGTGGCTCAACCGTGATGGCAATTGTAATAGTACTGATAGCCGGAGCAGGACAATAGTCGTCCTGTGCTTTGATGATGAAGTAATAAGTATTCCTTCCTCTGATACACCCTGAAGGTGCAAGAATATGATTACAGTTGGTGACCCATGTAAACTGAATAAAATTGGCAATGGGTGAGACAGAAGGTAATAACTTGTTGAGATAGGCACAAGGCGGATAATCGCAGCCTGCATCGGAAGTTATAGGAGTTCCAAACTGATTGCTGTATCCCTCTATCTTAATATTCTGGAAACTACCCGAGCCTATGTTTTTCTGGAAATCTGTGGCATCAATCCTGAAGCGTACCGTATCACCTGCAAACACTGTAGTATCTTTCGCAGTTCCACCGGCAAATGGTAAATTGATTGCAGGAGGAAGATTTATGGTAGGTGGATTCTGAACAAAACAGTTGGTAGTTAACACTACTCCGTAGTCCCTGTAAATTTCTGCCACTTTAACTCCGCATTTATAGGAAGTAACTTTAATACAGGTAGCAAAATTTCCTGTAGTACCCATGGCAGTGGTCACGAAAAAATTAACCTCGCCTGATAACGCGTCCATTGTAACACCTCCCGGTAACTGATTATTTACTGAGTATGGAGCGCTGAAATTGATAGTATTAGCACTAAATGCTGCAGGAGGACTTGTTGTAGGCTGGTCTATAGGATTTGCCCATTCACTTCTGAGAGAATCCAAATCATCGTCAACAGCAGTAGGGTTGTAGGTATATGGATAACCTATACAGATAAAAGTATTAGGTCGCTCTTTGAAGTAAGGTGATGAATCGTAGCACGGATTCATGTTTAAGCCCATATACGGATACATGGTTGCACGGATAGTAAAGCCTTGGCCTCCGCCACCTAAATTCACAAGTGAATTCCGGCAACAGTCATCAATGGCAAATGTCCAACCGGTTGCCGGTGGAGTACCGTTCAGAAAAACAGGATTGGTTTTCATGATAAATTCTTGAATTGCTCCTGCACTTGGGCTTGCACAGGTGAAACCACAGTTGGGAGGACTCAAGTCATTGATAACCGTTAAAGCTGAATTGATAGGAATTGAAGTCAATCCAGGATTTCCAAATACCTGCAAACTTGATGGAGGTGAAAATGTGATTCCCTGACAGTCTCTGTACGCCTTAATGGTAAACTGAAACTTACCTGCATCAGGTCCTGTCTGAATACATTGCCAGGTGATTTCACCTCCGAACAAATGAGAGGCTTTAGTGCTTACTGATGTCAGAAACAACAGTAACACCATAATGTAAAGTTTTCGATTCATAGCTTTCATAAATTATAATTTATATTTCCTTCACAAATGTATAAATATTAGATGATAAAAAAACAATAAATGCAATTTTTTTTGCACTTGTGAAAAAGCCTGAAAACCGGAGATAAAAAATTAACAATTATCCTGCCACAACTTCCACCATTCTCTCTGTATGGAAATAGGTTTTTGCCAGGTGAATAAGTTGTTCAGGACTGATGTTTTTTATGACATGAAGATAGTTCTCGTAATATTTCATTTTCAATCCATAAATGAGCGTAGATTTTATTCTATCAGAGATTGCCATTGGGCCATCCATACTTCGCTGAAGAGTTCCAATCATGTAATTCTTCACCAGTTGAAGTTCGTCTTCTCCTATCTCCTGCTCTCTTAGTATCTGAATCTCTTTGTAAATCTGAATGAGCGCATCCTCTTTTACTGTGGCTGCAACCTGTGTGGTAACAAAAAAATATCCGCTGTGCACCATGGAAACAGTGGCTGATCCAATTCCATAGGTGTAGCCTTTGTCTTCACGCAGATTCGACATCAGTCTTGAACCAAAATATCCGCCAAGAACAGTATTCAACACTGTGAGTGAAGCAAAATCAGGATGTAGTTTATTGGGAATACGACAACCGATTCTAATGGCAGATTGCACAGCGCCTTCAACAGGAATAAAACTTTTCTGTGGTATAAATTCACTTGGGTAGTTCAGTTCAACAGGCTGATGCTGCACTTTTGATTTCCATTCTCCCAGAGTGTCGTTCAGATATTGCAGTGTGTTATCATCCGTTTTTCCGCTGAGAATAGCAAGGCAGTTTTGCGGAGAATATTTTTCAGTGTACCATTTTTTAAGATCATTCTGTGAATGTTGCCGGTAGCTTTCTTCATCGGCAATTCGTCCATAAGGATGACCGGAAGGAAAGAGCAGATGATTGAATTTTACTCTTGCCAGATACTCCACTTTTTTGCGGTTGATACGCAACTGCTGAATGTTTTGTGTGGCAAACAATTCCATTTCTTCCTCCGGAAATACTGCATCTGTTAGCATTTCCATGAGCAACGAAAAAGTTTCTTTTGCAAAACGAGTTAGTGTAAACAATTTTACCGAAGCCACATCAGCAGTACATTCCGTTTCGATGTAGGCACCATAATAGTCGAATGCCTGTGAAAGTTCGTAAGCAGTTTTTGCAGATGTGCCCGCTTCCATCAGTTTATTTACCATGGTAGCAAGGGCAATTTTATCACCATACCACTCCCCTGCCCTGAAAATGATTTCGAGTTTCAAAATTTCCTGCTCACCTGCATTTACGCAGTAAACTTTCACTCCGTTTTTTAATTCGAAAACTTCCGGTTCAGGTACTGTAATCTTATCGGGAAGTTGCAATGCAGGCTCTGTTGTTCTGTTCATTTTTTTTCTTCTTTCGTTTTGTAATACAATACCGATTCATTCTCCTGTCTGAAAATATTTTTTGCAACACTGAGAATTTTTTTCTCTTGTCACACTTCTATATGATTCAATCTGTTTGTTGATCAGTTCTGCACCACCTATCATTTCAAAGTAGGCAAGATTTAATGCACGGTTGGCAATATTCATCTCTGAAAATACCAGTGCCGACTCAGTTTTCTGCTGAACGATTGTCAGCTCTTTTTCAGAAATTAATTCTGACGTAATTTTTGCAAGCTCAGCATCCAATGCTTTTTCTGCTGTTTGAAAAGAAATTTTTTCTTCCAATCGTCCGTCAATGATAAATAGACCTTTATCCAAATCGCCCGTGAAATAGGTGCTGAGTGCATTGAAAATTTTATCCTGTTTTACCAGTTTGTAATACAGTCTTGCTGATTTGCTTCCTGTGAGAACATCTGCTAAAAGCTCTGTTGCATGAAAGTCATCATCAAAACGTGAGCAGGCATGAAAGGCTTTGTAAATGGTGTTTGCAGGAACATCACGTTGCAATCCAAGTATTCGTTTTTCAGTCTGAGGAGGTTCCTGCGGAATGATTTTATTTTTTAAGGGGCGACTCACAATTTCGCCAAACCATTTTTCCGACAGCGTAAATGCCGTCTCCGGTTGTATGTTTCCCGACAGTGTGAGAATGGCATTGTCGGGGCGATACCATGTTGCAAAAAAATCTTTTACATCATTCATGGTAGCCTGTTCGATATGCGAAATTTCTTTGCCGATGGTTGCCCAGCGGTAAGGATGAACTTTATATGCAAGTGGTCTGAGGTTTAGCCACACATCACCATAAGGTTGATTGAGATAACGTTGTTTGAACTCTTCGACAACCACATGCCGCTGCACATCCAGACTTTTTTCGGAAAAAGCAAGACTCAGCATGCGGTCGCTCTCCAGCCAAAATGCCGTTTCGATATTTTGCGCAGGAAGAGTAAGATAATAATTGGTAAAATCGTTGTTGGTAAAAGCATTGTTCTCACCTCCTGCACGCTGCAACGGCTCATCATAAGACGGAATGTTTACAGAACCTCCAAACATGAGATGCTCAAACAAATGAGCAAAGCCTGTTTTGTTTTCATCTTCATTTCGCGCTCCTACTTTATAGAGAATATTCATTGCCACCAGCGGTGTGGACGAATCGTAATTTACAATGACGGTGAGTCCGTTTTTTAAAGTGTGTTTTTCAAATTTCAACATATATCAGAAAAGCTCTGCTAACATTTTTTTGGTGTTAATAAATTCGTTCCATACATCCTGCACAATTTCTGCAGCAGGCTTTATCTCTTTAATCACTGACGACACCTGCCCTATTTCCAGTTCGCCTTCATCCATATCGCCTTCAAACATTCCTCTCTTGGCTCTGGCCCTGCCCAAAAGTGTTTTCAGTTCTTCTTTGGTGGCACAACGTTGTTCTGCATCATGCACCTGATGGTAAAAATTATTTTTAATCAGCCTCACCGGAGCAAGTGCTTTCAGCGAAAGCATGGTATCACCATCATTGCATGATATAACTTTTTGTTTGAAATTTTCATGTGCTGATGATTCAACACTTGCCACAAAACGAGAGCCCATCTGCACGGCTTCGGCACCGAGTGCAAATGCAGCCAGCATAGATTTGCCGGTTGAAATTCCTCCTGCTGCTATCAAAGGTAAATCTACAGCCTGACGCACTGCGGGGACAAGACATAATGTTGTTGTTTCTTCTCTTCCATTGTGGCCACCAGCTTCAAAACCTTCTGCAACGATGGCATCTACTCCTGCCTGCTGCGCTTTAAGTGCAAATTTTACATTGCTGATGACATGCACCACTGTGATGCCTGCCGATTTCAGTTTAGGTGTCCATGTGGCAGGGTTGCCTGCAGAGGTAAAAACAATTTTTACTTTTTCAGCAATGATAATATCCATCAACTGCTCAATGTCGGGATAAAGCATAGGAACATTGACAGCAAAAGGTTGAGATGTGGCATGTTTGCACTTTTGAATATGCTGCCTGAGAATATCGGGATACATGCTTCCTGCACCAATAATTCCAAGAGCACCTGCATTGCTCACTGCACTGGCAAGTTCCCATCCGCTGCACCAAATCATCCCTGCCTGAACGATTGGATATTGGACTGAGAACAGTTCTGTAATACGGTTTTTCATAACAAAATATAATTGCAACTATAAGCAATTATTTATCATCTCACATCAGCCGGAAGGAAAGATTACTCACATCAGCACGATGAAAAAATTCAATTGATTTGATGTTACATCTGATGTCTGATTTCAACATCTGTTTCTGCACAAACCTGTTTGCAACATGCCAACTTCATTCCAATTAAAAACATGTGTTGTATTTTAGCATGCAGTTAAGTGATTAAAGAAAAATCAAACGCAATGAAAAAGATATTTATGTTGGTGATAATGCTGATGATGTTTCATCTGGCAGATGCACAACGAATATATGACGGCTCAGGAAAATCTATCGGAAGAGTAAATGGCGACAGGTATTATGATGCTTCGGGGAGTCAGATAGGTCGTGTGGATGGAGACCGCATTTATGATGGTTCAGGAAGAAAAATAGGACGGATAGATGGTGACAGAATTTATGATGCATCAGGTGTATCGTTGGGAAGAACGGATGGAGATCGCTTGTATGACAGTTCAGGGCGAAGAATCGGGAGAATTGACGGTGGCAGAATTTACGATGCCTCAGGAAGAAAGATCGGAAGAGCAGAAGGGTTGAGCAGAAAACAGATTATTTTATTCTTCTATTTTTATAGGTAAAAAAAAGACCGGTAAATTTTACCGGCCTACTTTGATATTTAATAAGTTAAAGTATCGTACACTTTGAGTTTTTCTTTCAGTTTCTGACGTGCTGTGTGAATTCTGATTTTAACTGTTCCCAGAGGAATAGCCAGATAACGTGCAATTTCTTCGTACTTATATCCGCGGTAACTCATCATAAAAGGCACCTTCAGATTTTCGGATAAGCCATCAATGGCAGTGCTGATTTCTTTCATCACCATATTGGCTTCGCCTCTGTTGCGTGTTGCATTTTTTGCATTGTTGATGTAAAACTGATTTTCGGTGTCGTCCAAAAAGGTTTGGCTTTTCACCATTCTGCGGTAGTTGTTGATGAAGATATTACGCATGATGGTATAGAGCCATCCGCTGAGGTTGGTACCTTTTTCAAACTTATCTTCATTCTTAAAAGCTTTGAGCATGGTTTCTTGAACCAAGTCGTTGGCATCTTCCAAATCCTGTGTAAGTTTTAATGCAAATCCTTTGAGTGGGCGATATTGATTTTGAACCAGTTCTCTGAACATTGTTTCTTCTGTTGCTTCCATATTGTTTAAAGTTTATGTTAAAAACCTCAACAAATGTACTCACAGATTATGAAGAACCTGTTAATGTTTAACTAATTTTATTAAAAAGTTAAACAATTATGACAAAATCCTGATAATCAGCTAAACTTAATAGAAAAAGAGATTGTAGGCTTTTTTGAAGTACTGCCCTATTTTTCTCAGTGGTTTACGCAAAGTGGTGAGCAAACCGGGCTTCAGGTTATTGAGCTTCCATGCCAGTTTGTCCTCGATATTGGCTTTTAGTTTTACGAAAAAACTGATGTTGCTGACACCACCCATTCGCATCTTAACAATGGTTTCGGGCAGGTAGGCAATTTTTATTTTGTGTTTATGTATCAAACGTAACATCAACTCATAATCTGCTGACAGTTTGAGATCGGTATTGATGTAGCCATATTTTTCATACACCGATTTTCGTACAAAGAATGTGGGATGTGGCGGCATCCATCCTTTTTTGAATGCATCCGGTTCATACGCACCGGCTTTCCAAACACGCATCACCTTGTTGGTGTCGTCACGGTTCACAAAATTGAGGTCGGCATATACACCTTCGAGTTCAGGATCTTTATTGAACAACTCCATTACATGCGACAACACCTGCGGATGTGCATAAATATCATCGGAATGCAATGCTCCAACAACATCACCGGTGGCCATTTTCAATCCTTTATTCAATCCGAAATAAAGTCCTCCATCACGCTCCGAAACTATTTTGGTGATCTTATCCTTATATCGTTCAACAATACTCAGAGTCTGATCTTTTGATTTACCGTCAATCACCAGATATTCCATATCAGGATAATCCTGCATGACAACTGACTTGATGGTATCTTCAACTGTGGCAGCGCTGTTGTAAGTTATGGTAACGATAGAAACTTTCATGATTCAAACGATTGGCTATTCTGTTTTACATTATTTACAAAAATAGGTTTCATACTAACCTGCAAAGAGTTTTTTATTTTGAGTTATCGTATTGCTGTTGTTTAAAACCGAAGCTGCATACTGTACTGAAGCTGTTTGCCATTGGCTGTAAGTAACATTATCCATTGCTGCTGCTTTCTGAATAGCTTCTTTAAACCCTGCTTCGTCAGCCAGGTCAATATCAAAACCTGCAAGCGCCTGCTCCAACTGGTGCCAGGGTGTGTTTTTGCTGATGATGACAGGAACCCCGGCAGCAAGACTTTCGATAATGGCATGGCCGTAATTTTCGTGCATGGTAGGCAAAATGGAAAAATGATTCCTGGCAAAAACTTTTGGTGTTTCATCAGAAGAAACCACCCCTAAGTAGTTTGCACGGATATGATCCGGCAGTTTTGAAATCAGTGCCTCACATTCTTTCCAGTATGCATCATCTTCGAGTGTTCCGTAAATACTGAAATTGATTTTATTATCAGCAGGAATTTGCTGAAGCCATTGCAGCACGAGATGCAAATTCTTTTTACGCGAAATACGACTAAAAAAAAGTAAATTCAGTTCCCCTGATTTTTTTTGTTTGTCGGCAACAGTGTTGGTTTGTGCCGAAGATAAATTCAATGCAACAACCACCTCTGCCCTTTTTCCGAAAATGGCTTTAATCTCATCAGCTTCCTGAGTTGTACTTGCATGCCACCTCACTTTATCATACGTACCCATCATCTTCGAAAATGATATGAATGCAAGTTTCTTCAATGGTTTGATGGCAAGTGCTCCCGCTCCAAGCATGCCGCGTGGAGCAATGATGGCCTTGCACTTCAATTTCTTTTTGCGGATAACACGAAGAGGAGTAAGCGTAAACTGTCTCGAAAAAAAACTGTTCATGTAAATTATGTCGGGTTTCTCCTGTAGAATCAGCTCTTCCATAGCTTTGTAAGAGAAGCCTGCTGAAGAAAAATAATAAACCCTTGTTCCGTCATTCAGTGTATTCCACTGGTCAGATTTTACGGATGAATATGGTGTGTTATCACTGAAATCAGTATCGGACGTTACTACAGAAAAATCAAAATCATCTTTCAGATTAAAAATAATGTTGGCACAGGAGCGTATAGGACCACCGGCCTTGTATCCGGGAAGATACCAGTCTATTGCTACCAATATTTTTTTCTTTGCCACAGTTTTTGTCAGTATTCAATTTTATTTTTTTCGAGCCAATGTTCCAATACAACACACAGCCACATATCGAGCCAGCGCACATCCTGAGCACCGTTTAAAAATCTGTTCCAACGGTTGAGCAAACCATCTTTATGTACAAATCCCTTTTCAGCAAGTGAGTGAATATGTTTATTGCAAAATTCTTTCAGCTCCGATTTTAGCCATCGCTGCCATGGAAAAACAAATCCCATTTTTTTGCGGTGCACTACTTCATCAGGCAATAAATCTCCCAGACTTTCAACCAACAGTTTCTTTGGGAAAACGGGATTCTTATAAGCATCGCTGATGCCCATTACATATTCCACCAGTTTATAATCAAGAAACGGAACCCGCACTTCAAGAGCTACTGCCATACTCATCTGATCGGTATCGCGCAGCAACACATTTTGCATATAGGTTGATATTTCTGCAACACTAACCTGACTTAACAATGGCAGTTTTTCATTTTCTCTTAGCAGTTCGTTCGCTGTTTGTTTAACCGAATCGTTGCCATTATATTTTTCAGAAATAATTTTACTGAGTTGAGAAATGCTGCTGATCTGTCTTGACACAGCAAACGTATCTCTCACTTTGTAAGACTCAGCCTTGATATATTGAGCCAGTTTTTCGCTCTGAGAATTGTTTTTTGCCATCACAATTCCTGATGCCATTAATGCGCGCAGTGGCTGAGGTAATGACCACAACCATTTTTGCTGTTGCATTTTTTGTGCATAACGGAATACAGGATAACCTGCAAACAATTCATCACCCCCCAAACCCGATAAAGCCATGGTGATACCTGCCTGACGTGTGATTTTAGAAACGATATAAGAATTGGGTCCGTCACCACTCGGATGATCGAGAGCATTCATTGCTTCAGGCAACTGCTCCAGAAAATCTTCAGGTTTCAATAAAAACTCATGATGATCGGTTTTAAATTTTTTTGCCACCATGGCAGCAAACTTTGCTTCGCTGAACTCCGACTCATCAAAAGCAATGTTAAATGTTTTGACAGGTTGCGAATGGATGCGGCTCATGATGCCCACCACAGCACTGGAGTCAATACCTCCTGAAAGAAATGCACCGAATGGAACATCACTTATCAGTCTTCTTTCAACAGCCTCTACAAAAAAGTTGCTCTACGTGTTTACACACATCTTTATAACTCTTGCCTTCTGAACTGTAATCTGCATTTTTGGCAACATTCCAGTACTCTTCTATCTCAAAAGAATTATTTTTTATCAATGCATAATGTCCGGGCATCAGCATCATCACATCCTGAATGAGAGTTTGCGGAGCATGCACAGTCTGATAAACAAAAAACTCATGGATGGCAGAGCGGTTCAGTTTACGAGGCACAAGACCCGACTCAAGCAATGCACGCACTTCTGAAGCAAATACAAAAAGATTGTTGCTTCGGTAGTAATACACAGGTTTGATGCCCAGTCTATCGCGCGCAATAAACATTTCTTTCTTTTGCTTATCCCAAATAGCAAATGCAAACATTCCGTTGAAATGATGCACACACTGCTTACCCCATTTCTGATAAGCGGCAAGAATCATTTCAGTATCACTTCCTGATCTAAAATGATAATCGGACAACAGCTTTTTAACTTCCCGGAAATTATAAATCTCTCCATTGAAAATAATTTCAAGATTTCCGTCATTGCTTTTCATAGGCTGATGACCTGCAGGAGAAAGATCAATGATGGCAAGCCTTCGATGACCTAAAGCCACATCAGCATCGGTATAATAACCTTCGTCATCAGGACCGCGATGAGCAATGCACTTATTCATTACACGAATAACCTGTGCAGATTGTTCTTCTTTCAATCCATATATTCCGGTGATTCCACACATAATTTATTCGTTATTTAAAAATTTCCATACTGTTGCAGCCCAAGTATCAGGAGTCATGCTCTTTGATAATTCGTGACTGTGCAATCCCATTTTTAAAAGCTGTTCATCCGACAGCGACATGGTTTTTCTCAACACTTCTTCAATAGAAGCAATGTCTTTGGGTTGATGATAAAAACCGTTTTTCCCTTCCTGTAAGAATGCAGTTCCTGCAGGAGCCTTGGTGCTAAGCACAAGTGGAAAACCTGCAATGGCAAATTCATGTACCACTACTCCCCAGTGTTCATCATAAGTAGGAAGCATAAATACGCCTGTCTGCTCAACATAAGAAGCAAAATCTTTTGGCTGAATGAAACCAATATTTTTTATTTTTTCATGCTGAGGAAATTCAGCATCCAGGGGTCCTTTGCCTATGCACCACAACTCCCAATCGGTGGGTGTTTTTGACTGTACATTGATGAATGCTTTCCACAATTCACGAAGACCTTTGATATCGAGATATCTTCCAACAAACACAAACCTTCTTGGGAATTTTTTTTCTTTTATAGGCCACGTTTTCTTAAATATGGAATCAAACAATTCGAAATTGGCAGCATACATTCCGGTTTTTATTTTACTGATGTCGAATCCAAGTTTTTTTGCATACACCACCTGTGGTTCACCGGGTACCCAGCAATGCGAAAATATTTTGGGCAGAATAAAGGGAGCTGTTACAGAAGCAACATGCTGCTTAAGTTTACCTTCCCACAAATTATCGAATGAAAGTATGGTAGGAATTTTTCCTGAATACTTTTTCGTTGCACTTACATAACCTTTGTCAACCCAACCATTGCAGAAAATAAAGTCAGGTTGCAAAGCTGCAATCATATTATCCAGTTTATCTCCTTCGTATTTTGTACGGTCGTAATAAGTTACATTTTCAATTTCTTCAAACTTAAAAGGCGCATTCGGGTCAAGCGGATAACGAACTACATGAGCCTCGACCGGAAAAAGCTGCACAGTTTTTTTCAGGCAAGCTTCCACATATCCTGCGGGTTCAAGATACAGGAACAGGGCTTTCTTCTTTTTCTGCATTAAACTGATCGTCTTTAGTGATTAAGGTAATAATTAATATCAATACAATATGAAAAGGATTTAGTGAACCCATTATCCAGGCTTCGAATGATGCTGAAAATAATACGGCAAACAGCAATGGAAATGCAAGTCGTGAATGAATCAATGCTTTGACAAATGTTCTGATAAAACCAACTGCAAATAAAATCAGACCAATAAGTCCGGTATTCATCCAAAGTGCAAGCCATGAATTGTGCACTCCTCCCTGATGGCCTAACTGACTTAACCAGTGACGGTTTTCATAAAAGAACCATTCATCATAAGCAAAGCCTCTGCCTAAAAAAAACTGCCCCTGAATTTCTTTCCATGCAGTACGCCAGGCTATCAAACGTCCTGACGCATCATTGATGGCTTCGGCACGAAGATATTGTCCTAGGCCGAGAGCCTCTACAATAGCCACAATATTCTGATTTATCAATTCGTAAACAACAATGGTTACTATCAATATGGCAAAACCTGCCAAATATCCCATCTCATAAAATCTTGCCAAAAACAAAAACAATATTATTGACATCATTGTATTACGCGACACAGCAAGCAGTGTTGATAAAATGATAAGTCCATAAACCATTCGTAAATCTGTATGATTAAACAAATTGGGGAACTTTTTGGATGCGAAATAGGTGAGCATAAACAATAATGTACAGGCAATACCTACTCCATTGGGATTTCCATAAACACCACTGTATCGCCCTACAAGAAATACCACATCCGGAAATAATGGAATCATGATAATACCTGCCAGCAGAATGCATGAAAACATCATAATTACGTCCTTGATAAACTCTTCGCCATGTTCACGGAATGCTTTGATAAAATATGCCGGTGTTACAGTAAACAGTAACATATAACTTAGTGTTTTCATTGCCGAGTTGGTAAAATTAACCATAGGCGCCTGAGTTAACACAATTGCGCTCCAGATAAAAAATATTACGAATGGTTTAAAGTAATCGTTAAGTCCTCTAAAATTCTTTCGATCGAAAAAATAAAAATGCAGAAATCAATACAATATAAAAAATTCTTGGCAGTAGCAGCATATAAAGCTTCATCTTGCCGATTGTCGCTCATTACAAGTAAAAACAGCAAACCAAGTATAAGTTCCTTATACATTCCCTTTTGCTTGAGCATTACCACACTCAACACTACTGCTGCAACACCTACATACTGATTAATAATTCCACAGAACACCCATGCAAGACACATGATAGCAAACTGAGAATTATTCTTTAGAAATGTAAGCATGATGATGGTTTCGGGTTACAAAAATAAAGATTATGAGTTTGTTGAAGCTAATTTTATGAAAAGCTCAAGATGTTTGCGAGCAACTACAGACCACGTAAAATTTTCCTGCACACGTTGATATGATTTTTCTGAAAGCCGTTGCCTTGCATTCTCATTCAACACAAAATACTGTGAAATTGCATCTTTAAGTGATTTGACTGATGACTTTTCGATGATATATCCATTTTGCTGATCAACCATTTCAGTTGTTGCTCCTGTATCGGTTACAATAATGGGAAGTGAATAACTCATTGCTTCCAGCACAACTGTAGGCATACCTTCAAACAAAGTCGGGAGAACAAAAATGTCACACTCACAATAAAGCTGATTTAATTTGGCATCATCAGCAAAACCATGAAATATGATATTTGGTTCCTTAACTGTGGATGTGAAATGTTCGAATAAAGGCCCCTTACCTACCAGATGAAATTCAAGTTCCTGTTTGTATCCTCCCTTATTCATTTGTGTAGCTGCATCCATCAAAATATTAATTCCTTTATTGGCAGCAAACCTTCCTACAAACAAAACTTTCAGAGGAGTATTGTTATAATTTTTTCTCTCAAATTTTTGAGCAGGTAAATTGATGGCATTGGGCAACACCACAATTTTTGAATCAGCGTTTCTGATATGTTGTTTCAACAAACCTGTAAGTCTTCCTCCTAAAGAAACTACCCTGTGTGCTTTTGAAAATAAATATCCGAATATCCACTGATAAGGGATAGCCTTAAGTTTATCCTTTGTTGAAAGTGCCTGATAAAATTCCAGTCCGTGTGGATTAAGAATTACACGATGGCCTATTTTGCTGATATTGTGCCAAACAGAAAATCCCTGTGCATAAATCAATGCATCAGGAAAATTCTGCAACTCCTGAAACACCTGTTGAGAATAATAGTATTCGTTGAGCAGATAATTACTGCTGTGTTTATTACGCTTGATTCCAACCTCGGTAATTTTTAATGATGGGTCGAAGACATTAGCCTCATGATGCTGATGAATGACAACGATGTCAAGTTCATTTGTTCGGGCAAGTTCTTCGACCAACAGACGTGTATGTTTTTGAATACCTCCTACCAGTTGAGGATAAACACCATCTGTACAAAAAACTACCTGCAGGCGTTTACTCATTGCACAAGTGTTTTTATTCCTTCTTCAATACCAATCTTTGGTTCCCATCCTAAAGACTTCAACTTACTCACATCAGCGAGCAAATGCTGACGTTCAACCTTACGCACTCGTGCAGGGTCCACTTCAATTTCAATTTTTTCACCAATAGCTTTAGAAAATGCATCCACGATTTCAGTAACTGAATATTCAATACCACGACCCAAATTAAAGGTATGTATTCCCTCTTTCACCTGTGTAAGCAATGTTTCAACAGCAGCTGCCATATCAAAGGTGTGAATAAAATCACGTTTAGGAGTAAGATTACCTAACTGAATTTTTCTTTTTCCTTCAAGCACCTGTTTTTGGATTTCAGGAATAAGATGAGGATTGGTTTCATTCGGCCCGAAAGCGTTGAAGAATCTGCACACCACTACAGGAATCTGCGATTGCAGATGAAACTCATTGCACAAATGCTCTCCTGTTAGTTTTGACAAACCGTAAATATCCATTGGACCTGTAGCGAAAGTTTCGTTCACGGCATTGTCGTAAATTGGATATACTGCAGCAGTAGAGGCAAAAAATACTTTCTCTGGTTTATATTTTCGCGCAGCTTTCAGTATATGAATGGTACCGCGAATATTAATGTTGCTGCTCTCATAAGGATGCTGATTGCAATATGGAATAAAATGTATGGCCGCAAGATGAATGATGATGTTCGGACGAATACTACCGATAATTTCATCCATCCGGTTTTCATCAAGAATATCTGCATTGAAGAAATGCTTATCGTCAACATTAATAAACTGTCTGTTTCCGAAAGAAAGGTTGTCAATGACAAAAATTTCATGACCTGCTCTTTGCAAATGAGCAATAACTGCCGATCCGATAAATCCGGCTCCGCCTGTGACTAAAATACGTTTCATAAAAAATGGTGGTTTAAAAAAATATTCTACAATAATAATGTTTCAAAAGAAATGGTTATACGCAAAAAACGGGTTTAAAGTTTAATTCATAACTTGTTTTAGCTGAAGATATTTTTGTCTTTGCGAATCTTTGGTATAATTTTCTGTAACCAGTGTTATACAACGGTTTCGTTCTGCAGGCGATTGGCGGTTCAGCTTTATTGTTTCAGTGCTGTTCAGCACTTTTCCACAATGATTTGTTTCAACAAAAGCAGTGTAATCACCTATTTCTTCCGAAATGAGTACCGGAAGTCCTGCTGAAAGATATTCTGCAAACTTGGTGGGTGATGCAACGCGGTTTGTAACACTTTTTTCACGCAGCAAAATTCCATAATCGCAGGATGTAAGCACAGAAGTTACCTCATGATGCTTCACAAATTTCTGAAATATTCTGTTGGGGAATTCTTTCTTTAATGCATCTACGTTTCTATCTTTTTCAGAGAGAAACAACACTTTGACATGCAGTTGTTCGTTAAGAATACGCTTCAAAAAATCATGAAGCATATCAAATGACTGCCATCCTGCTGTCGAGCCGGAATAAACCAAAACAATGTCCTGCTCACCAAATCCCATTTGCTCACGTGCTGATGCAATATTTTTTTCGTCAAGTGTTATTGCCTTAAAGCCTGTGTTGAGTGTACAAGGAATTACACTGAAATCAGAAGATGTAAAGTCATATCTCTCATTCCAGTAACGAACCAATTCACTGGAAACGGCAATACGCCAGTCTGAATCAACCACACATTGTTTTTCCCATTGGTGAATCAATTGTTTCCACTCGGGAAAAGGAACAACATTATATTCATTCCACTCGGCAGCAATAGCTCCCCGTCCGTCAAAACATACTTTCAGTTTTAATATTTTCTTCAGTTGAATTGCCATTTTGCATGCCAGTACATTTCTGGCAATGATGTTTCGCTCTCCTGTAAGCAAAAGCACCATCAATAAAATAAAACGGTTGAAGCCAAAGGCCGTCATACGAGGCAACATTGGCAAAACCCATGCATTTGGGTCGTCAGTTTTTATCCTTGCTTTGTTCTTATTATACTGATGAAGAGAGATAAACGCCACCAACCTGATTTTTGCATCAGGCAACGTATTCATGTACCTGCAAACATCTACCACCTGACTCGAAAAAAACGCCCGAAGGCTGATCAGCATAAGTTAAATAAATCATACGGCCTCTTTACGACAAATTAAACTGATTGTTATATGTTTCTTTTTCTTTATCTGATTGAATTATCAACATCAGAATGTAATCAAAAAAAAAACAACCTGCTTACGGGCAGGTTGGTACAATTATATCAAATGAACGTGCTTGCTTATTGCATGTTTCTGTAATAGGTTACTCCATTAATTACAATTCCTACTTCTGTATCGCAGGTGCCATCACCAAAGTCGATAGTTCTTGTGCTCATGCCTGAAGGAGTGACTTCGGCTTTCCCTTTTGTGATAAAACGGCAATCTCCATTGAGTACCAAAGGCTCTGTAATGGTAACATTAAAAGAAGTACCATTGAAAGCAACCCCATTACCGCTGCCTGAAAGTTCAAATATATCATCAGTAACTCCGGCTAATCCATCTGTAGAATAAGTAGTGCCCTCACCTGAAATGAAAGTGCGTGTACGTTGATTTTGCCATGTCATGGTTTTGCCGTTAGGATCATTAATGGTAATATCATCATTAATAGAATATACTGATTGGTTTTGAGCATTCTTTCCGGTATAAGTAACTTTCATTGTACCATTGATTTTGTAATCATTCACAAAAAAGTTCTCAAACGTCACTGTATTTTCTTTGTTAAGATCGAGATAACTTCCTTCGTAACTGAGGTAAATAATCCCTCTTCTTCTTTTGCCATCGCGGCAGGTAACATCAGTTACTCCAAAATCTAACTTCACCTTCTTTTCAGTAGCTGAAATATTTTCAGTGGTAATGGTTGCACAACCCGGTTGCATGATTGCATTGTTGTTGCTGTTACGATAATTCACCAGTTCGGCATAGGAGCCTGCCTGATCAACAATTTTACCTGTCTCTATAAGTGTATTCTCAGCAAATGCCATATCCTGCGAAACACTTACCTCATAATCGCCATCATCTTTGTCTTTGCGACAAGATATTACAGTGCCTAAAGCAGCAAGGGCGAGTACTGTTATGGTTATTTTACCTTTCATGATGGATACTATTTAACGGGGTGATACGTTAATTGGGCATATATGTTACAGTTTGTATCCGGCATCATTCTGAAATTTCATCTTTTACTACCATTTTCAATTTAAACAGGAAGAATTCATCACCCAAAACACCACTTGCTTCTGACTAAAGTTATCCGCAAAACCTTGTTCATAAAAATACGCTTATGCAGAGCAAACTCATCTCTATCCACAGCAGGGAAAATAAATTTGCATTTTGTATTAAATTTCGGAAAAAGAGCATGACAAATAAATTACTGAGCAGTATTCTACTGTTCATTTTTCCGGCAATGCTTGCCGCGCAACAAACATCCGTTTATACCGATCCTGAATGGAGGTTTAAATCGGGACTCGATCTGATGCGAAAAGAAAAATACAGCGCTGCCGCTGAAGAATTCAACAAATCGCTTAATGATCAGCTGTCGGAAGCTTCAAGACAGGATGCATTATACTACATCGGATTTTGCGCTGCCGAACTCTTCCATCCTGACGCAGCATTTTTGCTGAACGATTTTATCACAAAATATCCTCAAAGTATCAATGTTTCACTGGCACATTTCCAACTGGGGCGTATTTATTACAAGCAACGTAAATACCGTGATGCTGCCAAACATCTTGAAGCAGTTGATGTGGCTTACCTGAAAAACGATGAAGTAATTGAATATTATTTCAAAAAAGGATACTGCTATTTTATCAAAAAGGATTATGACAAAGCAGGAAAAAGTTTTTCGCAAATTATTAATGTAGAATCAAAATACCAGACAGCTGCACAGTATTATAATGCTTATGTGGAATATTCACGTAATAATAATAAAGCTGCCCTCGAACAGTTTCTCAAACTGAAAGATTCAGAAACATTCGGGCCACTGGTTCCACGTTTTATCACTCAGATTTATTTCGACCAACAGAAATATGATGAACTGCTGGACTATGCACTGCCCATGCTTAAGTCAGAATCTGTTCAGTATAAAACAGAAATAAAACGAATGGTAGCTGAAGCATATTACCGTAAAGGAAACTACGCCAAAGCAATTGCATATTTTGAAGATTACTCAAAAAATACTCCTCAAACTTCAAGAGAAGATAAATATCAGATTGGTTTTTGCTACTACATGCAGCAGGATTATGCCAAAGCTGAAGAGTATTTTAAACAGGTAGTGAATAAGAGGGATAAGATTTCTCAAAGTGCTTATTATCATCTTGCCGACTGTTTGTTGAAGACTGGTGATAAACAAGGTGCATTAGCAGCATTTGAATCGGCATCAAAAATGGATTATGACAAATCCATTCAGGAGGAAGCATTATTCAACTTTGCAAAACTTTCCTGCGATCTTAATTTTCAGCCATCAACCATCAGGGTGATGAATGATTTTATGAAACGTTATCCGCAGAGCACTCATAAGGATGAAGTAAGCGAACTGCTGGCCACCATGTATATTCAAACCAGAAACTATAAAGAAGCATTGGCAGCCCTGGATGCTATAAAAAACCGTACAGCTGCAGGCAATGCTGCATATCAGAAAGTAGCCTACTATCGTGCAGTAGAATTATTCAACGACAGAGATTATAATGATGCCATTAAACTGCTGAATAAAGCTATCACTACCAACAGTGATGCACTCATTCAGGCACAGGCAATTTACTGGAAATCGGAAGCACTTTATAATCTTGGGAAGTATGATGATGCCATAAAAGAATATCGCATTTTCATTTATTCTCCTGCAGCTTTAAAACTTGATTTTTACAATCGTGCCAATTATGACATTGGCTATTGTTATTACAAAAAAGCAAATTATAAAGAAGCTGCAACCTGGTTCAGGAAATATATTGCCACTCGAAGCCAGACTGATGACAACCGCTATAACGATGCACTGGTGAGGATTGGTGATGCATATTTTATGCAACGTGATTTTACCAATGCTGAAAATTTTTACAATCAGGCTGTAGGAACAAAAGCATCTTCTTCTGATTATTCATTATTTCAACGGGGTATCATTTCAGGAATCAGTGGAAACTTACGTGGAAAAGTTGATGCCATGCAACAACTTATTACAACTTATCCCAATTCCAATTATGTAGATGATGCATATTTTGAAAAAGCCAATGCGCTGGTGGCACTTGACAGAAGCAGCGAAGCTGAAACTGCTTATAACAAACTCATTACCTCCTACCCTGCAAGTCCTTACATTAAAAAATCATTGTTGAACAAAGGACTCATCTACTATAACAATAAGAATGATGAAAAAGCAATTGAAACATTCAAACAGGTTGTTTCCAAATATCCTTCTACACCTGAAGCTGTTGAAGCACTGAATCAGATTAAAAATATTTATGTTACAGAAGGTAATCCTAATGCTTATTTCAATTATGTTAAAAATATTCCTAACAGTGCTGTAAGCAGTGGTGCACAGGATTCCATTACCTATGAAGCCGCAGAACAACGATACATGAAAGGTGATTATAAGAATGCAGGCAACGATTTCGTACAGTATCTATCCCGATTCCCTAATGGCTCCTATGTGTTGAATGCTACTTTTTATAAATCTGAATGTGATTTTATTAATAAAGATTATACCAACGCTCTTAAAGGTTATGAAACCGTAAACAGTGCTCCCAAGAATCTGTTTACAGAACGTTCGTTGTTGCGTTCTTCAGCAATTTATTATACTCAGAAAAATTATGAGCAGGCACTGGCCTGTTATCAACGTCTGGAAACAAATGCTGACTATACAGATAATATTCTGATTGCTCAGACAGGAATTATGCGCTGTTATGACAAATTAAAAAACTGCTCTGCCGCATTGCCTTATGCCGAAAAACTTATTGGCAACAGTAAAGCTGATCCAACTGCTATTGTAGAGGCGCACACAATAAAAGCTCGTTGTGCTATGCAAGCCAAAGATTACTCTGCTGCTGCAAAAGAATACGGAGTAATTGCAAAAGGCAGCAACAGCGAACTGGTAGCGGAAGCCAAATACAATTTAGCCTTAATTCAATATCAGTGGGGAAATTATAAAGATTCTCAGAAAAAATGTTTTGATGTGATCAAACAGGTTCCATCTTATGACTTCTGGATTGGAAAGTCATTTATTTTACTTGCTGATAATTATGTAGCTTTAAAAGATACTTTCCAGGCAAAACAAACTTATCAGAGTATCATTGATAACTACGAGCGCAATGCTGATGACCCTGAAGACCTTCGTCAGATTGCAACTGAAAAACTTAATGCCATCATTGCATCTGATGCACAGCGCGAATTAAACAAACCTAAGGAGGAGGGCGAAGATGAAAACTAATCAATCAATAAACATTACAGCAATGACAAATCATTTTTCCATAAAATTAATTCCCTTTCTGATGTTGGTATTGTCAGGAAGTTCTTTGTGGGCTCAAACCACACGCGACAGTGTTAAGAATATTGGCAATGAAAATATTGTAGTGGTAAAAGATTACCAGCCTACTCTATCTGATGCAGTTAAAATCAGTAACCTTCCGGCAGCTGATACAACTACTGCAAAAGAACTGAATCTGAGTTATAAGATAGAACCCAAACGCACAGAAACTCCTTTCAACACCACTCCCATTAAACCTGTCAAGATAAAAGATGATGAAATAAAGTTGTTGCACAGGGGATATGTGAAAGGTGGTTATGGAACACATAATACTCCTTATGCAGAAATATATTACAATGCATTACGCTCTAAAGAATTTGATGCAGGAATTCACTACAAACATTTGTCTTCAACAGGTGCCATAAAAAATTACGGAAAGACAGATAACAGCATCAACAGCCTGGAATTATTCGGTAAAAAATTTACGGAGTTGGGAACATTGCGTGCAGGAATAAATCTTGACCGTAAGGTATATCACTTTTATGGATACGACAGGCAAGCTACTGTTTACAGCAAAGCCGAAACACGTCAGCTTTTCACGGGAATAGATGGCAATATTGGTTTTGATAATTTATCACATACAGAATCCACTTACAGATACGATGCAGGAATTTCTTTTTATGGATATAATGGCAAACGTGATTTTGGAAAGACAGGTGAGAGTAATTTTGCATTCAATGGTACTATAAAAAGACAAATTGCAGACCGTGATGCATCAGCTGATATAAAGGTTGATTACACACGCACCAATCTGCCTGTTGATTCTATAAACGGTAAAAATACGCTGGTTGGAATTTATCCGCGTTATACTTTTGAATTTCCTACTTTCAGACTGATTGCAGGAGTAAACACAGAGTGGGAAGCAAATCTGAATCCCAAATTTCACCTGTATCCTCATGTAGAAGCCAGATATAAATTAGCCAGTGATGTGCTGATGATACATGCACAGGTTACAGGAAATATGCAGAAGAACTCTTATAAAAGTTTAACAGGAATCAATCCGTTTACAGGTGATAATGTAATACCGGGTAATACCAACAATAAATTAGACATTTCAGGAGGGCTGAATATTAAACTGGACAAAGAAATTCTTTTCAGTGCTTCTGCTTCATTTAACAGATTAGTCAATGCGGTTTACTTTGTAAATGATTCATCTTCGGCTTTGGACTACACAACATTTTCTACAGTATATAGCGATGCTGATGTAATTAAAATTAAAGGTGAACTTATATTTGAGCGCAATGAAAAATTCAGTGCGCATATTGGTGCTGCTTATACCAATGATAAACCTGATGATCTTGCCAAAGCATGGTTTGTGCCGGCAGTATCTGTAAACCTGGGCGGATACTATGTGATGCGAGATAAAATTATTCTGAAAACCGATATGTATTATCGTGGTGAAAGGTTTGCAGCTGCTTACGATGGCACAGGATTTCAGAAAATAAAAGGTTATTTTGATGCCAATCTGAATATTGAATACCGTTATTCAAAAATGCTTTCAGTATTTGCAGCTTTCAATAATATTGGATCTGTACAATATTTTAACTGGTATAATTATCCCGGGTACAGATTTCAGGTTATGGGTGGAGCTACTCTATCCTTCTGATAAGTTAATCTGATTAGACATTGTAATTCTTCGGATTCTCTTCTTCTGTTTTTCAGATGAATTGATTTTTAAGTTATCTATCTGATATTTTATTTTTCATCTTACTGTCATATTCATTATTGAAACTTTGACTTGTGATTTTAGCAGGAAAATAAAATGAAAAAGTTACTTATCGCTGTTGCACTTTTCACATTCGGAAGTGCATCTTTTGCTCGAGCTCAGAGTACAAAAACACCGGCTACAGCAACCCATGTGCAACCAAATCCAAAAACTGAAAAAGTTGAAAAAACTGAAGCTAAGGATGTTCACACTGAGATAAAACAGGACAAGAGAACTACACGTCATGCTACAGAAAAAAAAGAACATCATGATGCTAAAAAAGAATTAAGAAAAGAAAGTAAAGAATAATCTTGCAGTTTTAGCCCAAATATACCATCTCAATCCAGTGGTAAAACAATGAAAAAGAAATTCATTGATATTTGGGTGGGTTTTTCAATAAACTGAAAAATCCGGATTTAACTAAAGGCCTTGTTCAGAAGAACAAGGTCTTTCTTTTTGTATAATACATAATTGTTGTTAATCTTAAATTTGTCAGTGAAATTAAAAATGCATGGAATGCCCGATCTGAACAGATTTCTTCTTGCACAACAGGACAGTTATACCACAGCATTAAATGAAATAAAAAAGGGACAAAAGAAAAGTCACTGGATGTGGTATATATTCCCCCAACTAAAAGGACTTGGGAAAAGCCATTATGCAGAATTTTATGGAATCAATGACATGGACGAAGCCACTCATTATCTCCACCATCCTGTGCTGGGAAATCGTCTGAAAGAAATTTCCGGTGAATTATTAAAGATAAAACACAATCAGGCCGATATTATTTTTGGTAAGCAGGATACTGTTAAACTTAAATCATGCATGACTCTTTTTGCACAAATTGCCCATTCAGATGATGTTTTCAGGAAAGTTCTTGAAAAATATTATAATGGAGAAATGGACTTAAAAACCTTAGCTCTTTTGCAAATCAATCCACCAATCAAATAATATTTCAGATAAGGTTAAGTTAATCCTCAACAAGGCATGTTTGCAATTGGAATTAATTTATTTTTGTGTTATTGCAAATTAGATTTACAGTTACCAAAATAGTCTGCAACAGTCTTACTTTTGCACTGATTTTTTAATTTTATATGCAGGAATTTCGACCCTCAAGTTTTAAGCTTTTGCCCGATGTCATTAAAAATATAATGATCATCAGCGCGCTTGCTTTTTTTGCTAATATCGTTTTGGAGCAAATGGGCTTCAGTCTTAATGAAGCAGCCGGACTTTACCTTCCGGCCTCCGAAAAATTTCACTGGTGGCAGTACATCACCTATATGTTCCTTCATGGCAGCTTTTCACATATTTTTCTCAACATGTTTGCTTTTTGGATGTTTGGAGGGATTCTGGAAAACCTGTGGGGGCCTAAGAGATTTCTGATTTATTTTCTTGTTACAGGACTTGGTGCTGCACTGATTCATACGCTCATTGGATATTACGAATTAGGATCACTTCAGGAAAAAGCTCAGGCATTCTTAAATGCTCCGGGTGCTGATGCCTTTGCTGTTTTTGTAAGAGAGAATATTCCATATCAATATCTGAACCCTGAATACGCTTCAGCAGTGGAATCATTAAAACAAGCCTGGTATGCACATGGCGACAGTAATGTTATGGTTGAACAGGCACGTCAGTTAATAGATGAATATATCCGTTTCAAGACTGACATACCTACTGTAGGAGCATCAGGTGCCGTATATGGAGTACTGATGGCATTCGGAATATTATTTCCAAATACTCTTATCTATCTATACTTTTTCATTCCTATAAAAGCTAAATATCTTGTAATAATTTTAGGCGGAATTGAGTTATATTCTGCATGGCAAAATAATCCTACCGATAATGTTGCACACTTTGCTCATCTTGGTGGAATGTTATTCGGATATATTTTGATACGAATTTGGAATAAGAATAACCGCTCATCAATGTACTGACAATGTTAACTTCTACACGAAAAACATTTTCATCGCTCAATACACTTGAACGAATTATAGCTGTTAACGTTGTTATTTTTCTGTTGGTAAACATAGGCAATGTGGTTTTGCGTCTTTTTAATTTTCCGGAAGGCACTGTTAGCGACTGGATGTCGGATTGGCTGGCTGTGCCATCATCACTTAAATCGCTCATGTATAAACCTTGGACCATCATCACCTATTGTTTTTATCACGAAAATTTCTTCCACATACTTTTTAATATGTTATGGCTTTTTTTCATGGGGAGAATTTTTACTGAATACCTGGGCGAAAAGAAAATACTGCCGGTGTATCTTTTGGGTGGAATGATAGGTGCAGGTTTATTTATTCTATTCTACAACCTTTTTCCTTTATTCAACAAGGAAGTTAATTATGCTGTAGCATTGGGTGCTTCAGCAAGTGTATTGGCTGTGACTGTAGCTATTGCCACATTGCTTCCCGATTACGAGGTGGCAGTGTTTCTTCCTCAATGGCGTGTTAAACTCAAATATATCGCGGTGGCTCTTTTCGTGATGGACTTATTAAGCATAACTGGGTCAAATGCCGGAGGAAATATTGCTCATATTGGTGGTGCTGTTTTTGGATTTGCTTATATACGACTTCTTAAAAAAGGCCACGACCTTACACTTCCGTTACAACAGTTTTTCGGCAGGATTTCGGGAGCAGGTAAACCAAAAATAAAAGTTGTTTACCGAAAAAGCAATACAGACGAAGATTATCTTACTAAGAAAAATAGTAAACAGGAAGTCATTGATAAGATTCTGGATAAAATAAGCCGTTCGGGCTATGCAAGTCTTTCAAAGGAAGAAAAAGACATTTTGTTCAAAGCCAGCAATAATCAAAAATAATCCTATATCCTGTGAAGAATTTTGCATTGATCAGCATCACCTTTCTTCTCAGTGCAATTACACTGATGGCTTCACTGGCTCCTTATGTAAGTCCGGCAACAAGTTGGATAATTGCTTTATTTGGGTTGTTCTTTTTATACTTTTATTTATTGTTGGCAGCTTGGTCATTGGTAATAGTTTTTATCCGGAAAAAATTGCTTTGGTTTACATTGCCTGTTTTGTTATTAGGCCTTCGTATTTTTCTGAACTTCTGGAATTTCTCTTCAGATAAACCAACTACAGAATCCGGCAATACATTGAAAGTAGTTACTTTTAATGTAAGAGTATTCAATCTGTATAACTGGATACATAACCTCGAAACGCGTGCTGATATATTAAAGCAATTTCAGCAACAGGATCCGGATGTATTATGTATTCAGGAGTTCTATACCAGTGTAATCAAACCTTTCAATAACGTTAAATTAATCCCTTCCGTTATTCGTGCTAAAAATGTACACACCCTTCTTCCAATTAAAGAGCGTGGACAGGATGAATGGGGAATTGCAACTTTTACTTCCTACCCTATCATACATAAAGAAACAATTTTTTCAGAACGTGAATCAGCAAATGGTTGCATAGCAACTGATATTTTAGTTGATAAGGATACGATTCGAATCTACAATGTACATCTACAATCTGTAAGGATGATGAATAAAGATTATCAATTCATTAATAATATTTCAAAACAACAATCAACTGGTCAATATCGCGGTGCATTCAGGTTAACCCAATTATTAAAACGGGCATTTGTAAAGCGAGCACGTCAGGCCGAAGCAATTGCAGCAAGCATCAATGCATGTCGTTATAAGGTCATTGTGGCAGGTGATTTTAATGACCTTCCTTCCTCTTATGCCTATCATACAATAAGCAATTCATTAACGGATTCCTTTCTTGAAAAAGGAAAAGGACTTTCGCCAACCTACATTGGACCGCTTCCATGGTTGCGGATAGATTATATACTACACAGCCCTTCACTGCAATGTATCTCCTACAGCAAGTCGGGGCGCAAATTATCTGATCATCATTCAATTCAAGCCATATTTAAATATTAACTGAAATTTATGCTTGTTTTTGAAAAAATTATTTCTATTTTTGAACCATTCAAAGAAGCTTTTACTCAACCATTTATACAAACCAACTTTTAACCAATTAATACTTTTCTTGTATGCGCGTTAAAATTTCATTCACCAGGGACAATAATTCCGGGAATACCATACCGCTACACCATCAGAAGTTGATTTTCGACAGCCTTTCATCAATTGCACGTGTGATTGGTGAAGACCGCAAGCAACTAAATTTTTCATCTCTCAAAGGAACCTCCAAAATACACAATGGGTTTATGAAGTTTCTGTCCTCGAAGATTACCCTCGTAGTTTCGAGCAGTAATGAGGATCTGATAAACAAACTTACGAATCATATTTTTGCTGAAGGGCGACTCACCATTGGCCGTATGAACTTAGTTCCAAAAGGCAAAGAAATAATTACCGATCCAGAGTTCAATACACAGATGCGTTACTTATGTATTTCACCTTTGGTATTATTTAGTCCGCAAAAAGACAGCAAACAGCCGGTGGAGTCCATTGATCCGCAAAGTCCGAATTTTTCTGACATCCTTTATAATCTTACTCTCGATTCAATGGAAAAATCAGGAATTTCTGAAAGCGTTATTTCTTCTTATTCAGAATTTGACATTCAGGCTGACACCGAATATTTGCAAAAAATGTCAGGGCAAAACAAGAAATACATTCGTATGTATCGCACTTCAGAAGGCAAAAATGTTGCAGGATACTTATTACCATTTACGCTGCACGCCCATCCTGATGTACATAAGTTTGTTTGGCAAAATGGAATGGGTGCCTTAACTTATGAGGGGTATGGCATGCTTGACCTTGTAAAATAATTTGCTTTTCAATTTTTTTCTTTAAAGTAAAATCAGGAAATTTAACCACCTGATTTTTTATGTCCGTTTTAAAAAAAATATTTTTCATTGCGTTACTTCTGTTAATTTTAACAGGAGGGTTACTGATTGCTCTGAGAGAAAAAATTGCTCAGGAAAAATTCAAATCGTTTGCAGAAAATTTTCATGTGCAAACAGGTGGCACTTTTACATTAGGAAAACTGCAGTTTAATGGGTTAAGGCAAGTAGAACTTAATAAAATAAACATATTATCCCCGCTGTCCGATACTGTTTTCAGTGCTGATACGGTAGTAGTAAATATTTCATTATGGAAACTTCTGAAGCTGCAGCCTCCATTGTCGTCAGTTTCCTGCTCAGATATTAAATTGAATTTAGTAATTACTGACAGCACAGCCAACTATAGTTTTCTTTTCAAGAATAAAAAAGACACTGTGCAAATTACAACCACACAACAGATTACTTTGGCAGACAAAGCTCAACGTTTGTGGTTGAAGCTAATGCAGATGTCTGACATCAATTTTTCTCTTCACAGGATGTCAATGGCAGTTACAAAAGACAGCGTCTCTAAATTATTTTACATCCCAGAGATAAAGAACAGTCAGGGAATAAGTTCTCTCGAATTCATTGAGAAGTCAGGCATTCCTAAAAAATGGCAAATCAGGCTTCAGATCAGCAGTGATGAACATTTATTATCAGCAGGTATATCTTCTCAAAGTAATGCGTGGCTTCCTTTTCTGGAAACTGACAATCATCCAAAAGTTTCCGTTCAAAATGCTTCGTTATCTATTAAACAAACTCAAACGGATGCCTTCAGTATTCATGCATCATTGGACAGTTTAAACATCAACTACTGGCGTATTGCTTCTGAAACTGTAAGTTTTCCACTTCTTTCATTTAACTCCGATATCAGACTCTCGGAAAACACCGTTTCTATTGACAGCAACTCCGTTCTTAAAATTCATAAGGTAGCTATGAAAGCCGGTGGATATATCATGCCCGTTAATAACCTTAAGTTGCAATCAGACTTATCATTCCAAACACCTGCCGATTCTTTCTTCAGTTCCCTGCCTGATGGTATATTTTTTCTTTTCAAAGGATTTAAAGCCCGAGGCGACATGGTATTTAATTTTCATCTGAAGCTTGATCTTGAAAAACCTGACTCACTTGAGTTGAATTCAAGTCTTTCAGCAAAAAACTTTAAGATTGAAAAATACGGAAAAGAGAATTTTGCAAACATCAACAACACATTTCTTTTTGATGCCTATGATGGCGACCGGTATGTGAAAAGTATTCTTGTAGGTAAAGAAAATCCTGATTTTGTTTCATTAGCCGATATAAGCCACTACCTTCAATATGCCGTTCTCACCTCCGAAGATCCTTCTTTCTTTTATCATAGGGGTTTTATTGAAGATGCTTTCAGAGAAAGTATGATTGAAAACTTAAAAGCAAAACGTTTTGTAAGAGGGGGCAGCACCATCAGTATGCAATTAGTAAAAAATGTTTTTCTTTCAAGGGAGAAAACTATTTCGCGCAAATTGCAGGAGATGTTAATCGTATGGCTTATCGAAAATCAACATCTGGTGAGCAAAGAAAGAATGTTTGAAATTTATCTCAATGTGATTGAATGGGGTCCCGGTATTTATGGTATTAAAGATGCTTCTCATTTTTATTTTGATAAAACACCTGCACAGTTGAACCTTGCTGAAAGTATTTACCTTGCAGGTATTATTCCACGACCTAAGTATTACAAATATTCTTTCGATTCTACCGGAAATCTCAAACCTTACCTTGCCTCCTATTATCGAATTATGACTAACAGGATGCTTGCAAAAACCTGGATTACACCCTTGGATACGTTTAACCTCGAACCACAGGTAAAACTAAAGGGACCGGCATTAAAGTATGTGGTTCCACAGGACAGTTCAGCTGCTGATACACTTGAAATGAATCAGCAATTTGAATTATTTTAAAATACTATTTAAAAGTTCTTTGTAATCTTTTCGCTCATCGGATTTACTGCAGAGCGATAACGATGAATGAGTTTCCCATTTTCATCCAGCAAAAACTTTTCGAAGTTCCATTTTATTCCCCCTGTGAAGTCAGGATTGGGTTGTTCGATAAGCCATTTAAAAAGCGGATGCATATCTTTTCCTTTCACTGAAATTTTCGCGGCCATAGGAAATGTTACCGAATAATTTTTAGTACAAAACTCAGCTATTTCACTATTGGTGCCGGGTTCCTGCCATAAGAAATTATTTGCAGGAAATCCAATGACTACCACCTTGTCTTTATATTTTTCATACAGTTCTTCCAATTCCTTATACTGAGGTGTATAACCACATTTGGAAGCAGTATTTACTATTAAAATTTTCTTGCCTTTATATTGAGATAAATCTATTTTCCCTCCTGTAAGTCCATCTACTTTAAAGTCATAAACTGTTCCTGCAGGACCACTCATGCCTGCTATTAATGTAGCCATAATTAAAATGAGTTTCATATAAGAACGAAAATTAAAAATTAAACAGTGAAATTGTAAAAAAGTTTGAACCGGTGCAAACGGATAATGAAGACTTCGGCACACTCTGACTTCTATATGCAATTCGAATAATGCGGATTCTTATATAATTGATATGGATAATGGATATTGACTTTATGGCAAAAAAAAGAGGATAATACTTTCGTATTATCCTCTTTGCAAAATAGTTTTTAATTAAATATTTACTCTTCCGTCTTATCCGGAGCAGCAGCATCATCTGCTTTAGCTTTTGGCTTACGACCTCTGCGGGTTGTTTTAGCCTTTTTTAGCAGGTGCTTTTTCTTTTATCATCAACTCGTTGAAGTCAACCAGTTCCATCATGCAGGTTTCAGCGGCATCACCGGGTCTGAATCCTGTTTTCAGAATACGGGTATATCCTCCCGGACGTTCTCCGATTTTAGGAGCCACTTCCTTGAACAGTTCAGCTACTGCTTCTTTATTCTGAAGATAGCTAAACACTGTTCTGCGCGAATGGGTGCTGTCTGCCTTTGATTTAGTGATGATTGGCTCCACATACTTGCGCAATGCTTTGGCCTTAGCTACTGTTGTAGTAATGCGTTTGTGCAAAATAAGTGATGATGCCATATTGGATAACATAGCCTCTCTGTGGCTATGCGTTCTGCCAAGATGATTAATTTTTTTTCCGTGTCGCATGATTCAATTTCCTTTTTTAATAATTATTCTTTGTCGAGCAGATATTTCTGTATGTTCATTCCGAAAGTAAGATTCTTGCTGCGTACTAGTTCTTCCAGTTCTGTAAGTGATTTTTTACCGAAATTTCTAAACTTAAGCAAGTCGGTTTTCGAGAAAGAAACCAAATCGCCCAGTGTTTCAACATCAGCTGCTTTAAGGCAGTTGAGCGCACGCACTGACAAATCCATATCTACCAGTTTTGACTTAAGCAACTGGCGCATGTGAAGTGTATTCTCATCAAACTCTTCAACCGGAGTTTTTGGTTTGGTGTCGAGCGTAATTTTCTCATCGCTGAACAGCATAAAGTGATGAATTAAAATTTCAGCAGCTTCACGCAATGCTTCTTTTGGATGAATGCTTCCGTCAGTAGTAATTTCAAGAACCAGTTTTTCGTAATCGGTTTTTTGTTCTACACGATAATTTTCAACTGAGTATTTTACATTTTTAATTGGAGTGTAGATAGAGTCAATTGCAATGGTTCCGAGAGGATGACTGTTTGATTTGTTTTCTTCAGCAGGTACATAACCACGTCCTTTGTCAATGGTGATGTCAATTACAATTTTCACTGAAGGGTCCATGGTGCAAATTACCAAATCAGGATTCAACACCTGAAATGCAGAAGTATGTTTGGCAATATCACCTGCAGTAAATTCAGTTTTTCCGTTTATTACCACCTGAACTTTTTCAGAGTCTGTACCTTCAATTTGTTTTTTGAAGCGAACCTGTTTCAGGTTTAGAATCATTTCTGTGATGTCTTCCACTACACCTTTGATAGTAGAAAACTCATGATCAACTCCGGCAATGCGTATATTGGTAATTGCATGTCCTTCCAGTGAAGAAAGTAATATCCTGCGCAGCGAATTACCTACGGTAATTCCATAACCCGGCTCCAAAGGTCTGAACTCAAACTGTCCGAAAGTTTCGGATGAGTGGTTCATAATCACTTTGTCGGGACGTTGAAATGCAAGTATGGCCATTTTATATTTTATTTTTTATGCTTTAATTATTGAACTTAATTTATTGTTTTCAGGGTTGATGAACTGTTATTTAGAGTACAATTCGACAATGAGTTGTTCTTTGATATTCTCAGGAATCTCATCGCGTGATGGTGTTGTAACAAATTTACCCTGCATTGCAGTAGTATCCCACTCCAGCCATCCGTATTTGTTAGAACGTGATGCTAATGAATCTGTAATAACTTCATTAGATTTTGAACGCTCTCTTACTCCAACAATATCACCCGGTTTAAGTATGTAAGATGAAATATTATTTACTTTACCATTTACAGTGATATGGCAATGGCTTACCAACTGACGTGCACCTGCACGTGAAGGAGCAATACCAAAACGGAATACCACATTATCTAATCTCGATTCCATCAGTTTAAGCAGGTTTTCACCTGTGATACCATCTTTACGCAAAGCAATACTGAAGATGCGTGAAAACTGACGCTCCAGAATTCCATAGGTATATTTTACTTTTTGTTTTTCCAAAAGCTGAACAGCATATTCACTTTGCTTAGCGCGTTTTTTTGCTATTCCATGTTGCCCCGGAGGATAACTTCTCTTTTCGAAATATTTATCAGGGCCAAATATAGGCTCACGGAATTTTCGTGCTATTTTCGTTTTCGGACCAATGTATCGTGCCATATTTTATGAAACTGTTATATTAAATATTGTTATAATTCGGATTATATTCTTCTGCGTTTAGGAGGACGGCAACCATTATGAGGTATTGGAGTAAGATCCAGAATTTCGGTAACTTCAATTCCTGAAGAGTGAAGTGTACGGATAGCAGATTCGCGTCCTGCCCCAGGTCCTTTTACAAAAACTTTTACTTTGCGAAGACCTAAATCAAAAGCTACTTTGGCGCAGTCGGCAGCTGCTAACTGTGCAGCATAAGGAGTATTCTTTTTTGAACCTTTGAATCCCATTTTGCCGGCACTTGCCCATGAAATTACCTGACCTTGCAGATTTGTAAGGCTGATGATAATGTTGTTAAAAGTTGCATTGATGTGAGCTTCGCCTGCAGCTTCCACTTTTACTACTTTCTTGCGGGTTGTTTTTGCCGCTGTACCTTGTTGTTGTTTTGCCATTTTTTGAGTTATTCTGAAGATGAGTTGTTAAAGCTCATCTGTTCCTTTTTTTATTTAGTTACTTTCTTTTTGTTTGCTACTGTCTTACGTTTTCCTTTACGTGTACGGCAGTTATTTTTTGTGCGTTGGCCACGAACAGGCAGTCCCAAACGATGACGAACTCCGCGATAGCTTCCGATGTCCATCAGTCGTTTAATGTTCAGCTGCGTTTCAGAACGCAATGCACCTTCAATTTTTAAGTTGTCGTTAATGAATGAACGGATTTTATTCAGTTCCTCGTCATTCCACTCATCAACTTTCTTGTCGTAAGAAATGCCGCAATCGTCCAATATCTGCTGTGCAGTTGAGCGACCAATTCCGTAAATGTAGGTGAGGCCTATTTCTCCTCTTTTGTTCTTTGGTAAATCTATACCTGCTATACGTGCCATTTAATCTTAATTCTTTTTAATTTTTTGATATTCGTTTTTTCGGATGTAATTATCCCTGACGCTGTTTGAAGCGCGGGTTCTTTTTGTTGATTACATACAGTTTGCCGTTACGTCTTACAATTTTGCAATCGGCACTTCTTTTCTTTAAACTTGGTCTGACTTTCATTTCTGAATATTTATCTGTTAGTCAATAATCTTTATTTATAGCGGTAGGTTATTCTACCTTTCGTTAAATCATAAGGCGACATTTCCAACCGTACTTTGTCACCGGGTAATATTTTGATATAGTTCATTCTCATTTTTCCTGAAATGTGTGCAATAATCTCATGCCCATTCTCCAACTCCACTCTGAACATTGCATTGCTCAGCGCTTCGATGATGGTTCCATCCTGCTCTATTGATGATTGCTTTGCCATTTCTTTTTTTAAACTATATTTTTCTGTGTTGTGTGCACATTGCACAGATTCTTATTTTCTCTCTCACTATTTTCAATATCATCAAATGATGATAATATTTCTGCTTTTATATTGTCAACTGCCACTGTATGTTCAAAGTGTGCCGATGGTTTCATATCGGCAGTAACTATGGTCCATCCATCCTTGAGTTGCCTTACATTTTTTGTTCCCATGTTTATCATAGGTTCAATGGCAATTACAAGCCCCGGCTTCAGCAACATACCCTGACCTGCTTTACCATAATTTGGTACTTCAGGTTTTTCGTGAAGCTGCTTTCCCACACCATGACCAACCAACTCACGAACGACTCCAAATCCATGCTCTTCGGCAAGTTTTTGAATGGCATTACTAATGTCGCCAATTCTGTTTCCTGCTATAGCTTTTTCAATTCCTCTGTAGAGACATGCTTTAGTGACTTGCATCAGTGTTGCTACATCTTCTGACACTTCTCCAACTGCAAATGTGTAGGCCGAATCGCCATAGTAGCCATTTTTCAGCACACCACAATCTACGGAAACCACATCGCCTTCCACTATCACTCTGCTACCCGGAATTCCATGAACTACTTCGGCATTTACGGAAACACATAAAGAGCCACTGAAACCATGATATCCTTTAAAGGCAGGAACAGCCTGATGTGAGCGAATGAAGTCCTCAGCAATTTTATCTAATTCAAGTGTGGTAACACCTGCTTTTAAATGCTTTGCTACTTCTGCTATAGTTTTTCCAACAAGTAAAGAACTAACTCTTATTAACTCAATCTCCTCTTTGGAGCGATATTCAACCTGCACGACCTTTCTTTTGTTTTATTAAACAGGTGCACTAATGGATGTTCTTCCTTTAATACGTCCTGATTTCATTAATCCGTCATAATGCCTCATCAGCAGATGACTTTCTATTTGTTGTAAGGTATCTAATATAACCCCTACAAGAATCAGTAATGATGTTCCTCCATAGAACTGTGCAAAATTGTTGCTGACACCTAAAACCTTTGTCATAGCAGGTAATATAGCAACAATAGCCAGAAATATGGATCCGGGTAAAGTTATCTTAGACATCACATCATCAATAAATGATGCAGTCTGTTTTCCGGGTTTGATTCCGGGAATAAATCCTCCGTTCTTTTTCATGTCATCAGCCATCTGATTAGGGTTGACAGTGATTGCCGTGTAGAAATAAGTAAAGAGAATAATTAACAATGCAAAGGACACGTTATATCCAACAGAGTGAAAATCTGTCATAGAGTGTGCTATTCCCTGCATGGATGATGACTCAGGGAAGAATTGTGCAATCGTTGCAGGAATAAACATGATAGCCTGTGCAAAAATGATAGGCATTACACCTGCAGCATTTACCTTTAACGGAATATATTGTCTTACTCCTCCATACTGACGGTTACCTACAATTTTCTTTGCAAACTGAACGGGTATTTTACGTGTACCCTGTACCAGCAGAATACTTACAACTACTACTGCAAATAAGGCTACCAACTCTACCAAAAACATGATAAGTCCACCACCGGTTTGATTCAGCCTTGACATAAACTCATCACGTAAAGCAAACGGGAGACGTGCAATGATACCCACCATGATAAGGAGTGAAATACCATTTCCAATTCCTTTTTCCTGAATTCTTTCACCCAACCACATTACGAATAAGGTTCCTGATATAAGAATGATGATAGAAGTAATCCACCATAAAGTGGGCGACAATGCGTCAGGGTTTGAATAAGCTATAATTGCAGACTGAGCCTGAGCACGAAGATTCACCAGATAACCGGGTGCCTGACCTGCAACAACAAGCACAGTCAGCCAACGTGTAATCTGATTAATTTTATTTCGTCCGCTTTCACCTTCCTTCTGCATTTTTTGAAAATATGGAACTGCAACTCCAAGAATCTGTACCACGATTGATGCAGAGATATATGGCATGATTCCAAGAGCTACGATTGAAGCCTGAGAAAAAGCACCACCTGCAAACATATCCAGTAAGCCGAATATTCCCTGAGAAGCCTGATTCTTTAAGCTTCCAAGCAAATTAGGATCAACACCCGGCAACACAATATGTGATGCCAGACGATAAACAGCTATAAAAAGAAATGTATTGAGGAGCTTGGTACGAAGCTCTTCAATCTTAAAAATATTCCGTAATGTTTGTATCAGGTCTTTCATTATTTCTCTTCAATGGTTGTAGTGCCACCAGCGGCTTCAATTGCATTTTTTGCGGTTGCTGAAAAAGCATGAGCTTTGATATTTACTTTAGCTTTCAGTTGTCCGCGTCCAAGTATTTTTACGAGATCTCTTTTGCTTACCAAACCTTTTTCGTATAATACTGTATGATCAACATCTGAAATACCATACTTTTCGTTCAGGCTTTGGATTACGTCAAGATTGATTCCGGTATATTCTACACGGAAATAATTTTTAAATCCAACTTTTGGCAAACGTCTTTGAAGTGGCATCTGACCTCCTTCAAAACCAACTTTGCTGGAATATCCTGAACGTGACTGAGCTCCTTTATGACCGCGAGTAGATGTTCCGCCATGTCCTGATCCTGTTCCACGACCTATTCTTTTGCGGTTTTTTGTTGAACCTTTTGCAGGTTTTAAATTACTTAAGTTCATAATTTCTTCTTCGATATTTATTTTTCGGTTACTTCCACCAGATGTTTTACTTTAGCAATCATGCCCTGTATCTGAGGTGTATTCTCCTTTTCAACTGAATGATAAACATTTTTTTAAACCCAAAGCTTTTAAAGTAAGCTTTTGGGATTTATGGCGGTCAATTCCGCTTTTCACTTGTTTTATAATTACTTTTCCCATGAGATATTCCTCTCTTTACTTTTTAACCGTTAAATACTTTGCCTAAATCAACACCGCGCTGATTGGCCACAGTAACAGCATCGCGCATCAAAGCAAGTGCATTAATGGTGGCTTTAACAACATTGTGCGGATTTGATGAGCCTTTTGATTTTGCCAACACATCACTGATTCCAACACTTTCAAGAACAGCACGCATTGCACCTCCTGCAATTACTCCTGTTCCTGCAGCTGCCGGCTTCAAAAACACTTTAGCACCACCGAAACTTGCTTCCTGCTCATGAGGAACGGTAGTCTTATGTACTGTTACCTTTACAAGGTTTTTCTTTGCATCATCAATAGCTTTGGTAATTGCATCAGTTACCTCTTTTGCTTTACCCAGGCCATAACCTACCACACCTTTTTCATCACCAACCACTACAATAGCTGCAAAGGAGAATGTACGACCACCTTTGGTTACCTTAGTTACTCTGTTTACTGCTACGAGCCTGTCCTTTAATTCGATTTCGCCCGGTTTTACTTTTTTATTCGCTGTTGCTAACATGTTCTGATTTTAAAATTTTAAACCACCTTCTCTGGCACCTTCAGCCAAAGCTTTTACTCTGCCATGGTATAAATAACCACCTCTGTCAAATGTTACTGCTGAAATACCTTTTGCAATTACGCGCTCGGCAATCATTTTTCCTACCGAAGCAGAAATTTCAGACTTATTACCTTTGGCAATACCTGCTTCTGCTGATGAAGCAGCTGCGATTGTATGACCTGCAACATCATCTATAACCTGGGCATAGATTTGTTTGTTGCTGCGGAATACAGATAAGCGTGGCTTCTCCTGTGTTCCTTTAACGCTACCGCGAATTCTCTTGCGGATTTTAGCTCTGCGTGAATCTTTAGTCTTTGACATTACTTAATTATTTTTTAGCTGCAGATTTTCCTGCTTTTCTTCTTAATACTTCACCTGTGAACTTAATACCTTTTCCTTTATAAGGTTCCGGTTTGCGCAGCGAGCGTATTTTAGCTGCTACCTGACCGATAAGTTGCTTATCATGGCTTTCGAGAATAATGGTTGGGTTGCTTCCTCTTTCTGTTTTGGTATTCACTTTAATTTCTGAAGGCAACTGAAACACTACGTGATGCGAATGGCCTAATACAAGATCCAACTGTTGGCCCTGATGACTTGCTCTGTAACCAACACCTACCAGTTCCTGTTCAATTTTATAACCTTGTGATACACCTTTCACCATGTTATTGATAAGTGCACGATACAATCCGTGCAATGCTTTATGCTGCTTTTCGTCAGATGCGCGTTTTACCACAACCTGACCACCATCTACTTCAACTGTTACACCCTCTGAGATAGCTTGTGTTAAAGTACCTTTAGGTCCTTTTACAGTAACCACATTATCTGCAACAGATACCTGAATACCTGAAGGGAGTGCTATGGGTAATTTTCCTATTCGTGACATCTTCTTATTCGATTAATAAATATAACATAATACTTCACCGCCAACATTCAACTGGCGTGCTTCCTTGTCAGTCATAATGCCTTTGCTGGTAGAAATAATTGCTATTCCTAAACCGTTAATAATGCGAGGCAGTTTGTCGTGGCTGACATATCTTCTCAATCCGGGGCGACTCACTCTGCGCATTTTTGTAATAGCTGGCAGCTTAGTAACCGGATTATATTTTAATGCAACTTTTATATTACCCTGATGATTATCTGTTTCTTCGAATTTATAATTCAGAATATATCCTTTGTCGAACAGAATCTTGGTAATTTCTTTCTTGGTATTGGATGCAGGAACTTCCACAACACGGTGATTTGCTTTCACTGCATTGCGTAGTCTTGTTAAATAATCTGCTATCGGATCCGTCATTTTATTCTTATTGATTGATGAGTTAAAACTTTATTATTACCAGCTGGCTTTGGTTACACCTGCAATTTTTCCTTCGAGTGCCATTTTGCGGAACAACACACGTGATATACCAAACTGACGCATATAACCGCGTGGTCGTCCTGTAATCATGCAACGGTTATGCAGACGAACAGGTGATGAGTTACGTGGCAGTAAAGCCAATGCCTGATAGTCACCTGCTTCTTTAAGAGCAGCACGCTTGGCAGCATATTTCTCTACAAGGCGTTCTCTTTTTCTGCTTCTTGCTTTTATTGATTCTTTTGCCATACTTTTTTATTTCTTAGTTATTAGATCCTGTTCTGAATGGTAAACCAAATTCTTTGAGTAATTCCATTGCTTCATTATCTGTTTTTGCTGAAGTAACGAAGGTGATATCCATTCCACGGATTTTACTTACTTTATCAATATTGATTTCAGGGAAAATGATTTGTTCAGTGATACCAAGTGTATAATTTCCTTTTCCGTCAAAACCTTTGTTGTTGATACCACGGAAATCGCGGATACGGGGCAGAGCAACTGATACCAGGCGATCGAGAAATTCATACATTTTCTCGTCACGTAAAGTAACACGTACTCCAATCGGTACTCCCTTTCTCACCTTAAAATTTGAAATATCTTTCTTAGCATAAGTAGCCACAGCTTTCTGACCGGCAATAGTGGTCATTTCTGCTACACATGCATCCACAATTTTCTTATCACTTACTGCATCTCCGATACCCTGATTCAAACATATTTTTTTGATTTTGGGAACCTGCATAATGCTTTTGTACTGAAAACGGCTTTTCAGTGTCGAAACGATTTCGTTTTTGTATTTGCCTTTGAGGCGTGGTGCGTAACTCATTATTTAATTACCTCCCCTGATTTTTTGCGTAACGTACTATTTTACCATCAACTGTTTTGCGACCTACACGTGTTGGTTTTCCTGACTTAGGATCTATCAACATCAGATTTGAAACACTTATAGGTGCTTCTTTTTTCTCGATACCACCTTGAGTGTTCTTCGCATTTGGGCGTGTATGTTTTGAAACGATGTTCACATTTTCAACACTTGCACGGTTTTTCTCAGGATAAACAGCAAGTACACGACCCTGCTTACCTTTTGATTCACCGGCAATCACTTTTACAATATCGCCTTTCTTTATTTTCAATTTAGCCATAACTGCTATTTTTTTCTTGTTTATTAAATTACTTCAGGTGCCAGTGATACAATTTTCATGTATTGTTTCTCACGCAATTCACGTGCTACCGGTCCGAAGATACGGGTGCCTCTTAACTCGTCAGCCTGATTTAACAGAACTACTGCATTATCGTCAAAGCGGATATAAGAGCCATCACTTCTTCTTACTTCTTTGTTTACTCGCACTACAACGGCTTTGCTAACTGCACCTTTTTTGATATTGCCGGAAGGCATTGCATTTTTTACTGCTACCACAATTTTATCACCTAATGAGGCGTAGCGTTTGCGGGTTCCTCCCAGAACACGGATACATAATACTTCTTTTGCCCCGCTGTTATCTGCTACTATTAATCTTGATTCAGACTGTATCATTTTATCTGTTTGTTATTGCGTTGTTACCAAAGAACAACAGCCGTTTTATTATTTTGCTTTTTCTAATATTTCTACTAATCTCCAACGTTTCGTTTTGCTCAATGGGCGTGTTTCCATAATCAAAACACGATCGCCATTACCACATGAATTGTTTTCATCATGCACATGAAACTTTTTGGTTTTCTTGATAAACTTTCCGTACATCGGGTGCTTCACCTTATATTCTTCAGAAACCACGATGGTTTTTTGCATTTTTATGCTGGTAACTATACCTGTTCTTGTTTTACGTAATGCTCTTTCAGTGCTCATTTTATCAAATTATTTTGATGCCTGTGACATGCGTTTGTTTAACTCCGTTTTCAATCTTGCAATCAGTTTGCGAGTGGTACGGATTTTTATTGGATTATCCATAGGAGAAACTGCATGCTGCATTTTGAATTTCTGCAGATTGCTCACTTCTTCTTTTATTCTTGCCTTAACTTCTTCAGTAGTTAAATCGTTTACGACAGACTGTTTCATTTTCTAATTACTTTTTTATGCAGCGGAATAATCTCTGCGTACAACAAATTTTGTAGTTACAGGTAACTTTTGTGCAGCCAGACGCATTGCTTCTTTGGCAATTTCCATAGAAACACCATCGGCTTCAAACAAGATGGTACCCGGTTTAACCTGTGCAATCCAATATTCTGGAGCACCTTTACCTTTACCCATACGCACTTCGGCAGGTTTACGGGTAACAGGTTTATCAGGAAACACACGAATCCATGATTGACCTTCACGTTTCATAAAACGGGTCAGGGCCACACGGGCTGCTTCAATCTGACGGGCAGTCAACTGAGCATTTTCTAATGATTTAATTCCAAAAGATCCAAAAGCGATTTGTGCGCCACGGCTTGCATTGCCACGGTTACGCATCTTTTGCTGCTTTCTGAATTTTGTCTTTTTGGGCTGTAACATTTTCTAAATTCTTCTTTACAGTTTTTAACTTAATTATTTTCTTTCTCCTCTTCTGCCACCGCGTCTTCCACCACGTTCACCTCTTTCACGCTCTTGTCTGCGTTCTCCACTACCGGCATTAGGTTTCTGGTTAGATGTCATTCCAACATTAGGTGACAAATCTCTTTTTCCGAAAACTTCGCCTTTACAAATCCACACTTTCACACCAATTTTTCCGTATGATGTCTGTGCTTCTGCAATTGCAAAATCAATATCAGCACGGAAGGTATGCAATGGAATACGTCCTTCTTTGTATTGCTCGGTACGCGCCATCTCTGCTCCACCAATACGTCCTGCACACATTACTTTAATTCCGTCAGCACCCATTCTCATAGTAGATGCAATAGCTGTTTTTATTGCTCTGCGGTAAGAAATACGAGCTTCAATTTGTTTGGCCACACCTTCTGCTACTAATTGCGCATCCAACTCCGGACGTTTAATTTCATAGATGTTTATCTGTACTTCTTTACGTGTAATTTTCTTTAATTCTTCTTTCAGTTTATCAACTTCAGATCCACCTTTTCCAATTACAATTCCCGGACGGGCTGTATGGATGGTAGCTGTAATGAGTTTCAGAGTACGCTCGATAACTACACGTGCAACTCCTCCTTTTGAAAGACGGGCTTGCAGATAGTTGCGAATTTTTTCGTCTTCTACTAATCTGTCTGAGTAGTTTTTACCACCATACCAGTTAGAATCCCATCCGCGAATGATACCTAATCTGTTTCCTATCGGGTGTGCTTTTTGTCCCATTATGCTTCCGTATTTTCAGTTACTTGTTCTTTATTTTCTTTTTTATTGATTGTATCAACAAACAGCGTCACATGGTTTGAGCGTTTGCGGATACGATATCCTCTTCCCTGAGGTGCAGGGCGTAAACGTTTTAACTGGCGTGCACTGTCAACAAAAACCTGTGATACCACCAGCGTTTCATCCTCGATGCGAACACCTTCGTTTTTTGCCTGCCAGTTGTTGATTGCTGACAATAACAATTTATGCATATTGCCTGCAGCTTCTTTCTTGCTGAATTTAAGCAAACCCAAAGCCTGGTCAACTTTTTTGCCACGAATCATATCGGCAACAAGTCGCATCTTACGGGGCGAAGTAGGACAGTTGTTTAACTTGGCAACGTAAGTTGATTTCATTAATTCTTTGCGTGCATCAGCCGCTTTTTTCTTTCTTGCTCCCATTATTTCTTATCTTTATTTCCTGCATGTCCTCTGAAAGTACGTGTAGGAGCGAATTCGCCAAGTTTGTGACCTACCATATTTTCTGTGATATAAACAGGGATAAACTTATTACCATTATGTACTGCAAATGTGTGTCCTACGAATTCAGGTGCAATTACCGAGCGTCTGCTCCAGGTTTTGATCACTGATTTCTTTTTACCATCATTCATCGCCACCACTTTGTTTTCAAGTGTGGGATCGATAAACGGACCTTTTTTAAGTGAACGACTCATTTCTTCTTTTTGTGTTTTTTATTCAGATTGTTGTCGTGAATGTTATTTCTTTCTTCTTTCTATAATATGCTTGTTGCTCTGATTTTTTGGCTTTCTGGTTTTTCTTCCTTTAGCCAATAATCCTTTGCGTGAGCGAGGATGTCCTCCTGAAGCACGGCCTTCGCCACCACCCATCGGATGATCAACCGGGTTCATTGCAACACCACGTACTCTCGGGCGAATACCTCTCCAGCGATTACGTCCTGCCTTACCCAATGTTTCTTTATTGTGTTCAGCATTTGAAACTGTACCTACTGTTGCAACACAAGTTGATAAAACCATTCTTGTTTCACCGGAAGGCATTTTGAGAATAGCATACTTACCATCACGGGCAGTAAGCTGGGCATAAGCACCTGCACTGCGTGCAAGTTTGCCACCCTGACCCGGACGTAATTCAATATTATGAACGATAGTACCCATTGGCATATCTTTCAACATCATTGCATTTCCTACATCAGGAGTAGCTTTATCTCCTGATAAGATACTTTGTCCTACTTTAATTCCTGCAGGTGCCAGTATGTATCGTTTTTCACCATCAGCATAATGAACCAAAGCAATAAATGCTGTGCGGTTAGGATCGTATTCTACAGTGGCAATTTTACCGGGAACACCATCTTTATTGCGCTTAAAATCTATGAGACGGTATATTTTACGGTGACCACCTCCGATATAACGCATGGTCATTTTACCTGTATTGTTACGACCACCGGTGCGGCTGATACGCTCAGTAAGCGATTTTTCAGGTCTGTCTGTGGTTACCTCTGAATAGTCAGGGGCATTGAGAAAGCGTTGACCCGGTGTTGTAGGATTGAATTTCTTAATTCCCATTGTTTAAATTTTAAATGCTTGCGTAAAAATCAATTGTTTCTCCTTTTGCTACAGTTACGTAAGCTTTTTTCTGTCCACCCTTTTTACCTTGCAAAATTCCAGCTTTGGTAAAGCGTGTTTTACTTTTTATTGCGTTATTAACAGTGTTTACACTTACAACATTCACGTTGTACATTTTCTCCACTGCCTGTTTTATCTCAATCTTGTTGGCTTTTTTATCAACAATAAATGCATACTGCCCGAGTTTTTTCGGACTTCTGCGTCATTTTTTTCGGTGATAACCGGCTTCTTTAAGATGCTCATTTGTTTAAAATATTTTCAATTACCGGCAAAGCGCCTTCAGTTAATACCAAATTTTGCGCGTTCAGAATATCGTAAGTGTTTATATCAGAAGCACTTACAACCTTGCTGCGCTGTAAATTTCGGGATGACAAAAATAAATTTTTATTTGTTTGTTCAGTCACCAATAAAACTTTTTTATCGGTAAGTTCAAGATTCTTCAATAAACTTACCACTTCCTTGGTTTTAGGAGATGAAAAGTTTACATTTTCCAAAATGGTTATATTATTATCCTGAGCTTTATAACTAAGTGCTGATACACGAGCCAGACGTTTCACTTTCTTATTCAGTTTGAATGAATAATCGCGAGGTTGAGGACCAAACACACGGCCACCACCCACAAACACAGGTGATTTCATACTTCCGGCACGAGCTCCTCCTGTACCTTTCTGACGCTTAAGTTTTTTGGTAGTACCGGAAACTTCATTACGTTGTTTTGATTTATGGGTACCCTGACGCTGGTTTGCCTGAATACTTTTTACATCGAGCCAAATTGCATGATCGTTAGGTTCAACACCGAAAATTTCTTTATTCAGTGTTACCTTTCGACCGGACGACTGTCCGTTTGTCTGTTTAACTTCTAATTCCATTTCTCTTAAAATTCTACTTTAATGTAAGACCCTTTTGCACCTGGTACTGCACCTTTTAAGATAAGAAGGTTTTGCTCAGGCATTACTTTTAAAATTTGAAGGTTAACGATTTTAACCTGATCATTTCCCATGTGACCTGTCATGCGTTTTCCGGGTAATACGCGTGATGGGAATGAAGATGCACCCATAGAACCGGTTGCTCTCATTCGGTTGTGCTGACCATGTGTTGCTCCACCTACACCGGCAAAATTATGACGCTTCACAACTCCCTGGAAACCTTTTCCTTTGGAAGTTCCTATTACATCACAAAATTCACCTTCGGGGCAGATATCAACCTTAACCACATCTCCGGGTTTTACCTCGGTAGTGAAATTTCTGAATTCCACAACCTTACGTTTAAACGGGCTGTTAACTTTAGCAAAGTGACCCTGCAATGCTTTAGTCGTATGTTTTTCTTTTTTGTCATCAAAAGCCAATTGAACAGCATTATAACCATCTGTTTCAACTGATTTGACCTGGGTAACCACACAGGGGCCGGCTTCAACTACTGTGCAGGCAATATTTTTGCCTTCAGCATTGAACATGCTGGTCATTCCTATTTTCTTTCCTATTATTCCGGACATTTTCTTCTAAACTTTATACGTTTAACTATACTTTAATTTCAACCTCTACACCACTGGGTAACTCAAGTTTCATGAGTGCATCCACCGTTTTGGAAGTAGAGCTATAGATATCCAACAATCTTTTATAGGAGCAAAGTTGGAATTGCTCACGAGCTTTCTTGTTCACGTGTGGTGAACGCAGAACCGTATAAATCTTCTTCTCTGTAGGAAGAGGAATAGGTCCGCTGATAACCGCTCCTGTAACTTTTACAGTTTTCACGATTTTCTCTGCTGATTTGTCAACCAGGTTAAAATCGTAAGATTTGAGCTTTATTCTGATGCGCTGATTCATCTGTGTTATCTTATTATTGATTCTAAATTTTATTTATGCTTTTTCTAACTTACCTTTTACTTTGGCAATTACCTCTTCGGCAATCGCTTTAGGACACTCTGTATAATGTGAGAATTCCATACTTGATGATGCTCTTCCTGAGGTAATGGTACGCAAGGTAGTTACATAGCCAAACATTTCTGACAATGGTACTTTAGCCTTGATAACCTGTGCACCTGCACGAGTATCCATACCTTCCATCTGACCTCTTCTGCGGTTCAAATCGCCCATTACATCACCCATATATTCATCAGGAGTAACTACTTCAACTTTCATGATAGGCTCAAGCAAAATTGGTTTTGCTTTGGCACAAGCTTCTCTGTAAGCGAGTTTCGCTGCAATCTCAAAAGATAAAGCATCAGAGTCAACCGCGTGGAAAGATCCATCTGTAAGTGTTACTTTCAGGCTATCAAGAGGGTAACCGGCAAGAACACCATTTTGCATTGCTGCTTTAAAGCCTTTTTCAACTGAAGGAATAAATTCCTTTGGAATGTTACCACCTGTAATCTGATTTACAAACTGAAGGTTGGTTTTATTGGCAACCGTATCAAAATCGCTGTCAATTGGGCTGAGTGTAAACTGTATATCTGCAAATTTACCACGACCACCGGTTTGTTTTTTATAAACCTCGCGGTGCTGAACGCTTCCTGTAATTGCTTCCTTGTAAGATACTTCAGGTGCTCCCTGATTACATTCAACTTTAAACTCACGCTTCAGACGGTCAACAATAATTTCGAGGTGTAACTCACCCATACCACTGATAACGGTTTGTCCGGTTTCTTCATCGGTCTTAACACGGAAAGTTGGATCTTCTTCAGCCAGTTTGCCAAGAGCAACGCCTAACTTTTCCATATCGGCCTGAGTCTTTGGTTCAACGGCAAGACCAATAACCGGTTCAGGAAACTGCATTGCTTCCATCACTATTGGTGCATTTTCAGCACAAAGGGTATCACCGGTTTTAATATCTTTAAATCCAACAGCTGCTCCAATATCACCTGCCTCGATAAAAGGAATTTGATTTTGTTTATTGGCATGCATCTGGAAAATACGAGAGATGCGCTCCTTATTGCCGGAACGGGAATTGAGCACATAAGAACCTGATTCCAAACGACCTGAATAGGCACGGAAATATGCCAAACGACCTACGAACGGATCAGTAGCAATTTTAAATGCCAAAGCTGTGAATGGCTCTTTTACATCAGGCTTACGTGATACCTCTTCGCCTGTATCAGGATTGGTACCTGTAATATTGTCTTTATCCAGCGGACTTGGCAATAATTCCATTACCAGGTCGAGCATGGTTTGAACTCCTTTATTCTTGAAAGATGAACCACAAACCATTGGTACTACCTTTCCGGCAATGCAAGACTTGCGCAAAGCATCCAAAATTTCGCGCTCGGTAATTGAGTTTGGGTCATCAAAATATTTCTCCATCAACGAATCATCAAACTCAGCAATTGCTTCCAGCATTTTTTCGCGTAAAGCTTTTGCTTCGTCCATTAATTCGGCAGGAATAGGAACTTCGGTAAATGTCATTCCCTGGTCATGTTCATTCCAAACAATACCACGGAAGTTTATTAAGTCCACAACACCTTTAAATGAATCTTCAGACCCAATCGGCAATTGCAAAGGAACTGCATTACCTCCTAACATTTCGCGAACCTGCTTCACTACATTGAGGAAGTCAGCACCGGCACGGTCCATTTTGTTTACAAAACAAAGGCGGGTGACATTATAGTTATTCGCTAAGCGCCAGTTGGTTTCTGACTGAGGTTCAACGCCATCCACTGCTGAAAAAAGGAAAACCAAACCATCCAAAATACGAAGTGAACGATTTACCTCAACAGTAAAATCAACGTGACCCGGAGTGTCAATAATATTTACTTTATACTTATTTCCACGGTAGTTCCAGAAACAGGTAGTAGCAGCAGAAGTGATAGTAATACCTCTTTCCTGCTCCTGTGCCATCCAGTCCATAGTAGCAGCACCGTCATGTACTTCACCTAATTTGTGGTTAACACCGGTATAATAAAGGATACGCTCAGTGGTAGTAGTTTTACCCGCATCAATGTGAGCAGCAATACCTATATTTCTTGTAAATCTTAAATCCTGTGACATTGTATCCTTATTCTATTAAACTTTAAAGTGCGAGAATGCTTTGTTGGCTTCAGCCATACGGTGTGTGTCGTCTTTTTTTCTTAACGGCAGCACCTTCACCTTTGGCAGCAGCAATAATTTCGCCTGCCAAGCGGTCAGACATTGATTTTTCGTTGCGAGAACGGGCATAACCTACCAGCCATTTTATGCCAAGTGCAGTTCTGCGCTCAGGACGAACTTCGGATGGAATCTGAAAAGTAGCACCACCAACCCTGCGGCTACGCACTTCTACAAGAGGCATTACATTTGTAAGTGCCTTCTTCCACTGATCCAATCCGTTTTCCTGTGTCTTTTCAGAAACTTTATCTAAAGCATCATAAAAAATCTGATATGCAGTACCCTTTTTACCTGACTCCATCATGCCATTAACGAAACGGGTAACCAGTTGATCGTTATAACGTGGGTCTGGTAACAAAATCCTCTTCTTGGGTTTCGACTTTCTCATTTGTGAGTATAATTAAATTGAAACGTTCTTATTATTTTTTAGCAGCAGGTGCGCCTTTAGGTTTTTTGGTTCCGTATTTACTTCTGCGCTGATTACGGCCTTCAACTCCGGATGTATCCAGAGCTCCGCGCACAATATGATAACGTACTCCGGGAAGGTCTTTTACACGACCTCCGCGAATGAGTACAATGGAGTGCTCCTGAAGGTTATGACCTTCTCCGGGAATATAAGCTGTAACTTCAAATTTATTGGTAAGGCGAACACGAGCAACTTTGCGGAGTGCTGAGTTTGGCTTCTTTGGAGTAGTCGTGTAAACACGGGTACATACTCCTCTGCGCTGAGGGCAGGATGTTAAGGCCGGGGACTTGCTTTTGTCCTCTATTTTAGAGCGGCCTATACGTATTAATTGTTGTATTGTAGGCATCTTAATTATCCAATATGTTTAAGAACCCCAAAAATTTGGGACTGCAAATGTAGTTATTGTTTTTGATTTACAAACATTTAATTAAAAGTTTTTTAAAAATCTATCATTAAATGCAAGTTATTGTTTATGAGATGTTTAATGGCTTAATTGTGAACAGTGATGTTGAAAAGAGCTTTAATGCTATTTTATTTTCTGTTTATCCGGATGCAAATATGAAATTCATTGTTGGGAAAATTCCCATAGAAACAGCTGAATTTTTGCTGTTTCTGCTATTCTTTCTAAAATACGTAGCTTCGGACTCAAAAAAATCACTTATGTCAAGGTATTTCATCTGTTTTTTATTTTGTTTTCAAAGTGTTTTAGCTCAAAAAGCATCTTTTAATCCAATGGATATTAAATTGGCCCTTCAGCGGTTTAATACCGTGGGTACCGTATTATATATAGCTGCCCATCCTGATGATGAAAACACCAGGCTTCTGGCTTACTTAGTTCGCGAAAAACATTTGCGCACCTGTTATCTGAGTCTGAACCGCGGAGAAGGTGGACAAAACCTGATTGGCAAGGAACAGGGAGCTGATTTAGGCATAATACGTACCAATGAACTGTTGCAGGCACGAGCTATTGACGGTGCTGAACAATATTTTACCCGCGTAATTGATTTCGGTTACAGCAAATCCCCTGAAGAAACCTTTCAGTTTTGGAATCATGACAGTGTGCTTGCCGATGTGGTTTACTTAATCAGAAAACTTAAACCCGATGTTATCATTACACGTTTCCCCACAACAGGCGAAGGTGGACACGGGCATCATACAGCGAGTGCCATACTTGCCGGTGAAGCGTTTAAAATCACAAATCTACGAACGATTTTCCCTCACAATTGAAAAGTGTGAATCCATGGCAAGCAAAAACACTTTACTGGAATACATTCAACTTTGGAAGCACAAATACCCAGCGTGATGATCAGCTGAAAACGGATGTAGGTTTATTTAATTCGCTCATAGGTGAAAGTTATAATGAAATTGCAGCCAAAAGCAGAAGTCAACATAAGAGCCAGGGGTTTGGTGTATCAGTAAACCGAGGCAGTTCTATTGAATATTTGAAAAACATAAACGGAGATACACTTTGTACTTCACTATTTTGCAATAATGATTTTAGCTGGGACAGAATTAATGGAACTGAAAGAATAAAGACTTTAAGCGAAAAAGCATTGACAGAATTTGACTATCAGCATCCGGAAAAATTACTTCCTGTTTTATTTAACCTGTATGATGAGGTTTCAAAACTGAAGGATGACTACTGGCGTAATTATAAAACCAATGAATTAAAACAACTTATTCTGGCATGTTCAGGCATTTGGTTTGAAGGAGTTGCCAATAATTATTTTGTAACACCGGGTGACAGCCTCAATCTGAAACTGAATATTATTAACTACAGAAATGCAGATGTGCATTTGACGAAAATTAATTACGATACATTCAGTTCAAAAACTGAAGACATTGTACTAAATGAAAACAAATTAATTTCAACTGATCACACAATTCAAATACCTGCCAATTGCTCCTATTCCTTTCCATATTGGTTAAAAGAAAAACCTGAAGCAGGAAGATATCAGATATCAGACCCTTCATTGATTGGCAATCCGATAAATAAGGCAGCATTTTCAATTGGATTTAACCTGAAGATTAATGGTAAAGAGTTTGAATTTACTACTCCTGTGAGATACAAGTGGACAGACCCAACCGAAGGTGAGAAGTACAGACCTGTGGAAGTAACACCACCTGCTTCGGTAAACTTTAACGAAAATGTTTGTATGATGATGAATGGAAAAGAGCAAGCCATTAAACTTACTGTAAGAAGTTTGAAGTCTGATTTAAGTGGAAAAATAAAATTAGAAGTACCGGCAGGTTATAAAGTTGAACCTTCAGAATTTTCAGTAAACAGACTATCAAGAAATGAAAGAATCACTTTGACTGCAACTGTTATGCTTTCCAATAATGCTGCTATAATGCCTGCTCCTGGATTACTCAAAGTGAGTTTAGATGACGCTTCAACAAAGGCATATTCACTGCATGAGTTGCATTATCAGCACATACCTTATCAGATGATTTTTCACGATGCAGAACTAAAACTGGTACCTGTAGAGTTAATGACCACCAATAAAAAAATTGGTTATATTGAAGGTGCAGGAGATGACGTAATGGCAAGCCTTCAGCAAATGGGATATCAGGTAACCTTGCTTAAAGAAGAAAACATCAAGAATGATGATCTTTCAAAATTTGATGTGATAGTTACAGGAGTGAGAGCATATAACACCAACGAATGGCTGAATAGTTACAGACAGAAGCTGATGGATTTTGTTAACGGTGGCGGCAATTACGTAGTTCAGTACAACACCAATAATAATCTGGGGAAACTCGGCAACAACATTGGTCCATATCCGTTTAAAATTTCGAGAAACAGAGTGACAGACGAACATGCGACAATGACAATGGATATACCCGAACATCCTTTACTTACCTATCCCAATAAAATTACTTCTGCTGATTTTGACAACTGGATTCAGGAACGTGGAATATATTTTGCAACGGATGTTGACAAAGATTATTCCATGCCTTTGAGTTGTCATGATAAAGGAGAGAAACCACTTAACGGAAGTCTTATTACGGCACCTTATGGCAAAGGTAATTTTACTTATACCGGATTGGTTTTTTTCAGAGAATTGCCGGCAGGAGTAGCGGGAGCTTATCGTTTGTTTGCAAATATCATTGAACAGAAAAAACACTAAAAGAAATAAAAGTGTTATTCTTTCTCGAAAAACCACTTTGACCGTTTCATCTGAAGTTCCTTTGCAAGTTTAAATCTCTTGATTGCCTTTACTCGGACAAATTCTGTCATTTCTGCAATGCTGTCGGTTACCAGCAGCGAGTCAAATTCTGTCCGAGAGGCTGTCTTCTCTCTGTCGAAAGTATCGAGCAAGTCCAGCAGCGGTTTCCAGAATTCTTTTCCCATAAGTATCACAGGGAAATCGCTTACTTTTTTTGTCTGAATAAGAGTTAATGCTTCAAACATTTCATCGGTGGTACCTACTCCACCCGGTAAAACAACAAATGCAAAAGAGTATTTAAACATCAATACTTTTCTCACAAAGAAGTGATTAAATTCTACCACTTTATCCAGATATGGGTTGGCAGTTTGTTCCTTTGGAAGAACAATATTACAGCCTAAAGATAATCCACCGGCTTCTTTGGCTCCACGATTTGCAGCTTCCATGATTCCAGGGCCGCCACCTGTCATCACTGCAAAACCAAGTTTGCTCAATGCAGAACCTGCTTCCATACCTAATTTATAATATGGGTGTTCTTCGCCAAAGCGTGCCGAGCCAAAAACGGTTACACATGGCCCCACAAAATGAAGTGTACGGAATCCTTTAATAAATTCACGCATGACCTTCAAGGTAAATAAAAACTCCTGTAAACGTGATTGCTTTTCCTGAAGGAACTTTTCTTCTGAATGATTATGCATACTCTTTAAGCTAACAACTGTCAAATGTAAAAGATTAACTTAACTTCAGTATTAACCAAATTCAATTCCTTACGAGAAAAGTTTTATCACAAACACAATATCTCCAAAAAATAAAACTAAATTTGTACTATAAACTCAAAAATAAAAACAAATGAAAAAAGTTTTCATCATGCTTGTTGTAATTATAACAATTGCATCATCAGCTCACGCTCAAAAAGGAAACATAATGATCAATGGTAATCTTGGTTATTTTGCAGGTAATCAAAAATCAGGTAACAATACTGACAAACACAGTGAATTCCGTTTTATCCCGGGAGCAGGATATTATTTAAGCGATAATTTTATGGTTGGTTTAAGTTTAGGTTATTATTCAGATGTGGACGACCCGGATGGAAAACTGAAAACAAAAACCAATGGTTTTATGATTGGTCCCTTTGCACGTTACTATAAAACATTAAGCGATATTTTTTCATTGTATGGCCAATTTGATTTCTTATATATCAGCGGTAAAACGGAAGACATTGATTATTTTGGATTTAGTGGTGAGCAGAAAATGAATGGATGTTCCATTTCAGTATCACCTCACATAAGTGCAAATGTAGGTAAAGGATTTGCCATAAATTTTGGATTTGGCTCATTAGGATATAACAGTAGCACAACTAAATCTGATTATGGTGACAAAACAAAAGACAATACATTTGGTCTGGACTTGAATGGAAGCACTTTGGATTGGGGTATTTCCTACTCTTTCAACTGTGCAAATAAATGACAGTGCTGCACAGGTAAAAGCAATCAGTTATTCTTTAAAATTTAGCAGAAAGTCTCAGGCTTATTTGTCTTCCTGTAAGATAATTTGGTACACCGTATTTTGTACCATACACATCGCTTATCCATGTATAGGAAACAACATTGTTTACCTGAAACAAGTTGAATACCTCCAGTGATAGCGATAATGACTTAAGTCTGTTAAGCGCTGTAAACCGGCTTTGCAATTTAGTACCTTCTTCTATAAAAACTTTGCTGAAACCAATATCTACTCTTCGATAAAAAGGGTAACGATTGATATCCAGATAACGTTCATTGCCCGGAGGTCCTACAGGCAAGCCACTTCCAAACACCAGCGTAAGGTGCATACGATAAGATGGAAATTTCGGCAGATAATCTGAGAAGAAAATACTGAAAGTAACACGCTGGTCAGTAAGTCTTGGAATGTAACCGGGAATCACTTTGATGCTGTCAACAGCTACTTTATCAACTGTATAACCTCTGATGGTATCACCTCTGGCATTAAGGCGTATGTAGTACACATCGTCCTTAATATCTTCTTCTGTTTTTAAGAATGACAAACTTGCCCAGGATTCAGATTCATTAACAAATTGTCCGTTGATCCGAAAGTCAATACCTGTGGCATAACCATGTGAGTTATTGCTTCCAAGATAACGGATTCGCACATTATCTACCTTATATGGAATGAGGTTGCTCAACCATTTGTAATAGGCTTCGGTAACAAACTTAAAATCTCTTCCCCATGCTTTGAAAACATAATCAGTACCACCGACAATATGTATAGAGCGTTGCGATTTGAGAGTGGTATTGAGGCTGCCATCAATGTTATGCAACTCTTTATAAAACGGAGGCTGATAATACCATCCACCTGCAAGTCTGAAAGAGAAATTTCGTTTCCATTCAGGCTTATAAGATAATGATACGCGTGGGCTTATGTCGAGTTCCTTATTTAAATCCCACCATGTGAATCGCACGCCAGGCGATAATACAAATCGTGAATTGTCGGAAAAGAAAAAGTTATGTTGCACATAACCGCTGTATCTGTTACTCGACAATGCATTTTCTCTGTTCATTACATCCTGCAACAGCAGTTGTGGCTGTGAGGGAAGACTTCCCCCGACACTATCCTGAGGATGTGGCAATGAGTATCCTGCAGAGTCAATGTAGTTCCATTCATTTATCTGATCATTGAACTCTTCGTGCGAATAGCGCAATCCCCACAGCAACTCATTATGTTTATAATTATAGGTTCCTTTGTGTTCGGCTGTATATACTTTTCCATCGAGAAAATTACGTGCGTGATTTAAAAAGGAGCCAACACCGAGATTAGTTTTTACTTCTCCGAAATTTTTTGATGCAGGATCTTTCTCCAACTCATCCAGATAATATTGTCCTAAGATGTCGAATGTTTCTTCTTCACGTGTATTAAAAATTGAACCTATAAATTTCAGATTTACATTTTTATTAGGATTATGATTAAAAATGACCGCTCCTGTTGTTGTGGTAAAATCATCTACTTCTTGTCCATCGAAATAAACAGTTAAACGCAGCGCCTGACTTACTGTTCCAAAGTCTGTAGTTCGTGTTTGAGGTACAATGTTGTATTTACTTTTAGAGAAATTGCCAAGCAGTGATACTGATGTTTTTTCATTAAACTCATAATTAACCATGGCTTGTACGTCATAAAACACAGGTTTGTAATTTCCTTTGGTATCGAGTGTTCCAAGCAGATACTTAGTTGATTTTTGTCTTGCGCCAATAAGCCACGATAATTTTTTATTCTTGCTTGCGCCCTCTAAACTTAGTCCACCACCAAGGAGACCATAGGTAATTTTACCTCCAAATTTATCAGGTCTGCGATAACGTATGTCGAGTACTGATGACATTTTATCGCCATATTGTGCATCAAATCCCCCTGCAGAAAACTTTATGCCTGAAACCAAGTCAGGGTTGATAAAACTCAAACCCTCCTGCATACCGGAGCGCACTAACTGAGGACGGTATATTTCCACATCATTTACATACACTAAGTTCTCATCAAAATTTCCACCTCGAACAGAATATTCAGAGCTTAACTCGTTGTTGGAAACTACTCCGCTTCCAATCACTTTCAATATCGTTTCGAAATTGCCTGTAGGATTTGGAATTTCTTCTACTGACTTGGGATCAATACGGATAATAGAGTTGCGCTCACGTGGGTCGGAAATGGTGACGTTGGGCAAAGGAACAACAGATGGCAGAAGCATTTTATCCAATTGCTTTTTTTCACCTTCGGCAAGAATAAGTTTTTGCGATGACTGTTCGTAGCCAATGAATGAAAACACAATTGTTAACTCTCGGTTTGACGGAACGGTGATGGTGTATTCTCCTTCAGCATCAGAAATTACACCCAATGCTGTGCCTGCAATTCCAATACTCACTCCAGGCAAAGGTTTCTTATTTTCTCCTGTTATTTTTCCATATATGCGAGCAGTAGTATTTTGTGCAATGACTGCCGATGATAACAAAATAAAAAAAACTGCAGCAAGGCACTTTCTCATCCGGTAAAGGTTATTTGTTTTTAAAATCGCCATTTTTCCATGCCTGAATGAACTTTGACCAGGCTACAGGGTTCAGTAAATTGTTAGCAGGAAGCTGACCGGTGTTGTAAAGTTTGCTTTGTTGCTTGTCGAAAATATATTTACTATTCAGGCTTGCATCCATCTCAATGCGGTTACTCTCTTCGCGCATGGTTTCGAGAGCCAGGTTTCTGCGTGCATGTGCCATATCATCATCAGGAATTTTCAAATCTAAAAAAGCCTGCTTAAACTGCTCCTTGGTGGGCCATGGATAAATTACTGCCTGATTGAGCATTACCGTATCGCGGTTTAGCATCTGAATGAGAGAATACCTGTTTTCTTTGAGTGTATCGGGAATCTGATAAATAGCTTTTTTGAAACCAATGGCAGAAAATTCTATTTCATCACCTAACTGTGCTACAACCGAAAAAAATCCATAATAATCTGACACCGTACCACGGCTGCTTGATTTTATCATGATGCTGGTGAATGGTACGGGGCTAAGGCTATCTCCGGTAACGATAACTCCACTGAGTTGAACCAGTCTTTCGTTTGAAGGTTGTGCTATTACTGCACTCAGCATCAGCATAGATGCAGTTAATGTGAGATATATTTTTCTTATCATTATTGGTCTTAAAGTTCTCAAAAATAAAAAATAGCATGGCATGAAAACGATTCAGAAGGTATTTTATTTTAAACGGAATGCTGAAAGGTTGTTAAAAAATAAAATGAGAATAGAGTGAATGATTAACATATTGCTGTGAAAACATGCTTTATGGTTGGCTGATATTGTATGCAGAAATGTTATTTTCGCCACAAATAATTATACCTGATGAACTGGAAATTCTGGAAAAGTAACAAACGCAAAAGTAAAACACGAGAGTGGATTGATGCATTGGTATTTGCAGTAGTGGCAGCTACCATCATCCGCACTTTTCTCATAGAAGCCTTTACCATCCCCACACCTTCCATGGAAAAGTCGCTGCTTGTAGGAGATTTTCTTTTTGTGAGCAAAATGAGCTATGGCGCGCGTACACCTATGACACCTATTTCGTTTCCTTTTGTTCATCAGGAGTTACCCATCATTGGAGGTAAATCTTATAGCGATGCCATTCAGTGGGGATATCATCGCCTGCCGGGTTTTGGAAAAGTAAAAAATAATGATGTGGTAGTGTTTAATTATCCGGGTAATACGTTTTATCCTGATGATGATTTGAAAAGACCAATTGACAAAAAAACACATTATATAAAACGTTGTATTGGTATTCCCGGTGACAGTATTAAAATCATTGACGGGCTTGTGTATGTAAACAACAAAGCTGTGCCTTTGCCACCAAACGGGCAAATGACCTATACAGTGATAACTGATGGCAATTCTATCAACCCAAAGACGCTAGAAAAATATCATATTACTGAAGGAGCAAGTTTAGGCAATGGTATGTATCAGTTTATACTTACACGAAAAGCTGCCGATGAACTTCGCAGCCTGCCATTTATCAAAAGTGTGGAAGAGTATCATCAGGAACCAGGAGCACCAAATCCGTATCAGAAACTTTTTCCTTATGACACCCGCTACAACTGGAATGTGGATAATTACGGACCGATTTGGGTGCCAAAGGCCGGAGCAACCATTACACTTACAGATGCAAATTTGCCTTTTTATCAAAGATGTATTGTTGAGTTTGAAAAGAACACTCTCGTTATTCAGGGCAATAAATTTATCATCAACGGCAAGGAAACTACAACCTACACCTTCAAGCAGGATTATTACTGGATGATGGGAGATAACAGACACAACAGTGCTGACTCACGCTTCTGGGGTTTTGTGCCCGAAGATCATATTGTAGGAAAAGCTGTGTTTATCTGGATGAGTTGGAACTCCAACGGCACCTTCTTCGACAAGATAAGATGGAACCGTTTATTCAGCCTCATTAAGAGTGACTGATGCTTCAGGCAACCTTTGCTACTGCTTTTTTGCCGACTGCTGAATATTTATTTCATCTGTTGAAGTATGATGAAGTGCAGATAGAAGCCTGTGAATTTTTTCCTGATCAGACAAACCGCAACCGTTGCCATATACTTGGGCCTAATGGTGTGCAAACGCTTTCTATTCCTCTTTGCAAACATGCGAATAAAACTCCTGTCTGCGAAATTGAAATAGCAAACGGAAACTGGAAGGTTAGGCATTGGCGAAGTATAGAAACAGCTTACAACCGCAGTGCATTATTTGAACATTACCGTGAAGAATTCAGACAACTATTTTTTGCTGATGAAAAAAATCTGCTTCGATACAATACGGGACTACTGAATTATATTCTTAATAAAATAAAGGCCACTACTGTCATTAGTTATACTTCGACATTCCGCAGTACGTTGGAACTTGATTTTCGCTATATGAGTAATGGAAAAACTCACAGACAGATGACAGATATAAAACTGCTTCCCTACCCTCAGGTTTTTGCAGACAGGTTTACGTTTATTCCTAATCTTAGTGTTATAGATTTTTTGTTCAATACCGGAGGGTGATAAGTATCAAAAATAACGATTGATGTTTGTGTAAATCGAAATCTGATTTTACAATCTATCCAACCGGTTATGTTCAATTTCAAATCAACCTTTGAACAAATAGCACTTACTTTTCAAACCAAAAATTAAATGAAGAAGGAAAGTTAAAATCATCTCTTGCTATTCTACTAAAGCTGTGATTAATTACTTTTGAATACAAAAAGAAAAATCATTTATGCATATCATAGTGCATTTACGATAATACGTATTTAAACATCTCATCAAAAATTCCAACCACATGACCAACACCATAAAATTACATCGGGTATTCACTGCACCGGCTGACAGAATTTTCAAAGCCTTTACCGATGCTGATGCCATGGCAGCATGGCTCCCACCCTATGGCTTTGTTTGCAAAGTACACAGCTTTAATCCCACACAAGGCGGAAACTACAAAATGTCTTTTACCAATTTCGGCACAGGCAGCAGCCATTCCTTTGGTGGCACTTATCTGCAAATCATTCCCAACAAGCTGCTGAAATATTCCGATCGTTTTGACGACCCCAACCTGCCCGGAGAAATGATTACTACCATCGAACTCAAAGAAGTAAGTTGTGGTACTGAAATTTTTATCACTCAGGAAGGAATTCCTCAGGCTATACCTGCAGAAATGTGTTACCTCGGCTGGCAGGAATCGCTCCATAAACTAAAGCATCTTGTAGAACCAAATATTCCTGATGCATAAACTCAACAACATTCATCAATCTAATTATGACAAAACAAATATTTATCAACTTAGCTGTAAGAGATTTGGATGAATCCATGCGATTCTATTCTGCATTAGGATTTACCAACAATCCTCAGTTCTCGGACCAGACAGCCAAATGCATGGTGTGGAGTGAACATATTTTTGTAATGTTGCTAACGCATAATAAATTTTCCGCATTTACTGCCAAACCTATTGCTGATACTAAAACCAACATTGCTTCATTGCTATCATTATCGCTCAGCAGCATTGATGAAGTTAACAACATCATGGCCAATGGACTTAACGCAGGTGGCACAGAAACTAATGAAATGCGTGATTATGGTTTCATGCAACAGCGTACCATAGAAGATCCTGATGGACACACATGGGAATTATTTTTTATGGATATGAGTAAATTTCCCGGTCAGGTTTGAAATTAATCCTTTTAGCATGAATAAGGAAATAGAAAACTATAATAAAGCTTTAAAAGAAGTTGAGTTGTGCAACTTGCTTGCAAATTTGATTGACAGTAATCTTGCAGGTGCTGAGAGTAAAATATGGCATGCACATCCGGTCTGGTTTATTGACGGCAATCCAATAGTTGGCTACAGCAAGCAGAAAAAAGGAATCAGGCTGATGTTTTGGAGTGGAGCAGACTTTGAAGAGGAAGATTTAAATGTAAGAGGTAAAAAATTTAAAGATGCTTCTGTTTTTTATAACTTAGTTGAAGAAATAAACACTACCAGTATAATCAGATGGCTTGAAAAATCCCGAAAAATACAATGGGATTATAAAAACATCGTCAAACGTAAAGGAAAATTAGAAAAATTAAAATAACATATTATGGCAAGTATCAATCCTTACATTCACTTCAACGGCAATGCCGAAGAAGCATTTAATTTTTACAAATCTGTTTTTGGCGGAGAGTTTGCAACCGTTGCGCGTTTCAAAGATCTGGCTATTCCCGGTCAGCCCATCTCCGAAAGCGAAGCCAACAAAATAATGCACATTGCCCTGCCTATAGGAAAAAACAGTATTCTGATGGCAAGTGACACTCCTGAGTTTATGGGTAAGCACAACGAAAGAGAAAACAGGAGCAAAATTTCCATCAGTGCCGAAAGCAAAGAAGAAGCCGACAAACTATTCAAAGGCCTGTCAGCAGGTGGCGAAGTGGAAATGCCGATTGAAGACAGTCCCTGGGGATCTTATTTCGGAATGTTCAGAGATAAATTCGGCATTGAATGGATGGTAGATTATGATGCACGTAGCGGTAAATAACAACATACCATTTACTTAAATACATATCAACTATAAATTTTTTTCTCTCCCGGAGAGAAGGATGTAGAGATAAACTTCTTCGAGAATAGTTGCATCGCTCGCACTCACCCCAACTCCTGAAGGGGTGATAACGCGCTTGAATTTTAAGAGAGATTACACCCGGCAAGAGGCAAGCTCTTGCTGAGTTGTTTACGTTTCACACCCAGCAGGAATCTTCGATAACCTGCCGGGTGTTAGAAGGAATTTTCGATAACCTGCTGGGTGTTAGAATTTAGGGCCACGGGTGCGCGGAGGAAACGCAACTGAACTCAATACTTTGACCTAACCTTTTATTGATATTCTCCTTTTGATATCTTTAATGTGTCTGTATTCTTCCTAATTCAAAAAAATTTCCTATCTTTATTCAAGTTTATTTTATTATCATCAGTAATGAAAAAGTTGTTTTTCCTGCTCTCCTTACTTTTTGGGTATTTTAATTCTACTCAAGCTCAGCATTGTTATCCTGCTAATGCATTTAATGAATTAAATGTAAATAACGTAAATACCCGTATATATAACTTTACAGATAAATGGCGGGATGTTAATCCTTCTTTTTCACCTCCACACTACGAAGTTCCTAAAGGTTCAGGCAAAAATGCTTTAAATGCGGGCACTATCTGGATTGGAGGTTATGATGACAATGGTGTCTTAAAAACTGCTGCAATGACATATCGTCAGAATGTTGGTATGGATTATTTCCCCGGACCTATCGGTAACATAAATGGTTCTTTAACATTCGACACTTCTAATTGTACACGTTACAACAAAGTATGGAGTTTCAATAAATCTGATATTCTTGATTTCTTGAACAACGGAAACATAACCAACGATATGCTTACCTATCCAGCCAACGGCAATACTTCTGTTGGAGAAATGCAGATATTGTCGCCATTTTATGATGCTGACAACAATGGATTGTACGAGCCTTCTAAAGGTGATTTCCCTTTGATGGATGTTTATAACAATTTACCATTAACTACACCACAATTATATGGCGATCAGTGTTTGTATGCTATTTGCAATGACTTTGCCGGAACAAAAACTGAAACACGAAGTTTACCTTTAGGAATTGAAATTCACCAACAGTCATTTGCCTTTTCATCACCTGTGGCAGCAATAAACAATACCACTTTCTACCTATACAGAATCATTAACCGTTCAAATTTTAAGTACGACAGTGTTTTTGTAGGGCACTGGACTGATCCAAAATTAGGTGCATATTTTGATAACTACATTGGATGTAATGTTCCTCTGAATATTGGGTTTTGTTATAATGCAGATAATAATGATGATGATGGAACGGGTACCTGCTATGGGTTAAATCCTCCTGCTATCGGAATAAAATTATTACAAGGCCCCAGAGTAGGTAAAGATGACGGTTTAGATAACAACCACAACGGCATTACAGACGAAGCTGATGAAAGATGGGGTATGAGTAAATTTATGAACTATTGGAGTGACTTTACGCATTTTGGAAGCCCTGAAGATTCACTGGAGTATTATTATTATTTGTCAGGCTACTGGAAAAATGGGCAACGTTGGTCAAGAGATAATATTAAGGGAACGAATCCAGGTTATCCACCAACAGATTATTTTTATCCTGGGACAACTGATCCTGCCTACCCAGGTAGTGATTGGACAGAATTTACTGCCGGAAATTCACCCTACTTTAGATTGTTTGTTATGACAACCGGTCCGTTTACACTTGATGCCGGTCAGGAAGAAACCATTATTTATGCCGTCATCTGGAGCTCATCAGGAGTAAGCAATATGGCATCACTCGATACATTGCTTAAAGATGCAGTAACCATTCAAAATTTCTATAACAACAACTTTAATCTCAACACAACTCAACCAGACAGCAACGCTATATCTGTCTCAATTTTTCCAAACCCTTCAAAAGATTTTGTGCAGATAGAAATAAATCAAACCTCTTTTAATACCCATTTCAAACTTGAATTAAGAGACTTGTGTGGCAAATTTATTGAGCAAAAAGATATAACTAACAATCGTCACCGGTTAAATATACATTCACTTGCCAAGGGCGTATATACATGCAGCGTTTATAATAATGATGGATTCAAAGCTGTCAGAAAAATAATAAAGTTGTAACCAAAACAATCTGCTCTAATTACAGTTAATAACCAAACAGTTTATTCAGATGATAAAAAAACAATTTCGTGGAATACTTTTATCAGTAGTTGCAATATTTATTTCTAACATTTCTATGTCGCAGGATAAAGTGATGACCAACTCTGAGATTCCTGCCGAAATACAACACTATGTTAAAACACATTTCGCACAGCATACCATTGCCCGTGCTGAGATAAACAAGGAAGGTCTGCAAAAAGAATATGAAATAAAATTGAATGACCGCACACAATTAGAGTTTAACAGCAAATATCAAATCATTAAAATAGATGCTGACACTGCCCTGCCTCAAAGTGTAATCCCTGCCAAACTTCTGTCTTACATAAAAACCAACTATCCTCAAAACCACATTACCGAATGGGAGCTTGATAATAAAGTCCAGGAAATAAAATTAAATAACGGAATAAAACTAGAATTCAGCAAGCAAGGCGATTTTAAGCGAATTGACCGCTGACACACTCCCTACAGTTGACAGCAATCTGTTGTCAAATTATTTACCTTCGTGAAATAATAATCGTGCACGTATGAAACTGCTTACGGCAGAACAATTTCGCATGGCTGATGCATACACTATTCAGCATGAGCCTATCTCGTCTGTCAACCTGATGGAACGTGCAGCAACAAGATGCTATGAACAAATAACAAACATTACAAACAATACTGTTTGCGTTTTTGCAGGTACAGGAAACAATGGCGGTGATGGCCTTGCCATTGCCAGAATGTTGCTCAAATCGGGACGTGATGTACGTATTTTTATATGTGGCCGTGAAAATTCCATGAGTGCTGACTGTAAAACAAATTACCTGCGACTGAAAAAGCTCAATGCACCGGTTAATTTTATTACTTCTGAAAAAAATATTCCTGAAATAACTCCTGATTCAACAGTTATTGATGCAATGTTTGGAACAGGATTAAACAAACCACTCGAAGGCATTGCAGCTTCAGTTGCTCAAAAAATCAATCATCAAACATGCACTGTAGTTTCTATTGACATTCCGTCAGGGTTGTTTGCTGATGAGCATACGCCACCGTCATGCATTACGGTAAAAGCTGATTACACTCTAACCTTTCAGCGACTGAAGCGCTGTATGCTGTTTGCTGAAAATGCTTTGAACACCGGTCAGATCATGGTGCTGAACATCGGCCTGAACGAAACCTACATGGACAGTCTTCCATCATCGTTCACACTTACTGATGATGAAACTGTAAAGAAAATATTATTGCCCCGAAAAAAATTTTCACATAAAGGCACTTATGGTCATGCATTGTTGCTTACTGGCAGCAAAGGAAAAGCAGGAGCGGCAGTGCTGGCTGCCAAGGGATGCATCCGAACAGGAGCAGGCCTCTCAACTGCGTATATCCCCGATACGTTGCTAACAATAATGCAGACAGCAGTGCCTGAAGCCATGTGCATAACAGACCGCTCAACTGATTATCTCACTACCCTCCCCGATTTGTCGAGCTACACAGCTATTGGTGCAGGCCCCGGGTTGGGCACACAAAAGCAAACCATAACCTTGGTAGGTGAATTGCTGAAACAAGCTGAATGTCCACTCATACTTGATGCCGATGCACTGAACTGTATCAGCATGAACAAAAAATTACTCCGGCAGCTTCCTGAAAACAGCATCCTCACGCCTCATCCAAAGGAGTTTGAAAGACTTTTCGGAAAATGCAAAAACGATTTCGAAAGAAATGAAATACAAATTGCAGCTTCTGTAAAATATAAAGCAGTGATTGTACTTAAAGGAGCTTATACATGCATCAGCACAAAGGATGGAAAATGTCATTACAACACATCAGGCAATGCAGGACTTGCAAAGGGTGGCAGCGGTGATGTGCTTACAGGAATAATTACATCATTGCGTGCTCAGGGTTACAGTGCAGAAGATGCTGCGGTTGCAGGAGTTTACCTGCATGGCATGGCAGCAGACCTTGCAGTCGCTCAACAAAGTGAATACAGCATCACTGCAACAGAGGTGACAGATTTTTCAGGAAAGGCTATCCGTATGCTCATGGGCAGGTGATGGATCAACCCAGTCGCCATGATCTTTGATTAGTTGAATAAGCGCATCAACAGCATCGGCAGCATTGATGTTACGTTGCACCACTGTTTTGCCTTTGTAGAGAGTAATCTTTCCGGCTCCTGCACCGACATAACCATAATCGGCATCGGCCATTTCACCGGGGCCGTTTACAATACATCCCATCACTCCTATCTTCACCCCTTTGAGGTGACTGGTACGTTCGCGAATGCGTGCTGTGGTTTCCTGCAGATTAAAGAGTGTACGTCCGCAGGATGGGCAGCTGATATACTCTGTTTTGGAAATGCGCATACGTGCTGCCTGCAATATGCCAAACGATGTTTTGTTAATGTCTGACGTATTGACCATTGGCGCAGTAAGCATCAGTCCGTCACCCATACCGTCCAACATGAGCGCACCGGCATCAGTGGCACTGTACAAACGAAAAGGTTCAATGGTTTCAGTTGAATATTCTCTGCAAATAATTACGGGATGATGGATATTGGCATGAAGCAGTTCAACAAATAATCTGCGCAGTTCAGGCATTGCATGCAGGTTGGATGTGTGAGCTAAAAGCACTACATTCCTGAATGAAGCAATCTGATCTTTTAGCTGAAGTACTTCAGCTAAAGTAACTTTCACAAAATTGAGCACTTCTGATTTTTCAGATGCAGACAGGAATTCTTCCAAACTATACAACGGAAATCTGCCTGATCTATCATTACAATTTTTCCATACAGCATAATCCATTATCAATGCCAAAGAGCCCGGTAGGGCGAAGTCAACATTTTTATTTCCTGTATAAATAAAATCAGCAGCTTGATCCTGTATATTCCAGGAATCTTTCGGAATGGAGTATGCATAACCTGCACCGAATAAAGTAGCTTGCGTAATTTTTTCAGCATACGATAAATTAAGAATGACAACAGGCACCTGATGTCCGCCTGTATTTCTCACAGCATGAGTATCTCTTCTGTTGTATTCAAACGGAGTATAGCCTGGATTGGAATAATTTATCGAAGGAATGATTGCATGTTTTTCTCTGTTGTTGTAGCGGTCAACAAGAGTTCTTGCGACAGGAATTTCAAATTCAGGATCTTCTGTGAGTGACACTCTGATGGTATCGCCAATTCCGTCTTCGAGCAATGCACCAATACCCATTGCAGATTTGATGCGTCCATCTTCGCCTTCACCTGCTTCAGTTACTCCAAGATGTAATGGAAACAATGCATCAATTTTTCGCTTTGCATTTTCGGCCAAAAACTCTTCCCGCATTTTTGAAATCAACAGCCTGTATGCTTGCACCATTATCTGCGGGTTGCTTGCTTTCATGGAGAGGACTATATTCAAAAATTTTTCGTCAATACAAATACGAAGAAACTCCAGTGCCGACTCAACCATTCCAAGAGGTGTATCGCCATAGCGGCTCATAATTCTGTCGCTCAGCGAACCATGGTTAGTGCCTATGCGCATGGCAGTGCCGTATTCTTTGCAAATTTTCACCAGTGGCGTGAATCTTTGTCTGATGCGTTCTACTTCTTCCTGATAAGTTGCTTCGGTGTATTCAATATTTTCAAATTTCTTTTTATCCGCATAGTTTCCCGGATTCACTCTTACCTTTTCTACAATGCGAGCAGCAGTTTCGGCAGCATTGGGTGTAAAATGTATATCAGCAACGAGCGGAGTGCGTAAACCCCGTGCACGTAATTCTCTTTTGATATTTTCAAGATTTTTTGCTTCGTTGATGCTGGGTGCAGTAATGCGTACATACTCACATCCGGCTTCTATCATACGAACACTCTGCTCCACGGTAGCTTTGGTGTCCATGGTATCGGTAGTGGTCATGCTCTGAACACGAATCGGATGATTGGCACCCATTGGAACATCACCGATTTTTACTTCCAGTGTTTTCAGCCGCGAATAAGATGTCAGGCTGTTGCAATATAGCTGAAAATCTTCCTGAATAATTTTGTCTTCCATTTCCGTTTATTAAAAGCAGACAGAAATTAATAACACTGTCATTGCTTTAAAGTTTAATCAATCGTTTCTGTAAAATTTTCTTTTCTGATTCAAGGGTGAGAAAATAAACACCCTTGGGCAAAAAACTCCAGTTATAGGTTATCTGATTGAGTGCTTGCCTTTGGGTACTGCGATAAACAGTTTCGCCATAGGTGTTGGTCAGTATCAGATTGTAGTTACGGTATAAAAAATCATCGGAATAAATACACACTTTATCTTCAAAAGGATTGGGATACACCATTACTCGGTCGCCTTTGATGATTTCGCTCTCGCCTACAGCAATTACCGAATCGCAATCAATCAGACTGTTGAGCTGATAAAGCCCAAGTGAGGAATCGCGATAACATCTGAATGCCGTAGCCTGCGGATCGCAGCCGGTGAACTGAGGAAACAGAAAGTTCAGACTACCGATGCCTTCAATTATCGGTCCTTCGAAAACAAATGGAATGTGTGTTGTATCGGCATAAGAGATATAAAACATCTTACGCTGTTGCCCGTTGATGGAGATGTAATTGATGGAATCAACACGCACAAGTACACTGTCAACAAGAGGTGCAGGTGGCGGCTGGTACATGGTATTTGAAACAATATTCCAGGTATCGCCCGGATGGGCATTGAAATCATAAAGCATGGTGAACGTATTTACGTTATACAGAAATCTGTAAACCGTATCATTACTCTGATAAATCGGAATATTATTAATTCCCACGCAGGTAAAAGGAGCAATCTGCAGGTTGGTGCATGTTTTTCCATTCACTGTAAACTGACCTGTAGCATTTACCTGAACAGGACCGCAGGTGTAAGGAAAATTAACTGTGCACTGAGTGTAGTGCCATTGCGAGCCTAAAGGTGCAAACTGAGCTGAGGCCACTGACGAAATACAAACAGCAAGGGTGAAGATGAATCCTCTCATTGTACTGCTAAAGTAGTAAAAACATCAGCCGATTACCTTCTTAAAAATATCGAGATAATGTTGTTTATTAACATGCAGTGAATACTCTTTCTCTACCTTGATGCGTCCTGCCTGCCCTATTCTTTTTCGCTCCTCAGGGTGATTGATGAGATATTCGATTTTCTCAACCCATTCGTCCATTGTTTCCACCAGATATCCTGAAACGCCATTGTCAATAATCCTGAAATTAGTGCCTAATGCTGTGGCAATGGTAGGAATGCCAAGCGCCATATATTGAAGTGCCTTGCCTCCGCTTTTACCATAAACCCAAGGTTCGTCAAAAGGCAAAGGATAAAGACCAATATCAATTTTTTGTAAGTCGGGAACTTCTGTTGCCGAGACCCATGGAATCGTTACACAGTCAAAATCCTTAAACCTGAATGAAGTGTCGCCAATGGCGAGAATTTGAACTCCCTGGCGGTTAGAAAATTTTCGTAACACATCTTCAAGCAGGCGAAGATACCGGCTGGTACTGTGGCTTCCGCTCCAGCCAATAGTAACTACTCCTTCGTTGGAATATTTATTTGCAGGTAAATACACATCTGTATTAATAGCAACTGATATGTCGGTGATGTTTTTATTAAACTGGGAAGCAAACTCACCGTTTTTGGGTGTTGAAACTACAATGTGTTTAGCTTTTTTCATCAGGTAGGTTACCTTGCTTTTGCCTTTAAGTACTTCAATAAAACCATTGGCACTGCTTGAATGACCAAGGAAAATCATGTCGTCAATATCATATATCACCTTGGGATGAATCAGACAAACAAGCCATTCAAAAAAAGGAAGACCAAAAGGAGTTACCCATAAAAAAACATAAACTGCATCATACTTTCTCAGCCTGAACAAATCACGTATGCGGATAAAATATCCCATCAGTGTCCAGAAAATTTTTGGCAGCAGATTTCCTTTCTTATAAACTATTTTCCAGAAAGGTTTTGTGATGAACGATGATATTTCAAAATCATAGCCATGCTCACGGAAAATTTTCAGATACTGCTCATAACGCAGACGCTGGCCGGGAGCGGTATCTTCAGGATATGGGCACAGCAATAATATTTTCTTTTTGTCACTCATCAGGCTACGGGTTGGGTTTTCTTATTTTCATGTGCAGGAGTTTTTTCCAGTTGTCTGTAAACATCAGCATATAACTCTACACCGTGTTCAAGATTAAAAATTTCATAAGCGCGTTTGCGTACTTCTTCCTTCGCCAATGCCAGCACCGTTGGCACTTGTGATACAGCTTTTTTCATTTCTTCTTCCGAAAAATCTTTCAGCAAAATTCCTGCATTGGTTTTTTGAATATACTTATCCACATCACCCACACCATCGTTGCAGATTACCGGCAGGCCACCCGCCATCATCTCCCCCATTTTGGTAGGAGAACTGCTTTGTTTTGAAAAACATGGTTTGATAAACGAAATTCCTGCATGTGCAAGTGAAAGATATTCAGGCACCATTTGTCGCGAAGCAAAAACAACCCTTACTGCATCAGATGGAATCTGAAACCGCGCAGCATTCTCCAGAATAAATTTTTCCTGTTCAGGAGTGATAAACAGGAAGCAAAATGATGAATCGGATTGTCGAAGCAAAGAAAAAAACTGCAACATTTCGTCAAACATATACCATGTGCCTATGGAACCGAGATAGCACAATACTTTATGGCTATCACTGATGTTAAGCTGACTTTTCAGTTCTTTGTTTTCAGGAAGAACACGAAACAATTCAAAATCGGCACAACAGGGTATGATGCTGAATTTTTCCAGCTGTGAAGGAGAAATTTTCCATTTACAGATTTCACGGTAACCTGCCTCTGTTAAGCTGATGGAATAATCGGCCTCATTGAAAAACTGCAATTCTTTTTTCTTGAAATAATGATAAATCCATCTGTACAACGGATTTTTTATGTTCCAGAGATTACCGTCTATACGTTCATCAGGCCAGAATCCGCGCATATCAAAAATAAAACGACAACCATACTTGCGCTTCAGCATCTGACCTGCCATGGCAGGCATGTAACTGCGACAATGTGTGGCATCATATTTATTTTTAAGATAAAGTTGTTTGGCTTTGTTATGCATACGAATGGTATCATACACAGAAGCCAGAACGGGAGGGCGCTTGGTATATTTAAGCGGATACCATCCAATACCTGCTTCGCGAAGTAAGTCTTTCACAAGTGATTCTCTTTTACTGAAGTTTTCAGGTTTCTCAAAACTCAATATATCAAATGAGTGACCATGCTTAATCAAACCTTTCAGATAGGGAATTACCTGCGATTGCCCCAGGTTATCCGTCATCCCGTCATAAGAAATATATAGCACCTTCATCTGGCGCGCAAAACTATTGCTTTTATTACAAAAACAGAAGTTTAAATGGAATCAGATTTTTACATACCCATGTCAGGCACTGAATCTGTATTCATCTGCAGATTTTTTCTTTTGAAGAGTGAAGTATCAAATTTTCCGAAACGGTAACTGAATGTAAGTCTGAAGATCTGTGCATCACGTTTGCGCCAGCTATCCTGTGTATAGAATGTTGACTCCGAGTGCACATCATTTATTCTTGTTTTGAAAATATCGGAAACATTGAGTGTAAGTGATGCTGCTTTGTCTTTTAGAAACTCATATTTTATTCCTGCATCAACTCCATAATTAGGTCTTACATATCCCTGTGCCGTGTTCTGAGTACCCCCCATGTGGCCACCTCCCCAGCCACCACTATTGGTAATCTGCAGTGCCATTTTTGACTGGTAACTTCCTGAAACATTCAATGAAAAATTCTTAGGTAATTTGAAATTGAGGTTCAGTTTTGCAAACCAGCTGAATTGTTTATTGGTAAGGTTATTTTCAATATTGTTTCCATCAATTACCGACTGGTAAGCATTGAAGTTGGATGTGATGTCAAGCCATCCTTTGATATTGTTTTGTGAAGTAAGTTCCAGTCCGTATGCATAACTTGAAGAAGCGTTTCTGAAGGTGCTAACCAAAACACTTTTGTCCAGAATAGTATCAAAGGTGTATTCTAGATATCGTGTTATCACATTATCAGTGCGCTTATAATAAACAGAACCCAACAATGTGTTTCTTCGACTAAAAGTGTGCATCATTGAAAGCTCAACAGAGTGTGTAAACTCAGGCCTTAATCCGGGATTACCTTTGCTGATATTGAGAGAATCAGAATAATCGGTATATGGAATTATCTGGAAAAAATTAGGTCTGTTTATTCTTCGGCTGTAGTTGATCTGCAAATCATTTTTATCATCAAGTTTGTAAGAAGCAGATGCACTTGGGAAGAGGCTCACCGGATAATTGGTCTTAAATTTTTCTCCTGTCTGAGTGAGTTCTCCTTCATAGAAAGAGCTTTCTGCGCGTAAGCCTGCTTGGTAACTGAATTTTTTAATCTGATGTGAGTAAGTTACATACGCTGCATAAACCTGATCCACATACTTATAATTGGCAGTTAGATTTGGTATCAGCACGTATTCCTGACTGCTATTATCGAAAATAAAATTCTGGTTCACACTACTGTAATCACGCATGCTTCCACGGATTCCCGTTTCAAGTTTTCTTTTTGCACCTAAGGGCAATACTAAATCCGATTGCGCAGTAAGAATTGTATTATCTCCTTCAATTTGCTGATTCTGAATTATAGGAGATCCACTTTCAGTCATGTCGCTCAAATAGTTTTGTGTATTGTAATCACCTGACATATCACTTGTCATGGAATTAAAGTTTACATCCGCTGTCCACTCCTTTCCTTCCTGAGGAAACAGGTGCTTGAACGCTACCGAAGCTCCTCTGTTTTTAAAATCACGTTTGCTATTGGAATTACGAATTGAAATTCCGGATGATATGTCATTAGTAAATAAAGTATCGGTTTGAGTTCGCAGATAATCTTTAGGCTTGAATTGTCCATTCATATACATACCCGAAATGGTGAGGGTGTTTCTGTTGTCAATAAATATATCTGCACCCGAGCGCAAAAAACCAAAAAAACCATTGCTGGTATTTTTACTGTTCTGAGTAATTTTCAAAGGCGAAAAACCTTCATTCATGGTCTGACGTTCAGTAAGACCTGTACCGTTGGATTTGCGTTGATTCAGGTTTCCGCTTACAAATACATTCACTTTACCTTCTCTTACATTAAAATCTCCTCCGAGGTTAGCTCTGCCACGCGAATCCACTCCCGCACGCACCATGCCGTTGTAACCTATACGCCTGTTTTTCTTCAGTACAATATTCAGGATTCCTGCCATACCACCACTTGCATCGTACTTGGCTGAGGGGTTGGTAATAATTTCAATATCCTGGATTGCATCTGCAGGTATCTGATCAACGGTAAGTGTGGTGGGCCTGCCATCCACAAAAATCTGAGGTGCTGCATTTCGCAATGTAACATTGCCATCAATATCCACATTTACAGAGGGAACATTCTTGAGTACATCTTCTGCAGTTCCACCTGTAACTGTGGGGTTCTTATCTACATTGTAAACCTTCTTATCCGGTCTTAATTCCAATACAGGCAATGAACCATCAATCTGTACTTCTTGTAACGATACTGCGTTGGGTTCAAGTTTGATATTTCCTAAATCCCTGTCAATGGCATTGAGTGCCTGTTGCCAGTTGCCCATTTGATTTTGCCCATTTCCCTGTGGCATCTTTATATCAAATTTTACTTTCTGCTCATAAAGTTTATATCCCATTGCAGAAACCTTAAATGTGAGTTCACCAAAAACAGGCAACTGATCCAGACTGAAATCGCCATTGGCCTGAGTAAGCTGACCATTGAGAATATTTTCTTTCATGGTGCCTGTGCTGTCTTTCTTAAAATTTGAAATCTGAACAGCTGCAAACTCCACAGGCTTGTTTGTTTTGGAGTCAACCACCTTGCCATAAACACGACCTGCTGTCATCCCCTTCTGCATCATTTGTTGCATCTGAGAAAACGCATTGTTGCTAAAACCTAAAAATGCAATTGCAAAAAATAGAAGTACTTGTTTCATGTAAAAAAATTAAGGTATAAAGAACGTAAACTATTAATTCCGTAAAATTGTTTTACCGAGTAAATTTCAACAGAATTATTCATTTAAGAATAATTTAACAACGTCTTCCTTAATTTTTCATCCAAAGAATACCCTGCTGAAAGTTTGCCAGAGAATTTTGATATCCGTAAACAATCCCGCATTGCTGATGTATTGCTGGTTCAACTGAAGTTTATGAGGCATGATTTCTGAGATATAAACCTGTTCAGGATTTTCGGCATGAGCCAGCAACTCATTTTCTTTTCTGTAATAGATACTTGCATAATCGGTGATTCCCGGTTTCACACTCAATACTTTTTTCTGTTCTTCAGTGTATAAATCAACATACTTACGCACCTCAGGGCGAGGACCAACCAAACTCATTTCACCTGACAGCACATTAAAAAGCTGAGGAAGCTCGTCCAGTTTGAATTTTCTAAGGTAATAACCTGATCGTGTCACCCTTGGATCGCGGCCACCAACCGTAAGCAATCCTTTCTTGTCGGCATCGGGATACATGGTGCGGAATTTAAAAATTTCAAAATCTTTTCCATGCAAGCCTACACGCTTCTGACGATAAATAATATTTCCGCGACTGTCTGATTTTATCCAAACAGCAAGGATGAGCAGAATAGGCGATAACAGAATTATCAGCAACAGTGAAATCATCAGGTCAAAAACTCTTTTCACCATAGGCTATTTGCTGTCGAATGACAATACCTGAAAATTTTGAGGAAATAAGTCCATCACTTTCAGCAAATCATCAAAAAAAACCTTTCCGTATTCAGCGATAAAAGGAAATACATTCTCCGTTCTCTCCTGCAAATTTCCTCCGGGGAAAAGCGAATCCTTCAGTTGCTGTATGGTCTGCACATCGGTCTCATTCTTTTTCTTTAACGCACGTAACATTCTTTTTTCTGTTGCAGCCAGCCGCTTTTTTAGCCGCACCTGCTCTGCATCTGCATGTTTTGCAAGAGTAACATCTATGGCTGATGCCTTTTCTTTTATATGCTTATATGCGAGTTCCAACTGATGATATGCCTCACCAAGGTCAAGTTTTTCAGAATATTTTTCCCTGAAATATTTGTTGGCAATCACATTTACATCATCAAAAATATCCTTCCAGTTTAACTTTAATGAAGTGAGCGTTTTGCTATTGATACTGTCAGCCACCATCATGCAATTACGCAATGCAATAATCGGAAAGAAGACTTTATTATGCTCAAATATTTTCTTCAGTTGCAGCCAGTAATGTACTTCGGCAGGGCCTCCTGTGTAACACAGATTCGGAAGAATCATTTCCTGATACACGGGTCGTAATATCACATTAGGGCTGAACCTCTCCGGAGATTTTTCAAGTTCACGAAACAATTCTTCCGGTGAAAATCTGATGTCAGTGCTTACTACTTCGTAACTGCCATCACCGTTCTTTGAAATCCTTTCCCTGGTATCAGGTTGCAGATAGAATAAATTTATCTCACGTGCATGTACCTGCAAACCATATTTCTTCTCGAACGTTTCAAGATTGTTAAATTCCTTAAAAGCTGTATGACACTGTAAGTCGTCTTTAAAAACAGATATTGCCTGACGCTTAAGAACAGGTTCGTCAGCATCTAAAACTACTATTCCATATTCTGAAAACAACTCATGTACCATGCTTCTGGTAGCATTTGCCAGTGTATTGTTTTTCAGATAAGCGGTTTCCAGAATACTTCGAATGAATACTTCCTTCTTGCTTGCAGAAAATTTTTTCAAAATCAGTCCCAGCGTTTCTTTAAATCCCTGAGTATTCATCCTACCTGTAGCGCCCTTCTGATTTGTTTGCCAGGTAATTTTTTCACCTGCTACATTCACTGACTTTATTTCTTCCAAATCATGGTCTTCGGTAGCCATCCAGTACACCGGCACAAAATGATTTTCAGGAAACATCTTTTTCAACTCCTCAGCTTGCCGGACTGCAGTGAGAATTTTAAAAACAAAATATAAAGGTCCCGTGAAAATATTCAGTTGATGACCGGTAGTAACAGTAAACGTTTCAGACTTGCCTAATTGCTGTATGCTTTGAAAAACAGAAGAAGATTTCCAGTCACTGTTGAATACCGTTGCTTCGTACTGCTTTAATAGAGTACTTACTAAAACTTCTCTGTTTACAGGGTAATTCTTTCTGCTTTTAATAGCTTTAGTCAAACTATTTTTATCTGGGGGAAAGGCAAAATAATCAGCCAATGCAGGATTTGCTGAAACATAATCGGTAATAAGGCTGGAAAAACCTGCTTCTTTAAAAGTTACCTGATGACTGGTAAATGACATACTTTAGAAATTGCATGCAAAGTAACCTAAAATAAAGCAACCAAAAAAATTTATGTTGCTGCACGCTCTGAATCAGACTTAATTTATTAACCGAAAAAAGCATAAACATCTATCGGCAACACTCATCAAATATCTAAAAAGTAACGGAAACAATATACACAGGATTAAAGTATAAAGTTTAAAGTTTTCACCAATCTGCATTTTAAATCTTTTGAAAAATAAAATTGAATAATATAGATTCATCTCACAACTTTGTAACTTCAATAAAATATTCCGCTTTATGAACAAAATCAAGAAATTATTGGTCGCCAACCGTGGTGAAATTGCCATACGCTGTTTGCGTGCTGCCTCCGAACTTGAAATTAAAACCATAGCCGTTTATACTTACGAAGACCGTTATTCGCTGCATCGCTACAAAGCAGATGAAGCCTATCAGATAGGGCATGACAGCGATCCGCTGAAACCATACTTAGATATTGAAGAAATTATCCGCATAGCGAAAAAATATGAAGCGGATGCAATACATCCCGGCTATGGTTTTCTGAGTGAGAATGTCATCTTCAATAAGCGCTGTCGCGAAGAGGGAATTATATTCGTAGGTCCTTCGCCAGAGGCTATGAATATGCTTGGCGATAAAGTGGCTGCCAAGAAAGTGGCGCAGGCATGTAAGGTGCCTATGATAGAAGACAGTAAGACTGAACTTACTGATGCATCCATTGCACTTAAGGAAGCAAAGCGAATTGGATTGCCTGTAATATTGAAGGCTGCTGCAGGTGGTGGTGGCAGAGGCATGCGTGTGATTCGCAAGGAAGTAGAGATGGAAAAATCTTTTAACGAAGCACGAAGCGAAGCTGCCAATGCATTTGGTGACAACACTGTATTTATCGAAAAGTTTGTAGATAATCCCAAGCATATCGAAGTGCAGATTCTCGGTGATGAACATGGAAACATTGTTCATCTGTTTGAAAGAGACTGTTCGCTGCAGCGCAGATTTCAGAAAGTGATTGAAATTGCTCCTGCCCCATCACTGAAACAGCAAACCAAAGATGCTTTGTATGATTATGCACTGCGTATTGCTAAGCACGTTAACTACAGTTGTGCAGGTACCGTTGAATTTCTGGTTGACGAGAATGAAAATATTTATTTTATTGAAGTTAATCCGCGTATTCAGGTAGAACATACCGTCACTGAAGAAATTACAGGCATTGATATTGTGCGTGCACAGATTTTAATTGCAGGAGGTATGGCACTTTCTGATGCTGCCATTGATATACCACAGCAGAATAAAATTGCATGTAATGGTTTTGCCATACAGTGTCGTATTACTACCGAAGATCCGCAGAATGATTTCAAGCCTGATTATGGGACCATCATTGCATATCGCAATGCCGGTGGTTATGGCATACGGTTAGACGAAGGCAGCTCGTATCAGGGAGTAAAAGTGTCACCGTTTTTTGATTCCATGTTGGTAAAAATAACAGCATCGGGAAGAACGCTGCAGGGAGCAAGTGCGCGACTACTGCGTGCCTTGCGTGAGTTTCGTATTCGCGGAGTTAAAACCAATATACGATTTTTAGAAAATGTATTAAAACATCCTGTTTTTAAAGAAGGAAAAATAACTGTACCATTTATTCAGAAACATCCGGAGTTATTTAATTTTAAAACCACACAGGACAGCGGAACCAAGGTATTGCGTTATCTTGCTGATGTGATGGTGAACGGAAATCCTGACTTAAACGGACTACAAAACATACGAACATTTTCAGCACCACGCATACCTCAGTACGATTACAACAAACCTTTTGCTGATGGTACCAAACAGAAACTTACAGAGTTGGGGCCTGATAAATTTTCGAAATGGCTGAAGGATGAAAAAATCATTCATTACACCGACTGTACGTTCAGAGATGCACATCAGAGTTTACTTGCCACGCGTGTGCGCACCATTGACATGATGAATGTAGCACGTGCATTTGCACAAAACCATCCACAACTTTTCTCAATGGAGGTTTGGGGTGGTGCCACTTTTGATGTGTCGTTGCGCTTTTTGCACGAAGACCCCTGGAGACGACTTCAACTGTTCAGAAAAGCAATACCCAATATCCTTTTGCAGATGCTCATTCGTGGCAGCAATGCCATTGGTTATTCTGCCTATCCTGATAATCTGGTAGAAAAATTTATTGAGAAAAGCTGGGAAAACGGAATTGATGTATTCAGGATTTTCGACTCGCTCAACTGGACCAAGAGTATGAAAGTTTCTATCAATGCTGTAAGAAATTTGACAGGTGGTCTTGCCGAAGTTTGTATTTGCTACACCGGTGACATTTTGAATCCGGAAAGAAAAAAATATTCATTGCAGTATTATGTTGACCTTGCAAAAGAACTTGAAGACAGTGGTGCACATATCCTCGGAATAAAAGATATGGCAGGCTTACTGAAACCGTATGCTGCTGAAAAACTCATTACTGAGTTAAAGAAAAATATCTCCATTCCAATCCATTTGCATACCCATGATACCAGTGCAGTGCAATGTGCCACTTACATGAAAGCTATTGAAGCCGGAGTAAATGTGGTTGATGTGGCATTAAGTTCGCTGAGCGGATTAACCTCTCAGCCAAACTTCAACTCACTGGTGGAAGTGATGCGAGGCACCAAACGTGAGAATAAATTCAACATTGAATCACTCAACGAATTTTCAAATTACTGGGAGGTTGTACGCGAATGGTATTATCCGTTTGAATCGGGATTGCAGGCCGGGACTGCTGAAGTGTATAAACATGAAATACCGGGAGGACAGTATTCCAATCTGAAACCACAGGCCAATTCTTTAGGTCTTGGAAATAAGATGGAAGAAATTAAAAAAGCGTATGAAGATGTAAATATTTTATTTGGTGATATTGTTAAAGTAACTCCTTCGAGCAAGGTTGTTGGAGATATGGCATTGTACATGGTGACCAACAATCTGAGCAACGAAGATATTTTCAATAAAGGCGAAACATTGTCATTCCCCGACTCAGTGAAAAGCATGTTCAGAGGTGATATCGGCCAGCCTCCGGGAGGCTTTCCTGAAAAATTACAGAAAATAGTTCTGAAAGACGAAAAACCTTATACCGATTTACCTAATGCACATCTTCAGCCCATCAATTTTGATACAGAGTTTGAAACTTTCAAAAATAAATTTGATGACAGGCTTACCTTCCTCGATTTTCTCTCTTATAAATTTTATCCGAAGGTATTTGAAGATTACTATGACAAGATTCAGCAATATGGTGATTTGATGCCCCTGCCTACCATACCGTTTTATTACGGAATGAAAAACAATGAAGAGATTATTGTTGATATTGGTAAAGGAAAAACCATTCTTATCCGCTTACTTTATGTAGGTGATGCCGATGAAAACGGAGTTCGCACCGTTTATTTCAGACTGAACGGACAAACACGTACAGTAGATGTGCAGGATAAATCTCAGAAATCGAAAAAGCAACAGCATATTAAATCCTCTGCCGAGAATCACATTGGTGCACCATTGCAGGGAATGCTTTCTAAAATTTTTGTCAAGGAAGGTGACAAAGTGAAACGTAATACTCCGCTATTTGTAATTGAAGCAATGAAGATGGAGACTACCATCACTGCACCTGATGATATGACAGTTAAGAAAATTCACCTGAGTGAAAAAACAATGGTAGAGAGTGATGATCTGGTGATAGAATTTTGATTTATACTTAACTGCTGCAATTGTCATAGGTAAATAACTAAACCATTTGCAGACTAAATGAACAGTCAAAATTCTTCCGTATAAAAAATTCCGATTTTTAATTTCTACTTTAAGATTGTAAATATCTGAAGTGTTATACCCTCACTCCCATCAGGTCGAATGCTTCGGCTGAAGTAATTTTGATGTTGGCAAAATCGCCAATCCGTACATAATTATTTTGTGCCTCTACCAGCACTTCATTATCCACTTCAGGTGAATCAAATTCAGTACGTCCCACAAAATAATTTCCTTCTTTTCTGTCGAACAGAACCTTGCATGTACTTCCTACTTTATTTTGATTAACTGAATAGGATATCTGCTGTTGCACCTGCATCAGTTCATCCAGTCTGCGCTGTTTGGTTTCTTCGTCCACATCATCTTTCAAAGTATAAGCATGGGTATTTTCCTCATGCGAATAGGTAAACACTCCTGCTCTGTCAAAGCGCATCTCTTCCAGAAAACGCAATAATGTTTCATGGTCTTTCTCGGTTTCACCGGGGTATCCTGTAATAAACGTTGTGCGAACTGCCACACCGGGAACTTTCTCTCTGATGGTATTGATGAGTGCTGTTGTTTTTTCACGCGTAATTCCTCTGCGCATACTTTTAAGCATGTTGTCGCTGGCATGTTGCAAAGGAATGTCGAGGTATTTGCAAATGTTAGGTGTTTCTCTCATCACATCCAGTATTTCAAGAGGGAAACCTGACGGAAATGCATAATGCAAGCGTAACCATTCAATACCTTCTACAGCAGCCAACTGTTCCATCAACTTATGCAATCTGCGCTCTTTATAAAGATCAAGGCCATAAAATGTTGAATCCTGTGCAATCAGAATTAATTCTTTGGTTCCTTTGGCAGCAAGTACTTTGGCTTCTTTCACCAACTCTTCAACAGGTTTTGAAACATGCTGCCCTCGCATCAGAGGAATGGCGCAGAAAGAGCATGGGCGATCGCAACCTTCCGATATTTTCATGTAAGCAAAGTGGCGCGGTGTAGTCATCAGCCTTTCACCAATCAGCTCATGTTTGTAATCGGCACCGAGTGTCTTAAGCAGCATTGGCAAATCATGTGTGCCAAAAAAATTATCTACTCCTTTAATTTCTTTTTCGAGTGCAGGTTTATAGCGCTCGGAAAGACATCCTGTGACAATCAGTTTTTCAATTTTACCTTTTTCTTTTTCTCTGGCATAATGCAGAATGGTATCAATAGATTCCTGTTTGGCATTATCAATAAAACCACAAGTATTTACAATGACAATCTCCGCATTTTTGGAAGATTCATGCTCCACATCAAAATCATTTGCCTGTAATTGCCCCATCAGTATTTCCGAATCCACCACATTCTTGGAGCAACCCAGTGTCACTACATTAACCTTTATTGGCTTTGAAATTTTTGTTCTCATGGTGATTTATTTTGCAAAAAGAGAATCTACAAACGCTACACGGTCGAATGCCTGCAGATCGGTAATCTTCTCTCCTACGCCAATGTATTTTACAGGAATTTTAAATTCGTCTGAAATGCCGATGACAACTCCGCCTTTGGCAGTGCCATCGAGTTTGGTAAGTGCAAGTGCATTCACTTCGGTTGCAGCAGTAAACTGTCGGGCCTGTTCAATGGCATTCTGTCCTGTTGAAGCATCAAGTACCAGAAGAATTTCATGCGGAGCATCAGGAATAACTTTCTGCATCACACGTTTAATCTTCGACAATTCATTCATCAGATTCACTTTGTTGTGCAGTCGTCCGGCAGTGTCAATAATTACCACATCACTTTGCTGTGCCACACCCGATTTTACCGTGTCGAAAGCTACCGATGCAGGGTCAGCATTCATTCCCTGCGAAACAATTGGAACATCAACACGCTCTGCCCAAATATTCAACTGGTCAACTGCCGCAGCTCTGAAAGTATCAGCCGCACCTAACAACACTTTCTTACCTCCGTTTTTAAACTGATATGCAAGTTTTCCTATGGTAGTAGTTTTGCCTACTCCATTTACACCCACCACCATAATCACATAAGGCTTTTTTGTTTCATCAATAAGCGATGCCACTGTTGCAGATTTATTTTCTTCAAGCAGCGTAGCAATTTCTTCTTTCAGAATTTTGTTCAGCTGGTCGGTGCCCACATACTTATCACGTGCCACACGGTCCTGAATACGCTTGATAATTTTCAACGTAGTGGTTACTCCCACATCAGACGAAACAAGCACCTCTTCGAGCTTATCGAGAACTTCGTCATCAACGGTAGATTTTCCGATTACCGCTTTGGTGATTTTTGAAAAAAAACTTTCTCTTGTTTTATCCAAGCCGCTGTCGAGCGATTCTTTTTCCTTCTTTGAAAACAATCCGAAAAAACCCATATCTGCTTATACCTTGCTCTAAACAAAAACAGCCTTCTCCCTGATGGAAGAAAGCTGTTTAATCATTTACATTCTTATTATTTCTCTTTTAAAAAATCTTTGATGTGATCGTTATGTACCACTTCTTCTTTAAAAGAATAAGAACCGTTAGGTCCTTTCACCATCTTAATTACTTTGGAAAACTCTTTGCCTTTTCCGGTCTTAAGTGTTGCAACTACCTTCTTAGCCATGTTCTGTGAGTTTTAATATTGTTATTTAATTTCTTTATGTACGGTTACTTTTTTCAGAATGGGGTTGTATTTTTTCAACTCCAAACGCTCCGTAGTGTTTTTCTTGTTCTTGGTGGTAATGTAGCGTGACATACCCGGCATACCGCTGGCTTTATGCTCTGTACATTCCAAAATTACCTGTACCCTGTTACCTTTTTTTGCCATGGTTTATAGGAATTAAATGTGTCCTTTTTTAATTAAACTGTTGATGCAGGCCGATATACCTTTTTTGTTGATGGTACGTAGGGCGGCTGCCGATACTTTTAATGTTATCCATTCACCTGTTTCAGGAATGAAAAACTTTTTTTCTTGCAGGTTCGGGTTGAATCTGCGTTTCGTTTTACGGTTCGAAAACGATACGTTATTTCCTACCACACTGCCTTTGCCTGTTAAATCACAAATACGCGACATAATATTCTCACTTTTAATAAGGGTCGGCAAAAGTAATCAATTATATGATATTTCAAAAACGAATCTGCAATTTTTAAATAACAGATTTGATTATTGTCAATAAGATTCTAAAGTGTTGATATTAAACAATTTAAATTCTAACACTTTATTCATCCAAAGGTATCAGCTCATAATTTTTTACTTCTATCAGTCTGACATATTGGTTCTCGAAACATCCATGACTGTCAATCTGAGTAAATTTGAAAGGCAATAACCTCTTTTTTTGCTGCTTGCGGTTTTCATCTGTTTTGTTAGCGGCAAATTCCATTACCAGTTCGAAACCCTGATAGGCTGCAAACATCGGTTCCGCATTATAACGGCTGATATACTTATTTCTGAAATCTTTAACGTGTTCATCATTTGAATTTACAAATCCGGTTGTGAAGTAAATCACTCTCAGATTTTTCAGTAATGAATAATCAATACTTTCAAAATTTTCCCATGTAGGAAGGCCCATGATGGTAATGGTTCCATCGGCTGCTGCATTAATTTGGTTTAATGTGGATGAAACAAAACCTTCGTCAGATGAAACCATAATAATAACCTGCTCATGGCGCAAAGCATGTTTAGCCACCGAGTCTAATTTAGCTTTGTTGGTGATTGAATAAGTTTTAGAGGCCGGCAATCCCGGTTTAAACAGTACTGCTATATCCTGCTCTCGCTTATTATCACTTGTAAACAAAAAGAAATGTGCTGCAGGCATAGCTGAAGCAAGTTTGGCTGCAGCAATCTCACACTGAGTGGTAGTGGATGTGGCTGCAAGATATGCATTGTCATACGATGTAAGTGAAGTGGTTGATACAGGCTGTGTGAACACTATCTTTTGCTTATGTAATTTGGCTATACGTGCAGCAGTAGCAGCATTGGCAGCAGGCACCGAAGCCAGTATAACATCGGCATGCAACATATCAGGCTTGTAAAGTTTATTGGATAAATAAAAACTGTCAGCAGGTGCATCACTGATTTTTATGGAAACCATTTGTTTAGTCATGTTTAATGAATCGGCAGCGAGCATAGCACCTTCGGCAAACTGCAACTGACTGAGTGTATATGCATCCATACCCATATCTACTGATGTATCGGTGAGGGCATCCAGATGCTTTTTAATATCAAGTGGCAATAGCAAACCTATTTTGATTTCTTTATGCACAACCTCCTTAGTTGCAGGTGCATGAACGGTATCTTTCGCAACAGTTTTGGGCGGAGTAGGTTGCGGTGCAGGAGCAGGAACTTTCTTTTGTGTGCTGCACGACATTCCCATAAATGCCATTGCACAAAAAAGATACTTCATGACAGAGAAACCAATATCTGTTCTGTATTTTCTCATCATTCCCACTCTATGGTTGCAGGTGGTTTTGAACTGATGTCGTACACCACCCTGTTAATTCCTTTTACTTTATTGATAATTTCATTCGACACCAGACTTAAAAACTCATAAGGCAGGTGCGCCCAGTCAGCAGTCATGCCATCCGTGCTGGTAACAGCCCTCAGGCAAACTGCATTTTCATAGGTTCGCTCATCGCCCATTACTCCAACCGACTTCACCGGCAGAAAAATTGTTCCTGCCTGCCACACTTTCTGATACAAATTATGTTTCTGCAGCAACTGCATATAAACGGCATCAGCCTCCTGCAAAATCTTTACTTTGTCGGCTGTTATATCTCCTAAAATTCGTATTCCCAATCCCGGACCCGGAAAAGGATGACGATTCAGCAGTGCATCTTTCAGACCCATTTCTTTTCCCACTCTGCGCACTTCGTCTTTAAAGAGCGAACGCAACGGCTCTACTATTTTCAGCTTCATTTTATCGGGTAGTCCTCCAACATTGTGATGCGATTTGATGGTTGCTGAAGGACCTTTTACAGAAACCGATTCTATCACATCAGGATAGATGGTTCCCTGTGCCAGCCATTTCACATCTTGAATTTTATGAGCTTCGCGGTCGAAAACTTCAATAAATACCCTACCAATGGTTTTGCGTTTCTGCTCCGGATCCGAAATTCCTTTCAGGGCTGAATAAAACTCTTCTGAAGCATCAACAGCATTTATCTGCAATCCCATCGGGCTGAACACTTCCATTACCTGCTTCGACTCATCTTTACGCAAGAGTCCGTTATCAATAAAAATGCAATACAGGTTTTTACCTATTGCCTTGTGAAGCAACAAAGCTGCTACACTTGAGTCCACTCCACCCGACAGTCCTAAAATTACTTTGTCATTTCCCAGTTTTGATTTCAATTCTGCTACAGTTTCATCTACAAACGAGCCCGGTGTCCAGTCGCCCGAGCAGCCACAGATGTTATACACAAAATTGGCAAGCATTTGCTTTCCTTCCATGCTGTGATATACTTCCGGATGAAACTGAAAGCCATACACAGGAAGTTCTTTATGTTTGAAAGCGGCAACACTTACATCTTCTGTTTCGCCTATTACTTCAAAACTTTCTCCACAACTTTTTATGGTATCGGCATGCGACATCCACACCTGACTTACAGAACTTACATCCTTAAATATGGTATCATCGTAAGTAAGTTTGAGTTTAGCACGACCATACTCTCTTATTTTTGAAGCCATCACTTCACCGCCATGCTGATTTGCGAGAAGCTGCGCGCCATAGCATAAACCCAAAACGGGAAGTTGCTGTATGTATTTTGCTGTATCAATAAAAGGAGCATCCTGATCGCGTACCGAACACGGACTTCCTGAAAAAATAATTCCTTTTACTGAGGGAGAAATGTCAGGGAGGTGATTATAAGGGTGAATTTCGCAATAAACATTCAGCTCACGAAGTCTTCTGGCAATCAGCTGCGTATATTGCGAGCCAAAGTCAATGATTAATATAGATTGGTGCATGGGCAAATGTAGGCAGAAAATATCAATATTAAGGATGACAAAAATAGTAACTCTGCACCACTGTTCGCATCAGCATGTTGACTTATTGAGATTATATTGAGAGTTAATAAAAAATGTTAGTGTTTTTATTCAATGTTATACTCTCAGATTGAAAAATGAAAGTATATTTTAATTGCATATCACATTTCTACGTCAGTAAAAAACAGGGCTATCTTAAGTAAGTATTTAACTCAGAAAAAATTTAATTTTAATAAATAAGGAAGCAATTACAACTCTGTGTTTTACCGTATATTTGCAAAAATTTTTTTTAGAATGAATATTACTTTTCCGGATAAAACAGTGCGCGAATATCCATCGGGAACTACAGCCATGGATATTGCAAAAAGTATCAGCGAGGGTTTGGCAAGAAATGTACTTGCAGCAAAAGTTAATGGCGAGGTACGCGACCTGATGCGACCAATTACTGAAGATGCTACACTCGAACTCCTGACATGGGACAGCAAAGACGGAAAAAACACGATGTGGCATTCGTCAGCGCACCTGATGGCCGAAGCACTGGAATTTTATTTCCCGGGAATCAAATTCTGGGTTGGACCTCCTGTTGAAAACGGTTTTTATTACGATGTGGATTTGCAAGGTCAGCAGATATCGAGTGATGACTTCAAAAAAATTGAAGACAAGATGATTGAACTGGCGCGTCAGAGTAATCCTTACATCAGAAAAGAAATGGCCAAGAGTGATGCCGTAAAATATTTTACTGAAAAAGGTGATGAATATAAACTTGATTTGCTTCAGAATCTGGAGGATGGTACCATCACTTTTTACACGCAGGGAAATTTTACCGATTTGTGCCGTGGGCCGCATATTCCAAACACAGGTTACATCAAAGCAGTTAAACTGATGAACCTTGCCGGTGCATACTGGAAGGGTGATGAAAACAACAAGCAGTTAACCCGTATTTATGGTATCAGTTTCCCAAAACAGAAAGAACTGGACGAATACCTTGCCATGCTGGAAGAAGCAAAAAAACGCGACCACAGAAAGCTGGGAAAAGAACTGGAGATATTTATGTTTGACGATGAAGTTGGCCCGGGTCTGCCTTTGTGGATGCCTAACGGAGGTATTATTATTGAACAGTTAGAATCGTTGGCAAAACGTACCGAAAACGAAGCCGGATACAAACGGGTGAGAACCCCTCACATTGCCAAGGAAAGTATGTATCTTACAACAGGTCACCTGCCATATTATGCCGAAAGTATGTTTCCTCCGATGGAAATGGACGGAGAGAAATATTACCTCAAGCCCATGAACTGCCCACATCACCATAAGATTTTTGGTAATATGAATGCCAGCTACCGCGATTTACCTATCCGTTTGGCTGAGTATGGTACCTGTTACCGTTATGAACAATCGGGTGAATTATTTGGGCTTATGCGTGTGCGATGTCTGCAGATGAATGATGCACATATTTATTGTACAGAAGAACAGTTTGCTGCTGAATTTAAAGCAGTTAACGATATGTACTTAAAGTATTTCAAGATATTTGGAATTGAGAAATATGTGATGCGTTTTTCAACACACTCACCTGAAAAATTAGGGAAGAAATATGTGAATGAACCCGAGTTATGGCTAAAAACAGAGGACATGGTAAGGAAGGTACTTATTGAAACAAAAGTTCCTTATGTGGAAGTTCCTGACGAAAGTGCATTCTACGGGCCAAAGATTGATGTACAGGTATGGAGTGCCATCGGTCGTGAATTTACTTTGGCCACCAATCAGGTTGACTTTGCAGTGCCTGTACGTTTTGGGCTTACCTACCGCGATGCAGACAATACGCTGAAAACACCCTTGTGTATTCACCGTGCGCCATTGGGAACGCATGAAAGGTTTATCGGATTTCTGATAGAGCATTATGCCGGTAATTTCCCACTGTGGCTGTCGCCAAAACAGGTAGCCATTTTACCGATTAGTGAAAAGTTCAATGAATTTGCAAATTCTGTTTCACAGTTACTAAATAATTCCGATATTCGCGCCCTCGTTGACGAAAGGGCAGAAAAAATCGGACGAAAAATCCGGGATGCGGAAGTAAAAAAGATACCATTTATGCTCATAGTTGGCGAAAAAGAGATGGCTGAGAACAAAGTATCTGTGAGGCAACATGGCAAGGGCGACCTTGGAACCATGACACCCAAAGAATTTTGTGATGTAGTGCGGAAAGAAATAGACAAACAATTATTAATAAACGAATAACAAGGAGGACATATAGCAACATTTAACAAACCGGGAGGAAGCCCTGAAAACAGACCGCAAGGTTACAGAGACAGGAGGCTTCCACAACCAAAGGTTGATGAACACAGAATCAACGAACGTATCAGAGTTCCGCAGGTACGTTTGGTCGGAGATAACGTAGAAAATAAGATTTACGACACGGATACAGCACTTCGCATGGCAAGAGAAATGGAACTTGACCTTGTGGAGATTTCCGAAAACAGCAATCCACCGGTATGTAAAATAATAGACTATCAGAAATTCCTTTACGAGCGAAAGAAAAAGGATAAAGAGCAGAAAGCAAAAGCAGCAAAATCAGTTGTAAAAGAAATTCGCTTTGGACCCAATACTGATGAGCACGATTTCAATTTCAAACTGAAACATGCCATCAAGTTTTTGGAAGAAGGAGCTAAAGTAAAAGCTTATGTTCACTTTAAAGGAAGGACGATAGCATATAAAGAAAAGGGAGAAATTATCCTGCTGAAATTTGCACAGGCACTGGAACAGTATGCAAAGGTTGAAATGCTTCCAAAACTGGAAGGAAACAGAATGTTCCTGCATCTTGCACCACTGCCTAAAAAGAAATAACGAATTTAAATAACACAATAAAAAAGAAGTATTATGCCGAAAATGAAGAGCAACTCCAGCGCGAAAAAACGTTTCAGCGTTACCGGCACCGGAAAAATCAAGAGAAAGCATGCTTTCAAAAGCCACATTCTCACCAAGAAGTCAACCAAGCGCAAGCGCGCACTTACCAACCCGGCTATTGTGAACAAAGCCGATGAGTTCAGAGTAAAAAGAATGTTGGCTATTGCTTAAGAAAATTTAATTCAATATAAGTTTAACCAGGTACTTAGCATAAAGATTCCGCATGGCGGAGCGCTAACGCCAAAAATTACAAACACATGCCACGTTCGGTAAATTCAGTAGCGTCAAAAGCAAGACGTAAAAAAATTGCTCAAACGCGCCAAAGGAAACTGGGGCGCAAGAGGTAACGTATTAACCGTTGCCAAACATACGGTTGAAAAAGGATTGCAATATGCTTACCGCGACCGTAAAACCAAAAAACGTAACTTCCGCGGATTGTGGATTCAGCGTATCAATGCTGCCGTAAGAAATTACGACATGTCATACAGCGAATTCATGGGCAAACTGCATAAGGCAGGAAATCAGCTCAACAGAAAAGTTTTGGCTGATCTTGCTCTTAACAATCCTGATGCTTTCAAAGCAATTGTGGAGTCGGTAAAATAAAATTACGCTCTTCGCAGCACAAGAAAGTCGTTCTAAAACAGAACGACTTTTTTTTATGCATTAAAAATGCGCTCGCTTTTGGAATAATTAACTGAAGTAAAAAACTTTAATTCTGAGATGATAAATCCGGCTAAAAAAAATCCGCCTTACAAAAAGCGGATTTTTAATTTTATAAATCTGTAGCTGAATGCCTTTAAAATTATGAAACCGGTTTCAGGTTTTCATCAGCATACTTACTGGGGCATTTCAACAAAATATCAGAAGCAATAAACTCATCCCCTTTCATCTTTCCGATTATTACAATCTGCTCTGATTTGTCAAAATCCTGAGGCTTTGCCTTATTTAATAACACTTTGCGTTCTTCACCATTATTATCAAAGAGATAAAACGTAAACAAGTTGGCATTTTGATGTGGGTTGTACACATACGGTTTCTCACGGTTGAGTTTGCCAACCACGTGATAAACTTTTCCTTCATGAGCAGCAGCTTCGCTGAAATTGGAGTACGTGCCAGAATCGTTCACTGTACTGATAATGGCCGCAAATGCTATTCCTATAATAAGTATTGCTATGATGTAAGACTTTTTCATTTCTTAAACTTCTCTACTTGTTCTTGAATTTTTCTTCCATTTTTTTCACTTTGCGATCAATGCTGAACAGATATAACAACACTGTTGCTAACACTACACATAATACTGCTACAACCACATAAATTTTACCATTACTGCGTAAAGCATCTGCCATTTCAACACCATCAGCGAAAGTAACAGATGGTAGAACTGACAGCAAAACAATTATTCTGATAAGTTTGTTTCGTTCCATAAATTTTATTCTGATACGGATAGAAGTTATCCATAAACCGAGTAAAGTCCATGCAATGATGGCAGGGTAAAATACCATTCGCATATTATTATCTAAATCATACTGACCAAATGCAGGGTTGCCTCCATTTCCGGGATGAAGTGAATCAGTCATACGAGGTAATATGAAAATAAATGCCATCATTAATGGAAATGCAAACACCAGATAAACAGCACTGAGTTTGGCACGCTTGTTTTCATCATCAGTAGCATTGCGCAAAATGAAGTAAGCAGCATACATCAGCATAGCTGCGGCAACACCGTTTAGTTTGGTGTCATTCACCCAAAAAGCCCCCCAGGTAAATTTTGCCCAAATCATTCCTGTTATCAATCCGGCTATACCAAACACCATCCCTGTTTGAGAATATTGTTCGGCTTTCATATCATACCTGAGTTGTGAATTTGTCAGAAACCTGATGCTATAAACTATTGATATTACCATGTGAGTAATCATGACAAACCACATGGTTACATGAAAATATAAATTACGAATCGTTTCGTTCAGTATCGGAAGTTCAGGAACGGGAAGTAAAAATCCTGCAATCACTGTATAAAACAATAAAATCACACAAATTATTTTCCAGACTGAATGCATCTTAAATTGAGGTGCTGACCTCCTGTTTTTTATTCACGCCAAAGGTATGGAAATAAAATAAAGGCTAATGCAGGAACAATCAGATTTAATGAAAGTATCAATGTCAGATACTTTACATTCACAGAAAATTCAATTCCGTCAATTGCATTCTTGGATAAATGGATGAGTATGATAAGTAATGGCAGCAATACAGGAAATCCAAGTATAGCCATCATACTTGACTGATGTCCTGCCCTGGAAGCGATTGCAGAAATCATGGTTAGAACTGACGAAATACCAAAACATCCTGCAAGCAGTGTAATCAAAAACATAAAACTATCCTGAACAGGATTGCCCAACAATATGGTATAAAACAAAAGAGTGAGTAACCCTAAAACAAAAAGTAAAACACCATTGTAAATAATTTTCCCGATGATAACTACCTGGGGATTTAGGAAGGTGTAATAAAACAGCTGAAGTCCCCTACTCTCTGTCATAAAACTTTTGGCAAGTGCATTAACAGCCATAAACAGAATAAGAATCCAGAATAAGGCATTCCATGTTGCAGGGTCTGCAATTTTTTTTAAAACTCAGATAACTGATATACAACCCTGAAAGTATATAAACCGAAAGCCCGGCAATTGCCGAGCGGTTGCGCCACTCCAGCTTCCATTCTTTGGCAATGATCAGTCCTATTTGCGACAACATACGGCAAAAATCCAAAAAATTGTTCAAATGGCGGTTACATTCAATTTTACAGAGGTTTTCAGTATCTATTTTTTTTACCATTTAAGCTATTATCAATTGCTTTTCTATTATTTTTACACTCTTAAAATCATTCAAAATTTAATAAGTTAAAAATGAAAAGAATCTTACTAAGTGTGCTTGCAGTAGCAACAATGGCAACTGCTTATGCACAACAAAGGAAAGTAGCCGGAAATCTGAAAGCTGATCCTGCAATTACAGTACGGACATGCGGAACAGCTGAACTTCCGCTCGAGTACGAAACATGGCTCGCAAATAAAATGCAGGAGCCAAGTGCCAACCGCATTCAAACGGTTTACACCATTCCGGTGGTAATACATGTAATTCATAATGGAAGTGCTGTTGGTACAAGTTACAACATCAGTGATGCGCAGGTATTATCACAGATTGATGTACTGAACGAAGATTACCGCAGATTAAATGCTGACACGGCATCAACACCTTCTGCCTATCTTCCTGTTGCTGCAGATTGTGAAATCAATTTTTGTTTGGCACAACGTGACCCGAATGGAAATGCCACTACCGGTATTGACCGTATCAACAGAAATTCAAAAGGATGGAGTGCTCCGCCCTACACAATGTCTTATATTGATAATACAATAAAACCGGGTTCTATCTGGGATCCTACACAATATATGAACATTTGGGTAGTACCTGATTATACTTCCAGCGGATTTCAACTTTTAGGGCATGCAACTTTCCCATTGAACAGTGGGCTTACAGGTTTGACCGGCAACTATGGTAATGCAACCAATGATGGGGTTGTTATCTATTATAAAGCATTTGGCCGAACAGGTAATCTTGACCCATTATATAATAAAGGACGCACCGCAACACATGAAATTGGTCACTGGCTTGGATTACGCCATATATGGGGTGATGCCAACTGTGGTAACGACTATGTTAGTGATACTCCAACACAACAAACGGCCAATTATGGCGGACAGAGTATTCCTTACCCATGTCCGGGTTTCCCACAGGTTACATGCAACAATGGACCTAATGGCGACATGTGGATGAACTATATGGATTACTGTTATGACAAATGCCTGAACATGTTTACAGCGGGACAAAAAGCCCGTATGGTGACTGCTATGCAAAACGGAACTTATCGTGCACCTTTGGCAACTTCATTAGGATGCCAGGCACCAACAGGTGGTGGACCGGTTGCTCAATTTACTGCCAACACAACATCTATTGCACCCGGTGGAAGCGTAAACTTTACTGACCAAAGTACAGGTTCTCCCACATCATGGAGCTGGACATTCCAAGGTGGCAGCCCGGGAACTTCCACTGCGCAAAACCCATCAAACATTGTGTATGCTGCTGCGGGAACTTATGATGTAACTCTTACTGTTACCAATGGGCAGGGTAGCAATACCATGACAAAAACTGACTACATTACCGTGACTCAAGGCGGTGGCGGAGGTTGTGATACTCTTGCTAATTTTGATGTTGCTACCAGTACTCCAACTATTTATACTGCGCAGAGCGGAGGATATGTAGCAGGACAAAACGGTTATGGCGATATTTCAAAAGCTGATATATTCACAAATAACACAGCCAATGCATTTGTTGATCAGGCAATAATAGTTTTTGGTGTAGGAGCTTCTTCCGGAACCGGACATACTGCCAATGCCAATGTATGGAATGATGCATCAGGATTGCCGGGTACAATAATCGGTACCAAGACTGTTACTTATGATGCAATTGCTGCAGATGTTACAGCACAGTTGCCTACCATCATTGACTTCTCACCTAATGTAAATCTTCCAATTGGAAATTTTTATGTAGGAATGAATTTTGACTATCATGCCGGTGACACTTTAGCCATCGTTACCAATCTGGATGGTGAGACAGTACCGGGTACAGCTTATGAAGAGTGGGGACAAGGCGGAGGATGGTATGCATATTCTGATGCATCAAATTCATGGGGATTGGATTTAGCTCATGCCATTTTCCCTGTAGTGTGTACCAGTACAGGTTTAAGTGAGGTATTGACTCCGGGTAACACCTTAGTAGTTTATCCAAACCCTTCTGCTTCCGGAAACTTTAACTTTATTGTTCCGCAACACAATATTAAAGACAATGTGTTGGTAAGGGTTTATGATATGAAAGGTGCAGTTGTGTTTAATCAATCTATTGCATCTAATGGTAACGGAATTTATCAGTTAAGCTTACCAAATGCTGATAAAGGAATTTATATGCTCGAAGTTCAAACCAACAACGGAGTGAAAACACAGCGTATTACCGTTAAATAAATACAGCTCTGTAATAAAATTAAAAGCTGCCTCGCATTGAGGCAGCTTTTTTTATGGCAAATAATTAAAATTAATTCTATACCGGAAGAATAAAGTTTAACCAAACAATTTCGAGAAGAAATTCTTACGTTCCGATTCGTTTAGCTGAGGTAATATTTTTTCTACTGCGGTTTTAAATTCTTCGCAGGACTGAAAACGTTGTGCCTGGCCTTCAGCAATGGTTTTTTCTATTTCTTCCGATTCAAGTTGTGCCGGTGGCAAACGCAACTTCTTCTTGGCAGTAGCTTTGTGAATAAGACTGAGCAATGCAGGCTGAATGTTCTTATGTTCTTCAACAGAAGTGTTCAGTTGCAGATGCATGACCATTTCCGGGTTATCATTAAAAAAAGGAGGATACTGAGCAATACACTCGTAAAGAGTAAGACCAAGGCTGTATAAATCAGATGTGGCATTCACCAGTCGGGGATAATTCAATAATTGCTCGGGAGGAGAATAAATAAGAGAAAACGGCATACGATGCGCAAGAAAATCAGACTCGGAATGTTTGCTCAACCCGAAATCAATAAGTCTCACTTGCGGATGAATAATATCAGGATGTCCGCGCTTGTTTACAAGAATCAAAATATTATCCGGTCTTAAATCGCAATGATAAATTCCTTTATTGTGAAACTGACTGAGTATATCGAGAGTTCCAATGATACACTTCGCAATAAATAAAGGCCGGTTAATTAATTTATGTTGCATCATCTGTCGCAACGACAATCCGTCAATAAATTCTTTGATGATGTAATATCCTGATTCATCCTTCCATGCGTCCAGAGTATGCTGTACACCGAAAAAATCAAACCCCATTAAAGATTCCTTCTGAAATCGGAACTGCGTTTGAACATCATCAGGATCATTGAGTTTTTTTATTACCACTGGAAGTTTGTCTTCAACCCTGTAACCCAGATATACTGAACTGAACTTACCTTTTTTTTTCAAAACAAGATCTTCGTTATCGGGGTCGAGTAAATATGCTGCCTGGTTGGTTTTTAGTATATAAGACATGCCTGACTCATTTTTTTATTTCAGCTAAGATAATAAACAGCCTTTATGTAGTTTTGTTACCTGAGAAATATTCCTTCACTTATAAAAACGGAAGGAAGCATAATTAATTTTAAAGGAAAAACGAATTATGATAGTAGTAACAGGAGCAGCTGGGTTTATAGGAAGTTGTCTGGTAAAACAACTGAACGAAGAAGGATTTAATGATGTGGTAGTTGTGGATGATTTCAGTAATGCAGAGAAAAACAAGAATCTGGATGGTAAAAAATTTACCGCACAAATTGACCGTAATAAATTTTTTGACTGGATTGATCAAAATCATCACCTCACACAATTTATTATTCATATAGGAGCCCGCACTGATACTACAGAGTTTAACCGTGAGGTGTTCAATAAATTAAATCTTAATTACACCAAAACCGTATGGAACAAATGTGTGGAATATGGATTGCCTTTGATTTATGCATCGTCTGCTGCTACTTATGGCAATGGTGAATTTGGTTATGATGACAATGAGGAAATTATTTCAAAGCTAAAGCCCTTGAATCCATACGGAGAGTCGAAAAATGATTTTGACAAATGGGCAATTGCACAGGAACGCAAACCATACTTCTGGGCAGGACTGAAATTCTTTAATGTGTATGGGCCGAATGAATATCATAAGGGAAGAATGGCTTCTGTTATATTTCATGGCTTTCATCAGATTAAAAAAGAAGGAAAAATAAAACTCTTTAAATCGCATCGTGATGACTACAAAGATGGATGGCAGCTGCGCGATTTTATTTATGTTAAAGATGTGACGAGCGTTTGTATGTTTCTGATGAATCAGCGAAAGAATTCAGGCATATATAATCTGGGAACCGGACAGGCCAGAAGTTTTTATGATTTGGCAGTAAATACTTTCAGTTCACAAAATCTTGAACCCAACATTGAATTTATTGATATGCCACAGGATATCAGAGATAAGTATCAGTATTTTACTGAGGCACGTATGGAAAAACTGAAATCAATTGGATATAAAAAACCATTTTACTCGCTGGAAGATGGCATTGCTGATTATGTAAAAAATTACCTGTTACCGGGGACATATTACTAAATCAGAAACTGAAGAATACTTCAGTTTTGTCTTGACGATTTTAAAATTTCAGTTGAACTTCAGCAATCTTTTTTCAACATTCTACTTCACTGTGACGTAATAAAGTTACTTTCGCCTCCCGATGATAAAATTTACCATACGGGTATTAAATCTGAAAGTTGTCAGATATTTTTTTTCAGCAGCATCGGCTACAGTGGTGGACGTAGTAATTTACTTTTTGGCATTCAACTACATTTATCACAAGGAAGATATCCACCTGCCTTTTTATACTTTCTCCGCTCCTACTGCATCATTAGCTTTGTCTTATACATGCGGACTTATCACCAATTTTTTTCTTACCAAGAATCTTGTATTTAAAGAATCTGATCTGAAAGGGCATCATCAGTTTCTGCGATTTGTACTGGTTGCCATTGGTGTATTGTTTCTCAATTATGTACTGATGAATTTTTTTAATTCGTCAGTTACACTGGTATCCTACCATCTCACGTGCATTTTCTGCAGTAAGCTTTGGTGTATTAAGTTTTATTGTACATAAAACCTTTTCATTCCGTGTTTCGAATACGGAAGAAGTTGAAGACTGAATAATTTTACCAGTCTCTCATCACTGCAATTCTAATTACAGACATGATTCGGTGATTTCTTATGATGCGAACGGCATAAATACCTGATGTCTGTATTGCTGAAACATCAATTTTGCATTTACCTCCGAAGTTATCGCATCGCTGAGTAATAATCAGTTTGCCTAACATATCAGTCAGTTCAATATCGAGTGTTGAAATGTCAGATTCGATAATGATATAATTATTCATTACCGGATTAGGATATAATTTATACCAGTGTCCTGATGCAAAATTCTGAACAGCGTTAACGGTATCACAATCCCAAATACCTGTATTACCTCCTACACAAATACCACAGGTATCAAAATAAGCAGTACCGCCCCAGTCGCCATTGCAATCCTGAATGCATGCAGTAAGACCTGTATTACCTCCTACACAAATTCCGCAACTGTCAATATATGCTGTGCCACCCCAATCACCATTACAATCAAAACCACAAGGGAACAATCCTGTATTTCCTCCTACACATGTTCCGCAGCTGTCAATATATGCTGTGCCGCCCCATACTCCGTTACAATCTTGTGTACAAGCTGTCAGACCTGTATTGCCACCAACACAAGTGTTGCATGAATCTATAAATGCAGTTCCACCCCATACTCCATTACAATCCTGAGTACAGGCAGTAAGACCTGTATTACCTCCAACACATGTATTACATGAATCTATAAATGCAGTTCCACCCCATACTCCGTTACAATCCTGAGTACAGGCAGTGAGACCGGTGTTTCCTCCAACACATGTTCCACAACTGTCGATGAATGCTGTACCATTAAAATCTCCATTGCAATCAGTTGTACAGTTAGGATAGACATTTTTTTCATCATAACCACTTAGGCCACCATCATCCGTTACTGTTAATCTGATACGGTAATAATATATTTCGCCATCACAACCCACCGGTAACAGCGTTGCCGTAGTAACTCTGTTGGTATCTGTAGGTTCAGGATGCTCATGCTGATTGTGATGAAAATAAACATTCCATTTGTAATGTAACTGCGATGGACCATGTTCGGCATCAGTAACAGTAGCCTGCAATGGAAGAATTGTGCTTTGAAGCATAGAATATAAATCTCCATCATTGAAACTTGTAATATCTACAACAGGCGGTGTATTGTTGATGGAAATTAACACTGAATCTTTAGCAAAATTACCGGCTGTATCAGTTACAGTAAGCTCAACCCAGTAACTCTGAACAACACCACCGGGAACGGTAAAGGTATGTTGAGGATTTATTAATGTAGATGTAAAACCATCACCAAAATTCCATGAATATGTCAAAGGGTCGCCATCAGGGTCGTATGACTGGCTGCCGTCAAACTGAACTGTCAAAGGTGATGCACCGTAGTTTGTATCAGCTGAAGCAATAGCATAAGGAGTGTTGTTTACATTGGCTCCATAACAAATTCTCCGTATCTGATCAGGGTAGCGCACATAATAGATACAACCATCTTCCTGATTCTCTCGCATATACACTACTGCTCCCATGTTATCACCAAAATTTCTTGCAAGCGTTGCAGTATCATTGCTATTAAAATCAAACCGTTTAATCCATTCACCTGCATAGTCGCCATGAAAATAACTGCCCTGCATATCTAATGGAAACTTATTTCCCTGATAAAACAATCCACTTACAGATGTATAACCACCAAACCGTACACCATCAACAGGTGATGAAGGATCGTCTATATCAATTTGTGAAGCATTATTCCCAACAAAAATTCCTGTTCTTGATTCATTGCCATGATAATAATCTATTACAGGACGTGCATGAACAAATGTGAGAACTGTTGGAGGAATAGACTGGTTGTTATCGCAAGGATTTAAGAACGGTACTATTCCGTTTTGAGTAGGGTTTTGAATCAGGTCATGAAAAGTAAAATACTTTTGTGTACATCCTCCCGTACCATAAAGTGGATTGGGTGCATAAAAATTATATTGTTTCGAACCAAAATAATTAGGATCCAAATCAAATCCCTGATAAACGGGCCAACCGAAATTCATACCGGGAGCATTACATACATTAATATCTTCCCAAAACTGCCAGCCCACATCTCCTATATAAAACGTACCCGGGTTTCCTGCAGTAGGATCTGATTCACCGGTACCAGGTTTTAAAATTATACGAAATGGATTTCTCAATCCCAGCGCCCATACTCTAGATTGTGGTGAACGCGGGTGCAACGGATCATAAAAAGGATTGGTTGGCATTCCGTCACCTGTGGCAGGATCAAGACGTAAGAGTTTTCCATTAAGCGACTGAATCATCTGTGAACGGTAAGCACCCACATTTTCTTCCGGTGTGATGATACTGTCAGCAAGTGCCTGCGGCCAGTAACTTAACACAGGTGAAATCTGACCACTGTCAGCAGTAGCCGGAGATGCACCATCACCGGTTGAAACAAATAAAGTTCCGTCAGTGGCAAATACAAGCGACCCGCCACTATGTGTATCATACAATACAGGAATACCGGTTTGCTTTGTTTCACCAAGCAATACAAATCTGCTTCCCGGAATTGTGGTTGTAAAGTTCGTTGCAGGATCAGCAGTGTATCTGGTTACTCTTGCAATAGATGCCGCATTATACTGATTTGAATCAGGGTCATAAGTTGGGGTGCCATAATAAAGGAGATAATGTAAATCTACCACATAAAAAAGATAGAAATATCCATTGGTTCTGAAGTGAGGGTCGAGTGCAAATCCGTTCAATCCATGGTCGCGCCAGTTACCTACTTCATCACTGATGTCAATAAGCGGCTGAGCAAGTTTATTTCCGTTGGTATCAACCACCCAAACAATTCCGGCTTTCTCCCAAACATAATTCTGTCCTGTTGAATCATTGACAAACCCCTCAACTTCATCCCATCCTGCACTTACCAACTGATCAAGGAATAACGGGGGCAGCGTTTGCGCAGTACCTTTCAGTATAAAAAATAAAAATACTGCCGAAAAAAGTAGAATTCTTTTCATGATTTGAATAATTTAGATTGCTTTGTTGCAAGCAAATCTAACATTATTCTGATAAATCCATCTATTTTCTTTTCAACACTTTTATCAATTCTATATCAAAAACCAGAGGAGTAAATGGTGGTACCGGCCCATAACCTTCTTCACCATACGCAGTAGATGAAGGCAATACTACTGTAACTTTTCCTCCTTCATTCATGCGTTGCAGTGCTTCATTCCATCCGTCAATCAATCCATTGCTACCCACTTTACATTGCAAGGGCTTCTTACCCACGTTGCTGTCAACAGGGCGGCCATCTAAAAAATATCCGCTGTAATTGATAAGAACTTCATCTTCATAATTGGCCTGCGCACCTTTGCCCTTCACCTGTTCAGAAAAAAATGTACCTGACGAGAGAAATTCTCCTTTCAGTTTATGTTGATTTATATAGTCTTTTATTTCCTGTGCTTCATGTTCTGTTTTTAATTTTTTAGCTTCAGTAAGTTCCTTCTCATATTCTTTCAGTGGTGTTATTTTTAAAAGTCTGACATCAAAAACAACCTGAGATTCTTTTGTCATATATCCGGGCATTGACTGTTTCAGTGTGTTTACATAAAATTTTTCAGCATTGAGTTTAAACCGCGCACTGTCACCTGTTCTAAGCATAGCCAGTGCTTCATTAATATCTCCTTTATACTGTGGTTTTTTAAGAATAAGTCTGAAGGTATCTGAAATCATCCTGGAATCGAACAACAAACAATCTTTATCGGTGTGATAAGTCATCCGCAGATTAAGTATATCACCGGGTTTGGCTTTTGTTCCATCTTTATTTTCCTGAACAAACATATAACTTAGTCCTGTTGTAGTTTCCTGAAAGCCGGGTTTACAACCTGCAACAAAAATTAAAATTAATACTACACCTCTGAAAAATTTCTTCATTTCTGATATTATTTTTTTACTACTGCAAGTAATTTCACATTATAATAAAGCACTGCATTGGGAGGAATTTCTGCACCATCACCTGTAAGACCATAACCTAACTTTGAGGGTGTAATAAAAACAGCTTGTTCACCCACTCTCATTAATTGCATTCCTTCCTGTAAACCTACAGGCAAATCTGTTTTTCCAATCTGAAATTCCAAAGCACCTGTGCTGTCAGACGAATAACAAACCGTTCCATCGAGTAATTTTACAGAGTAATCAATTTTCACAATACTGTGTGCTCCCGGTTGTAGTCCTTCAGTTCGTTTATAAATATAATATCTCAATCCTGTGTCTGTAGTTTTAACCGGATATTTATATCGCTCGAGAAAATCCTGAATCTGGCTTTCTTCATTATATGTTTGAACCTTATTCACCCTCACCATTTGTTCTTTTATCTGCTGACGGTTTGGTTCAGCCTGTTGCTGAGTTCTCTCTTCATTACTACAGGACACAACTGTAAATAAAATTAACGCAAAGAAAAATGCTCGTTCTGACATGGCGCTAAATTACAATTTCTGTTTGCAACGACCTGCAATGGTTTGCGCTGCAGCCATGGATGTTGACCAGGCCGCCTGAAAATTAAATCCACCTGTGATGCCATCTATATCCAAAACCTCTCCTGCAAAAAAGAGATTATTTACAAGTTTGCTTTCCATGTTCTGCATATTTACTTCTTTTAACGACACTCCGCCACTGGTAACAAATTCTTCCTTGAAAGTGGTTTTACCTTTCATCATTAACTCAAAAGATGTCAGTTTATTTGCCAAAACATTTATCTGTGAATTTGAAATATTTCCCAATGAATTGTGCATACTGATGCTCACTAACTCACAAATACGTTGACGTAATCGTTGCGGCAAAGAATGTAGCAGATGCTGAACCGTCTGATTTGGCGATAGAGTGCGTTCGCTGATGAATTTTTGTTTTAAAGTTTCCGCATTTTCTTCAGGGAAAAAATTTATTCGTACCATACAGTTATAACCGAGCTCAAAAAGTTCACGTGCTGCCCATGCTGAAAGCCGGATTACAGCCGGGCCACTCACTCCCCAATGTGTAATCAGCACAGGGCCTGTTACGTTTTGTTTAATTCCACTTAAGCTGACTTTTGCATTTACAACAGCAACTCCTTCAAGTCCATGCAAAGGCGAGTCCGGGATATTAAAAGTAAACAGGGACGGTAATGGTGCTATAATTTTATGACCACTGCTTTGAGTTATCCATTCATAATTTTTTGGTGCAGAGCTGCCTCCTGTTGTTACCAGCAAATAATCGCATGATAAAGCAGTTTTATCAGTCAGTGACAATACAAATTTTTCGTGCTTTTCAAATGATACAACTCCAACACCGGTACGTATCTCCACATGATACTTTTCAGCTTCGCTGAGATAACACTGTATGATTGTTTCGCTGTTGTTGCTCGAAGGAAACATTCGTCCGTCATCTTCTGTTTTAAGAATGATTTTTCGCTGTGCAAACCACTCCGTCACTTGCTGCGGTCCGAAATTCTGCAATACACTGCGTAATTCCCTTCTGCCTCTCGGATAATTTTCTGACAACAATTTATTGTCGTAGCAGGCATGGGTCACATTACATCTTCCTCCTCCTGAAATACGTACTTTTGAAAGCAGCTTATGTGTTTTTTCCAGAATGATAACTTTCAACTCAGGACATAATGCAGCTGCATTAATAGCTCCGAAAAATCCTGCTGCACCACCACCTGCTACTACCAGCACTTTTTTTTTCTTTCATGCCCGCGGATGGTGTTTCATAATTTCCTGACGAAGGTAATCTCTGTCGAGGTGAGTATATATTTCTGTGGTGGTGATGCTTTCATGTCCGAGCATTTCCTGCACTGCACGCAGGTCAGCACCTCCTTCAATGAGGTGTGTGGCAAAACTGTGTCTGAATGTATGCGGACTGATTTGTTTTTTTAACTGAATTTTTTCAGCCAACTGTTTGATGATGGTAAAAACCATTACTCTTGTCAACTTTGCTCCCCTTCTGTTCAGAAATAAAATATCTTCATTACCCGGTTTTATTTTCAGATGGTTGCGATAAGCAGTTTCATACAACTCAATATGCTTATTAGCTGAGCTTCCTAATGGAACCAAGCGTTCCTTATTTCCTTTGCCGGTTATTTTCAGAAATCCAATATCAGAATAGGTATCCGATTTACGAAGTGTAACGAGCTCGCTCACGCGCAATCCCGAACTGTACAAAGTTTCGAGCATAGCACGGTTACGTTGTCCTTCCGGAAGACTCAGATCTATTGCACCCAGTATTGCATCCACTTCTTCAATGGTAAGAAAGGAAGGCAATTTACGACCGAGTTTCGGTGTTTCAAGCAAAGTAGTAGGATCATCGTTGATGGTATTCTCTAACAACAGATACTTATAAAAAGCTTTAATCCCTGAAATTACTCTTGCCTGCGTGCGAGCACTTAATCCCGTCTCATTCACCCATTGAATAAATCCCTGCAAATCTTCTAATGTAACCGACAACAAGCCTTTGGATGCATCGTTTTGCTCAAGATACCGACTCAGCAATTCTACATCATGCACATACGCTTCGTTGGAGTTTGCCGACAGCGAACGCTCTAATTTAATATATGCAGAAAAACCTTTAATGTATGACTGGTTGCTCATTGATACAAAAGTAGATATTGTGCTGAATCAATTACATAATAAAACAAACCTGACATCAATCATTTTGTTTTATCTTCAATTTAGACTTATATGTTCAATGCTTTCACTTATTTTTATTATCATTGCTTTTTAGGTGCAGAAAACTGAAGTTATGAAGTTGGCGAAAGAAATAAGTGATTTTTTAGACGAAGCAGGTAAAGTTGTTTCCTTCACCTTGCGATTCCTGAAAGAAGGATTCAGACCGCGTTATGAATGGCACGAATTTCTGCGGCAATCCTATATCAATGGCTATAAATCGCTGCCACTTGTTGGCATCACTGCTTTTATTATGGGACTTGTGCTCACTGTTCAGTCACGCCCCACCCTCGCTGAATTTGGTGCAACTTCCTGGCTTCCGGCTATGGTTGCTATATCAATTGTGAGAGAAATAGGTCCGGTAATTACTGCTTTAATATGTGCAGGAAAAATTGGATCAAGCATTGGTGCAGAGTTAGGCTCCATGCGTGTGACAGAGCAGATTGATGCTATGGAAGTTTCAGGAACCAATCCGTTTAAATATCTTGTTGTAACGCGTGTGTTCAGTATTTCACTGATGTTGCCAATACTTGTGTTGCTGGCAGATTTTATTGCTATCTATGCTTGTTACATTGGAGTTAACATAAAAGATGTTGTCAGCTGGGATTTGTTTTTCAATAAAGTATTCCGCTCGCTCAGGTTCAGCGATTTTATTCCTTCCATTATAAAATCGGTTTTCTTCGGATTTGCTATAGGTATTGTAGGATGCTACAAAGGATATAACTCGCAAAAAGGAACTGAAGGTGTTGGCCATGCAGCCAACTCTGCAGTAGTGTTATCATCACTCATTGTTTTTGTAATTGATTTAATTGCTGTTCAGATTACGGATATGTTAGGACTTAACTCATGACAGAGAAAAATCAGGTGGTATTGAAAATTGAAGGATTGCACAAGTCGTTTGGCAGCAAAAACATACTTATTGATTTTAATCTTGAATTGCTCAAAGGTGAAAACATTGTAGTCATTGGCAAGTCGGGTTCAGGAAAATCAGTGCTTATAAAATGTGTGGTTGGATTGCTTAAACCGGACAAAGGAAACATCCTTGTGTTTGGTACCAACATGCAAAAAATGAATCAGGATGAGTTGGACAGACTGAGAGTAAAAATTGGATTTCTCTTTCAGAACAGTGCGTTATACGATTCGATGACGGTACGGCAGAATCTCCTCTTTCCGATGCGCAGACACTGGATGGATATCAGTCGCGAAGAAGAAGAACTGTTGGTTGATGAAGCTCTTGAAAATGTGGGGTTGTTACACACCAAAGAAATGATGCCTGCCGAACTTTCAGGAGGTATGCGCAAGCGTGTTGCCATTGCACGTACACTTATAATGAAACCCGAACTGGTGCTTTATGATGAACCTACAACGGGCCTTGACCCTATCACAGGAAGAGAGATTGTGCAGTTGATGCTCGATTTGCAGAAAAAATATCACATCTCATCCATCATGATTTCGCATGATATGACGGTCGCAAAACTTACTGCCAATAAAATCATTGTATTATATGATGGCACCAATTACGCAACCGGCACCTATGAAGAATTAAAAAGATCTACCGATAAAAACGTTCAACAATTTTTTGAATTTGCAACATGAAAGATTACAGAATGAACAACATTAAATTAGGTGCATTTGTATTAGCCGGTGTGCTGGTGCTGATAATTGCACTTTATATGATAGGCAGCAAAAGAAATGTCTTCGGAAATACCATTGAGATAAGTGCTATCTTTTATAATGTAAACGGACTGATGCCCGGAAATAATGTACGTTATGGAGGTATTGATATCGGCACGGTCAAGAAAGTTGAATTCCAAAAAGACAATACCATTCTGGTGAAGATGGTGATAGAAAAGAAAATGATTCCGTATATCAAAAAAAATGCAATTGCAAGTATTGGTACAGATGGGCTGATGGGTAATAAATTAGTAAGCATTAATTCAATTTCAGAACCTGCCGATCCTATTAAAGCCGGTGATATACTCATGTCTGTACGGCCTGTTGAAAGTGATGAAATGATTCGCACCCTCAGTCAAACCAATGACAATTTATTTGATATTACAACTGATTTGAAAAAATTAACCGGCAGGCTTGATAAAAATGATAATCTTTTCAGCCTTATTTCGGATACCAATGTCACTGAAAATCTTCGACAGGCCGTTCAGTCCATACGCGAAGCTTCAGACAATGCCAATGCAGTCACACAAAAACTGAATCAACTGCTCACTGAAGTTGATAACGGACAAGGTGTACTTGGAAGACTTATTTCCGACACTGCTACCGCACGTAAAGTTGACTTACTGGTAAGTAACCTGCAGATTTTTTCAGACACACTAAATACCGCTGTTGACAAAATAAATGTTTTTGCAAACAAACTGAACAATGAAAACGGCACCATACATGCTGTTTTAACCGATACCGTAATGAAAAATAATTTACAGGAAGTAATGCAACAACTGAAAGTAAGCTCTTATACGCTGGAAGAAGATTTAAAAGCACTGCAGAAAAATTTCCTGTTCAGAAAATACTTCCGTCAGAAAGAAAGAAACGAGAAAAAATAAACAGAGAGTTCAGCGTTACTTTATTTCATCCCAAAACTCAGCTGCTCTTCGTGTATGAGGAATTACAATGGTACCTCCTACTATATTGGCTACTGCAAAAACTTCGTAAATCTGCTCTGAAGTTATTCCACTCTTCTTGCATTGAATAAGATGATAACGAATACAGTCATCACAACGCAACACCATGCTTGCTACCAACCCAAGCAATTCCTTTGTCTGAGCAGATAGTGCCCCATCCGTATAAGTATTGGTATCGAGATTAAACAGTCGTTTCAATACCAGATTGTCTGAGTCGAGAATGCGTTTATTCATTCGCTCTCGGTAATTATTAAATTCTTCAACCGGATTGCTCATGTTTTTATTCAGATTTTTGTTTCTCTTCTTTTCTTGCCACAATCACCGACACAAATATGCTGAACTCATAAAGCAACAGCAATGGTATGGCTACCAGCAACTGACTTGTAACATCAGGTGAAGGTGTTATAAGTGCTGCAATAATCAGGTTTACAATAAATGCATGCTTGCGATAGGATCGCATAAACTTCGGAGTGATGATTCCGATTTTTGTGAGGAAAAAAACCAGTATGGGCAATTCAAACACTGCTCCACAGGCAAGCGTCATAAGAGTTACAATGCTGATGTAAGAATCTATAGTGATGGCATTTTTCACCTGTTCGCTCACCTGATAACTTCCCAGAAAATTTATAGACAGCGGTGAAAGAATAAAATATCCGAATGCTACACCGCAGAAAAAAAGAAACGATGCTGAAAAAACAATTCCTCTGGTATATCTCTTTTCTTTATCGGTGAGGGCGGGTTTTACAAAACGCCATATTTCCCAAAGCAAATAAGGGAAACCCATAATCAACCCTGCAATACCTGCGGCCACCATGTGAGTAGTAAACTGTCCTGCCATGGAAGTGCTGATAAGTGTAAAAGGAATATCGGTAATACACATATCAATGGAAAGCTTTTCGGAAAGTTTACACAACAAACGATATGTAATAAAATCCGGTCGCTTAGGCCCGAAAATAATAACGTCAAAAAGAATTTCCTTGTAGATAAATGCAACTATGGCCAAAATAAAAATGACCAGTGTTGCCCTCACCAAATGCCAGCGCAACGCCTCCAGATGATCAAGAAAATTCATCTCTGTATTAGGGTCCGGACTTCTTCTGAAAAACTTCACCTTCTGCTAATTTTCTGATTAAAATATTCCTTCTTTCAACAAGTCGTGAAGATGTACAAAACCAAGATACTTTCCTTTTTCAGCCACTATCACCTGAGTGATATTGTTTGATTTCATCATGTGAAATGCATCCACTGCCATTGTTTCGGGTGAAACAGTTTTAGGTGTTTTACTCATGATGTCTTTAGCTTTTACATGATCGTCAATTCCCTTCTTTTCAAGCATTCTCCTTAAATCACCGTCAGTGATGATGCCTTTAAGCTTGCCTTTTTCAACTACGGCTGTAGCTCCCAATCTGTTAGCTGAAATTGTCAGAATAATATCTTTTATAGAATCTGTCAGCTTCACTTCCGGTTTTGCATTATTCACATAAACATCTGCTATTTTCAGATACAATCTTTTTCCGAGAGAGCCTCCCGGATGATATCGTGCAAAATCCTGTTTGGTAAAACCTCTGTATTCCAACAAACAAACTGCCAGTGCATCGCCCATTGCCAACTGTGCCGTAGAACTGCTGGTAGGTGCAAGATTATGAGGGCAAGCTTCTTTGTCAACTGTAGTGTCCAATATATAATCTGCATGTGCTGCCAGAAATGATTTAGTATCACCAACTATGGCGATAAGTTTATTGCCGGCTGCTTTTAACAAGGGTGCAAGCACCTTGATTTCAGGTGTATTTCCACTTTTAGAAATACATATTACCACATCATCCTTTTGAATAATGCCCAAATCGCCATGTATGGCATCGGCAGCATGCATATATACAGCCGGTGTACCTGTGCTGTTAAATGTAGCAGTTATCTTTTGGGCTATGATTGCACTTTTTCCAATTCCGGTACACACTACCCTTCCTTTCGAAAAAAACACTAATTTTACGGTCTCAAAAAAATCGCCTGTTATTTGATTTTTTAGTCCGGCTATAGCGGATGATTCAATATCAAGCGTATTTTTAGCCAGTTTAATAATTTGTTGCGCTGATTTCAAAGTGAATTATTTCTGTATTAAATTTGAAAAAAAAATTACCATATTTGAATTGGGCAAAAATACCTATTTTAGTTAACTGAAATTTTTAAAGTTTTTATCATATAAAATGTTAGCAGAAGCAAAGAAAAAAGAAAGCAGGAAAGTCTAAAAAGACAGAAACCAAAACTAAGCCTGCCGCAAAAGTCTCCGGGAACGGTGCTGAAGAGAAGAAAAAAGTTGCTCCTACGGAGAAAAAGTTAAAGAATGCTCTTGTTACAAAAAAGCCTACCGACATACGGCTGAAAGATGCCTTGTATAAATATTTCGGCTTCGACAGCTTTAAAGGCGATCAGGAAGAAATTATTCAAACCGTTTTAAAAGGTGAAAACACTTTTGTGATTATGCCAACCGGTGGTGGCAAATCCATGTGTTACCAACTTCCTGCTCTTATGATGGAGGGAACAGCAATTGTTGTTTCTCCACTTATCGCATTGATGAAAAATCAGGTGGATGCATTGCGTGGATTCAATACCGATGAGGCAGTAGCTCACTTTTTAAATTCATCACTTAACAAAACTGAAATTGCTCAGGTAAAAAAAGATATTAAATCAGGTAAAACAAAATTATTGTATGTAGCACCTGAGTCTCTCACCAAGGAAGAAAATGTAGCCTTCTTTAAAGAAATAAAAGTTTCGTTCCTGGCAATTGACGAGGCGCACTGTATTTCAGAATGGGGACATGATTTCAGACCTGAGTACAGGCGTTTGCGCCCCATTGTGGAAGCATTAGGAAATATTCCGGTTATTGCTCTCACAGCTACTGCCACTGAAAAAGTTTCGCTCGATATACAGAAGAACCTCGGAATGATGGATGCCAAATTATTTAAGGCATCATTCAACCGTCCTAATCTTTATTATGAAGTACGTCCTAAAGTTGAAGTACTGAAAGAGATTATCAAGTTTGTAAAAAATCATTCCGGAAAATCAGGAATTATCTATTGTCTCAGCCGCAAAAAAGTAGAAGAAGTTGCCAGTACTCTTAATGTAAACGGCATTAAAGCGCTACCTTATCATGCAGGATTAGAAGCATCAGTACGTGCAGAAACTCAGGATAAATTTCTGATGGAAAAAATTGATGTCATTGTAGCTACCATTGCTTTTGGTATGGGCATTGACAAACCTGATGTTCGTTTTGTAATACATCACGATATTCCTAAATCACTGGAAGGATATTATCAGGAAACAGGACGTTCAGGTCGTGATGGCCGCGAAGGACGTTGTGTTACATTCTATTCTTATAAAGATATTGAGAAGCTCGAAAAATTTATGAAAGGAAAACCTGTTGCCGAGCAGGAAATTGGCAAACAGATGCTCCTCGAAACAGTTTCGTTTGCTGAGACTTCAGTGTGCCGCAGAAAATATCTGCTACACTACTTTGGCGAACGTTACGAAGAAGAAAATTGTGGCAATTGCGATAACTGTCTGCATCCTAAAACACAAATAGAAGCTCAGGATGAAGTGCAACTTGTATTAGAAACTGTTTTGGCAGTAAAAGAAAAATTTGCAGCCGAACATATCATTAATGTTCTAATCGGAAAAGATGATAAAGCCATTAAAGATTATCAGCACAACAAACTTGAGATGTTTGGCGAAGGCATGGATCAGGATGCCAAATTCTGGATGGCAGTAATCCGACAGGCATTGTTGGCAGGATTAATGTTTAAAGACGTGGATAATTATGGCTTACTGAAACTTACCGAAGAAGGAAAATCATTTATTGAAAAACCTCACAGCTTTAAAATAACTCAGGATCATACTTACGAAAATGCCGACAGCGATGATGATGACGAGCCGGATGGCGGAGGTGGTGGCGCTGCTGCTGACGAAACACTTTTTGCCATGCTTAAAGATTTGTGCAAGCAGATAGCCAAACAAAAAAATCTTCCTCCGTTTGTGATTTTCCAGGAGCCTTCACTCGAAGAGATGGCCATACAGTATCCCATCAACATGGAAGAGATGAAAAACATCACCGGTGTGGGTGCAGGAAAGGCTGCTAAATACGGCAAACCTTTTATTGATTTGATAAAAAAATATGTGGAGGAAAATGAGATTGAAAGACCACAGGATTTTATTGTTAAATCAGTAGTCAACAAATCAGGATTGAAGGTATATCTCATTCAGAATATTGACAGAAAAATTTCACTCGATGATATGGCTGAAGCCAAAGCCATACCATTGGCAGATTTAATCACTGAGTTGGAAAGTATAGTTGCTTCAGGAACAAAAATTGATTTGAATTATTACATCAACGAAGTAATTGACAGCGACCGTCAGAAAGAGGTGTTCGACTTTTTCAGAACTGCCGAAACCGACAGTGCCGAAGATGCATTGATTGAACTTGGCGAAAACGACTATACACTCGAAGAAATAAGACTCATGCGGGTGAAGTTTATGAGCGAATTAGGTAATTAATTTTAAAGCCGGCTTAAGCCGGCTTTTTTTATTTACTTCTATTACCAATGGTTGTTTTTTTTTGAATTCAACTAAAATAAATCGTCACAATAGTTATATTGCTCACAAAATTATTTTTTAGCTACATATACCCAGGCTTTTCTTCCAGATTCAAAAGTTTCGAGCACTCTTTGATAGTCGCTCACTTCGTACTTATCTGTTTCCAGAAGTTCTTGTTCCGTTATTTCGAAAATCATGCCTTCAATCATATCTGTTCTGTTATTTGATTTAACAGCTATAGGATGGTCATCAGCATTACTCTTCTTAAGCACAGTTGCATCAGTAATCCTTAACCGCTCTATTTTATAACCTGCAAGTTTATCTTTTGAGCCTTTAAGAAGACGGCCATAGTTAGCCAGCTGAACACTTTCAAGCTGCAAAGTTCCATACGAAAACAACAAATGTGATTTGGACATATTTGTTTTTAATTTTTTTCTCAACAAATTTCTTGAATGAAAATCTGAGCAATGTTCATCACTCCTTTATCACTTTTGCATACGATTTGTTATTGCCACTGATTATCTCCGCAAAATATACACCTCGTGTAATAAGCAAAGTAAACTCAATTTGCATTGCTGATGAAAA
>LNBX01000034.1 GCA_001567275.1 Bacteroidetes bacterium OLB10
CTTTAGCAGAGAAGAAAGCAAAAGAAGAGGCATTGGAGAAAGCCCGTTTGGCAGCATTGGAGAAAGCCCGTCAGGATAGTATATCAAAAGCCGAGGCTGCTGCAAGAGCCAAGGCAGAGGCTGACGCCAAAGCACGCGCTGCTGCCGAAGCAAGAGCAAAATTCGTAGCCGACAGCACAGCCAGAGCTGAAGCTGCTGCTGCCAAAAAACGTCAGCAGGAAGAAGCTGAAGCAAGACGATTGCGAGAACTGGAAGAGCAGAAACAGGCTTTAGCCAAAGCGAATGAAAAATCGGAATCAAAACAAACAACTGCTTCACTTCCGGTATTTGAAGACACCAACTATGCTGAAGGTCTGACTGAAGAAACCATTAATGAATCGAACAGGAAAATTTTCAGAACGATTATCAAAAAGTCAAATACAACAGATGTGTTTTCGAAAGTGGTGTATAACTGGGGTGGTATTTATTACTTCAAAAACACAACCAGTATGTCAGAAGCCAATTACAACAATGAGTTGAAGAAATATAAAGATCAGTTAGGGAAATAATATTCTATGCTATAGAACAAAAAGAGGAACTGATATTCAGCTCCTCTTTTTTTTGGACTTATTGCAAATTTCTTTAAGGTTGGGTTTTGCGGTTTTAGTTTTCTGTTTTTAGTGTTAAAGGCCTAAACGATATATGTCATTTACTGACTTCAAAAAAAATAGTGATATCTGTTTTTTTTCGAACGCACCTTTGTACAAATAAATACAACAACTGCTACAAGATTGAATAATGTAAAGAGTAATAACATGGCTCAAAGGTAAGACGCGCTGTACCCCTTTGTTTAATAATTTTGGTCAAATGACTATTTTGCAGGGTAGATGGAATTATTTTACGGTTGGGAACTCCATTAGATTAAATAAATGAGTGTTTTTGTAAAATGAATGGTCGTAAAATTGGTACAACTGATAAAGTTTACAGTTTATCAACGAACCTATAAGTTTTGGTATTTCAAAAAAAACCTCCATTCAAATGAATGGAGGTTTTTATAATTTGTTGATACTTAAGATTAGGCTACAACCGGTACTTTGGGTGCAGCAGCCATTATCTCGTTATTAGCTTTTGATGCATACTGCTCAAAGTTTTTTACAAACTTAGAGGCAAGATCTGCTATTTTATTATCGTAAGATGTCTTGTCTGCCCAGGTTGATTTTGGATTCAAAATCTCAGCCGGAACATTAGGACAAGTTGTTGGGAAGTTCAATCCAAATACCGGAAGTGTTTCATAATCAACCTTATCAAGTTCCCCATTTAAAGCAGCAGTTATCATTGCACGGGTATAAGAAAGTTTCATTCTTGAACCAACACCGTATGAGCCACCGCTCCATCCGGTATTTACCAGCCATACTCTGATATTCTTATTCTCATCTAATTTCTTACCAAGTAACTCAGCATATTTTGTTGGGTGCAGTGGTAAAAATGCTTTTCCGAAACATGCAGAAAAGGTTGTTACCGGTTCTGTAATTCCAACTTCAGTACCTGCAACCTTGGCTGTATATCCACTGATAAAGTGATACATTGCCTGACCGGTAGTAAGTCTTGATATAGGAGGTAATACTCCAAAGGCATCACAGGTAAGGAAGAAAATATTTTTTGGAACTCCCGCCACAGAAGGTTCTACGGCATTATCAATAAAATTAATCGGATAGGCTACACGTGTATTTTCTGTCTTCGAAATATTATCGAAATCAACCTTTGTTGTGCCTTCGTAGAATTCAATATTTTCCAATAATGAACCAAAACGGATGGCGTTGTAAATCTGAGGTTCTTTTTCAGCACTCAGGTTAACACACTTGGCATAACATCCGCCTTCAAAGTTAAACACCGTATTATCACTCCATCCGTGCTCATCATCACCAATAAGTCCACGGTTCGGGTCAGCACTCAGTGTTGTTTTTCCTGTACCTGAAAGTCCGAAGAAAATAGCAGTATCACCGTCTTTACCAATGTTGGCAGAGCAGTGCATGCTCAATACACCTTTATGATGCGGCAACACATAATTCAAAACAGAGAAAATTCCTTTTTTAATCTCACCGGTATAACCTGTACCACCAATAAGAATAATTTTCTTGGTAAAGTTAACGATGGCAAAATTATGCTGACGCGTTCCGTCAATGGCAGGATCGGCATAAAATCCTGAAGCTGCCATTATAGTCCAGTCTTTTTCGGCCTTGGTTATTTCTTCGGGAGTAGGTCTTAAAAATAAATTATTGGCAAAAATACTCTGATAAGGAGAGTCAGTTACCACTCGAATATTTAATCTGTAACGGGGGTCGGCACAGGCATAACAATCTCTTACATAAATTTCTTTACCGGAGAGATAGGCAGTTACTCTGTTGTATAAGGCATCAAATTTTGCCGGTTCGAATTTAAAATTGATATCCCCCCACCAAACAGAATTTTCTGTTTCGCTGTCGCACACCACAAATTTGTCTTTTGGAGAGCGTCCTTTGAATTCACCGGTGTCAACCACCAGTGCTCCAAAATCTGAAAGTTCACCTTCTCCTTTCAGAATAGCTTCTTCTACAAGTTCAGCTACGCTAAGGTTCCAATATGCAGCCGATACGTTTTTTAATCCTAAATCGGCTACCGAGAAATTCGGGTTTTTTAAACCGTATTCGTTCATAATATTTAATATGTTTTTTTGAGACTGCAAAGTAATGAAAAAAATACGCGTTCCACAATCGTATTTTTGGTGAATTGCTTTGTTTTATCAACCAAATATTACATCCAGCGGACGTTCTCATAAACTATGTGCACCAAATTCCTTTTAATTTTGCACACTTAGCTGAAAAAATATGTTTTCTAAGATATTAATAGCCAACCGTGGCGAAATAGCTTTGCGCGTAATGCGTACTGCCCGCGACATGGGAATCAGGACAGTAGCTGTTTACAGTGATGCCGATCGCCATGCTCCACATGTTTATTATGCTGATGAAGCTGTGCATATTGGACCTTCACCTTCTTCACAATCTTATCTTGTGGTTGAAAAAATAATTGATGCTGCCCGTAAAACCGGTGCACAAGCTGTTCACCCGGGTTATGGATTTCTTTCTGAAAATGCCGATGCTGCACAGGCTATAATTGATGCAGGATTGGTATTTATTGGTCCATCGCCTCATGCCATGCGCATGATGGGAAGCAAACTGGGTGCAAAAGAAGCTGCCAAAAAGTTTAATGTTCCCATGGTACCCGGTACTGATTATGCCATAAAAGATATTGACAAAGCCAGAAAAATAGCAGTGGAAACAGGATTTCCTGTGCTTATAAAAGCAAGTGCAGGTGGCGGAGGCAAGGGCATGAGAATTGTTGAAAACGAACAATCATTTGACGAAGCAGTAAAAACTGCCATGAACGAGGCACTCTCAGCTTTTGGCGATGGAAGTGTGTTTATAGAAAAATATGTGGCATCACCCCGCCATATCGAAATTCAGATTATGGGTGACAATCATGGCAACATTGTTTATCTGTTCGAACGCGAATGTTCAGTTCAACGGAGGCATCAGAAAGTAATTGAAGAAGCTCCGTCAGGAATACTGAATGAGAAAATCCGAAAACAAATGGGCGAATGTGCGGTGATGGTTGCAAAGTCATGTAATTATACAGGAGCAGGCACGGTTGAATTTCTGATGGATGATAAAATGAATTTTTATTTTCTTGAAATGAATACACGATTGCAGGTTGAGCATCCGGTTACTGAAATGATAACAGGTCTCGATTTGGTGCGTGAACAGATTTTGGTAGCTGCAGGTGAAAAACTCAGTTTCAGACAGGAAGATCTCAAAATTCAAGGACATGCCATGGAGGTAAGGGTTTATGCAGAAGATTCAGCCAACAATTTTTTACCCAATGTAGGAACACTTTCGGTTTATCAACCGCCCAGAGGAGTGGGAGTGAGAGTAGATGACGGATATGAGCAGGGAATGGAAATCCCGATTTATTATGATTCGATGATTGCCAAACTGATTACCTATGGACGCAACCGCGAAGAAGCTATTCAGCGAATGATTAGGGCAATTGACGAATATAAAATTACAGGCTGCGAAACTACCTTGCCTTTCTGCCGTTTTGTGATGAAGCATCCTGCATTCGCAGAAGCACAGTTTGATACCAATTTTGTTAAAAATTATTTCAAGCCGGAATATCTGCAAGTCAAAAATGAAAGAGAAGAAGAAGTTGCAGCACTGGCAGCTGAATTGTTTTTTGAAGATACAAATACCGCAAGCAAGGTAAAGCCATCTGAGAGTAAAGTCTCACTTTGGCGGAATAACAGGTTGAATTAACCGGCAAACAAATTAATTGCAGATGAAAAATGCTTGCACAATAACAAGGTTGGCAGACAGTTTGAATAACTCAGGAAAGTGAAATACATTGTTGCCATAGTTCTCTTTTGTTGCCTTGGTTTTACTGCTTTGGCACAATCACCTGTCAGCTCGGCTACTGCCATATTTAATGGAGATACAATTCCTTATTACACCTTACAGGTGGTGGATATTGTGGCATTTCTGCCTGAAACAGCAACTGAGGATGCGCGTAAATATTTAAAGTTGAGGCGAGATGTTCTTAAAGCATATCCTTATGCTAAAATTGCATCGGCAGAGTTGAGTTATATCAACGAAACAGTAGCTACCTTTAAAACTGAGCGTGAAAAGAAAAAGTTTATCAAGGAGCAGGAAAGAGTCATGAAAGCACAATTTGAAAAAGATTTGCGAAATCTCACCTACACTCAAGGAAAAATTCTCATCAAATTAATCAATCGCGAAACAGGAAACACTTCGTATGAACTTGTGAAAGAATTAAGAGGCTCTTTACAGGCATTTTTCTGGCAAAGTATAGCACGGCTTTTCACTGCCAATCTCAAATCGCAATACGATCCTCAGGGCGAAGATAAAATGATTGAGAAGATTGTTCAGTCAATCGAGCGTGGTGAACTGCAGGTGCGTAATTAGAAAATACAACTGACAGGTTTTAGTTTTCTTTCGCTTTGTTGTTATTATCATCCTCCTTCAGCAACTTGAAATAGCTTGCTTTGAAACGGCCGTTAACTACTTCGCCCTGAACTTCGGCATGACGGACAGCTACACAAAATCCATTTTTATCGTGAGGATGACCGAATTCGAAAATGCCAACACCATCAACATAATAAGTGCTGTCTTTAATTTTAACGGCAAGGTCACAGTCATTACCCGGCATTCCATAGTTGCACTCACCACAGGATGCTTCAACCAACATAAGTTCCTTGGATGGGTCAGGTTTCTTACTTAACGACTTAGCGACCTGACTGTAACCGCTTGAAACAAACAATAAAAAAACTACAGCTGATAACAGAGATTTCATAATATAATATTTAATATTTTGACAAATATAGATGATACAATTTTCAATTATTAGGATTCAAGAAGTGTTTGCAATAAGTTTGTAATAACTGATATCCTTATGGGTGGAGTAACGTGAAGAGACGATTAGCGGAAATAGCTCAGTTGGCAGAGCATTAGCTTCCCAAGCTAAGGGTCGCGGGTTCGAATCCCGTTTTCCGCTCTTCGAAATTCATTTTTTTAAAATTAAGTTTCAGTAATTTAATTTTAAGATTTATTTTTTTACTTTTTATCAAAGACTGTTGTTTGAAAGAAAACATCAGCGAATATTAATTTCACACTCCAATGACTGAATATATACACTCATTTCTGCATCTGCTTTTTCTGAGTACAGTAGCACTTTTTCCTGTTATCAATCCTGTAGGTTCTGCTTTTATCATCAGTCCTTATATGGATGGACTTGATAAAAAGGCAAGGCGCAATGCAGTAAAAAAAATCACCTTGTATGCATTTATTTTGTGCACTGTAGTATTGTTTGCAGGCCACTGGATTCTTGAACTTTTTGGCATTTCCATTCCGGTAATTCAGCTTGCTGGAGGTATAATGATTTGTAAAATAGGGTGGGACTCCCTCACCACCGGCAACAGCCAGGGGGCAGAGGATGCAGCAAAAGTGCACACCGCTTCTGGCGAAAGTTTTGAAAACCTTCAGGACAAGCTTTTTTACCCACTTACTTTTCCTATCACTACAGGTGCAGGTGTAATTTCTGTATTATTTACCTTGGGTGCTCACAGCGAAAATGCCAGCACCGTTAGTTATTTGATCAATACATCAGCTATTCTTACTGCCATTATTGTAATGTGTATTTTAATTTTCATCTTTTATCTTAAAACCAAAACAATACTTCAGTATTTCGGGTCACACACAGAACTTTACATCAACAGGATTATGGCGTTTCTTATATTTTGTGTGGGATTACAAATAGCAGTAACAGGCATTAAGGCACTTGAGCTTTTCAAGTAAGTATGATTAATCAATACCTGCCATTTGTAGCTTATCATCTTTTAAAATCACAAATGTTCCATCTCCTTTTCTCAGAGCAACGTTTTTAATTTCTAATTTTTTGTCAGGGAAAGCTGTTTCAGTTAGCAACACATCTACATGGTCAGCATCTATACTCAGTTGCGCATAGATAAACATAGCTATATCCTGACGCATTCCTCTTGGTGTAAATTCTTTTTCGAACAACAACTCATGATTGGAAGAAGAGAAAATAGCTAATTTAACCGGGCTCCTCTTTTTTACTACAGGATTAAGTGCACGCATGTGTGCAGCCCCGGTATTCACCTGTTCATATTCCTCAGGAGTGGAGATGTATTTAAAATTTACTATCAGAGTTTTTTCTTCTGGGTTGAAAAACCTTACAGTAGTATTGCTGAGTGGAATCATCAGCGCAAAGAATACAACCAAAATAATTATTGATAGCACAGGATTGCTTTTGCGATGGTCTTCTATACCCAATGACCCACTTCTGATATCACTACCTGTTTCTTTAGAAAATTCGAGCAGTTTATTTTTGTTGTATTGAGTCAGTGTGTACAACCTGACTTTTGAAGCATCAAATTTTTTCGAAAAAGTAGGAGGTCGCTTACGCAAAAAGCGATTGATGGTCCAGTTTTTTCCAAGACGATAATAGCAATCTTCACAACCAAGTATAGCCACCTTTTCACTGTTATTATCGAGCATTTGCTGCACATCTTTCGGCATAACACTTCCTGTACAGGGCACTCTGTAATGTAAAATGTCGAGTTCAGATGGCCATTCAGGTTCCGGAAAATAGCTGCAACTGAATACCGCTATATCTGATTTTTTACGAGGCTGAATATTCAACTCCGGAAAATTAGGGTGACTGATAGCATGTTCGGCACATGAACCAATGCAAATTCCGCAGCCTACACATTTGTCAGGTGAAAGAATTGCTTTTCTTTCACCATTATACGGAAGCATATCAATGGCTTCATAAGGACAATCATAAGAACAAAGATTACAAGCATCACATTTCTCGAGGTCAATATATACAGGAGGATTATTTTTTCTTTTGATAAAGTAGGGTATGACAGAAAGTATTACTCCTGAGCCGATAAGAATTAACCAGTTTTGGTTTACGGTAAATAATTTCATCAGATAGTAACCAAAATAGTAGTACCAGTCGAAAGAAGTTTGAACAGGAAGATTTGACATTTGTGCAGGAGGATCACTTTTTACAGGAATTGCTATTGCTATTATTCCAAGTGCGATGACAATATATATCATCAGCTTTTTAGGTGGAAATAATTTTGGTTTTGAAATGCGTAACAGGTGAATCCAAATAATGATTACCGTTACAAGCGAAAATACAATATGGCCAAACAATGCTACTTTGAAAAAACCTCCTACTGTATTCAAATCATTCAGAAGAAAGGCTCCTGCAATGGAAGGGTCGAATATGGGAAGACTTGAAAAAAAGTTTGGCTGTAAGATAACCTGCAAGCTTTGCCTTTTGATCCCATACGAGTATAAATCCTGTAACTCCGATAATGACAACTATTAAAAAAGAGATAACACCGCTAATCCAGGAAACCAATCTTTTAAACTTTGAAGTGATTAATGTATGCAACATGTGAAGCAGAATAAATATCACAAGCAAATCGGATGAGTAGCGATGAATGGATCGCATCCATCCATTGAAAATATTGTTTGACATAGCCTCTACCGAGTCCCATGCATGGCGAGGATTGATGTTATAGAAAATGAAAATATAAATACCTGATATGCATGCTATGGTGAACATGAGAATAGCAATGCCACCCAGATGATATAGTGGATTTAAATCGGTAGAGTAGATTCTTCCAAAGAAGGATGAAAATTTCTGAAACAGCTGATGTCCGTATGTGCGCTCTTTTTTAGATGTGGGAGTATTTGTTTTATCCGTCATGGTGTTTTGAAATAATAAAAGATCTGATAAAAATTCCGCTTACGAATGAAATCATCAGCAGGCCGGCAGAAGTTGAGATGATAAATCTCCAATCCATTTTGTAAGTTTTTAAAACAGGATCGTAACCAAAACAGCGTAGATAAAATCCTTTAATGATGCCAGGTCTTGACTGTTCTGCTGCTGCTTCAATGATGGCAAGATTCAAATCTTTTTTTGAAGGGTTTATTCCGTAGATGTATCTTGATATTTTTCCGCTTGGTGTAAGAACTATTAATATGGAAGGGTGATTGAAATGTTTCGTTTGAGGATCGTAATCGTATTCGTAGCCTATAGACGTCATCAGTGCTTGTATATCAGCAGCTGATGCGGTAACTGTTCTCCAGCTGCTACCATCCATTTTCCATCGTATGTCATTAATAACAATATCTTCAACTTTGTCGGAACTGTCAAATGAAAAGCTTATCATGTTGAAGTCTTTACCAAGAGTTCCTAACTCTTTGATGGCAGTTTGCAGGCCGTTGTTGATAACCGTACAAGTTGAATAGCACTTTGTGTAAACAGGAGAAATAATAAGTGGCTTGTTATTCAGCAGGGAATACAGACGAAAACTTTTGCCTGATGCATCCACAACATTTATGTCAGCGGCTTTTTGAGCCAGATGTTTTTTTTCATCAGGGAAATTAAATCCACTTAACAAAAACCATAATGGCAATATCCAAAATAAAACATACTTCATAACTGTTCAGTTCAAAAATCCTATTTCACTGCAATGGCAACTTCTGCCATGCATTTCAATCTGCTGTCACTATGCTGGATTAGTTTACATTCCAGGTTGCGGCAAGCCACTTCCAGTTGAGGAAGAACAATGCAATAAATACAAGTAAGAATACCATAGTAAGCGCCAGGGTACCCGGAGCTTCAAAACCTTTATGCTCTTTAGCCTGAGGCGCCAGTGGCGAAATTTTCAGTTGCATATCCTGAGGGCCATTGACTTTTTGCCCGAAGAATACGGAAATCACAACAATAAGAATCCAGATGATGGTTGCAAGGAAAGCAATAGTTCCTCCCAGCATCATCAGTGCCCAGAAAAAGTCAACTGCAGGATTGAAGTTATGAGTAAACGGACCACCTGAGAAAGAAGAGTCCCAATGTCTGCGTGGCACACCTAACTGACCTAATACAATCATGGAGATGGAGAGCAATGCAATACCGATGAAAAACAACCATGGTTGCCATTGCGCCCATTTAAATCCTGCTATCTTTCTTCGGAAAATCAGCGGAATGAGATAGTAGGTGATTCCCATAAATGTCAATGTAGTACCTATAACAACAGTTCCTTTAAAGTGACCGGGAATTGCAATTGTGTTATGAACGATGATGTTGGTTTGTTCCATACCGAATATAACACCCGTAGTTCCTCCGATAAAACCGAAACCAATTACTGCAAGTATGATGGATGAGAACGCTGGGTTGCTCCACGGTGCTTTTGACAACCATTGAAACAATCCTTTGTTGTAGCCCCATCTGCGCTGTGCCGACTCAAACGAAGATGGTACAGCAAAAGCATGAATCATAGAAGCAAGCACTGCAAGATACATGGCATAGCTTGTGTTCCAAACTTTCCATGCGCTGCTTACACCGGGGTCGGTGAGCAAGTGATGTGCTGATGCAAGACAGATGAAAAGGATATACAACACAAAAGCGGAACGAGATACTCTTTCGTTGATGGAAGTTCCTCCAACAGCTAAGAATGAAACCATGTACCAGATGGAAACCATTGCAGCAACGTTAATCTGCTGAGAAGAATGTCCTAATCCCCACCAGATTAGTTTATACATGGCAGGGTCTATATTTTCAACTAAACCCAGTGACCAGAGGAAAGTTGGGATATAAATAAGTGCACCTGACGCCAGAGTAATCACAGCAATAATAGCTGCTGTCATGAGTCCGTAAGTTACAAGAGGCATGGTTTCGCCATAAGCTTTATCGCGCCTTGCAATCATCAGGTTTCCGAAAAATAAAATAACTGCAAGCAATGCACCAACTGCAAATAGTATGATACCAAGATAATAAAGTGGGTGAGCTTTTAGAGGAGTGTAGGAGGTAAGCATAACATCTGCCTTGCCCATGAGAATAATGATGTTGGAAATTACCAGACCGGCAACCATTAATGCAAATGCTACCCAGCCCCATTTGGGTGCGCAGAATTTGGTGTTCAATATTACTGTTGAACCAAAATATAGCCCTGCAATTTCAAAAAATATAATCCAAAAAATCAACGCATTTAATCCATGGAAAGTTACCAAACGGTAGTACCATTCAGCACCGAGAAGATGCACCGGCTGGTAACGTGTAAACACTAATAGTATAGCTGCCACCACAGCAAACAGAAGTGAAATAACAGCGAATACGGCATTCGCTCTGATCAGTTTTTCTGACTGAAGGTCAACTTTAAATCCTGTAATATCGCAAGTTCTGAACATAATTTCTTGTATTTTAATTTTTGGAAGGGTTGTTTAAAGTGTTTTAATATAAGCTATGACCTGAGCAATCTCCTCATCCGACAATCCCATCACAGGCATGGGTGTATTTTCATACCCGACAGTAATTTTAGAAGTAGGATTCTGAATTGATTCCTTGATATATTCATCATCTACTTTTACAGTAGTTTTTTTGCCATCAACTATAACGTGCTCGTCTTTTCCATAAAGGCCTTTCCAACTTGGAGCAATGAGACTTGTGCCATCAGTTTTATGACATGCTCCACAACCTTTAAGTGTGTAAACCTGTTCACCCATCAATGCCATTTCAGCTTCGGTGAGTGGTTCATTTTTTTTGGCAGCAGCTTTTCCTGCAGGCTTTTTCAAATCTTTGAATCCGTAGAGTTTTAAATCTTCGTCTTTTTCTATCACTACAATTTTGCCAATCATTGTATGATGTCCAATACCACAGAACTCATTACATATAACTTTATACTCGCCCGTTTCTGTAGGTTTGAATTCGAGTAAATAATCATAGCCCGGATAAACCTGAAAGTTCATATTCACAGGTTGAATGGATAAACCGTGCACTATATCCTTTGATGAGATGTGAAATTTGTAAGACTGATCTTTCTCCAGAATAAGTACAGGACTCCAGCGCCACATCTCTGCCATCAAAAAAACATTTGTATTAGGTTCAGGGCGAACAATTGGAATACCATTATCCGAACCCACCATATTTTGCATGATGTAAGCCTCCGTCAGTTTAGAAAATTCAGTTGTACTGGTTCTGTATGTTGTACTGGATGGATTTTGTTTTCCGTAAACGTGCCACATTATCATCCAAATGAAAAGAGTGATGCAAAGCACAAGTGCAATGACCATCCACATTTTTTCATCTTTGGCGACTTTTTTTATAGTACCATCCTTCGGCAGGGCTGAGTAAACTCATAATTCTGATTATTTAGATGAAAAATTAGTTGAGTAAATTTTGTTTGACTTCTTCCGGAATAGCAGGCAGGTTGGAAAGTTCCATTACTCCCCACAGTAAATAAAAGATTGCATAAATGGTTACACCAAGAAAGAGCAGGAGCATAAAATCATCCATAATCATTCTTCCGAATGGTGTTTTTTTGTTTTCCTGTTGCTGATCGTTTTCCATATTCATTGATTTTAAATTTTTGCTTCTTTTCACAGCAAATATGAATACAGAATGATATGACAAAAATCAGAGTGTCATATAATGCGTTTAGAAAATACGTTTTCGTATTTTATTTAAAGAGAAAGTTATTGTTTGCTAAACTTAAACGGAAGGATACTTAAAAAAAGCAATTTTGTTCAGGCTGACTAAATCCAAATAACTGAATTTTTTTGCAGTACATTTTATCAATCCTTCCTTTTCAAAATCCTTTATAATTTTTGAAACCTGTTCTTTCGTAGTGCCTACAAGGTCTGCAATATCCTGACGACAAAAACTAATCTGAAAAGCCGGCTCTTCGTTTTCACAACTGAAAGTTTCAGCAAGCAGAAGAATAGCTTCAGCCACTTTCTCTCTTACAGTTTTGTGTGCAAGGGTAAGCGCTTTTTTCTTAATCAGTTCCAACTCATCAATAAACAGGTTAATAACCTGATTTCTTAAAACAGTACTCTTATTGCTTATTTTGTCGAACAAGGCATAGGGTACGTAGCAATATTGTACATCTGTTACAGCAGTTGCAGAGCAGGTATGCACTGCATGCTTTGCATTGATTCGGTATCCTAAAACATTTCCTTTGGCTGCAATTTTTAAAATGAGTGGTCTGTCTTCTTTGCCATTAAGTTCAACTTTAAGAAAACCTTTCTTAATAAAGCAAACACCTTCAACAGGATCTCCTTCAGTGAACAATCTTTTGCCTTTAGCAAGTGATTTGGTGAGTTTGAATTTACTGATGGCTTTCAGCGTATCCTTATCACATTCGTTAAGGATTGAACATTCTCGTATTTTGCAGGTAATACAATCGTGTTGAGTTATTGCCATATTTAAATCAGATTTAGTAAATGTTGATACGATTCATCTGATTTTGTAAAATTCAACTACATCAAATTTTTAAAATATGATTTTGATTATTTTAAAAACTGATTTTTGTTGGCTGATGACGGGCGCAGTTTTAAAGAATTATCTGCCGGGTAAAAATCAATTGATACGAATGATTTTACCTTTAACAGGAATGACAGAAACAGTAAAACAGATTATGATTTTACAATCTCATCGTAATTAAACCCTGCTCTTTCCAATGAACGAAATACAGTTTGCATAGCAAAGTCGGCATCGTTATAAGGAAGTACAGGAACTTCGGTTGCATTTCTCAGTTTTTCAAGCAGCATATCGGTTTCACCGGATGTCAGTTGTTCACAAACATCATACATTCCACCGGGTTCTTCTTCCAGTTTGTCATGCAATTCCAATACGTGGCGCAATACCTTGATAACATCAGCTGTTGGTCGAACAACCAAAAGCATAGTAATAGCGCCATGGTCCAAACGAAGTTTTGCCTGCAATGGAAGCTGTACCCCGTTGTTAGCTTTTTGTGCTGCCGGAAAGAGTATGTTCTCTTCCATTTTAATATGCTTAAGCAATCCTGTGCGAAACTGGTGATAATATTCCATGTTTATTTCACCGGGCTTCTCTGTGGCTTTGTCCAAAAAACCTTCAACACGATGGTGGTCGTTAGTGAAAAAATCATATAAAGGTTTATTCATAACATATTTGTATTTCTTATTGATAAATGCACATCAAAGAAATAAAAATAATTTGAAATGTATAAGTAAGATTATTTCTGACTTTGTTCCATTGCTTCCACAGCAATGGTAGCATGTGCATAGGCAGCACCCGATCTCATTTCGGCTGCTACCCAAATTGCTTCCATAATTTCTTCTTTGGATGCTCCTTTTCTCATTGCCTGTGGTACATGCGATTTGATGCAATACGGGCATTGAGTAACGTGAGCAACTGCTACTGCAATCAGTTGTTTTGTTTTTTCATCCAGCACTCCTTCTTTAAAAACTGTGCGGCTGAATGTTCGCCATGCTTCAATTTGCTTAGGAGCAAGGTCAGCTTTTTTCTTTGCATTTTCTACGGTAGCTTCCGGATAAAAATCTTTATGATCAGTCATAATATAAGTTGTTTTAATATTAAAATTACTTTTATTCAAAAAGCAGATACCTGATTGGCTTATCCGATATCTGCCTGCAATTCTGTTTTATCTCAGCAATTTTATTCAAGGTGGGCATCAAGACTTATAGGAAAACTCAATGCTTTGCTTATGGGACAATTCTCTTTAGCAGCATTGGCACATTCCATAAATTTTTTCTGGTCTATTCCCGGAATATTTGCTTTGAGGGTAAGATGTGAGCCTGTAAGCTGAAGTTTTTCGGCATCCATGGTGACTTCTGCCTGCACGTTCAGCGTTTTTGGTGTATAACCTTCTTTACCTAATATCAGACTTAGTGCCATTGCAAAACATCCGGCATGCGATGCAGCCAGCAATTCATCAGGATTGGTGCCTGTTCCGTTTTCGAAACGCGATTTGAATGAATACTGATGATTTTCCAACACTTTACTTTTTGTAGTCAGGGTTCCGTTTCCTTCTTTTAACGAACCGTTCCAAACGGCTGATGCAACATGCTTTTTCATACTTTTTACTTTTATTTACAATTAAACTTTAATCTAAAAAATATTTTCAATTTTTTCTCATCCTCTTTTATTGCTATTGAAAACAATTTTGTCACCTGTATAGTTTGCATGATTCGTGTAAATATTGCCTTGAAGTTTGATAAAAACCAATTCAGAAAAGTTTAATCGCCTGATGGAATGAGATTCTCTAATTTATTTTGATTAATTATTCACAATAGACGGTGGTTGTTTAATCAAATGATAGATTTGTACGCTTATTAAATCAGTTTATATAGAATGAATACAAAAGTTTATTTTGAGATGACTGCCGATGGTGAAAACATTGGCCGCATCGTATTTGAATTATTTAATGATGTGACACCGGTTACAGCAGAAAATTTTAGGGCATTGTGTACAGGCGAAAAAGGTTTTGGCTACAAAGGATCACCATTTCACCGTGTGATACCGGAGTTTATGTGTCAGGGTGGCGACTTTACCATGATGAATGGAAGAGGAGGAAAGAGTATTTATGGCGACCGTTTTAAGGATGAGAATTTTGTTTTAAAACATGATAAGCCGGGTTTGCTTTCAATGGCAAATGCAGGGCCGAATACCAATGGCTCACAGTTTTTTATTACCACAGTTACCACACCCTGGCTTGATGGAAAGCATGTTGTTTTCGGAAAAGTAGTGGAAGGAATGGATGTAGTTGAAAAAATTGAAAGTTACGGCACTCCCAATGGAATGACAATGAAAAAAATAATTGTGAATGACTGCGGTGAAGTAAAATAATAAGTCTGTATAAAAAACAAAAACGCTGACATCACTGTCAGCGTTTTTGTTTTTTAAAACTAAGTAATGATTATAACTAGTTCTGTATATTGAAACGACCTGTTTTAAGTTGTTTTTCTCCCTGAACAAGTTTATAAATGTATGTTCCGTTTTTCAAACTTCCTCTCTTAAACTCGAACTGATTTGCAGTGATATTATTTATCTGCGCTACTTCACGTCCGGTGATGTCAGTTACAATGAATGTAACAGGATTCTGACTAAGATTAAGGGCTGTACCTTGCAGCGTAATCTGTGCTGTAGTTTGAACAGGATTTGGATAGAAAGAAATGCTCAGGTCTGAAGAATAATTAGCAATACCTGATGAAGCATCCTGAATAAGTTGGAAGGGGAAACCCTGAGGAGCATCATCTGCTGCTCCTGCAGTAGCAGTATCAATTACACTTTGCCATAATCCGGTAGCAGGTACAAATTGTTTTGCATTGCCTGTAATGGTTACTACAGGGAAGTTGATAGGCGGACACCATGGACCGGAAGCTGATGTTCCGTCAATAGACCATACAAGCCAGTAAGTACCTGCAGTTAATGAAGCTAATAATCCTCCTGATACACGCATAATGGGACGATCAACACTTGCCCAGTTTGTTGAGTTGGTGCGATAAATTCCAGACCAAAATGTATCAGCGATTATGTTTAATACTGAGTCGCCCGCAATGATAGTTGCAGTAGGATCAGAAGGATCTTTATCCAATATGTAAGCATACAATTCAGTGATGGTTGAACTGATGCCCGAACCAGTCTGATAGGTATAGAGTGCTACGGAATCAATATTCCACGTTGCCCCGGGAGGAACTGTGAAATCATCAGCAATAAAATAACCAATGGTATGGCTTGCATTGTTGCCATAGGTGTTAAGGCCGTCATGCAAACTCGAGATGTCTGCTCCATTGAAACCCATTCCCGGGTTGTTTACCAAGGGGCCATTGTCGTATAGGACTGTTTGTGCGTTTACAGTTGCAATTGCGCATACTGTTGCAAGTAATGAGTAGAATTTTTTCATAATATATTTAATTTAGTTGATGAACAAATGTAAATAATAAAATTAAAAACTCTGGAAAAAAATCAGAAATTTATATGTTAAAATTAACCAATCAGATAAGCAAGCCCTTTGTTGACATTTTCATAAAGGTCACTGATTCGCTTTTCCATGCACATCTTCTTAAACATTTCTCTCACGGGTTTATAATCATTATGAATAGGACATGGTTTTGCATCGTTACATTTACTGAGTCCAAGTCCACATTGCTTAAAAACTTCTTCCCCGTCTATAGAGTGAATGATGCTAATAACAGGTTGTTTGATTTGTTTGGCAGTCATATAAAATCCGCCTTTAGGACCTTTGGTGCTGTTGATGATTCCGTCTTTCACCAACTTCTGCAAAAGTTTGCCAACGGTGTGTTCATTTTCGTTAATAAACAGAGCAATTTCTTTGATGCTTGCTCTGTTTTCCCTGTCAGCAATGGAGCCAAGAAAAATTACAGCTTTAATGGAAGCTTTGCAGGTTAAGCTGAGCATTATTAATAGTGTCCTAAAAATTTGCGACCTTCTTCTGATACTGATTCAAAACTCCAGGGTGGTTCAAACGTGAGATTCACTTCAATAAAATATTCGGGAAAGGTTTGTTGCAATGCCTGAGTAACATTACTTACGATTGAGTCGCCCATTGGGCAAAATTCTGTAGTGAGTGTTTGTGTGCATACAATTTTTTTCTCTGTTTCATCGAAGTTAATTTCATAAATCAAACCCAGATCAACTACGTTAAGTCCTATTTCAGGGTCGTCCACATGCATCAGCGCTGCCAGTGCCATGCTGCATTTTATATTGTTGTTTGTTACCGTACTCATTTTATTTTTGGTTTATGTGTGATAACTTTAAATACATTCCAGTTATAAAGAGCTGCTGCTGCAATAAGAAGCACAGCTCCTGTTTTTAGCAACAGAAATTGAGATGTCATTATGCCTGCAGCAAATAAAACGAATCCTGCCAGATAAAATATACTCATCACATTGAAAACAGAATGGCTGAACATATCTTTGGGATTGGGTGTTTTGCCGAGAGAAGAACGATGGCGATATACTTTGTTCCACACAATAAAAGGTAATGTTTTAAATGTCATGCCCAGTATTATTGCAGTGAGCCAACCAAAGAAAATCATAAATCCATAAGCCAGTTTGAGTTCAGTTTCATCTCCTGATTTGCTAATCATGAGAGATAGAATTACCAACAACAGAAGCAGCGGCAATAAAATCATCCCAACTGATAAAAGTGAAATTTTCACCTGTTCGTCCACTTGTTTTCTTAAACGGTGCTTATAAGCCTGAGCACAATAAAATATAAACATGATGATGGCTGCAAGGATTAATATGGAAGGAATAAAAATGTTTGCACGTTCAGGAAAGAAATAAAAAATCAGAAAGTAAAATATGAGTGCTGCATTAATCAGCCAGAATATTTTCCAAAGTAGTCTGGGGTTGGTATATTTTGAAATCAGAAACATTGGTATCAGTCTTGACCCAACACCTATAACCAACAGCAAAAACCAACCGATAATTCCTGTGTGAGCATGAACCGGTAAATAGTGAAGAGAGTCATATGGCAACAAGTTTAGAAAAGTGAAATTATAAACAAGTGCCAATCCAAGCAATACAGTAAACAACAACCAAAGAACAGCAGCAAAAATGAAAACGGCATGCACATTTTCACGCTTACTGTTTTTCATACTCATAAATATGTTGATAAGGTAACATATTATGGCCAGCGCAACTAATCGGCCACCCCATTTGGCAGGGGCACCCATATTAAACTCATAGAATCCATATACCAAGAGCGGAATACCAAAAGCAGCAAGATAAAACGAAAGCCACGCCAATTTTTCACTGTGTAGTTTTCCTTCAATCAAAACCGGTACGAGCTGATGACTTGCACCTAAGATAATCATCGTAGCCCATCCCAAAGCCATGATATGTGTTATGGCTAATATTTTAGGCTGAAAATAGTGAGACAAGAAAGTATAATCAGACAGAAACAGCAACACAGCCGCTATCATAAATGAAACAGCTCCATAAATATAAAACGGTAAAACTACTTTGTAGGATGTGGTTTTTATGGAAGCTGTATCTCCTGTTACGGCAAACATACTATGATTTAAAAATTAAAAGATGCACTTCACCATCACTGATTTCTTTTATACGAAATTCAAATTTTCTGTCTTTAAGTTCAGGAAGCAGAAATACAGGAATTCTTTTATGATAAACATACAAAGCATCCTTCTGAGGAAGTTTTTCAAGTTCATCCAGAATGGTAAGCATAGGCAAAGGCATTTCAAGTGCTCTCACATCAATGGTTTTCAGTTTGCCTTCGTAATATTTTAGTTTTTTATCCCAGTCGGCATGATCTCCGGTTTCGTTAGTTTGTGTTTGTTTTACCTGATCAGTTTTATAAAAATAAGTGTAAAATATACTTTCTCCTCCAATTTCGCTGTAGGTTTGATAGCCTTGTTTTTCGAGTAACTGAATAAGCGGAACAGGTTCAAAACTATTCACTAATTTAAGTGCCTGATGTGATTTGAGAGGTTTTATTTTTTCGAGAATCAAGCTCAAAGGGTCTTTTCCTGATTCGAGAACAGGCCGCACATCCAACTCAACAATATTTTCTGCAGAAATATTTTTTACGAAATCAGGAACAGGATTAATGCCTGATGCTTCCTCAGCCTTAGTGGTGTTGTCCACTTCAAATCCCAATGGCTTTAGTTTTTCAAAAAAATCATTTATCGTACATCCGCCAATTTTGCTTGCCATGCTGATGGAAGTACGTCCTGCCATCAGTTTGCGTAGCAGCGGATTGCGCAGCTTATTGAATTTTGGCGAAATACTGATGATAGCTTCCAGTGCATCCGGATGCTGTTTCAGGATAGCAGCAATTTTTGTGTTGGCATTGATGGTAAACATATCAGTGCAAAATTACTTTTTTAATTTACCTTTTGCCGAATCCTGTTCATCAGTACTTATTTTCACATGCATAATCTGTCAGGTAGTTATAATCCAGAATTTATCATCCCAGTCGTCACTCACATCATAAGGTTTTACCAGATGTGTTGCCTCAAGTTCAATAAGATCTTTGTCTGAAAGTGAGTTTTGAATCTCATTGAATAAAGTTCTTTCTTCAAATCGGATATGTTTATCCAACTCATCACTGAACTTTGTGATTAATTCTGTATTTTTTTTGTCTTTACGCAGTTGTTCAACCATAGCTGTCAGTTGCTGATGCTCCTTCAGTGCTGTTTGAATAAGCTCATTGTTGCTTTCAATGCGTGCAAACAAATCTACTTCCTCTTTATGGAAATGCTCTTTGAGGTCATGTTCAAAAAAGTAAAGAATGAAATCTGAAATTCTTTCAGGAGGAATATTTTTCTTAATTCCTTCTCTGATTTTCCAGATAAGAAGTAAACCATAATGGTGTTCCCTCGAGAATCGCAACAGGGCTTCTTTGCGTCTGATGGGATTGAATTGCGGTTGGTCGAACATCATATTAACGTGTTGATTTTTCTAATTCTATTGCTTTTGGGAAAAGTATATTGTTTTCCAGATGTATGTGCACATGTACATCATCTTCCATTTCATCCAGCATTCGGAACAAAAGACTATAGCTTGCACAGGAGTCTTCAGGCAGCGTATAATTGTTGGTGATATGACGCAACTCATGCAGGTTATCGCCTACAGAAGTATGCTCTTTTTCCATATTATTTATGGTTTCCTCAACTGAACATGCAACATTAATCTCCGGCTTTTGTCCACTGTTTTTGGCTGATACAAGTTTTTTTATACAAGGGAATAAAATTTGCTCTTCTTTCTGCATGTGTTCGAGTAGTTCATTACTTGTATCTTCAACGAGTTGATGCACCTTAGTTAGCTCCGGATGTCTGTCGCCATGTACCTGCATTACTTTTTTTGCATAAGCTCTTACATCCGGAATCATTTTTCGCAGATAGGAGTGATGTGTGTTAACAATATAATCGGAAAGAAAATCAGGATTCCATTCATTGTAAGGTAATGCACGTGTTGCCCCCGGTAACTTATCTGTTTGCTGCAGTTCCTTTTCCAGAAGTTTCACATCAATACCTTTTTCAGTACACGCTTCCTTTATGGTCTTATGACCATTGCAACAAAAGTCGAGTCCGTATTTCTTAAATACCTGAGCATTCCTGATGTCTTTGGTAGTAAGTTCAGCAAGTGTCTCACTGCCTTCACCCATCAGCCGTTTGGTTATTTTTATTTTCCACCATTGAGGACCCTGTTCCAGATATTCCCAATTAAAAATATCACCCCTTTCAGCCAAAAGCTGATAGTAAAGTGGTTTGGGATCATGGTCATTATGGATGGTAAGGCTTTCACCTTCCTGTAATTCATCAAACCGTGCAAATATGGTAGGATGTTTTTGTCTGGGCTCAAGTAAGGTTACGTTCAGAATATTGTCAATTGTTGCTTGCATGATTTATAACATTTAAAATTTATCAGAAAGAGAATTTAAAGAATCAGCGTATGGTGATTTTTACTTTCCACCATTCGGGACCTTGCTCCAGATATTCCCAGTTGAAGGCATCGCCATGCATGTTCAGCAACTGATAGTATAATGGTTTTGGGTCATGATCGTTGTGTATCGTGAGGCTCTCTCCTGATTTAAGAGCATCAATACGTGAGAAAATGGTGGCATGTTTTATTCTTGGATCCAGTACGGTAACATCAAGAACATTGTCGGCAGATGTTTGCATATTATTATTTTTTACTTAATGATTAAACAATTTTATGGGCACAAAGATAAAAATGGTTTTAATAAAAGTAAATAAATACTTTTAATTTTACAAAAAACTGAGAATTCATGACGTTCAAAACCCAACTGTACTAATTTTAAAAGGCAATAGGGGTGTTTTTATTTTCAGTTGTCAGTATGTGAAAGGGTTAGTTTACTAAATTGCGGCCATAAATTAGATTTTGACCTGCAACCGGTGGATTACCATAAAACAGATACAGAATGGAAGAAAGATGAAAAGTCTTTTGAGCTTTATTTTAAAAGTAATTATCAGCGATTTTGCAGCTATGCATACACTTTCTTAAAGGATCAGGATGATGCAGAAGACATTGTGCAACAAATTTTCATAGCGATGTGGGAAAAAAGAGATACACTCAATATTGAAACATCAGCCACTGCTTACATGATGCGTGCCATTCGCAATGCATCATTAAACAGACTGAAGCATGCTGAAGTAAAACAGAGTTATGTTAATGAAAAAGGGAATGAACAACTATCAGGGAATCAGGTAACTTCTGTTGTAGTTAATGAACTTCAAGCGCAGATTGCAAAAGCCATAGATGCACTGCCGCAGCAATGCAGAATTATTTTCAGCATGAGCAGATTTGAAGAGCTAACTTATTCTGAAATTGCAACCAAATTAAACCTGTCGGTTAAAACAGTGGAGAATCAAATGGGAAAAGCATTGCGACTGATGCGTGAACGATTGAAAGATTATTTACTCCTGATTATTATTCTTGGAGCAGTTTTGTAAATGTATGGAAATGGATAACAAGTTCGAAAATATGGATACCATCATAGCCAAAGTACTTTGCAACGAAGCAAGTGCAGAGGAGAGGCAGCTGCTGATGGAATGGAGACAACTTGACAAAGCCAATGAAGAAGAGTTTGCTGCCATGCAGTCGGTGATGATGGAAACAGAAAAACTAAAACCTGAATTGTCAGTCAATACAGATAAAGCATGGAGTAACGTACAGAGTAAAATAAAAAGCCAAAAGCAGGGGAAAATAGTGCCTTTGAGGTTTTTGCGCTATGCAGCTATGCTGGCTATAGTAGCAGGCATAAGTTTTCTTACGTATCGTTTGTTGCTGAATAAACCACAGGAAAGTATTCAGCTGACAGCTTTCAACGCAATTAAAACAAGCAATCTGCCGGATGGCAGTACAGTGACAATTAATAAAGGAAGTTCATTGACCTATTTAAAGAATACATATCACTCTAAAAGAGAATTGCAGTTGAACGGAGAAGCATATTTTGATGTTAAGCATAACAAAGAAGTGCCATTTATTGTGCGTGTAGGTGAATTGCATATTGAAGATATAGGTACATCTTTCAATGTGAAAACACTTGCTGATAGAAATGTGCAGGTAACAGTAATGACAGGGCTGGTAATGATGTATGATTCCGTTGACACACTAAATTTACATGAAGGAGAGACAGCTGTTTACAATGTTGTGAATGGTACTCTAAGTAAAATAACCGGTGCCGATAAAAATGAAGCGGCTTATGCCACAAAACATTTGGTGTTTGAGAACACAGGACTTTTGGATGTGGTAAAACTTTTGAATGATGTTTATGGAACTAACATCGAAATTGCAGATTCTGCTTTGAAGAATTGCAAGCTTACTTCTTCTTTCAAAAACGAAAATCCGGATGACATAGTTGCAGTTATTTCAGAAGCACTTCAGCTGAAAGTTGAACACAGGGACAATCAAATTTTGTTAAAGGGTGAAGGCTGTAAATAAATTTCAACTTTATTTTATTTTGCTGATGTGCGGGTGGAGTTTTGCCATCGCACAGGATAACAGTACGTTATTGGACAGAAAAATTAGTCTTCAGATTACGAATGTTCCACTTGATGTAGTGCTTCTTGATATTTCTTCTCAGGGTGGTTTTACGTTTTCTTATAATGCCGATATTATTGACCGCGACAGAAAGATTTCATTAAGCGTTTTCGATAAATCTGTGAAAAGTGTTTTAGATATATTGTTTGAAGGTAAGATGCAATACAGTGTAAAAGGCAAACATATTATTCTGACATTAAAACCACAGAAAAAAGTTGTCAGTGAAAGAGTGGTGAAAGGTATTATATACGATGCAGCTTCGGGCAATAAACTTTCAGGAACCAGTATTTATGATAAGCGAAGCAGTATTTCGGTTATATCTGATGCAGAGGGCAGATTTACAATTAAACAGAAGACAAAAGAAGTGACCACACAAACATGGAAACTGAATGTAAGCAAAGCCAATTATCGTGATACAATCATTGAAGTGAAACACGATGAGAATTCTCCTGTCAGTATTTATTTAAATACATTAAAAACTAAGCGGCAGGATGATTCGCTGATGATGGACAGCATCAATAAAAGTATTGATGCTTTATTGTTTGCTTCGATGCTTAATGAGACAGAGAAGGCAAACATGCTGAACATTACTGATACCCTCAGACGAAAAGTACAGATTGGTTTTGTGCCTTTTGTGGGTACCAATATGCTGTTGAGTGGAAATACGGTAAATGACTATTCAGTGAATGTGCTCATGGGTTACTCTATGGGAACACAAAAACTTGAAGTTGGCGGACTGATAAATGCCGACAGGGGCAATGCAGGAAAAGTTCAGTTGGCAGGTTTGGGAAATATTGTCACCGGTTCTTTCAATGGATTGCAGACGGGAGGAGTGTTCAATACCAACTTTCGCGATGTAAAAGGGCTGCAATTGGCCGGAGTTGCTAATGCAAACCTCAGTAGCATGCAGGGAGGTCAGATAGCAGGTGTAGTGAATGTTAATCTGAAACAGACAAATGCATTTCAGGTTGCAGGTGTTGCAAATGTTGGATTGAAAAATTTCAAGGGAACACAACTTGCAGGTGTTTTAAATGTGACGTTAAAAGAAATGCAGGGAATGCAGATTGCCGGAGTGGTTAATTATGCAACCACCGTCAAAGGTTCACAGTTGGGATTTTTGAATGTAAGCGATAGCTGTTCCGGAGTTCCGATAGGGTTTTTGAGTTTTGTAAGGAAAGGTTATCATAAATTTGAAATCAGCACGGATGAAGTAATGCCACTCAATGTTTCCTTGCGTACAGGTGTGCGTTCTTTTTACAACATCGTCAATGCAGGAATGCAGTTTAAACACATGGATACCATTAGCTGGAGTTTTGGTTATGGCATTGGCACCACAGCAAAGCTGAGCAATACATGGAGTTTAAATCTTGACCTTACAGTAAATCAGTTGATGACCGGTAAACGAATCAATAATTTCAATCCGTGGGGAAAGTTTGCCGTTACTGTTGACTGGCGTGTGGCAAAAGGAATTTCTCTCGCAGCAGGACCTGTGTTAAATGCTTTTTGGGTAAAAATATCTGACCCGGATTACGAAAAATATTTCAAACAAATTCCACCTTACACTTTTTACAATGAACGAGACAGCCAAACAAATGAATATACTGCAAGTATGTGGATAGGAGGAAAGTTGGCTGTTCGCTTTTTTTGAGAAATAGTTTTTCTCAATTATTTGATAGCACGAACTTGAGCAGTGTTAAGGGTTTACTTTATCAAAAATGAACTGAAATACATATTTTGTAAATAAAAAGTCTATATTTGATGCATCAAAATTACAGCGTCATGAAACTATCAATTACAATTTTGTTTATGTGTATTTCTATAAATGTAAGTGCACAATTAACTTTCGACACATCGAAACCCATTGACACACTCATTCAGGATTTTGTGGGAAACGGAGTAACTGTATCTAATGTAACATTCACCGGAGGCAATCAAAGTATTGGATCCTTTAATGGCAGCAGTTCTATTGGCTCCTCACAGGGTATTGTATTTACAACAGGCCGTATAGACTCGCTGATCGCTACTCCTGCGGCTACATTTTTATCTACTTCCTGCAATTTGTCAGGAGATCAGGATCTCAATGCAATAGTTGGTTCAGGTCTAACTTATGATGCTGCAGTACTTGAATTTGATTTTGTTGCAACTAACAACACATTTCTTTTTGATTATGTTTTTGCCTCAGAAGAGTATAATGAGTTTGCAGGATCTGCTTTTAATGATGTTTTTGCTTTTTTTATATCAGGCCCAGGAATCAGCGGAAAACAAAACATTGCATTATTGCCTTCAACATCCATACCTGTTTCTATAAACAACGTAAACAATGGGGCAACAGGTTCCGGACCATGTGTTAACTGTTCCTATTATCATGATAACTACAACGATACTACTTTGGCATTTGATGGATTTACTACCCCATTGACGGCTACTTACTCCATCGTACCCGGATTAACCTATCATCTGAAGCTTGCTGTTGCAGATGTTGCAGATGGAATTTTTGATACCGGAGTGTTTTTACAAAAGTATAGCTTACGCTCAGTTAGCACTACTTCTATTGCAGAAACAAAGCCTCAGTTGATGGAAATGTATTTCAGAGACGATGCACTTTATGTAGATTCAAAATCATCTGTGTTTCATGTTGCAGTATATAACATTACAGGACAAAGCGTTTTTGAAGCACAATCCAATCATGGTTTGGAATTATTTGAAATGAATATTCCGTCTGGTGTTTATGCTGTAGTACTTGAAACACCTGAAACTATTGTGAACAGAAAAATTGTAAAGCAGTAGAAGACTGTATTAATGTCTGACAAAACGTGGAACTATATCTTATTTTAAGCTTTCTTTTTTTCCGTTTTGGTCTGTTATCATAAAATTATTGTTTTCAAACCATAAGGCATACATCTTCCCTTTATCTGAATTTTCCTGATGTTCTAAGTCAATGACAATTACTTTTTGGTTATACAGATATTGCATTTTTTCAAAGATGGTATGGCCGATAATCATCTTGGCAGCATGATAGTTGGCTAAAGTTTTTTCAACGTCCTGCTGCGTTTCCATTTTTTTGGCTATTCCACGATACCATATCGGACTTTCATGTCCTATAAATACATTGCTTCTCCGCTCTTCTTTGGTAAATTCTTTGTCTATGGATTTCCTTACATGACTGTTTATTTCCTGCAACGAATATTTTTCAGGAAAATTTTTGCTGATTCCGGCATGCACAAAAACATAATCACCAATTTTCTCTACTGCATTTTTAGTTCGCAGCCATCTTCCTGCTTCAGTATTTTGTGCAAACCACTTCTTATATGCCAAATGTAAAGTGTCGGCATTCTTAAAATATTTACTTCTCACATATTTTAAATTCCCTTGCAGATTCATTATTTCATGGTTGCCGAGAATAAAATGCACTTTACCTCCCTGTTGCTCTGCTTCCTGTTCAAGCTTATAAATTAGCCAAAGGCATTCGCTCACATTAATGCCTCTGTCGAAAAAATCTCCAACCAGTACCAAATGATTTTTGCCAAACGTCCAGTGAAAATTGCTGTCAATAATTTTATTACCCAGCAAGATGGATTTAAAACCTTTGAAGTTTCCTTCAATGTCTGAAATGATCAGCATTTTTTCAGGAAGTGTATATTCAGCAGGTTCGGTTTTAAGTTTGTTCTTCAGTTGAAACTGAAAACGATCATTGGTTTCATTGATGTAGCAAGTAAGGGTATCTTTCTTTTGTATGGTTTCCTTGCTTACAAAATATCCAGTATCTTTTGGATAAATCTGATATTTTAAAACAGACTTGTTCTCATAAACAATGATTGGCCCTTCGCTGGTGATGGATGCATGGCTGTCATCTTTCGATTTTGTTTTATCTAAAACTGAATCATTCGATACCTGAATGTTGTCCTGTAATTTATCAGCCCCGTTTGCAAAATAAGCAGAAAGTAAAAGTGATACTACAAGAAGAGTTGTTCTTATTTTCATTAGTTGGATATATTAATAATCATGTAAAAATAGCAGTTGACATCCATAGACTCAAGCCTCCGGATACACAGTGAAAAAATATTTTCAGTTTAAATAGGGGTAGAAGCCCTGATTCCTGTCTTATTCTAAAACGAACATATTTTATGATTAAGCAAATTTTAAGTATTACCCTTTTTTGCATGGCTGCATGGGGCAGTTTTGCACAGCCAATTACTCAAACCATCAGAGGTACAATTGTTGATATGGTTACACAATCGCCACTTCCGGGAGCGAGCGTGGTTATTACTGATGCTGCTGAGTTTACAGGAACAACTACTGATGTAAATGGCAATTTTACCCTTCACAATGTACCTGTCGGAAAACATACATTGCAGATTACATTTTTAGGTTATAAAGAAAGAATTCTTCCCAACGTAATAGTAAACTCCGGAAAGGAAACAGTTCTCTCCATAACACTTGAAGAGAAAATAATTGAAAGCAAGGAAGTAGTCATTACTGCAAAAGTTGAAAAAGACAAACCATTGAATGAATACTCCACAGTGAGTGCACGCACATTTTCTGTTGAAGAAACTCAGAAGTTTGCAGCAGCAGTGAATGACCCTGCTCGCATGGCATCATCTTTTGCAGGAGTAATAGGCACTGATGATGGGAATAACAACATCTCTATCAGAGGCAATTCGCCAAATGGTTTAATCTGGCGGATGGAAGGTGTGGAGATTCCCAATCCAAACCATTTCAGTAATGTGGGCACTTCGGGTGGTGGTATATCTATGTTGAGCGCACAGGTGCTCACCAATTCTGATTTTCTCACAGGTGCATTTCCGGCAGAGTATGGCAATGCTATCAGCGGTGTATTTGATCTCAAACTGCGAAAAGGGAATAACCAAAAGCATGAATATACAATTCAGGCAGGTATGCTGGGACTTGATGCTGCTGCCGAAGGGCCTTTTGCAAAAAACTATAAAGGCTCTTATCTGATTAATTACCGTTACAGCACACTTTCACTACTGAGTAAATTAGGAGTGGATGTGGGTTTTGGAGAAACCAATTTTCAGGATTTGTCTTATAATATTTCTCTTCCTGCAGGACGAATGGGAAACTTCTCTGTGTTTGGCTTTGGAGGATTTTCTGATCAGAAATTTGAAGCAAAGAAAGATTCTTCGGAGTGGGAATCGAATTACGACAGATACTCTTTTAAATTCAAAATGTTTACAGGCGCAACAGGAATTATACATACCATACCATTAAACTCATCCGCTTATCTGCGCACCACACTTTCAGGTTCAATAACTGATAAAGTTTATGATGACGAGAGAGTAATGGAGGATTATACGTCATTGCCAAATACCTATCAGAACTACACGCAAAACAGGTTATCTCTCACAAGCATTCTTACCAAAAAAATAAACACTAAAATCAGTTTGAAGGCAGGGGTAACGGGGAATAAACTCTTTTATTCATTTCTGGACAGGGAAGTTGAATTGCCTTCTTATAACAGAAATGTTTTAATTGACCGGAATGGTTCTGCATATACACTGGAAGCATTTGCGCAGTGGAACTATCACATCACTGAAAATATTTCGTGGATAGGAGGATTGCATGCTGTTACCTTTACCGGCAATCATACAGGTTCTGTAGAGCCGCGTACTTCATTGAAGTTTGATATTGCCGGCAGGCAAACAGTGAGCATTGGTTATGGATTGCACAGTCAGATGCAACCTCTTGGTGTGTATTATGCAAAAGTGGAAAATGGTAATGGCACTTATTACGAACCGAACAGACATCTTGATTTTACCAAAGCGCATCATCTGGTGCTTGCATACGACCGTTCACTTACGGAGTGGATGCATGTGAAAACAGAAATGTACTATCAGTATTTATTTCATGTTCCAGAGGGCACTGTTGCTTCGCAAAATCTTTCGATGCTGAATAATGACGGAGGGTTTGAAACTTCGCCAATGGTGAATGACGGAGTGGGCAGAAATTACGGACTGGAATTAACGGTTGAACAGTTTATGCATAAGGATTTTTATTTCCTGCTTTCAGCATCCTTATACGACAGCAAGTTTAAAGGTACTGATGGTAACTGGTACAATACACGTTACAATGGAAAATATGCAGGAAGTTTTACGGCAGGCAAAGACTGGCAAACAGGCAAACGGTTTGGAAACAGGATAGTGGGAGTTAATATCAAAACTTTATACAGCGGTGGCTTGCGCGAAACTCCGATAGATTTGCAGGCATCCATGCAAAAAGGAGAAACGGTGTATGTGGATTCACAGCCTTTCACGCTGAAGAAAAAAGATTATTTCAGAACGGATATTAAATTCAGCATCAAGCGTAACCGCCAAAAAAGTACCATTACATGGGCACTGGATATTCAAAACGTGACTAACAGAAAGAATGTGTATGGAGATTTTTTTGATCCGCTTAGCGGCAAAACAAAAACCTTCTATCAAACATCACTTATTCCTGTATTAAGTTATAAGATTGATTTCTGAAAAGTAGATTTGTAGTTATCAATTATCTTTTGTTTTTCCAGATTATGTTATCAATGTTTAATGATTAATTTTCTGCATAAAGTTTCGTTTCCATCAAACACTTTCACGAAATAAATTCCATCAGAAATATTTTCAGGTGTGATTACCATTTCAGAACGGTTATAAATGTTTTGTTTAAGAATCTTCTCACCAAGAATACTTTGTATTTCTACCGTTCCTCTTGCAATTGGTTTTGCAAACAAAATATTCAACTTGCCGGTTGAAGGGTTTGGATAAACCGTCATTGAGTTGGAAGTATGGTTCTCATTCAACCCAACAGGTAATGTGAGTGTAGCCGAAGCGGTGTTGGTGATGATGGCTGGATTGTAATCGAAATAAATATATGCCTTGTTGCTGATTACGGTTCCCGGAGGCAGACCTGCTTTTCTGTTCAGTTTAAATTGAACAAAGCCATGGCTTTCGGGTTCATTGTTGGTGCTGTCGGCAAGGTTTATATCAGGAAAATTAAACCTGAGGACATTGCCCTGAAGTAATTGTGTGATTACATTATGACTTGAAGAAAGAAATGTGAAAGAGGATGCATCCAGATTATTACTTAAGGTATCAAGAATGTAAATATCTTCAGCAGGTGCATTTCCGGTATTCTGGAAATACACAGTAAAAATAAAAGCCTGCTGCGAAGTATCAACAGCACCTGAAGGCCACATGTCCTTAGCATTGGGGTCAAATGAATTGCGAACAGGCCAACAAATGGAGAGTGTGTTATTAGCAGGATTGTTATCACCTGATGCTGCACTTATATTGAGCAGAACACATAAAGTATCGCCAATATTGGCAGCAGTGCTTATGGAGATTTGTACATTAAAATCATTTGCAGGATTTATAAGTGAGAAATCAGGGACAATCCATGTCAGGGTGTCACCTGAAACAGTAGTGGGAGCAATGGCTCCGGGTAGAGGTGCAACATAACTTACGGGGCCACTGAGTATAGCCTGAACAGAACCGCTGATATTTGTTGAGCACATTGTACCGTAGTTTGTGCCAGCATCACCTGTAATTAAATAAAGTTTTCGTTGCGCTCCCGGTCGAATTAAACCATCAACTGAAATACTTTTCGATTCAAGATCAAAACCGGGTTTGCACTGCAGACCGAAATTGGCAAGGCTGTCGTACGCGTTGGAAGCAGAGAGAGTTGTTGAATAGCTGAAAGAAGACGGGCAAATCAAGTCAAAAGGAAGCTGAGAGGTATCAATAGTTACCGAATAATTTCCGTAACCTGTACTGAAAGAAAAATCTCCGGATGAGTTGGTCAGAAACTCCTGAACAAATATTCCGGAAGAATCGAGTTTTACGGGAACTATTTTCAAATCATCATCGCTTACATCTTTTATACAATTGCCATTCACATCCTTAAATACATTACCTGAAATATTCCAGTTTACGGGACAATTACCTGATGGCTGACACAGGCTGAGTGATCCTATGGAAGGATATGCATGCTGAACCTGAATGACATTGGGAAGACAAGTTAGATTGGTACCGGACCAATTAAATGAATAGATACTCTTAACAGGAGGAAGACAGGTTAATTGAGTATTTGAAATATTAAGTGTATATAATGTATCGGGCAAATCAGGCAGCGTAGTTATCGGGCAATAGGAGCAAGACAATTTATCAAGAGAGGGAGGCAATACAGGCAAGGCAGGCAACTGTACCGAATCGCAGTAAAATTTGACTAATAATGAAGGTAATACCGGGTATGCTGTAAGCGGATTATACGCACAGCTAAGTTCGGTTAAGCCGGAATTTAATGCTGGTATATTGGTAAGCTGATTTTTACCGCAATATAATTCAGAGAGTGAGTTAGGTAAAACAGGGAGGCTTGTAAGATTATTATAATTGCAATCAAGGTAATTAAGAGTGGGTGGTAAATTTGGAAGGGTTGAAATAGCATTATATGAACAAGCTAAATAAAATAACATTGAAGGAAGAGCAGGAAGAGATGTAAGTTGGTTGCCACTGCAAGACAAGACAGATAACATAGATGGAAGTGTAGGCAGTAAAGTGAGATAGTTTTGACTACAATCCAAAGTGCGGAGAGATGTCGGAAGTATGGGTAGATTTGTTAATGAATCGTTACTGCAATCAAGAAATTCTAATCCTGCAGGCAAGGCAGGAAGGGAGTAGAGTGGACTATCCTTATAAATTAAATCAGTTAATGTTGATGGTAATGGTGGAAGAGTCTGTAATTCTAAGTTATAGCAATATAATTTTTTAAGTCCGGGTGGTAAAGGAGGAAGTGATGTTAGTCCCGGACAGTGTGATATTTCGATGTATAACAACGAAGACGGAAAATTGGCAATGGTGGTAAGAAATTGATTATTGAGCATTTTAAGGTAAAGCAAAGAAGCATGAAGAGGAGGTAAGAATGTGATATGGTTGTAAGTGCAGATTAATGTATCCAGGTTGTCAAAATACTGAATGCCGGTAAGGTCGGTAATATTAGCTGATAAATTATTTACCATCGTTGCATTAACGATGAGCGAGCAGGTGGTGTCCATCATGGTGCCATTCATGCATGATGCATATCCGTTGTTGTTGAGCCAGGTGCGGAAGGCAGTGTCGGGAATATTTACAAACTGAGCAGACAGAGAGGTATTTAAAAATATACCTAATACAAGAAGTAAGATAGTTGTTTTCTTTTTCATGATAATAATTTCGATAAAAGTATAAGAAATCAAAATCAATCGGAATAGTTCTGTAAAATAGTTTGACAGGAGTGAGGTAAGAATCTGAAGTAATGGAGAGAGTGAGGAGTGACTGTTTATTTCAAATCGCTCAAACCAAGTTGTGTGTGGAGGTATGAAGGATTGAAATAAATATTTGAACTACTCGCGACTAAATTACATTCATTGAAATTTAAGTGTTGTATCCATGTAATACCAAAAGGAACAGCGAATGAATTTTTTTTCAGAAACAAAACAAACATTTAACGAGTGTTAAATGCAATGATGGAATGACAGCGCAGCAGTTTTATTCTGTCTGTTTGTTTTTGGTACGCGAGGTTTTTGTTTTTGTACCGGCAGCTTTTGGAGCAGATTTTTTTCCAGCTTTGGTTTTGCCGGAGGGTTGCAGTGTGGCTTCGAAGTCGGCAAAAACATTCATGTAGAAGATGTAGGCATCATAAGGAGAGTTGTAGGGGCTGAAGTATTTGTGTACATCGCCATCACTCCAGAACTTGGTGCTCATGTAGTAAAAGTGGTCGCTGGTTTGGAGTTTTCCCCAAATGTCGGTGAGGTCTTTGTTGTCAGCGGCAATTACCTGATTGCTGATAGAGTAAATTTTGGTGAGTGCTTCCTGCTGCATGTTGTTGCCCAGCCATGCGCTGAGGTCGCGCTCGCTGTCGGCCCAGCTCACAAACTCATGTGCATCGTACACTCCGCGTGCGTTGTAAGCATCCACTACTTCTGAAGGTGTTTTGAAACTGAAGTCGGGGTGCTTGAGAATTTCACGCGGTAAATGATCCATGAAATCGAAAATGCCGGTGCTTTCCCACTGGTGTTCGCCAAAGGTTTCGTAGTCCATGAAGAGGTTGATGACATCGCCTGTGCCTGCAACTTTGTGAATCCAGGAGGCATAGGTGTCGGCATGGAGTGGCCACTCACTCCAGTTTTTGTCGGAGAAGCGGAATGCAATATCGTCACTGAGGCGGTAGTTTTTGAGTAATGCTTTGATGGATTTGGTGCCTACGGGTTTGAGAAGTTGGTTGGGGTGTTTGCCATTGAGCAAACGATCTACACCTTCGCAGAGAATTCCTTTGTAGCCCATTTTTTCGATAAATGCAGCAAGTTCGTTGTTGTAAATAAGTTCGGTGTTTCTGAAAACTTTTGGTTTTTGTTTGAAATAATGTTCAATGCGCTGATCGTGTTCCTGTACCTGACGCACAAACTCATCTTTGTTGTAGAGAAAACTGAGAGAGTGGTAATAAGTTTCGGATAAAAATTCAACGCAGCCTGTTTTTGCAAGGTCAACAAAAGTTTGCAATACATCGGGGCGGTAGAGTTCCATTTGCTCTATGACTGTGCCGCTGAGGGAATACGAAATGCGGAACTTGCCTTTGTGACGTTTGATAAGTTCGAGCATTTTGTGATTGGCAGGCAGGTAACATTTTTCCGAAACCTTGTCCATGATCCATTTATTTTTTTCGCTGTCTTCGTAGAAGTGATCTTTGCCAATGTCGAACACGCTGTAGTGTTTGATGCGAAATGGCTGATGTACCTGAAAATAAAAACAAACGGACGGCATAGTTTATTATTTTTTTAATAGATGGTTGGGTAAAATGTGATTTGCTTGTTGCATATTTTTTTCAAACATAGTAATTCCATTGGAATGAATCAGGAAAGGAGACCATGTTTTTTGTAACCTTCCATTACACGGTTGGCTGCAATGTCCCAACTGATGTTTTTTTAAATCTTTTGAGGCATCGTCAACTACCTGACTGTGAAGTGTACTGTTGTCGAGGAGGCTTAAAATATATTCGGCAGCCTGATTGATGTCCCAGAAATCGAACTTGAGTGCACCTGAAAGCACTTCGGACACACCTGACTGTTTGCTGATGACTACAGGTATATCAAACTGCACTGCTTCGACAGCAGAAAGTCCGAAAGGCTCGCTTACGGAAGGCATGCAATAAGCATCAGCAATGGATAACAAATAACGCACCTTGTCTAAACCAAGAAATCCTGCAAGGTGAAAACGATGGCCGATTTGTTTCTGAGCTACTTTTTCGAGAATACGGTTTTGCATGTCACCTGTGCCTGCCATGATGAATCGTACATTGGGATTTTTTTCGAGTACTTTGGCAGCAATGTCCACAAAATATTCCGGACCTTTCTGTCGAGTAAGCCTTCCGACAAACAACACTACTTTTTCGTTGTAGGGGCTTTTGGTGCGGAAAGGTTTTACCTCGCGAATACCGTTGTGTACAGGAAAAATTTTGCGGTAGTCAATACCATAATATTCATTGATGATGTTACCCGTGAAATTGCTTACGGGCATGAGCAGGTCAGCTTCCTGCATGCCTCGTTTTTCCATCTGATAAACCCATCCCTGGCTGTTGACTCCGCCACGGTCAACTTCGAGGGAGTGAACGTGGACTACAAGTGGTTTGCCGGTGATTTTTTTTATTTCCATACCTGCAAGCATGGTCATCCAGTCGTGTGCATGAATGATGTCGAAGTCGAGGGTTTGCGCCAACAGCGAAGCAAGTTCGCCAAAGACAGTAACTTTTTCGATAACATCACCGCCATAGAGGTCGTCAATGTGAAATACTTTGGCATTTTTTCTTCCTATACGCACTTCTTTCATGTACTGACTGTGAATGTCAACACCGGGAATAGTGAAAGCATTTTTTCTTTCGGTATAGTAAGGATTTAACTCCGAAGGGATGAAGTGAACATCTTCAAAAGTTTTGTACTCATCTTTATAGTTCACCTGTTTGAGTGTGCGGGAGTCAATGGTGTTGAGACCGATAAGGTTCAGGTCTTTGACCACAAAATCAGGGTTACTTTTGGGAATAATCATCGTTACCTTGGCATGTTTTACCATTGCCAGGCACAGGTCGTGGCAGGCTACGCCAAGTCCGCCATTTATTACGGGTGGAAATTCCCAACCCAACATCAAAACTTTCGGTTTCCTCATCTTTTCTCTTCGTTTAAATTTTTTCTCAGGTATTGCAGTCGTGCAAAAATAGGAGAAAGCAGCATTGAAAAATGATTATCAACTTTAATCATCAACAATTAATCGTGCAAACATCTGTTAACAGGCAGTGTTGGTTAAAGTAAGCGTGCACAAAAATTTAATTGATACAGTTTTGCTAATTTCACGCCATTAAAAAACAGATTTTTTTCAGTATAGTTTTAAAGCAGATATGAGATTAAAAAATTACATAGCCGGACAATGGGTAGAAGGAACCGGAAAAGGAACGAAGTTGTATCATGCCGTAACAGGTGAAGAAGTTGCCGAAGCGGGCAGTGAAGGTTTGGATTTTAAAGCCATGCTGGAGTATGCGCGAACTGTTGGAGGTCCTAAGCTGAGAGCGATGACATTTCATGAGCGTGCGCGCAAACTGAAAGCACTTGCGGTTTACCTGATGAGTAAGAAAGAAATTTTTTATCAGCTTTCGGCAGCAACAGGAGCCACCCGCACCGACTCGTGGATAGATATTGAAGGAGGCATTGGCACACTTTATACCTATGCCAGCAAAGGAAGAAGAGAACTACCTGACGAAACTTTTCTTGTTGAAGGAAATATTGAAGGACTCTCCAAAGGAGGAAATTTTATTGGTCAGCATATTTGTGTACCTCTTGAAGGAGTGGCCATACATATCAACGCATTTAATTTTCCGTGTTGGGGAATGTTGGAAAAACTTGCTCCAACCATTGTAGCAGGTATGCCTGCCATCATCAAACCTGCAACGGCAACATCGTTTCTCACAGAGCTGATGGTGAGAGAAATTATAGCATCGGGAATATTGCCCGAAGGCGCTCTGCAACTTATTTGCGGAAGTGCAGGCGATATACTCGACCATGTGAACTGTCAGGATGTGGTAACGTTTACGGGTAGCGCACACACGGGCAGAATGTTGAAACAAAAACCTGCCATTGTGGAGAATTCAGTGCGGTTTACGATGGAAGCAGATTCGCTTAACTGCTGCATATTGGGAGAAGATGCCACTCCCGAAACAGAAGAGTTTAAACTTTTTATCAAAGAAGTGGCAAGAGAGATGACTGCAAAAACGGGACAGAAATGTACAGCCATCAGAAGAACGATAGTTCCTGATAAATTATCGGGAGCAGTGGTGGATGCACTGAAAAAACGTCTTGCCGATATACGACTTGGTAATCCATCGGTAGAAGGTGTGCGCATGGGGCCGTTAGTTAATAAAGCGCAGGTGGTGGATGTAAGCAATAATGTAAAAGCGCTGATGAAGGTTTGCGAAGTTGCTTATGGCGATTTGCAGAATTTTGAAGTGGTAGGTGCCAACAGAGAAGCAGGAGCATTTATGCCTCCCGTAGTGATGTATTGCAAAAATCCGCTCAGCACTTTAGAGCCACATTCCATAGAACCTTTCGGGCCGGTGACCACTGTGATGCCTTACAGAAATTCGGACGAAGCCATTGAGTTAGCCAAAATGGGTAAAGGAAGTTTGGTGGGATCGCTGTTTACTGCTGATGACAACATTGCGAAAAAAATAATTCTCAACACAGCAAGCTATCACGGACGAATGCTCATTATCAACAAACAGAGTGCAGCAGAGAGCACTGGTCATGGCTCGCCCATGCCGCAACTCATACACGGAGGGCCGGGAAGAGCAGGCGGTGGCGAAGAAATGGGTGGTGTGAGAGGAGTGAAACATTTTATGCAGCGTACGGCATTGCAGGGTTCGCCTACAACACTTACGCATATATGTAATACTTTTCTTAAAGGAGCAGCAACCCATGAAGATGTGATACATCCTTTCAGAAAATATTTTGAAGAAATACAAATTGGCGATACGCTGATTACTCACAGAAGAACTATTACGGAAGCTGATATTGTAAACTTTGCAGGCATCAGCGGTGATTATTTTTATGCACATACCGATGAAACTGCTCTCGAAGGCTCGGTGTTTGAAAAACGCGTGGCACATGGTTATTTCATCATAGCTGCTGCGGCAGGACTGTTTGTTGACCCCAAAAAAGGGCCTGTGCTTGCCAACTATGGGTTGGATAATCTGCGTTTCACGCAGCCTGTATATGTTGGAGATACCATTCAGGTGAGGCTGACATGTAAAACCAAAACCCGGAAGGAAGACAGAGAAGGTCAAATTCCGCAAGGTGTGGTGGAATGGGATGTGGAAATTACCAATCAGCGTGGCGAAACAGTGGCTGTAGAAACCGTTTTGACATTGGTGGCACGAAAAATGTAAGGTTTTGAGAAAAAAGACTGAAAACAGATGAAGAAAGTGAGAATACTTTTGGCAATGATGCTGATGAGTTGTGCGGTAATAGCTCAGAGCGATTACAACAATTTTGTTGTGGAGCGTAAAAACATTCAGAAGCAGATGGAAGAAATGCTGAAAACCGATAAAGCATTTAAAAATAAAAATGCTACTGCTGAATTTCAGGCACTGGTAAGAAGACTGCTTGAACTGGATGACAAAATTATTCTCTCGGCCAATTATACTGTGAATGAGTTACAGAAAGATAATGTTGAGTTGCAGAAGAAAGCCAATGTGCAACCCAAAACAATTATTAAAACCATACCGGGGAAAAGCAGCGTGCTCACCAACGACTCAGTGTATGATGCACTGTTTATTGCACAAAACAAAGTAGGAAATCTGTCGGAGGCAATGAAAGCCAAGGACGAGGCATTTATGACCCTGCTGAATAAATCCGACAGCCTTATTTCGGCCAATAAAAATATGCAGGCACGCTTCAATGCACTGGCTGCAGATAATAAAGCACTTGAAGAAAAAAATATTGTGTTGATTATCTTCAACTCATTGGTGGCATTAGGGCTTATACTTGCTCTCTTCTTTTTGCTGCGCAAGCCTGTTGCCAAAAAAATGTTGCTGAACACTCCTGCACCCAAACAGGAAAACCCTGTGCCTAATACAGCACCGGTGGAAACTGTAAGAAAACAGCCGGAAACAAAACCTGAACCCGTGATAAAAGTTTCGCCCGAAGGAATTCTGGCTGCTTCGCATGATGCACTCGATTTCAAACTCGATCAGATTGAAAAATTAGCCCGCCTCAAAGAAAAGGGTTACCTTACTGACGAAGAGTTTGTTGTCCAGAAAAAACAGATTCTGGGCAGTTAATCCCCCTGCTTTTTTATATTTGCATTTCTTATTTTCAGACAGGGAAGCTGTCTGTTTTTAAAGGATTGTTTTATTAGCAAAACGAAAAAAGAAAATGCAGGGTACTGTTGAAACAAAGATTGCCGGAGGAATTGCCGAAATAGAATTTTTTCATCCGCAAAGCAACTCATTGCCTGGCGATGTGCTTCACACGCTGGCTGCCGCTATTGAAGATGCGGGAAAAAATCAGGAAGTGAAAGTAATTGTATTAAGAAGTAAAGGCGAAAAAGCATTTTGTGCAGGAGCTTCTTTTGATGAACTGATCAGCATTGGTGATATGCAAACAGGAAAAAAGTTTTTCTCGGGATTTGCAATGGTCATCAATGCCATGCGCAAAGCACCCAAGTTTGTGATTGCACGTGTGCAGGGCAAAGCAGTCGGAGGAGGGGTAGGACTTGCCTGCGCTGCTGATTATACGATAGCACATGAATCTGCATCAGTAAAACTCAGCGAACTTGCAGTGGGAATCGGCCCTTTTGTAGTTGGCCCTGCTGTTGAAAGAAAAATTGGTACGGGAGCCTTTACACAGTTAACGGTGAATGCCACCGAATGGCAGTCGGCACAGTGGGCAGAGCAGAAAGGAATGTATGCTTCGGTGCATGCTTCCACAGAAGAACTTGATGCAGCTGTGCAAACACTTGCTGCAAAACTTGCTGCCAGCAATCCTGAAGCAATGAAATTACTGAAACAGATATTCTGGCAGGGAACAGATCACTGGGATACGCTGCTGAGTGAACGCGCTCAGATGAGCGGTACACTCGTATTGTCTGAATTTACAAGAAACGCTATTGAGAAATTTAAAGCGAAAGCAAAATAACAAAGTGCCAAATCAATGCTTGCAGAAAAAAAATTAGAAACAACACCTATAGACACCGCTACAGTTTTAAAAGCTTACAAACTGATGTGCACTGCACGTGCCATGAGTGATATTTACGAGGAGAATGCTCAGGTCACTGCCAAGTATGTGCATGCCTGCTCCAGAGGACATGAGGCTGTGCAGGTGGCATTGGGTTTACAACTCAAACCACAGGATTATCTTTCGGCATATTATCGTGACGACAGTATTTTACTTTCCATCGGCATGACACCCTTTGAGCTGATGCTGCAGCTGATGGCAAAACGTGATGATCCGTTTTCGGGAGGACGTACTTACTATTCACATCCAAGCCTTAAGCGTGATGATATGCCCAAAATTCCGCATCAGAGCAGCGCTACGGGTATGCAGGCCATTCCTGCAACAGGTGTTGCAATGGGAATGCAATATCTCGAAAAACAAAATTTAGCAAAATACGAAGAGGGCGAATATCCCGTCACCATTTGTTCTTTTGGTGATGCAAGCATTACCGAAGGCGAAGTGGCAGAAGCTTTTCAGATGGCGGTATTAAAAAAATTTCCGGTGTTGTATTTTGTTCAGGATAATGAATGGGATATTTCTGCCAATGCACCCGAGTTCAGAACGGGCAACGCTGTTGAATACGCCAAAGGTTTTAAAGGACTTGAAACAAGAAGCATTGACGGAACTGATTTTTTCAGGTCGTACAATACCATTAAAGAAGTTCTTGATTTAATCCGAAAGGAAAGAAGGCCATTTCTGATTCATGCCACTGTTCCTTTGCTTGGACATCACACATCAGGTGTGAGACGTGAATGGTATCGCCATGATCTGGAAGAAGCAAAAAAGAATGATCCGTTGCCAAAAAATTTTCAGCAGCTTACCGAAGCCGGATTTACTTCTGACGAATTGAACACCATACAGGAAGAAGCCAAAGCACTTGTTGCCGCAGATTATAAGCGTGCATTAAAAGCTGAAGACCCAAGACCTGAAGATTTGTTTACACATGATTATGCACCCACACCGGTTACAGAGGAGAAAGGTGAGAGAGAACCTGCAGGCAAGGAACCTACCGTGATGGTGGACTGTGCACTGTTTGCTGTGAAGGAATTATTGCAGAAACATCCGGAATGTTTGTTTTACGGGCAGGATGTGGGAGCAAGGCTTGGTGGTGTATTTCGTGAAGCGGCTACGCTTGCAAAAACTTTTGGCGATGACAGAGTTTTTAATACACCCATTCAGGAAGCATTTATCATTGGTTCAACCGTAGGGCTGAGTGCTGTAGGATGTAAACCCATTGTGGAAGTACAGTTTGCAGATTACATCTGGCCGGGACTCAATCAGCTGTTCACTGAAGTGAGCCGCTCCTGTTATCTGAGTAATGGCAAGTGGCCTGTGTCCTGTGTTATTCGTGTACCAATTGGTGCCTATGGCAGTGGTGGTCCTTACCACTCATCAAGTGTAGAGTCGGTAGTGTTGAATATAAGAGGAGTGAAGGTGGCATATCCATCAACAGGAGCAGATCTGAAAGGATTACTCAAGTCAGCTTATTACGATCCTAATCCTGTGGTGATATTTGAACATAAAGGACTTTACTGGAGTAAAATAAAAGGAACTGAAGAAGCGCGCACCATCGAACCTGATGAGGATTACATCATTCCTTTCGGTAAAGCACGTGTAGCTCTTGCTGCGGAAAGCTCTGATGATTATTCCACACTGGGTGTAATCACTTATGGAATGGGTGTTTACTGGGCAAAGAATGCAGCAAAGCAATTTCCGGGAAGAGTAGAGGTGATAGACTTGCGCACACTGAATCCTGTTGACGAAGAAACTATTTTCCGCACAGCAGAAAAACATCACCGCTGTTTGGTGCTCACCGAAGAGTCATTGAAAAATTCTTTTGCAGAAGCTCTTGCCGGACGAATACAACAAAATTGTTTTCGCACGCTGGATGCACCTGTGGTGGCAATGGGTTCTGAAAATATGCCTGCCATACCACTCAATTCTACTCTGGAGTTTACCATGATTCCTAATGCGGATAAAGTGGCTGCACAGATGAAATATCTACTCGAATACTGAGAAAATGAAATATCATTTTTCCGTTTCCAATCCGGCTGAACGTTTCGTTGACATCACACTTACCCTCGAAACAAAATCGCATAAGCAACTCGATCTGAAGTTGCCTGTGTGGAGACCCGGACGTTACGAAGAAGGAAATTTTGCAAAGAACATCAGAAGATTCAGTGTTGTAAACTCAAAAGGAGAACCACTTTCTTTTCAGAAAATATCAAAAAGTATCTGGAGGATTTTTGCAAATGAAAAAGATAGTCAGATAACAGTTAAATATCAGTATTACGCCAACAGACTGGACGCAGGTTCGTGTTATGTTGATGACAGACAGCTTTACATCAATCCCATTCACTGTTGTTTTTATACCGATGAACTGAGGAATGAAAAATGTATGGTGGAATTAGATGTTCCTTTTGCAGAAATAGCCACATCGTTAAAGCAATCAGGAAAAAGAAAATTTGAAGCTGATAATTTCGATGATTTGGTTGACAGTCCCTTTATTGCCGGCAGTCAGTTGCAACATCACAGCTATACTGTAGCAGGAACATTGTTTCATATCTGGATTGAAGGAGATTATTTTCCTGACCAGAATAAGATTGTGAACGATTTTACTGCATTCACTAAAACGCAGTTTAAGATGATGCAAACATTCCCTTTCGGTGAATATCATTTTCTGATTCAGGCTGTGCCTCACACTTTTTATCATGGAGTGGAACACCTCAAATCAACAGTGATAGTGATTGGGCCTTCTTCAGGATTGCATAAACGTGAATTATACAATGAGCTGATAGGCGTTTCATCACATGAGTTATTTCATGCATGGAATATCAAAACCATTCGCCCTGTGGAAATGCAGCCATACAACTACGATGGTGAAAATTATTCTCCTTCAGGGTTTGTGTATGAAGGTGCAACAACCTATTATGGTGATTTATTTTTGTTCCGTTGCAAATATTTCAGCGAGGAAGAATATTTCAATGAACTCAATTTCCGAATCAACAAACATCTTTCCGGTGAAGGAAGATTTAATTACTCAGTAGCTGAATCATCTTTCGATACGTGGCTTGATGGTTATGTGCCGGGAGTACCCGGAAGAAAAACTTCCATCTATGACGAGGGTTGTCTGATAACATGGATGCTCGATTTCCTGATCAGAAAATATTCCGGAAACAAAAAATCAATTGATGATGTTTTCAGAATACTTTTTAATGATTTCGGAAAAAAGGTAGGGGATATACAGCAGAAGATTACAGACAGGTTGCAGAGCAATGCGCAGGCAAATCACTCGAAACATTTTTTACTGAAATAGTTTTCAGAGCGGTGAGCTATCAGTCAATGCTGGAGCAGGTGATGGAGTTTGCCGGGTTGGAGTTGGAAGAACAAACGTCAACAAAACGATGTGAGAGAGATTTTGGAATCAGGTTGGATGAATCAGGCAACATTGCTGTGGTTGCAGCAGTGGCATCAGATGCTCCTGCAATTTCAGCTCTATCAGTAGGTGATGAACTGGTAGCAGTGAACGGACATAAAGCAGACAAAAGAGTTCATGATTTGTTTGAGCAATTCAGCAATGAAGATCAACTGGAAGTAACACTGTTTTCGCAGCTCAGATTAAAAACTGTTTTACTGAAAAAAGGAAATAAAAAATATTTTTCGGGCTGGAAACTCAGGAACATGAAATCAAAAACCGCTGAACAGGAATTGTTCTATAAAAACTGGTCCATGCAATAATCAGAAAAGAACTTCTGTAGCACCACCGCCATAACGGGCGTAATCTGCTTCCTGAACTTTAATATTGCTGTAATGTGCTAATTCTTTAAGCACTTCGTTTTTCAAAACACCTTCGCCTTTGCCATGGATAAAAACTATTTTCTTGAAATGGTTTACAATGGCATAATCCATTTCTTTTCTTACTACTGACTTCTGCAATTCGAGCATTTCTGCATTGGTCATGGTGCGATGTTCTTTGGTTAGTTTTTCAATATGCAAATCCACTTCTTTGCTGTTGAGTAAAATGGCGCCCGTGTCATTCAATTTTTGTGTTTTTCCTTTTGGAGCAGAGACAACCGGTTTTTTCTCAGACTGATATTTAATTCTTAACTGCTCCAGCTCTGCATCGTCAGCCTGATTGAAATTTACGAGTACAGCTACAGCAGCAAAATCAGGAAAATTCTTATTTGAGTTAGCCAAATCAGGAAGCAACACTGAAATTTCTTTTTGAACAGGATGATGGATGATGTTGCCACCTGAAATGAGCAGCTGAATATGGAAAGAAGTAATATCTGTAAGGTCAGGCCGGTTGATGGTAAGTACATTCACGGCATTGTGCGGGCCTAATGTTCCTGAAGCAATTTTGTTCCATTCAGTTTCATGTTTTGAATGAATGAGATAGAGCAGTTCGTAATCGGTTCCGTTTACGAGATAATAGCCAATGTAACCTGTTAACGTTTTGTGCTTTTCTGCAGGAATGGCCACAAAACAAATTTCGTTGGTTGACAAATTAAATTCTTTAGACGGAGAAGTAACAGGAACAGGTTCTTCAGTTGCAGCAGTTTTTTCATTCATAAAAACTTCTGTTACGACCAAATCTTTTGTAAGCGCATCAATGATAAAATCATCTTCTATTTCAACAGCAACCAAGCCATCAGCCTTGATTGCTTTGATGATGCCATTCATCTTCTCATTAATAAAACTTACCTTATCACCAACTTTCATTTTCTCAAAATAAAAAAGCACACCTATGAAGATGTGCTTTTGTCAGAATTCATTCAATTAATTTTCCTCCTCATAATTTTCATCACCACTCATTTCAACATCATCCATATCTTCATTTGTTTCGTCATCTTCGCCTTCTTCTCCTTCAAGTGATGCTGCATCGTCCTCATCATATTCTTCCTCACCTGTGAAATTGTCAGATGTTTCATTATCGTCAGACAAATCCTCATCCATCAACAGACCATCTTCTTCCGTAACTACAGGAGGAATTATAACCTTAAATTGTTTAGGTGCATCGCCAATCATCTTCTTAACGAAAGGGTAGGATTGATGTGAATCAGCAGTCGGAAGAATTTTTATCAGTTCAACATGAAAAGCCCAAACACTTTCACTCTCTATTACAAAATAAATTTTCTGATGTGGGTCGGCAATATAATTTTTCAGCAGTGCTTTTGCCATTAAATTCACCGGTTTTCCGTCTTTAAGTTTGCCTTCCTTATTGGTAATTTCAGTTCCTTTCTTCCAACTGTCGTTGCTCATGTAAAACGAAGCAACACCATGATCTTCGAAACCAATGGAAGATAATACGACAGTATAAAACTGAGCAAAAGTTTGGTCGGATGTTACTTCAATCTCACGATAAACATCTTCGTAATCTTCGAATGAAATTTTAAATCTGTAAACGGCCATAATACGGTAATACTTTTCTTTGATTTTATGTGCTCAAAAATACGCTTTTAAGAAATCAGTTTTACATTGTGAAAAATAATTTTTCAGGAAAACAGCCTTTTCACCTTGTGAAAAAAATAACCATATTTTTACATAACAATGAATAAAAACAACTACATTTGGATATAAATTTCTCTGCCATGCGTAAAATCATACTGCATTCATTCCTTGCATTTGTATTGGCACCTCTGTATTTACATGCATCATGGATTAATACAGGTTCTGATAAAGCGGTAAAACCTACCATTGAAGTTCAAAGCACTGTTGAAACTTCAACAATACATGTTCAGCTTCATGGGTTTGATTTAAACCGGGTAAGAACAGCACAGGGAGAATATTATAAAACTGACGGACCTGACCTTACACCTTTGCTGCAAAAAGATGCACCTGACTTAAGCAAGCTGACAGTTTCCTTAATCATTCCTGACGATGGAAATATGCAGTTGGCCGTAAACGTAAATCACTTTACGGATTATCAGAATGTACTTATTGCACCTTCCAAAGGAAACCTCTACAGAAATGTAAATCCTGATGAAGTGCAATTTCAGTTTGGTGATGCTTATGTAAAAGATGAGTTTTTTCCAGGCAAAACTGCGGAGCTGATGGAGCCGTTTGTTCTGAGAGATTTCAGAGGGCAAACGGTGTGGATTTATCCTTTTCAGTATAATCCGGTTTCAAAAGTGCTGAGAGTATATACCGATATTTCAATCACTGTAACACGCAGTACAGATGCAGTGCCTTCAGTGAATGTATTGCAAAGAGCAAAACCACTTCAGAAAATTGACCGAGATTTTTCACTGATCTATCAAACACAGTTCAGAAATGCAGCTGCTGCCATCAACTATGTTCCGGTAGAGGAGGAAGGGGAGATGCTGATAATTTCTTATCCGTCATTCATCCCTGCACTGGATTCTTTTGTTGACTGGAAAATCAAAAAAGGTATTCCCGTAACAGTTGTGGACGTAACTACTATTGGCAGTACGGCAGCACAGTTGCAGAGTTATATTTCAGCATTTTATTTCAGCCATGATTTAAAATATGTGCTGCTGGTTGGTGATATTCAGCAAATCCCGAGCCCAACAGCATCAGGAGGTGCTTCCGATCCAAGCTATGGATATATTGTAGGCAATGATTCGTATGCCGAAGTTTTTGTGGGACGTTTCAGTGCGCAGAATATTTCAGAGGTAGAAACCCAGGTAAATCGTACCATCACCTATGAAAGAAATCCTGACCCCAGCGGAATCTGGTACAGTAAAGGAATTTGTGTTGCATCGAATCAGGGCCCGGGTGATAACAATGAAATGGATTATGAACATGAGCAAAACATCCGCGCCAAGGAACTTGCGTTTACTTATACGGATGTAGCTGAGTTGTATGACGGTACTCAGGGAGGTAATGATCAGCCCGGCAATCCTACTGCTGTTATGCTCGCCAATCAAGTCAACAGCGGAAGTTCCATCATCAACTACACCGGTCATGGCAGCACTGTTTCATTTGGTACCACAGGATTTTCTAACAATGATATTGCAGGGTTAACCAATACGGGTATGTGGCCGTTTATCTGGAGTGTAGGATGTGTGAATGGTGAGTTTAACAACGGAACCTGTTTTGGCGAAGCATGGCTGAGAGCAACCTACAACAATGAACCTTCAGGCGCAATTGCAACGTTTATGTCAAGTATCAATCAGTCGTGGAGCCCACCAATGGCAGGGCAGGACGAAATGGTAGATTTGCTGGTAGGCACACATGGAACTATCAAGCGTACGTTTGGCGGACTGAGTGTAAATGGTTGCATGTTTATGAATGACAAATATGGTACTGCAGGAGATGAAATGACCGACACCTGGCATTGCTTTGGCGACCCGTCATTGAATGTAAGAACAGCAACACCTTTTTACATAACAGCCAATCATCAACCCATATTGAATGTGGGCGATGATCATTTACAGGTAAGTTGCAACACCGATAGTGCTTTAGCTTGTTTGAGCAGCCATGGACAAATTCTTGCTACCGGATTGGTAAATGGAGGAAGTGTCACACTTAATTTCCCTATGTTGACCTCCATTGACACTTTGTTTCTCACAATTACTGCTTTTAATGCCGTTCCGTATATGATGGAAATTCCGGTTGGGTCTTTCAGTGGTCCTTACGTTACAACTGTAACAGATGCAATTAATGATACATTAGGGAATAATAACCAACTGGTAGATTATGGCGAGCAAATACATGTGGACCTCACATTACAGAATTTTGGTCTGACAGATGCAGTGAATGTAAACTATACTGTAAGTACAACCAACAACCATGTAACATTGCTGCAAAATTCAGGAAGTGCAGGAACAATGGCTCCTTCAGCTCAGGCTGTGATTCCAGGTGCATTTACTTACAGTGTAAATAATCTTATTCCTGACAATGAAACGGTACAGTTCACAATAGAGTTAACTGACTCTGCAGGCAACCAATGGCAATCGGTGGTCAATCATATTTTGAGAGCACCATTATTCAATGTTTCTTCGATTCTTGTACATGATGTATCAACAAATAATAATGGTATTCTCGACCCGGGTGAAACTACTGATTTAGTCATCAGAACCTTCAACAAGGGACATAGCAACAGCCCTGCTAGTACTGCGACACTTACTACTACCAGTCCTTATCTGACCATCAATAATGCATCATATAGTTACGGAGTGATTAATGCTCTGAGTTATTCCGATGCCACTTTCAATGTTACATTAAATCCAAACGTACAAATAGGAACCCTGCTCGATCTTCAGTTTGATATTACCGGAGGAAATTACAACGACAGTAAATTGTTTTATCTGACAGCAGGAGAAATTCTTGAAAATTTTGAAACAGGAGATTTTACAAAATTCCCCTGGCAGAATACATACACGCATCCCTGGATTATCACAGCAAACAATCCCTATCAGGGGACATATTCTGCACGTACAGCAACTATTGCTGATGGTGATACATCGGCATTATCTATTCAGCTGAATGTTCTTTCAGATGATTATATTTCATTCTACACACTCATATCAACTGAGTTGAACTGGGACTTTGTACATTTCTATATTGACGGAGCTTTGAGAGACAGTTATTCGGGTGTGGAAGCATGGACTTATCGGAGTTATCCTGTCAATTCAGGTATTCATACATTCACATGGTCCTACATTAAAGATCCTGTTTGTTGCACCGGTGGACAGGATATGGCTCTGCTTGACAACATTCATTTTCCACCCTCTACTGCTGTTACTTCTGTTCATGATTTAACATCTGTTGGTAATACTGTAATACTTTATCCGAATCCTGCAACAGATTATATTTTCATTTCCACTCCTGAGAAAGCAATGGTTTCTGTTTGCAGTTTGGATGGAAAGAAAGTTTTGGCTGATAAGACTGCTGAAGGTAAAAACATTCAGATAGATGTTTCATCACTTGCATCGGGCATATACATTGTTACCTTACAGACTGAAAATAAAATTTCGAAATCAAAATTTTTAAAGCGGTAAAAGAATAATCCCGCGAGTAAGCACCGGCAATCTGTTACAGGTTCCGGTGTTTATTTTTTCAACACTTCGGCAACTGCTTCTTGCAGTGATGAAATTACAAATTGCTGTTGCTCGTCAGTGAGATTATAAAACAGAGGTAAGGAAATTTCGCTGATGCAGGTTTTATGTGCAACAGGATAATCCGTAATTTGATATCCCAGATTTTTGTAGAATGATAACATCGGCACAGGTAAGAAGTGCATGTTCACTGCAATATCTTTATCAAACATTTTTTGCATGATGGCATCGCGCTGTGCTTCGCTGCAACCATTTATGCGCAATGCATACAGATGATAACAGGTTTCAGCAGATGGAGTTACCGATGGCGGCAGCAGTGCCCAGTTAAAACGTTCAAATGCTTTGTTATAGTTTTCTGTTAGTTCTTTTCGTCTGGCAATGGTTTCATCATAACGTGATAATTCAACCAGTCCGATAGAGGCCATAATATCCGTCATATTGCATTTGTAGCCTGCTTCAATAATGTCGTAGCGCCAGTTCCCTTTTTGCATTTTTGCCAGAGCATCTTTGTTTTGGCCGTGTAGAGTATAAATGCAGAGATAATTATACACTTCCTGATTGCTGAAAGGAGCAGGAAGATTCAGTGCAACTGCACCGCCTTCGGCAGTAGTCAGATTTTTTACTGCATGAAAAGAGAACACAGTTACATCGGTAAGTGTTCCGGTTTTCTTTCCTTTATAAACTGCGCCAAAGGAATGAGCAGCATCTGAAAGTACCAGTATTCTCCCGAGTTTTTTTTGCACATCATTTTCAGCAACGAAAGTCTTCTTGATATCATCTGCTTTTACGAGTGCATTGATGGCATCATAATCACAGGGGAAACCACCAAAATCAACAGGCATAATCACCTTGGTTTTTGGTGTAATCAGTTTTCTGATGTTGGCAACATCAATATTAAAATCATTACCAATATCAGCAAACACCGGTTTGGCACCGCAGTGAATTACCACATTGGCAGTAGCAGAATAAGTGTATGCCGGCAGAATGACTTCATCGCCCTCTTTAACTCCAAACCAGCGCAGCATAATTTCCAGTCCGGCAGTGGCTGAATTCAGAGCAAGCACATTTTCAGCATTGCAGTATTGCGCCAGTTCTTTTTCAAAACGTTTGGTTTTAGGTCCTGTGGTTATCCAACCTGACAACAGTGTATCTGTAACTTCATCAATTACTTTTTGATCCATCCGCGGAGGAGCAAAGGGGACTTTCATATTCTCGAAATTTAAAGGCAAAAGTAGGTTATTATTCAGTTGCCGGGAGTTGTTGCTTTTTCATTTCTTCTATGATCTGAACACTGAACAATGAGTAAAAAAACGAAAAAAACATTATTCCTGCCTGCCTTTCAAAAATGGATTCAGTGAGCATGTTGAACATAAAGATTATCAAAAGACAGATGAACTGATAATGACGGTAACGAATAGAGTAATAGAGTGGAACAAGAAACATGGTAAGTAACAATGTAAGCCCTGCCAGACCCAGAATCACTCCTGTTTGCAAATATTGATTGTGCGGATCAAAGTGGTTTTGATAAGCATATTGAAATTTATTCTTTAGAAAAACCGAATCCAGTTCAGCACGTGAGTCGCCTGTGCCCACACCTGTAAACGGATTGTTTTCTATTACCTGATAGGCATTTATCCAGAGAGGAATTCTGAGAGTGGTGCTGTTGTATTCCTTTTTTTGTAAAATCAAAATAGTTTTCGTTTTCATGCAAAAATCTTTCTACCTGTTCAAAACGATTTACGTTTTTCAGAGAGAAATAATCAAAAAATACGATGAGTAAAATCAACAACAAACCATACAGCGAATACTTAAGAAACTTTCCTGAGGTCTTTATTTTTAACATAAAATACAATAGTACAGTGATGTAGGAGACCACAGTAGCAAGTCTGCTTGCTAAGAGCGTGATATTTAATATAAAAAAACTATCAGAATCAGATAGAACGATTTTTGATGCTTAAATCGGAAATCATCTGAATTGAAAATTCCGTCTATCAGAAAAATGATGGCCATGTTCAGGTAAATTGTAAAATACTGTACATGCATTGTCTTGGAGAAGGAAATGTAATAAAACACATCCATGTTTTTTGTCAATCGGTATTGCATTATGGCAGTGACAATATCATAAATACAAACTGCAGCACAACCTGCAATGAAAAAGATTTTTTAACTTTTTCAATACATTGTTGATGGGTGTGCTTTTTGAAAGTAATAACGGAAATATCAGAAATGATAATTTAGTTTGTACATTATTGAATCCTGCTTTTAAGTCATCTGTATAGGTTAAACCAATTAAATGTAAAACATAAAATGCAATGGGTAGAATTAGAATACTGTTTAAAGGAGATTCAAAATCCCGTTTCCTGTAGAAATCTATCAGCGAACCCGCAATAAAAACAGCAACAGCAATATTGATATAAGGCTGTGGTAATGGAAGTGCAAATGCCAGCAGGCATATTGCTATAACATAAATGTTCTTAAAAGCCGACAAACATTTTAAATTTCAAGCAAATAAAATGAATTAATAAATAAAAGTATCAGGAAGATTAATAAATATCTTTTAGTGGCATTATTAAAGCCTTACATGAATATTGCATGACATTATTTTGATTTAAAAAGCATGCGAAAAAAACCGATAATAAATCCGGAACCGTAAGACAGATGCAAACAAGGAAATATCAGTAAACACCATAATTTTTCCCGAAAAGAACCTTTTACACTTACGGCAAAGTACAAGTCAAGTAAAACATAAATAACTGCGGGCAAAAAGACTAAATTACCAACAAGCAAGTAAAAAATCGGAAGAGTGAGAAAGTACAGTGTAAATGCAGAAGGAATAAGATGTCTTGGTTTTATTTCAGAGGAGACTTTCTTTAATACCAAAGGTTTGAAATATCCATATTGAAAATACTGACTGAAAAGTTTATTTAAGCTGCTTCGGGGAAAGTACCACGATTTAATATCCGGATTAAGATAAATTAATTTACCAAGGCTCTTGGCACGATAATGAAATTCATCGTCCTGATTTCTGATCATATTTACATCAAACAAACCCGTATCCCGAAATATTTCTCTTTTCCATGCGCCTAAATAAACACTGTCAACGTATCCCCTCAAAGTATCATCATGAAAAGCACTGTTGCCTACACCAAATGAGTGAGATGTACAATATGCCACCGCTTTCTGAAATGCAGTATTTCCTTTTGCTCTCATCGGCCCTCCTACAATATCAGCCTTGACGTTTGAAAACGTTTCAAGAATTTTGCTGAAATAATCAGATTCGTAATGTGTATGGGCATCAAGACGGATGATAATTTCTCCGTTTGAATTTTGAATTCCGATGTTCAATGCAAACGGAACATATTTATCAGGATTATAAAATAATTTAATGTTGGGATACTTCTTTGTCCACTCATTAATTATTGCTACAGTATTATCCGTTGAGCCACCGTCAATAATTAAAAGTTCCTTTTCTACAGGCAATGCAGAAGTGAAAAATTCAAGCAATTGAGTTATATACTTTTCTTCATTGTAAGTAGGGCAGAGGACAGTAATCATTATTAAGCGGAATTCTTTAATTAAAATATGTTTGAAAGATAAACTTTACTGATTCATATAGCCACGAAACATGCTTTCTGTTTTTGAAAATGCCTGAGGTGCTATGTTCGTGGTGTATGATTTTCTGAGAGGGAAGAAATACCACTCTAAGATTGTTAAGCCTACATTGTTCAGCAAGATATAATTCCTCGCAATACAAAAACGAAGGATACTTTAGAGTACAGTTCTTTGTAAAGAATTCTTTGGTGAATATGACAAAAGAACCATGCACTGCATATACTTCTCTTTCATCTTTGCTTGGTTCAGATGCTATGGAATTACCAATGATTCGTTTGAGATAGGCTCCTGATTGATAAAGTAAGTAAGTCAAATAGGTACTGAAAAACATCAACCATATCTTCAATCTGGTTCTGTCAGGACGTTTTTCGTAAATAGGATTTTGAAAATGCCCGGTAAGTGATGACTTGATTTCAGGCCCAATGATTCCAACATTATTTTTTTTAAATGTCAGAAGATTCTGAATGAAAGATTCTGAACTGAATTCTATATCAGTATTACAAAGTATAATCAGTTCAGGAATGGATTTTGAGTGTTCGATATAATATTCATAGGCATAATGAGCACCATTCAGATATCCTAAATTTTTTTCGGGATTGATAATCCAAACTTTATCGGGAGAGATATTTTTGATATCAGCGTGTAGTATCTTTTGGTTACCATTGTTGACGATTACAACTTGATAATCTACATTCTTCTGCATCGCAAGTTGAATATCAACAAAGGATATTACTTCGTTATTGTTGTTATAGTTGATGAGCAGCAATAATACTTCCATGGCTATTGTGTTATGTTTTCACTGTTTTGGATTCTGAATAAAAACAATAACAGCAAAATCCTATCCAGCTGAAGAGAATGGAATTATATGCCCAGATGGAACTGATAAAAGAAAAGAGAAAAAAGGCCAATATGCCTGACAAAATTGCTGCTGATGTGAGGCTTCCGTTTCTGGAACGTTCAAAAAAATACTTGGATAAAAATCCTAATAATGCAAAAACTATCAATGTGCCTGAAAATCCAAAATCATCCATAAGAAAACGAAAAGCAGTGTAAATATTCGAAAATGCCATTTGATGATTTACGTCTATAGTGGTTTCATAAATTCCAACTTTGCGTTCAGATACTCCAAATAATTCTGAAAGTCCTGCAAATGTAAAAGAGCCATTGTTGTCAACCGGCAAAACGGATTCTACATCATACCATGAGCTATATCCCGAAACATTACCTGAAAACCAAACTTTAAGATAATTGGTTACAAAACTGAACTGTCCACTGTCATTCAGGTTTAGTTTCATTCTGAATGACTGTGAAATTATGAATGCTGAAAGTAAAAGAAAAATACCTGCTGCTCCAATGATTACATTTCTTCTGCTGAATAAAACCGGATGGTTTCTCTGATAAAATGGTTTAAAAGCAAAATAGGAACCTCCGATAATCACAAACATATAAAGCATAACTGAACGTGCAGTATAAAAAACCGAAAACAGTACAATCGGAAGAACTAAAAGTGATATCCATATTTTCTGGCTTTTTGTAGTCTTTCCTGCAAGTAGCATCCCTGCAACAAAAGATGTTATATAGCTGATGGTAATGCACAACATAATAGGTGAACTTAATCTGACACCTGCATAACGCTCAGCACTGACTTTAAATGATGCTTCTGAAAAACTCTGAAAACTAAAGACAGTACTTAATGTCAGTCCTGAGTATTGCAACAATAAAATAAGTGCAGTGAATCCTGACAGAACTCCGGCTTTAATAATTATCTCATGCAATGAAACGCATCCTGTGTTTAACAGTTGTGCATTTACAGTTTGAGATTTTATATTTTTAAAAACCAATGCCAACCTCCCTCCGCAAAAAAATACTATTACAAACAACAAAATGGACAGTAAGGCAGGCACTGAAAAATAATAATCATGGGCCGAGCAAATAGAAAATACGATGATAAAATTCCAGATTAAGGCAAACAATGAAGCAGGTGCATACCAGCTTTTCTCAGTAAATCTGATAAAAAGTGTCACCAGTGTTTGTGCGATTAATAGAATCAGAAAATCATCCCTCATTATTGAGCTCCTGTGGTTTTAATTCATTTCTTGAATAAAGATAAACATAAACAGTATAAAACAATGTGGCGATTAAGGTAGTGAAACCACAAACATAAATTCCATATTTAGGAATCAGCATAAAATTCAGCATAACATTGAGTGTAATTGCAATGAGGATACCTAAAATCATTTTGAGCTGAAGCTGATTAAATTCTAAAGGTTTTTGAATAATCATACTTAATTGCCAGAGGATAGAACTGATAGCTAATGGAAGAAAAATAACAGTGAAATTATGAATTTCTAATTTTAGAATTTTACTGAAGACAAAATCTTTAAAAATATAAAGAAATCCAAAAATAATTATGCTTAGTGATAATTCTTTGATGATTGTAATTTTCATTAGTTGATCGGCTTCGTGTTTTTTATTTTCATTCCAGTATTTGGCAATGGATGGATGAAATGCCAGCAGGATAGGCAAGGTCAGAAAGCCACTGACTTTATAAATTAAATCGTACACTGCACTGTATTTGCCAACAGCATCGTAATCTAAATAATATTTGATAACATATCTGTCGGCAATATTGAAAACATTAGATATCAGCAGCCATAGAGTTAATGGAACGCCATAGGAAAATATCTGTATGATAAATGATTTATTCAGAGGAATAAAACTCACCTGACGGTTTTTAATGATCCATGCAGCCAATAAAAACACCACAAGTAACAAACTCAGGAATATGGGCAGAAAGAAAGTTGTGAAATCTCTTCCTGCAGTGTAGAGTATAAATAAAACTCCCAGAATAATGCTGAAAACATTATAAGATGATTCAATGAATGAATATTGTGTAGCTTTAAACTGCACCTGTAAAAGGGTGAGTTCAATTAAAAATAACCCAAACAGCATGGCGAAAGCGATGTAGGTTAGAAGAGGTAAGGTCTGAAGGTGAAAATAATATATTCCCGAAAGCAAAGCAATGACCGAAGCTAAGAGTGACGAATATAAACCTATCTGCAGAAAATCACCTCTTACCAGTTCAATACTTTTTTTAAATGAGTGAAAATAGCGTAAGATACCTTGCTGAATCCAACCTACTGAAAGTGATGCTATAATTAATGCTGTGTTATAAACCAGATTAAATTTTCCGTATTCAGAAGCGCCAATTAATCTGATTCCTAAAACTATTATAAGCAATTGTGTAATTGCCGGAAATAATTTACCGATGAAATAAATAATAATATTCCGGTTCTGATTCATTCAGAATTTTTGTTTCTGAACTGATGGATAACTATTGCAGCAAAAATTCCCAGTACCATAAGTATAAGGTTTACCTTGATTAATTTTGATTTGCTACTTTCTCTTATCAGAACTACCGATTCACTGTTGAAAGGTGAAATTTCAAAATCCTTATAGACATTAATTTTCTGATAATTAAGATTGAAAATGTTTAACTCAGATTGCCTTGATTGAAACTCTATTTCGTATCTCAACTCTTCATTCACACCAACTGATTTCAGGCTGTCGGAGAGTTTCAGAAATTCTTCCTGATTTTGTAAAAGACTGTTTATTGCAGAAATCCGCTGATAATAATGCATGCGTATGATAGAATCATTCATCACCATATCAATAATTATCGGACAACTTTTAGCGACAGCATTGCTGTCAGCCGATTCTGCATAGACTTCATAAATATAATTGTCCTCGTTGCGATAGGAGCGATAAGATTCTTTTACCTGAGGATTTGTCTGATTGTTCTGTGAGGTATATGAACTCAAAATGGTATTGAGCCTGTCATAAGCCATTGCTTTGGTTCTTATTTTAACAGTTCCACGGTAGTAATCAGAATCATTTTTGTGATTTAAATAATAATATACATTACCTCCGATTATCACAAGCAGGATAATCCATAGTTGTTTTTTGAAAGTATTAATCATAGAACTTCTTTTAAATTACCTTAAACATTGGGCGAACCAAATCACAAAACTAATACAATAGGGCTTCTTAAATTAAGGTATAATTTTAGTTTTTAACAGATGAATAAATCCACAAAACCGATAAAGCGTAAATAATGGTTTGTGAAAATGAAAAAGTCATTATGGATTCAGTGATTCCAATATTAAAAATGCGGCAGGCGGCTAATGAAATGGTAAGTGTAATTATTGCTAAAACATTCCATGCAAGCCATTGACGTTGCTTTCCAATTATCACCGGCACCTGTGAGATGGGGGTTCGGATAAAATCAAGAAAAAACCACGGAGCAAGTATCCTTGCAAATTGTCCCGACTCGCGCCATTGATCACCAAATACAAATGCGAAAATATCAGGACCGGTAATGACTAAAATTATTACAATGGGCAGTGCAACAACAGCAGTTCTGAGAATAGATTTCTTAATAAGAGGCTGAATGTTTTTACCTTCATGATATTGATGTGCCGCTTCCTGCAAAAATATCTGACCGATGCTGTAACCAATAAGATTGAAAGGTGCCTGTAATACACGCATGGTCATTCCATATAATCCTACCACAGCCTGACTGAAAAAGAAAGTAAGAAAGTATATTACACCGTTGATAAGAAGCATATCAGCAAAGGCCTGCCAGAGATTTACCTTTGGAAACACATCGTATTTACGTGCCGTCTCCCTCAATTTGGCATTTCCAAGGTTAAAAGCAAACGGAGCATTACTTTTCTGAATGCTGATGTACAATACTAACATGGCTGTGACTCCTCCTGCTACAAACCCTACCAGAAGTCCGTAAGTAATATATCCGAGTAATGCAGCGGCAAGTATTACACCATTGGCAATAATGGAATTTATAATGCGATACCGCGATATCAGTTTATAGTTTTTATGACGGTTAGCCCAGTTGAGCATGGCCTGATAGGAACCATTTGCAAGCGTCATCACCGGGAGTAACCATAGCCAGTTTGATAAATCCTTATTGCCGGAAAAAAACAAGTTAAAGATGGTTACTCCTGCAAGAGAAAGCAAGGTTGTAAGCAATGTTATTTTAAGGCTTAACTGCAGTAATGCTGAAGCATCATCAACGGTGCGTGCCGGAATAATGGCAAACTCATAACGAAGACAAACTATTACAGAAAGTGCACTGAGGATACTCATAAAAACAGCTAATAAGCCGAATTCATGAGGAGAATAGTAACGTGAAAAAACAGGGGAGAGTGCAAGAGCAATAAACTGTGCAGAAGCACTTCCTGTAACCAAGATTGTCAGGTTGCGGATATATTCAGAGCGTAGTGCAGATCCGCGCATGAACAACTATTGGTTACTTAGCATAATTAACCGCACGCTTCTCACGAATGACGGTAACTTTTACCTGACCTGGATAGGTCATTTCTGTTTGAATGCGCTGTGCCAGATCAAAACTTAAAGTATCTGCCTGCTGGTCGCTTACTTTTTCGCTTTCTACAATTACGCGCAATTCGCGACCGGCCTGTATGGCAAATGATTTCTCAACGCCCGGGTAGGTGAGTGCAAGTGCTTCCAGATCCTTTAATCGTTTGATATATTGTTCAACAATTTCTCTTCTTGCACCGGGTCGTGCACCTGAAATAGCATCGCAAACCTGTATTATAGGACTAATCAGGCTGGTCATTTCTATCTCATCGTGATGTGCTCCAATAGCATTGCATACTTCAGCATTTTCTTTATGCTTCTCAGCCCATTTCATACCAAGAATAGCATGTGGTAACTCCGGTTCATCGTCAGGAACTTTTCCAATATCGTGTAACAAACCTGCGCGTTTGGCAAGTTTTACATTCAGACCGAGTTCGCTCGCCATAATAGCACACAGGTTGGCCACTTCGCGAGAGTGTTGCAACAGATTTTGTCCGTACGAAGAGCGGTATTTCATTCTGCCAACCATACGTATCAGTTCAGGTGCAAGCCCGTGAATTCCCAAGTCAATACAGGTGCGTTTTCCAGTTTCGATAATTTCTTCTTCGAGTTGTCTGCGTACTTTGTTTACTACTTCCTCAATACGCGCAGGGTGAATACGTCCGTCACTTACCAACTGATGCAGTGCAAGGCGTGCAAGTTCTCTGCGTACAGGATCAAATCCTGAAAGGATAATTGCTTCCGGTGTATCATCCACAATAATTTCAATACCGGTGGCAGCTTCAAGGGCACGAATGTTACGCCCTTCACGACCAATTACCCGGCCTTTGATGTCGTCATTCTCTATATTGAAAACAGTTACTGAATTTTCAACAGCCTGCTCTGTAGCCACACGCTGTATGGTTTGAATAACGATTCGTTTGGCTTCTTTGTTGGCAGTAAGTTTGGCTTCGTCCATAATATCTTTGATGTAGGACTGTGCCTGTGTGCGTGCTTCGGCTTTCAGGTTTTCCATCAGTTGTGTTTTGGCTTCCTCCTGACTTATTCCTGAAATTTTCTCCAGTGCAAGCACATGTTTTTGCAACGATTTATCTACCTCTTGTTTTTTGGCTTCTACAATCTGCATCTGACTGCGCAGATTAGCCTGCATGGCTTCATACTCCTGATGTTTACGTGAGTTTTGTTCCAGCTTTTGGTTGAGGTCTCTTTCCTTCTGTCGAATACGATTTTCTGAATCAGCAATTTTCTTGTCCTTTTCAGCAATCATTTTTTCGTGTTCGTTTTTGAGCTGATAGAATTTGTCTTTTGCTTCCATCAGTTTGTCTTTTTTAATGACTTCACCCTTGGCTTCAGCTTCCTTAATCAGTGCATCAGCTTTTTCCTGGGCAGCTTTTACAATTACAGCATTGTTTTTCTTTGTCACTAAAAAAGTAATCAGCGCTGCAACTATTGCTGCACCGGCTGCTATTCCTATTGTAACTGGTTCCATTTGTTCTTGAATAATAGATTACTTCCGGTTTTCCGGAATAGTTAAACATTGTTTGTGTTGAAACTAACAACCAAACAGTTTCCGGAAAAATTCCGAAAAGCACGTTGATAAAAACGAAAAAAACAGATGATAAGTCTATCTCAAAGCAAAATGCAGGTTACGAGTTGAAAAGCTGGGGTTGCGACAGATAACCATTTAACAAACTATCTAAAGATTCCAGTTTTTCTAACCTGACGTTTTCATTTTTTGCTCCTGCATTCTGCAAACCGATGAGTTCTCCCGCAACACTAAATGCGCACATTGCCAGAATATCCTGATTGTCATTTACTGAATACAATCGTTTCAAAGCAGATATCTTATCATTAATAAGTTTTTCTGCTTTTATGATATTCTCTTTTTCAGTAACCGGAACCTTTATATTCAGTTCACGATTACCTACATGTATTTGCATAGATACGGTTTCCATCTTATTACTTATCTAGTAAAGCAAGACATTTATCTATTTCCTTCACATATTCATCTATCCGTGTCTTCAGAAATTTATTCTCTTCCTTTGTTTCTGTAGTTTCACTGGTGGCTAAATTAAGAACTTTATTCTTATCCTCCAAGTTAGCCAGCTCTACTTTTTGAGTTTCAAGTTGTTGCTCATAGTGGCTGATGGTTTCTTTCAGCTTTTTTATTTCTTCAGTAAGTTGACGGTTTTCTTCTTCAAACATAGCTTTTTCTTCAGCTATATTTTTTATTAAATTCTATCAGTTTTTGAATTTTAACTTCGATAGCTTTTATTTTTTCGAATTGCTGATCCATAAATAATTGATTTTTTATTTGTTATTGATAGGCTAAAAATATTAACTGAAGGTCAAATTGCAGCCGGCCGGATTCAATTTTTAGCAACATTACTTTGTTAATATTGGCCTTGAGCACTGCAATGCAATTCAAAATGAAGCCTTGATGTTGAAGCCCTGTTGCATTCACACACTAACCGGACCATCGGTTAGCGTCAGAAAACCTTAAAAGGCAGCACTGTTTTAAGCACGGAGGCAGATCTCTTACACTGATTTAACCGGATGTATGAAAACAAAAAACTGCTCCGTGAGAGGGAGCAGTTCTTCATTTAACCAAATTTCAACCAATTATCGACAAAAAACTTACAAATGCAATGGTAATGTAGAGTTAGCCAATCGTTGCCCCGCATGAAGCCTATTTTGCTTGCGTTGGCACGGGAAAATAAAATCAAATCAACAACAGTTTATTTTCAAATAGCGTGCCAAAAAAAATGTCAAACCAAAATTTTAATTAAATGGCACTAAAAATTTACAGCAAAACGAAGGCAGAGAGCAACGAACCTCTGAATGGTGACGACAAGCGATGGTTGTCAAAATTCAAATTGTTGTCATTATCGCTATTGTTCATTCATCTGGTATTGATGATGCATGCAGCGTTTAATTTAGTAAACGCTCAAACTTATGCTCCAATGAGTTATTGGACGTTCAACAGCAGTCCTTTTAATAAGGATTCTATGAACAGGACCAATATGGACTTTACTTCTTATGGTTGCGGATATACCGTTTCCAATAACAGTGTTGTGGGTAAAGGACTTATCTTAGGCAGCAGCGGTGACAACATTAACAGCGGAAACTTTGCTGTAGATACCGCTTTTACAATTGAGTTTCTGTTTAAGCCGGGATATCAGTTTAATCAGACATTGCTGTTCAGAAGAATGGACGGAGGCTTCTCCGCCAATTTCAATTTTGATGGTATTTATTTTTATACCTATACCAACGGAACAGGTTCTGACGAAATGAAAGTGCCTTTTGATCAGATAGGCAAGCGTTCTTATGGTTACTATATAGATGGCAACTGGCATCATTTGGTATTTAAATACAGTTCCAATACAGGAAAGAAAGAGATTTATATTGATGGTGAATGTCCTTCAGGATATTCCAAATCCATCTCCGGAAAAATAATAAGTGGTTCCAACACCAGTTTGTTTTGGAATCAGGGAGTAAGTTACATGAAATACTTTGGAGAGTATGATGAAATTGCAATTTATAACAGGAGTATTCCTGAAAAGCTAATATATCAACACTATAAAGATGCAATCAACAATCATCTTCCTTATAGCTTTAACCTCACATATTCAGGCTCACTTCCTTCTGCAACTCCAATTACAGCAGCTTTAGATCCGATGGATTTTCCTCAGGGTTATCTTTCACCTACAACATCAGCACTTGAACAGTTACGCAATTATCCTACTGCAAGATATAAACCCGGTAATACTCTGATGAAAAATTTCAACTGGGTTGACCTGATGTATATGGGTGGACGTTTTCAGCCGGGTGTATCCGATGCGCAATCAGTTACCAACAGTGTGAACCTTAATGAAGAGTTAGCTAAAAACTGGAATTACATGATTCAGTTACGACTAAGTATGGACAGTTGGGGCAATGCCTGGGCAAATCTTGCTAATCAGAATCCACAATTAGGAACTTCTCTAATTACATTACGTGCACAGTTGAATCCATCAACTATTACAAGTCAGTCATTAAGTAATGATAAGTATCTGCAAAATTCTTCCGGTAGTTTTATAGATCCAAATGGAAATGGTTCTTCTCATAAATGGTGGAGACCAACTGCGCCAACTTCTACTTATGACAATGATGGCGTTCAAATGCGTGCAAATGTTCAGGATGTATTGAATGCATTAACGCGACCTTTGACAATGATTAACGAAAACGGAGAAGTATTTCCTTGGATAACAGATGGTGCTCTTGCAGCAGATCCTGCTGTAGTAGCAGCTAAGAATGCTTCAGGAATGGACTTTCAGACTTTCCAGGCAAGTAAGTTTAAAGAGAATGAAATCCAATCCTACCGTGACAAAATTTTTGATCTTACTGCTTTGTCGAATACAAAGTTTACAGAGTATGGTATTGATGGTTTCCCTCAATATCGTCAGAAGTATTCACAGGCAAGATTGGTAAATTCTCAAATGAATGGACAATATTACAGTACTCCTGATTTTTATCCTCGTTGGCCATATAACTGGCGCAACTGGATAACTGCATGGCATGGATGGCAATGGATAGTTGACAGCCGTTATAATGAATTACAAGTTGGAGATAATCTGTTTTCACCATTTGTGGCTGCAGGTTGGGATGTGGATGAAACAAAAAATATGCGTCCCGGACAGTTTTTAGGATTGCTGAAATGTTTGAACATGGTAGGGGCAGAGTTTTTCTATACAGGATACTTTAATGAAGCAGGCAATTACAATCCGCCAAATCCTCCTCCCGGAAATCCGGCAGGTTATGCATGGCAAACAGCAGCGCCATCTTATGCTCAGGGAATAGCAAGTCGTTATGAAGATTTATTACGTAATGGCAGTGTTTTGCCCGGTAATGTTCCTGCATATTACTCCGATCCAAACGGAAAACCCGGATATACTTTCTGGGCAGGTGACTTACGTAAACTTGTTGTTGTAAGAAAACATAACACACAATCGAAGTTTGCAATTACAGGAACCATACAACCCAACACCAATATGCAGGGTGGTGCAGAAAATGAAAGTGTAGCAACAATCACTCTTGACGGACAACAACTGAAGTTTAATGTAAGACGTCAGGGCAGTACATATATATATGATAAAACAAATGCTGCTAATCCTGTATTCTATCAGTTAGATGCATGGCATGAAAGTTCACATCCTTCTCATTGGTCAAAAGATTTTGTTGTAGAAGCAGAATTGTATGACAATACAAATGCGACCTATAATTTAAAAACCATTCAGGCTCCTGGTGCAGCTGCCGGTGATTATACCGATTACACAACGGCAGTAGTATTTCCTTCAGGTCAGTCCAACTTTACACCAATGGAGTATGAAATACAACCAAGGAGTACTTCTCAAAGTAACTTATACTTATGGGTAAGAGTCAGAAGTACTGATGGTACAGCAACAGGTGTTTCTGTTTCATTGGACAATGGTAGTGCCAAAACAATTGGTTGTGTGGCTGACACCAACTGGACGTGGTATCGTATAGATGCCTGCGATCAGCAGCCGATTGAATTTACAGGTATCAGTGTTGGTCAACATACCATACGCTTTACACCAACCAATAATAAATTGATGTTTGACAAATTTGTGCTATCGTCTAATTCAAGCCTTATCACAAATTATTCTACAGCTACATGTTCTTCAGGTGGATCAGCAAGTGCAACTGCCAATGGAGCTACATCATTTTGTCAGGGAGGCAGTGTAACACTTACTGCAAGTGCAGGTACTTCTTATTTATGGTCAAACGGTGCAACAACACAGTCAATTACCGTAACCTCTTCAGGTAATTATAATGTAACAGTATCTCAAAGTGGCGGATGTGCAGCAGTTAGTAATACTGTAAACGTATCTGTTAGCACAGCTCCTGCGGCAACAATTACGCCCAGTGGTTCAACTTCAATTTGCCCTGGTTCAAGCGTGACATTAACTGCAAGTACAGGTAGTAATTATTTGTGGTCAAATGGTGCAACTACACAATCCATAACTGTAAATACTGCAGGCGGTTATTCAGTAACAGTGAGCAATGCACAGGGTTGTTCGGCTACATCATCTCCGGTTTCTGTAACTATGTCAACAGGTTCTGTTCCTACTATTTCCGCAAACGGACCTACTACTTTTTGTCAGGGCAGCAATGTAACACTTACTGCAAGTACAGGAAGCAGCTATCTGTGGTCAAATGGAGCTACTACAAAATCTATCACAGTAAGTAGTTCAGGTACATTCTCAGTAACAGTTACTAGCGGAACATGCAGTGGAACTTCAGCACCCAAAACAGTTACTGTTAATTCATTGCCTAATGCAACTATCACAGCAAATGGCCCAACAACATTCTGCGCAGGTGGAAGTGTAGTTCTTACTTCAAGCACCGGAAATTCATATCTGTGGTCAAATGGAGCAACAACAAAATCTATCACTGTGACAACGGCTGGTAGTTATTTTGTAACGGTAAGCAATAGTAGCTGTTCGGCAACTTCAGCTTCAACAGTAGTTACTGTAAATTCAACACCAACAGCAACCATCACAGCAAGCGGTGCAACCACATTCTGTCCCGGTGGCAGTGTAACACTTACTGCAAGCACAGGAAGCAGCTATCTTTGGTCAAACGGAAAGACAACAAAATCCATCACAGTATCAACTGCAGGATCATATTCAGTAACGGTTAGTAATGGAAGCTGCTCTGCAACATCTGCACCTACAGTAGTAACAGTAACAAACAATCCTACTGCAACCATTACAGCAAGTGGTCCAACTTCATTCTGTCCCGGTGGCAGCGTAACACTTACTGCAAGCACAGGAAGCAGCTATCTGTGGTCAAACGGAAAGACAACAAAATCTATCACTGTATCAACTGCAGGCTCATATTCAGTAACTGTAAGTAATGGAAGTTGCTCAGCTACATCAACACCAACAGTGGTTAGTGTTAACAGTATTCCAACAGCAACTATTACTGTAAGTGGTTCAACAAATCTGACACAGGGACAAACTGTAACTTTAACTGCAAGTTCAGCAAGTTCATACCTTTGGTCAAATGGTGCTACTACACAATCCATCACTGTTTCTGCAGCGGGAAGTTATTATGTGACAGTGACCAGTGCTGCAGGATGTTCAGATGTGTCATCAGCAGTTACAGTAACTGTTTCAAATGCACCACAACCTGCAAGCATTACATCTACTGCAGTGAATAATACAATTTGCTCAGGACAATCAGTTTCACTTACTGCCAGCTCAGGTTTGCAATATATATGGCTGCCGGGATTACAGGCTACACAAAGTATCAATGTAACTGCAGCAGGAACTTATACAGTAAATATTAAAAATGCTGATGGTTCTACTTCAACTGCGAATATTACACTTACACAGGCGCCATCTCCCAATATGCCTGAAATAACTTACACTTATCAGCCGTCATTATCTTATCAGCTGAAAGCGTTTGAACCAAGTGCTGTATCATACCTGTGGAATGGTGGACAAACAACTTCAGTTGTGACAGTAAGTGCACCCGGCAGTTACACAGTTAAAGCGGTGAACAGTTACGGATGTCAGTCAGCAGCAAATACAATCAAAGTAAATTCACTGAACAATTCCAATTGCGGCAAGCCTGATATGTTAACTGAATATAACATATTAAACAATAAAGCTACATTGATCTGGAATCCTGCAGTTCAGGCAGATTCATTTAAAGTAGCATATAGTATCTTAGGTGCCAATAGTTTCAGATATAAATATGTACGCAATGCGCATGAGGTAACTATTAACGAATTGCAACCTTGCACAGATTATGAATGGAATGTCACTACAATTTGTGCAGGTGGAAGTGTGGTAAGTGGGACAGAAAGATTTCAAACTCTCTGTAGTTCTACCGGATGCGGAAGTACTGTTATAAATACTTCAAGTAACAATATCACTACTACTTCTGCTCAGTTGAACTGGTATGGTACCACAGCAAACAATATTACAATCCGCTATAAAAAGCTGGGCGCACCATCTTACAGCTATCAAAATATAGCTTCAAACAACACTACTGCATGGGGTTATAACCTTACCGGATTATCACCAAATACTACTTATCAATGGAGTGTGATGACAGTGTGCGGAACAATATCAAGCAACTATTCTCAGGATAATTATTTTACAACTCTTGCCGGTTGCATGCAAGTTGAAAATCCTGCTGTTGTTAATGTGCAAACCAATAAAGCAGTTGTAACATGGACTCCTACATCACAAGTATCATACGTGCTGATCCGTTATGCTGTGAAAGGTACCACACGTTACAAGTATCGCTATGCAAATGCTTCAACAGGAAGTGTTGTAATTGCCAATCTGCATCCCGGTACACAGTATGTTGTTCAGGTGAGATCAATGTGCAGTTATAATTCATATTCAGCATACAGCTCAGATATTATCTTCACTACCGGTGTTGGACGTTTAGCTGATGAAGGTTCAGCAATGTTACTGAATGCTTATCCTAATCCTGCAACTGAATATATTACTTATGCATTTCAAACTGAAAAAGAGCACTTGTATGAAGTAAGAGTATGTGATATGTCAGGTCGTGAATTGTATAAGCAAAAACAGGAAGGTCAAATTGGAATCAATTCGGGTAATATTGATGTCAGACAGTTTACTCCGGGAATGTATCTGATAATTATAAAACAAGGAGGAGTTGAGAATCATTTAAGATTCCAGGTCAACAGATAGTTTCAGATTCCCATAGTTTAAGAGGGCTGCTTTCGAATGAGGGCAGCCTTTTTGTTTTCAAAGTGTTTCCGTTAAACTTCATCCACAGTTTGGTTAATATTGTTAATATTGCCGTCTATGATATTTTTGAGAAAATGCACATTATTATTCCTGGTGCCGATATTAGTTGCAAGTCATGTAAAGTCGCAAAGTATTTCAATCAGAGCCCATGTGAGAGGCAACGACCCGGCATTGCCTGTAGTAGGTTTAATGGTTGTAAATAAATCAACAGGTTTGGGTTTTGTCAGTACAGAGGATCAGTTTTTTTCAATTCATGCAGAAAAATCAGATACCATCATGGTGACTGCCTCCGGTTATTCAGTAAAAAAAATATGTTTCAAAGATTCAGCCATGCGTGATACTTTTTTTGTAAATGTATTACTCGAAAAACCTTTTGTATCTCTTAAACCTGTAACCATCATTCCTCCACGCGAACTTGAAGTCATCCAAAAGGATATTGACAAATTAGGCTACAAGAAAGAGGATTATATGGTTTCAGGGATTGATGTACTGCAAAGCCCAATTACATTTTTATATCAGCAATTCAGCAGGAGGGAAAGGAATAAACGTATCATTGCTCAGAAAATTAATGATGATAACAGAAGGAAATTGCTGAAAGAGTTATTCCGTAAGTATGTTGACAATGACATTATGAATCTGGACGAAAGCCAGTTTGATGACTTTATTGACTATATCAATGTAAGCGATGAATTTTTGAAAAACTCTTCACAATATGACTTTATCATGTATGTAAAGAAAAAATATGAGATGTATAAAAATATTAAGCACCCTTCAGGAGAGAAGGAGTGAAAAGAATCAGGATCCTATGATATGACGCAGGTTTTGAATTTGTGATTCCCAAAGGCGTTGGGTTTCTTCCACATCATCATCAGCAGCAAAATCTGTTACCATAAGAGCAACATCTGAAGTCAGTTCGTCTGTAGCAATTTCAAATTCAATAAAAGTATCATCAGGTTCATCAATCCACTTGAAACGTACCAGCTGATTATCGCGCTTGTGAGTCATTTTTGCCTGTTGCTCATCGCCATCCCAATGAAAAGTATAAACACCCTCACGTACTGTAACATCATCAGCAAACCAATCAGAAAGTCCTGATGGAGTTGAAAGAAAACCATACAATATTTTGGGTGAAGACCTTACAGGGAACTCCATTTTTAATTTCTGTTTTTTGCGAACCGCCTTCATATCGTCAATCCTTAATTTTTACAATAATAATGAAAAACAATTTAAATCACAAATCAGTTATTGACATCAGGCAATTTCAACTTTTTTGCTCATACGTTTGCGTTCGTTTTCATCGAGATAAATTTTTCTCATTCTGATACTTAGCGGAGTAACTTCAAGGTATTCGTCCTTTTCGATATACTCCATTGCTTCTTCGAGAGAGAATTTAATTTTAGGAGTGATTCTCACATTTTCATCGCTTCCGGAAGCGCGCATGTTGGTGAGTTTTTTTGTTTCGCAAACGTTAATCACCAAATCTCCGGGACGAATATGTTCACCGATAACCTGGCCACCGTAAACTGTTTCTCCCGGGTCAATAAAAAATGCTCCGCGCTCCTGAAGTTTGTCAATGGAGTAGGCAGTAGCTGTTCCGGCTTCTTTCGCAAGAAGAACACCCATATTCCGACCCTGAATAGCACCTTTAACGGGTTCATAAGAATTGAATCGGTGTGCCATGATTGCTTCTCCTGCTGTAGCAGTAAGCACTGCATTTCTCAATCCGATTAAACCCCGCGCTGGAATATTAAATTCGAGTCTTTGTAAATCTCCTTTAGGTAACATGCTTGTTAGTTCACCTTTGCGTTGTGTAGCAAGTTCAATCACTTTTCCTGCTACTTCTGATGGAGTATCCACTACGAGATGTTCAATGGGTTCGCAGCGCTCGCCATCAATTTCTTTGTAAAGCACCTGTGGTTGGCCCAGCTGTAGTTCATAACCTTCACGTCTCATGGTTTCAACCAGAATGGAAAGATGCAATATGCCTCGTCCATAAACGAGATAGGCATCAGGAGAACTTGTTTCTTCAACACGCAAAGCAAGATTTTTTTCTATCTCTTTGTAAAGTCTGTCGCGCAGATGTCGTGATGTTACAAATTTTCCTTCTTTACCAAATAAAGGACTGTTATTGATGGTGAATAACATACTCATGGTAGGCTCATCCACAGCAATAGATTTGAGTGCTTCAGGATTTTCAAAGTCAGCAATCGTATCTCCGATTTCAAAATCATCCACACCAACAACAGCAGCAATATCTCCACTGTCAACACTGCTTACTTTTTTTCTTCCCAAACCTTCAAACACAAATAATTCTTTGATGCGAGATTTTTTTGCACTGCCATCGCGTTTCATCAATGTCACAGGCATATTTTCTTTTAAAGTTCCTCTGAAAATTCTGCCGATTGCAATTCGACCTACATAACTGCTGTAGTCAAGCGAAGTGATGAGCATCTGCGGTGTTCCATCCTGTTGTCTGGCAGGAGGTATTTTCTCCACAATAGCATCCAGTAAAGAAGTAATATCTTTTGTTTCCTGTCTCCAGTCTGTACTCATCCATCCATGTTTGCTGCTGCCATACAGGGTAGGGAAGTCCAACTGTTCTTCTGTAGCATCAAGATTAAAAAACAAGTCGAACACTGCCTCATGAACTTCATCGGGGCGGCAGTTTTCTTTATCAACTTTATTGATCACAACAATTGGTTTCAGTCCGAGTGCCAGTGCTTTTTGCAATACGAAACGCGTCTGAGGCATGGGGCCTTCAAATGCATCTACGAGTAATATTACACCATCAGCCATGGTTAGCACGCGTTCAACTTCACCACCGAAATCAGCGTGACCGGGGGTATCAATAATGTTAATCTTAACGTCCTTATATTGTACAGAAACATTTTTGGCAACAATGGTGATACCACGCTCGCGTTCCAGATCATTGTTGTCAAGTATTAATTCTCCGGTTTGCTGATTCTGACGAAACACCTGTGTCTGATGTAAAATTTTATCCACAAGGGTGGTTTTTCCATGGTCAACGTGGGCAATGATAGCTACGTTTCTGATATTCTGCATTGATTTTTTTATTAGGGGTGCAAAAGTAGCGTTTTTACCCGAGAAATCAGCAGGTGGTGTTAGGAAATTATATTATAATCAGATTTTGATTAAATCAATAACAAGGGAGAGTGATTCTTCTTTCAAACAGGATTTAGTCCAAGTTCTTTTCCTTTTTCAAGCATCAGCTGATAGGCTTCTTCATAGGAATTATTGATGTCGCCATCCAGAATTGCTTCTCTCACAAAGTCTTTGATGATGCCTACATTTCTTCCGGGGGCAATGCCAAATGTTTTCATAATAAGTTCTCCGGTAACGGGTGGTTGCCAGTTGCGAATACGGTCTTTTTCTTCAACCTCTTTCAGCTTGGTTTTTACAAGTTCGAAATTATTGCGGTAACGAATTTTCTTAAACTCGTTTTTAGTAGTAACATCAGCATGGCAAAGCAACATCAGGTCGTCAATATCATCACCTGCTTCAAACAATAATCTTCTCACGGCAGAATCGGTTACTGTTTCTTTTGCAAGAACAATCGGACGCAAATGAAGCAACACCAGTTTCTGAACATATTTCATTTTTTCATTCAGAGGCAGTTTCAGTTGTCTGAAAATGTGAGGTACCATACGTGAGCCTTTGTCTTCATGACCGTGAAATGTCCAGCCTTGTTCTGCATCGTATCTTTTGGTTGCTGGCTTTGCAATATCGTGCAACAAAGCCGCCCAACGCAACCAAAGATTGTCAGTGGTAGCGCAAATATTATCCAACACTTCGAGGGTGTGATAAAAATTATCTTTATGTCCTTTCCCGTTTATTTTCTCAACACCATGCAACTTGTGCAATTCAGGAAAAATAATTTCGAGCAAACCGGTGTCAAAAAGCAACTTAAAACCAACTGAAGGTTTTGGCGACAGAAGCATTTTATTTAGCTCATCAGTGATTCGCTCTTTGGAAACAATACGTATTCTTTCTTTTTCGGTGCGAATGGCATTGAGTGAATTTTCTTCGATTTCAAATCCCAGTTGCGAAGCAAACCGAATGGCACGCATCATACGCAAAGGGTCATCGCTGTAGGTAAGCTCAGGATTGCCCGGTGTACGAATTATTTTGTTATGTAAATCCTGCAATCCGTTAAAAGGATCGAGCAATTCGCCAAAATGTTGCTCACTCAGATTTATGGCAAGTGCATTGATGGTGAAATCTCTTCTCAGCTGGTCATCTTCGAGTGTGCCGGGTTCTACTTTAGGTTTTCGTGAGAGATGATTGTAAGATTCTTTTCTGGCTCCGACAAATTCAATTTCGTATTCAGGTGTTTTGACCATTGCTGTTCCGAAATTTTTAAAAAAAGCAAAATCAGATTTCGGAATCTGTTCAGCTAATTTTTTTGCAAGCTGAATACCGTCACCTATCACTACTATGTCAATATCTTTTGAAGGACGTTTGAGAAAATAATCGCGCACATATCCTCCAATGAGATAAGCTTCTTTCTGTTGTTCTGCTGCCAACTTCGAAATTTGTCTGAATAGGGGATGTTGTACAAAAAAATCTTCCAAAATCATTTTCTGATAACAGCTACTTCACCATCGCTTTTCAGTTTGATGATGGAAGAGGCTTTGTGTTTAACATTATCTTTCTGACGGAAATTTACAACATAATCCACTCCGCTGATAATTTCCTGACAGATTTCACCAAAAACCAAAGGTGCCGGTTGTCCGCTGATATTGGCAGAGGTTGATATTATTGGTTTGTTGAATTTATATATGAGTTGTCTGCAAAACTCATCCTTTACCATTCTTATAGCAGCGCTTCCGTCATCAGCAATAGCTTCTGGAGCAATTTGGTGTATATCATCATAAATAATGGTGATGGGTTTTTCAGAATATTCCATGATATCCCATGCAACGGCAGGAACCAACTTCACAACCTTGTTTAGCATTCTTTCATCGCACACCAGCGAAATAAGACTCTGAGAGTTGTCTCTTTTTTTCAGGCTATAAATTTTTTTGATTGCTTCGCTGTTGGTTGCATCACAACCTATTCCCCAGATGGTGTCAGTAGGGTAGAGTATAAGGCCTCCTTTTTTTAAAACCTCAATACTTCTGCTTATATCATCAGAAAAGTCATAACCTGATCTGTTGTTTTTCATTGGGAATAGCAGGTAACAGAATAATTAATTACAACTATTAATTCAGAAACTCAAATATTCCGGCAGCACCTTGTCCGTTGCCTACGCACATAGTAACCATTCCGTATTTGAGTTTTCTTCTTCTCATTTCGTTGAGAAGCTGAACAGTTAATTTCGAACCGGTGCATCCGAGCGGATGTCCTAATGCAATGGCTCCACCGTTGACGTTTATAATATCAGGATTAAGTCCTAAAGTATTGATGACTGCCAAAGACTGTGAAGCAAAAGCTTCGTTTAATTCTATCAGCTGAATATCGTCCTGTTTCATTCCTGCACGTTTGAGCACAGCAGGAATTGCTTCAATAGGGCCTGTTCCCATGATGCGTGGTTCTACACCTCTTACAGCATAAGATACCAAACGAGCAATTGGTTTTACATTGAGTTTTTTGAGCATATCCTCAGAAACTAACAGCACGAAAGATGCTCCGTCACTTGTTTGAGATGAGTTGCCTGCCGTAACAGTTCCTTTTGCATCAAATACAGGCTTGAGTGCAGCAAGTTTTTCAGCAGTAGTGTCGGCACGCGGGCCTTCATCAGTATCAACTACTACTGTACGTTCTGCTTTTTTCTCTTTTGCATCAAGATAAACTTCTTTAATCTCAACAGGTACAATTTCGTCTTTGAACAAATTATTTTTGATTGCCGAAATAGCTTTGTGATGTGATGACAATGCAAATACATCCTGAGCTTCGCGCGATACTTTAAATTCACGAGCCACAGCTTCGGCAGTCAGACCCATGCTCCAGTACCACTCCGGATTGGAAGCAGCCACTTCGTAATTGGGAACTATGCGCCAGCCTCCGAAAGGGATAGGCGACATACATTCAACACCACCTGCAATGATGCAATCGGCAAGTCCGCTGTGAATTTTTGATGCAGCAATGGCAATGGTTTCAAGGCCTGATGAGCAATAACGGTTCACCGTCATACCGGGAACTTTCACAGTGTCGAGGCTCATCAGAGAAATCATTCTTCCAATGTTAAGTCCCTGTTCGGCTTCGGGTGTTGCATTTCCTGCAATCACATCATCAATCCATTCTTTGTCGAGTGTGGGAACAGACTTTATCAGATGACGGATGACACAGGTAGCAAGATCATCAGGACGAAAATTTTTAAACTTACCACGAGGTGCTTTGCCAACAGCGCTTCTGAAACCGGCAACGATATAAGCATTCATTATAGAAAATATTTTTAATTAAAGACGTAAAGATATAATGCTACCGGCAAAAAAAAGTTTTATAAAAATTATTTGTTGGCAGGAGGTGTCTGAGCAGGAGCGGGAGCATTTTTATATCTGGCACCGGGCGGTAATTTCTTTTTTGCTTCTTCGGCCTTCTTTGCTTCTTCGGCTTTTTTAGCTTTCTCGGCAGCAGCTTTTGCTTCCTGAATTGCTTTTACATCTTCGCCCATTTTATATTCAATCTGGCTGGTCATTTTTCCTTTGCGGTTGTAAGTTTTCCAGGTACCGTTCTTAAGATTTCTCTTATACGAACCTTCGTTTCTTATTTCACCGTCACTGTAATAATTAATCCAACGTCCCGATTTTTTCCCATCTTCGTATGCACCTTCTACTTTGGTCTGGCCGTTGTAATAATAACGTTTGAAATCACCATCTTTTATTCCATTGGCATATTCAATTTCTTCCATTATTTTACCATAGGGATAATATCTTTTGGTAATTCCATTTCTGACATCGTCAACATATTCAATTTCCTGCATCAGTTCTCCTGCTTCATTGAAATACTTCCACACTCCCTGTTTCTGGCCTAACTCATCAGTTTTGTTGCGGTGTTTTTCTTTTCCGGGTGCATAGCGCGGTTTTATTTCGCGTTGGGCAACTCCCATCAATGGCAAAAGAATACACAAACAGAACAATTGTTTAGCTATCTTCATTTTTTAATTGCTGTTGTTATAAACTTCGGGCTAAAATAAGTTATTTTTCTATAAAGAATTCAGTAGTATTTTCAACTTTAATAACATCTGAATCCGAATAAATAAACAGCTTTATTCACTCCTTTTTCAGAGGTAAAACGCTGATTGGTGGTTTGTTGTTGTTGAAAACTTGAAGTAATTGAAAAATTTTCCGAAAAAAAATCTGCGTCAATTTCGCAAGGGTTTTCCTGTAGTAAGAATTGCCTGAATACGTTCCAGAGTTTTCTTTTCGCCTAATAACGAAAGAAAAGCTTCGCGTTCAAGATTCAGCAGATATTGTTCTGAAACCAACGTTGGTGCCGAAAGATTGCCACCACTCATGATGAAACCTAATTTACGTGAAATATGTGCATCATATTCGCTGATGTAATTTGCTGCCTGCATGGCATTGGCTCCCACCTGCACAATTCCCAATCCTTCGCGTCCAAGAACACGGATATCATTGCGCATGATTGGTTTCACATATCCTGCATCAGCCATTTCAAGGGCACATCTTTTTGCATCGGCAATCAGCCTTTTTTTGTTGAGTGTGATTTCGTCATGGCCTTTGCGCAAAATGTGCAAATCGAAAGCTTCATACGCTGATGTAGAAACTTTGGCCTGACCGATAGTCAGAAAATAATCTCTGAATGCATTGGTTTCAATATCGCCTTCTTTGAGCGAATCAGCAAATCTTACAGTAAGTTCCTTTGTTCCGCCACCACCCGGAATCAGTCCCACACCAAATTCCACAAGACCAATATACGTTTCGGCAGCAGCACAAACCTTATCGGCATGTAAACTCATTTCGCATCCGCCACCAAGAGTGAGACCATGAGGTGCAACAACTACAGGAACGGATGAATAACGCAACCGCATATTGGTGTTTTGAAATGCACGAATTGCATAATCCAGTTCATCATATTCCTGTTCAACAGCCAGCATAAAAATTAATGCAAGATTAGCTCCTGCAGAAAAATTGGCTCCTTCATTTCCTATTACCAATCCTCTGAAATCTTTCTCTGCAAGTTCCACTGCTGTGTTCATACCCTGCAATACTTCGCTGCCAATGGTATTCATTTTGGTTCTGAATTCAAGATTCAGTATTCCATCACCAATATCGTGAACGTAGCAGCCCGAATTTTTCCAGACAATTTTTGATGAATCAGAATTTTTCAGAATGATAAAATTCTCATTCCCGGGAACAGGTTTATATTTTTTGTCAATGCTGCTGTAATAACTGCGGACTCCTTTTTCAGTTTTATAAAATGAAGCATTTCCGCTTGCAATCATTTCGCCAACCCATGGTGCAATGTTGTAACCATTTTTCTGCATGATGTCGGCAATGTTTTTTACACCGAGGCAATCCCATGTTTCAAAAGGTCCCTGTTCCCAACCGAAACCGGCACACATGGCATCGTCAATTTTGTATAAATCGTCAGCTATTTCAGGAATGCGGAATGATACATAGGAGAATAAACTGAAAAACATCTGTCGGTAAAAATCACCTGCTTTGTCTTTTCCATTAAGCAATACAGGCAATCTTTCTTCAAGGCTATCCAGAGGTTTTGCAGCCTCAAGGGTTTGAAATTTACTTTTTACCGAGGATTTGTATTCAAAAGTATTCAGGTCAAGTTCGAGAATTTCTGACTTGCCGCCATCTTTTTTTGTTTTCTTATAAAATCCCTGTTTTGTTTTATCGCCCAGCCATTTGTTGGCAACCATCTTTTCGATAAAATCAGGTAATTTAAATTGCTCTCTTTGTTCGTCATCAGGAAGATTTTTCCATGCATCGTTGGCTACATGCACCAGTGTATCCAATCCAACCACATCACTGGTACGGAATGTTGCTGATTTGGGACGACCGATAACAGTGCCTGTGAGTTTGTCAATTTCAGAGACAGATAATCCAATTTGTTGCATTGCATGAAACAGCGACATGATTCCGAAAACACCAATGCGGTTGGCAATAAATGCAGGAGTGTCTTTGCATAAAACGGTTGTTTTACCGAGATAACGATCGCCAAAATGTTGCAGAAAATCCAACACACTGCCATCAGTTTCAGGACCGGGAATTATTTCGAGCAAAGGCAGATAGCGTGGCGGATTGAAGAAGTGAGTGCCGCAAAAATGTTTTTTAAAATCATCACTTCGTCCTTCTGTCATCAGATGAATAGGAATACCTGATGTGTTGGAAGTTATGAGGGTTCCCGGTTTGCGCACTTGATCCACCTGAGCAAAGAGCGATTTTTTTATTTCAAGATTTTCAATAATCACTTCAATTATCCAGTCGCAGGCAGCAATGTCTTTGAGATTGTCCGTAAAGTTTCCTGTCTGAATTCTTTTGGCAAAACTCTTATGATAAATCGGAGAAGGATTACTTTTTAAAGCAACCTGCAAAGATGCGTTGACAATGCGGTTGCGTACCTTAGGATGATCGAGAGAAAGCCCTGCTTTTTTTTCTTCTTCACTTAAATCTTTTGGTGCAATATCGAGCAACAACACTTTAAATCCTGCATTTGCAAAATGACACGCTATGCGTGAGCCCATAATTCCTGAACCCAAAACTGCAACAGACTGAATGGTTCCTTTCATAAGAAAAATACAATAATTATTAAACAGCCAAACCTAATAAATTTGACTTAAAGAACAATCAGCCACTCAGGAAAGTTATTCAAATCAAAAAATAATTCTGTGGCACACAGATGTTAACTGTAAACAGATTCTTTGGGATAGCGGTAAGAGAGCAGTTTACATGTTCCTGCTTCTATTTCATTCCAGTTGTTTGCATTCGACTCAATAATGGCAAATGCGCTTGTACTGAAGTGAATGTGTCCTTGAGAAGTCAGCAGTTTTACCAGACGCTCCACTCCCGGGTTGTGTGCAAACATGGCAACAGATTGTTGGTTGTTCAGCCCTTTAATGATGTTGAACAGGTCGGTGGAGCCTGTCATATACATTCTTTTTTCAAGAATAATTGAATTCAAAGAATAATTGAATTGTCGCGCGAAGATAAGTGCTGTGGAAAATGCGCGAACTGCCGGACTTGTAATAAACAGGTCTATTTGTTTTGTATGCTCCTTCAGCAACGTGCTCATTTTATCCGATTCAACACATCCTTTTTCAAGGAGTGGCCTGTCAATATCACTGATTCGGGGAAAATCACGACTTGCTTTGCCATGACGTATAAGATAAATAGTTTTGGGCATAGATTAGTAATAATCAGATTCAGTGATGCAATTTTATAAAAAACCGAATTACAAAACAATAGGCTCCCGTAATTTTTTTAAGAAACGGCAGTTAAAACCTGAAACGAGGAAGTGCATGCCAATATTACACCTGAAGTGATTTACGCATGGAAAAATGCTGAATCTTCCCGAATAATAAATGTGTTTTTTCAATCACCTGATACCCGTTACGCAGATAAAAAGGTACAGCATTGTCGCGTGCCTGCAGAAATAAAAAAAGTTGCTTGATGCTGCACACACAACTCTTCTGCATGACTGAGTAAAATATCACCTAACTGATGATGTTGCCATTCTTTTTTGATGGCCAGGAACCTGATCTGACCTTCAGTTGCCGAGTTGTAATGCAGGCGGCAAACACCTATGATTTCATTGTTATTGGATAAGCAAAAGTGAATTGCAGTGTCATCATCTTCAACATGCACACTTGATGCAGGCTGATTCCATGGTTTGCGCAAAACTTCGTAACGTATATTGTAATAGGCATTCCATTCGTCAGTAGTTTCCGGAATACCCAACTGAATTGTTTTTTGCAGCTGTGGATTGAAATGCTCTGAGATTACCTTCATGCATTTACGCTTAAGGTTTGCTAATAATAAATGCGTTTATTCATTACAGTATCCGCTGTGCGAACAGTAATAAAATACACACCGTTAGCCAACAGGGATGCATCAATTTTCAGCGTAGGTGATTTAAAAGGAATTTGTTTTATCAGTTTTCCGCTTGCATCCGTAAGTGTGAGGAAGTATGACGATTCAGAATCACCTTTCATCTGAATCAGAATCTGTTGATTTTGTTTGTCGGGCAATACGATGAAATCATTCATCTTATCATTAAACTTTACAGCCACTACAGCTTTCTCCACAGTTGTTCCGTCAAAATCTGTCTGAAAAAGTTTGTAATAGTTAATACCTGCAAACGGATGTTCGTCATTCAGGTAATATAGACTTGAATTGCTGGTAGTGCCTGCACCTTTTACTCTGCCGAGTTCGGTAAAGTAATTATTGTCTGATGATTTAAGTACAGTAAAATAATCATTGTTCAACTCTGATGATGTAATCCAGTTGAGATGTATGTAATCACTTTTTCGCTGACCGTTGAAACTGATCAGTTCAACAGGCAATGGGTTGCCTGCCAGCGGAATGGTTGAAGCAAGTGTGAGCGGGCCAAACAATGCAGTTGAATCAGAAGTAATGGTTCCTGCTGCTACAGTTCCTGTGGTTGCTGTGTTTCCTAAATTATCCCATGCAGCACCGTTAAAACGTGCAACACGCAAGTCAGGCAAGCTGGTTACGCCACCACTGTTACCATCCCAGTAAAGTGTTACTTTTCTTTTTCCTGTTCCTGCATCATTGGTCATATACCAGTATTCCATACGGCTTACATGGTCCAGCGGAGGATTTACCACATTGTTATAAACTACTGTTGGATTTACATGGAAATATTCAGTTGTAAATGCGTCCAGCAATTTTCCGATAATGATTACGCTGTCAACAGCAAAAGAGCCATTGGTGTTTATGGCTGCTCCCGTTTGATTGTTGTTATTAATCCAGCGGAATGCAATGCGCAGATTAGTTACATTATTGCAAACAGCAGGTAGTGTTAAACCTGTAAACATGGTCCATTTTTTCAGTAACATACATCCGCCTGTTGTACTCGACCGGCCAATATTCAACAATGTATTCCATGTAGTACCGTTGTCAACACTGTATTCGAGAATGGCTTTGTCGGGGCTTGACGAAACAGAAAGCAAATCACCCACATTAATATATTTGAATTTAATGGTGAGGTTGGCTTTTCCCATGGTATTGATAGGAGGAGAGATTGCTCTGATATTGGTGGTTGGGTCATTGCCCGATAAAGTAAGCGTGTCATAAACTGCACCGCAGTCGCCTGTCGGGCAAATGGCGCATGAAGCACATGGTGTAGTGCTGATGTGCAATGTAGCATCGCCTCCCGTAGCACAACCTCCGCCACAAATGTTTACAGGTCTGTTTGCTTCGGCACAGCTTACATAAAATTTATTGGGTCTGTTGCCATTGGGTCCGGCATCTTCAGTAGTCCAGGTGCCATTGGTTCCGGTATATCCGTTTGCATCGCAAAGTGCAGAGCATCCGTTGTTGAAGTTTTCGTACCAGATAATACCTGAATCGGCAGGTGCAGTGGTTGCAGAAATTCCAGCAGGTTGCACATCACCTCCTTTGCCAACAGGAAACACAAATCCTTCACTGCCATATTTTACACAAGGCCCTTCCACATAACTGTTGTTGTTGGATACGGTGCTTACTGTTGCACCGGTGTTTACAGCCAACGGACTTGCCAGACTTGTATAAACAATTCCTGTATTAAAATTTACTTTTTGGTCAACCAGAACCATGCGGTTCAGAGTTACACTTGCTGCAGCAAGTTTGGATATGGTAAGTGTATAAACACTTAATTTCCCGCTTCCCCAAACGGTAGAATTTGTTGCTCCCGAAAATTTTAAATCTCTTCCGTCATTAGCATCATACGTCCAGGTGCCATCCATGTATAAGTCGCCCCAGATTTCTGTTCCTGTTCCGGTGTTGTTATATACATTGCCAGGGCGCACAATCATATCTCCTCTTACCTGCACGCCAATCACTGCATTCTTATCATCGCTTGTAAAATCAACATAATTGGTGCCTGCACCACCTATATCAAAATTTCCTTTGATAATGGGGTAACTGGCTGTACCGTTGAAGTGAGAGCTTGCACTGCCTGAGGTCATAAACTTTGTGGCCGTGTAATTCTCATAAATAAAATTTGGGTAATAAGCCTGAGAGCCACCGTTGGTAGTGCTGATGGCAGGATTTAATGAACCTACTTTACGGATTATCCAGTTGGCTGCTGCCGGAATATTGATGATGCCTGTGTCGTAGTTTGACTGCCAGTTGTTGGATGATGACCCTGTATATTTAATAAAATTTGCTCCTGCACTTATTTTCCATCTTGCTCCTGCAGCAAAATTGATACTTGAAGATCCATAAAGTGAATCAACAAAGGTTCCGTTAATTGTTAAATCTACACCTGCACCGTTATTAATGGTTACTGTAAAATTGGTTTTTGCCGACAAAGTACCGCCAGCATCTATCACTACTTCATCCATAGTGAGTCCCGCAACTATCAGCACCCAGTGACCTGACTGAATGGTAACCGTTTGATCCGCTGAGGTAGGTGTGGCAGCAGCTGGAGACCAGGGTCCTCCGGCAGTAGGGCCGCTTTCCCATGTGGACGTTGCATTCCAGTTGCCTGACTGAACAGAACGATAGTATAATGCCTCTGATTTTACAGATAAAAATCCTAATGCTGCAGTAATGAAAAGAAACTTCAAAAAAAAGTTGTGGTTCGGCATCTCAATATTCAGAATCTTAAAGTGCAAAGGTATTATTTCGCATGCTAAAACAGTATAGCTTAAAACTAAAAACTGTAATAAAAGTTACACTAATTCAGAGAAATTGATACAGTTGAAAACTTGGCGTTTTTATCCCAAGGGGATGATTACCTTTGCCACGCAAATTTTGTTAAATGAAAGTGAACAGGGAGTTGGAAACGGTAAGAAATATTTTTACCGAATACATGAAGAAGAGCGGGCTGCGCAAAACACCTGAGCGTTACGCAGTTCTGGATGAAATTTATATGATGGACGGACATTTTAATGTGGATATGCTGTTTACCAGACTTCAGAAAAGAAAAATAAGAGTGAGCAGGGCAACAGTGTATAATACGATTGAACATTTGCTGAATTGCGATTTGGTTACCAAACATCAGTTTGGGCAAACCAATTTTATGTATGAAAGGTCGCTGGCTTATAAACAGCACGACCATCTTATTTGCGGAGATTGTGAAAAAGTTTTTGAATTTTGCGACCCGCGCCTTTATCTGGTGCAAACAACAGTTGAAAAACTGATGAATTTTAACATTACCCAGCATTCACTGAATTTTTTCGGCAAATGCAATAAACTGAGTCAAACAGGTTCGTGTGAACATTTAAATAAAAAGAAGAAATGAAATTTAGCTTTACAACCACTGAAAAAGGAAAATACTGCATTATCAAATTAACGGGAAACCTGATGGAGAAAGGGCAGGCAAATGAATTGCTTGACGAAATAAATGCCTGCATTGTAAGAGATATAAAATCGTTTATCCTCGACTTTTCCGGTTTTCAGTATATGAACAGCAGCGGACTCAACGTGTTGCTGAACATTCTTACCAAATCGAGAAAGGCAGGAGGTGAAACCATCATCTGCAATATAAATGATAAACTGAAAGAGGTGTTTGCCATTACAAGGCTTACCGATGTATTTGAAATTGCTGACAGCGAAAAGGCAGCTGAAGCAGCTATCTAAAAAAAAATTTTTGAAATGAAAGTAGATGTATTATTAGGTCTTCAGTGGGGCGATGAAGGCAAAGGGAAACTGATTGATGTGCTTGCTCCCGAATATGATGTGATAGCCCGCTTTCAGGGAGGCCCCAATGCAGGGCACACACTGGAATTTGACGGAATCAAACACGTATTGCATACCATTCCTTCAGGAATTTTCAGAGAGGGAAAATTGAATATCATTGGCAACGGTGTGGTCATTGACCCTATGGTGTTTAAAAAAGAAGTGGATGCACTGACTAAACTCGGTGTTGACGTGAAGAAGAAATTATGGATTTCGCGCAAGGCACATCTGATATTGCCCACACACCGCATGCTCGATGCCGCTTCGGAGGCCATGAAAGGAAAAACCAAAATTGGCTCTACGCTGAAAGGGATTGGACCTGCTTATATGGATAAAACCGGACGTAACGGTATCCGCGTTGGCGATGTAGAACGTACCGACTTTAAAGAAGCAGTAGATGTGTTGCTGAAGAAACATGCAGAGTTGCTGTCATTCTACAATCATCCCGGAATAACTGCTGAAGAACTTGAAGCCTGGATGGCCAGTATTGAAACGCTGAAACAAATGACACTGATTGACGGAGAGTATGAAATCAATCAACTCATATCGGAAGGTAAACGAATTCTTGCCGAAGGTGCGCAAGGCTCGCTGCTCGATATTGATTTTGGTTCTTATCCGTATGTAACATCAAGCAATACCGTTACGGCAGGTGCATGCACCGGTCTTGGTATTTCGCCTGCAAGGGTAGGCAAGGTGTATGGTGTTTTTAAAGCTTACTGCACACGTGTGGGCAGTGGCCCATTTCCTACAGAGCTTGAAGATGCAACAGGAGAAAAAATGCGCAAAAACGGAAATGAATTCGGAAGCACAACCGGACGTCCAAGACGTTGCGGATGGCTCGACCTTCCTGCGCTGAAATATGCTGTTATGCTCAATGGCGTTACACAACTCATTATGATGAAACCTGATGTGCTCAGCGGTTTTGATGAGCTGAAAGTTTGCCATCAGTATAAAGTAAACGGTAAATCACAAAAAAGAATCCCTTACAATATTGTGAATGAAATTCCCGAACCTGAATATTTGAGTTGCAAAGGATGGCCAACCGATATATCTAAACTCAAATCATATAATGAAAGGCCTGAAGAACTGCAGCATTATATTGAAGTGATAGAAAAAGAAATACAGGTGCCGGTGACCATTGTATCGGTGGGTCCCGACAGGACACAAACTCTGATAAGATAAAACTGTTATAATGAAAAAACTGATTATTGCATTTGTTGTTCTGTGCACATACTCGCAGGCGCAGCAACTTTCGGTTGAGAACAAACCGGTGATGAATGAAGACGGAAAAATGGTTGACTCATGGGTAGCTCATCTCGATCAGGATCAGAGTTACTGTATGAATACGTATAACGAATTTATGCGCAAGAATTTTGATTACAGAACGGGAAGACGTGCAAAAAATATTTTGTCGGTTGACAAAAAAACTTTTGCTGAAATTTCAAGTCTGCGCATTGACCAGCGGGCAATTTTCTGGCCTGAATCCAATGGCACGGCAGTAGCTTTTCAGTTCAGCCCGGGATACGACATTCATTTCGGTAACGAGATGTATAAAGAAGAGTTTAACAGAGCAGAAGCACTGGTAAAAAAATTATGTACGCTTTCATTACAAATATTTTTATGAGGAAAAGAAAAAAGAGCTGAACTCCAAAATAAAGAGCAGGCAGAAAAGCATCAGCAACAATGAATCGCGTATAAAGAAAAATGAAAAAACTATTGCCGATAACAACGAAGACATTGCAGCCAACTCCATTGATGCAGATAAACTGCGCGACAAAAACACCAAACTTGAAAATGAAAACAACAGCTTACATTCGGAAATAGATAAACTTAACGCAGAAATATCAAACCTCGAAGGCGAAATTTCCAAAGCGGATGAGAGCCTTAAAAACGCTGAAGCATTTAATTAACAGAAAGAATAAATATGAGTACAAACACAGAGCATGTAAAATGTTTGATTATTGGTTCGGGGCCTGCAGGATATACGGCAGCAATTTATGCAGCACGGGCCGACCTTAAGCCGGTGATGTATCAGGGATTGCAACCGGGAGGACAGCTGACCATCACTACTGAGGTCGAAAATTTTCCGGGATATCCTGAGGGAGCTATGGGACCTGAAATGATGGAAGACTTTAAAAAACAAGCCGAACGTTTTGGAACGGATGTACGCTGGGGCTATGCCACCAAGGTTGATTTTAAAGGGCCGGTGCATAAAGTGATTATTGACGAGGAAAAAGAAATTACTGCCGATGCAGTAATTATTGCAACAGGAGCTTCGGCAAAATGGCTTGGTTTGGAGAGTGAGAAAAGACTTAACGGATTTGGTGTTTCGGCATGTGCTGTGTGTGACGGATATTTTTTCAGAAATCAGACTGTAGCCATTGTAGGTGCCGGTGATACCGCTGCAGAAGAAGCTACCTATCTTGCAAAACTTTGTACAAAAGTTTACATGATTGTGCGCAAAGGCGAAATGCGTGCATCCAAAGCCATGCAGCACAGAGTAATGAATACAAAAAATATTGAAGTGCTCTTTCATACTGAAACGGCAGAGGTGCTGGGCGATAAAACAGTGAGTGGTGTGAAGGTGAGAAACAATAAAACAGGAGAAGAAAAAATTCTGGATGTTACCGGATTTTTTGTTGCCATAGGACATCAGCCCAATACTGAGATTTTTAAAGGATGGATTGATATGGACGAAACGGGATATATCAAAACCATACCCGGTACTTCCAAAACAAACATTGCCGGAGTGTTTGCCGCAGGCGATGCACAGGACAAAATTTACAGGCAGGCTGTAACTGCTGCAGGTACGGGATGTATGGCTGCACTGGATGCTGAAAGATATTTAGCCGAAGCAGGAATACATTAACAGCTTTTACAACCCGATAAGCACTTAAACAGTGAAGGTTTTAAAAAACGCTTTCACTGTTTTTTTTGTGCATACATCAATGATTTCATCTGAATAACTTTTATGGAATTACTTTAATTATATTTGACAGATACTACAGACATAAAAAATGATTTCAGCTTACATGGCAGCAAACTGCATGCCTGCACTGGTAATCCGACAGTAAAAAAGTAATCAGTAAAAAAATGAAAAGAAGAGTAATACCAAAGAAATGTAATTTCTGTTATTTCACTCCGGCATGTTCTCCATGTAGCAGCAAATCAAAAGTGCTAAACTGATTATTGTTTTATAAACTTAGCTCTTATAATATTGTTATTGTCTGTTGCCTGAATGATATAAACACCGGGAGTTAAGAAAGAAACATTCAATTGAGTGTTATGCAGGTTGTCAGGAGAAATTTGTTTTTGAAAAACTGTTTGGCCAAGTATATTCAGAACATCAACATGCTTCATGCTTATTTTCTGTGATGAAATATTCAGAAAATTGTTTGTCGGATTGGGAAATATGAGCAATGAAGCGTTTGAATTTTGAGAAATTTCATTTATTCCTGTTGTGCACGGAAACCCGAATTTTGCAATGAAAGCATCGGTATTGCCACCAATGTAATTTAAAGTATCAGAAGGGCCCAAAAGCTGTCCTTGAAAATCTCCTGCCACATAAATATCATTACCATGAGTTGTGATGCAGGTTGCTTCAGTTTTATCTCCGGTGCAGCCAAGACGATTTGCCATGATTGAGTTACCGTTGCTGTCAATTTCTGCTATAAAAATATCCTGATACGTGCTCGGAAGTGTATCGTTGGCTATATAAACTGTGCCACGGTAACGACCCGCATAATTAATGTGACCGTTGGAAGACTGAAAGCAAATGCCCCCGTCATTGGTAGGTCCGTATAATCCAAAGCTAAATTTGGTCCATACATAATTACCGTTGGAATTAATTTTAGTAATAAAGGCAGCGCCTGTTGAAATCGAACTGTTGATGGTATCAGCACCAATAACAATTCCGTTAAACCCTGAGCCTGTTGCAACAATATTATCGGAGGCATCAATGTTTAAACGAAAACCCCCTGAGGTATGGCCCTGAACCGTATCGGCAATTTGATAAGCATTGCTGAAAGCTCCTGTAGAGTCTAACTTAATAATTAAAAATTCAGCTACGGTTGTATCTGGATTGATATGATAAACGGTTTGACCCGCGCATAAAAATGATGATTTATCATACCAATAGGTTATCATATAATGATTGTCTTTTGAATCTAACTCGTAATCTTTCCATCGAAGAGAGGGGAATCGTCTTGCAATGGGGAACATGCTTATGGTGTTACCCAAATCATCAAAACGCGCCACGTAATACATACTGGGGTCAGCGTAATAATTAGGCGGGAAGAGGAGGCCGGGCAAACCGGATTGAAAAAAATAGTTAATATACCCCTTGCTGTCAATGGCAAGACCGAAGGGAACTCCATAAAGACTGCTGTCTCCAGGAGAAGCAACCCGTACCCAATCCATGGTTCCGTTAGTATCAAACTTGGCAATGAATAAATCGTTGGCATAATCTGTGAGCAGGGAATCAAAAAACTGAATAGAGTCGTTCAATAACACACGACAAAGACCTGTAACATATAAATGTCCATTGTTATCATACACAATTGATTTTGTACCTTTATCAGAGCCTCCATGCGAGGTTCTCAGCCAAGTAAGGTTTCCGTTGCAATCCCACTTGGCAACAAAATGGTGTAGCTGGGTATGGAGAAGTTGATGGCGGAACAGGGATGCCCATAAAATCGGCATTGTTGGTAAGCCTGCCGCAGGCATATAAATTACCGTTTTCATCTGTAACCATATCCGTAATCATGTCATCGTTGGACTGACCTCCAACAGTAGAAGTACCACCCATGCGGTGCATCCATTGCCATGATTGGGCGCTGACATTGCTCCCTGCACACAAAAACAGGGTTGCAAAAATTACTTGTAGTTTGATGAGATTTTTCATGTTGTTTTTGTTAAAGCAAAATAAGATGGTAAATGTAATGAATTATTGCCCTGATGCAAAAGTTCATGGCAGCAACCTGAATACTTGCGCCTGTAATCCGTGAGATAGAAATCCTTATCCTATTCTGAAACTCGTCATCGAGAGTGAGCCTGCAAGCGGTTTATCGTTGAACAGTTCAACGGTTTCATTTTTGTCCTGCAAAGCAAGTGTATATAACAGCGGCAGGTAATGTTCGGGCGAGGGGATGGCAAGCTGAAAAGATTTGCCCTGTGCCGAATAATTTATCAGCGATGAATGGTCGTGATTCAGCACATAATGTTTCATTTTTTCGTTGGCTTCCTGTGCCCAGTCGAAGGCATAGTGTTCATACATTTTGCTCCATTCAACCATGCGCAGGTTGTGTACTATATTGCCGCTGCCAATAATTAAAACACCTTTGCTGCGCAAAGCATTCAGCTCTTTTGCCAAATCGTAATGATAGGCTGCTCCCTGTCCATAGTCGAGGCTCATTTCAACCACAGGAACATCAGCCTGCGGATAGAGATGTTTTATCACACTCCATGCACCATGGTCGAGTCCCCATTTTTCGTCAAGACCAACGGTGGTTTTACGAATCATTTCGCTGGTTTGCTTTGCCAGCAGCGGACTGCCGGGGGCAGGATATTGCACTTCATAAAGTTCTTTTGGAAATCCTCCGAAATCGTGAATCGTTTTGGGTTTTTCCATGGCAGTAATCCATGTTCCTTTTGTTTCCCAGTGGGCGCTGATGCACAGTATGGCTGATGGTTGCGGCAGCCTTTGTGCCATGGCTCTGAAACCCTGTACAAATTCATTTTCCTGAATGGCATTCATTGGGTTGCCATGTCCAACAAAGAGCACAGGCATTTTTTGCGAAGAGGCATTGCCTGCAATTTTATTCAGCGTATTCAGTTTGGTGGTCATTCCTGTGAATGGTATTGCTGCAAAAGGCAGCATAGAGATAAACTTTTTTCTGTCCATTAGAATGAATTCAACAGTTGGATGTAAAAATAGTTTGAATGGCCATACAGGAGCCTATTGCTTGCAATTGCAGGGAGGCGAAAGGTAGATGGTAGTGTAGGGCAGTAAGTCGTGGAAACGTTTTTGCTGTTCTTCGTTGAAGAGGATACCACGCAGCTCAAGTTTGCGCAGTATGCTTCGCAGACTTTTTATATCGTCAGGCAAATCGGACAATTCATTATCCCACATGCTCAGCACTTCCAGGTTAATGAGCATACCAATTTCAGGAGGCAATGCTTCAATGCGGTTGCGGTCGAGGTCGAGCAGCTGCAGGTTTTTAAGTGTGCCTATGCGTTGCGGCAGTGCAGTAAGCCTGTTGTTATTGAGATACAGTCGCTGAAGGTTTGAAAGTTTGTAAATGTTTTCAGGAATTTCAGTAAGATGGTTGCGGCTGAGGTTCAGCTCGCGCAATTCGGTAAGCTGAAATACTTCAGGAGGAACTTCTTTGAGTTTATGTTTTGATAAATCAAGACGAAAAACCGAATCGGGTTTTTGAAGTGCTTCCGACAACGATTTCCAAACTTTTTGATGGTTAAGAGAATCTTCTTCCCAAAGCTCCTGTGCTTTCAGACTCATGGTAAAACATACCATCAGAAGTATGGCTATATGGCTTATTGCCCTTTTCATATCCCCATTTAACGAAGGAATTACGATAATAGTTTTACTGCTTTTGATTTATCCCTATTCATGGCGGCAATTAATTCTTCTTTTGAGTTGAATTTTTCCTCATTTCGTATATGTGCAATCATCTGCAGTGTTAATTTTTCTCCATATAAATCGCCCTCAAAATCAAAGAGATTGATTTCTACTGAACGCTCACCATTGTCGAAGGTGGGCCTGTTGCCAATGCTCATTACGCCATTCAAAAGTTTTCCTTTTACCTGTGCTCTTGCAGCATAAATTCCGTTGGCAGGAATGAGTTTATAGTCTTCTCTGATATGCAGATTTGCAGTAGGAAATCCGAGCTCGCGACCTAATTTTTTTCCATGAATCACAGTGCCTGTCAACTCATAATCATAACCTAAAAATTCACGTGCAGCAGCCACATCACCGCTGAGCAACGAGTTGCGTATTTTAGTAGAGCTTACAGCCACTTCGTTTACGTCCTGCTCAGGTATGCGTTCCACTTCAAAATTATAAACCGGTGCCAGCTCTTCCAGGTCGGCAAAACTTCCCTCGCGGTTGCGGCCAAAATGATGGTCGTAGCCAATCACTAATTTTTTAACTCCTAATTTGTTCACCAGAATATCTCTTACAAACTCGGTACTGCTCAGCCTCGAAAACTCTTTTGAAAAGGGATGGATGATGAGATGCTGAATGCCTGCCTTATCCATGAGTGCCGTACGCTCTTCGATGGTGTTGAGCAGCTGAAGCCCGTGGTCGTCAGGAAACAATACCATGCGCGGATGCGGAAAAAAAAGTGAGAACAACCACTTCACCGCCAATTTCGTCAGCCAATTGTTTCAGCCGGTTGATGATGACTTTATGTCCTTTGTGAACACCGTCAAAAGTGCCAAGCGTGATGACAGCGTTGTTAACCTTTTGGAAAAGGTCAATATGATTGTAAATTTTCAAAAATGATAAACTATTGAGCAAAATTACAAAAGATTTGAGTTGATGGTTTCATGGGCAGTGCAGTCAATGGCATTATTCGAAATCGGGATATAAGAGATATTTTTTTCTGATGGTTTTATAGGCATCCAGATCTTTCTTCCACGACTGCCGAATCTGATCTTCATTCAGTCCTTCGATAATTTGTTTGCGCAGTTTGTCGGTACCTGCAAGTTTATCAAAATACGAGTTGAAGAATTTATCTTTCTGAGTGTAGTTGTCGTAAATATTTTTGAGCCAGAACAGATAAAGTTTTTTTGAAACAGGGATGTAATAATTTCCAAAATCGCGAAGGTCGAAACCGTGGCACTTTTGATTTTCGTACAGCGGTGCAAGTTTCATTTCAGGATTTTTATGTGGAGTGAATTCGAAAGGTCCTTCCGTAAATCCGGGATAGCCTACTATCTGAAAAGGATAATCGGTTCCGCGTCCTATACTCACAATGGTGCCTTCAAAAAAACAAAGAGATGGATAGAGATACACAGCCGTCATATTGGGCAGATTGGGCGAGGGTTTTACAGGAAGCTGATAGAGTGTGCTGTGTGTATAACCTTTCACCGGAATAATTTCAATGTTGCATTGCATTTTGTCTTTCAGCCATCCTTCGCCATTCAGCATCTGTGCATATTCTCCCAATGTAAGTCCGTAAACAACGGGAATGGGATTCATGCCAACAAATGATTTGTAAGCAGGTTCGAGCACGGGGCCATCCACATAGTATCCATTCGGATTAGGTCTGTCTAACAGAATGAGTTTTTTCCTTTGTTCGGCACAGGCTTCCATCACATATTGCAGCGTAGAGCTGTAGGTATAAAATCTTACGCCCACATCCTGCAAGTCGAAAACCACCACATCAATCCCCGATAAATCATCAGCAGTAGGTTTCTTATGGTCGCCATAGAGTGAAATAACGGGCAATCCTGTTTTTTTGTCAACGGAAGAAGCAACTTCTTCACCTGCTTCGGCAACACCTCTGAAACCATGCTCGGGAGTCATTATTTTTTTCACATCAATGGATGCATGCAACAACACATCAATTAAATGTTCGTTTCCTACAATACTGGTCTGGTTGGCAACCACAGCCACTTTCTGATTGCGCAACTTGGGCAGGTAAACATTCAGCTGTTCGGCACCGGTAATGACGCTGTCAGGCATTTGAGCAGCACATAATATTGTTGCTGTTGCCATTACCAAAGCAAAACTGAAGAAACGCTTCAAAAGCATAATTTTGAAACCGATTAAAAAACAAGATTAGTCAATTCATTGAAATACGAGTCGTACATAGCAAGACGTTTTTTCACAGGCAGTGTTAACAACCAACGAATGTCGAAGGCAGTACTCTACATTGCCATTACAAGTGTTGCTCTGAGTGTGCTGGTGATGATAGTTTCCATTTGTATTGTCACAGGTTTCAAGAATGAAATCACTCAGAAAGTTGTAGGATTCGGTTCGCACATACGGTTAAAAAAACTTTGACAATAATCAATCCTTTGAAGAAACTCCTGTAAACATCAGTCAGCCATTTATCAAAACACTGCGTGCCGATAACAGGATTGAGAAAATAACAGCTTTTGCAAGCAAGGCAGGAATTATTAAAACCGATGAAGACATTCAGGGAGTTGTCATCAAAGGACTTGACAGTCTGTATCAGGCTGATTTTTTCAATGACAAAATGTATCAGGGCAAGTTCAGTCTTTCCATCGTCAACGGACAATATCCTGCAATCATTTCAAAAAACATTGCCGACAAAATGAACCTCAAACTCAATGATCCGTTAGTAGTGTATTTCATTGAGCAGCCACCGCGCATCCGCAAATTTATAATCCGCGGAATTTACAGCACCGGCCTCGAAGAGTTTGACAACATGTATGTGTTTTCGCCACTGTCAGTCATTCAAAAACTCAACAACTGGACTCCGGACCAGGCAGGAGGTTTTGAAATCACGCTGAAAAATCTGAACGACCTTTCGTCAGTAAATCATAAAGTGTATGAACTGTCAGGGTTTCAGTTTAATTCGCTTACGATAAAGGAACTGTATCCCGATATTTTTCACTGGCTCGATTTGCAGGATGTGAATGTAATTATCATTCTGGTGCTGATGATACTTGTTGCAGGCATCAATATGATTTCTACCTTGCTGATTATAATTCTCGAAAACACTTCTACCATTGGTTTGCTCAAAGCCATTGGCGCAAGAAATGCAGGCATACGTAAAATTTTTATTTATGTGGCATCGGGTATTGTGCTCACCGGCCTCGTAATTGGAAATCTGATTGCACTCACTTTATGTTATTTGCAATACCGTTATCATCTGGTAGGTCTCCCACAGGAATCGTATTATGTATCGTACGTTCCGATTAATTTTTCGCCTGCGAATATTTTGCTGATTAATATTGGAACACTGATTGCCTGTGTACTTGTAATGGTTATTCCGTCCGTCATCATTACACGCATCAATCCGGTGAAATCATTGCGCTACGAATAAGTCAGTCTTTTATTTCTTCAAAGTCAACATAATCTCCTTTGTCGTCCGATTTACTTTTGGGAGATTGGCCTGACTCAATGGTAACTTCGCCTTCGCGCGGACGTGTTTGCGATTGTTTTTGTGAAAAATTTTTCCGCGACTGAAAACTATGGTAAATTCTCCACACAATCCAGATAACTACAACGGTATAAAATACATCACGCATGGTTTATTGTTTGCATTAAAATGATTATCGTGACAGATACATACTTTTCTCTTTGTATAAATGTCTGAAATAAGCATCTTCAGTTGATTCAATAAAACGAATGGCTTCGCCTGTTGATTTCATTTCAGGGCCTAATTCTTTATTCACATCAGCAAATTTCTCGAAAGAGAATACCGGTTCTTTAATGGCATAACCAAAAGCTGCAGGTTTTATTTCAAAATCCGAAAGTTTATTTACGCCAAGCATTACCTTGGTGGCAATGTTGATGTAAGGCACCTGATGCGCTTTGGCAATGAAAGGCACTGTGCGTGATGCACGCGGATTGGCTTCAATGACATAAACTTTTTCATTCTTCACGGCATACTGAATATTGAGCAGACCTTTTACATGCAGTGCAAGTGCTAATTTTTCGGCATAAGTTTTCATTTGTGAAAGCACATTTTCGCTCAGGCTGAAAGGAGGAAGCACGGCATACGAATCGCCACTGTGAATACCTGCCGGTTCAATATGTTCCATCATACCGATGATCTGCACATCTTTTCCGTCACAAATAATATCTGCTTCACATTCTTCGGCCATGTCGAGAAAATGGTCAATAAGCACTCTGTTGCCGGGAAGGTTTTTGAGAAGTTTGATAACGGCACGTTCCAGTTCTTCGTCATTAATTACAATACTCATTCCCTGTCCACCGAGTACGTAGCTGGGTCTTACCAAAACGGGATAGCCAACTTTGTTGGCAACAACAAGGGCTTCTTCTGCACTCTCTGCAACACCGTAAGGAGGGTAGGGAATATCCAGGTCGCGAAGCAGGTCGGAGAAGCGTCCTCTGTCTTCGGCAAGGTCCATATCTTCAAAAGATGTTCCTATAATTTTAATTCCTTTTTCGTTGAGATATTCTGAAAGTTTCAGTGCTGTTTGTCCGCCCAACTGCACAATCACTCCTTCGGGTTTTTCGTACTCGATGAGTTCGTAAATATGTTCGCGGTAAACAGGTTCGAAGTAAAGTTTGTCGGCAATATCAAAATCAGTACTTACGGTTTCGGGATTGCAATTGACCATGATGGCTTCGTAGCCGGATTCTTTGGCAGCGAGCACACCATGCACGCAGGAGTAGTCAAACTCTATTCCCTGACCAATGCGGTTGGGGCCACTGCCGAGAACGAGAATTTTTTTTCTGTCGCTCACCTTGCTCTCAGTTCCTGAAATTGTTTTTCCCGTAGCATCTTCAGCAGGTTTTTCGAATGTGCTGTAGAAGTAAGGTGTTTTGGCTCCAAACTCTGCAGAACATGTGTCCACCATTTTATACACCCGCGTGATGCCCATTTGTTTTCTTCGTTCGTAAACATCTTCGGCAGTAACATTTCCGAGTATATGTGCAATCTGATAATCGCTGAATCCGTTTTGTTTGAGCTCAAGCATCAGGTCATCAGCAATGTTGTTCAGATTATATCTCCGCAACTCCTGCTCCATACTTACCAGCTTTTGTATTTCGGTAAGAAACCACTTATCAATTTTGGTGTGGTTGTGTATGGTTTGAATTGGTAATCCAAGTTTCAATGCATCTCTCACATGAAAGACCCTGTCCCATGACGGATGTTCGAGTGAGTGGAGAATATCGTCCACCTTATGCCAGCCTGTGCCGTCAGCACCTAATCCGTGTCGGTTTATTTCAAGACTCTGACAGGCTTTCTGCAATGCTTCGTTGAAACTTCGTCCAATACCCATCACTTCACCAACCGATTTCATCTGTAATCCTAATGTTCTGTCGGCACCATGAAACTTGTCGAAATTCCATCTCGGTATTTTTACAATTACATAATCGAGTGCAGGTTCAAAAAATGCTGATGTGCTTCCTGTGATTTGATTTTTCAGTTCATCCAAATTATAACCGATGGCAAGTTTTGCAGCAATCTTGGCAATAGGATAGCCTGTAGCTTTTGAGGCAAGAGCAGAAGAACGCGAAACACGCGGATTGATTTCTATTGCAATAATATCTTCTGTATCGGGGTCAACAGCAAACTGAACGTTGCAACCTCCTGCAAATTTTCCGATGGCACGCATCATTTTTATGGCCATGTCGCGCATACGCTGATAGGTATGGTCGCTCAGTGTCATGGCAGGTGCTACGGTAATGCTGTCACCGGTGTGAATACCCATCGGGTCGAGATTTTCTATCGAACAGATGATGATGACATTGTCATTGGAGTCGCGCAAAAGTTCAAGTTCAAATTCTTTCCATCCGAGTACTGCTTTTTCTACCAACACTTCGTGAATGGGTGATGCCTGCAATCCGCGCATCAGTTTGTCTTCAAACTCTTCTTTCTTCATTACAAAACTTCCACCCGAACCACCAAGTGTGTAGGAGGGACGTATCACCAGCGGAAAACCTATGCGCTGTGCAATTTCTTTTCCTGACAAAAATGAGTTGGCCACTGCTGACGGTGCCACACCCATTCCAATATCTACCATCAGTTTTCTGAAAGCTTCGCGGTTTTCAGTAGTCTCAATGGCATCAATGTTTACACCGATAATTTTTATACCGTGTTTTTTCCATACACCTCTTTCGTCAGCTTCCTTGCAGAGGTTAAGAGCCGTCTGGCCACCCATGGTAGGAAGTACGGCATCAATTTTTCGCTCTGAAAGAATTTTTTCAATACTCTCAACAGTAAGCGGGAGCAGATAAATATAATCGGCAGTAACTTTGTCGGTCATGATGGTGGCAGGGTTGGAATTGATGAGTGTTACTTCAATTCCTTCTTCGCGCAGCGAGCGTGAAGCCTGAGAGCCGCTGTAGTCAAACTCACAAGCCTGACCAATGATTATGGGGCCGCTACCGATTATTAAGACTGATTTTATGGATGTATCTTTTGGCATTTTCTTTAAAAATTTCACAAAAGTAGGAAATAGTGCTTCTGCTTTCCGGCTTTGTGAATAAGTGTTGCAGTATGTTGATAAAGAAAAAGGAATTTTAAAGTATCAGCAGAGCTACAATTAAACAGTTAATTATAAAACAATGTTTAAACACTCACACTTAATTCATATTACATAAGGAATTACAGCCTTTCGGTTTTTCGGGTAGTTTTCAAATTTCTCATTGTACCATTTGTGATGTGATATGGCTCTGGGTACAAGGTTGCAAAATGTCCAGATAAAAAAAGCCAAACCGGGTAAACTCCAGGTGAGAATGGCGAAGCCGCACCATTCGATAATTTCGCCCATCAGGTTGGGGCAACTCACATAGTGAAATAATTTCCCCTCTGGAATTTTATAACCGCTTTCACCGTATTTGCGAAGTCCTATTAATATTCCATCCGACCACCAGTTAATGGTGAGTCCTGCAAAAAAAATAATGGTTCCGGTGATAAAAGGAATGCTGCTCAGCCATTCCCTGTCATAAATTTTAAAATTGCCGAGATAATATCCGATAATAAATCCGTTGACGAGATTAAAAGTTAATCCCATGAGCGTAATTACAACAGGCATTTTTTTGCCTTTAGTTTTAAGTCTTAACGGAAAGATGATACTTCGGTTGAAATAATGAAATGCAAAAAATGAGATGATGAGCAGATTGGTAAATGATTGCTGATTTTGCCCCGTAAACACAAACCAAAAAAGCACCAACAGCACAAAAATTTCCATCAGCATCCATCCAAGTCTGTTGTCTATAAGCGGTCCCCAGGTTTTTTTGGTATGCCGTCCGTAGGGAGCAGTAACAAACATCAGCACGAAAAAAATGATTACTGCAAGAGCAATCCAGCCATAAACAAAACAAGTATAATTTTCAGATGTCATATCCGCCCTGAATTTTTAAACCACTGAATGGTGTCGGTAAGTGTTTCTTTAAGTTCGCGTGACTGATATCCAAGTTCGCGCTGTGCTTTTGCAGACAAAACATTTTTGTTTCCATCCATCAGAATATCGAGATAAGGTTTGTCATAGAGTGGAGGTTTGCCTGTGATAAAAGAATATAATCTGATAAACGGCAGCATTGCTTTAGCAACTGATATGGGAAGTTGTTTCAGTTTTTTATTACTTCCTTTTATCTCAAGAATGATTTCTGCAAATTGTTGAATGGTACAATATTTTCCGCCTAAGATATAGGTTTCGCCCGAAACGCCTTTGGTAAGTGCAGCTGCTATGCCGGCAGCAATGTCGCGCACATCTGCAAAATCAAAACCACCTTCAATAACTGCCGGAACATATCCTTTGTAAATATCAACAACTGCCTTGCCTAATTTGGAAGGTTTAAAATCGGGTGCGCCAACCACTGACGTTGGACAAACCACCACAACAAACATTCCGTTGCGTGCAGCATCAAGAGCTAATTTGTGTCCGTCACGTTTTGTCCGGTCGTAAAATAAAGCTGTATCATTTACAAATTCCCGCGATTCATCAAGAGGAATGTTGTGAGGTGAATGTGAGAAAGCATGAATGGAGCTGATATGAACAATTTTTTTAACGCCTGTTTCTTTTGCAACTTCCAAAATGTTTTTGGTGCCTGTAACATTGATATCGTAAACTTTTTGGTTGAAGTGATAACTCAGATCAATGGCAGCAGCAGTGTGTATTACAGCATCGCATGTCTGCATGAAAGCAATCAGCGATTCACGGTTCAGAACATCGCCCTGCATTTTCTTCAGAGGCAAATCCTGAATTGCAGCTACATCGTTGCGTACCAGAGCAACCACTTCATGCCCCTGTGCAATGAGATGTCTGCAAACAGCAGAGCCAATATGTCCGGATGCGCCTGTTACTGCAACTTTCATCTGCCGAATTTAGAAAAAGTTAGTGCAGTAAAAATTCAATCAGACTTCTTTGACAGAAATAATTTTTACAGGACATGCTTTGGCAGCTTTGTCACATACTTCCAAAGCACTTTGTTGTTTTGTTTTCATAGTATGAAAGCCACGTTTTTCTGTTGATTGCAGCAAAACTGATTTACCATCTTTCTTCGACATTCTAAAATATTCGGGAGCAAACTCCACACAGTAGTTGCAGCCAATACATTTATCACGCTGAAGAGTAACTACAATCATTCAGGCATCAACAATTTTATACAACTTATCGGAAGGACGCACTTTGAAATTTGTTTTAATGGTAACGAGGTCTGATTTTTCAGCGGTGAGCGCACCTTCCTTTTTGTCCACACGCATATCTTCCACTACCATTTCCTGCGAGCCTGTTGTAGGACCCTGAATTAAAATTTTATCACCTACACGCACATCAAACGATTCAATCAGAAATACTGCTATATTGGTTTTAGGGAAAAAATGTTGTCCTTTTCCGATATAAACTTTCTTCTGTGTAGCCTTGGAGCCTGATGAGTCAGTCCACTCTCCGAGTTTCTGACCTAAATAATATCCTGACCAGAAGCCGCGGTTGTAAACAGTTTCAAGTCTTTTCATCCAGTCAGCCACTTTCTCTTTGTTGTAAGTACCATCAGCAACTGCGTCAATAGCTTCGCGGTAGCATTTGGTAGTAGTGGCCACATATTCAGGTGCGCGGCCTCTTCCTTCAATTTTCAACACTTTAACTCCTGTTTCAACCAACTGATCCAAAAAATCAATGGTACACAAATCTTTTGGTGACATCATATACTCATTGTCTAGTTCAATTTCAAAACCTGACTCCTGATCAATTACCGTATATTTTCTTCTGCAATTTTGTTTGCATGCACCTCTGTTTGCAGATGAGTTATGCGAATGCAGGCTCAGATAACATTTTCCTGAAACAGCCATGCATAAAGCACCATGCCCGAAAATTTCAACTTCTACTAAATTTCCTGAAGGGCCTTTGATTTGTTCCTTTTCAATCTGCTGACAAATTTTTTTTACCTGATTCAAACTCAGTTCACGACTCATCACCATGGTATCGGCAAAGAGTGAATAAAAACGTACTGTTTCGATATTGGTAATATTTATCTGAGTAGAAATATGCACTTCCATACCAATCTGTCGCGCATAAGCAATCACTGCCTGATCCATTGCAATCACTGCTGTAAGTCCGGCTTCTTTTGCTTTATTGAGAAGGGTTTTCACAACAGACAGGTCGTGATCGTAAATGATGGTATTCAGCGTGAGATAGGTTCTCACATTTTTTTCTTTGCATCTTCTTGCAATTTCCGGCAAATCTTCCATCGTGAAATTGATGGTTGCTCTGGCACGCATGTTCAGTTGTTCCACACCAAAATAAACAGAGTCGGCACCATTGTCCAAAGCAGCCTGAAGCGATTCAAAATCTCCTGCAGGACTCATCAATTCTATTTTTCTGCTACTCGTCATGACCGTTTTAAAAACTTCACAAAAATAGACAATGCAATGAAGCTTTAATGCTCGAAAAAACTAACATTTGTCAGTGTTTAATAGCTGCTTTTCCCTCGATAAATATGATGTAAACTGAACTATTCAGTCAAGTGGCGTATGTGCAGTAATGGCAATACGGTTCCATCCGTTGATGGCAACAACGGCCATGATTACGGCAGCCATTTCTTTTTCGGTGAGATGTTTTGCAGCTTCGTCATAAACGGCATCTGAAACATGGTTGCCTGCAATGAGTGTCATTTCTTCGGTGAGTGCAAGCACTGCACGTTCTTTTTCCGAAAAAAGTTCTGTTTCGCGCCATGCGTTTAGCAGAAATAAACGTTGGGCTGTTTCTCCGATTTTCAGCGCATCACGGGTATGCATGTTGATGCAATAAGCACATCCGTTAATTTGTGATGCACGTGTTTTTATCAACTCATACAATTTTTTGTCGAGGCCACTTTTTTCGAGATATTTTTCAAGGCCAATCATGGCTTCATACGCTTCGGGTGATACTTTCGATAAATTAATTCGCTTTTTCATATTATTACTGATGTAAAAATTTTATTTCAATTTTGATGACAAATCTAACGGAACATTTGCATTGCTTATGTGATGAAAGTGTAACATTTAATACTTAGCAATCTGCATTAAAACAAAGAGTAATTATGTTTGTTAAAAATTATTCAAACAAAAACCGGTATGAGCACAACGCAGAATTCTTCTTCAACTCCAAAATTTGAAAACGAACTGGATGCATCGTTCTGGAATCAGCGATGGATAAGCGGACAAACAGGCTGGGATATAGGTTATGCATCTCCTCCGTTGGTAAAATTTATGGAAGGTTATCCAAACAAAGATGCAGCCATACTCATTCCGGGATGCGGAAATGCTTATGAAGCAGCACATTTTGCTGACAATGGTTTCAGCAACATCACTCTGGTGGATATTTCAGAAGAAGCAGTTTCGCGCTTGCGGGAAAAATTTAAACATACACCGCAGATAAAAATACATTGCGAAGATTTTTTTAAGCATCAGGGTAAATATGATTTGATTCTGGAACAAACATTTTTTTGTGCACAGGTGCTGCAGCGAAGAGAAGAATATGTTAAAAAGATGGCATCGCTGCTGAATAAGACCGGCAAACTTGCAGGTGTGTTGTTCGGAGTAAGTTTTGGCGAATCAGGTCCTCCGTTCGGGGGAGATGAAAAAGAATACAGAGAACTGTTTTCTGCGGAGTTTCACATTGATAAACTGGAACCTTGTTACAACAGTATTGCACCAAGAGCAGGATCGGAATTGTTTTTTGTTTTTACGAAAAAGCAGAATTTATATAGAAGTCATCACAGCATGAGCCATGAATGTTTGTTACTTTATTTTTATGCAGACTGGTGTGGTTCATGTCAGACAATGCAAACAGTGATGGACAGACTGAAAGATAAAATTCCTGAAAATACTGAGGTAGTTAAAATAGATTTGGATAAGAACCATAAGCTTGCATCTATTTACCAAATAAGAAGTGTACCTGCATTTATACTTTTAAAAAGTGGGAAGGAGAAGTGGCGAAAATCAGGGATAATGACAGCCTGCGAACTGGAGCAAATTATTTTGCAATACAACAACTGAGGTTTATAAAGAAAGAAATTAATTACTTCAGCCCTGCAATACGCCTCAGCATATTTCTGAAAATAAAAAAGTGAAAAGGTAACATGGCATACCAGTAATTTCTTCCCATAATACCTTTGGGTCTGAAGGTAGCAGTTTGTTTCAGGATACAGTGCTGACCATTCTGCACAATGGACCACTCGAGCCATGCTTCACCGGGGAGTTTCATCTCTGCAAACAATAGCAGGCGATAGTTTTTCTTATCTGCGAGAATTACTCTCCAGAAATCTATGGTGTCACCGGGTTCAATGTCCACCTTGCTTCTGCGACCACGGCTCAAGCCCACACCTCCAACAAATTTATCCAACAAACCTCTCATTCTCCAGAGCGAATCTGCATAGTACCATCCATGCTCTCCGCCAATACCAAAAAAACGGTTTGCTATTTCATCCTTATCGGCACAATCTATTTTCAGCCATTTTCTGTCTTTGTAGCATCCGTTTACAGGCACTTCAATATGTTGGTTCACTTCGAGATGAGTGAGGCTGCTCGATGCAGAATCTGTCCAACTTGAAACAACCATGTTCTGTTCTATTCTTGCAAAAGCCATTTTAATTGCTTCCTTATAGGAATAGAGATATTGCGGAATAATTGAAAGTATGGAATTCTCTTTGCACACCACATCATTTTTCATACTCTGCACTAATTGTTTTGCAATAGTGTAGTTGGCCGATGTAGTCAGATTCACCCAGTGAGCCGACAATCCCGGAAACAGCACTGGTAAAGAAAAAATATATCGTTTGTAGCCGCGTACTTCAGCATAGTCAAGAAGCATTTGTTTATAGGTAAGCACATCAGGCCCGCCAATTTCAAAAGTCTTGTTGAATGTTTTCTCATTCATCAGGCAGAGTTGAAGGTAGTTGATTACGTTTCTGATGGCTATGGGCTGGCATTTTGATTTCAGCCAGTGAGGTACAATCATCACAGGCAATTTTTCGGTGAGGTCGCGTATAATTTCAAATGAAATGCTTCCTGAGCCAACAATCACTCCGGCTTCAAAAATGGTATATGGAATTTCAGAACGTATCAGCACATCTTTCACCACTTTGCGTGCGGTGAGATGTTTTGAAAGCATTTTTTCATTGCTGATGCCGCTCAGATAAACTATTTGTTTCACTTGTGTAAGTGTGGCTACCAGCACAAAACAACCTGCAGCTCTCACTTCGTATTCTTTTAATGTTGTTGAAGTGTCGCCAAGGGAGTGAATCAGATAATAGGCAACATCAAACTGTTTTTTGTTGAACTGCTGAACAGCATTTTCGGGATGCAGAAAATCAAATTCAATAATGCTGATTTTGTCTAACAAATCAGCCGAAGGCTTAAAACGGTTTTTATCTCTTACCACACAGGTAACATCATGGCCGGCCTCTACCAGCACGGGTAGTAACCTCATTCCAATATATCCGTTGGCACCTGTGAGTAATATTCTCATAAATTTAAAAGCTCTTGCAAAAGCAAATATATTATTATAACCATCATACCTGATATGATTTAAATCCGCTCCTGATTGCGATTTAAATTTTGGATAATTAAATTAATATTTTTATAGCCTGAATTTAATACAGAATGAAGTTATACACCGGTGGTTTCAGTATCTGGATTCATTGTTGAAAACCAAATGAGGAAAAATCTGTTTACAGAGAAGTAAAATTATTCAATTCAAACATTAACAGAATACAAATATGTCATTAACAAAATCTCTAATTGCTGAAATTGAACATGAATCAGCAGGTACCAGAAAAATTTTAGAGCGCATTCCGCAGGATAAGTTCGACTGGAAACCACATCCAAAATCAAACTCTTTAAAAGCACTTGCCAGCCATGTAGCTGGTTTGAGTTCATGGCCGGGAGTTATTGCAAAAACCGATCATCTTGACCTGGCTTCATTGAAAGGTGCCGAAATCAATTCCACAGAAGATCTGGTAAAGGAATTCGACAACAACATTAAACAGGCTCTTGACACACTCAGGAATACAAAAGACGAAGAGCTTAGCGGCAAATGGTCTTTAAGAAAAGGTGACCATGTGATAGCAGAACTTCCCAAAGCTGTAGCCATGCGCAGCATTGCTTTAAGTCATTTGTATCATCACAGAGCGCAGTTAAGCGTTTATCTTCGACTGTTGGATGTGCCCGTGCCGGGAATGTACGGACCAAGTGCTGATGAAAAATAGAACCAATTAAATTTAGTGAGTAATGAATATAACCTCCGTAAAGTTTACGGAGGTTATGTTTTTTTGGAGCAAATGTCAGGTTAAGTCTTTCAAACGTACGTTGAATATTATTTTACCTTCGTAATTTTTCTTTAGCAACATAGTTGCAATTTATGAATGATGATTTTTCGTTAAGCAATAAAGCGCACAACCGTGGATGGGTACTTGCTGCTTTAATGTTTAGTATTATGCTTGCAGCAATGGATGTCACCATTGTTTCAACTGCCATTCCTCAGATTGTTGCCGACCTTGGAGATTTCGGGTTGTTCAGTTGGGTTTATTCAATTTATCTGCTTGCACAAACCATCACTATTCCCATCTATGGCAAGCTGGCAGATATTTACGGACGCAAACCTGTTTTACGAATTGGAATTGTAGTTTTTCTTGCAGGCTCTGCTGCTTCTGCTGCTTCCTGGGATATGACTTCACTGATTATTTTCCGCGGACTGCAAGGATTGGGTGCAGGAGCCATAATGGCTACAGTGAATACCATTGCCGGTGATATTTATACCGTTCGTGAGAGGGCGCAGATTCAGGGATGGCTTTCCAGTGTGTGGGGAATGGCTGCCATCATGGGACCTTCACTGGGTGGTGCTTTGGTCGAATATGCAAACTGGCGTTGGATTTTTCTGATAAATATTCCTATCGGAATTACAGCATTTATTCTTTTATCTGTTTTCTTCAAAGAACACATTGTGAAGCGTGAACATCATATTGATTATGGCGGAGCATTGATGATGCTTGTAACGGGAACCATACTCATTTTTACACTGATGAAGTTAGGTCAGGAATGGGAGCTTTTTACATGGCGAAGTTCAGGAATGATACTGCTGACCATTTTGCTGATAGCACTCACCATTTACATTGAGAAAAGAAGTCGTGAACCTGTAATGCCCAACTGGGTTTGGACCAATAAAATTCTTGCAGGCTCCAATTTAGCAATGATTCTGATGGGAGCAATGATGCTCGGGCCTAACATGTATATTCCGGTATTTGCACAGTCGGTATTGGGAATGGGAGCGATAGCAGCAGGGTTTATTCTTGCCAGCATGACCATAGGCTGGCCTGTTGCTTCTTCCTTATCAGGAAAATTATATCTGAAAATCGGTTTCAGAAATACCGCTGTCATAGGAGTGATTATGATTATCATTTTTTCCACTTTGTTTCTGACACTTCCTTTCAATATGCATCCATGGTGGCTGGTAGCCGATCAGTTGTTTTTAGGAGCAGGATTCGGATTGTTGTCCACACCGGTACTGGTGGGAGTACAGTCTGTAGTGTCGTGGGGTAAACGCGGAGTGGTAACCGGTGCAAATATGTTTTCTCGTTATCTGGGTCAAAGTATTGGAGCTGCTGTTTTGGGAGGAGTTTTCAATACCGCAATCAATGGAAAACTTTCAAATGCACCTGCCGGGTTAAAACAACAGATGCCACGCAATGTGAATGATGTAATTACTGTTTTGCAATCATCAAAAACTTCTGAAAGTGCATCTGGATATATTAAACATGCTTTTTATTATGCATCACATCAGGTTTATTTTACCATGCACTGATAGGTGTCCTAACCTTTGCCTGTCTGTTTTTACTTTCAAGAGAATATCATCCTGTTGCCGAAACCGAATAAAAAGAAGTGATTTTTTGGTTACAATTCTAAGATTTCAAGTTCAACTTATAGATTGACTGTATATTAAACACAGTTAGCTGAAGTAAACAGGTTACATTTATAAAGATGATTTGTGTATCAAAAAACTGAATGGTTCAAAAATATTTTGTGTGTTTCATGAAACTAATTTCATAAGCGCATGTTTTTATGACAGATTTTTAAAAAACAAAAATTATGAAAATGCTTAAAAATTTCACCAGAACAATTGCAAGCATGATTACTTGCATGTCTATTGTATCTTTTACAGCATCTGCACAGGATGCTGCTCCTAAACTGACAGATCCTGAAATTGCTTCTGTTGCTGTTACTGCTAATCAGATTGATGTAAACTACGGAAAGATTGCTTTGAAGAAAACCAAAAATGCCGAAGCAAAGAAATTTGCCGAAACAATGATTAAAGACCATGAGAGTATCATCAAGCAAGCCGTTGATCTGGCAACTAAATTGGGCGTTACACCCAAAGACAATGCCATGACACAGTCATTACTGAAAGGTGAAAAAGAAACCACTGCCAAACTGAATAAACTTACAGGCAAAGCTTTTGATAAAGCTTATATTGACAATGAAGTTGCATATCACGAAGCAGTGATTAATGCAGTTAAAACAGTGTTGATACCACAAACGCAGAATGCCGAGTTAAAAGCATTGCTTACCAAGGTAACTCCTTTGCTCGATCACCACTTTGAAATGGCTAAAATGGCTCAGTCTAAAATTAAATAATGAGTCAGTTGTATGAAAAGAATAATTTTAGCAGGAGCGGTTGCAGGTGTCATGTATCTGCTGGCAGGTTGCGGAACTTCTGAAAATCAGAAAAGCACTGCAACTGACAGCACAGCAACAGCACAAGTTGTAAAAACTACCGATACCGTTGTGATAGAAGGAATGCAGTTTAAACCTGCTCAACTAACCATTCATAAAGGCGACACCATCGTTTGGATAAATAATGATATCGTTGCCCACAGTGTGACAGAAGATACTGCACAAACATGGACTTCAGATACCATTAACATCGGAGCGACATGGACAATGAGTCCGCAGAGTAGTTTTAACTACCTGTGCAGTTTTCACCCGACAATGAAAGGTTCTGTAACAGTAGTTGAGAAATAGTTTAAATATCCTTTTGAGTTTTTTTACTGCTTCCGGAAGAAATTTCGGAAGCAGTTTTGTTTTTAAGGTAATTGATAAGATATAAAATGAGTTACAGCTTTTATTTTTGTTCTTTCACTCAAATTTGAAACTGTCAGGATGAAGGATGATAAATATTACATTCACCGTTGCGAAATATTGGGCAAAGCTGCCGGGCTTAAGGGCAACTCTCCTGTGGGTGCATTAATTGTTCGGCAAGGAAGCATCACTGCCGAAGCAGAAGAAGCAGGCAAAAGTAAAAATGATATAACCTGCCATGCAGAAATTGAAGCAATAAGAATTGCAATACGAAAACTGAACACCACAGATTTGTCTGACTGTATTTTATACTCTACACATGAACCCTGTGTGATGTGTTCGTATGCAATAAGATATTATCGTATCAGCAAGGTAGTGTTCCTGCATGCAGTACAGCTTGGCGGAGCAACCTCATCCATGCCTTTGCTTACGACAAAGGATGTTCCGCCACACTGGGCAAAAGCACCTGAAGTGGTGCAACTGAAACTTTCTGATGAATAATTATTTTACTTTCTTCAGGCATCTTTCAATCATAGCAACGGCCCTGTCAACAGTTTCTTTTTTGGTGCGGAAAGCAAGAATGGCAATTCGTATCACAAACTTTCCTTCAATGACGGATGAACTTAAAAACACATCGCCATCGGCATGTATTTCATTCATCAGCTGTTGATTTTTTCTGTCGGCATCTTTCTCAAACGGATATCTGAAATAACTTACTGATAGATCAGGTTCAGGTCCAATCCAAAATCCTCTTTCCTGCAATTGTTGCCTGAAATATTTAACCAGGAGCAATTTTTCTTCGAGGCATGCAATGAAAGGTTCAATGCCATGATACTGCAATGGCAGCCATACACGCAGCCCTCTGAAATGTTTGGTAAGCTCCGGTGAAAGATTTGCCGGACTTTTTGCAAGCTCATCTTCTGCTGCATCCTGCATGTAGTTGGCTTCGTAATAATTGGAATGTAATGTTGCCGATATATCTTTTATCAGAACTGCACCCACACCATAGGGCAGAAACATTCCTTTATGAGGATCAACAATCATGGAGTCGGCACGTTCAATGCCTTTAAATAAACTTTTACGGGAGGTAAGAATAAAAAATCCTCCGTAAGCTGCATCCACATGAAACCAGGTGTGATATTTTTTTGCCAAATCAGCTATGTCGTTCAAAGGATCAATGGCACCTGTATCTGTGGTTCCTGCTGTTGCTACAATCAGAAAGGGAATCAATCCCTGAGCAGTATCTTTTGCAATTAACTGTTCAAGAGCATCCACCTGAATGCGATGATGACTGTCTAACGGAACATAACGTATCAACACATCTTCCAAACCGATTATGCGCAATGCTTTTTGAGTGGAATGATGGACCTGTTCGCTCAGGTAAACCACACTCTTCCGCACACGTTCGTTTTTCACCTGATGCTTATCGCGGGCTGCTGTAAAAGCAATCAGCGTAGAAATGGAACCTCCTGACGAAAGGCATCCGGTTGCACTTTCAGGAAAAGAAAAAACTCGCTTCAGCCAGTTCACCACTTCGTTTTCTACCATGGCAGCACCGGGAGATGCATAGTAAACACTTGCAAACGGATTGGTAACGGCAGCAATAAAATCGGCCACTGCCCCAGTGAAAACACCACCTCCCGGTATGTAACCGAGATGTGTTCCTGATGCAGCGTTGATTCCATTCTCTGCAACTTCTTTCTGATAAATGGAAAGCAACTCTTCAATGGTTTTCTTTTTATTGTCAATAGCCAGGGAGTTTAACTCATTTTGCTGAAATCCTTTTACATGTTTCAATCCTGCTATAAAATGATTTGTATAGGAGGTTACTGCATCTGTAATGGTATTTCTTTCGGCTTCCTGCATATCAAGACGATTACTTAAATGACTTAACTCCTGCAGCTGCTGTATTATTTCTATATTATTCACTTTTAAAAAATTTCTGATTATGGTATGATGATTTTTGTAAGGCAAAATAATAAAATATATCAATGGCAGATATGAGGGAATAAGGTTAACTTTGTGTGAAATATTTTAAAATAATTGTTATGAAATTCAGAGTTGAATCAAAAGGGTTCAGACTGAGCCCATCACTGAAAAATTTTGCAACAGAAAAGCTGAGCAAACTCGACAGATATTATAAAGATATACAGGAAATTGAAGTTACGCTCGAAATAGAAGTCAGAGCTTCGAAGGAAGTGGTCAACTGTATGCTCAACATCAGAGTACCGGGTAAGGATGCTTACATCAAAACTTCGTCATCCATTTTTGAAGATGCGATACTGAAAGCGGCAGATGCTGCCAAAAGAAAACTGCGTACACGTAAAACACAACTGCAGATTGCCAAAAAAAGAAAATCACCCGACAGACTGGTTTCTGCAAAAAAGGCAATGAAATAAGTTTGCTCCAGGTAAAACAGTTCATTCAGCGAGTGGTTTATTCGTCATACCATTCGCCACGTGTGGGTTTCAGGTCATCTCTCACCTGAATCATTTCATCTTCTTCAACCACCATATAGGCAACAGAAAGTGTTTCTGAAATAGCTTCTGTTCCCGTAATATGGTTTTTTAGTTTTTTATCTTCAATATATTCAGAAAGATGGTGTATGTGATGTTCTGCAATTTTGATGGATTCAGGACCTCTGATATCCCAGATTAACTTAATTTTCTTACTCATTTCTAAAACGAATTTAAATTATCTTTGTTTAAATTCACTGCAAAGAAATGGTTATTGATGCAACCTTACAAAATTGGAAAGTACCATTTGTTGCAGATGTCATTCAGTCAACGAACTAAAAAATAAACAGCTCAGAAAGCTAACAGTAAAACAATTTAAATATATGCTTTGCATTTATCATGAATCAACCGACCCTTATTTTAATGTTGCCACCGATGAATATATTTTAAAACATCTCGAAGAAGATTGTTTTATGCTTTGGCGCAACGACAATGCCATTATTGTCGGGAAATATCAGAATACGCTTTCAGAAATTAACTACGACTATGTTAAAGCCAATAACATTGCAGTGGTAAGAAGAATTTCAGGTGGCGGTGCAGTGTATCACGACCTTGGGAATCTTAATTTTTCATTTACCAAAACAGGAAAAAATTCAAGCCTCACCGATTTCGAAAAATTTACAAGGCCTATTGTGGAAGTGATTCGCTCATTGGGTGGCGATGCACGCTTTGAAGGGAAAAACGACCTGATGATTGACGGAAAAAAGATTGCAGGAAATGCGGCTCACATTCATAAAAACAAAATACTGCATCACGGATGTCTGCTTTTTTCTTCCGAAATGCGGAATGTAAGTGAAGCACTCAGAATCAATCCCGTTAAATATATTGACAAAGCGCATAAATCAGTGCCCAAGCGTGTGACCAATATTTCAGAGCATATTAAAGTGCAGATGAATGTTTCTGATTTTGCAAAAAGTATTATGGACTATGTGCTTGCAAATTTCCCAGGCAGCAAACTTTATAAATTTACAGAGCAGGATAAGGCTGCCATTCAAAAACTGCGTGACGAAAAATATGCTACACATGAATGGAATTACGGCAAATCGCCCGACTATAATTTCAAAAAAGCAATACGTACCGTTGGCGGACTTTTAGAGATGAATCTCGAAGTAAAGAAAGGTGTTATTCAGCAGGTGAAAATATTTGGAGACTTTTTCTCCGAAAACGGAATTGAAGATGTTGAAAATGCATTGATCAACATCAACCACGAAGAATCAGCTATAAGAGAAGCACTGAAGAAGTTTGATATGAATCGTCATTTCAGCAACATCAGTGTGGATGATCTGATAGAATCTATTTTTTAATTCTTGCACTTTTAACTCTGCTGTTGATAAATAGTAACTGAATAAAAAAGGTCTTGCACATTCGTTTACGAATTTTGTATCACTTGTTGACAGAATATTTTGACTGCATCAAATATGCATGCATCATCCATGCAGTAAAGAAAAAACACGAAAGTGAGCAGCGATAAAAGTTATCACGAACACATGACACAAACAGTTACAGAAGGGCAACATACGAACACTGCAGTGCGGCTCTGGAACAGGAATTTTATCAATGCATGCATTGCAAATTTTCTGATTGCCTGCTCTTTTTATCTGCTCATGCCTACCATTCCGATATTTTTATCGGAGCAGCTTCACGTATCACAGTCGCATATCGGTCTTGCACTTTCATCCTACGTGGTTGCATTACTCATTATGCGGCCATTCAGCGGTTATCTGGTGGATGTATATCCGCGAAAAAAATTATTCATGACAGGAGTGACATTGTTTGTATGCATGTTCACCGGATATTATTTTGCCGCTACGGTAATGTTTTTTGTAGTGTTGCGGTTTGTTCACGGCTTGTTCTGGGGCTTGTCAACAGTGTCGGCCAATACAGTTGCGATAGACATTATTCCCTCTGAAAGAAGGGCAGAAGGCATTGGTTTTTTTGGTGTCACCATGAATATTGCTATGGCCACTGCACCTTATATCGCTGTAATTATTTATGACTCTTTTGGTTTTTCAAAATTAGTTTCATCAGCATTGATGATGGGAGCATTTGCCATTCTTGCAGTGAGCTTTATTAAAACACCCTGGCGCAAAAAACCCGATAAAAAACCGCCACTGTCTTTCGACAGATTTATTCTGATTAAAGGAATTCCGATTTTTATCAATCAGCTGTTTCTCTCATTCGGATGGGGAACGCTCGTAGCCTTTGCAGTGTTGTATGGCAAAAAAACTGGCATTCACAATGCAGGAATTTTCTTTTTGTTTCTTGCTTCGGGCATTGTGCTTTCCAGAGTAAATTCAGGCAAATATGTTGACCGTGGTTATCTGCATCGCGTGGTTGTCATTGCTATTTCACTCATCACAACAGGATATTTTTGTTTTGCTTCTTTTCACAATATTTATGCATTCTGTGCATCGGCATTTATTCTCGGAGTAGGATTCGGAACTCTTTTTCCTGCATTGCAAACTATCTACAACAACATGGCGCCATCCACCAGACGGGGTACTGCAAATTCTACTTATCTCACCGGCTTCGACCTGGGTATTGGCATCGGCATGCTGGCTGGCGCCTACATCAGTGATGTTTTTGATTTTTCAACTTTGTATTATGTTACTTCGGGTTTAAGTTTTATTGCATTATTTATTTACTGGTTTAATTCGCGAAAGGTGTACGAAAGAAATAAAATCAAACAAAGCTGACAAAATTTATTTTGAACTGAATCATTCAAACAATTAGTCATTACGGCTGTTTGTCATTATAAAAATTACTATGGATCATAAAAAAAGTGGTGTATATCACCGGTGGAAGCAAAGGCATTGGTCTTGGAATTGCTCAGTATCTTCTGCAAAAAGATTTTCAGGTTGCCATCAGCAGCCGACAGTTGAAATCAGCACAGCAGGCTGCAGAAAGTTTGAAAGGGAATAAAGAAAATATTCTTGCACTGCAATCGGATGTGTGCAATGCTGAAGATGAGCAACAGGCAGTGAAAAAAATTTTAGATAAATGGGGACGGTTAGATGTGTTGGTTGCCAATGCAGGTGTGGGACATTTTGCACCTATTGAAGAACTCACACATAAGCAGTGGAATGAAGTCATCAACACCAATGTTACAGGAGTGTTTCACAGTGTGAAAGCTTCAGTGGATGCCATCAAAAAATCAAAAGGATACATCATTACTATTGCCAGCCTTGCCGGAACTTATTTTTCAGAAAAAGGAACTGCTTACAATGCAAGCAAATTTGCAATGGTAGGTTTCACTCAGGCACTGATGCTCGACCTGCGGCAGCATGATGTAAAAGTAACTACCATCATGCCAGGCTCTGTTACCAGCCATTTCAACAACCATGTGCCGTCTGCAGAAGATGCATGGAAAATTCAGCCTGAAGACATTGGCGAAATGGTGTACGATTTATTGAAGATGAATCCGCGTGTGCTGCCCAGCAAAATTGAAGTACGTCCGGCCAAGCCGCCAGTGAAAAAGTGATATTTATCATCTCTTAAGTATGCTCATTGTGCTACATACTATCAAATATGACATTCAGATGGCAAAGCCTCTTCGTACCTTTGTGCGCTGATATTTTAATCACATTAAATAAATATTTCAACTATAAAATTTTACGACATGAGTAATACCATTCAATCAAACGAAGAAATAGATGTGCGGGTATTTGTACCCATCAAACGACATGAACTGTTGTTGAAAATGTTTCGTGAGTTGCCGGTATCACAAAGTTTTACTTTCATCAACGACCATGATCCCATTCCGCTTTACTATGAGTTTCGCTCAGTATTTGGCGATGTAGTAGGGTGGGAGTATCTGAACAAAGGTGGCCGCGAATGGAAAGTGAAAGTTACACGCACAGAAGAATCTCAGGGACGTGAGTTTAAAGATATTTCAACCTTGCTCGATTTGCGCAAAGCAGATAAAAAAGAATGGAAACAAATTGTTTTTCACCGCTACGGAATGATGGAAGAAGGAACCACGATGGAAATTATTTCAAGTGAAGACCCCGGAGAAATACACGGCATTTTTATGCAGAAGTTTGAAGGAAAACACAGGTGGATTTACAAAAAGAAAGATGACGGTGAGTATGTTGTTCATGTAACCAAACAGGACAACAGCGGACTGGGTGACGAAGGTTATTCCGTTGTGAACACTTTTGATGTGCGGCCATATACGCCCAGCGACAGACACGAAATGTTTTACAAAGCTTTTGCTGATATAAAAACAGGTGAAGCGTTTGAGTTTATCAACGACCACGACCCCAAGCCTTTGTATTATCAGATGGAAGCAGAGAGCAAAGAGCCTTTCAGATGGGAATATCTTGAAAAAGGTCCTGAAGTGTGGAAGGTGAGAGTTATCAAAACTAAAGAATAGAAATTGTCTGTGTTCATTTGCAAAAAGGTGAACGCTGATATTCTTTCCGAAAAAAAATCAAACCATTTCAGGTCTGTTATAAAACAAGGCTGAGCAATCGGTAGATTCCTGCATGGATTTGATGACTGAATCAAGAGGTTTTGCATACACCTCAGGATAATCAATTTCGCCAAGAGCAGTGCGGATAGGATAAGCTAATTTTTCTGTTTCAATTGAAAACTGAGAGTCAATGCCCGGTTTGTTTCCTCTCGGATCTAATCTGAACCAGCCTTTGTCTTTCAGGTAAACAGCATTGAGGCCGTGCAATGCATAACCGGAGTCAATAGTTCCTTTGCGCAACACACGCTGATAGCAAAATCCTGCCGGTATGCCCATGCCTCTGAGCAGCGTGGCCAGCAAATGCGATTTGGCAAAACATATTCCTTCTCCTTTTTGCAATGTGTCTTCAGCACTTACGGTAATAATTTTACTCTGTATGTCGAAGGAGTGAGTGATTTTGTCTCTTGCCACTTCGAAGGCTGCTTTGGCACGCTCTTCATCGGTGCTTGCCTGCATTTTTATTTTCTCAATCTGCTGCTGCACCAATGGTGTGCTGAACACAATCACCGGAGGTATTTCTTGCAGATAGTCATTCAGGTTGTCGGATTGAATATGTAATTGCATAAAAGGAAAATTAATTGACGTTGAAAATAAACAATTCTGAAGTATCATAACAATTTCACTCTGAAATTGGTTCATCAATTTGCATCATATATTTTTTATTTTTGACTCAATCATTACATTGCCTCAGGGGTTTTTAAAATACTTTAGCAACCTGTGACTTGCAGAAGTTCTATTTTTGCAGCGCTGTAACATGAGATAAAATTTTTTATGGCTGATTTATACCGCGTGCTGGTTGTTATTCATGTGCTTTCTGCCATTCTTGGTTTAGGTCCTGGCTTTGTGATGATTTATGTAGTTACACGTGCAACCAACATGACAGAACTGAAACATGCATATCTTATCCGAAACAGGCTGCATAATTTTGTAATAGTAGGAGGTACGCTGTTGTTGCTTTCAGGTTTGGCAATGGGTATTATCACTCCATATTTATTTCGGGCAGGGTGGTATGTTACTGCACTGATTTTATTTTTGGTAGCCCTTGCATTTGGGCCTGTCATGCTTTCGCCACGCTCCAAACCTATTAAACAATTGCTCCAAAGTCACAGAGGCGAAAATATTCCTGAAGCATATTACCCGCTTGCACGAGAATTGTTTTTTTATGAGCGTGTAGAAAATGTTATTTTCATCATCATCATTTTGCTGATGATACTGAAACCATTCTGAAAAATTATTTTTTTATTCCTGCAAAGTCTTTGAGGTAAAAAGGCTCAAAGTAGGCAATGTCTTCAAATTGTTTTTGTCCGTATTTCTGCAAGGCAAGGTTTACAAGTCCCGTTGCCGAAAGGTTAAAATTATCAACAAAAACAGCATTTTCGCTTTTACAGATATTTCTGAATTTTATACTGCCACTGCCAAAGAATGAAATTTTATTCTGCTGAAGATAATCTGCCAGAAAATTTTCTTCAAGAATTACAGCTTCTGCAGGTCTTACATATTCCACCTGGTTGTTGAATAATGCCGTATAAACTTCCATTCTGCGTGCGTCCAACATCGGGCAAAAATAATCTGCATTGCCTGCTGCATTATTTTTATAAAGATGAGCCATGCTCTCAAGTGTGTGCACTGCAATAAGTGGTTTTTCGAGAGCGAAACACAGGCCCTTGGCTGTGGCTGCGCCAATGCGCAAACCGGTGTATGATCCCGGTCCGCAGCTTACTGCAATAGCATCTAATGAAGCATATTGAAGCTGATTTTCTTTAAGAAGCTCATCAATAAAAACCGACAACTGCGAAGCATGTGAGCGGCTGTGATGTGATTCTTTCACAGCAATAACGTGCTGCTCATCTGCTACGCACACCGAGCAACTGTCTGTTGCAGTTTCAATGCACAGTATCAGCGGCACTGTTAATTATTTTTCTCGTCAGTAAACAACTGATCGCGGCTTACCACTTTTATTTTGTCGCCATCGTTCAGTTTTTTCGAAACGGCCTGATAAGGGTCGGTAATCACTTCGTCACCTGCTTTCAGGCCTTCGGTAATTTCCATATAGTTCACATCCTGAATTCCTGTTTTTACCACACGCATTTTTGCCACACCATTTTCATTCACAAAAACCACTTCTTTCACAGGCGCGTTATTGGTATTTTCAGGTTCCAGTTTTTCCACGGTGCCGTCATCATGTCTGCGTGCCACCTGCTTGCTCGAGCGGTGAATGGCAGTGTCGCGGGTGGTAACAGCTTTTATGGGTGCTGCTATTACATTCACAGCTTTTTTAGTTTGTATATCTACCGTTGCCGACATGCCCGGTCTGAACGGAGAATACTGCGGATTATCGGCAGGAATCAAATCAGCATACGACTCGCGTAATATGCGAATCTTCACTGCAAAGTTGGTTACGTTATCCGTTCCGGTAACAGTTTCATTGGGTGTATTGGCAATTTCAGTTACTATCCCTTTAAACTTACGCGGGCTGTAAGCATCAATCTCTACCAGTGCTGTATCTTTTAAGTGAATACGTATGATGTCATTTTCTCCCACATCGGCTTTTACTTCCATTTCCTGAAGGTTGCTGATGCGCAGAATTTCTGTTCCATCGGTAAAACTTGTTCCTGCCACACGTTCACCTTTTTTCCTGCTGATTTTAGAAACCGTTCCATCTACAGGAGCAAAAATGTCTGTCTTGTTCAGATTTTCTTTTGCTTCTCTTACGGATGCGCTTCCGCTTTTCACATTATACTGCGCTCCTGAAACTCCTTGTTCTGCTGCTTCCACTTCTGCCTTGGCCACTTCATAGGCCGACTTTACAATTTCCCAGTCGGAAGCGCTGATTACTTTTTCTTCAAACATTTTTTTATTTCGCTGATAAGCAGTTTCTGCTTTCTTAAGCTGGCTCTGTGCCTGGTCAAGACGTGCTTTACTGCTCTCGTAACCGGCTTTGGTGGAGTTGAGTCCTGCCACTGCACGATCGAAGGAAGAAATGTATATCTCAGGATTTATTTTACATAATAACTGACCTTTTTTTACCACATCACCTTCTTTCACCAGCATCTCCACAATTTCGCCCGATACGTCAGAGCTAAGTTTTACTTCCACTTCGGGTTGTACTTTTCCGCTGGCCGAAACCGTTTCGGTAATAGTTTGCAGCGAAACTTTGTCGGTGCTTACTTTAATGGTGCTGTCGTCACCAAACCATCCGGCTTTTTTTCCGATAACCAGAACGACAATGATAATACCTGCAACAATCAGAATATTTCTTAACAAATTATTTTTCTTTTTCATAATCTAAAATGATAACGGTTTCCCAAGATAAAAATCGAGTACTTTCAGTTTTAAAATCAGTTCATATTTTGCCTGCAGCAAATCGGCTTGAGCCTTTGTCAGGTTATTTCGTGCATTCACATAATCGAGGCTGTTGAGCAAACCTGCATTGTATTTTTTTTCGGTATAGCCAAAAGCTTTCTGCTGTGCTTCGTTGGTTTTGGTGGCAGCGTCATATTTGTTGATGGCAGCAATGGCATCGGCATGTGCTGTGCGTATGGTTTTGTAGGTATCGTTTTTTACCTGCAATGCATTCAGCTTTGCATTTTCAAAATTGAGTTTGGAACGTTTGATATTAGCATTAACCGACCAACCGTTGAAAATAGGAATGGATAAACTAAAGCCTAAAGATTTTCCGAAATTATTGTTGATTTGTTTGTTCAGCGGAGTGTCTTTATATTTATACGAATACACAGGCTGAAAAACTTCCTCACCTGATGATGTTACTGCTCCTGTGGGCATATATCCAACGAATACAGGCGAACCATCCAGTGTTGTAGCCTGATTTGAAAAATTGGTTGCCAGCGATCCAAATGCCGAAAGCTGCGGGTAACGGCCACCACGTGCAATACTCAATGAATAGCGCGCACTGGTAATGCGGAAATCAGCTGCTTTGATTTCAGGTAAAATTTTCAGCGCCTGACTGTAAATGGCATCAGCAGTGAGCAAGGTTGACTCTTTTGAAGGAATTTCAACAGCAGGTTTTTCAACGGTAATATCGCTTACCGAGTCGAGTTGCATGAGTTGTATGAGTGAAATTTTTGCATTGGTAAGCATATTTTCCGCAACAATTTTATTGTATTCTTCTGTTGACAAAAGGGCATCAGCATCCAGCAGCGAGCCTTCTGCAAGCAGTTCATTATCCACCAGAAGTTTGGTGCGGTTGCGCTGAGTGGCAGCTGCTTCAATCCTTACGTTGGTAGCATCGAGTTGTTCGCTGCTGAATAACACCTGCAGATAGGCCGTTGCCACAGCAAGAGCAATATCGTTTTGCGATTTGATAAAGTCCTGTTTACCTGCATTGAGGTCGCTCACACTTTTGCGGTAACTGTTCTGAATGCCGAATCCCTGAAAAATCGGAAGACTTGCATTGAGAGAGGCTGTACCCGACTGAAAAGTTTTATCAACATAAGTGTAGCTGGTAGGGTCGAGGCTTCGGCCAAAATTATAATTCATACCTGCGCTGCCGTTTATTGAAGGGAAGAATCCGGCAAAATTCTGGTCGCGGGCTGCTTCGGCCATCTGCGCTGCCACAGCTGCCTGCTGCACACCAATGTTGTGGTTGAGTGCATAATCAATACATTCTTTCAGCGACCAAACTTTCTGTCCGAAACCCAGCATGGGCAAACAGGCAAATACTAAAAGGATGCGATATTTCATGATGATTGTATATGGTACAGGAGGCGAAAATAAGCATTGTTTTAATTGCTGTTTTGTATGTGGTCTGAGGGATTTCAACAACTTAACAGAGTTAACATAATTTAACTAATTGTCTTGTCGTCATCGCGGACGTCTTCGAAGGAGAGGAAAAGTTTTGATTGGGTAAAGGCTGAAGCCTTTTTTTGTTTGACGGTTTTATTCTTTGTCATAATGGTGGAGTTATTTTTTAGGGAGATGTTGTATTGCCTAAGCGCACCCGTAGCTCTGATGAGCAACCCGGCAAGAGGCAAACTCTTGCTGGGAGTTAGGTGCTTCATTTTCTCCGCACACCCGTAGCCCTAAAGGGCGCAGACACAATAATTTTTTTACACATGCCTTAGCGCACCCGTAGCCATATCATAGCAACCCGGCAGGTTGCGTTAGCTCCTGCTGGGTTGTTTCTAAAAAGTGTGCAAGAACTTCAAATACGTTGTGCGTTGTCACCCCTTCAGGGGTAGGGGGTGAGTGCGAGCGATGTGAATTATTTATAAAAAAGTTGGATGTTATGTTTTAAATTGATTTCTTACTCCACCACCACCAGCTTTTTATTTACCCTTTGGTTGTTGCTGGTGATGGTGCACTGATACACTCCATCTGCAATTTTGGGTAATGAAATATATTGCAGCGTACTCCATGGCGGCAAGGTTTGGTGGTAAATTTCTTTTTCCTGTTATATCAAATATCTGCAACGTGCCGCTTTTGTTTTGCGGCAACAGATACATGATTCTAAAATTAC
>LNBX01000035.1 GCA_001567275.1 Bacteroidetes bacterium OLB10
TTTTAAGTGCATCCCATCCCTGTGCTTTCAGTGCTGTTTTATGATCCGATTTATCCAGCAGATAACATCCTTCTTCTTTTGCTGTGATGTGTCCGATGATGGAAATATCTGCTTCACTTCTCAGCTTCTCATAGTCGCCCTGACTAATGGTGAAAAGTAATTCGTAATCTTCACCGCCATTGAGAGCACACACCGTAGGGTCGAGATGAAACTCTCTTGCCAGATCAAAAGTTTTCTGGTCTATTGGCAGCTTGCTCTCATAAAGCATACAACCTTTCTCTGATTGTTTGCAGATATGCATAATCTCTGATGCCAGTCCGTCACTGATGTCAATCATAGCCGTAGGTTTCACTGCATGCTTCTTCAACAATTCAATCATATCTTTTCTGGCCTCAGGTTTTAGCTGGCGTTCCAGTAAATAATCGTTTCCTTCAAATTCAGGCTGCACCGTTGGGTTTTCCAGAAACACCTGTTTTTCCCGCCTCAGCAACTGCAATCCCATGTATGCAGCCCCCAAATCTCCGGTCACACAAATCAAATCGTTTTCTTTTGCACCATTTCGATATACAATGTCATCAGCATGAGCTGTACCTAAAGCTGTAATGGAAATAATCAGTCCGCTGTTGCTTGAAGTTGTATCACCGCCAACCAAATCAACATGATATTGTTTGCAGGCCATCAGCATTCCTGCATACAATTCTTCAATAGCTTCCAGCGAAAAACGGTTGCTGAGTGCAATAGCCACCACCACTTGTTTAGGCTCAGCATTCATTGCGTAAATGTCGGACAGGTTAACCATGATGGATTTATATCCGAGATGTTTCAGCGGATGATACATCAGGTCGAAGTGTACACCTTCCACAAGCATATCAGTTGTTACCAGCAATTTTTTTCCACCGGTATCAGTCACTGCTGCATCATCACCTATTCCTTTCAGCGACTCAGGATTTTTCAGCTCAATAGCTTTGGACAGATGTTCTATTAATCCGAACTCGCCCAGACTGCTTAACTCTGTGCGGTTTTGGTTGTTCTCAAACATGTAACATATTTATTATTGCAGTGCAAATGTAGTTGTAAAAGCTCATCAGAAACGGTTTTAATGTTAAAACAAAATTCAATTCCATATTTTTATTTTACCGAGAATGAACTTTCAGTTATAAAAATTTACGGATTCCTGTTTTTCATTAGAAAACACTTCAGCTTTTGTATCATTGCAATGGATAATAAACTTTGTAATAAAATTTATCTGCTTAAAAATTACTGACTATGCTTTTACAAAACTGGTGGTACACTTCCCTGTTAGGAAAACCTTATCATAAGATAGATTCACTTCGCGAACATATTTCATGCGATGTGCTTGTGGTTGGTGGCGGAATGAGTGGTGTAAGTGCTGCTCATGCACTGATGAACAAAGGCCTGAAAGTAGTTCTCATCGAAAAAAATATTCTTGGTGGCAGCAGCACAGGCAAGAGTGCCGGATTTCTTACTCCCGACAGCGAGTTGGAACTGAGTCAGCTTATCAGAAGATTTGGAGTGAATGGTGCCAAAGAACTTTGGGAAGTACCTGTAAAAGGAATTTCTCTCATCAAACAAAATGTAGAAAAATATAATCTCGACTGCGATTTTCAGAAGCAGGACAGCCTTTTTCTCGGTATAGGAAAGAGTGGATGGCAGGATGTGCAGGACGAACTTGAAAGTCGAAACAAAGCAGGATTTGAAAGTAAAATATACAATGAACAGGAGTTGAAAAACATCATTCATGCCACCGGCTATTCCGGTGCAGTAAGTTATGCTAACACTTATGGCATCAGCGGACTACAGTATTGCCAGGCTATGAAAAATATTCTTACCGATGCAGGCATTCAGGTGTATGAAGCAACAGAAGCATTGCGCATTGAGGATCACACCGTATTTACTCATGCAGGAAGTGTGAAAGCCGATAAAATTATTATCTGTATTGATAAAATGACGCACTCCTTTTCTCATTTTGCTGATGATGTTTTTCATGCACAAACATTTTTAAGTATAAGCGAACCGCTGAGCGATAAAGAAATTGAAAGTATATTTCCCAGTGGTCAAAAGTTTCAGTGCTGGGACAGCACTCTTGTATATTCTTACTTCAGACTTACCGGCAACAACAGGATGTTACTGGGAGGAGGATCTGCATTTACTACTTTTCTGAGTAAAGAAGTTCACAGCGCTACAGTGATTGATGAGGTGATAACCAAATTCAAACAGTTTTTCCCTAGTCTCAATCATCTGAAATTTATTCAGTACTGGCCGGGACAAATAGATACCACACGCGACCTGCTTCCTACGCTGGTAAGGGATGATAAAACCCCTTATCTGCATTTTTGCTTTGGCGTTGTAGGTTTGCCATGGGCTAGTTTTTGCGGCAACTTTTTAGCTGAATGTGTTTTGGGCACCAATGTTCCTGAGCAAAAAAAATATTTCGAATACTTCAGCAGCAGACGACCTTTTGCATTTCCAATATGGATTGAAAAAGTGTTTGGCAAACCAGTTTTGTTCAGCCTTGATAATTACTGGGCAAAATACCACCAGATAGATATCAAGGATAAAATGCAGTACGACAAAAAAGATTTTTAGAAATCTGTTTTATGATTCCATCACCATTTTGATGCCGGGCAATTCTTTTCCTTCAAAATACTCGAGCAAGGCACCTCCACCGGTTGACACATAACTTACCTTGTCCGACATTCCGAATTTGTTGACTGCAGCAGCTGAATCACCACCGCCAATTAATGAAAACGCTCCTTTAGCAGTTGCATCGGCAACAGCCTGTGCAATAGCTTTGGTTCCTGCCGAAAATTTTTTCCATTTCAAAAACACCCATCGGCCCATTCCACAAAATGGTTTTGCTGTCTTTGATGATAGCAGAAAATTCTTCCACAGCTTTTTTCCCGATATCCAATCCCATCCATCCATCAGGGATATGCATATTGTCGCTGTAAGATACCTGCGCATCGTTATCAAATTTATCGGCAAGTACGGAGTCAACAGGAAGATGAAACTTCACTCCTGACTGTTCAGCACGTTTAAGAATTTCTTTGGCAAGATCAAGTTTATCTTCTTCGCACAATGACGAGCCTATCTGACCACCCATTGCTTTAAAAAAAGTGTAAGCCATGCCACCGCCAATGATGATGTGATTGCAGCGCGACATCAGTTGCTCTATGATGAGAATTTTGTCAGATACTTTGGCGCCACCCATGATAGCAGTAAAAGGTTTGCCTGCATGCAACATAACTTTTTCTGCATTTTTTATTTCATTGGCCATCACATAGCCAAACATTTTAGCGCCCGGAAAAAACTGTGCAATAACAGCTGTACTTGCATGTGCGCGGTGCGCAGTACCGAAGGCATCATTCACATACACATTTCCCAGTGCTGCAAGTTGCTTGGCAAATTCTACATCACCTTTTTCTTCTCCCTTATGAAAACGAAGATTTTCCAGCAACAACACCTGTCCGGGTTTGAGGTTTTGTGCCATATCCATTGCCTGTGTGCCAATGCAATTGTCTGTAAAAAGAACTTCTACATTCAGCAGTTTTGAAATCTCAGCAATGGTATGCTTCAGTGTAAATTTCTGCACATCCACACTTCCATCTTCTTTTAGTTTTTTGAGAGGACGACCCAAATGACTCATCAGCACTACGCTGCCACCGTCATTCAGAATTTTTTTAATCGTAGGAACAGCAGCTTTAAGTCGCGTATTGTCGGTAACGGCAAAGGTGGTTTTATCGAGAGGTACATTAAAATCAACTCTCACCAAAGCACGTTTCCCCGAAAAATTAAAATCATCAACAGTAATCATTTTGTGTAATTAAATTTTAACGGTTGCAAAGATAGTTGCTAAAAGCTAACAAGAGTATAAACCTGTTGCTCAGAATATGATTTTTGGCGATAACTTAACAGCATTGACCCACTGTAAATCCTTGCGTTCTTTTACCTTTGCAGCATGCAGTTCAAAGAAGTAATTGGTCAACAGGAAGTAAAACAACTGTTGCTGAAAATGGCAGGCAGTGGCCGCATTGCTCATGCATTGCTGTTCATGGGTCAGACAGGCAGCGGCACTCTGCCTCTTGCAGTGGCTTTTGCACAATACCTCAACTGCGAAAACCCTCTTCCTGACGACAGCTGTGGACAATGTCCTTCGTGCAGGCAGTATGAAAAACTTTCTCATCCTGATTTGCATTTTGTGGTACCGGTAAATTCAACCGATGAAGTAAAAAAACCACGCACCGATGATTTTATCATGCAGTGGCGACAAGCGTTTACTTCCAATCCATATCTTACACTGAACGACTGGTATCAGGCCATAGGTATCGAAAAAAAACAAGGTATTATTGCTGCTGAAGAAAGTGCAGGCATCACACATAAATTATTTCTGAAAAGTTTTTCAGGTCGTTTTAAAGTACTCATCATGTGGTATGCTGACAAAATGAATGCTGCCACCAGCAACAAACTGCTGAAAATTATTGAAGAACCTCCTGACGACAGTGTGTTTATTCTCATCACCGACCGCTACGATGGCATTTTACCAACCATACTCTCACGTACACAAATGGTGAAGGTTCCGCAACCTGATACTGAAACACTGGTGGGATATCTCAAAAACGAAAAACATATTGAAGTGAACCGCGCACGCAGCATGGTAAGGCTTGCGGGAAACAATATTTCCGAAGCACTTCAGCTGCTGCGCAGCGACAAAGAACAGGAGCAGCCCGAGCAGGTTTTTCTCAACTGGCTCAGGATGTGCTGGAACATCAGCAAGGACTATAAGAAACTTTATACCTGGGTTGAAGAAATGGCAAGACTCAGTCGTGATGAACAGCGCAACTTTCTCGTATTCGGTATAAGCACTGCTCGCGAATGTATGATTGCTAATCTGGCAGGGCCGCAACATGCACGCTACAACGAGCAGACCTTTGCAGGATTTGAGCGTTTCAGCAAGATGATTACCCCTCACAATATTGAAAACTTCACCAAAACCCTGCAGGAAGGAGCCTTTCATATAGAGCGAAATGCCAACGCCAAAATTTTATTCTTAGATTTGTCGTTCAGAATGCACCACATACTGCGTATGTAGCATTTGTTTTTTTACACAATAAACACAACAATGGCAGAAGAAAAAATTGCTGTTTCGAATAATAAAGAATCCAAAACAGGTTGCACCTCCTGCGGTACGGGAAGTTGCAACAAACTGAATGTATATGACTGGCTCTCCGATATGGAGTTGCCTCCGGGTCATAAACCTTTCAACATTGTAGAGGTGCAGTTCAAAGGTACGCGCAAAGAGTATTACAGAAACACCGACATGCATCCGCTGAAAGCTGGCGACAAAGTAGCTGTGGAAGCTACTCCCGGTCACGACATAGGCACTGTAACTTTAACAGGTGAGTTGGTAAAACTACAACTCAAAAACCGTGGCATCGCTCACGACTCTGATGAGATTAAACAACTTTACAGGCCGGCACGACCTGCTGATATTGAAAAATACGATTCTTATAAAAAAACTGGAACAGCCCACCATGATTCGAGCACGCCAGTTAGCCATACAACTGGGGTTGAAAATGAAACTCAGCGATGTGGAATATCAGGGCGATGGCAAGAAAGCAACATTTTTTTATACTGCAGATGAACGTGTTGATTTTCGTGAGCTGCTTGTAAAAATGCGTGAAGAGTTTAAGGTAAGAATTGATATGCGCCAAATTGGTCTGCGGCAGGAAGCAGGACGACTGGGAGGAATAGGCTCTTGCGGTCGCGAGCTTTGCTGCTCTACCTGGATGACTAGCTTTAAAACAGTAAGCACATCGGCAGCACGATATCAGAACCTCAGCATCAACCCTGTGAAACTTGCAGGCCAATGTGGCAAACTGAAATGCTGCCTCAACTTTGAATTAGACAGTTATCTGGATGCGCTGAAAGATATTCCCGAATCGGGAACCAATCTGATGACACTTGCAGGAAAAGCACTTCACCGCAAAACAGATATTTTCAAAAGGCTGATGTGGTATGAACTGATTCCTGATCTGAAAGAAGGAGAATATTATCAGCCCAGTACTGACAAATGGGTGGCACTGCCTGTTGATCTGGTGAAAGAAATTATTGCCATGAACAAGGAAGGTCAGAAACCTGCCGACTTAAAAACAGGATTGCCCGAAGAAGAACCCGATGACACACCAGACTACAATGATGTGGTAGGGCAAGACAGCCTGACGCGGATGGACAAGAAAAAGAAGAAGAAGAAAAAAAAGAAAAAGAAACCCGCGCAACAGCAAGGCAATCCTAACAATACAAACAACAACAACAATGCAGCTCCCAAAAAATAATTGGAAATTTTTACTGATTATTTTTTAGCTGCAGGCTTGTTTGGCTCATGTGACAAAAACAGAGTGTTTGAGCAGAACAAAAGCATCAGTCAGTATAGCTGGGACTATAATGTTCCTCTCACTTTCTCGGTTGACATTACGGATACTGTCAGCACCAACAACATGTACATCAACGTGCGCAATGACGGCACCTACCGTTTCAGCATTTATTTTTATTTGTCAATACTGTTCTTCCGCAAGGGCAGCATCTTCGCGATACGCTAGAGATTACACTTGCCTCGCCTGACGGGCAGTGGTTAGGCAAAGGCCTTGGCGATATTTATGCAAACCGCTATTTATTCAGAGAAAACTTTCGCTTCCCTCAGAAAGGTACTTACCGCTTCGAACTCATTCAGGCTATGCGTGTGAATCCGCTGCTCGGCATCATGGATGCAGGCATACGCATTGAAAAAGGTAAGTGATAAACGATTAAAAAATATTTTTTCCTGCCGTTACAACTTGGTCAGCAAATGGCTCAGCGAAAGTTGTGAGCTGAGTTTCTCTTTCAGCTGAGTTGACGATAACCTTTCCTGCTGCATTGAGTCGCGATAGCGCAGCGTGACGGTTTCATCCTGCAACGTCTGATGGTCTATTGTAATGCAGAATGGAGTTCCAATGGCATCCTGCCTGCGATAACGTTTTCCAATAGCATCTTTCTCGTCATACTGACATAAATAATCAGGCATCAGCTCGTCCATAATTTTTCGCGCCACTTCAGGAAGTCCGTCTTTCTTTACCAGCGGAAGCACAGCACACTTTACCGGTGCCAGTGCAGGATGAATGCGCAACACCGTACGAGTGCTTCCATCCTCCAGCGTTTCTTCGTTGTAGGCAGTGCTCAGTATGGCAAGGAAAAGTCTGTCGAGGCCAATGCTTGTTTCAACCACGTAAGGCACATAGCTGCGGTTTTCTTCTGTGTCGAAATACTGAAGCTTACGTCCTGAATATTTTTCGTGATTACTCAGGTCGAAATCGGTGCGTGAGTGAATGCCTTCCAGTTCTTTAAATCCAAACGGAAACTGAAACTCTATGTCGCAGGCGGCATTGGCGTAGTGTGCCAGTTTAAGGTGATCGTGAAAACGATAATTCGATTCTCCAAGACCAAGAGAGCGATGCCACTTCATTCTTTTTTCTTTCCAGAACTCATACCACTCCATTTCGGTGCCGGGCTTTACGAAGTACTGCATTTCCATCTGCTCAAATTCTCTCATCCTGAAAATAAACTGACGGGCCACAATCTCGTTGCGGAATGCTTTTCCTGTTTGTGCTATTCCGAAAGGTATTTTCATCCTTCCGCTTTTCTGCACGTTGAGGAAGTTTACAAAAATTCCCTGTGCGGTTTCAGGACGAAGATATATGGTTGAAGATTCATCCGTAACACTTCCGAGTTGGGTGGCAAACATCAGATTAAACTGTCGTACATCCGTCCAGTTGCGAGTGCCGCTTACGGGACAAACAATTTCAAGGTCGAGGATGAGTTGCTTCACTGCAGCAAGATCACCTGCTTCGAGTGCCTGCTTAAAACGGTTGTTGATGTCGTCAATCTTTTGCTGATATTCCAGAACACGTGCATTGGTTGACCGAAACATTTTTTCATCAAAGTCGGCAAACCGCTTTGCGGCTTTCTCTACTTCCTTGCTGATTTTAGCTTCAATTTTTGCTACATGATCTTCGATGAGCACATCGGCACGATAACGTTTTTTTCGAATCTTTATTGTCAATCAGCGGGTCGTTGAATGCATCCACATGTCCTGAAGCTTTCCAGGTGGTGGGATGCATGAAAATAGCAGCATCAATGCCCACTATGTTTTCATTCATCTGCACCATGGCTTTCCACCAGTAGTCGCGAATATTTTTTTTCAGTTCAACACCATACTGCCCGTAGTCGTAAACGGCACTCATTCCGTCATAAATTTCGCTGCTCGGAAAAATAAAACCGTACTCCTTGGAATGTGAAATAATATCTTTAAATAAATCTTCTGCATTTGCCATAGTGCGTGCAAAAATAAGGGAATAAGGTGATTTTAATATTGGATGTAAGAGGAAAAAAGGAATTGCAGCGTGAATGCCAACGCAAGTTTAATTCAGAAAATTTTTCTTTGTTTAAAATAACTTAAAAGCCGAATCTTAAAGCTCTATTGCTTCCAGATATTTTTCGGCCAATGGTTTATTGAGGTATTTGATTACGTTGGGATGTGCGGAGGCGCGGTTGATGTCTTCGGGGCTGATGCTGGATGACAACACAACGACACGACAAAAATCGCGGATACCTTTTTCGAGTGTGTTGAATATTTCAAGAAAAGCGAAACCATCTTTTCCGGGCATATTCAAATCCAGAAAAATAAGTTGAGGAAGTACTTCAGTATTGGAGCCAACGCCTTTGAGATAATCAACAGCTGCATCAGCCGAGGTTTTGACTGTACACTCCTCACTGAAATTGGTTGATGTAATGATGCGCTCGTTGATGAAGTTATCTATCTCATTATCATCAATCAATAAAACGCGCTTCAATCGTGCAGGAGTTGTCGCTTTCATTGATTTTGTTTTTAAAACTTTGTGGTGACAGGTGGAATCGAACCACCGACACAAGGATTTTCAGTCCTTTGCTCTACCAACTGAGCTATGTCACCTGAATTGCGTGCGCAAAAGTAAAAAAAATTGAATAGAAAACTTTCGCAAAACTTTCCTGCAAAAATATTTTATGTGGTTTTTAGAGTTTATGTATGTGAGCCGTTTACAAAAACTTTGCTGCAGCTTTGTTGCTTATGCAAAATACGTGATATGAAATTAAATTTTTATACAATAGTTTGCTGCTGCAACATGGACATGATTGGCTCAACATCACTGCCGGGAACTACTTTTCCCTGCCGGTAATTTATTCCGGTAAAAGGGTCGTTTTTTATCAGCAACGGGCCATCCAGGTCAACCCAGTTCATCAGCGACTGAATGCTTGCTGCGGCAGCCACTCCGCAACTGCTCTCGCTCATGCAGCCAAGCAAAATTTTAAAACCCATGTTGCGTGCTTGCAAAGCTATATGGTAAGCCTGTATTACGCCTCCGCATTTCATGAGTTTGATATTGATACCGTGAAAACATTCGGCCATGTTTTGCAGGTCATCTATTGTTTGAAAAGATTCATCAGCAATCAGTGTAAAGGGTGAATGTTGTTTCAGTATTTTCATAGCATCGTGCATGGCGGTGGGCAACGGCTGTTCTATAAACTCAATATTTAAACCTTCAAGCTGTTTTATTTTTTTCAGTGCCACCCCGGCATTTTGCCAACCTCGGTTGGCATCAATGCATACTGCGCGCGAACTCATGGCTGCTACGGTTTTTATAAAATCAATATCGCCATCAAATCCTGCTTTAATTTTCAGCAGCGAAAAATCTTTGGCTTGCTGCAGCTTTTCATCAACAGTATCGCCTTTGGTGATGGTGTAGCAGCAATCGGGTAATTGTTCTGTTGTTTTTAAACCAAAATATTGTGTAAGGGTGATGTGTTGTTTCTTTGTCCACCAGCTGAGCAAGGCATTACTTACTGCAGCTTTTGCAAAATAATTTCCGTGCATGGAATAGAGGTATTCAAAAAAACTGTTCAGTTGCTGCTCATTATTTATGGGTGTGAGGTTTAACCGGGCTATAAATTGCATTACGCTTTGCTGCGTTTCGTGTACATAGGGGGGCATGGTGGCTTCGCCCCATCCGCTTAGGCCATCCTGGTGTGCACATAAAAAAACAGATGGCGTAAACGTGCGCGTGCCTGATGCTAATACAAAAGGATTTTTGAACTGCATCCTGTAAGGATAACATTGAAACTTCATTGCTGCAAAAGTGCAGAAAGGAAGTTATGCTGAGCGTATATCAGAAATGACCTTTCAACTTTCCCCAGTTGAAATTAATTTTGTAGGCAAGCTCCAACGACAGATAAGCATATCCATCGGTTTTGCGGTAGTTGCCACGTTTGGATGTTTGTGGTCCTTCAAAACCATCGGTGCCTCTGCCTGTAGGGTCCGAAATATATTTTGCCAACTGCTGCTTTTCAGGGTCAGGAAAGTTTGCATTAATTTCTTCGTAGGTTGCGTAGCGCTGGCTGACATCATCCAGATAATCGGTGACAAATTTGATATAACTCAGCTCTGCCGACAGGGTTAGATTTTTTGAAAGACCCCATCGCCAACCCAGTCCCATCGGAAATCCTATATGCATGAGGTTGTAAGGGCGTTTTTGTCCCAGCTCGCTGCTGTAGCCTTGTCCTTCGGTGCGCCATTCGTCAAGGTTGGTTTCAAATTTTCCGTCTTTTTTAATTACATTTCCATGTCCGGTGCTTTCAGCCTGATCGCGCACGGTTCCGTCATTCCAATAGTAATAGCGGTTATTGATGTCAATACTTCCATGAAACAAATCGGCTTTGGGTCGTGCATAATAAACGCCTACTCCTACATAAAAAAACATGGCTGCACCCTGTGAGTACAATGGTTTTCTGCGGTTGGTGTATAAGGTATAGCTTAGATGTGTTGACACTCCGTAAACATCGGTGCGAAAGCTTAAACCCCTTCCGTAATTGCGCAGTTGGTATCCTTTTTTGTCGCCAATAGGTTTAGTTTCGTCATAGCCTATGCGTTGCCAGCTGATGCGTGCTTCGATGGAGAAAGGCTGATACTGAAAACCTGATCGCGAAGGATTATTCAAAAAATTTCTGAAAGTGATGGCACCACCGGGTCTTGTTGAGGTGGCCTGCAACACTTCGTTGTTGCCGAGGTCGCCAAAATAATTGGTAGCACCACCGGACAAACCAATGTCGAAAGTGCGTTGAGCCTGTGCAGTCATTACAAATGATGCAATGCAGAGTGTAGTTATCAGCTTTTTCATTCTCTGAATAAATTGAATATTAAAATAACACCCACTAAAGTATAGTGAAAAAACCGAAAACAGAATAGTGTTTTAAAAAACTGTGTGCAGGGGGAGAGAAGGTGAGGTGAAATGGTTTTGAAGAAGTTTGTATTACAACCCGGAAGGTCGCGTTAGCTCCTGCTGGGTTGTTTACGTTTTAATCTGCAACCCGACACGAGGCATTTAGTTTATACACCCAGCAGGAATCTTCGATAACCTGCCGGGTGACAGGATAAAGTACTGATTCATTATCTCGCGCTCACCCCCTGCCCCTGAAGGGGTGACTGCGCGCTTTGGTGGACAAGTGTGTTGTCATTTTTTGAATGATTCGCATCGCTCGCGCTCACCCCCTGCCCCTGAAGGGGTGACTGCGCGCATCGTATTTGAAGCATGACTCGTTAATAAATTAAAGCTAACAAACTCAGTTCTGCTTTTTAAAAATATAAATATGGCTTGAGAAATTTTTTGTGAAAAGAAAGCCATTTACATTGGAGATAAAACCAAACCAAAGTCCTTTGAGGAGTTGTGGTAAAGACAGTTTGCCGCTTTTGTATTTTTCGCTCAGCAATGCTACATAGGTGGAGTCGAACAGCATGGGTTTTTTTTCTTTTAGCTGAAAACCTGACTGCGCAAGGAGTTTTGTAATGGAACCGGCTGAGAAATGATAGAGGTGACGTGGAACATCGTAAGCAGCCCAATATTCTTTGTAATGTTTTGCATCATAGGATTCGGGATTGGGAACAGCAATGATGAGATATCCGCCAGCAGTAAGTTTTGAGTGGATGTCGCTGAGTGTTTTTTTAAGTGAGTGTATGTGCTCCAGCACGTGCCATAATGTGATGCATTTAACGCTTTGCATCTCTACCTCCTGAAAGCGTTCTAACGCTTCAATTTCTATGTCGAAATCGGTTTGTGCAACCTTGCGTGCATCATCAGACGGCTCGAAACCGCTGGCATTATAACCGCTTGCTTTCAGCTGTTTTACGAAGTAACCGTTGCCGGCACCGAGGTCCACAATCTGAGAGCCGCGTGGCACCAAATACATTATCAGCTTAACCTTTTGATAAACAGCAAATTGCCTGACGGCAGCATAGAGTTTTCCAATACCGTCATTGTTTTTGTTGGAATGTGAAATATAGTCCTGAGACTGATAATATCTGCCGATTTCGGCCTCGGCAGGGCGTGGAGAGGTGAATTTTAAACCACATTCAACACATTGATTAACAGTGAAATACTCACCTGAAACGGTAAAGTCTTTACAGGTAATAAAAGCATTGAAGTTTGATTCGCATGCCGGGCAACCCTTTAATTCTTCCATAAGCGGACAAAATTAAAAAAAGCCGGCATTATGTGCCGGCTTCTGTATCGTTTCACGTGAAACAATCATCTTCCTATGTAAACCATCAGCACTGAAATGTCGGCAGGAGATATGCCGCTGATGCGTGATGCCTGTCCGAGTGTGCGGGGTTTTAATTTGCTAAGTTTTTGCTTAGCTTCCAAACTTAAAGAAGAAATACGCGAATAATCGAAATCTTCGAACAACTGAACATCTTCCAGTCGGTTTACTTTTTCCACATATTCAAATTCTTTTTCGATATAGCTTTCGTATTTGATACTTATTTCGGCCTGTTCAAGAACTTCCTGTTTGATTGTATCGTCTATTTGATTAAAAAAACCAATTGATTTTTTCGGAGCAGGCAACAATTTCTGCCAAACCAATATTGGGCCTTAATACCAGCTGATTTGCTTTTATTTTCTGATTTATTTCGGCAGAGTTTTTTGATGCAAGCATGGAATTAACTTCGGCAGGCGAAATGCTTGTGGTGCGGCACATCTCAATAAATTCGTTCACCAGGGCTGTTTTTTTCTGCACCCGTTCAAATCGTTCGCGCGAAGCAAGTCCCAATGTATAACTCATTGGCGTAAGCCTCATGTCTGCATTATCCTGACGTAATAATGTACGGAATTCGGCACGGCTTGTGAACATACGGTAAGGCTCATCGGTGCCCTTGGTGATTAAATCGTCAATCAACACACCGATGTAGGCTTCGGAGCGCTTTAAAATAAGCGGATCTTTTTTGTGTAATTTCAAATGAGCATTTATTCCTGCCATCAAACCCTGGCAGGCAGCTTCTTCGTAGCCGGTGGTGCCGTTAATTTGTCCGGCAAAATATAAATTCTCTATCAGTTGCGTTTCGAGCGAATGCCTGAGCTGGTTGGGCGGAAAATAATCGTACTCGATGGCATAGCCGGGTCTGAACATTTTTACATTTTCAAGTCCGGGAATTTCTTTTAGCGCTTTGTACTGCACTTCTTCGGGCAAACTTGATGAAAAGCCGTTGAGATAAATCTCTATAGTATTCCATCCTTCGGGTTCTATGAAAAGCTGATGCCTTGTTTTGTCGGCAAAGCGGTTGATTTTATCTTCGATAGAGGGGCAGTATCTGGGGCCTAAACCCTGAATGCGCCCTGCAAACATGGGCGATTTTTCGAATCCTGTTTTAAGGATTTCATGCACTTTCTCGTTGGTATAGGTAATGTGGCAGCTGCGTTGCTTTGCAAGTGGGGCAGTATCAGAAAATGAAAATTTGCCCGGATTTTCGTCACCTTTTTGCTCTTCGGTTTTGGAATAATCAATGGAGCGGCCATCCAATCGGGGAGGGGTTCCTGTTTTCATTCTGCCGCTGATGAAACCAAGTTTTACCAACTGCTCCGTAATTCCGGTAGCTGCTTTTTCGCCAGAGCGTCCTCCGCCAAAGTTTTTCTCTCCTATGTGAATCAATCCATTAAGAAAAGTTCCATTGGTGAGTACTACGGCTTTAGCCTTAAAGGCAATGCCCATAGAGGTAATTACTCCCTGCACCCTGTTGTTTTCCACAATGAGTTCCTTGACCATATCCTGCCAGAAATCAACATTGGGTGTTTGCTCCAGCATAATGCGCCATTCCTGAGCAAAAAGCATTCTGTCGTTTTGAGTACGAGGGCTCCACATGGCAGGTCCTTTGGAGCGGTTAAGCATACGAAACTGTATGGCTGTGCGGTCAGAAACTATACCTGAATAGCCTCCCAAAGCATCTATTTCGCGCACTATCTGCCCTTTGGCCACACCACCCATAGCAGGGTTGCAGCTCATCTGAGCAATGGTTTGCATGTTCATGGTAATAAGCAATACCCTGCTGCCCATATTGGCAGCAGCTGCAGCAGCTTCGCAGCCGGCATGGCCTCCACCCACAACTATTACATCGTAATCCTGATGCATATTCAATCCTTAATCTTCAATTAACCATTAATAATACCCGGATGTTTCACGTGAAACGTTCCATTGTTTGAACTATAATCTGTTTGTAATCAGAAAGTTCGCAAAGATAGGCATTTGTTTTCAGCTTGGGTCATCCTTGCTTTGTCCGAAGGCGACTTGTCCTTATAGCCGCACAGGTGCAAAACTCCATGAATGATGACGCGGTGAGTTTCGTCTTTAAGACTGGTTTTCAATAGCTTAGAATTTTCGCGCAGCCTGTCAATACTTATAAAAATATCGCCCGACAGGGTTTTGTTTTCAGAATAATCGAAGGTGATAATATCTGTTAACGTATTGTGTTTCAAGTATTTTTTGTTATAATTCAGCAAAAAGGAATCTTTGCAAAAAATAACATTAATAACCCCTGATTTTCTTTTGTTTAGAGTGATGCAATGTTCTATCCAATGGCGTACAGCCGTTTTATTTCGGAGGATAAAAGAACATCCTTCGCAAAAAAAAGTTGATTTCTGCCGGCATGAGTTACTTCACCGGTGCGGGAGGTTGCATTACAGCGCCACACTTTTTGCAAGTACGTTTTTCTTCTGATTTATAAAAATCATTCAAAACAACAGGCAACTGTTTTACAATATCCTTCAGAGGGAAAAATTCCTCGTGCAGTTTGTGATTACATTTTTCGCAAAACCACATGCAGGCATCTTTCTCTTCGGGTTTGCGATATCTTTCAATCACCAGACCAACGGTGTTGGCTCCACGCTGCGGGCTATGCGGCACATTGGGAGGGAGCAGAAACATTTCACCTTCCTTGATATGGATATCTACAGGTTTTCCGTCTTCCATAATTTTCACTACTATGTCGCCTTCTATCTGATAAAATAACTCTTCAGCATCTTCGTAGTGATAATCCTTGCGGGAATTGGGGCCACCCACAATCATGACAATAAAATCCTTGTTTTCTACATAAACCTGCTGATTGCCTACAGGTGGTTTTAAAAGATGACGGTGTTCATCAATCCATTTCTGCAGATTAAATGCTCTTGCTATTCCCATACTTTATTTTTTAAAAATTTCTCCTATTTTTTTACCTACCTCCTGACCAAATTCCTGAGCTTTTGCGCCAAAGTCTTTAGTAGAATTTTCCAAATCGTCCTTCAGCGACTCGAACTTTTGTTTTACTCCGTCAGAGAGGCTTCCTCCCTGCAGAAGATTGTCAATTTGGCTATGTAAAAGATAAGGGAGTTTGTCTTTGAGGTGGCCTGAAACAGACTGTAAAGCTTTTTCGGCTTGTTCGGTATTGATGCCTGCTTCTTTAGCGATTTTTTCGATAACCGGATTCATAATTATTTATTTTAATCAACCAAAAGTAATGCTAAATAACGAAAAAATGATGAAGCATGTCATTACATTTGTGGCATGAACTTAAATTTATCAGGAAAAAGAGCATTGGTTTGCGGCAGTACACAGGGCATAGGATTGGCCGCTGCCACAGAGTTAGCTGCAATGGGAGCAAACATTGTTCTGTTAGCGAGGAATAAAGAAAAACTCAACGAAGCAAAAAATACTCTTGCTGCTACAGGAGAACAGAAACATTTTGTTATAGCAGCAGATTTTGCAAATCCTGATGAGGTAAAATCCAGAGTGGAGAATTTTATTGGCGAAAACGGTATCATAGACATACTGGTAAACAACACCGGTGGTCCACCGGCAGGAAATATAGAAATTGCAACGGCAGAAAGTTTCCGTCAGGCATTTGAGTCGCATCTGATATGTAATCATTTGCTGGCGCAAACCTGTATTGCCGGAATGAAACAAAATAAATACGGAAGGATTATCAATGTAATTTCCACTTCGGTTAAACAACCACTGAAAGGGCTTGGTGTGTCGAATACGATACGTGCTGCCGTAGGCAACTGGAGCAAGACTTTAGCCAATGAAGTGGCTGCTTATGGTATTACGGTGAACAATGTGTTGCCGGGAGCTACACTCACTTCACGACTGAAACAAATCATTCACGACAAAGCAGAAAAAACGGGACACAGTGAAGAAGAAATTTCAAAAGAGATGGTATCGGAAATTCCGATGAAGCGATTTGGCCAACCGGAAGAAATTGCTGCAGCTATAGCTTTTCTTGCATCACCGGCAGCAGCCTACATCAATGGCACCAATATGGTGGTGGATGGCGGGCGCACAGGATGTCTGTAATTTTACTGGTAAACGAGAAAAGAAATTTTGTGGAGTAGCTGACCGGTGCTGAGGGGTTTTGTCAAACAGTCGGAAGCACCTGCCAGTTTGCATTTTTCCTGATCACCTGAATTATCATTCTGCATAAGTGCCAGAACAGGCAAATGCTGAAAACGCGGATTTTTGCGCAACTGAGCTATTGCCTCAAAACCATTCATCACCGGCATGTGAGTATCCATCAGCACAATGTCAACATCGGGATTTTTTTCGAGTTTACTCAAAGCCTCTTTGCCATCATAAGCACAGATGAGATTGGCTCCTGCATTCTCTATAATGGTTGTGAGCGAGTAAATGCTTCTCATATCATCATCGGCCATCAGAATTTTTTTGCCTTTCAGCGAGTTGTCGTGAACAAACTCTGTTACTTCTTCAATGGCTTCTTCCATATCTTCAGCAAATAAACCTTTCATCATTTTTTCGAGTTGGTTTTTGCTCAGTGGTTTCTGATGAACAGCTTCGATATTTATTCCTGCAGGCACTTTGATGTTTTGCAGTGTACTTAAAATATGAACGGGCATTTCTTCAAGTGATTTGTCGTTCTGAAGATGGGATAACACACTCCATCCGTCCATGTCGGGTAACTGAATATCCATGAGTATGGCATGTGGATGAAATTCTTTGGCAAGAGCAATGCCTGTTTCACCGTTTTGTGAAGCTATTGCCTTGTAGTTAAAAATATGGCAATAGTCAATCAGTGTTTTAAGCAATGTCATATCTTTTTCAAGTATGAGCACCACTTTGTCGTAGGGGTTGATAAAGGTACGGTCGTCAGAAAATTCTTCGTCCGTAAATTTTTGAATCACTGTTTCAGCAGTAACCTCTTGCGTGTTCACTGCTTCAGAAGGAATATTTTCATCCTGCTCAAGCAACACAACTTTGGAAGCGGGCTTTGAATTATAATTTTGTCCGCCTTCATGCTGCGGGAGGAAAACGATGAAGCTGCTTCCTTTTCCGGGCTCGCTCTGAACAATAATTTCTCCACCTAAAATTTCTACAATTTCGCGACAGATGGTAAGTCCAAGACCTGTTCCTCCATACTTGCGGCTTGTGCTGTTGTCGGCCTGCTTAAAGGCATCAAATATTAATTTTTGTTTTTCAGCAGGAATTCCAATTCCTGTATCACTTACGGTTATTGAAAAAATATCATCACTTGCAAAAACAATATTGTGTTTTCTTGCATCGGCCTGAGTTGCTTTTTTGAATGACAGTTTTACGACACCGTTTTTATCTGTAAACTTAAGAGCATTTGAAATCAGATTTTTTATCACCTGTTCGAGGCGGAGTTTGTCAGAGGTAATTTCTTCAAACAATCCTTCTTCTGTTTCTACAACAAAATCAATTTGCTTGTCGTTGGCATACTCACGGAAAAGCAAGCGCATATCATCGGCAACATTGGCCAGGCGTACTTTTTCATAAACAAATTCCAATTTTCCGCTTTCAATTTTAGAGATGTCGAGAATGTCGTTTATCAGCATCAGCAAATCAGACCCTGACTTGTGAATGACTGTAGCATGTTCAACCTGTTTAGGGTTGAGGTTATTGGCTTTATTGTCGGCAAGCAGTTTGGCAAGAATAAGAATACTGTTAAGTGGTGTTCTCAGCTCATGCGACATGTTGGCTAGGAAAGAAGATTTGAATTTATTGGTTTCTTCGAGCTGCGAAGCTTTAAAGGCCAGTGCCTGACGTGCCTGTTCAATAGCAAGGCTTCGTTCTTCTAGCAGGTGTGCTTTAATTTCAAGGTCGGCATTTACTGCCTTCAGTTCTTCCTGCTGCAGCTTGAGTTCTCTCTGTGACTGCACCAGTTCCTCTGATTTGGTAAGCAGATTTTTATTCACACAGGCAAGCTCCTGCTTTTGGTTGGTAAGTTCTTCGGCCTGCTGAATACTTGCATCTAACAGTTGGCGCGTAAGTATGTTGGTAGAAACAGAATAAATACTTGCAGCCACAGGCTCAAGCAAACGATTTAAATATGTCAGTTGCGATGTACTCAGTTTTTCAGTTGAAGCTATTTCAAGTGCTCCAATTACTTTTCCGGAAGCAAACAGCGGCAATGCAATAACATAACATTTGGTAATGAAAGGACTGTTTAAATCATCAGAAATAAATTTTTGTGGTGGCTGATAAATTGAATTTGTTTCAATCACATTTTGTATCACATGATTCTTTAGCCACTCCGTTTGCAAAATGCTTAAAGGTTCGCCCTGTGAGAAATTTCCTTTCAGCTCTGCGAATAACTTGCTTTCGTTTTTATCATCAATAAGAAATATGGTGCCATGGCATACCCCTGAATAGGTTACAATCTCTTTAATCAAGTCGTTGCATAACGATGGCATGTCGAGTGTAAAATCACGGTTGAGAACACTTATTCTTTCCAACCCTTCCGAAATCCATTTCTGCGTGGCATCATCTTCACTTGCTTCCTTAAGTCGCGAACGCATATCAAGCAAGGCTTTGCCCTGAACATCATTATCACTCAGCGGTGTGAACGGATAGTTGAAGTTGCCCTGTCCAATGTGGTTGGCAAACATTGCTGCACTCTTCAATCCTTCCACATGCGATTTGAGAGCTTCAATCATTTCGCCCACGGCACTTTTTGGAATTTTCATTGACAGCTCCGGCAATTCTCCTTTACTGAGCTGAAGCAGATATCGTCTGATTTTCATCAGCGGATTCACTACATTTTTATTCAGGAAGAGAGTAATGACAATGATGAAATTTATAATAATCATAGCCAGGCCCAGCACCACAGCCATCAACACAATGAAGGAATTAATCATTTCCTTTTGTTTTGGCAGTAGCTTCCTTTTTAATTTTAAAATTAAATGCTCTTAAGGAGGAGGAAAGGTCCAGCACCAAAGGGTCAATCTCTGTAGTCAATAATTCTTCCGCATTATTATAAGCAATTGCACCATTCTGTCTGTTGATTAATGTCTCCTGAAAATAAATAAGCTGGTCGTATTTTTCGAAAAAAGAAAATAGTTGCTTTTGATCGGAAACAGACCATGATTCAGATAATCTAAGTAATTCTTTTTTAAGCAACGGATATTGAGTGCGGTTAATAAATCCAATCTCTTCAATGGCATCCTCTTTATTTTTCTGATAGGTAAAATGTGTAATCTGCAACCATGAATTATTGACGAGCTGATTCAAGTCGGCAATAGCGGTTTGCGAAGGTGATGTTACCTCAGCAATTTCAAGGGTGATTTTTCTGCTTTTATCAATAATAAATGTGCTGATTAAAGCATTTAAAAGTGTTATAATAATGAGTGAGATAAAAATGCCATAAAGCTTTTTATCAATTTTGAAAGACCACTTGCTGCTGTGCATTACCCGTAGTTATGAAAATAAAATTTATACGCTAATGCTTACGGGAAGGTTACCTGCGGGAGTAAATAAAAAAATCCGGCATTTCAAGACCGGATTTTTGTGAGGTCGCGAGCAGATTCGAACTGCTGTACAAGGTTTTGCAGACCTCTGCCTAGCCACTCGGCCACGCGACCATTTTTTTACTGGCGGCAAAAATAAAAATAATTCAGTTCGGAAATTACAGGTTCTCGGCCTTAAAGGATTGTACGGTTATTTCCGTACGATAGTTACTTTAAATTGAATAATTACCCTTCTATCACAAAAACAGCCTTATTAAAACCTACATGCGAAGGTGGATTTTTTTTTGCGACCGACACCTTAATTTTCTCACAGGAAGGAAATTCATCACGCAAGGCCCTGAGTATGCGACCGCCTACGTGCTCAATAAGGTTGGAAGGTGTTTTCATCTCATTCTGAACTATGGCACTGACTTTTACATAATCTACAGCTGTTGAAAGGTCGTCAGTAGTTATAGCCGTATCAAAATTTCCGGTAAAACAAACATCAACCGTATAATATGTGCCAATGATTCGCTCTTCGGGCAGGCAACCGTGAAAGGCATATAATTCTATTCCTGAAATGAGCAGTTGTTGCATAGAAAACTTAATTTGCTGCAAAGCTAATCATTGACTGCTCATACTTTTTGTTTAATATCGCTGTTCCTTTTAAATTTCACAATGAATAAATTTATTCTCTTCAATATTTTATTGTTTTCGGTGATGACAACACAAGGTCAAAATCAGGCAACCCTAACCCAGGAAACCTCCAATACCCACTGGCCACAATCAGTAACCTATCACATTTTCGTACGTTCGTTTTGCGATGGCAACGGTGACGGCATTGGCGACCTGAAGGGCATCACCGCCCGATGGGATTATCTGAAAAAAATGGGAGTAGAAGCCATTCTTATCAGTCCGGTTTTTGCTTCTCCATCGTATCATAAATACGATGTAACGGATTACTATTCTTTGTCACCGGAATATGGAACCACAGAAACGTTTTCTTATTTTGTAAAAGATGCACATGCTCAGGGCTTCAAAGTAATTCTAGACATTCCGCTCAATCATTGCAGCAACAGGCATCCTTGGTTTGTGAATGCAGCCAAAGATGTGAACAGCGAATACAGAGATTATTTTATCTGGACAGACCATCTGCCCGCTCATGAGAAAACGCAATGGCATTTGCCTAAGGATTCAAAAGGGAAAAACATTGGCAAATCGTATTACTATGGTTTTTTCAGTCCTGAAATGCCCGACTGGAATTACGACAATCCCAAAGTGGTGGAGGAAGCTAAACGTATTCTTAAATTCTGGATGGATAAAGGTGTGGACGGTTTCAGATTAGATGCAGCGCAACATATTTTTAATGATGCAAACAAGAATATCGGATTCTGGACAATGATTTCAGCTTATGTGAAAAATCTCAATAAGTCTGTTTTTCTGGCCGGTGAAGTAAATAATTCATTCGACATGGTTGCACCTTATTTAAAACCGCTGGATGCCTGTTTTGATTTTAATCTGGCAGACGAAGTTGTTCAGTCGCTTAAGAAAGAAGATGCATCAGGATTTACAAATAAAATGGAGAAAATAATCTCGCATTATTCAGGTGCTAACAAAGATTATAAGGATATTATTTTTCTGACCAATCACGATCAGAACAGAGTGATGAGTGAACTGAATAACAGTTTTCCAAAAGCAAGAATTGCTGCAACCATTTTGTTAACTCTTCCCGGAATTCCTTATATTTATTATGGCGAAGAAATAGGAATGAGAGGAATGAAACCTGATGAATACATCAGAGAGCCTATGTTGTTTTACAGTGAGAAAACAGATAACATGCGTACACACTGGGAGAAACCAAAATACAGCACCGACAAAACTGTTGTTCCTGCCTATTTGCAAATTTCTGATGACACTTCGCTTTACAACCATTATGTTCGAATGATACAAATACGCAATAATGCTCCCGCACTGAAGTTTGGCTCGTTTGAAAAATCGGAACTTTGTGGTAAAGGGTTGTTGGCATATTACCGCAATTACAATAAGCAGCAATATTTAGTTCTGAACAACATTACAGCAGCACCAATAACCGTCACACTGAATGAGAAGGATAAGTTACTGACGAAGGTAATTTTTCAGACTTCGCGCGAAACATTATACAACAGCAATACTTTGAAACTTACTATTGGTCCGTACAGCAGTATTATTCTTGCCAATCCGTATTGAGATATTTATTAGTCAACTTATTTCACTATTGAATTTAAGTTGAAATATACTGTTGTATTCTTTCGGAATTAATTTAACTCATTCTGCTCAAAGCTGTGTTCATCCGTTGTATCACTTCGGCTTTGCCTAACAGTGCTATCATCGGAAACAAATCCACTCCCTGAGCCTGTCCGCTTACGAACACTCTGGTAAGCTGCAACACCTCTCCGGGTTTCAGATTATTTTTTTCTGACGTATGTTTAAATGTTTGCTCTGCTTCGGCAGCATCAAATGTTTTAACTTCTTCCCAAGCCGAGAGCAAACTACTGAAGAATGGCTGCAGTGTTGGCTTCCATCGTTTGCTGACTACTGCACTGTCATATTCAGTTGGTGCAACAAAAAGATATTCGCCTTTGGCAATCATCTCCTGCTCAAACTGAATTCGTGGTTTAAGCAAACGCACACACTCTTTGAGATAGGATTTTTGGAGACAGCGATGGCTATCTGCAAGTTTAAATTGCTGCTGTACAGATTTGCTTAATCGTTCGGCCATGTCATCATCACTCTGCCTTTGCAGCCACTGTGCATTGTACCATACAGCCTTTTCGGGATCGAAACGTGCTCCAGCTTTATGCACATGGTCAAAAGAAAATGCCTGCACAAGTTCATCCATGGTAAACAGTTCCTGTTCCGTACCGGGATTCCATCCCAGCATTGCAAGCATATTGATAAACGCTTCGTGATAATATCCTTTTTCGCGATATCCACTTGAAATTTCTCCGCTGAAAGGATCTTTCCACTCCAGAGGAAAAACCGGAAATCCAAGTCTGTCGCCATCGCGTTTGCTGAGTTTTCCTTTACCATCAGGTTTCAGCAGCAATGGCAGATGTGCATACTGTGGCATTTTATCTTTCCAGTTCAGATACTGATATGTAAGTATGTGTGCCGGTGCTGATGGCAACCACTCTTCACCACGAATGGCATGCGTAATTTCCATCTGATAGTCGTCCACAATATGGGCGAGATGATAGGTAGGCATACCATCACTCTTGAGCAAAACCTTATCATCAACAAGAGATGAGTTAAACTGCACTTCACCCCGGATGAGGTCAGTAAAAACGATGGTTTCATCAGCAGGAACTTTCAAACGAATGACATGAGGCACATCGTCATCCAGCAGTTTTTGAGTTTCGTCAGCACTCAGGGTAAGAGAGTTTTTCAGGTTCATTCTGGTAGCACTGCCGTAGGCAAAAGTTTGTTTTTTCTCTTCTGCAGATTTTCGTTGTTGTTCCAGTTCTTCTGCCGTATCAAATGCATAGTAAGCATGTCCGGATTCTATCAGCTGCAATGCATACTGACGGTATTTTTCTTTCCGTTCACTTTGCCGATAGGGAGCATGTGGCCCTCCTACGGAAACACCTTCATCAATATGTATTCCGCACCAGCGCAATGCTTCAATAATATAATCCTCGGCACCGGGAACAAAACGGTTCTGATCGGTATCTTCAATTCTCAATAAAAAATCTCCGCCATTTTTTTTGGCAAACAGATAAGCATATAAAGCAGTGCGCACACCACCCATGTGCAATGGCCTGTAGGGCTTGGCGCAAAACGTGTTCTTACTCTTCGTTGCATTTCCTCAAATAAAAATGCAAAGATAAAATTGCAGCATGTGTGCAGAAGCTAACCGGCATTATTTTTTTTATTGTTGCATCACTCAGTTCAGAGAGATAATTTCATTCATAGCATCTCCATTTATGCTAAACATGAATCACCCGGCAGTCCCGCTGTACTGCGGGATGCCTACAGTTGCTTTTTTCCATGATAATAAAACTCTGTTTATACTGACTGAATACTCTTATTGTATGTCTTGTTTCTCCATAATGCTACAATAAGGATGATGGAAAACACCAACATACAAATAACAAATGTCAACATTGGAAAACCGGGGTAAGCTGCCGTAATAACTGAAATTGAAATATTGTAAAATGCATGCAGAATAATTGCCAGAAAAATACTCCCTCCTGTTCCATTGAACAATACGGTATAAATTACTGACAGAGGGAATATTAACAACAGATACTGCAATAAATAAGTAAATGCAAACAACAGGCCTTCGCTGAAGCCGGAAGTCATCATGGTTTTCCAGAATAATGTGCCAGTATGCCATACAGCCCAAAGAATTGCAACAAACAAACTTGCAAGTAATACATTATATGGCTTGCGCTGAAATTCTTTCAATGCAAAACCACGCCATCCTACTTCTTCGGATAATCCTCCATTTGTGAGGGCAAGCAAAAGAAACATCAATGCTGTTGCAAGAGTTCCTGTTTTCATAAACGAAACAATTCCAGAAATCAATCCTAATGAAGGAGTAAATGCTTCCGTACGAGTAATGAAACTTTTGTCCCAATCATTCAGCAAAGTCCAGTCGTACTTTGTTCCAAAAAATAAAATATCAATACCGATGCTAAACAAAATAAAAACGGGTGTTATAAAAATGGATAACAAATACCATTTGTAATTTACCTTCCACATCAACAGTTTATTCATTAAATTACTTAAGCCTGTTTTGCCATATATCAGCCATGTAACAATAAATGCAGACAGTGTTGGTCCAAATTCTGCTAGCCAAACCAGCTCTGCAGGCACTTTGACAGTCCATAAACCGGCTTGTGTAGCAGCGAATGGTATCCAACCTGCCCAAGATATCAACATGGCAAAAACTACGAAAGTTGCTATTGGATATTTTTTCATTTCTGATTTTAATATGGTTGTGTTACTGTTCAATCTTATGCAAACAAATTTATAAAAAAACAGAGTGGGTTATCGAGCTTATCTCTAACCTTCCAACTAAAACAAGAGTGTTCATACAACACAATAACACCCTATAAAAACTGAAATTGTTAATCACATAGGGATTATATTTAACATCAGGCAGTCCTGCAAAACTGTGTGATGCCGGGTGTTAGGACAATACAATATTTGCCAAAACCAACTCGCAATTGATGGTTAAAGCTATATCGAATAAATAAAAATCCCCCTTCATGCTCTTGCACAAAGAGGGATTTTTTCTCTGACATTCTTTTCTTTTAACGCATCACCGGCCTACTCTTTCTTTTTAATCTCTGCAATCTGTTCTGTTATATAAGCTGAAATCTTTTTATACTGTTCAGCCTCCGGTTTGTTTTCAAACTCTTTTGCCTTTCCATCCACAAATTTTCTAACACGCCCTAATGTACTGCTCGTCTGCATATTCATAAACTTCGAACTGGAGTTTTGTACTGTTGAAGCAAGCAGTTTCACTCCTTCGTCTATTTTATCGGGTGTGCAGCGCTCCAGATATTTTCCCATGGTTTGTATCAGTCCAAATTTTCCGAACCCTGATGCTTTCTCTAATGCCGATTTCATAAAGTCGAACTGTGCATCATCACCATAATCAGCATAAATATTACTGAGTGCATAACGCAATGTATTATTGTTGTCGCTCTCATATTTTTTCAGCATGGCAACCTGTGTTGGGTTTTTTTCGATGTAATAGTCAAGTGCTGTAGTCATCACTGCGTATGACGAGTCATTCATTGCTGTATTGTCAAGCGATGTATCATCATACAACTCATGCATCATCACAAGTGCTTCTTCGCGCACATCCGATTTTTTATCGTGTTGCGCCAGGCGAGCTATTACAAGTTTAATAGTACTGTCTGTTTTTGCAGCAGCACCAATATTTTTAAGTGCAAGTACTCTTATGGCATAATGCTTATCCTGCAATGCTTTTTTCAGCGTTGCTGCAGATGCGCTTCCTCCTTCATATCCTTTGGCAAGTTTGGATATGGCTTCGTATCTGTCTAAAAACAATGGAGCATGGTTGTACTGATAAATCCATTCGTCAGTGGTGTGGTTATCTTTTTTCACACATACCAGTTGTTTCTCTGCATCCACATTCACCAGGTCGGGTTTGGTGTTGCAGTCAAAAAATAAAATTTCTTTTTGCTGTGTCAGTGTTACTTTTTCGCGTCTTACTTTTCCTCCTTCGTAAATATCTATCGCCAGCGGAAGTTTATACAGCGGAGTTTCTTTCAGATTTTGTCTTTGTTCAATAATCACAGTTTCTTTTTTTATGGTATCGTTCCACTGATAACTTATTTCAAGATCGGGATGACCTTTTGCAAAAAACCACTCATTAAAAAACCAATTTAAATCTTCTCCTGTCACTGCTTCAAAAGCAAGTCGCAATTCATGCGCTTCCACCGGCTGAAATTTATTGTCGTTCAAATATTTTTTCAGCGAAGCAAAAAAAGCGTCATCACCCACATATTTACGCAACATGTGCAATATGCATCCTCCTTTGGAATAGCTGTGCCTGTCAAACATATCCATCTCGCTGTTGTAATAAAACCTAATGAGGTCAACCTGCTTGTATCGTGCTTCAGCAAGGTACTGATTCAGGTCATTCATACCGCTGTAATCCGCTTCATCGCGTCCGTATTTATATTCATTCCACAAATATTCACCATAAGTTGCAAAGGATTCGTTCAGCGGAATGTTGCTCCACGATTCGCATGTAACAAGGTCGCCAAACCAGTGATGAAACAACTCATGCGAGATAGTTTCTTCATTGGTGGCATCGAGCAATTCGCGTGAAGTGCGTTGTAAAAATCCACCATGAATTACTGCAGTAGTATTTTCCATGGCACCGCTTACATAATCGTGCACCACAGCCTGCGAAAATTTTTCCCATGGATAATCTACTCCCAGTTTCTTTGAAAAAAACTCAAGCATTTCCGGTGTATTGCCAAATATATCGCGTGCATAAGGTTCATACTCGGCATCAACGTAATAGTTCACTTCCAGATTACGCCATTTGTCTTTAACCACTTTAAATGGTCCCACCGCCATCATGGTAAGATAAGGTGCTGCAGTGAGCGATTGTTTCCACGTGTCAGTACGTGTGCCATCTGCATTTTTTATTGATGAGGTAAGCACACCGTTGCTCAGTGTAACATATTTGTCATCGGTGGTGATGCTGAGTTCCTGAGTGAATCGCTGATTGGGTCTATCAATGGTTGGAAACCAAACAGAGTTGCTTTGAGTTTCGCCCTGTGTCCACAGTTGTGTAGGTTTGTTTGGGTCTTTGCCATCTGCATTAATAAAGTAAAGTCCTTTGTCGCTGGATATGGCTGCGCTGCCACCTGTTTTTTTCAATTCATCCGGCTTGGCCACATAGTCAATAAACACTGTATAAGGCTCTGTATTTTTATAGGTTTTGTCGAGAGTTATGGTAAGCGAATCATTGCGATAATCATACGTCAGTTTGTTTTTGCTTCCTGAAGCAGTCATCAATGCCACTTCATTTATATCCATTCCTCGTGCATTAAGCACCAGAGTGTTTTGCGGATAGAAATGTGGTTTGGCAGTAATTTCAATTTTCCCGTAGAGATATTTCTTACTCCAGTCGGGGCGCACCTGCAACCTGATGTGTTGCAAATCGGTAAGGATGGTGGTGCTGGCACGATAACCTTCAAAGGCAGGCTTTACTTCTATCTCCGGCAGGTAGTGTGTTTCAACTGTAGTTTCCTTTGTGGTTTTGCACGATGCGAAAACAAATGCTGTGATAACAAACACTGTCAGAAATTTATTTCTGTTCATATATTTTAATTTTTTCAGATGTAAAACAAAATAATTCAATTTGCGAATTTGGTTAATTTATGGTTAAAGCCTTGTTAACAGCCCGAAAAATTATCACCACATCCAGCATTTCTCTTGTTTGCATCAGTAACTTCATAATGTGGAGGAAATGCTGTACGTTTGTTTTTTCATAAAATGTGATGAGTAATAATTGTTTCACTGTTGATTTTGAAGACTGGTATCAGGGTATTGAGCTTCCCTTCAGCGACTGGCATAAATATGAACGAAGAATAGAAAAAGGTTTTTACCGTGTTCTGGAACTTTTGAACGCCTACAACAGCAAAGCAACATTTTTTACTTTGGGATGGATTGCAGAAACTTATCCGCATCTGGTGAAAGAGGTTGCTGATGCAGGGCATGAGTTGGGGTCGCACGGTTATTCGCATGAAAAAGTTTATAACCAAACTCCTGAAGAATTTCGTCATGAAATAAGACAGACAAAAAACATCATCGAGCAGTTAACCGGAAAAGAAGTTACCACACACCGCTCTCCATTTTTTTCCATTACTTCCAAAAGTTTGTGGGCTCTCGACATTCTTGCCGAAGAAGGTTATAAAATTGATTGTTCGATTTCGCCCATAAAAACATGGCGCTATGGTATTTCTTCCTGTCCCGATTCTGTTTTCAGAATTAAAGAAAACAACCTGATAGAATTTCCGGTTTCACGTTTTTCGTTTCTTAGAAAAAAATGGGCTGTTGGAGGAGCGTACTTTCGCATTTTTCCATACTCCTTTACACTGAATGGTATGCGGCAACGCATAAAGAATAATCTTCCCAATATGTTTTACATACATCCGTGGGAGTACGATCCTGAACATCCGCATGTAAAGTTTGAGCGCAAAGCCATGCTCACGCATTATGCCAATCTGAAAAAAACATATAGCAACACCCAAAAACTTTTAATCCCGGCTTCAATTTGATACTGTAACCAATCTTGTAAATGAGTATGAGCGAAAAGGAGAAATCCCAAACATCAGCTTAAC
>LNBX01000036.1 GCA_001567275.1 Bacteroidetes bacterium OLB10
TTGGCTGGGATTAATGTAGGCTTGGAATCATTTATGAAAGTTTAATTTCACAAGGCGCCAATGCTGTGCATGTCGAATGGAAACCACCCGCAGGTGGAAATGAAAAAATGGCAAGTCTGTTAGCGAAGATGAAAAGCAAAAAGTAATTGGAGATAAACATGAACATTGATAATGCAAACCAAACTGCAGTTGACCGAATAATGTCGGCGCGACCAATTCTCAAAGGCGTTGCCACTGCTAGAGATGTCATCCCTGGCATGAAAGATAATTTATTTTTACATGCAGGTCCACCTATTGAATGGGCGCGCATGTCTGGTCCATTGAAAGGCGCGATTATCGGCGCGATGCTGTTCGAGAAAATAGCGGCTGATGAAACAGAAGCAACCAAAATGGTCGAAAGAGGCGAAGTCGAATTTGATTCATGTCATCATCATGGCACAGTCGGTCCAATGGCAGGAGTCACATCCGCTTCGATGAAAGTCTATGTAGTTGAAAATGCAGAACATGGGAATAAATCTTTTTCTAACTTGAATGAAGGCTATGGAAAAGTTTTGCGTTATGGCGCATATAGTGAAGATGTTTTGAAAAAATTACATTGGATGAATGATGTGCTTGGGGTTGCATTAGCCGATGCACTTGCACAATCAAATGGCTTGGATATGCGTGCATTGATGGCTGAAGCCTTGCACATGGGCGATGAAGGACATAATCGCAACAAAGCAGGCTCATTATTATTTTTGAAATTGCTCGCGCCGTTGATTGCAAAAGTTAGCAAAGATGATGTTGTCGAATCCGAAGTTTTACAATTTCTTGGTGATAATGCTTTGAGTGTTTTGAATCCTGTTATGGCGGCGTGCAAAGCAATGACCGATGCCGCGCATGGCGTTGAAGGTTCAACGATTGTGACAACCATGGCGCGCAACGGAACTGATTTTGGAATTCGAGTCAGTGGGCTGGGTGAAAAACAATGGTTCACGGCTCCTGCTGAAATTCCAGTTGGTTTATTTTTCTCAGGTTACTCACAAGATGATGCAAATCCAGATATTGGTGATAGTGCCATTACAGAAACCGCAGGCATTGGTGGATTCGCTATGGCAACTGCGCCTGCTATTGTGACATTTGTCGGTGGCACACCAAAAGATGCTATGAATGCAACTTTAGAAATGTATGAAATCACATTCGCTGAAAGTAAATTTTTCACCATGCCATCCCTTGATTTTCGTGGCACGCCCACAGGCATTGATTTACGCAAAGTTGTTGAATTAGGAATCACACCACGCATTAACACAGGCATTGCACATAAAAATGCTGGCGTGGGTCAAGTTGGTGCGGGGCTAGTCAGACCGCCATTGAAAATATTTGAAGATGCGATAGTGGCGTTTGCAGAGAAGTATGAGTTGTGATTAGTTTTTTATATAACTAATCTTGCAACTCTGCCGCGCGCAAAGTATTCTTCATTAACATCGCAATCGTCATCGGACCAACTCCGCCTGGTACAGGTGTAATAAAGCCTGCTACTTCTTTAACTTCGTTGAAGTTAACATCACCTACTAAGCGTTGACCACTTTTCTTTGTGGCATCAGGCACTGCGTTAATGCCCACGTCAATCACTGCCGCGCCTTGTTTAATCCAATCACCACGCACAAATTCGGTTTTACCAATGGCGGCAATGACAATATCTGCTTGGCGCAGTGTGTTAGGAATATCTTTTGTGCGTGAATGACAAACTGTCACTGTTGCATTTCTTGAAATTAATAACAAAGCCGCTGGCATTCCAACAATATTGGAACGACCCAACACCACAGCGCTTGCGCCTTCAATTTTCACGCCAGATTTTTCAAGCAAATAAATACTTCCATACGGCGTGCAAGGCACAAATAAAGGCTCACGTCCTTTTTGTGCTAAACGCCCAATATTCAATGGGGAAAATCCATCTACATCTTTTTCAATGCTGATTAACGATAAAACTTTTTCTTCGTCAATATGTGATGGCATTGGTAATTGCACCAAAATGCCACTGATATTTTTATCGGCATTTAATTTTTTTACTAACTCTTCAACTTGTTCTTGTGTGGCATCGGCTGGCAAATGCTCACTGACCGACCCCATGCCTAATTCTTGGCAGGCTTTTCCTTTGGAAGCAACATAAGCGGCAGAGTCTGGTCTATCACCGATTAACACAGTTGCTAAAGTTGGTTTGCGTTTTCCTTCTTTGATTCTTTTTGCAACAGCAAGTGCAACTTCGTCACGCACTTGCGAACCGATTAATTTTCCGTCAATGATTTGTGCTGGCATGTAATTCTCCTATTTAGTAGTGCAACATTTATGTTGCAGTTGAGGAGCGAGATAAATCTCGCTGTACTTAAATAATTTCAGCTTTCATTTTTTCGCCATCAATTTCTAGTAATTTTACTTTATCAACTTCATTCCAACGTGGTGATGAAGCAACAGCACTCACTCGCAAATAATTTTCAGACCAGCCTTCCATCTTCCAGCCGAACTCATCATATTCGGTTGTTGATTCCCATAAGACTGAAACTTTTTTACCGATAAATTTTTGACGATAACTTTTTGCTGATTCTGCAATTGATTCTTGTAGGATGTGATTGCGCTTCTTTCGGACTTCGGGCTTAACCTGCCCCTTCATCCTTGATGCTCCCGTGCCAGCGCGTGATGAATAACTAAATACATGCCCACCAACAAATTGCATTTCATTCACAAAATCTAATGTTTGCAAAAATTCATCTTCTGTTTCAGCAGGAAAGCCAGCGATAATATCTGTAGTGATAGCAACATCTGGGATTAATTTTCTAGCCGATAAAACTAACTGACGAAACGAATCGGTTGTGGTTTTGCGTAGCATCCGCTTGAGGACAGAGTCACTGCCTGATTGCAGAGGCAAGTGTAAGTGAGGCATGAGGCGTTTATCTTCCCACAGAGAGAAAAAACCTGCATCTAAATCCCAAGGTTCGAGAGAAGATAATCTCAATCGTTTTACATCTGTTTCTCTTAATATCGCTTTGACTAAATCACGCAAATGATGATTAAACTCTTGCCCCCACGAACCGAGATGCACGCCAGTTAAAACAATTTCTTTTGAATCACCAGCCAGTGCAGAATTAATATCAGCGATTACATTTGCAAGCGGACGACTGATACTTTCTCCGCGCGCAATAGTGGTGACGCAAAATGTGCATTTGTTATCACAGCCATCTTGCACTTTGATAAAAGCACGCGTGCGCCGATGAAGCCCAGGGATTGGTGTTCTATCAATTGGTTCAATATCAAAAGTTTCTTGTGGAAGATTTAAAACATTTGGAACTAAAAAATCTTTTTTATCATTAGTAACAACTTGCAAAACATTTGGTAATGCTAAGGCTTCTTTTGGTTGCAGAGTCGTCCAACAACCTGTGGGGATAATTTGCTCAACACCTGCACGCGCAATGTTACGAATTTTGCTACGTGAATCAGATGCGGCTTGCGTGGTGACAGCACAAGTGTTGACAACAGCCATTTCAGCTGAATCAGCATTGGCGACAATTTCATGCCCTGCGGAACGAAATTGGCGTGCCATGTTTTCTATTTCGGCTTGGTTGAGTCTGCAACCGATGGTATCGAGAAAAATTTTCATAATTAGACGATAGACTGTAGACGATGGACGATACAAACCTTATGGTCTATCGTCTATGGTCTGTTATGGTTGAAGTACAACGAAATTATCAAAAACGATGTCAACGCCAGCAGTGGAAAATGTACCTGCCAACATACCAACATCACCAGAAGTTAATGTTGAATCTTGTGCTTGGGCAATTTGAAAACCGTTGACGTAAAAAGTTAAAGTCTGCCCAGCACAATCTGCTCGTAAATGATTAATCGCCAAGCCTTTATTGATATTGTCAGAAGAGAGCATTTCACTTTGACCAAGCAATGTTGCTTGACCATCTTTGAATAAGCCAACGCCGTAAAAGCCATCTGATGTCATAATAAAGAAATAATAATCTTTACCATTAAAACGACATAACAAACCAATGCGATTTTCATCGGGACCTGCTAATTTACCTGTATCCACTTCAATACGCACATCATTAAAAGTTTTATTTGGCGTTGACCAAAAATTTGTCTGCAAAGCATTGACTAAGATTCTGTAACCACCAGAGTCATAATCCATAATGCCTTCGTTTACTAGCAATCTATCCCAACCAGTAGTTTGGTTAGAAAAGTCATCTTGAAATAAAACAGAGCCTGCAGGTAAGGCATTTTGCGGCAGTGATACAGGCGCAATAGCAGAGCAAGCACTAATAAAAAATATAAACACAAAGGTGAGGATATAAAAACGATTCATAGCTGAAATTTTATCACGGACAGGCTTATGGGAAATAACGATTTAACAAATCTTGAGCAGAGGCGCGATAGATGCCTGAAGTATCAGCATCACGGATGTACATTAAGGTGTTATACGCGTCATTGCGTTTATCTTGTGCTAGGTAGTTTAAGGCAAGGTGCAGATGTGCAGGAAAGTAATCAGGCTCCAATTCAATTGCGGCTAAGAAATTATTTTCAGCATTAGCATATCTACCAGATGCAAAATAAACAAAACCTAAGCCGTCCAAAACAGTCACATCATTAGGAGATAAACGAATTGCTTCTTGTATTGCAGGCAAACCAATCTCTTCTATATAAATTTGATTTTCAGCACAAAACACAGCTAACAAACGCCAATACGTTGCATCATCAGGTGCCAGTTCAGTTGCTTGTTGATACGCCGTCAACGCTGAAATTAAATCACCAAGTTTTGTATGTGCTTCACCAATCCCAACTTTCCATGCAGGGTTATTTGGTTCGTATTCACTGGCTAATAAATATTCTGCTAACATTTGTGAATATTTTTCTTGCCGATTCCAATACAAAGCGCGTAACGCTCGCACAGTTGCAGATGTGCGCTTCAATTCCAATGCCTGATTAAGTTCCACGCTTCCATCCTGACCGAGTTGCTGTTTCGTTTCTCCCAGCCATGCCCACGCCTCAGCATTTTGATTGTCAAGTTCAATTGCTTTCTCAAATGCAAGTTTGGCTAAATCCCATTCTTGCACAAGCCCCAACGCCCGCCCTATGGTGACTCTTTTCTCCGCTTCAACACTTTGAGTAGAGGCAATGTTCAAGGCAGTGATTAAGGTTTGGGTCGCAGAATCAACTTGAGGGTTAAGCGTCGAGGCGCGTTGTAATTTATCAAATGCATCATCAGGAGAAAATATCATCAACAAAACACCTAAGCGGTAATGGGCATAAGCATCTTGGTCATCTAATTGAATTTGTTGTTCGAGTGCGTCTTTTTCAGCTTGCCAATTTTTTTTTGAGTGCGTTGCGCCGAAGCCAATAAGCGATATAAAACAGCAGATTGAAAATGAGTAACCCCAGATTCAAAAGTTAAAAATTGCATTCTCCACAAGCACCTGTTTGAAAATAAGCAAGTGCCAAACCACGCC
>LNBX01000037.1 GCA_001567275.1 Bacteroidetes bacterium OLB10
GCCAAATATTGAAGCTGTCAACTGGTTTCTGAAAAAGGTGTGGCCACTCATCATTGCAAAAACAGACTGCATTCAACTGTATCTTGCCGGAAAAAATATGGCTGACGATTTTTTTCGCATTCAGATGAAAAATGTTTTTGTAGAAGGCGAAATAAAGGATGCAAAAAAATTTATGTCTGATAAAACCGTGATGATAGTTCCCTTGCTCAGTGGCGGAGGTATGCGAGTAAAAATTGTAGAAGGTCTTGCTGCCGGAAAAGTAATCGTTTCCACATCTATCGGTGCCGAAGGCATTGCCTGCACTCATGGCGAAAACATTTTAATTGCCAACACTGCCGAAGAGTTTGCAAATACCATTCTCTCATGTCTCAACAATCATTTATTGCTGAATAAAATTTCGGTAAATGCACAACTGCTGGCGCGGAATATTTACGACAACAGCCAAATAGGCAAACACGTAGCTGCTTTTTACAATACGCTATAAAATAAAAACAGGCCGCACTATCATGTAATGCAGCCTGTTTCAGAATGAAAAAATTAATGTTGTCTTTTTGTTGAATTATGCATTTACTTTTGAAAGCACACGCATCATTGTGTCGCCAATATCCGCTGGTGATGCCACCACATGAATGCCACACTCGCTCATAATTTTCATTTTGGCAGCAGCTGTGTCTTCTGCACCGCCTACAATGGCTCCCGCATGTCCCATTCTGCGGCCCGGAGGTGCTGTCTGGCCGGCAATAAATCCTACAACAGGTTTTCTGCTGTTATTCTTTATCCATCGTGCAGCTTCGGCTTCCAGGTTTCCGCCAATCTCACCTATCATCACAATGCCGTCAGTGTCGGGGTTATTCATAAAAAGCTCCACAGCCTCACGTGTAGTAGTGCCGATAATGGGGTCGCCACCAATGCCAATAGCTGTTGAAATACCGCCACCGGCTTTCACTACCTGGTCGGCTGCTTCGTAAGTCAGCGTACCCGATTTTGAAACTATACCAATGCGTCCCGGCTTAAAAACAAAACCCGGCATAATGCCAACCTTACACTCACCTGCAGTAATCACTCCCGGACAGTTGGGACCAATAAGCCTTGCTGATTTATCTTTGAGATATTCTCTTACCTGAATCATATCCTTGGTAGGAATGCCCTCTGTAATGGCCACTATGAGTTTTATGCCTGCCTGTGCTGCCTCCATAATGGCATCTGCTGCAAATGCAGGCGGAACAAACACTATCGAAACATCAGCACCGGTTTGTGCCACTGCATCGGCCACAGTGTTGAACACGGGCTTGTCAAGGTGTTTAGTACCACCTTTGCCGGGCGTTACTCCGCCAACAACGTTGGTTCCGTACTCTATCATCTGTGTGGCATGAAAAGTTCCTTCTGTTCCGGTAAAACCCTGTACCAGAATTTTTGAATTTTTATTGACTAAAACGCTCATAAACGAAAAATTATGAATTGCTGAAATGTAATTTAAATATGTATTTTTGTTTTAATGATGCGCAAAAGTAAGGAAATAATTATATATGGGTTTGAGGGGGAAATCTATGACACAACCATTCACATCTGATATTTTATTATTGAAATTTATTTTTTTCATCCATAGCCACGAATAAATCCCTGGCTATGGATGATGTGGACATTCAAACCTTTTCTCTACTTTTGAATGTTATGGATTATCACATGGATTATCTTTTTTTGCAAAACTTATCAAACTCACCTTCACTCATTCAATCCAAATAAACAACAACAAATTAAAATCATACAATCATGAACCGGATACTCGTATTAATTACCCTTTCCGACAGCGGCATTGAAACAATAAAATCAAACCCTGAATTGCCCAAAAAAGAAATGGAATTCGTCAACCAATGGAAACAGGAAAATATTCTGGAAAGCTTTTTTATTTCAGTATCAAAAAAAGATGCTGTACTCATCTTTCAAAATGTTGATGAAAACAAAACAAAAGAGCTTATTAAAATTTTACCTTATTTTCCTTACATGTCAAAAATTGAATACCACAATTTGAACAAACAGTTTTAGCAGTATTCAACGTAAATATGATTGCATTCCCTTGCTTTATTGTCATAGTCGTGTACTTCAGATTTATATCTCAGGGGGAGTCTGTTTCCCAACTAAAATAAAATTAACGATTTTTTCATTCACTCTCCTTTACAAAAGAAATTGTTGTAAAACAATTTGTTGAGCAACATTGATTAATTTAAAAATTTCATAGTTACTTCTGTTTCCGAAACAGAAAAAACCAAAATTCATTTTTCTACTGAATTCGTGACTTATATTAGGGTCTCTTTATTTGGCAGTATGTCAATGCTAACGAGTGTTCCCTTTGTCCGACAATCATTTTGTCGCGAATATGATTTTTTGCTCACACTTAATCCAAATATTCCAAGAAATTCTAACAATCAAAAATGTCAAAAAATGAAACGTGCAATAGTTCTGGTAATGATTGCCTGTTCAATCAATGCGTTTGCGCAACCGGTTATTCAAAACGGAAATAATATTCCGAATGTAGGATTTACAGCTCCTGTTTCAATGATTTCGAGTAACAGCAGCGACATTACCAATGGAGGCCCGAATCACACATGGGACTTCAGCTCCTACACATTTACTTCCATTGGTTCAATGACAGCAATAGATCCTGCCACTGCACCAATGGGCAGTTCCTTCCCTACTGCAAATTATGCATTTACTTCAAGCGGAGCTTACAGTTTTTTCAGAGTAAGTCCAACACAAATGGAAGTGCAGGCATGGAGTATTACAACACCTGGCGTTGGCAACGATTTTTCTCCGGACCCAAGAACAATTTTAAAATTCCCGTTCAATTATAACGACAGCATTACTGACACCTGGCAAAAAGTGGGCGGCTCTCCTGATATGGTTACATTATATTATGACAGTTATGGAACTCTTATCTTGCCCGGTATGACCTACACCAATGTTGTACGCATACGCGAAAACTATGGCGTTGGCCAAGACGACTATATCTGGTATATTCTGAATCCGCTTACAATGGTTGCAGTATTTGATCACAATGCACCCATGTTAATTTCTATTGAAGCTACTCCTACAACAGGAATAAACAATCATGATGCTGCCGGTAAATCAATTGCTGTCTATCCAAACCCTACCGAAGGACCGCTTTATTTATCTGATCGTGCCAATGTGCAATTGTCCAGCGTAACAGGTCAGATTATTGCTCAAAGTGAAAATATGAATGCACTTGATTTGTCAGGTGATCCTGCAGGAATTTATTTCCTGACTCTTCGCGATAAAAACGGACAAGTAATTCAGCGAAGCAAAGTTTTGAAATATTGAATACATCACATTGCAGGCTTGCGAAGAATACAGCACGTGCTCAATGAAAAATCTCATTGACCACTAATTGAATATATAAATAGAAAAATATTCGGCTGTTCCTTCGCAAGCCTTTTTATTGCATTAATAAATTTCTACTTACCTGAATTTAAAATCAACTTTCTTAGCAATAACAAAATATAAATAAAATTTTATACACGAGATTTATCTAAGAAACTTGCTTAAAAGAATTTTATAGACTCTGAAAAAATCAAGGACTTGAATACACTCTATCACATCATCCCCGATTTTGGGTAATATACTGACATAATAAACAGTGTATGTTTTGAAAAAGAGCTCTGAAAATCAAAATATAAATACTGATAACTTCCCTACCCTTGCCCTGCTTTCTATTTGGCCGTTTCCATTACATTTGTGCCATAACCATTTTCTCTTATGATACAGGCAATCATTTTTACAGTCATATTAGCTGCAGGTATTTATTTTTTCGCACGCAATGTAGGACGAATCAGAAGAAATATTTTGCTGGGCAAACCATTGGACCGCAACGACCAGCCTGCCAAACGCTGGAAAACCATGCTGCGCGTGGCATTTGGTCAGAGCAAAATGACAGTAAGACCGATTCCTGCATTTTTTCACTTTATCATTTATGCCGGTTTCCTCATTATCAATATTGAGATTCTTGAAATAATGATTGATGGTGTTGCAGGTACACACCGCGTGTTTTCTTTTCTTGGCTCACTGTACGATTTTCTGATTGCCGGTTTTGAAGTGCTTGCATTGCTAACCATTGTTGCCTGTGTGGTTTTTCTTGCACGGAGAAATATTTTAAAACTTAAACGCTTCTGGAGTCGCGAGATGACTTCATGGCCACGCAGCGATGCCAATATTATTTTGTTTACGGAAATTGTTTTGATGACGCTGTTTCTTACTATGAATGCCAGCGACCAGTTGCTGCAACTGCGCGGTGCTGAACATTACAAAGTAGCAGGTGCTTTTCCCGTTAGCAGCCTGATTACTCCTTTGCTTGAAGGCATGAGCACCGATGGACTGATTGGCCTTGAAAGATTTTGCTGGTGGGGGCATATTATCGGAATTATTGCTTTTCTGAATTATCTGCCCTACTCCAAACATTTTCATATCATCATGGCTTTTCCAAATACGTATTACAGCAATCTGAAGCCTAAAGGAGAATTTACCAACCTTGAAAGTGTGACTCAGGAAGTGAAACTGATGCTCGACCCATCACTGCCACCACCGCCACCAAGCGATACTCCCATGCGCTTTGGTGCCAAAGATGTGCAGGACCTTACCTGGAAGCAACTGATGGACTCCTACACCTGCACAGAGTGTGGAAGATGTACATCTGTTTGTCCCGCAAATATTACAGGCAAGTTGCTCTCGCCACGAAAAATAATGATGGACACCCGTGACCGCCTTGCCGAAGTAGGTTCTAACATTGATAAGAACGGAACCTTTAAAGATGACGGCAAAACACTGCTGAATGATTACATCAAACCCGAAGAACTTTGGGCATGCACTACATGCAATGCCTGCACCGAAGCATGTCCCGTAAATATTGATCCGCTGTCAATTATTATTGATATGAGAAGATTTCTGGTGATGGAACAATCGGAAGCTCCTGCTGAATGGAATGGCATGTTCAGCAAGATTGAAAACAATCAGGCTCCGTGGCAGTTTTCACCGGCTGACCGTTTTAACTGGAAGAATGAGGAATAAGAATATGTACACCCGTAAAAATAAATATGTTGAATGCAGCAAATACTTATTGCTAAGTGATACGTGTAACCTGTCAATCATTAATCTATAAAAGTAAAAGCAATGACACTTAAAGTAAGAACCGTACAGGATTTTATAAGCAATGGCGAATCACCTGAAATACTTTTTTGGGTAGGCTGTGCTAGCAGTTTCGATCAGCGTGCTCAAAAGATTACACGTGCTATAGCCAAAATACTTAACAGCTGTAATGTTTCGTTTGCAGTTTTAGGAACAGAAGAAGTTTGCAATGGCGACCCGGCCAAGCGTGCAGGCAATGAGTTTTTGTTTCAGATGCAGGCGCTGATGAACATCCAAACACTGAATGGTTATGGAATAACGAAAATAGTTACTGGTTGTCCGCATTGTTTCAACACACTTAAGAATGAATATCCGCAACTTGGCGGAACCTATCAGGTAATACATCACAGCATGTTGCTGCAACAGTTGATAAACGAAGGCAAACTGAAAATTCAGGGAGGAAAATTTCTGGGAAAGAAAATTGTTTTTCACGACCCATGTTATCTGGGCAGAGGCAATGATGTGTATGAAGCCCCCCGTGATGTGATTAAAAAATTGGATGCAGAATTGTTTGAAGCAAAACGTCACAAAGCAAATGCATTGTGCTGTGGTGCAGGCGGTGCTCAGATTTTTAAGGAATCAGAACCCGGTAACAAAGAAATTAATGTGGAACGCACAGAAGAAATTCTGGAGTCGAAGCCTGATTACATTGCTGTGGGCTGCCCCTTCTGCATCACCATGCTGAGTGACGGTGTTAAGACTTTGAACAAAGAAGATTCAGTAAAAGTGCTTGACATTGCTGAGCTGATTGAAAAGGCAAACGACCTTTAATGTATCAGCAAAAATTTTTGTGCCAGTAAGCCAGCGTACATAAACGCCAGATGAGCAATGCATGTTTATTATCTCCATGCTTATACTCATCCATCAGTGTTTTAATTTTCTTCCTGTTCAGAAAATCAAGTTTGCTGAAATCGGCATCGGTAAGATGAGCCAGTGCTCCGCGAAGCCACTTCACTTCTCCCGGTGTAACAAATCCTTTTTTGTCTTTCCGCTCAATAATAGCTTGCGGCATCACATCTTTAAGAGCCTCACGCATTACCCACTTGGTGTAAATACCATTTGCTTTGTCTTCATTGCGAAGTTGAAATACAAATTCCACCAGGCGATGATCCAAGAACGGTACACGCGACTCAATGGAAAAAGCCATGCTGTTGCGGTCTTCGTATTGCAGCAGTGTGGGCAGACTGGTATCCAACATCAGATGATATAAAAAATTATCAGTGCGGTTGCCCGGTACCTTGTCAAGACTGAAAGGAATGGAATCATCTGTACTTAAAAATGGAAAATAATGTTTGTACTCAAGCGAATAAAGTTGTTGTTCGCTGCGCAACAAACTCAAAAAACTTTTTCCGAAGTGCGCAAACGTTTGTGTGGCTGAAAGCTGAAGGTTTTCTGCCATCTTACCTGTAAGGCTGCAAGCTTTGCCCCATTGAAAGGATGCTAACAAATCGGCTACCATGCGGTAAGCAGTATGATTGTATCCTGCCAGATACTCATCAACTCCCTGCCCGTCAAGCACAACTTTTATTTTATGCTGAGCAATGAGTTTCATCAGAAAATACTGCGAAATAAACGATGATCCCGTTGCAGGTACATCAGCGTGATAAAGTGCATGATGAAAATGTTCTCTGATGTCGTCATCTGTTGGTGAAAAATAATGTGGTTGCAGAGATGGAAACATATCGCAAACGGCCTTCACAAAAGGGCGTTCGTCCACATCACCTTTGCCCTCATAATAAATGCTGAATGAATCATACGGCAATCCGGGCTGCTGATGCTGCACCATACTCACAATGGCACTGCTGTCGAGGCCACCGCTGAGGCAACTGCCTACGGCAACATCACTGCGCATGTGCAACCTCACCGACTCATCAAACAATTGATAAAACTGACCGGCTTTTTCTTCGGCAGTAAGCGACAGATATTTTCCGGTGTGTATGTTCCAGTAACGCGAAATATTTATTGTGCCATCACGCCTGCTGAAAACGAGATTGTGAGCAGCAGGTAATGCCTTCAGTTTGTTGAAATAGGTTTCGTCATGGTAGCTTGTCCACCCCATTTGCAGTCCTCGGCTTACCTGAGTGGTATTGATGTTGTTTGAAAACAACGTACTTGGCTTTAATGCTTTATACTCAGAGCCGAAATAAAATGCAGGTGACTGATGTATGTAATAAAAAGGTTTGATGCCAAAACGGTCGCGTGAGCAAAAAAGTTCCTCCTGTTGCTGATCCCAGATGGCAAAGGCCCACATTCCCATAAATCTGTTTACACAATCTTTCCCCCACTTAAGGTAGGCATGCAAAATTACTTCTGTATCACTTTTGGTTTTAAACTGATGACCTGCTTGCTGCAATTCGGTTTTCAGCTCTAAGTAATTATAAATTTCGCCATTGAAAATAATGGTGAGATGTTGCAGGTGCATGGGCTGATCGGCATCGTGGCTCAGATCAATAATGCTTAAACGGTTATGACCCAAATAAACATCATCTTTAATGAATGTACGGCTTGCATCAGGCCCGCGATGGGCAATTTTTTCAAGCATAGCCGATAATATTTTATCACCGTCAGTAACTTTGGAATCAATAAAACCGGCAATGCCACACATTTTGTCTTATAAAAATTATTGTTTGATTTTTCGTTTCAAAAATAGGGAATGATTATCATGCATGACAGATATTTTATTGGCAAAAAACATAGAACTGTTGTCTTTACGAAATAAAAAAACCGCCCTGCATGCAAGGCGGCCATTTGTATGTCTTAATAGAATTATTTACCTGTTGGAATGGTATAAAGTACCCCAAGATGAATGCCACCAAAAAGACGGTTGGTTGACTTATAGCTTAAAGAACCGAAACCTTCTTCGTGGTTTGCCCAATAAGTTGCTAATGACATATCATCATCAAAGAAATTATCTGTTTTCTTGGTAACATCAGAAAATCCATATCCAAGACGGAAACCTGCAACCAAAGTAAAAGATTCACTCAGGTCAACATCGGCACCAAAGCCAAGAATAATTCCGATATTGGTACTGTTTAGTGAGTTTTTAACATCCTTATCAGAATAGTCAAAGATATTAGCTTTACTATCATAATCCTCCTTAGCTGATGTTAAGAAACCAAATTGAGGACCAAATTCAAAATAAGCTCCTTTATCACCACCAACACGAAGCAATAATGGTACATCTAAATAACGAAGTTTTAATTTTGAATGATCATCACCGTCATTTAAATCATATTTTTGGTTATGCCCGGTGCGCATAATGCCCAATTCCAATCCTAATTTGTCATTAAAATAGTACTGGGTTTTCAGGCCGAATGAACCGCCAAATGTCATGGCAATATCAAGGTCGTCATCGGCATCAAATACGTTTTTGTTCATCAGCCAGGTACTGTTGAAAGCACCGCCAAGGCCTACTTTAAATTTTTGTGCGTTTACCGTTAATGCTGTTGCAACGATGGCAACGCTTAATAATAGTTTTTTTCATCACTTCTGAATTAAGATATATATTTGAGCCGCAAATGTAGAACTATTATTCAATTGTCAAAATTTAAGGATATGAAACTACTCGAAAACAAGGTAATACTGATTACAGGCGCCTCGCGGGGCATTGGTCGTGGCATTGCATTGCAATTAGCAGCACATGGTGCACATGTTGCATTTACTTTTCTTTCTTCGCCCGAAAAAGGACTTCAGCTTGAAAATGAACTTAAAGCAAATGGAGTTAAAGCCAAAGGCTATCAGAGTGATGCATCCGATTTTAATGCAGCCGAGCAACTCATCAATAATGTGCTTACTGATTTTGGACAAATTGATGTTTTGGTAAATAATGCCGGAATTACCCGCGATAATCTGCTGATGCGCATGACTGAAGAACAGTTTGACGAAGTGATTCGTACCAATCTGAAGTCGTGTTTTAATACCACCAAACATATTCAGAAATCTATGCTCAGGCAACGTTCGGGTTCCATCATCAACATTACTTCCGTAGTGGGCGAAAAAGGAAATGCAGGTCAGGCCAACTATGCTGCCAGCAAAGCGGGAATGATTGGTTTTACCAAATCAATAGCTCTTGAGTTAGGTTCACGCAACATACGTTGCAATGCCATAGCTCCCGGTTTTATTGAAACAGAAATGACTGCTGCTCTCGACCCTGCCACCGTGAAAGGCTGGACGGATGCAATACCCATGAAACGAGGAGGAACTGTTGATGACATTGCCAATGCCGTATTGTTTTTTGCCTCCGACCTGAGCGCCTACATTACCGGACAGGTGCTGCATGTGAATGGAGGCATGTACACCTGATGTAGTGATGAAATTTAATCCATCACTATATTTTGATTTTCTCACACCATTTTACGACAGCCTTTTCAAACTGCTGCTGCCACGTAAAAAAATTCGTCTTACCACTCTTGAATTGCTCGAAAAAGATAGCTCCGAAAACCTGGTTGAATTAGGTTCGGGCACTGGAGATTTGATTTTGGAGATGGCTCATAAATTTCCAAAAGCAAGCATCACAGCCATTGACATTGACCCTAAAGCCAATGAAATTCTGAAACAAAAACTTCGAAAAAAATCCATTTCACAAGTAAATGTACAACAGGCATGGTCTTATGATTTGCCGTTTGAGGGTGGCAGCGTGGATGCATTATTTGCAAGTCTGCTTTTTTGCAACCTGCCCCTCGACCGCAAACACAGTACACTTGAAGAAGCAAAGCGCGTGCTGAATGAACAGGGCATGCTGCTGATTGCAGAATGGGGGCCACCGCAAACAATAATTGCCAAAACAGGATTTTTGGTATTGCAGGCAATTGGTCGCTCAAATATCACAGACCTCAGGAAAGGAATGCTGCAGATTTACCTTCAGGAACATGGATTTTCTGCCACTGCTTCGCAATATATCAACACCCTTTTCGGCACACTTTACTTTTATCGCGCTGTAAAACTCAAAAATTAACCTGAAGATGTATGCCATTGGCGTAAATGCTCTATGTTTCAGCCAAATCTTAAACAGAGCATTTGCGAAACTTATTATATTCGCTTCCGTACAATGTATATTACTTAGTCAGCCATTAGTTTAAACCACCGGCTTCAATGAAATCGCATAATTATCAATTCCCTAAAGCAACATTTGATCAGACATTGCTGCTGCCTTCGCTGTTTGAGCGACAGGTGGCAAAAACACCTGACCATACTGCCGTTTATTTTCATAACAACAACCTCACCTATTCGCAGTTGAACGATAAGGCAAATGCTGTTGCCCATCACCTCATTTCAAAAGGAGTGAAACCCGGAAGCCTTGTGGGTTTGTGTATTGAACGCAGTTGTGATTTGATAATTGGTGTACTCGGTATTTTGAAAGCAGGAGCCGGTTATGTGCCGTTAGACCCTGAATATCCTCAGGAGCGACTTCAGTATATGATGGAAACTGCGCAAATGCCGTTACTGTTGACCAACAAAAATCTTTTTGAAAAACTGCCTTCAGGAAAAACAGAAAAACTGCTGATAGAAAATATCCCTCAGAATAACAGCTCGACATCCATTAACCATTCATCAGATGACATTGCCTATGTGCTGTTTACCAGTGGAAGTACCGGGCTTCCCAAAGGTGTGGCCATGCCCCATAAACCTTTGGTAAATCTGATTACATGGCAACTGAAAAACACAACAGTACTTGAAGCAGGAAAAACATTACAGTTTGCTCCTATCAGCTTTGATGTATCGTTTCAGGAAATATTTTCGACTCTCAGTTGTGGCGGAACACTGGTGATGATTGAAGATGACCTCAGACTGAATGCATTCAACCTGTTGAATTTTGTATCGAAAGAAAAAATCAACAGACTGTTTCTTCCATTCATAGCATTGCAACATCTGTGTGAAGTTGCCGAAAATTTTACGGGCAATTTAAGCTCGCTCAAAGAAGTAATTACTGCCGGAGAACAATTGCAGAGCACAGCTTTTATCAAAAACTTTTTCAGAAAAAATAAGCAATGCACTCTTTGGAACCACTACGGTCCTACCGAAGGCCATGTGGTGACAGCTTATCACTTGCCCGCCAATACTGACGAGTGGGCAGCTTTGCCTTCCATTGGCAAACCGATTGACAATGCTGAAATTTACATCCTCGATGAAAATGGAAATGCCATAGATGCTGAAGCAGAAGGCGAACTTTATATTGGCGGAATCAGCGTAGCAAAAGGTTATCTGAACCGTGATGATTTAACTGCTGAACGTTTTCTGCAGAATCCTTTTAAAGACTCACAGGGAAAATATTTTTATAAAACCGGTGACCTTGCGAAGTATCAGCCTGACGGAAATATTGAATATTTAGGTCGTATTGATGGTCAGGTGAAAATACGCGGCTACAGAATCGAACTTGGTGAAATTGAACTGACACTCGACAAGCACGACACAGTGAAGCAAGCTGTGGTGGTGGCACGTGAAGATGAACCCGGAGACAAAAGACTTGTTGCATATTGCCTTGCAGAGGAAGGAAAAAATATCAGTACCGGTGAACTGCGAAAATTTTTGTCGGATAAACTGCCGGAGTATATGATGCCGTCAGCATTTGTGCAGGTTGAAAATTTTCCTCGAACACCATCAGGCAAAATTGATCGCAGAAACTTACCTGCACCTTCCGGCAAGCGTCCCGACTTAGGAAATGTGTTTGTTGCACCCGAAACTGATTTGCAGAAAATGTTTGCCAACAAATGGGAACATCTGCTGAAGTTAGAAGGTATTGGCGTCCACGATAATTTTTTCGAGTTGGGAGGTAATTCCTTGCTTGCTCTGAAATTTATTGCTGAATTGCGGCAGGAACAACAGCTTGATTTGCCTGTGGTAAAAATGTATCAGCACCCTGATATTTTTTCACTGACAAAATTTTTGAGTAACGATAGTTCTTCCAAATCATTTTATCAGTCGGCACAGGAGCGCTATGCCACAGGAGTGAAAGGACAAATTGAAAATGTAGAAGACGGCATAGCAGTAATTGGTATGAGCGGAAGATTTCCAGGAGCTAAAAATGTAAATGAACTTTGGAAAAATCTGCTTGCCGGAAAAGAAACAGTTTCGTTTTTCAAAAAAGAAGAGTTGGATGCAAGTATCAGTGCCGAAGATAAAAATGATGTTTCTTACGTTGCAGTGCGCGGTGTGATTGAAGATGCCGACAAATTTGATGCTCCGTTTTTTAATGTTAATCCACGTCTTGCAGAAGTAACCGACCCACAACAAAGAATATTTCTTGAAATAGCATGGGAAGCGTTTGAAAATGCAGGATATGTTCCCGGAAATTATGACGGGCTGATTGGAATTTTTGCAGGAATGGGCAACAATACCTATTTTCCGAATAATGTTTTCCATAACAAGGAAGCCATCAACCGTGTAGGCACATTTCAAACGATGACTGCCAACGAAAAAGATTATATTGCTACACGTGTTGCTTATGAGTTTAACACCAAAGGTCCGGGGCTGAGCATTCATACTGCCTGCTCTACGTCTCTCACTGCAGTTGCTATTGCTTACGAAAGTTTGCTTAACAAAGAGTGCGATATGGCTCTTGCAGGAGGAATTACCATTACAGTACCCGTGAACAGCGGACATATTTATAACGAAGGTGGTATGTTCAGCAAAGACGGACACACGCGTGCGTTTGATGCTGATGCTACAGGAACTGTTTTCAGTGATGGTGCCGGAGCAGTTATTCTGAAACGATATAAAGATGCATTGCGTGACGGTGACGAGATTTACGCAGTGATACGAGGTGCTGCTCTCAACAATGATGGCAGCGACAAAGCAAGTTTTACCGCTCCCAGTGTGGAAGGTCAGGCGCAAGTAGTGGCCATGGCACAGGCAAAAGCCGGTGTTGAACCGGATACCATTTCATATATCGAAACCCATGGAACAGCCACACCACTTGGCGACCCGATAGAAATTGAAGCACTCACTCAGGCATTCCGCAGCAAAACAGACAAAAAACAATTTTGTGCCGTAGGCTCCATCAAAACAAACATTGGTCACCTCACTCCTGCTGCAGGTGTAACAGGACTGATTAAAACATGCCTTGCTTTAAAACACAAAATTTTACCTGCATCGCTCAACTATAAAAAACCTAACCCGGCAATTGATTTTGAAAATTCTCCGTTCTACGTGCAAGTAGTGAAACAGGAATGGAAAAGTGCTGATGGCAAACCATTGCGCGCAGGCGTAAGTTCTTTTGGTGTGGGCGGAACCAATGCCCATGTAGTGTTGGAAGAAGCACCCAATACCATTGATTCAGGCATTGCACGACAAAGGCATTTATTCCTCCTTTCAGGAAAAACAAAAACTGCACTGGATGCATCTGCCTCACAACTCATAACATTTTTTGAAAACAACTCAGATATAAATCTTGCAGATGCTGCATATACTTTGCAAACAGGAAGAAAATATTTTAATCACCGCAGAATAATTGTTGGAGGAAGTATTGCAGATATTAATTCAGCTTTAGAACAATCGAATCCTAAGAAAACTGCTTCACGCGAACTGACATCGGGCAATCCTGAAATCATATTCATGTTTCCGGGACAAGGCTCGCAGTACGTGAACATGGGAAAAAATCTTTACGAAGATGAGATTGTATTTAAAGATGCTGTTGACACTTGCTGCAAAATTTTGCAACCTCATCTCGGCCTTGACCTAAGAACGATTCTTTATCCTAAAGATTCAGAAAAAGAAAAAGCAGAAAAGCTGCTTCGCGAAACGGTTTACACGCAACCGTCACTGTTCACCATTGGTTATGCTTTGGCTAAACTGTGGATGAGCTGGGGAATTCAGCCCAAAGGATTTATTGGACATAGCATAGGTGAGTTTGCCGGAGCACATCTGGCAGGAGTATTTTCGCTGGAAGATGCACTGATGTTGGTAGCCAACAGAGGAAAAATGATGCAGGAACTTCCACATGGCAGTATGCTCAGTGTAAGATTGCCGGCTGTTGAAGTAGAAAAAGAAATTGATGCATCATGTTCCATCGCTGCCATTAACGGTCCTGCCCTTTGCGTAGTTGCCGGTCCATCAGATAAGATTGAAAAACTTCAGAAAGAATTTGAAAAAAGAGAAGTAACAGCAAAACTGCTGGTAACATCACATGCCTTCCACTCTCCTATGATGGAGCCCATGCTGAAACCATTTCTCGAAAAAGTGAAATCAGTAAAACTGAATAAACCTACCATACCTTTTGTTTCAACAGCTACATCGAAATGGATAACGGATGAGGAAGCTACGAATCCGGAATACTGGGTAAATCATGTGCGTGCAACAGTTCGCTTTGCCGAAGGTATTCAGACATTGTGGAATGAAAAACCACAGCGTGTGTTGTTGGAATGTGGACCGAGAAATACAGCTTCCATACTTGCAAAACAGCAAGCAAAAGAACCTGCAAAACAAATAGCCATCTCATCACTGAATGATACAGCAGAAAATTTTGCGGAATGGGAACAAATACTTTTTGCTCTTGGACAACTTTGGATGGCAGGTTCAGAACCCGACTGGAAGAATTTTTATGCGCTTGAAAAAAGAAAAAAAGTTGCGCTTCCCAGCTATCCTTTCGAAAAGAAAAGATACTGGCTTGAGCCATTAACACCTAAAAATAATTTAACAACAACAACAACAACAATAATAAACAATGAAGTCATGCAACAACCGCTGTTCCCAATGATGGCAGAGCAGACTTCGACAGTACAAACATCAGTAACAACAAACAACATGAATAGAAAAGACCTTATCACGGCAGAATTAAAATCCATTCTCGAAGAATCATCAGGCATGGAATTAGGCAACGACACCCAGGTTACATTTATGGAATTGGGATTGGATTCACTATTTCTCACACAGGCTGCACTTACCATCAGCAAAAAATATGGAGTGAAAATTACATTCAGACAACTGAACGAAGATTTCTCTTCACTCAATGCATTAGCTTCACATCTCGACAGTAACCTTCCTGCTGATGCCATGCCAGCAACTGCAGCCGCACAACCTGCCATACCACAAATGCAACAGCCCACTTTGCAAATGCAACAGGGAATGAACCCCATGCAAATGATGATGATGCAACAAATGCAGATGATGCAGATGATGATGCAGCAAATGTCGCAACCGGTGCAGCAGGTAGCTCCATCTGTTCAGGCACATATTGAAAAATCGGTAGAAATAAAATCACATACCAGAAAAGAAGATATCAGCGAAAACGAAAAAGCTGAACTGGCAAAACCATTTGGCGCCATTGCAAGAATTGAAAAAGCTGCTTCGTCAGATATCAGTGAAAAGCAAAATGAATGGCTGAAAAAATTTATTACAGACTACAATAACAAAACAGCCAAAAGCAAAAAGTATTGTCAGGAATATCGCAGCGTGCTTGCCGACCCCCGTGTGGTAACAGGATTTAAACCTGCATTGAAGGAAATTATTTATCAGGTAGTGGTTGAAAAATCTAAAGGAGTAAACTTCTGGGATCTGGATGGAAATAAATATGTAGATGTACTCAATGGCTTTGGTTCAAACTTTTTCGGATGGGGAAGCGATGTGCTGATGAACGTCTGGAAAAAACAATTGGAAACAGGAATAGAACTTGGACCACAAACACCTCTTGCAGGAGAATGTGCTAAGCTGATGTGTGAAATTACCGGCTACGACCGCGCAGGATTTTGCAACACAGGTTCTGAAGCAGTGCTTGGTGCCATGCGTATTGCACGAACTGTTACCGGAAAAAATCTGATTGTATGTTTCAATGGTTCCTATCATGGTATCAATGACGAAGTGATTGTTCGCGGTACAAAAAAACTGAAATCGTTTCCTGCTGCAGCAGGTATCATGCCCGAATCGGTAGAGAACATGCTGGTGCTCGATTACGGAACAGAAGAAAGTTTGCAGATAATCCGTGAGCGTATTGACGAACTTGCAGCAGTGATGATTGAACCGATACAATCGCGCAGAGCAGATTTTCATCCGAAAGAATTTATTCATGAGGTGCGAAAAATCACCAAAGAAAATAATGTGCTGATGATTTTTGACGAAGTCATCACAGGATTCCGTTTGCGTTTAGGTGGTGCACAGGAATATTACGAAGTAGATGCTGACCTGAGCACGTATGGCAAAGTAATTGGCGGCAACATGCCTGTGGGTGCTATTGCAGGACGCAAACAATACATGGATGCACTCGATGGTGGTTTCTGGCAATATGGTGATACATCTATTCCCGAAGTGGGAGTTACTTATTTTGCAGGTACTTTTGTTCGTCATCCGCTGGTGATGGCAGCCATGAAAGAAGTTTTGTTGTATCTGAAAAAAGAAGGTAAACCTCTTTACGAAAACTTAAATGCAAAAACACAGCGACTGGTGGATGAAGTAAATGCCCACAGTAAGAAATTAGGCTCACCATTTAAACTTGTAACATTTGGTTCACTCTTTAAAGGCAAATGGGAAACAGAACCTCATTACACTGAATTACTGTTTGCGTTGATGCGTTATAAAGGTGTTCACATTATGGATGGATTCCCCTGCTTCCTGACACTTGCATTTACAGATGCTGATGTGGATTTTGTAGTAGCGAAGTTTAAAGAAAGTCTTGATGAACTTTGCTCGATTGGATTTATTCCTACAGAGAAAAAATTGGATGCAGCCAATTCAAACGGACATAGCTCCAACGGTAATGGACAACATCCGCCTGTGCCGGGAGCAAAACTTGGCCGCGATGCCAATGGCAATCCTGCCTGGTTTGTTGCAGATCCGGAGAGGCCGGGTAAATATTTAATGGTGAAATAATATGTCACTTTCTAAGATGTTTATGAAAGTTAATTATAGCATTTTTTATAATGAAAAAATATTTAGTGATTTTTGAAAAAACAAAAACAGGATATAGTTGCTATGTGCCGGATTTACCGGGATGTATTGCAACAGGAAAAACAAAAATCATTGCTGAAAAGAATATTTACGAAGCCATAAAATTTCATATTGAAGGTTTGGAAGAGGAAGGATTAAAAGTTACTGTTGCAAAATCAGAAAGTGAAATGATGGTATTTATTCAGGAATAAGAATATTTAATTACAAAAAAAGTCTGACTGATAATCGCGGTCAGACTTTTTTTTATGTGGTCCTGTCGGGAATCGAACTCGAATCTCAGGTTCCGGAGACCTGCGTACTATCCGTTATACTACAGGACCAAATTCAGCGCGCAAAGTTAAAATTTTATACTCAGGCTTGCGCAGTGGCATGAGCCATCATCTGCTCGAATAATTTATTTCCCGCAGCCACGCTGTCCATCTTATAAAAAGTAATGCTCAGCTTGTTGTTTACTTCTTTCATGCGGCAGCGTGACGGATTATTTTTTACAAAGTTGATGATCTGCATAAACAAGTCACTCTTATAAAGCCGCGAATCAGGATTGGAAACTAAATATCCTTTCAACTGACCGTTTTTGAGAATGAGTTTTTCAAAACCCATCGAGCGTGCTTTCCATCTGAGCTTTACGGTTTCCATCAACTCTTTCACCTGTTTTGGTACAGGGCCAAAACGATCGCGAAGCTGATTTTCGAAAGCAGTAAGTTTTTCTTCTGTTTCTATATCATCCAACTCTTTATACAGGTTCAGTCGCTCCACAATATTTTCTACATAACCTGTTGGAATAAGTATTTCCAGATCGGTTTCTATCTGACAATCGGAAACGATAGGTTTTTTGTCATCATCAGGAAAGAGTCCTTTAAAATCTGTTTCGCGTAATTCTATCAATGCTTCATCCAGAATTTTCTGATACATCTCCAACCCTATTTCAGAGATAAAACCACTTTGTTCGCCACCCAGCAAATTACCTGCACCGCGAATATCCAGATCGCGCAATGCCACCTGAAATCCCATTCCCAAATCAGAGTATTCTTCAATGGCACGCAATCTCTGACGTGCTTCAGGAGTAAGCACAGTGAGTGGCGGAGCCAATAAATAACAGAATGCTTTTTTGTTGCTGCGCCCTACCCTTCCTCTCATCTGATGCAAATCACTCAACCCAAAATTCTGCGCCTGATTGATGATGATGGTATTGGCATTGCTGATATCAATACCTGACTCAATGATGGTAGTTGCCACCAGCACATCGCTGTCGCCTTCAATAAATGTCATCAGCACTTCTTCGAGCTGGCTGCCATCCATCTGTCCATGTCCCACCACTACTCTCACATCAGGACAAAGTCTGCGTATCATATCTGCTATGTCGTGAATATCGGAAACTCTGTTGTGCACAAAAAACACCTGACCTCCTCTCGATACTTCATACATCACAGCATCACGAATCACTTTATCATTAAAAGTATGCAACTCTGTTGTCACAGGATAACGGTTAGGTGGCGGTGTATTGATAACAGAAAGATCTCTTGCTCCCATCAGCGAAAATTGCAGTGTGCGTGGTATAGGAGTTGCCGTAAGTGTAAGTGTGTCCACATTTACTTTCAGCGATTTTATTTTCTCTTTGCTGGCTACGCCAAATTTCTGTTCCTCATCAATGATGAGTAAACCCAGATTTTTGAATTTAATATCCTTACTCAGCAAGCGATGTGTGCCAATGATGATGTCAACTTTTCCTTCTTCGAGGCGTTTGAGCGTTTCGGTTTGCTGTGCCGATGTTTTAAAACGGTTGATGTAATCTATGGTGCACGGAAATTCTTTTAACCTGTCGGTAAATGTGCGGTAATGCTGCATGGCAAGAATGGTAGTTGGCACCAGCAAAGCCACCTGTTTGTTATCGCTCACTGCTTTGAATGCAGCACGTATAGCAATTTCTGTTTTTCCGAAACCTACATCACCACAGATGAGCCTGTCCATGGGTGCAGATTTTTCCATATCTTTTTTTACATCGCGTGTTGCCTTCACCTGATCGGGAGTGTCCTCATAAATAAAAGAAGCTTCCAGTTCTGTTTGCAGATAATTGTCCTGCGAGTAAGCAAATCCCTGCTGCGCTTTACGCTTGGCATATAGAGCAATCAAATCGCGGGCAATATCTTTTACTTTCTTCTTGGTTTTTTGTTTGAGTGTTGCCCATGCAGTGCTTCCTAATTTGTTCAGTGCAGGTGCAGCACCATCTTTACCTGAGTAACGTGCTATTCGGTGAAGACTATGAATACTGACATGCAAAATATCATTGTCCTTATACACCAAACGGATGGTTTCCTGCTGACGACCTTCAATATTTAATTTCTCCAAACCTCCGAAACGTCCAACACCATGATCAATGTGTGTTACATAATCTCCCGGTTTGAGACTATACAATTCTTTGATGGAAAGTGCTTCGCTGCGGCTGTAATTTTTTCGCAGTTTAAAGCGGTGATATCTGTCGAAAATCTGATGATCGGTATAGAATGCAACTTTCAGATCTGCATCAATAAAACCTTTGTAGAGTGAAGTATAAACCGGCTGAAACTGTACATCATCTTTGCTGATTTTTTGTTTCACACTCATATCTTCGAGTATGGCGTAAATACGTTCTACCTGCTTGGCCGACTCAGAGAAAATATATGTCTGTGTCTTGCCGGTTTTGTTTGCAATCAGATTTTCTGAGAGGAGATTGAAATTTTTGTTGAACTGCGGCTGTGGTTTTATGTGAAAAGGAATTTCAACAGCATCCCCATAATTGCTCTTTACACCAAACTCCACATTGGTATGTTTGCCGAAACTTTCGCTGATGAGTTCAAACAGCGGGTAAACATTTTTAGCATCATCATAATCTTGTTTTTCCTCTGCAGGAATTTCAATTTTTGACAATACTTCAAAATTCTCCTGCAGATACTGAAGCTGATAACCCAAATCGCGGGTTACGATTAAAGTGTTATCGGGTAGAAAACGAAAGAACGATTCTGTGTTATTGTTTTTAAGCTCCGACTGAATGTTGGGGATGATGGTAACAAACTGAAGATTTTTGTCTGACAACTGCGTAACAGGATCAAATGAGCGGATGGACTGAATATTGTTTCCGTCAAACTCAAGACGGTAAGGCAATTCATAGGCAAAGGAATATACATCCACAATACCGCCTCTTATGGCATACTGACCGGGTTCGAAAACAAAATCAGTTCGCTGAAAATTATTTTCGGTAAGGAATTCATTGATAAAATCAATACTCAGCGACTCTCCTACTCTGGCTTCGATGGTGCTTTGTTCGAGAACATTTTTAGTGACTACATTTTCGGCAATGGCTTCAGCATAGGACACCACCAGAAAGTTATCTCGGTGCTTGTTGATATAACTCAGCACCTCTGCTCTCATCTGTATGGCCGAAGTATCATGGCCATTCAGCTTAAAAGGTTTGCGGTATGATGCAGGAAAAAACAAAACTTTTCCTGTACCCATGAGATTTTCAAGATCGTTGAAATAATACGCTGCTTCTTCGCGGTCAGGCAAAACCATCAACAGAGGCTGATTCAGTTTGCTGAAGGTGGCTGCTGTAATAAACGATGCTGCCGAGCCATGCACATGCTCCAGATGGATATGCTTTGTTTGATGTATAACATCGGCAAGACGGCATACAGAAGGATGCTCCGCATATTGACTGATTAACTTCTGTAATTGTTCCATCTGAAAAAAGAACACAAAAATAAGATGAATTGTTCAATTGAAAACCGAAGTTGAAATCGTCTGATAAAAAACGATATGATTATCTCAGCTTGGTACGGAAAGGTTTACACTTGTCGGTATATTTTTTAGAAATGGTCCAGTTGATGGTAATGCCTCCCATCATATACCAGTCTTTATCCGAAGCATTTCCGCGCTGGTGGTTGGTGTTGATTCCTGTTCCTGCAAAAATTGTTCTGTCGGACAGTGCTGCAGCAAGTGGGCCATTTGATGCAGCTAAACTTGTATTATCGGGATACACTGTGCTTACATCATCCAGATAATCTGTAAAAGTTTTTCGTGCAACAGCTTCTACCGAGAGAGAAAAACGGTTGCTGAGTTTAAACTTAATTCCACCTCCCATAGGGAATGCAAACTGAACACGCTTGTAACGGCTTCCTGTATTTGGCAAACCACTTCCCTGACCCTCGGTGCCAAGTGGCTGAAGGTCGTGCCATGAGCCATTGATAAAGCCTTGCGGGTTATGATGAAAAAAAGTGATGCCTGCTACCAGATAAGGCGCCACTTTGGACGAATGTTCTGCAGCAGTTTGAAAAGGGAAAAAGTTAAATTCGAAAAGTGCACTTGCATCCCATACATCACTTCGGAATGAAAGATTGCGATACTGATTAAATCCTTCATCCTGTCTTGCATCGCTGCCGCTGATACGGCCATAGGTAACACCAAGTCTGAACGACCAGAAACTGTTGAGACATCTTTTGTAATACAGACCTGCTGCAGGATTAAATGCATCGGGGTTGAAAAGATGGGTATTGATTTCGCCTTTGTATGAGGCCACACCCAACAACAAGCCCAATTCGCTGCTCTGCGCATGAAGCAGCACAGGCATCTGAAATATTAAAATAGAAACTGCTGTTAAAAACTTACGCATTCATATAGAGCATCATCACAAAACGCTCTGAATAACTAAAAATTACATTAGAACATCGGATAATTGGTTCGTCCTGTTCTGATTTTATAATTGATATTAAAAACTGCAAACAGGTATGCATCATTCCAGCGGGGATCGCCTCTTTGCTGCCCTACATGCGACTGGTCGTCCAGGCTGCGGTCGGCAAGTTGCTCCACCAAAGTACCACCTCTTTCATAGTAATAACTTTTGCTTACATCATCAATATAATCGGTAAAAGTATATCGCAAACCAACTTCCAGACCAACACTAATCTGACGGTCAATAGCATATTTGGCTCCTAAACCAAGAGGTACACAAATTTGTGTTCGTTTATATTTATCGCGTGAAGGCACTACTCCCTGACCTTCGGTGCCGAGGGGTTGCAACTGATACCAGTGATCGTTAAGTTTGGCTTTGGGATTGAAGTGAAAAACACCAATTCCCACAAAACCATAAGAAGACAATTCAATGTTTCTCATTCCGCGTACACCACGCAGACGGTAACGGTGACCTACCTGCTCCTGAAGAAATGAAATTTCGATATTGGTGCTTAGTTCAAAAATATTGGACTTGAAACTGAGATTACGTTTGTTTCGGAATGGTTCCTTGGTTAGTTTATCATCTCCTGCTACCACACCATAAGAGATTTTGGTGCAACTGGCAAAGGTGGGCGATAATTTATAGCGATATCCAATCATGGCAGCAGGGCGGGTCATCGAAAACTCTAAATCGCGGAAAGCATGGGTTCCCACCTGATTGGCCCCTCCAAGCTCGCCCAGAAAGTTGGTTACGCCTAAGCCGGCTATGTATTCAATTCGGTAAGCTCTCCATCTTTTCTTAGCTACCTGAGAGTAGCTGAGTAATGGAAAAGCGAATAATAATAAAAGTAATAATCCTTTGTATTTATTGTTCATAAGCCGGATGGTTAACGACAAAAATAAATATTTTACACAATTCGAGCACAAGTATAATATTTTCTTACCAATTACGGGCATCCAAGCCCCAATTGAGTTTATTTCTTAATGTTTGAAGGAAATTATCGTTATCGAAACGGATGAGGTTGAAGCTGAAATTCTCTTTACGCACAGCTAATTGTATGGATGAATCAATGGTTACTGCACGCGAGTCGAGTGATGCAAGAAAATACGGATTGCGTCCTTCCACTTCTATTGAAATAACATGTTTATCGGATACTACGATGGGACGCACATTAAGGTTATGGGGTGCAATGGGCGTAATTACAAAATTGCCTGAGTGAGGTGAAATAATAGGCCCTCCGCAGCTTAATGAATATCCGGTGGAGCCTGTCGGTGTGCCAATGATGATGCCATCGGCCCAGTAAGAATTGAGATACTCACCGTTGAGATATGTATGGATGATGATCATGGATGAGCTGTCCTTTTTGTGAATAGACAGCTCATTGAGGGCATAAGGAACTTCGCCAAAAATATTTTTATCAGTTTCGAGGCGGAGCATGGCTCTTTTGTCGAGGGAATAATGGCCTTTTTCAATGCTATCAACAGCCTGGGGGATTTGCTCGGGCAGCACGCTTGACAAAAATCCGAGCCTGCCGGTGTTGATGCCCAGCACGGGTATGCCTGAATCTTTGACCAGCGTCACGGTGTCGAGGATGGTGCCATCGCCACCGATGCTGAAAAGATAATCGGTTTTGCCGATGAGTTCGCCTGCTGTGCTGTAGAGATTGGTGTTAGGGAGCTCGGTTAATTTTTGTTTGAGGGAATGATACAGGGTGCCGAAAAGTAAAATATCTGAGTTGATGTTTCGAAGTTCCTTCCACACCGTTTCGAGAGCGATAAGAACCTTTTCATTTACATATCTGGCGTAAACGGCTACGGTCATAAAGCAAAAGTAGGAAATTAAATGGGTGCCGTAAGATGAAAAAATATTCCTGTATTACCGAGTTTATTAACAGCAAATTCTCCTCTCAGAACCAAATCATAATAAGTTACAAAATCGAGACCTGCACCAAAACTGTACTGCCAGGTGTTGGATAATGGATTGCCGTAGTAAAATCTTTTGTCTTTGACATAACCGGCATCAAAAAACAAATTGGCATAAAGCGCAAAGGGTATTCGCGTGAAACTTTCGGGCAAACCAACGGGCATTTTGAATACACCGGGTTTGATGATGTTGTATTTTAATCCTGTTTTAAACAAAGCAAAATTTTCGCCATTGATGACGTATTTGTCATAACCTCTGATGACATCGCCTTCGAAGCCGAGTGCCTGCTGATTGTAGAAGGGTACATCATTTTGTCCTGAGAGTTTGAACTTGGCCGACACAGCTGTGGACCAACGTGTGTTCAGCTTCCAGAATTTTTTTCCATGAATGATGATGTAGGTGAGCGAGGGGTCTTTGTCATTAACTCCTACTCCCATTTTGGTAAACTCAAGGCTGAGAAAATATCCTGACAGCGGATAGTTGCGTATGTCGCGGGCATCGTCCTTGTATTCGAAAGAAATCATGGGGTAACTTTCTGTTTTTTGCCCTGACTGAAAATATGAATCGTTGAGCTGAAGAATGGTGTCGCTGATGATGTTGTATTGATATCCGGCAGTGAGTGAAAAGGTTTTGTTGATGCCCTGACGGTGTGTGTAGCGAATGTTGGCTTTGTATTCCTTGCGCGAAAATGTGCCGTCACTTTTGAAATACTGCAGACGGTTGTCGCTGAGGGTGTAGGGTATTTCGTGCAGAAAGGTTTGTATGGCAGTGATAACGATTCCGTCATTTTGTTTTTTATCAATATAAGGAATGCTGTACTGAAAGCCCTGCCTTTCGGAATAGCCAAAGCGTGCTAGTGCTTTGATGTTTTCTCTGCGGCCGCGGAAGTTTTCCCAGTTGAGATAGAAACCATAATTTGTTTTTCGCAAACTTTTATTCTGCCACCATTCATAAAAATTGCGATCTACAATTTCGAAAATGGGGACTGGGAAAACATACCACCGTTCCACTACTTCGATGATGATATAAACATCAGAAGTGCCGGTGAGTTGTTTTTTTATTTCAACAAAATTGAAGAGTGATGTGTTGAGTAAGTTTTCGCGGCTGCGTACGATGCGTTTGTCGAGTTCGTCCATGGTCATTACATCGCCTGCGGCAAACAACAACTCGCGTTGCATGATGTGCGGACGAGTGACTTTGTTGCCGGTGAAAATAATTTGTTTGACAATGATGTGCTGCTGTGAGGCGGCCACGGTACTGTCGGCTGCGGCAAAGGTGCGCAGGCTGTGCAAAAAGAATATGGTTATTAAGAAAGCTGTTCGCTTACACATTCATGTAGGTCATAAAAGCTTTGTAGCGGTCCTGAAGGTCGCTGCTCAGCTCGCTGCTCTGGTAGGATGCAATGACGTTGTAGTCGAAGCGGTAAAGTCCTGCAAGCACGCGTGTGAGATCGAGTTTGTCTGTTTTGACGGTGAGTTCGTAATTGAGGGGATCATCGTCAGTTTGGTTGAGGGAGGTGCTGAGAATGTTGGCACCATTGGACTCTATGATGCGCGCAACATCCTGCAGCGAATAATTTTTGATGGGAATGCGCATGATGATGATGCCACCGGGAGTTTTGACAGAGCTTGTTTGTGCAAAACAGTCAATGATATCAATGAGGGTGAGCAGTCCGCGGTACTGACCATCTTTGTTGATGACAGGTACAATGTCCAAACCTTTGAGGGTCACAAATTCGAGTGCATCGTAGATATATTGTGTATCGAGGATAAACTCTTTGCGATAAGGCAAACTGAGCTGAGCAAGCGTGAGCGACTTGTCGGTGCATTGCATAAGTTCTGATTCGGTAATGATTCCAACAAACTTCATCCCGTCAACAACAGGGAGATGATTGAGGTTGAAAGACTGCATCCACTGCAGGGCACGCACGGCAGTGTCGGTGACTTTGAGCGGTGGGATGAAATCTTTGATATAATCTTTTGTAATCATTACAGCGAAGCAAAAAAAATATTTTCAGGCGGCAAACATACTACATTTGCACTACATATCAAGATGAAGATGATGCACTGCAAACTGAGTGTCAATATAAATAAAATAGCTACGCTGCGCAATGCACGAGGAGGGAATTTGCCGGATGTGATAAAGGCTGCTGCCGACCTGGAGTTGTTTGGTGCAGAAGGCATCACGGTGCATCCGCGGCCTGATGAGCGACATATACGCTATGATGATGTGCGGAGGCTGAAAGAAGTTGTGAGAACGGAATTTAATATTGAAGGATATCCTTCGGAAAGTTTTTTGCAGTTGGTGGAGGGCGTAAATCCGCAACAGGTTACTCTGGTGCCCGATGCGCCTGATGTGCTAACTTCGAATGCAGGATGGGATGCTGTGAAGCACGGGCAGTTTTTGGGCGATACGGTGGCACGGCTTAAAGAGAAAGGTATGCGCGTGTCGCTGTTTATGGATACTGACCTGAGGCAGATAGATGCAGCGGCTGCTACGGGTGCACATCGCATTGAGTTATATACGGAGCGATATGCAGCACACTATGCACAGGATGCAACTGTTGCAGTGAGCGATTATGCCACTGCGGGCAGGCATGCGGGAGCATGCGGTTTGGGTGTGAATGCAGGGCATGATCTGAGCCTTGAGAACCTGCGCTTTTTGTTGGAGGCAGTGCCCGAAATTGTGGAAGTGTCTATAGGCCATGCGCTGATAAGTGATGCACTGTATTACGGATTGCAGAATACGGTGCAGATGTATAAGCATGAGATAAGGCTGGCGCGGTTTCCGGAGAAATAAAGCTGAAAATTTGGCGGCAGGCTGCGGTGATTAGCGAAATGCGCGTGGCGTTTTGAGTGATGCGCGTGGCGTTTTGAGCGATGCGCGTGGCGTTTTGAGTGATGCGCGTGGCGTTTTGAACGATGCGCGTGGCGTTTTGAG
>LNBX01000038.1 GCA_001567275.1 Bacteroidetes bacterium OLB10
TTTACGGTGAGCGGCTACTTTACGCAGTATGGAAGTTGTTTTTATAATGTAGCCACCGTAACCTCACCTGCCAACACCACCTGGCAGGACAGCGTATGTGTGGAAGTGGTAAGTCCGTGTGCAAACATACCAAACTCCATAACACTTGCCGACAGCAGTTTTTCATTGCCAATGAATTCTAATTACAGCAATACCACCTTTGTAGTGCAGGGACGGTTTTATATAAATGACAACCTTACACTCATAAACTGCCACATATATACCTACCCTGCTGCACAAATAATAGTTCTTTCAGGAGGAACATTTTCACTTTACGGAACAACAGTTGAGGCCTGCACTCAGATGTGGCAAGGAATACAGTTACAAAAAAACAGCACCCTGATTATGAGTGAAAACAGCATTGTACGTGATGCGGAAAATGGAATAACGGCATTACACGGCTCAGCATATCAACTCAAAGACAGCCGTGTGATAGATTGTGTACGCAGCATTTATGTGCCGCAACAATCGGGGATGAATAATGTACAGGCAGCCGTTGACGGTTGCAAATTCGGATTGTATGCATCAACCTTCAAACCCGATTATGCAGGGCAACCGGCACATGAAAGCCTGCCTAGGGCATGTATAGAGGTATATGATGTGGTGATGACAATAGAAGGAAAAGCCAACAGAAATGAATTTTATAACAGCAACTGGGGCATTTATGCACACCGCTCATACGTTGTGGTAAGCAACTGCAAATTTAACAACATGCGCAAAGGCGGCCCTGCTTACGGCAATGCAACACACAAAGGCGCAGCCCTTGTGGCAGAGAGTACATCACCTGCATCAGCAGGAAAACTAACAGTCTTGCCATTATACAATCATGACATAACCATTGACACCTGCCAGTGGGGAGTTTACACCGAGTGGACCAATGCCACAGTAACCAATGTAAGTATGCGAAATGTAAATCTATCGGGTGTATTTAATATCCGATGCAATGATGCAGTTATGAGCACCACTATCAGCAATTGTGATATTGAAGCGGCAAAAACCGGCATACAATGGCAGAATAGCGAAAAGGGAATAATGAAGGCAGTAAACAACCGCATAAAAGTATGGTCGGGAGGCAATGCAGTTGGAATAAAACTAATCAGCACCGGTACCAATACCGGAAATTACCAAATAACAGGCAACACCATAGAAGCCACAAACGGAAGCGGCATAACGGCAAGCTCGGCTAAGAATGTAAATGTGATAAATAACACGATAAAATTAAGTGGCAATACCAACAATGGTGTGTCAATTGCCGGATGCGACAGCTCGCAGGTAAGCTGCAATGCTGTAAGTGGAAGATATCCTGTGTTCGGATATCAAAATAAAGGAATCAGCATATCGCATAGCACTGCAAATTTTATGAATTGCAATAATGTAGATTCAACCTATTTAGGAGTATATTTTGAAGGAGTATGCACTGGTACACGAATAAGAGGAACCGAAATGAAAAATCACTTTGAGGGATTAAGGCTATTTTCCAATGCTGTGATAGATACCCAGGCACATGCAGGTAATCTTTGGGTTGGCTCATTTAATAACTACGGTGCGAATAATTTGAATTATGTTCCTTCTACAAATCTACTTCAATCAGCGTTTTTAATTGACTACAGCTATGGCGGAGTGTACATACCAACTGTACCTGTAAATAACGCTGGATGGATAATACCACAAACAGGAAATGAATTTGATTGCAGCGGTTACTTGACATGCATGGATGTGACACATGAAACAATTGCTGCAACGGCATTGCAGCTTACCATTGCAGAAGACAGTTTAGAAACAGCAGAGTTTACTGATGAATCTAAAATAATGGCAAGGAATTATTTGTATAAGGATATAAAGAATAATGATTCATTGGTAAATTCTAATTATTCTCTTAACGCGTTTTTTAGCCGCAAATGAAAACATGGTTACAGGGAAATTATATGATGTAAGCAATGGAATAAATCTAGCCAACAGCATTTCAGAAACGGAAATACACGACCTCATGGCAATGGATAATTTTACTGATAATATAATTCAAAGCATAACCAGTTTGGACAGCATCGCTGCTGCGGATTCAACCATAAATCTGATAGACCAAAGAGAAATATTAATGCAGCAGTTAAATACTGTTATTCAGGACAAACAAAATTTAATGTATATGCTTAATACGGCTACTCAACAAGCCTTGTCAAATGTGCAGGTTGCAAACAGTTCAATCATCACAAACAATGCGCCAGATGAATACGAACAAATAATGAATGATGTAGAAATAGAGTATGAAATAGGTGGCATGGCTGCTTTGCAGAATAAGTGCAGTCAGGTTTTTGATATAGCTGTTCAGTGTCCGCATATAGGTGGCAAAGCAGTGTACAAAGCGAGGTCTTATGTGGCTTTAATGAATGATACAATTGAATATGACGATGTAACTGTCTGCGCACAGGCCGGATTCAGAAAGTCTGCTGAAACAAGAAACACAAAAGAAGAAATAAAAGGAAATATAAAGATAGTTCCTAATCCCACAAATGAAAAAATAACAGTTACAATAAGCGATGATATGAATGGAATGTGTGAGATACAGTTTAATGATGTTGTAGGTAAAAGTGTTTTATTAAAGGAATTAGATTGTAATCAAAAAACTCATACTTTAAATATTAAATTGTTAAGTGAAGGTATTTATACGGTTAAGGTTAATCAATCGAATCATGTATCTGAACAATTTAAGTTAATAATAGTACGATGAAGAAGTTAAAATCCAAAACCGTAAGCAGTATTATAATGCTGCTTACGATTTTGATATCAAATCACAGTTTATCGCAGGGTTATAATCATAACTGGTTGTTAGGATATGATTATTCATCTAATTACATAAAAGCAAGAATGACTTTTGACAGCACTTCTTATAATATATTTGCAGAACAAAGAAAAATCCCTTTTCAGTCTTTTACACAGGCTAATATTTCCGATGAAAATGGGACTTTACTGATGAGTAGCAATGGGGCATGGGTAGCGAATAGCACAGGTGATACCATGCGATATGGAAGTTTTTTAGGGTATGACCCATTTATAAATACATATCATGATGGGCTTCCAATTCCTTGCGGCAATGTTTTTCTCCCTTATCCCGGTGATTCAACAAAATATATCTTATTCCGTGATTCGTTAGTTTTTAATGGACTTTATTATCCTGCTTATGCAGTAAATTATAGCATAATAGACATGACAAAGGATAGCGGTTTTGGCGAGGTAGATTCATTACAAAAATTCAATGTTGCATTTCAGGACACATTGAATTGGGGGCTTGCCGCCTGCCGTCATGCAAACGGCAGGGATTGGTGGTTGGTGTCTATTAAAGATTCAAGTGATATTGCTATTAAAATGTTGTTTACTGATGTTGGTTTGGCAAGTGTGATCACTCAAAAATTAAATGTTCCTCTTGCTTGGGGTAATGGCACTCAAATAACATTTTCACCCGATGGGACGAAATTTGCATATTCAACTTATTCCCCTTGTTGCCCTGACAGCAGTTATATTTTAACTTTTGATTTTGATAGGTGTTCGGGAATGTTTACAACCCATAACCCTGTATTTGTAAACAGGGGTTATTTATGGGGGTTGGCTTTTTCTCCTAACTCTCAGTTTGTGTATGCTTGTACAACAGACAAAGTATATCAGTTGGATTTGAATACTTATAATTTAGACACCATTGCCACTTATGACGGATTTAATTCCCCATATACATGGTGCTGCCCCACCACTTTTTTTAATTTTTATCTTGCTGCTAATGGTAAAATTTATATCACTTCAGGAAATGGTGTTCAGCATATTCACGAAATGAATTATCCTGACAGCGCAGGCGTTGCTTGTGATTTACAGCAACACATAATTCTTACACCTATGGGTGCTATTCACAGAGGCTCTGTGCCCAACCACCCCAACTATTATTTAGGGTGCGATACTACACAAACAAGTTGTCCTTGTTTAACAACAGGCATAAATGAAATTAATCAGCATGATTTTAAGTTTAAATTATTTCCAAACCCTGTTACAAATAATATTTTAAATATCAGTTACTTTTTACCTCAAAACAAACCAGGTTTATTAGAAATATATGATGTAACAGGCAAGGTTGCCTTCAAATATATTTTACCGCAGTGGAGCAATATGCAAAGTCTTAAACTGCCTAAACTTGCAAACGGCATTTATAATTGTATGCTTACTTCTGACAATAAAAGAGTGAGTAAGAAAATATCAATTATAAATTTGAATTGATAACCCATATTTTTAGTTGCAATACAACCGACAGCACAAAAACAGGCATCTATTTTGGAGGTAGTAATTTAGGAACCAAATTCAGAGGCAATGAAATGAAGAGGCACAACATCGGATTATATCTAAACAATACGGCAGTGATAGATACGCAGACTCATGCAGGTAATATGTGGACAGGGGTTTACAATAGTAATTACGGTGCCTGGAATGAGAATGATTCATCGTTATTTAATTTAACTCAATCACTATTTATAGTTGACCCTAATTTGGGTGCTACATTCAATCCCAATATTCCCTTAGGAGTAAACCCGGGCGAACCAAATGATCAAGGGTGGTTTGATTATCAAACAGGATTCAGCACTTACAATTGTGATGGGTTGCTTTTGTGTGTGGATAATCATGAAGAAAGAGGAGAAGGTTCAGATGATTTGAAAGAAGCTATTGCAGCTGACAGTGCAATAACTTCTGCTTACATTGAAGAAGCGAAAAGCAACGCTAAAATATTTCTATATGAGGATTTAAAGAAAGATTCAGTAACGTACAGCAATAATTCTGCTTTAATGCAATTCCTGAATGATAATGCAAACACAACATTTGGCAAATAGAATAATGTAAAACAAATGATAAAAGAAGCATTTGCATTAGATTCATCAAATGCATTTCTTCTGAAAGAAAAAGACAGTTTAATAACTGTTTATTTAAATAATGTGAATGAGTTGGACAGTATTGCTGCTGCAGACAGTACGGTTGATAATTTAACGGCAAGAGAAACCGAATTGATTACAATTAATGATTTACAGCAGGAAAGAGCAAGTATTTTAATACAAGCGACTAATTTGCAAAAATTAGATAATGCAAAATCAATAAATGATGCAATTATTCCCAATACAATACCAGAAGGAAATTTGAAAATAATAAATGAAATAAAAATCAGATTTGTAAAATACGGAATAGATTCAATAAATTTATTTTATACAACAGCGTTAAATATTGCCGAACAGTGCCCGTTTAGTGGTGGTGTTGCGGTTTATATGGCTCGTAATTTTGTAGCTTTATTTAATGATTCAATAGACTACGATGATACAAATAATTGTTTGCAACAAGGTTACTATCGTTTAGCTCTAACTGACAGTAATGTAGTAAACGCATTTGATATTATATTAATTCCAAATCCTGCCGATGAAACAACCAAAGTCTTATTGAATAAGAAATATGAAGGAGTTTGTAAAGTGATGATATTAGATTCTTATTCTAAAAATGTTTACAAACATGAATTTGATTGTAACAAACAGCAATTATCAATTTCAACCAAGAAGTTTTCACAAGGAGTATACTATGTGAGAATTACAGTTAATGATATTACTAAAAACTTAAAATTGATAATTGCACGATGAAAAAATGTGATGCAAATAATGTAGCTACAAGATATTATCTTTTAGCTACATTATTATTAATTTTTTCAGAATCCTACTCACAAGGATATAACAGCATATGGCTTATAGGCAATCAATGGTTAAGCAGTGTTCCAAAGGCAAGAATGATATTTACCGATACTTCTTATACGTTAAATACTGAATTAAGATTAATGGCATTTGAAGGAGCGGAAGCTACCATTAGCGACAAAAGCGGAAATTTTCTGATGAGCAGCAATGGTGTTTGGATAGCTGATGCAACGGGAGATACGATGATGAATGGCGATAGTTTAAATCCGAGTTGGGACGTAAATGCTCATCCTAATGGACTGCTAATAAATAATGGCAACATATTTCTTCCATTCCCTGATGACAGCAATAAATATATTCTTATTCATCAGGCAGCTTTTGATGATATTTCCACTTATTCTACGTTGGGAGGCATACATAAATCCGTTATTGATATTACGGCCAACGGAGGTTTAGGTGCTGTTATAGAAAAAAATGATACTTTGATTTATGATTCGTTGACATGGGGGCTTACTGCCTGCCGCCATGCCAACGGCAGAGATTGGTGGGTTATAGCTCAAAAGGACAGTAGTGATATTGTGTATAAAATACTTATTACGCCTAACGGAGTTGATACAATTATGACACAATCGCTCGGATATTCTCAATTTTTTAAAGGCAATGCATCGGACATTACTTTTTCACAAGACGGTAAAAAATTTATTCAATCTAATTATCATTATGTGGCAGGGAATTTACATCCAAGCTACGTTATCCTTGCTGACTTTGACAGATGCACAGGAATGTTTTCAAATGCGCAAACCGTACAATTAACGCAAGACAGTTATTTGTTTGGACTTGCCTTTTCACCATCAGGGAAATTCGCTTATGCCTGTTCATCTATATATGTTTTTCAAATTAATGTGAATAGTTTAACAGTAGATACTGTTGCTGTTTATGATGGTTATACTTCGCCTTTTACATGGTGCTGTGCAACAACCTTTTGGAGTATGTATTTAGCTGCTAACGGAAAAATTTATATCACATCGGGGAATAGTGTTCAGCATATTCACGAAATGAATTATCCTGACAGCGCAGGCATAGCTTGTGATTTACAACAGCATGCAATTAATTTAGGCGTGTGGAGTTTCAGGGCTGTGCCCAACCACCCCAACTACTACTTAGGTCGTTTGGTGGGCAGCCCATGCGATACGCTTACAGGCATACATGATTTGGCAGCGCATGATTTTCGCTTTTCCATTTCACCCAACCCCAACAACGGTAATTTTAGAATCATGTATCTGTTGCCGCAAAACAAAAGCGGTACGTTGC
>LNBX01000039.1 GCA_001567275.1 Bacteroidetes bacterium OLB10
ACCTTGCTAAGCGCTTCACCCCCTGCCCTGAGGGGTGACTGGCGCGCTTTGGTGGACAAGTATGTTGTCATTTTTTGAATTGATTCGCATCGCTCACGCTCACCCCCTACCCCTGAAGGGGTGACAACACACATCGTATTTGAAGCGCGTTTTTTTACACCCAGCAGTCCCGCAGTACTGCGGGATGCCGGGAGTCAGTGGAAGTACTGCGAGATGCCGGGTGTGAGTGCAGCGTTTATCACTCAAGTGTTAATGTCAAAATCAAAAACTTTTAACCGAATAGTAAAGAAAAAACTTCTTCTACTCTTTCGACAGGGTAGAGTTGTATATGGCGAAACATTCGTTTGTCGAAAGCGGTGAGGTTATGTGCAGGAAAATAAATTTTTCTGAAACCAAGTTTCTCTGCTTCTTTAATGCGTTGCTCAATGCGGCTTACGGGACGTATCTCTCCCGACAAACCTACCTCGCCCGTGAAACAGGTAAGCGCCTCGAGCGGAATATCATTATTACTCGACAATATTGCGCATATCACTGCCAAATCAATAGCAGGGTCTTCTACTTTTATTCCTCCAGTGATATTGAGAAAAACATCTTTGGCACCTAATTTAAAACCACAACGTTTTTCGAGTACTGCAAGCAGCATATTCAGTCTTCGTGCATCAAAGCCTGTGGCAGAGCGTTGCGGTGTGCCATAAACTGCACTGCTCACCAGAGCCTGTGTTTCTATGAGCATGGTGCGCATACCTTCCAGATTGCAGGCTATGGCAATGCCGCTGAGCGTACCATCGCGTGACGACAAGAGTATTCGTGAAGGATCGGCCACCTGGTGCAAGCCTGTGCCCTGCATTTCGTAAATACCAATTTCGGCAGTGGAACCAAATCTGTTTTTATGACTTCGGAGCAAACGGTAGATGTGATGCCTGTCGCCTTCAAACTGAAGTACGGTGTCAACAATATGTTCTAAAACTTTGGGGCCGGCAATGACACCTTCTTTGGTGATATGCCCTACCAGAAAAACAGGACATCCCGATTCTTTGGCATAACGCAAAAGTTCGCCTGCACATCCGCGAATCTGCGAAACGCTGCCGGGAGATGATTCTATCTGCGAAGAATACATGGTTTGTATGGAATCAATAATTACCATTCCGGGTTTCAGTGCCTGGAGGTGAAGCAACACTGCTTCGAGCGAAGTTTCGGTAAGTATGTAACAGTTTTCGCTCAGCTGATTGCCGAGTCTTTCGGCACGCATACGTATTTGCTGGCCGCTTTCTTCGCCCGATACATACACCGTTTTTATTTTATGCAGATGTATGGCCAACTGGAGCAACAATGTGGATTTGCCAATGCCGGGTTCGCCACCTAAAAGTATGAGTGAGCCTTGCACCAGCCCACCGCCAAGCACACGGTTCAGTTCTCCGTCAGGAAGCACAAGCCTGTGCTCGTCATGCAATTCTACTTCGGTAATTTTTTCGGGTTTGGAGGTGCGCTTAATGTTTGCTTTGGAAGCAGAACCTGACGAAGTAAGTTCTTCTACATAGGTGTTCCACTCGCCACAGGATGCACAACGGCCTATCCATTTAGGTGATTGCGCCCCACAACTCTGACATACAAAAACAGATTTTATTTTAGCCATTAACTGACTGCATCTCCTTCACTGAAAAAAATTATTGTTTGATAAACTCTATCTGTGCCAGTCCGCCAATGTTGCTTTCCGCAGCTATTTCCAAAACTTTATTGTCTAATTTGATGATTGACCACTTGTAGTTGTAAGTATCGCCACCGGGGTTTTGGTTGGTGTAGGTAGTATTTTCAATTTTAAGATAGGGAGTAGCAAGTGTGGCATCAATGCTGTAGCTGCCTACGTCAAGCGTATCGCCATGTCGTGAGGGTTGCAAAATTTTCAGATTACCGTCAACAAATGTCCACGACTCTTCGAGTTCATTGCCAAACAACACTCTGTTCCACGTGCCTACAATATCACTCTTTAGTTTTTTCTCTGATTTTAGAAAGTGGTTGCTTTCGCAGGAGATGAAACACATGAAAATGCCTGCAAGCAATAAATATCTTTTGAATAACATGTTCATAATCGTCTGATTTGATTTGTAAATGTACAAACATCCATTCAAAAACGGATGAAAGGGTTGAAAAATTATCAGTTCCTCAGTTTATTTATCAGCGAAGTAGTAGAATATCCTTCGGTAAGGCTGATGGTGACAACCTGTCCACCTTTGGCAGTAACGATATCATAGCCCACAATTTCCTCAGCTTTATAATCAGCTCCCTTTACAAGCACATCAGGCTGCACGGTTTCAATCAGGCGATAAGGAGTATCTTCCACAAAAAGTGTTACGGCATCCACCACATGCAGCGAAGCAAGCATAAATGCACGTGTCTGCTCATTATTCACCGGTCTGCCGGGGCCTTTATTGCATGCACCGGACTGATCGGCATTTAAACCAATTATTAATACATCACCAAGGTTTTTGGCTTGCGCCAAATATTCGGCATGGCCTCTGTGAAGTATATCAAAACATCCGTTGGTGAAAACGATTTTCTTGTTCTGCAACCGCCAGATGTTGAGCTGATTTTTCAATCGGTGTGCATCTAAAATTTTCTGCTCAATGATTTGTTTATAGTCCATCTGTTTTACTTTTTCGGCTTGTGGCCATCAATACAAAAAAACCTATTGTACCTAAAACAATCAGCAGCAGTGTTTGATAGCCATGTGAGATGGTTGCATAAATAATTCCATCTGTTTCGGATATGCCATAAAGCATAAGCCCTCTTGAAACGATGTAGTGAAATGCACCAATGCCTCCCTGCACGGGTGCCGACATGCCCAGTCCGCCTGCCACCAGAATAAATAAACCGGCAACAGCAGAAAGATGCGAAGTAGCATCGAGTGTGAAAAAGCAAAACCATGTGGCCAAAAAATACATGGCCCAGATAAACACGGTGTGAAAAATAAACAGCGGAATATTTTTTAATTTAGAAATGGATTTAATGCCATCCACCACACCTTTGAGCAGTGTGGTAATTTTTTCGAGCAACGGATTGGATTTTTCTCTTTTTCTGAAAAAAAGAAAATATACAGCTACTATCATCATCACCAGTCCGGCTGCAAGCACCAGCAGCACAACAGGGTTTTGAAATTTTCCTGCCAGAGGCTGAACAATGTTCTGATGCAGAAAATCGCCAATGAGATGATACTGCATGGCAGCCACTGCCACTAATAAAATAAAAAGCATGATGACATCCATGATACGCTCCACAATTACTGTTCCTATCAACTCATTGAAAGGAACTTTTTCGGCTTTGGTGAGCACACCGCAACGGGTAATTTCGCCAATACGCGGCACGGCAAGGTTGGCAAGATAACCTACGCACAGCGCCCAGAACGTGTTGCTGAGTTTGGGTTTGTAGCCAAGCGGTTCGATGAGCATTGCCCAACGAGCTGCGCGGCTCAGGTGCGAAATGATGGCTGCTACAGTGGCTGCAATAAGCCAGTTTATTTTTATCGTTTTTATTTTTTCTTCAAGCGATGAAAAATCCTGGTTGCGGAAAGTAAGCCACAGCATGCCCACACCCAAAGCCAGAAACAGCAGGTATTTTATTGCAGAAATAATTTTGCCTTTCATTACAGCAGGAGGCGTCTTTATTTTACGGGCTGATTATTTTCGTCAGGATAAACGAGCACAGGTTTGTAATTGCGTGCTTCGTTTTTATCCATCATGGCATAAGATACCACAATAACAATATCGCCTAACTGAACTCTTCGTGCGGCAGGGCCGTTGAGGCATACCACACCGCTGTTGCGTTCGCCTTTGATGACATAGGTTGTAAAACGTTCGCCATTATTGATATTCAACACCTGCACCTGCTCATTCTCCATCAGGTCGGCAGCTTCCATCAGGTTTTCGTCAAGCGTAATGCTGCCCACATAGTGCAGTTCGGCCTGCGTAACGCGGGCACGATGAATTTTTGATTTTAATACGGTAATCAACATAGGCGGCAAAGGTAATACCTTACAGTTTAATGCAGATATTTTTTTCTTCGGTAAAGAATTTTAATGCTTCAAATCCGCCTTCGCGTCCTACACCGCTGTGTTTTACACCTCCGAAGGGTGTACGCAAATCGCGCAGCAACCAGCAGTTTATCCACACAATGCCACTGTGCAATGCTGCTGCTACACGGTGTGCCCTGCTCAGGTTGGTTGTCCATACGGTAGCTGCAAGTCCATAGCTTGTGCTGTTGGCCATTTTCAGCACTTCTTCTTCTGTATCAAAAGGTGTGAGCGTGACTACAGGGCCAAAAATTTCTTCCTGATTGGTACGGCATGTGTAAGGAAGGTTTTCGATGATGGTAGGTTCAATAAACAATCCGTTGGCACAGCGCCCCTGCGGATGAATTGCTTTGCCTCCGCAAAGAATGGTGCCGCCCTCTTGCTGAGCAAGATCTATGTAGGAAAGAATTTTTTCGTAATGTGGTTTGGACACAATGGCTCCCAGAAAATTTTCTTTATCCTTAGGGTCGCCCGTTTTAAGTTGTTTGGTTTTTGCCACCAGTGCTTCTTTGAACTTGTCGTAGATGGAACGTTCAATAAAAATGCGAGAGCCGCAAAGGCAAATTTCGCCCTGATTGCTGAAGGATGATTTGATGGTGGTGGAAAGTGCATGTTCAAAATCGCAATCTTCAAAAATGATATTGGGATTTTTTCCTCCCAGTTCGAGCGAAAGTTTTTTGAACATTGGTGCAGCCACTCTTGAAATTTCTGCTCCTGTTTTGGTGCCACCCGTAAAACTGATAACAGGAATGCGCGGATGTGCAGCAATGGCAGCACCCACATTGGGACCTGTGCCATGAACAATATTCAAAACACCTGCGGGCAATCCGGCTTTGATGCACAGTTCGCTCAGCAGATGTGCAGTAACAGGAGTTATTTCGCTGGGTTTGGCAACAACACAATTGCCCGATGCAAGTGCAGGAGCAATTTTCCAGGTGAAAAGATACAGAGGAAGATTCCAAGGAGAAATACAACCCGCCACACCTATGGGCTGACGCAATGTATAATTGATAGCTGTGTTTTCCATTGCATGTGTTTCGCTGTTGAGATGCAATGCAGCTGTTGCATAAAAATGAAAATTGGCAGATGCTCTGGGAATATCAACTTGTTTTGCCAGCCACACAGGTTTGCCATTGTCGAGGCTTTCAGCTTCGGCAAGCTGATCGAGGTTGGCATCAATGAGTGACACTAAACGCAGCAAAATATCTGAACGTTTTTTCACAGGCATCACACTCCATGTTTTAAATGCTTCTTCGGCTGCGGCAACTGCAGCATCCACATCGCGCGAGTCGCTGTCCGGAATCTGAGAATACACTGTTTGTGTGGCAGGATCTGTGTTGTCAAACCATTTACCCGACTGTGGTTCGGCAAACCGGCCGTTGATATAATTCAATAATTTCATGATGCGAAGATAAGTCAGCCGGAATTATGTAGCTAAGTTTTGTAAAAACCTTTCAGGTAATCATCACCAGAGTGCCTGCAAGAATCAATGCTGCTCCTATGGCAGTTTTCAGCGTAAGCGACTCGCCCAGAAAAACAACAGCAAGAATAATGGTCAGTGCCAAACTCAGTTTGTCAACAGGAGCTACCTGCGATACATTTCCAATTTTAATTGCCTTGAAATAAAACAACCACGATAACCCTGTGGCTATACCTGAAGCAATCAGAAAAAATACTCCTTGTTTGGATATTGAACTTATTCCTTTTGTTTCGCCTCTGACGATAACAATCACCCAAAGCATCACAAATACAATAAGTGTTCTGATAGCCGTTGCCAGATTTGAATGAATATCGGCAACTCCAATCTTGGCAAAAATTGCAGTTAAGGAAGCAAATACTGCCGACAATATTGCGTAAAACCACCACATATTAATTAATTTTAAAATTCAGATGACAGGATCAATTCATGTTGTAAGCAAAAATAGTACTAAGCAAAATACCACTCCAATAAATGACAACTATTAATTTAATTGCATGAAACCATGTTTCTTATTTCTCATTGAAGCTAATCTGAATTAACTTTGCCTGTCTTAACTTTTAAATCATGCATACTTTTCTAAAAGACTTCTTCAGCAAAGAGTGGAGAGAATTTATTCTGTTTCACAGCAAAGTGGTGAAGTTCAAAAAAAACGAAGTTATTTTCAGTATTGGTCATGAAACGCAGGGCATCTATTTTATTATTGATGGCAAAGTAAAAGTAACAACAGGTACCGGTACAGGAACAGAGCGTATTATTGGCCTGGCAACAAATAATGATATCATTGGCCATCGTGGTTTTGGCGGAATATGGAAATATACCGTTTCGGCAACCACTCTTGAAAACAGTGAACTGCTATTTATCCCATTAAAAATTTTCAATATTGTTTTTAAGGCAAATCCTGAGTTTGCCTATTTTATGATGATGTTTTTTGCAAATGAATTGCGCGACTCCGAAAAATTAGCTTCGCAATTGCCTATAAGAAATGTGATAGCTTCTGTACTGTACAATAACGTAAAGGTGTTTGGATATGAAAAAGGAAGTAAGAAAATGCGTTACACACCTTCAAGAAAAGACATGGCAAGTCAGGCAGGAACCAGATACGAAACATTAGTGCGCACGCTTGCCGATTTTAATGCTGAAGGGATTATCAGAATTGACGGTAAGTCTATTCATATTCTTAAAGAATCTGCTCTGCTGAAAATGAGAAACGGTGAGGAATAAGTTATTTCTTCAACTATCTGATTTAATCAGAAATTTTATACGCGATTTGATTATTGTTTTTAGCAATTAAAAATGTTGCTTCACAGCTTTCATCCAGCGTGATGCAAAAACAAAATCATTCAGCTCCTTATTTTGCGATTGCATTATGTCATTATTGGAACCTTCCCAATATTTTTTCCCTTTATAGATAAAAATAATTTTCTCGCCAATGCTCATCACCGTATTCATGTCGTGCGTGTTGATGATGGTAGTGATGTTATACTCTTCAGTAATTTCTTTAATCAGCTCATCAATCAGAATAGAAGTTTTTGGGTCGAGACCTGAGTTGGGTTCATCACAGAAAAGATATTTGGGATTCATTGCAATGGCACGTGCAATGGCAACTCTTTTTTTCATACCACCGCTGATGGCACTGGGCAAAAGTTTGTTTACGTTTTCAAGATTCACACGCTGAAGACAGAAGTTTGCACGGTCGCGTTTCTCGGCCACACTCATGTTGGTGAACATGCTCAGCGGAAAAGTTACATTCTGCTCTACGGTAAGTGAGTCAAACAATGCACCTCCCTGAAACAACATACCAATTTCCTGACGTATGGGCTTACGCTCACCAAACGACATTTCAGAAAAATTACGTCCGTCATACAAAACACGTCCTTTGTCCACTTCAAACAATCCAACCACACACTTCATCAGCACTGTTTTTCCCTGCCCGCTTCCTCCTATGATAAGATTTATTTTTCCTTGCTCAAAAACACATGAAACATCTTCGAGCACTTTTTTGTCACCAAACTGCTTGGATATGTTATCAACTTCAATCATGCCAGAATAAGTTGTGTGAGGATGTAATCAAATATCAAAATCAAAATGCTGCTGTTTACCACACCCTTGGTGCTCGACTGTCCTACTTCTAATGCACCACCGTTGGTATAATATCCGTGATAAGCAGGCACAGAAGTGATAATAAATGCAAACACCACTGTTTTTATCATAGCAAACGTAACATTGAATGGCAGAAACTGATTCTGCAACCCTTTAAGATAATCTGCTGAAGGAACTACTCCTGATAAATCACCTGCAATCCATCCTCCTGTAATTCCGATAATCATACTCACAATAACTACAACCGGACAAATGATGATGGCGGCAATAATTTTTGGCAATACCAGATAACCTGATGAATTGATGCCCATGATTTCGAGAGCGTCAATCTGTTCGGTAACACGCATGGTACCAATTTCAGAAGCAATGTTGCTGCCTACTTTTCCTGCAAGCACCAGCATGATGATGGTAGGAGAAAACTCAATGATAATACTGTCACGTGCAACAATACCTACAGCCCACAGCGGCACCATAGGATTCACCAGATTGTAAGCACTCTGAATGGTGATAACGGCACCCATGAATGCAGAAGTAAGCGCCACCAGCCACAGTGAGCCGATACCAAGATTCACCATTTCGCGAAAAACCTGTCTTACATAAATAGAAAATTTTTTCAGGTTTATAAAACAAACTTTTTTATAAACACCGAATAACGTCCTACTTCATACAATGTGTTTGCCATCAGCCGAAAAATTGTTTCGCTAAAGTATCAAAAGTATTCTGAAAGAATTGTTGTGTGATAACAGAGTTATACACTGTAAAATTTTTTAGTTTTTAATTTCTTTCAGAAAAACAAGATAGGTCGGGAAGTGGTCGCTGTATCCACCTATGTAACGATCGAAATCATAGGTACGCATGGGATAACCTTTGTAGCGTCCTGTTTTCTGCACCATATATTCCCGTCTGAAAATATGCGCATCTTTAAAGAAAAATCCGGATTGCGACTTATTCAGCCATCCTGATGAAATCATTATCTGATCAAACAGATTCCATGCATCATTATAGGCCAGAGTACCTATGCCTTTGGTGTAAAAATCAGTAAACGGATTATACATTCCTCCCCGTTTTACTTTTGATTTGTCGCCTGTAGCTTTCAACACCTTGGTTACACTGGGGCTTAAAGGGTCATCGTTAAGGTCGCCCATTACCACAATTTTTGCATCGGCATTGATGGCGGTGATGGAATCAATCTTATGTTTACAAACTGCAGCTGCAGCTGCACGGCTGGGTGCCGAGGCTTCTTCGCCTCCTCTGCGCGAAGGCCAGTGACCTACCATGATGTGTATAGGTTCACCAAGATACATTCCATAAACATACAAGATGTCTCTCGTGTAATATTCGGGATTTTCGGGAGTGCGCAAATCCACAAAAAGTGGTTCACTGAATTTTGGCGTAAAATATTTCGGATTATATATCAATCCTACATCTACTCCGCGTTTGTCAGGTGAATCGTAATGTACAAACTGCAGATTGCGTTGTTTAAGTTTGGGCTCATTAAGCAAATCTTTCAGCACACTTCCGTTTTCAATTTCGGCACATCCTAAAATTGAAAATCCATCCGGTGACTGGTCAGTACCTATGAGTGAGAGTACATCAGAAAGTTTTGAAAGTTTATCAAGGTAAACCTTTCCGGTATAGTTTTTACTTCCTGTCGGAGTAAACTCTTCATCATTTACTTCAGGCTGGTTGATGGTATCAAACAAATTTTCGAGATTATAAAAACCTATAATTCCTATCTGATAACTTTTCTTGTTCTGTGCATGGACATTGAATGTCAGCAGTGCTGCAACAGCTAATGCAAAATATTTTTTTATCATGCGGCAAAGCTAATAATACAGCATTATATGATGATGAAATTCAATCAAATTTTATAGTTCTTTGTTTCAATAGCTGTATCTGACATGATTTAATTTTCAGAATTCCTCAAGTTCGTAGTTGGTACTTCGTCCTCCCTGTTGCTCTTGTCGTAAAATTCCTTTATCAATTAAATCTTTGATGTCGCGTAAGGCAGTGTCGGGTGAACACTTAGCCATCTTTGCCCATTTGGAAGATTTCAGTTTCCCCTCTAATCCATCAAGCAGTCTGTTTAATATCATTCTCTGCCGATGATTAAGTGTTGTATGCTCATGATTTTTCCAAAACACTGATTTACGCAATATTTTGTGCAAAGTAACTTCTGTTGCCATTAGAGAATTTTTCAGGCAATGCAAAAACCAAATTAACCAATCTGTAATGTCGCCACTGCTGTACTGAACTTTTTGTAAAACTTCATAATATTTTTTTCGTTCAACCAAAATCTGACTCGACATACTGTAAAAGCGTTCAGAAGTTTTATCTGCTCGTGCAAGCATCATATCAGAAATTGCTCTTGCAATTCTTCCGTTGCCATCATCAAACGGATGTATGATAATAAACCAAAAGTGAGCTATTGCAGCTTTGAGTAATGGGTCTATGAGAGTATCATCGTTGAACCATTTTATAAATTTTTTCATTTCATCCTTTACCATGTCAGCAGAAACGGCTTCGTAATGGACTTTTTCTTTTCCCATTGCACCCGAAACAATTTGCATCTCTCCACTACGGTAACGCCCAACTTCAATTTTGTGCATTCCACTGTGGCCTGTAGGAAACAGTGAAGCGTGCCATCCGAATAATCGTTTGTTGGTTAAAGATTTTTGATAATTCTGAGTGGCATCAAGCATCATCTCTACAATTCCATCTACATTTCTGTTAGTACGCACAAGTCCTGCAATATTTATTCCTAATCGCCTTGCAATAGACGAACGAACCTGATTGTAGTCAAGTTTTTCACCTTCTATTTCAGATGACTTAATCACGTCAAGTGTCAAAGTGGTAAGCGTAGCTTCTTCCTTAGCTGCAAAACCGAAAGTGCTCATTTGCCCCACAATTCTGCCTTGTATGTTACGTACTTCGCCAAAGATTGAATTGATATCTTTTTCACGCCAAGTGAAATTCGGCCAGTTTTTGTAATTGTAAATGTATTTTGCCACTGCCTGAAGTTGTTCCTGCGACAAATATACTAATTATTCTCCGCAAATATGCGGTGAATACGTAAATTATTCTCCGCATCACCTCATACAAAAAAACGCTGCCGGAGTATAAATTTCAGATAATTGATGTAACTCAATCATCATAACCATTACTTATCTTTTTCTTCCAGATGAAAACGATGCATGATGCGGTGAATAACCGGTGCAAGAAAAACAGCAATTGTTGTCATAAATGCCACTCCGCTGTAGAGTGCATAAATACTTGCAAATACCTTTGATGAAGTATTGGTCATTGGATGCACCGGCCCCATGCCCGTAAGAATCATGCTTGCATCCAGCAGCGAGTCAACCCATGAAAGGTTATTGAGAAAATGATAACCTGCCATTCCGAGCAGCAATGAAAATATGAGCATTTGCGCAGCCAAAATAGTGTTTCTGATAACCCTCTTTTTGAAGACTTCATAACTGGCCAGGGGTGCCGACTTGTGTTCGTACATAGTGCAGAATTTTATAGAGCGAACCTATGAAACTTAACGGATTTTCGGTGTAAGATTTTAAGTTATTGTCAACAACCGGCCACAGTATTTTTCGTATTCTGTCTGTTTATGTCAGTCAGCATCCGCAAGATTTTCATTTTTCTGTTTATTGCTATGGCAATATGCTCTGTCTTGCACGGACAAACGGTGTTATCCAATCAACCTGAACAGGATTGTTTTGGCGCTATTCCCATCTGCAATACTACCTACAGCACCACATCTTCCTATTCAGGGTCAGGAATCATACCCAACGAAATCAACATCAACTACTCTTGTCTTTCTTCAGGCGAAAAAAATGATGTGTGGTATCTGTTCCGCACGCACTCTGCAGGGTATATCAGTTTTACCATCACTCCTGTGAATCCGCAGGACGATTACGACTGGGCTGTTTTCAATATCACTCATACTTCCTGTTCAAATATTTACAACGATCCTTCCATGGAAGTAAGTTGTAATTACGATGCCAACATAGGCTGCAACGGTGTAACAGGTCCCAATGGCAATCAGGGCCCCTGCGGACAAACAGAATCTGTCATCAGCGTGCAGGCAAATGAAATTTATCTTATCAACATCAGCAACTATTCTTCATCGCAAAGTGGTTATACCATTGACTTTGGAGAATCTACTGCAACCATTTTTGATACACTGCCTCCACGCGCATTAAACGATACACTGAGTTGCACCCAGACATCAGTAAAAATTATTTTCAACGAACCGGTTGCCTGCAGTTCGCTCACTTTTTCAGGAAGTGATTTTGCCATTGCTGATAATTCAGGAAATAAAATTTTTCCGCAGTCCATCACCTACGTTGGTTGCGACTCATTGCATCCATACATTACCGAAGCCGAAATATTTTTGAATGTTCCATTATCCAACAGTGCTGTTTATTACCTGTTAGCTGCCAACGGAAGCGATCAGAATACCATTGCAGACCTGTGCGGAAACTTTGTTTCAGCAGAAGATACGCTGGCAACTTTTGTGATGGTCAACAATCTTTCGGTTGACCTGGGGAGTGATGTTTACACATGCCCTTCGGCTGAATTGCCACTGCTTTATTCGCCTTCAACTTCAGCTACCGGCTACAACTGGTATCACAACGGTGTGCTTGCAGATACTACTGTTTATTATCAGCCTAACGATACAGGACAATACATTCTTTACGCCTATTCAGGCAGCATGTGTTTTGCTTCTGATACACTGGTCATTCACACTCTTCCTTCGTTGCAGGTTTCGCTAAGTGGAAATCATTTGGTTTGCGAAGGGCAACCTCTGCCGACTTTAACTGCTGCTGTTTCTGATTCTTCAGCGTCAATATCATGGTTCGAAAACGGATTGCCTGTAGCTTCTGATACTTCACAGTATCAACCTGCGCAAACGGGTTTCATCTCCGTCACAGCAGAAGCTTCGGGTTATTGCACTTCCACTGCAACAGCGATGGTGACAACTGCTACGGCAACTGCTCCTGAAATTACAGGGCAATCACTTTGCAGAGGCAGCAGTGCTGTGTTGAATGTTACTAATACGGGAGAAGGAAATCTGATATGGATTTTCCAAAACGATACATTGGAAGTGAATAAAAATTCCATAACAGTTACTGCCGAAGGCAACTACATTGTAGTTTATACGGATAGCAACGGATGCACTAACTCCGACAGTCTTTCTGTGCATACAGTTGATGTTCCTTCGGAACCGCAGATCTTTTGCCCCGAATTAAGTACGAATGGAAATACCTTCACATGGCAACCTGTTTTTGCCGAAAGTTTATTGCTGAGTACGGATGGCGGATTTAATATTCTAACCCTTGCAGGAAATATCACTTCTTACACAACTTCCGCTTCAGTACGTAGTATTCAGCTGACTGCTGCCAACGGACAATGCCACTCACAAACCGTTGAATCTCCTCAGTGCGAAGTGTATATTACACATTTGCTCTCTCCAAACTCAGCAGACCGCTACTTCACCATCAGTGGCCTGGAAACTCCTGTGAGCCTGAATGTTTATGATGCTCAAGGCAATCAGGTTTACTCCAAGGCTGATTATCAGAACAACTGGTATGCCCCACAAATGAGACAAGGAATGTACTTCTACAGCATTAAAGCAGGAAAAGCTCATTATCTCTCAGGAAAACTACTCATTCTAAAATAATTCCACATTCTCTTCTCATTTTGATGTAACCTTCTGAAACCTTGTGTTTTAGGTCTTTTTAATACTTCGGGATAAAAAGCTATAAAAGTTGTTCAAAAATTTCATTAACAATTGTATCTTCGCCCCTCGTTTTTTTAACCCCATTTATTGAGTTATGGCTATTATCGGAAAAATTCGCAACAGAGCCGGATTATTGATTGGATTCATCGGTTTGAGTATGGTAGCATTTATCCTTGGCGACCTGCTTACATCGAATCGTGTGTTTTTATCAGGCAACAGTACTACTGCAGGTGTTATTGATGGTCAAAAAATTTCTATTCAGGATTTTGAAGCCCGCGTACAACAGAACATCGAAAATTATAAACTAAGTCAGGGAAAAGATCAGGTGGACAACCAAACTACCGATCAGCTTCGCGACCAAACCTGGGGACAGTTATTGAATGAAGAACTTATAGGCAAGCAAATTGCAAAAACCGGTTTGGTAGTGAGTAGTGATGAATTGTTTGACATGGTTCAGGGAAATAACATTCACCCACAGATTAAGCAGGCTTTCACCGATCCAAAAACGGGACAGTTTGATAAAAAAAATGTATTGCAGTTTTTAAAAAATATGGATAACGACCCATCAGGCCGTACTCGTGCTCAGTGGGTAAATTTCGAGAACAGCATCAAGGAAGAACGTCTGGATCAGAAATATTATGAGCTGATTAAAAAAGGTCTTTACGTAACCAAGGAAGAAGCTAAACGCGATTTTGAAGCTAAAAGCACAACTGCAACAGCTCGTTACATCATGCTCAATTACAACACCATTGCCGACAGCAGTGTGGTACTTACCGATGCCGATCTCAAAAAAGCTTATAACGAAAACATCAAACGTTATGAGCAACCTGAAGAAACACGAAAGCTTGATTATGTAGTATTTGACGTAACACCAAGCGACAACGACCGTGCAGAAATTGAGAAAAGTGTTCAGGAACTGATGACTCCTTTCAAAGAAACTACAGATGACTCCTTGTTTGTTGCACAAAACTCTGATGGCCCTGTGGACAATGCTTATCACAAACAAGGCACATTGTCTCCTGTAATCGAAACATTAATGTTTGCCGAGCAACCCGGTTTTGTTTATGGTCCTTATGTAGAAAACAACTCGTTTAATATTTCAAAACTTAACAGCATTAAAATGCTTCCCGACTCAGTGCAGGCACGCCATATACTTTTCAAAACAGAAGGAAAAGATTCGCTGGTAGTTAAAGCTACTGCCGACAGCATTTACAATCTGATAAAAGGAGGAGCTAAGTTTGAAGAATTTGCTCACCTTTCAGAAGATCCGGGTTCAGCTATCAAAGGCGGTGATTTGGGTTGGTTCAAACAGGGAATGATGGTTCCTGAGTTCAATGATTTTTGTTTCAATAATCACAAAGGTGCTTTAGGTGTTGTAAAAACAACTTTCGGATATCATATCATTGAAATAACCAATCAGGGAGGTTTGTCTAAAAATGTGAGAGTATATACTGTTAGCCGCAAGTTGGAACCAAGCTCCAAAACATATCAGGGTATATTTTCAAAAGCAAACGATTTTGCTGCAAAAAATGCTACCGGTGACAGTTTTGACAAAGCCGTTAAAGAAGGTGGCCTCAATGTGCGCAATGTTGAAAGTCTTAAAGAAAATGACAAAACCATTCCCGGTCTTGAAAACTCACGCGAACTTATCCGCTGGGCATTCAAAGCTAAAGAAAATGATGTATCGCAACCTTTTGAGTTAGGTGATAAATTTGTTGTTGCCCATCTTATCAAAATAAAACCTGAAGGAACTTTGTCACTTGATGATGTAAAAGATCAGGTGGAGATAGAAGCCCGCAAAAACAAAAAAGCTGAAATGCTCACTGAAAAAATCAATGCATCAGGTGCAGCTCAGAGCTTGGACGGGCTGGCTGCCAAACTGGGAACTCCTGTTCAGAATCTGGATAACGTAACCTTTGCATCACCCAACATTCCTAATGTAGGTCCTGAAATGAATGTAGTAGGTACCATCTTCGGTCTTGACAAAGGAAAAGTTTCCAAGCCTATAAAAGGTGAACAGGGTGTATTTGTAGTTCAGGTAACTGAAATCAACAAACCTGCTGCTCCTGCCAATTATACCGATGCACAAAAGCAAGCTGAGCTTCAGCTGCAGAACCGTGCACAGTACGAAACCTTTAATGCGCTGAAAGAAAAAGCCAAGGTAAAAGACTACAGAGGTAAGTTCTATTAAGAAGTTGCTTTTTCAAAATACAAAGGCTTTAGAACAAAAATCTAAAGCCTTTTTTATTTACATTTGCTGCATGAAAGAAGGTAAAACAAAAATGTGGTTTAAGCGGATTGGCGTAGCCGGCTTTTTCTTTTTTCTGATCAAAGGCCTGATATGGCTTGCCGTGATTTTTGGAGCTGCTGAATGGCTTAAAAAATAAAGGCCATCAGGCATTCACAAAATTCAACATTGACTTAAATATTGCCAGACCATCCGTGTTTCCAAGCACTGCATCGGCAGCACGCTCAGGATGTGGCATCATTCCAAAAACATTTCTTGCTTCGTTGCAAATGCCTGCAATATTGTTCAGCGCACCGTTTGGATTTGATTCTTTGGTAACATAACCGTTCTCATCACAATAACGGAATATTACCTGATTGTTGTTTTCAATTGCTGCAAGCGTTTTTTCATCAGCATAAAAACGTCCTTCGCCATGTGCTACAGGAATTTTTACGGGTGCACCTATTTTGAGTGATGAGGTGATGATGGTTTCGTCTGTTTCGGCTTTAATAAAAACATTTTTGCAAACAAACTGATGATGGGTGTTGTGCAACAAAGCTCCCGGCAGCAGCTGCGATTCGCACAGAATCTGAAATCCGTTGCATACTCCAAAAACAAAACCTCCTTTGGCAGCAAACTCTTTTACTTCCTGCATAATGGGCGAAAGCTGTGCAATAGCTCCTGAACGCAAATGATCGCCATAAGAAAAACCTCCCGGCAACACTATAAAATCACAACCTTTGAGTGAATGTTCCTTATGCCATAGTTTTTCAACTTCCTGCTTCATGATGTTGCGAAGTACATAAACCATGTCTTCATCACAATTGGAGCCGGGGAATACAACTACACCGAATTTCATTTTGTAAAATTTTCTTTTACAAAATTAATCAAAAAATTTCGTTACAAGTGTTTATTGAGGAGATTAAATTCTATCACCTTGCGGAATGATTTTTCTTTAACCGTGCGATGCAGTGCCTGAATATGTTTTGTGGCATGGGTGTCGGTGCCTATCATGTCAACCCATTCTTTTTCTATGAGTTTTTCGGCAGTACGTTTTGCATCGGGGCCATAATATCCGCTGAGCGAATTTACGTTGAGCTGAAGCAACACTCCCTGATCGCGAAGACTTCCGTAGAAATCAAAATTATTTCCCCAGAAAGGATATCGCTCAGGATGTGCCATGATGGGTTTATAACCCAATACCTGCATTCTGAAAATAACTTCCATCAGATTATCGGGCGCATTTACATAACTGATTTCAAAAAGCAGATGATTGTTTTCGCCTATAGTCAGTAATTTTTCCTCTTCGAGTTTATGTATAAAACCATCATCAAGATAATATTCGGCAGCAGCATCTATCGTCACCGGAATGTTTTCTGCTTTTATTGCTTCGCGCACCTGCTCCAGTCCTCCGAGAATGGTCTCCGGTGTGTTGCGATAAAAATCGCTCATGATGTGAGGTGTGGTAATAAACTTTTTGTAGCCGAGTGCATGCAATTCTTTAATCAGCGCTATGGAGTCTTCAATGGTTTTGGCTCCATCATCAATTCCGGGTATGAGATGGCTGTGCATATCCGTTGCAACAGCTGAAAAATCAACTTGCGGTGCTGTACTTTTTTTTTCTGAAGAATGAAAACATACAATCTTATACTGTCTGCAAAGTTACCTTAAAAAACAGGCATTCATAACAACATGCTTCAGCAAAATGTTTTTTTGAACCATGGCACTGTCAATGCTAATCCTTCCTTCACTTTTACCAGCGGATTGTAGCCGAGATATTGCTGTGCGCGGCTGATGTCGGCAAGAGAATTTTTTACATCACCCGGACGTTCCTCCTTATATACAGGCGATATTGTTTTACCTGTAATGTGCATGAGATGTTTGAGCAGTTTATTCAGGCTGATGCTCTCACCCACTGCCACGTTATACACTTTGTTGAATGCATCTTTATGTGTTGTAAATAATGCGCGGATGTTGGCCTGAACAGCATTTTCTACAAATGTAAAATCGCGCGACTGTTCTCCGTCACCATAGATATATGCTGTTTGGTCTTTAAGCAATGCTTTCATAAAAAGCGGAATGGCAGCAGCATAAGGGTTGTCGGGATTTTGTTTGGGGCCAAACACATTGAAATAACGCAGACCTATAATTTTCATGGCATAGTGCATAGAAAAAGTATATGCATACAATTCGTTCGACATTTTTGAAACTGCATAGGGCGACAAAGGATTTCCTGTAACATGTTCGCGCTTGGGCAGCTCGGGACTGTCGCCATAAACAGACGATGAGCTGGCATAAACAATGCGCTGCACTCCGGTTTCTTTGGCTGCCCACAGCATGTTCAGAAAGCCGGTGGCATTGGCATGATGTGTGGCAAGTGGATTGGCAAGCGAGCGCGGTACCGAACCAAGAGCAGCCTGATGTGATACAAACTGAATGCCCTGCATGGCTTTCTTGCATGTTTCGAGGTCGGTGATATCGCCTTCTATAAATTCAAATGCGGGATGATTGAGAAAAGGAATAATATTTTCTTTATAACCGTTGGCAAGGTTATCGAGCACACGCACTTTGCCGGCACCATGCACCAGCAGGTATTCTACAATATTGCTGCCGATAAATCCTGAACCTCCTGTAACCAGAAAAGTATTTTGATGTATAGGGTGTGGATGATATTTGCGTTCGTAAATGGTTTCAGAAATCATTGTTTTTAGTTATCGGGTATTAGCGGGTTTCGTATTGCTGGCGGTAGTAATTTTTATATGCTCCTGATGTTACCTGCGTAAGCCACTCTTCATTGGCCAGATACCAGTCAACCGTTTTTTCAAGTCCTTCTTCAAACTGAAGCGAAGGTTTCCATCCTAATTCGCGCTGCAATTTAGATGAGTCAATGGCATAGCGCATATCATGGCCGGGGCGGTCGGTAACAAAGGTGATGAGCTTTGCCGAAGTGCCATCGGGGCGATTGAGTTTCTTGTCCATGATTTTGCAGAGCAGGTGTATGAGGTCAATATTTTTCCATTCATTGTTTCCGCCCACGTTGTATTTCTCACCGTCTTTTCCTTTGTGAAAAATTAAATCAATGGCACGTGCATGGTCTTCCACATACAACCAGTCGCGTACGTTTTCGCCTTTGCCATAAACAGGCACCGGCTTGTTGTTTTTAATATTGTTGATGGCAAGAGGAATCAGTTTTTCGGGGAAGTGATGCGAGCCGTAATTGTTGGAGCAGTTAGACAATACCACAGGCAGATGATAGGTGTGAAAATAAGCCATGACAAGATGGTCGGAGCTTGCTTTAGAAGCAGAGTAAGGGCTTCGGGGATCATACGGAGTGGTTTCGGTAAAGAATCCGGTGTTGCCAAGCGAGCCATACACTTCATCGGTGGAAATATGATAGAAGCGTTTTCCGCTTTTTTCTGTCCACAATTTTTTTGCAGCATTGAGCAGTGTTACTGTTCCTACAATGTTGGTCATTATGAACTCCAGCGGATTGGTGATGCTTCTGTCCACATGCGACTCGGCAGCGAGATGTATTACGGCATCAAAACCATATTCGTTGAATAAATTATTTATAAATTCAGCATCGGTAATATCCCCTTTTATAAACTGATAGTTGGGCAAATGTTCGATGTCATGGAGGTTGGCAAGGTTTCCTGCATAGGTTAGTGCATCAAGATTAAAAATCCGGTAACCGGGGTATTGCGTTACAAATCTTCTGACAACGTGCGATCCGATGAATCCCGCTCCTCCTGTAATGAGTATCTTCTTTTCCGACATCAGGTAAAAATATTAAAAAGAACAAATAAACAGAAATTTTCGTGTAAAATAAGAAATTTTGTAGTTATTAAAATGTCAAAATAGTTTTATGGGTACCGTTTATATTTCTAAGGTAACTTAACCCTATAGATAAATTAATTTGGAAATGAAAATCTGACTCGTCCTAAAAAAAGTTTACAGTTTATTTGATTAATCCTGCTATTAGTTTACAGTTTATTTTTAGTCCTGAAATGACTTAACCTGTCTTGTTCATTTTTGCAGGTTTTTGTGTAAACCTGTTTTAGGACAAGACAAGGTTAAACAAAATCGTTTCTTCCTGCCAGATGCAGTTCCCAGTTCCATGCAGTTTTAATCATGTTATCAAGATCGCGCTGCGCTTTCCATTTTAATTCGGTGTTGGCAAGCGTAGTATCGGCATACACTGCAACAGCATCGCCCTCTCTGCGTTTTACCACTTTATAATTCAGTTTTAATCCCGTAACTTTTTCAAATGCGTTAATCAGTTCAAAAACGGAACTGCCTTTGCCTGTGCCGAGGTTAAAAACCTCATACCGGTTTTTATTTCCCTTATTCAGCAAACGCTTTACTGCCGTTACGTGAGCCTGCGCCACGTCAGTTACATGAATGTAATCGCGTATGCAACTGCCGTCAGGCGTAGGATAATCATTTCCAAAAACGGTAAAAACTTCCTGTTTGCCAATAGCCACTTTTGTAATGATGGGCATTACATTCAGCGGCATGTTAGTAGGCAGTTCGCCAATGAGTGCGCTGTCGTGCGAGCCCACCGGATTAAAATACCGCAGCGATATGGCATTGAGTTTTGTTGCTGCAACAGTATCTTCAATAATTTCTTCTCCTGTTTTTTTGGTATTACCGTAAGGCGATTTTGCTTTTTTAACAGGGGCATTTTCATCAATGGGCAGCTTGTCGGGGTCGGCATACACAGAGCAGCTTGACGAAAAAACAAAATGATAAACGTTATGATTTAATCCGCTTTGCAAAACATTGATAAGCGAAAGCAGATTGTTGCGGTAAAATTCCAACGGCTGCTCAACGGATAGTCCCACCGCTTTGTGCGCGGCAAAATGCACGGTGGCATCGGGCTTGTGTTTTTTGAAATAATGTTCGGTGGCGGCAGCATCGGTTAAGTCAATCTGAAAAAAAGCGGGACGTTTTTTTACAATCTGCTCAATGGCATCTATCACTTCGGGTTTTGAATTGTTGAAGTTGTCAATCACATCCACATCAAAGCCGCTTTGCATTAACTCCACCACAGTGTGAGCACCTATGTATCCTGTTCCTCCTGTAACTAATATTTTCATTCTTATTTTGAATGTTTAAGACTTTGCGGCTATTGTATAAACAACTAAAAGCAATGTGGATTACATTGCTTTTAGATCAGGTACGATAATAATTATAAACTCCAGTACTGGAGGTCTTTTATTTTTCCGCGCAGGAAACCTTTTATATCCACAATGACAGCATCGGGTTTGCAAATACTTTTGAAATATTTTTCGTCAAGGCCCACATACTCTTTGTGCGAAACGGCTACCACTACAGCATCATATTCATTTCCTATTTTATCAATCAAACCAAAACCATATTCATGCTTCAGGTCATCAGATGATGCATAAGGGTCGGTAACTTCAATCTGTACGCCATAGGATTTAAACTCATTAACCACATCTGTTACCTTGCTGTTGCGTATGTCTTCTACATCTTCTTTGAAGGTAGCTCCCATCACCAGCACTCTTGCTTTGGCAATGTCTTTGCCCATGGCAATAAGTTTTTTTACGGTTTGTTTGGCAACATAAAATCCCATGCTGTCATTCACATAACGTCCTGAGTTGATTACCTGCGCATGATATCCCAACTCCTGAGCTTTATATGTGAGATAATAAGGATCTACACCTATGCAGTGGCCACCCACCAGTCCCGGAAAGAAACGAAGGAAATTCCACTTGGTGCTTGATGCTTCAATAACTTCGTAGGTGTTGATGCCCATTTTATTGAAGATGATGGAGAGTTCATTCATCAAAGCAATGTTCACATCGCGCTGTGTGTTTTCAATAATTTTGGCTGCCTCGGCAACTTTTATGGAAGATGCCTTGTGTACACCTGCTTTTACAACAATTTCATACACTTTGGCAATTACATCGAGCGATTCGGCATCGCAACCGGAAACAACTTTTTTAATTTTTGTAATGGTATGTTCTTTATCACCGGGGTTGATTCGCTCAGGCGAATATCCTACTTTAAAATCGGTTCCGAATTTTAATCCCGACAGTTCTTCGAGTACAGGTACACAATCTTCTTCAGTGCATCCCGGATAAACAGTGCTTTCATAAACCACATAATCACCTTTTTTGAGCACCTTGCCAATGCTGGTAGATGCACCAATCAACGGTTTCAGATCGGGAAGTTTATGGTCGTCAATAGGAGTAGGCACAGCCACAATAAAAAAACGTGCTTCGCGCAAAATGTCGAGTGAGTTGGTGAAAACAATATCGCAACCGTTAAAAGCTTCGGAAGGAAGCTCTCCGCTGGGGTCAATTTTGTTTTTCATTTTCTCTACGCGCTCAGCGTTGATGTCAAAACCTATTACTGAAATGTTGCGTGCAAATTCAAGTGCAATAGGCAGTCCTACATATCCTAATCCGATAACGGCAACTTTTGCTTTCTTATCTAATATTTCCTGATACATTATTATTGATGAAATTTTATTTCTGTCTTATTGTTTTTGCGAAGGGCATAAATACGTTCAATGATTTCTACCACCTTCAATCCTTCCAGTGCATTGGTGGTAATGGAAGTGCGGCCACGCAACACGTCAGCCACATTCTCAAAAATATAGTGATGATTGGCAGCAGAGCCTTTATAAGCTCCATAATCATTTGCTGCATTCACCGGTGCAAGCTGTGGCATGGTGTAATCTTTGATATGGCAATACTCGACTTCATTCATATACTGACCACCAATTTTCAGCGAGCCGTTTTTTCCGATTACAGTAATGCTGCTCTCCAAATTGGTATCCCATACGGCTGTAGTGTATGAAATATTTCCCATTCCGCCATTCACAAAACGGAAGTTCACACAACCACTGTCTTCAAACGAAGTGGTATGCTGATGTGTAAAGTCTTCAAACTTTCCCTGTATATCGGTAATGTCGCCAAACACCCAGTACATAATATCAATGAAGTGCGAAAACTGAGTAAAGAGTGTTCCTCCGTCCATATCGCTGGAACCTTTCCATCCGCCTTTTTTGTAATAACGGTCGTCACGGTTCCAGTAGCATTGCAGCTGCACCATGAAAATGTCGCCAATAATTTTTTTATCTACAATTTCTTTGAGCCAAACTGAAGGTGGCGAATAGCGGTTTTGCATCACACAAAACACCTGACGCGAAACCTGCAACGCTTTGAAAATTATTTTTTCGCAATCGGCTTTGGTAAGTGCCATTGGTTTTTCGCAAACCACATGCTTACGTGCTTCGAGTGCTTTCAGCGAATGTTCGGCATGCACTCCATTGGGTGTACACACACATACCACATCAATATCGGGTAAATGCACCAGCATTTCGTCAAGCGTACTGAAAAACGGAACCTTAAACTCTTCTATTCCCAATTCACTTTCGGGGCGTATATCACTCATCCCTACCAGTTCACACTCATCATACCGTCTGATCATTTCTGCATGCCGCTTGCCGATATGCCCACATCCTATGACAGCAAATTTTATCTTCTTATTGTCACTCATAAAGCTGCTGCTTACGAAATTTTTTGAACCTTGTTACCCTTCAACTCATATTTCTCACCGCTTTCAGGGCACACAGCCACTCCTTTATCGTCAAAACTGAGGCGATGACCATATTCACTCATCCACCCTGCCTGTCGGGCCGGGTTACCCACCATCAGTGCATAGTCGGGCACATCCTTGGTAACTACAGCACCTGCACCTATAAAGGCATATTTGCCAATGTCATGTCCGCATACGATGGTTGCATTGGCTCCTATGGAGGCTCCTTTCTTCACAATGGTTTTTTTGTATTCATTCTTGCGGTTCACCGCACTGCGCGGATTGGTTACATTGGTAAACACCATACTGGGACCTAAAAAAACATCGTCTTCACACACAACACCTGTATAAATGGAAACGTTGTTCTGCACTTTTACATTATTGCCCAGCACCACATCAGGGCTTATCACCACATTCTGGCCAATATTGCAGTTTTCGCCTATTTTGCAATGGGGCATCACATGCGTAAAGTGCCAAATTTTAGTGCCTTTACCTATGATGCAGTCATCGTCCACATAACTCGACTCATGCTTGTAATAATCCATCCCTTTAACTTTTAACCCTTTTCCAATGGGCTGCAAATTTAATGGAAAAAGTGTTGGAATAGGGCTGTATTTTTGGTCTTTTATAAAAATTGAATTCTCATTGTTTCATTCTTGTTTTTTATCAGCAACTCTTAGCTCTGTCATTTTAAATACTCCCCCTACTCCACTTTCAGATACGGGCGCAGGCGTTCAAAATCGTCATTGCGCATCACTCCCAGTTTTTTGATATCATCAACAGATTTATAATCACCATGCATCTTGCGGTAATTTACAATCACCTTTGCAAGTGACGGCTCCAGATAAGGATGTCTTAAATCGTATGCATTGCCGGTGTTGATGTTCATTTTTCTGACACGTGATACATCAAGAATCAGATAAGGTTTTATGGCATTTAAAATAGTATCGTTGATGATATTTACTTCCAGAAGTTGCTCTGTGCTGAGAAAACCTCCCAACCGCTCGCGATAAGATACAATTGCTGCAGCACGTCCTTCGCCAATGTATGGCAACAGATCCCAGTCTTCTGCCAAAGCTGCATTCATCAGAATGGGTTTTATTTCTTTTTTTATCGGCTCAGGTTTCTTTACTTCTTTTTTGTCACTTGTGTAACTGATGCTGTCGGGCAAATCAATATAAGGCAACATACGCTCTTTCTGTTCATCGCTGATGACATAAAGTTTTTTAAAATCGGCACGTGTACGAAATGTTCCTCCGTTTGCCTGATATTTTCTGATGACGGATAATTGTTTATCACTGATTCCCATTACATGCCACAGCGAGTCAGGCAAAGTGTTTGGATTAAACCTGAACATCTCAACAACCTTCGGATAGTGTATTGTATCTGTATTTTCTTTCTCAGCATGCAGTGCAATGCTGTCGGCACGTTTCAACTCTTCAAAATGTTTTACTGCTTTATCCAACTCCGAAAAATCCGTATTGACCTTAGGCTCATAAAACTTCAGTGCCACCAGCACTGCCATCAGCAACAGCAGCACAACAGACAAAACAACAATTCCCTTTCGCTCCGAAGCAGTAAAAATATTGTATTGCTTTAAAAAATTTTTTCAGGTCATGAAAAGGTGGTTTTTTGTTGTTCATGCGGTTATACTTAACAACAAATGTAAGATTCTTTATTCTAAAACCGAATGATAAATGTACTTCTCATTTTCTGTGCTGAACTTTTCCAATTATTTTTTGTTGGGAGTAGGAATACAGGTGACGGAAAATTGAGTTGTTTGAAAAAGTGTATCTGCATGCAAAGGAATTACCGAGCTGATTTTTCTCATAACTGCGCATGCCAAATTCTTGGCAAACAGGGTTTTTCTCCTCTGATAAAAATTAATTTATTGATAATTATAGCTTTAATTTTTTAACCAAAAAAAAGAATAATTCGCCCAAAACAGAGTTAATATTTAGAATAAGTACTTTATTTTAGCATCATCAATGACGAAACCAATGTTTGAATACACCAAAGAAATACTTACCAAGGTAAGTTTCGACAAAAAGCTTTTCAGAAAAGAGTTGGTAAAAGGGTTAAAGTGGTTAAAGAGTGACGAACGCAGGATGCTGATGGTTTGGTGTCTTGCAACTTTCGGTCATAAATACTCTGACGTACTTACCGAAGTTTTCAAAAAAATTACCCGTCAGGTTAATCTTTTTTCGGTTTAATAAATTGCAGATTTCTTTTCATCCCTTCGAATCCTGCACGCGACAGGGGTGATTCCTTAAAAATATTTTTAAATACTTCTTCCGTAATTTCTTCCCAGTCGTCTGAGGTCATTGTCATAATTTCTTTAATTGGTTTGAGCTCATCGGTGTCAATCGGTTTGGCAAAACGATTCCACGGGCACACATCCTGACAGATATCGCAACCAAACATCCAGTTTTCAAATTTATTTTTAAACGATTGAGGAATACTGTCGCGCAGTTCGATGGTAAAATATGAGATGCACTTACTTCCGTCAACTACATGCGGCTGCACAATAGCTTCTGTAGGGCATGCATCCATACATCGTGTGCAACTGCCGCAGTAATCTTTAACAGGTGCATCTGTATCCAGTTCCAGATCAAGAATCAGTTCAGCAATAAAAAAAAACGATCCTGCTTTAGGATGAATCAGGTTGGCATTTTTTCCTATCCATCCCAGTCCGCTTTTTTTTGCCCATGCACGATCGAGTACGGGAGCAGAATCCGTAAACACTCTTCCCGAAACATTGCCCGCTTTTTCACGGATAAAATTAAACAGTAAAAAAAGTTTTTCCTTAATTACAAAGTGATAATCTCTTCCGTAAGCATATTTTGAAATTTTCGGAATTCCGGGATTTTGTTTTTCAGCAGGGTAATAATTGTACAACAGCGAAATCACCGATTTCGCACCATGTACAAGTTTGCGAGGGTCGAGGCGCTTGTCGAAGTTACGCTCCATATAACCCATTGTGCCATGCATTCCTTTTTTAAGCCATTGCTCCAGATGCGGAGCATCTTCTTCGAGATAATCGGCTTTGGAAATGCCACAATGAGCAAAGCCAAGCCTGTAAGCTTCTTCTTTAATCAGTGCAGTAAGTTCACTCTTATTCATGCATCACCTCACTCCCTGTCGAACAGGGTACCTTTCAAGTGTGGTGGATTTTTTCCAATGTGTTTAAATGCTTTTTCTGTGGCTTCGCGCCCTCGCGGAGTACGCATCAGAAATCCTTCCATAATCAAAAACGGTTCATACACTTCTTCCAGCGTTCCTGCTTCTTCGCCAACAGCCGTTGCAATAGTGTTGATACCTACCGGTCCTCCTTTGAATTTATCAATGATGACATGCAGAATACGGTTATCCATCTCGTCAAGGCCGTCAATGTCCACATTCAGCGCAGAGAGTCCGTATTGTGCTATTTTAAGATTCACAATGCCATCGCCTTTTATTTGTGCAAAATCACGTATTCTCCTCAGCAGTGCATTGGCAATACGCGGGGTGCCGCGGCTTCTGCGTGCAATTTCATAAGCAGCTTCTTCTTCAATGGCTGTTTTAAGAATTTCGGCAGAGCGCATAACAATGGTCTGCAAAAGTTTTGCATCGTAATATTCCAGTCGTGAGTTGATACCAAACCTGGCACGCAATGGCGAAGTAAGCAATCCGGAGCGGGTTGTTGCACCGATGAGCGTAAAAGGATTTATTTTTAACTGAACAGAACGCGCATGCGGCCCGCTTTCTATCATGATGTCAATCTTATAATCTTCCATTGCCGAATAAAGATACTCTTCTACAACGGGGCTGAGGCGGTGTATTTCGTCAATGAATAAAACATCATTGGGTTCCAGATTGGTGAGCAGTCCAGCAAGGTCGCCCGGTTTGTCGAGCACCGGTCCTGAAGTAACTTTAATTTTTACATTCAGCTCGTTGGCAATAATATTTGCCAGTGTAGTTTTTCCCAGTCCGGGAGGGCCGTGCAACAATACATGATCCAAAGCTTCACCCCGCTGCGAAGCAGCTTTTACAAACACTTTAAGGTTTTCGGTAACCTTATACTGCCCTGCAAAATCATCAAAGCTGAGCGGACGGAGTACACGCTCCATTTCCTTTTCGGCAGGAGTGAAATGTTCGGCAGTAGGATCGAGATTTTTATTACTCATCGTCATGCAAAGATGCGGAAAATGTTGAATTATTCCTTATCAGAATAAACAGTTGGCAGTATTCAATGAAAAAGAGGTTGCCACAAAATGACAACCTCTTCCACAGTAAACAATTTTAAATGATTAACTGCAACCCATACTTGTGCCACAGTTCAGGCATTTGTAGCATGACCCGCTGCGAATGGTAATGTGTCCGCACGTGTTGCACACAGGAGCATCGCCCATCATACTTCCAAGAAACTTTTCATGTTCAGAAGCAGCAGCAACTACATTGCTTTCAACATTTACTTTCTTGGGTTTAACTTTTTCCTGCGTCTGTACCTGCGCTTGTATTTGCTCTTTAGGAAGTTCGCTTGGTTTTACCTGAACCAGATCTTCTCTTCCCAGATATTCGAATGACAACAAGCGGAAGATATAGTCAATAACAGAAGTAGCATTCTTGATATTCGGATGTTGCACCACTCCTGATGGTTCGAATCGGGTGAAGATAAATTTCTCTGCAAACTCATCGAGTGGAACTCCATACTGAAGACCGATAGATACTGAAATGGCAAAACAGTTGAGCAGTGAGCGGAAGGATGCACCTTCTTTGTGCATATCAATAAACACTTCTCCTAAGGTGCCATCATTGTATTCGCCTGTGCGAACAAAGATGGTATGACCGCCAACTTTTGCTTTTTGCGTAAATCCTTCTCTCTTTTCAGGAAGTTTTTTACGCTGCACAATATTGGAGAGTTGTTGTTTGAATTTGGTATCGGGAGAAAGTTGAATGATACGTTTTGCGGCATTCAATACATCATCAGCAGTGAGTTTTTCGTAGTCAACTGCTTCGTCTTTGCTGTCAGATTTTTTATCTTTAGAAGAAGCAGAAAGTGGTTGTGAGAATTTGCTTCCATCACGATAAATAGAAATTGCTTTCAACCCCAGTTCCCATCCCATCATATAACATTCTTCAATGTCTTTCTCAGTAGTTTCATTCGGAAGGTTGATGGTTTTTGAAATAGCTCCGCAGATAAACGGCTGAACCGCTGCCATCATACGGATGTGTCCGTGAGGATGTATAAAACGCTCGCCATATTTTCCGCATTTGTTAGCACAGTCAAAAATTGGAAGATGCTCTTCTTTGAGGTGTGGTGCACCTTCAATGGTCATACGTCCGCAAACAAACAGATTAGCTTCTTCAATCTGGTCGTTGCTGAACCCTGTTTCAGCAAGCAGGTTAAAATCAACAGAAGTATAAACTTCTCTGTCAATGCCTATACGCTGCATGCACTCTTCGCCAAGTGTAAATACGTTAAACAGGAACCGGATATCGAAAGCTGACACTGCTGCACGCTCTAATTTTTCTATGTCTGATTTTGTAAATCCGATTGCCTTCAGCGTTTCATGATTAATGAAAGGTGCATTCTTAAAACTGCCTGTTCCTTTGATATAATTTACAATGTCATTTGTCTGTGATGAAGTATATCCAATGTTTCTCAGTGTAACAGGAATACTGTCGTTTACAATTTTGAAATATCCGCCTCCTGAAAGTTTTTTGAATTTCACTAAAGCAAAATCAGGTTCAACACCGGTGGTATCGCAGTCCATCAGCAAACCAATGGTTCCTGTAGGAGCAATGGCACTAACCTGAGCATTGCGGTATCCGTATTTTTCGCCCCACACCAGTGCATCATCCCATGCTTTGCATGCAGCCTGCATCAGATATTTAGGGCAGGTGCCTGCATCAATGCCTTCAGGTTTTATTTCAAGATTTTCATAAGCATCATCAGCATGATAAGCTGCATAACGGTGGTTGCGGATTACGCGCAACATGTGCTCTTTGTTTTTCTCATATTGTTTGAAAGGTCCAAGCACCTTAGCCATTTCAGCAGATGCTTTAAATGCTGTTCCTGTCATGATAGCGCTGATAGATGCAGCAACTGCTCTTGCCTGATCGCTGTCATAAGGAATTCCTGAAATCATCAGCAATGAACCCAGGTTGGCATATCCCAATCCAAGTGTGCGGTATTCATAAGAAAGCTGCGCTACTTCTTTGGAAGGGAACTGCGCCATCAACACAGAAATTTCAAGCACTACATTCCACAAACGACATGCATACTGGAATGACTCCACATTAAACATTAATGTTTTGTCGTCATAAAATTTTCTGAGGTTGATAGATGCAAGATTACATGCAGTGTTGTCGAGAAACATATATTCACTGCAAGGGTTGGAAGAGTTTATTCTTCCACCTTCGGGGCAGGTATGCCACTCGTTTACTGTAGTGTCAAACTGCACACCGGGGTCAGCACATTTCCATGCTGCACCGGCAATATCATCCCATAATTTTTTTGCAGGAACTGTTTTCATCACATGACCGTCAGTGCGGGCTGTAAGATTCCAGTTGCCGTTTTCCTGAAGTGCTTTGAAGAATGTATTGGGGATGCGAACTGAATTGTTTGAGTTCTGTCCTGATACTGTGCGATAAGCTTCTCCCTCGTAATCGGAAGGATAACCTGCAGCTATGAGAGCAGCAACTTTCTTTTCTTCGTCAGCTTTCCAGTTGATGAAAGTTTCAATTTCAGGATGGTCGAGGTCGAGACAAACCATTTTAGCTGCTCTTCTGGTGGTGCCTCCTGATTTGATAGCACCTGCTGCACGATCCAATATTTTAAGAAACGACATCAGCCCTGAAGAATGTCCTCCGCCTGAAAGTTTTTCGCCTTCGGCACGCAGTGCAGAAAAGTTTGTTCCTACACCTGAACCATACTTAAACACTTTTGCTTCGCGAACAAGAAGGTCCATGATACCACCTTCGTTCAGCAAATCATCTTTTACCGAAAGGATAAAGCAGGCATGAGGTTGCGGACGCTCATAAGAAGAGTTTGTTTCTTCCAGCTTTTCTGTTTCCGGATTATAAAACCAGTGTCCTTTACCTGTACCTTTAATATTATAGGCTGAATAAAGTCCTGTGTTGAACCATTGTGGTGAGTTTGGTGCAGCATGCTGACCTAACAACATATATACTGCCTCATCATAAAATATCTGTGCATCTTCGTCAGAAGCAAAGTAGTTGGCTTTCTTACCCCACTGTGTCCAGCAGTCGGCAAGGCGGTGAACCACCTGTTTAACCGATTGCTCACGGCCGGTTGTGCCATCAGGTTGTGGCACTCCTGTTCTGCGAAAATATTTTTGTGCAAGAATATCTGTTGCCACCTGTGACCATGCCTCAGGCACTTCCACATCATTCATTTCAAAAACTACATCTCCAGCGGGATTACGTATTACAGATGACCGTTTCTCATACTTAAACTGATCGTAGGGGCTTTGATTGTTTTTGGTAAAATGCCTCTCGAAAGTGAGACCTGTCCGCTCAGATCTATTGTTTTTTTTGTTGGTTGACTGACTTTTCATCCGCATTGAATTTTTTAAGTTATTATATATAAAGTGTTCTTATTATTTGCTTCAGTTATGGTGGTTGGGGAACCTTGTTTTGCTGAAAGCCCTACAAAAATGGAAATCATATTTCAGTAAATCGAACTTTTTATTTGCGAATTTTATTTAATTAATAACAAAAATAATGTTGATAACAATTTTTTTCAACACGTGTTAAAATCATTAAAAAAGAAACGCCAAAAAAGGATTCCTTTATAAACCATGCAATTAAGTTTTGAAGCCAATCCGGCAAGTCCAAAAACCTTTCTTGCAGATTCCACAATTTAGAAGGCCGATGTTAATTCTCCGTTTTCAGGGTTCGGGTAAAAAAATTTTTTGAACTGCAGAATCATCTTTTTTCCAGATTTCTCCGCACTTTTCAATTGCATTTTAACTTCAGAGAGAAAAACCCTTCGTTTCCCTCTGAAAAAAATTATACAACACCTCTTTTTCTTAAATGATTATTACTTGTTTATCAGAGATAAATTGATTTTTCTGAAACTCAGTTTATGCCCTTACATTATAAACTGTTTCGTCATGAAAAAAGTTGTATTGTAAGAGGGGAAGTGACTTATGTCATAGAGAGTTTTTACAAGCTGATTTAGTTTTGTATAAAACAATAAATATGAAAACAAAAGTGCTTTTAATAATTGCAATCGTTGCAGGTGTTTTTGCAGGTTGCAAAAAAGAAAAGGATTCAGGCACAGTGAATCTGAATATCAGTTATGCTGTTGATGGTGTACCACTAAATTTTGATACCATGATGTATCAGAACGCAGCCGGAAATCAATTCAGTGTAACACGACTTGAATACTACATTTCCAATATTACCTTTCATAAAAACGATGGTAGTGTTTTTACTACAAATCTTATTCAATATATAAATGCACGCACTGCATCAACCAATCAGTTTAGTTTTAATGATGTACCAAATGGCAATTACACTAAGATTACTTTCAACATAGGAATTGATTCTGCACGCAATTACACATACGGTTTGCCAACCACTAATGAAAACAACAACATGCTGTGGCCCGAACCAATGGATGGCGGTTATCACTTTATGAAACTGGAAGGATATTTTGCTGATAACGGGAGTACACCCGGTTTTGCAACGCACATAGGCACTAACAGTTGTTTGGTAAGTATTGATCATCCTGTCAATTTTTCAGTGGATGGCAACACTTATAAAATGCAACTTACTATGAATATAAATGAATGGTATAAAAATCCTGAGATATATGACTTTAATACGGATGGAGGTTACTCCATGGGAAATATGATGGCAATGATGAAAATAGCCGGAAATGGCGCAGATGTATTTAATCAGTAATATCATGAGACTGAAAAATTATTATCTTGTATTGGGTGTGCTTGTTGCAATTGTATTATTGTTTGCATGCCGGAAAAAAGACAGCGATCCGCAAGGAAACGACTGGGGGCCTTACAATCCTACTCCTTACACGATAGATGTACCCGAAGGATTTCCTGAACCTGTTATTCCCGAGTTCAACAAAATGACCGTGGAAGGTGTGAATCTTGGAAGATATTTGTACTATGATAATATTTTATCGAGCAACGGACTTTCATGCAACTCATGTCATATACGTTCACTTTCGTTTTCAAAACAATTGTTTGTAACGCTTGCGGGCGAAACAAAAAGTATTCCTCCGCATGTGAACCTTGCATGGAATCCTGATTTTAACTGGACAGGTTCTGAACCTGTACTCGACAATCTTTGTCTGGGCGATTTTGAACCTGAATTTTTTAATACCAATAAAGATTCTTTGTTCAGCCGTCTTTCCAAAAGCTCCATCTATCCTGAAAAATTTTATAAAGCTTTCGGCATTGAAGACATTAACAAACTCAGTTACGCTGAGCTGAAGCAAAAAATTGTTTACGCTATTTCGCAATTTATGCGCACCATGGTTTCGTCCAATTCAAAGTATAATAAATTTATACATCATCAGGCCATGATGACTCCTTCCGAAATCAGAGGATTCAATATTTTCTTTACTGAGAAGGGAGATTGCTTCCATTGTCATGGTGGAGACCTTACTACCGATAACAGTTTTCATAACACCGGACTGGATGCAAATCCCACAAGTTTTAATATGGGACGATATAATTACACTGGCAATCCAAATGATATAGGCAAATTCAGTACTCCTACTTTAATCAACATAGAGCTTACAGCACCTTACATGCACGATGGGCGTTTTCAAACACTGGAAGAAGTAATTGAATTTTATAATTCAGGTGTGCATAATACTTCTCCAAATATTGATCCTATTATGACAAAGCCCGGCAAAGAATACGGACTGGGATTGACACCCATGGAAAAAGCAGACTTGCTGAATTTTCTGAAAACATTTACCGATACATCATTCATCAACAATCCGGCTTATTTTAATCCGTTGTGATTTTTTTTAAATACACAGAATTTGTTTTCAGTATTAGCCGGTGTTGTAATCCTTTATAATAAAACTGACTCTTCTTTCTTTATTTCAGTATTACGCTTCTTTCTTACAACAGGAGTAAGTATAAGCCGCAACGAACTGTCTTTGCTTACATAAGCCCATGCCCAGTTGATAAATATTATCAGCTTATTTCTTACGGTAAGTATCAGCATCAGGTGCAAGAACATCCACACCAGCCATGCAAAATAACCTTTGAAGTGCATGAAAGGTAAATCTACAACTGCTTTGTTTTTACCAATGGTTGCCATAGAGCCAAGATCTTTATATTCGAATTCCACCGGTTTTTTCTGATTATGCCATCTGTAAAGATTTTTAGCAAGTGTCTTAGCCTGGTTGATGGCTACATTGGCCAACTGCGGATGTCCGTTAGGATAAAGAGGTGTTGTCATATAAGCAATGTCGCCAACGGCATAAATATTATCACTTCCCGAAACTCTGTTATAACGGTCCACAATCAGTCGGTTGCCTCTTGCAAAAGCATCAGCAGTAAATCCTTCAATTGTATTTCCTGTTACTCCTGCCGACCATATTACTGTTTTGGTTTTTATCTGCCTGCCATTGTTCAACAACAAAGTTTCACCGTCATAATCTTTCACAAAGGTTTCTGTCATCACATTTACTCCCATTTGTTCCAGATATTTTTTTGATTCTGTTTTAGAGGCATCACTCATGCTGCTGAGTGGATATTTTGCACCTTCCACCAAAATGATATTGAATTTTGAAAAATCTATTCCACGGTAATCTTTAGGCAACACATGTTTTTTTATCTCTGCAAAAGCTCCACTCAACTCCACTCCTGTAGGACCTGCTCCTACAATTACCAGATTAAACAAGGCTTCGCGCTCCTCATCATTTGCCGAAATAATTTTTTCGAAGGTGAGCAAAATATGGTTGCGGATATTGATGGCATCATAAGTAGTTTTCAGTGTAAAAACATTTCTTGCAATATTGTCATTTCCAAAAAAGTTGGTTTTACACCCTATGGCCAAAACCAGATAGTCGTAAACAAATGAGCCTATATCTGTAACTACCTTGTTGTCCTTAGCAATAATTTGCTGCACTTCAGCCAAACGTATCTGCACATTTTTTTTATTTCTGAAAACATTTCTGAACGGAAATGAAATACTGGAAGGTTCAATCTGCGAAGAAGCTACCTGATAAAAAAGCGGCTGAAACTGATGATGATTAACTTTATCTATCAGCAGTACATCAAATATTTTCTCATCTAACGAACGAACCAGCTGTATGCCGGCAAATCCTCCACCTACTATTATTACTTTTTTCTTTTGAGTTGCAGGTTTCATCTTTTTACTTTTAAAGTTTACTTTAATCTAAATTGTAATATATTAAACCTCTCATTTGGATTCCTTAATACTCACATAAACATTAAACAACTGACAATGTGTTTTCGTTTGTTGCTTTTTAGTAAAATTTCAACTCAGCTTAGATTACTTAATTTCGCCTCATAAATATAAGAAACCGAATGAACATAGAAGATGATTTGATGTTTCCTGAAATGGAAAAATCGCAAACCAACAGACTAAAAGAAAAGATTTTTGAAACAATTTTTGAGGCTGACACTTTTTATGGAAAGCTCTTTGACATCGTTTTGCTGATTTCAATTTTAGTTAGTGTTGCCCTTGTCATGCTTGAGTCGGTTGCATCCATCAATGCACAGTATCATCATATTCTGGTAGTATGCGAATGGATAATCACAGTGTTGTTTACACTTGAATATGCACTGCGGGTTTACTGCGTAAGAAAACCTCTGAAATACATTTTCAGCTTTTATGGTATAGTTGATTTGCTGAGTGTACTGCCTACCTATCTAGGCATCATTTATCCTTCTACAAAATATTTATCGAGCATCCGCATTCTTCGTTTGCTTCGTATATTCCGTATTTTCCGCCTTACAAAATTTATGCGTGGAGGAAATTTAATTCTGATAGCTCTGAGAAGAAGCCGTTCTGAAATTGTTGTTTTCCTGTCCTTTGTTACTCTGATAGTTGTTGTCATCGGTTCATTGATTTACGTAATTGAAAGTGATCATCCCGAATCTCCCATGAAAAGTATTCCTACAAGCATTTACTGGGCAGTGGTTACTGTAACTACTGTTGGGTTTGGAGACATTACACCCGTTACCGGAATGGGAAGGTTTCTTGCATCCATACTTATGCTGATTGGTTATGGAGTCATTCTTGTTCCAACCATTATTGCTACTGAAACCATACGAGGTACACGATTGCGTGAGCCGGGAAAAAACACACAGGTTTGTCGGCATTGCTACGATGAGAATCACATGGATGGAGCACTTTTTTGCAAATCGTGCGGTCATTCATTGCACAGAGAGGGAGACTCCTTTAAAGTCAGAAAAGAATAATTTAATCCTGACCACAAAATCTTTATTGTTTTGTAATCATTTAAAAATAAGAACATGAAAAAACTCAAACTTATACACACGTTTCTTCTTTGCTTAATAGGAGTAGTTTCTGTTTTTATGACCTTATCGGTAATTTTTGATCTTTTAGGTATTCGCGCCAGAGAAGGAAATTATGTATTGTTTATTGTGTATGCCAATTTAGTATGCGGAATTATTTATCTGTATGCTGCTATTTCCAATTGGAAAAATCTCACCAATAGTTTTTATAGTCTGGCATTGGCTTCACTCATATTAATAGTGGCATTCATAGCTTTTGGGGTTTATATCAGCAATGGCGGCATACACGAAGTTAAAACCATTAAAGCAATGACCTTCCGCACTGTGTTTACACTAATCATGGCTGCATTAAGTTATATGATGTTGAGAAAAGAAAAACAGCGGAGGTGATTTACTTTTCAATATGTATTTTATTCATCAGCATCCGAATAAAATACCCGATTGCCAACTATGCGAGCCGGTGATGTATATGGATGTTCTTCGGCTTTGCCAACAGCCATGATGTGTATTACCTTCCATCCCTTTGCTTTAAGATAATCCGAAACCATAGAACGGTGACACCGCCACCACACTGCCTCCGAACACATATATGCTGTGGTTTGTTGCCTCGCCAACTCTGTCAGCAGTTCTATGCCTTTTACAAAATCAGGTGTTTCCATATAATCAGCATAACCTTTGAAAACATCCTTATGCCAGCGGTTATTATGAGAATTTTTGCTTACTTTTCTTCGTCCGCCTAATTCTTTCAGATGACTATACTTTATTCCCGCTTGAGGCAACACAACTTCGAGATTTTCCTTATTGAATTGCGGATATTTTCGTGAGCCCGGAAAACTGCGTATATCTGCAACATGTTGTACGGAAAAAGATTGCAGCATGGATATAAACTCATCCATACTTCTTGTTGAGTGGCCTATGGTGTAAATTGTTTTTGCGGTTGGTGTCATAAATTCAAAGCTCTGTTAAATTGCCTCTGCAACCACTCGGCTCAGTGCGATAATATATTTATCAATATATTTCTGTTTTTCTTTTGATTTGTATTGCTGTATAAATCTTGGATGCTCCAGCACAGTAAGTTTATCAAACATTTTATGTTCGTCATTCAGTTTACGGATAAAATCTGCATTCTTCTTGCCTAGTATAAACACTTCTGAAGTGTCCAACCCCATGCTGATGTGTTGCAGCAGCGATTGAATCATAAATTCACTTACGCACTCAAACAACTTCTTGTCGTCATAATAATTGGCATTAAGCCATTTGCCAGCTTTTGCCTTTCTGACTATAGCCAGCGGAAAGGGTGAGTTGATATAAAAGTTTTTGTAAAATTCTTTTACACCGCCAAAACTTTCAATCATATCATACACAAATACCGAAGAAACTTCATGCGTATAAGCAGAATGCATTTTGATACCACAAACCGTGTCAAGTCTTTTTGTGTCAGTAAACGGAACTCCGGTAACTCCCGCACCATGACGGCTTGGGTTTATTCCGATAATAAATTTCCTCTGGTTATTGTCGTTATAAAACTTTGCATAAAATTTTTGCATCACATCCATGGTTTCGGGATTGTCCATATAAGGATTCAGCACCTGAAATCCTTCCGGAAGTTTACCACTATATTTCAGTTTCCGGTTAAAGTCAATTACACGCTCCGCAAATTTTATTTGTCTGCTCATTTAACGAAAATAGATATTACACTTATTACTCCATTTCATTGACCAAACAACACATCAAGTCAAAGGTTTACAGATTAAGAATTAAAACTTGTTTCTTATTATAATTACAAAAAAGAAGCCGCCCAAACCCCCGGGCGGCCTCATATAATATGAACAACAATTTCGTTTATCCTGATACTTTTACTTTCTCTACTATCAGACTTTGCACACCATTTTTCTTCACTACCTTACCTGTAATTTCAACATTTTCGGCAGCATGTTTAACAGCTTCTTTGTAAGCATCCGAAAGTTTATGGTCTTCAACAAGCAGATACACTTGTCCGTCATCCTTGCTCAAAATTCCGGCAGGTAAACCTTTATCAAGACATCCCTGTGCGCAGGTTTTATGTCCTTTTCCCTGTGCATCGTGTGTCATATAGCATGACATGTCTAATATTTCTCCTTTCACTGTTTTGCTTGTTTGCCCGAAGGCAGTCATAGAGAATATCACCAAACCTCCGGTTAACAGTGATCCCCATAGTTTAGATTTTTGTGTTTTAACGGTTCCCATTTTTTTAAAATTTAAAATTTGACTTTTATTTTAAGCTATGACAAAGCTATACTCTATAACATGAAAATTTGGTTATAGTTAGTTTTCCGGCCAAAACGGCTGTCTTTTGTCTTCATAAATATACCTGATGACCATGTGAGCGCCTGTGGCTTAGTCATATAAAGGAAAAGCATGTTTGAAAACAAACTTGTATTTACTATTTTTAACAAAATTTTTTCAGAGCAGGTAATGAAACTTCGTAACAAGATTTTTCTTCTGGTGGTTGGTATCTTATTAATTATACAGCTTCCTGTATTTCGTCCTGCAAAGAATTTTACAGATGCTGAACCGGTAAATGATATTGCCAAAGCGTATGATGTTCCGATGGATATTCAAATGCATATTTATGACGGATGTTACAGTTGTCACTCCAATTATACTGAGAAATATTTCTGGTATTATAATATTCAACCTGTAAGCTGGTGGATGGCATCCCATATTCGAAATGCAAAAAGAGAGCTTAATTTTTCTGAATTTGCTACTTACTCCCCCCAAAGGGCTTTGAAGAAATTTGAAGAGATTGAAAAAGTTATGGTGAGAAAAAGTATGCCGCTTAAATCATACACACTGACACATAAAGAAGCCCGCTTTACTGACGAAGATTTTCATGATGTGGCTGAATGGGCCAGAGGAATGCAAAAAGAATTATCGCAGAAAAAAGAAACCCCTTCAGCGCCCGAATAATTTTTTATAGAATTCAGATTATGACCGCGTGAGAATGAAATCCATTCTCACTTTATTATTTCACAAAAAATTATTTCAAAATAAAAATTCAACCTATAAAAGTTAATTCAAAATTATTTCAATCATGCGCAAACAGTTTGTCATCATTACTACTTTACTTTTAGCTGTCACACTGGCTCTGTCCATATTCATGAATAAAAACTGGAGTGTGTTTTTTGCAATCATCCTTGGCCTTACACTGCTGGGATATCAGGATATGTATCAGAAAAAACATGCTATACGAAGAATCTTTCCGCTGCTAGGCCGATTGCGTTATGTGCTGGAAGAACTTCGGCCCAAAATGTATCAGTATTTTATTGAGTCGGATATTGACGGTAAACCAATAAACCGAGTTGACCGTTCCACCATTTATCAGCGTGCAAAAAAAGAACTGGAAACTATTCCATTCGGAACACAACTCGATGTATATGCCGAAGGATATGAGTGGATGTGTCATTCGGTTTCACCCAAAGCTTTCGATACGCTTAATCAGGATCCGCGTGTTGTGTTTGGCAACAAAGACTGTAAGCAACCTTACTCTGCAAGCATCTTTAATATTTCGGCAATGAGTTATGGCTCACTGAGTGCTCAGGCTGTTGAAGCTATGAATGCAGGAGCTAAAATTGGCGGTTTTGCTCACAACACCGGTGAAGGTGGCCTGAGTGATTATCATCTGAAACACGGAGGTGATTTAATCTGGCAGATAGGTACAGGATATTTTGGTTGCAGAGACGAACATGGAAATTTTGATTCAAAACTTTTTACAGAAAAATCGCAACATCCGCATGTGAAAATGATTGAACTTAAAATTTCGCAAGGTGCCAAACCGGGTCATGGCGGAATACTTCCTGCTTCTAAAAACTCTGAAGAGATTGCACGCATTCGGCACGTTAAGCCGCATACCAAGGTGGCTTCTCCTCCATATCATTCTGCATTCAACACACCGTTGGAGATGATTCAGTTTATTCAAAAACTGAGAGAATATTCAGGAGGCAAGCCTGTAGGTTTTAAATTATGTATCGGCCACAAAGCTGAATTTATTTCCATTTGTAAAGCCATGATACATCTCGACATTTATCCTGATTTTATCACTGTAGATGGTGGCGAAGGAGGAACAGGTGCTGCACCGCAGGAGTTCTCAAATTACATTGGTGCTCCCATGATTGACGGATTGGCTTTTGTGCACAATATTCTTATGGGTCTTGATATTCGAAAACACATAAAAATTATTGCTGCAGGAAAAGTGACTTCTGCTTTTCATATTGCACGTGCAATGGCACTTGGTGCCGACACCTGCAATTCGGCCCGAGCCATGATGATGGCTATAGGATGTATTCAGGCTTTGCTGTGTAATACTAACCGTTGCCCAACAGGTATTGCCACTCAGGACCCACGACTTACCATTGGGCTTGATGTGAATGATAAAAAAGTGCGTCTTGCCAATTACCATGCAGGAACAGTAAAAAACTTTGTGGAGCTACTGGGTGCCTCAGGACTTGACGATATGAAAAATATAACACGCAGTCATATTTACAGACGTGTTTCATTAAATGAAATGCTTACCTACGAAGAAATTTTTCCTTCCATCAAACCCGGGTCAATGTTGCATCAAGAAATTCCCGAAAAATATAGATGGGACTTTGCACACGCCAATATGAATAAATGGGGAGTAACTGTCGAAGAACCTGCATAAGTAAATATTTTACATTTACTTTGTGCGTACTTCACCGATATGAATACACTGAAAATTCTTAACACGAATTATCTTACCCACGATGTAAAACAATTTGTTCTGGAAAAACCACAGGGGTTTATTTATCGCCCCGGGCAATCAGGACATTTTTCAATAAATATTGCAGGATGGGAAGATAAGATAAGACCCTTCACTTTTACTTCTCTAAATGCTTGGCCATATCTTGAACTGATAGTAAAAATTCATGACGACCATGAAGGAGTTACTCATCAAATGGGAAAATTAATCAGTGGTTCGCAATTGATTTTACATGATGTGTTTGGCACTATTGAATACAAAGGCCCTGGAATATTTCTTGCAGGTGGAACAGGTATTACTCCTTTCATTTCAATTTTCAGAGCATTGTATTTCAGCGGTAATCTGCGACAAACCGGATTGATTTATTCCAACAGAACCCAGGAAGATATTATTCTGGGCGATGAATTATTTAAAATGTTGGGGCCTGCTTACATGAATGTTTTTACACGTCAAGGAGTAATCGGATTTCAGGAAAAAAGAATTGACAAAAAATTTCTAATTGAAACCATTCGAAATTTCGACACCAACTTTTATGTGTGCGGACCTAAAAATTTTACGGATGAAATTTCTGCTGACCTTATCAGCCTCGGAGTGAAACCCCAATCATTGATTATTTAATTTACTACATATTAGTAAGGCAACCCTATATAATCAGGAGGAATAAATTCATAGGTGCGTTCATTAATCAGATAGCTCAGCGGTGAATTCGGGAAAGTGTAAATGTCGTTCATCGTTAATCCCCAGGGTTTCCATAAATTGGCAAGTACCTGTGCAAATATTTCATCCTGCCATGGTGAAAATTTTTTCATCTCACCCGCTGCTATCTCAGGAAGTTCAAAAACAGTTGTTCCGTTTTCATTACGAATTTTATAATCCGGCAATTTCCTCAGCAGATAGTTTGAATAAATAAACCGCCCATACATTTCTTCAAACTGTGCCGGATGCAATACAGCGTTACCTACTGTATCAAGCACTTCTTTATTATACTCTGCAACGGCACCGTTATCCTGAAGACATGCAACAACTCCAAAATCATTCATGCTCAGACAGAAATTCAAATCCTGTGTTTCATCTTTATAATTAAAAATATCTTTCGAAATATTTACTTTATAACATCGGATGGACCATGGTGTAAAATTTCTGTATTCAACAGGTCGCACCAGCGACTGCATCATCAATACCAGATTTTTAAGTCTTTGCTTCAGCAATGCCGATATCTCAAACGGCTTTCCGCTTTGTGCATGTTGCTTAATGACGTAAACAAAATCCTGATACAATACTCCATATAAAACTCTTGCCATCCATTGAAACAAAATGGTTTCTGAAAGTTTGGTTACTGCATCATATCCTTTTTCAAAAGCTTCCCGTGTAATTTCATCCAGATTTTTAATTGCGGAAACTGTTTCTGCTGATGCAGGTAAAACCATTTCACTGTATTTCATCTTTATGCCATCCAGCAACATTATTCCTGAATCGTGCAGATTATAACGTTCAAGAAGCCACTGTGGAAATACCGGAACAAATGTTTTATTGTCGGTTTTATTTCCTGTAAGAAAACACTTGTCGGGAGAGAATGATAATGGTTCAAAAGGATTAAAAAGTTGCTCCATGAATTTCAATATGATAATAAAATGCGAAAATAAGACGGAATTTTCACTTCAGATGCATTATGTAGGTTATTTGTTCTGACAACAGTAATTCTTCGTTTCATATAGAGAAAAACACATAGCCGACTGATAAAAAGCAGGAATTCTGCGCAACAAACGATTTATCTTCGCGCCCTAACAATAAAAAATAAGACGTAAAATGCTGACGTCACAATTGATATCTCCCAATAGTATTGCCGTTGTTGGTGCCTCTGAAAACCGAAGTAAACCCGGAGGAAAAGTTTTACAAAATCTTTTAGATGCCAAATATCAGGGAACTGTTTATGCTGTCAACAAAAAACCTCTGAACATTGAAGGAACTGTTTATGTTTCACAAATCAGCGAAATACCTTTTGTTGATTTAGCCATCATTGCCATTCCGGCTCACCAGTGTATTGATGCCGTAAAACAACTTATTGAAAAAGGAGCCCGTGCTTTTATTATTTTTTCTGCAGGATTTTCAGAAGCAGGTGCAGAAGGCAAATCACTTGAAAAAAAGCTTGTTGAAATCATTAACAATGCAAATGCTACAATGATTGGCCCTAACTGTATTGGAATTATTAACGAAAACTATAAAGGAGTATTCACCACTCCTGTTCCTGAATATGATTCTTCCGGCTGCGAGTTGATTTCTAGTTCAGGAGCTACTGCTGTATTTATTATGGAATCGGCATTACTGACGGGATTAAAATTTTCAAATATTTATTCCATAGGAAATGCTTCACAAACCGGAGTGGAAGATATTCTGGAATATATGGACACACACTATATTCCGGGAAAAAGCCCATCAGTAAAACTCCTTTATCTGGAAGAAATTAAAAATCCTTTTAAATTTATCAAGCATGTAACCTCTCTTCGCAAGAAAGGATGCCGCATTGCAGCCATAAAATCAGGCTATTCAGAAGCAGGTAGTCGTGCTGCTTCATCACACACCGGTGCACTTGCAACATCTGATACTGTTATACGTGCATTGTTTTCGAAATGTGGTATTGTTTATTGCAGCAGTCGCGATGAACTGATTGCCGTAGCAAGTGTTTTTCAAACCAAAGAATTAAAAGGAAAAAATATTGCCATCATAACGCATGCAGGAGGTTCTGCAGTGATGCTTACAGATGCGCTTACATCTAATGGAATGAATGTACCTGACATTCCTGCCGCATTTACAAAAGAGCTTTTATCCAAATTGAATGCCGGATCATCTGTTGCAAACCCGATTGATTTTCTGGCAACAGGTACTGCTGAACAACTTGGGGTCATTATTGACTTCTGCGAAAATTATGATGCTATTGATGGTATGGTTGTCGTATTCGGAAGTCCCGGGTTGTTTAATGTAAAAGATGTTTACGAAATATTGGATAAAAAAATCAGCACATGCAGCAAGCCTGTATTTCCTGTTTTGCCATCGTTGATAAATGCTGAAAAAGAAATCAAACTATTTCTTTCCAAAGGTCGTGTGAATTTTCCAGATGAAGTAAATCTGGGCAAAGCACTGGCACATGTATTTAATTCAGAGCTGATATTATTTGAAAAAGTCATGTTGCCTGAAATGGATTTTGCAGCGATTCGATCAATCATAAATTCATCGTATGACGGATTTCTGAATCCGGATGTTTGTCGTGAATTACTGGAAGCAGCTCGAATATCATTGGCAAAGCAAAAAATCATCACCGACATCCGCCAACTAACGAAAACAGAACAATTAAGTTATCCGCTGGTGATGAAGGTAATAGGTCCGGTACATAAAACAGAAGTTGGAGGAGTTATACTGAATATTATTAATGAGCAACAAGCGGTTGAGGCATTTACGCAGTTAATGCGTATCAGCGGTGCGAAAAGTGTACTTGTTCAGGAAATGATTCAAGGCGAAGAACTTTATTGTGGTGCCGTAAAACAAGGAGACTTCGGGCATGTAGTTCTTTGTGGACTGGGCGGAATTTTTCTTGAATTGCTGAACGATACCTCGTCAGCTCTGGCACCTATGTCAAGGCAGGAAGTGATCACCATGGTTGAGTCATTGAAAGGATATAAACTGATTGAAGGTTACCGTAACCGTAATGGATTAAACAAAGAAATGTTCATTGATATCATTATGCGTGTAGGTGCTCTGGTACATATAGCTCCTGAAATTACCGAACTCGATCTGAATCCCATCATTGCAAATGAAATGCAGGCCGTGGCTGTGGATGTACGTATCCGGATTGAAAAGTAATACGATGCTAATTTTCTTACACTCATTTTTAACCAATTGATGCATCATTGCTATTTTTTTTCACTCCTGATCATACTTTCACATTCTTCAAAATCCGTATCAATCTTACAAATGTCAGTATGCTGATATAGTCAGTAACTGAATCCGTTATTGCGGCAATAGCTTTGCAAGTAATTATTCAAATTCAAAACAAATTAATTATGGACTTACTACTTGCAATTTTAATTTCAATGGGTGTTAACGTTACCCCACATGACATCTGTAACAAAGAATGGCGTTATAAACATGCCAGTGAATTACAGCAGGCACAAACGCAGCTTCATAACCTGCAGATTGAATCTTCCAATCCACACATATCACCGGGTAAGCGCTTAGGAGCAACTCCTGTGATTGTCGGCCCTGTTGGCAAATAGCATCTGACTCATCTTCCCATACGACTAAAGGTTTTCCTTGCCGGAAAGCCTTTTTTATTTTAAGTGAAAATGTATAATTTTCTTTATGTTAATTCTGACACTTTCAATTTAAAATGAATTCGTGACAAGTTAAAGTTGAAGAATATAGTTAATCTTATCCACAAAAAAAGAGTTGCTCTTTTGAAGCAACTCTTTTTGGTTTTTATGTTAATGCCGGTTATTCTATAACCACACGCTTATTCATTACACCATTGTTGTTGATGGCAGAAAGCATATAAATGCCTTTTGGCAACATGCTTACATCCATACTTACTATATTGATTCCGGTATTATTGTTTACTACATCTTGTTTCACCATTTTTCCGGTAATGTCTGTCAGAACAATGTGTGTAGTACCTTGCTCTGTTGCATTCCACTCTATGGTAATGTAGTTGTCTGCAGGATTAGGATAAACACTGAATGCTGATGCCTGACTGTTCTCTTCGCCAAAGCGGCAGTTTGTCAAGTGCTTACTCCTTTTACTTTTGAGGCACTTCCG
>LNBX01000040.1 GCA_001567275.1 Bacteroidetes bacterium OLB10
ATCATCCTTTGGTGTCGTCCTCCGCACTTAAACGAAAACCCAGTTGTTTGCTTCCGGAAATGTTTGATCCAAATGAGCCTGAAGAAATTTCACGGTAACTCATGGCAGGAACCTGATCAAAAGGCTGCGCAAACAAATCATGCTCAATACAGAAAACAATAATCTGTTCTAACAAATTACTCATTTTATCTGCATCAATTATATCCTGAGTGATGTCGTTATACAACATGCCTATTTGGCGTTTACCTTCCACCATGAAATGGTTTTCGTGGTTGATAAAAATACGGGCTATGAGAATGCCATAATCATCGTTACGTTTTTCGGCAAGAGAGTCTGACAAAAAATTGTAAATATTGATGATGGCACATTGTGAGCGATATTCATCATCGCACAGATAGGAAAAACGGTAAGCAGGATTGGTAGGAGTGATACGAAATAGATTAGGATGCAAATGAAACCACAGCGTATCTTCGCCTAACTGAAGCTCGCACATGTTGTTACCGGTATCGTAAAATTTTACTCTGTAACGTTTGTTGGAAGGCTGAAATTTGCTGTTGATGTTTTCGGCAAAAGCAGAAAGCCATGATTTCAGCGAAACAAAAGTTTTCTCAGCATTATCAGTTGCCTGACAGTTGAGCGGGAAACGTTTTTGTATCAGTTGCAAAATTTTATCGTCAGGTGCAGCCATTTTTTAAAAAATTAATATGCACGTGCAAATAATACACGTTGTTTACTCGGATTACCTGTAAGAACACATTTTCCGCTCTCTTGTTTGTTGTTAAGCGGAATGCAACGGATAGTTGCTTTGGTGAGTTCTTTTATTTTTTCTTCTGTTTCAGAGGTGCCATCCCAGTGTGCTGACACAAAACCTCCGGTGGTATCGAGGATGCGTGTAAATTCTTCCATGGTGTTTGCAGCACGTGTATGATTGTCGCGGAAGTCAAGAGCTTTCTTAAAAATATTTTCCTGAATCTGACTGAGCAGATTTTCAATTTTCAATTCAATATCGGTAGTGTGAACAATAAATTTCTCTTTGGTATCGCGTCTTGCCAGTTCAATGGTATTGTTTTCTACATCACGCGGGCCTATAGCCAATCGTAATGGAACACCCTTCATTTCATATTCAGCAAATTTCCATCCCGGCTTGGCCTGTTCATCATCATCATACACAACTGAAATTCCACGTGAGGCAATTGCATTTTTAATTTTTATGGCATAGTCTGACACCAGTTTCAGTTGTTCTTCGTTTTTGTAAATGGGAACAATCACCACCTGAATAGGTGCCAGTTTTGGAGGAAGCACAAGACCGTCATCATCAGAGTGAGCCATCACTAAAGCTCCCATCAGTCGGGTGGATACCCCCCATGATGTTGCCCACACATAATCCTGCACACCCTGTTTGGTAGTAAATTTTACATCAAAGGCCTTGGCAAAATTCTGACCTAAGAAATGTGACGTACCTGCCTGCAATGCTTTTCCGTCCTGCATCAGTGCTTCAATGCAGTAAGTATCGAGTGCACCTGCAAAACGTTCATTGGCTGTTTTCACTCCTTTGATAACAGGAATAGCCAACCATTGCTCTGCAAATTCAGCATACACATCAAGCATTTTTCTGGTTTCTTCCACAGCTTCATCCGAAGTTGCATGAGCAGTGTGACCTTCCTGCCAGAGAAATTCTGCAGTGCGCAAAAACAGTCGCGTACGCATTTCCCAGCGAACAACATTAGCCCACTGATTAATGAGAATAGGAAGATCGCGATAAGACTGAATCCAGTTGCGATAGGTATTCCAGATGATTGTTTCTGATGTTGGGCGAACAATAAGTTCTTCTTCAAGTCGTGCTTCAGGATCTACAACAACACCTTTTCCTTCATCTGACTGTTTCAAGCGATAATGTGTCACAACGGCACATTCCTTGGCAAAACCATCTACGTGGTTAGCTTCCTTGCTGAAGAATGATTTTGGTATGAAGAGAGGAAAGTATGCGTTAGTATGCCCTGTTGCTTTAAACATGCTGTCGAGTTGCTGTTGCATTTTTTCCCAAATGGCGTAGCCATAGGGTTTTATAACCATGCAGCCTCTTACAGATGAAGTTTCTGCTAAGCCTGCCTTAACAACAAGCTGGTTGTACCACTCGGAATAATTCTGTTCGCGGGTTGGAAAGTCTTTTGCCATTTTTTATCTTTGAGGTGAAATTGCAGTGAATGAATTTATAAAAGAATACTAAAAAAAAGTATTGGCAGCAAAATTGTAAAACAAACATTACATATACAATTGTGTTAAACTTTTAAGCGTTAAATTAGTCAAAATTTAAAAACAACATACGATGAGAACATTAGTCACAGTAATCGCAACTCTTGCGGCAGCGTCATTAAGCTCCTGCTCATCATCGCAGCAAACGGCAAATGCATATACCGATGATGTATATTATTCTGCCGGCACCCCTAAAGCAGAAACTCCTGCAACAGTAAATAACACTCCGGCTGCAGGTCAGAGTGATTATGCTTCAAATGAACAAGGCACTGCTACTTCTTCTGATGAAAATCGTTTTGATTATCAGTCTGACGGAAGTTCTGCATCACAAAGTGGCAACACCTATGTCACTAATAATTATTACAATGATGATGATTATTACGATTATGCTTACACAGCACGTTTAAGAAGATTTTATCGTCCGATGTGGGGTTATGGATACTATGATTCATATTATACCAACTCTTACTGGTATGATTACAACCCTTACAACTGGGGAGTAAGTATTTATTGTGGTTACAACTGGTGGGCACCATCTTTCTGGTATGCTCCAACCTTTACTTATTTCAGCTGGGGATATAATCCTTACAATTACTGGTGGAGTTATCCAAGCTATGGATACTATCCAAGTTATTACTACGGATGGAATAATTATAACTATGGTTACTGGAATGGTTACAACAACGGCTACTGGAACGGATATATGGATGGATACTATAACGGATATTATGGCTACAATCCTTATTACTTCAACAGTTATGATTATTACAGTTATAACAACAACATTTACTACGGTCCGAGACGTGGCGGTTCAGGTTCAAGTCATCACTACACACCTCCCCGCAGTGTTGCCGATTCTTACAACAGAGCATTATCAGGCGATGTAAAAACTACACTTCCTGTAAGCAATGCATACACTAGCAACATGAACCTGCCTTCGCGCAACAATGTAAACAGTGATGTGGTAACTCCTGCAAACAATTCAGGCAGAACCAATACCAACAGTGGTGAAGTTATTCATCCAAGAAATACTACAAATACGAACAATTCTCCTGTAAAAAATCCAAGAGTGGATGAATACTCAACTCCGGTGAAAGACAGTCGCAATACAGAAACATCACCTGTAAAGAATCCACGTGCTGATGAATATTCTGCTCCTGTAAAAAATGACCGTAACAATTCAGAAACTGCTCCTGTAAGAGACAACCGTAACAACGAGTACTCAACTCCACGAAATGACAGGAATAATACTGTAAATCCAAGAGGAAATAATGAGATTAAAGAAAATGCTCCTTACAATCCTCCTGTACGCAATAACGATTACAGAAACACTACTCCTGAGTATAACACTCCTCGGAATACCACTCCTAATCCAAGAAGTAATTATGAGATTGCTCCAAGAAATAATACTCCTGAGTACAATACTCCAAGGAATTCTACTCCACGAACTACTGTACCATCAGAAACAAGGCCTCAAAGAAATTCTAATGCTTCGCCAAGGAGCAATTACGAAAGTGCGCCACGAAATGACAGACCGGTAAGAACTGAAACACCTGCTCCACGTCAGCAACGTTATGAGTCTGCACCACGTCAGGAGCGTAGTTACAGCAGTCCTTCAGCACCATCAAGAAGTTCTGAGCAGTCTGCACCATCCAACAATTCAAATGGTTCACGCGGGGGAAGAAGATAAGATTTTAATAAACCCGTTAAAACAAGTAATTAAGTATGAAAATGAAGTATAAAATTATACTGTGGGCATGCTTTATGTCAGCCGGAGAAAGTTTTGCGCAAGATGCCAATGATGCATTGCGCTACAGTATGCAAAGTTTTGGTACCACCGCACGCTCCATGAGTATGGGAGGAGCTTTTGGCGCACTGGGAGCCGATTTCTCCAGCCTGAGTTCCAACCCTGCAGGTATTGCTGTATATCGGAGAAGTGAATTTACCATCTCACCGGTATTGCAGTTTAACAATGCCAACTCATCCTATCTTGGAACGGAATCAACAAATTCAAATGCAAATTTGGGAGTGGGAAATATTGGCTTTGTACTGGCATTTCCGCGTGAAAAGAAAGTATCAGGATGGAAAGGAACATCTTTTGGTTTTGGTTATAACCGCATCAACTCTTTTAGCAGCAGATTTTCTTTTGAAGGAACAAACACCGGAAATTCCATCAACGATTATTTTGCGGAGTTGAGCAACGGCATCAGTCAGAGTGCACTGGCAGGCGAAGACCAGTATCAGTTTGATGCAGGACTTGCTTTCAACAGCTATCTTACCAATCCTGTTATCAACTCATCAAACGTGGATCAATATCAGGGAACCATGTATAACGGTGATTTGCTGCAGAAAGGATTGATAACACGCAGTGGCTCACATGGCGAAATTGATATTGCATTTGCAGCAAATTATAACGATAAAATTTTTCTTGGCGCCACTTTGGGTATTCCTTACATGCGTTATACTTCCAATGAAGTGTTTGAAGAATATGCTTTACAAAATACTCTGAAGGATTCCATCAGCGGAAAAACTTTCAAAAGCTCCAAATACACACAAAAATTATCCACACAAGGCAATGGTATTAATCTGAAACTGGGAGTAATATTTAAGCCGGTGGATATGGTGCGGATTGGTCTGGCAATTCATACACCTACTTATTACGAGATGAATGACCAGTATTCTTCAAAAGTTTATGCCAATTTTCAGGAAGGATATCTCGAAACCAAATCACCTGACGGAAGGTTTTCATACCAGCTTACCACACCATTCAAAGCTATTGCAAGTTTAGGACTGGTAATAAAATCGCAAGGCCTTATCAGTGTTGATTATGAATATGTCAACTACAGTGCGGCAAGACTCAATACAAAAGACGACTATAATTTCAGTTCAGAGAATTCTGATATTTCAAATCAGTTTACCAGTGCATCCAATCTGAAAATTGGTGGCGAATACCGCTATCAGATTTTTGCTCTCAGAGCAGGTGCAGTTTTGCAATCAAGCCCTTATGACGGAAATTTAAGCTATAAAGAAGGAAACCTCAGTGCAATAAGTTATACCGGAGGTATTGGCATCAAAGGTGAAAATTTCTTTGTGGATTTCGGTTATGCATTTACCAAAACAAGTGGTAATTACACGCCATACACACTAAACAATGGTGAGCAACCAACAGCAGCAATTACATCCAAAGCCAACCGCTTTATGATGACTCTGGGCTTTAAATTCTGACAGAAAAAAAATTACTTTCTGTTATTCAGCCCTTCAATTACTGATGTAGTAATATCAAGCGAATCGTTGGCAAGTAAAATACCATTACCTCGCTGATAACCTAAAATAAAATGATAATTCGTTTTATTGTTCAGATCTTTCAGATAGGAAGTAAGATGCTTGTGTAAACTATCCTGCAATGCATCTTCCTGCACAGATAATTTATTGAGTAAATCATCCTTGAACTGCATGAGTTGTTGCTGTCTTTTGCCTAACTGCTCTTCTTCTTTGGCACGCTGCTCTTCCGACATATTTCCCGCAAGTTTCTGGTACATTGCTATGGCTCCTTCCAGGTCACGTCCACGATTTTTTAAAACGGCATCTATGCTGTCCTGTTTTTTCGTGAGAATATCTCTAAGGTCTTTGTAGTAGTTATAATGTTCCAGAAGTGTATCCACGTTTATAAAAACAATATTTCCACCTTTACCTTCAGGTACTACAATTTCACTTTTGGGAGACGCTGAATTATTTTTGCTGACTTTATAAAACAAATAGGCTACTGCAGCAGTGAGCAACATGCAATAAATTAACAATCCGTTTTTCATCTATTAAAATATTAATTCTGTTAAGGGCGCAAAGCTAATATTTTCATTCAGATTCTTCGTTTCCGGTTTCTTACCACAAAAAATCTTTTTGTGTATTGAGGTTTGCTCAGATTTCTTTTTCTACTTTCGTGATGTATGCAAAGTATTATTGATCCGGTTGACAGGAAAGTACTGGCTGAAGAGTTGAATTCAGACCGGCTTGTGCGCAATACCAACAATGGACGCAACCTGATTTATATTGTTACCATACATGATTCACCAAATGTGCTGAGAGAAATCGGACGTGTGCGTGAACTCACATTCCGAGCTGCAGGTGGTGGTACCGGCAAGGAAATTGACCTTGATGAATTCGATTTAATTGAAAACTGTTATAAGCAACTTATCGTTTGGAATCCTGTTGATCAGGAAATTGTAGGAGGATATCGTTTTATCCGTTGTGATGAAGCAGCGCCTGACCACAAACATCAGTATAAACTGGCAACTACTGAGTTGTTTCATTTTTCGGATACTTTTATAAAAAACTATTTTCCTTATACCATTGAATTAGGACGTTCTTTTGTACAACCGCAATATCAGCCTTCGTCAGAAAACAGGAAAGGACTTTTTTCACTCGATAATCTGTGGGACGGACTTGGTGCCATTGCTGTTGACAATCCCGATATCAGATATTTTTTTGGAAAAGTAACCATGTACCTCAAGTTCAACAAGGTTGCACGTGACATGATTCTTGCATTTATGCATCATTATTTTCCTGACAGGGAACAACTGGTTAGGCCTTACAAACCATTGGGTGTAGATACAAATGTGAATGATTTTTTAAATGAAATAAAAGGCAAAACATATAAAGACGGGCATCATATACTTAACCACAAAGTGCGTGCACTGGGTGAGAATATTCCTCCGCTGTTCAACAGCTATATGAACCTTTCGCCTACCATGAAAACATTCGGAACCTCACTGAATCCTGAATTTGGCGATGTGGAAGAAACAGGAATTCTTGTTACACTTTCAGATATTTACGAGAGTAAAAAAGAGAGACACATTAATACCTATAAGCCCTGAATCAGAACTGAACCTTTCCGCTTCCGCTGAAAAGTGTAGCTGTGGTATATTGCAACCTGAAAGGTACAGAACAAAACTCAAACGTATTGGAGTTGGTAAGTTTCACTGTTCCTGAAACACCCTGATAAACGCCTGTACTGTCAGTAAATTCAACACACGCTTCACCTGCTGTCAATGGGCCACTACCCGAAGCAGGGCAATGTGCAGGATTGATGGTGTAAACTCCGGGGGAGGGATTTACGCTGTAAAAAGTAGCCCTCAGATTGCTGGCACCCAACCATTCTGTTCCTGTAATAGAATACGTATTGGGATATAAACTTGCAGATCCGAAAGAATATAAAAAATGATTCTGCCCCAAAGAATTTACAAACGTATTTTTAGATGGATGGCATTGGTTGAAATTGATAACTACGCTATCAGGCTTGCTGTAACAATTATCTTTATATGCATAAACAACATAAACACCTTCGTTGCCATAATTGGCAGAAGGAATGACCGGATTCTGCAAATTGGATGTAAAACCTGATGGGCCATACCAGATGTATTGTACACTGTCTGATAAGCTGGCAGAAAAAAGCTGAATAGTGCCTCCAACAGATAAAGGACTGTTGTAATTAGCCATCACATCTTCCGGTCTTTCACACAAAACAGTAACATAAAATGAATCAACATTGCTCTTACAAAGACCAAGCACATCAGCGCTTGCATAGTAATAACCTTCGTTAAGTGATGAAGACTGATATATAACCGGATTATAGGCGGTAGCAACAAAACCATTTGGTCCTGTCCATGAATAAGTAGCTCCTGTAAAAAGTGTTGCCATCAGACTGATGGTATCACCTGCTTCAACAGTAGTATCTCCTGATATGTGAAGTGCCATATCCGGACAGGGTGGATTATCTGAACTCTTATCGTGGTTGCAAGAAGCAAACAACAATATCAGCATTCCTGAGATTAAAATTAAGTTTTTAAGAAGTTTTTTCAGAAACATGTTGCGAAACTACATCAAAGCAATGTAAGTTTAAAATTTACTTTTGTGTTCATAAAATTGAATATGGAAATTCTTACTGCTGAATTCATTCAAAGTAATTCTGACTACAGAAAATGTCCTGCCGAGGATAAACCGGAATATGCTTTTATTGGCAGAAGCAATGTCGGCAAATCATCACTCATCAACATGCTTTGCGGAAAAAAAGGATTAGCCAAAACTTCAGCAACACCGGGTAAAACACAACTGATAAATCATTTTATGATTAACGGGAAATGGTATCTGGTGGATCTGCCCGGATACGGTTATGCAAAAACAGCCCGTACCGAACGTGAAAAATGGGATACCATGATCAGGAACTATATGATGTACCGCAAAAATCTGATGTCGGTATTTGTGCTGATTGATATACGTATTGCTCCTCAGGAAAAAGACCTTGATTTTATCAACTGGATGGGCGAACAATCCATACCATTTGCTATTATTTTTACCAAAGCCGATAAGCAGACAAGAATTAAAAATGATTTTTCGGTAAAAAGATTTACAAATCAATTATTGAGAACATGGGAAAATATTCCGCCTTCTTTTATCTCTTCGTCCGAAACAAAAAAGGGAAAAGAAGAGGTGTTAAACTATATTGAAGAGTCAAACAAATTATTCAGGAACGTAAGGTAACAGCCAAACATTTAATAAAATGAAAAAAGTAATATTCTTATTCGCTGTTCTGACAGGAGTATTCAACAATGGATATAGTCAGATTATTACCATAAAAAACAAATTGACATACCAGCCGGTGCAGGGTGCGGTGCTGATTAATCATAACCCATGGGCTGATGTGTCATCCAATAAAGACGGACAGGCTGATATCACTGTTTTTAAAGGTGCTGCACAGATAGAAATACGCTCAATGGGTTTTAAAAGCATCACTGTTGGATATAATGAAATTCTTTCCGGAGGGAATACTCTCTTTCTGGAACCTGTGGTATTTGAATTAAAAGGAACAGTTGTTTCAGCAACAAGATGGAAACAATCATCAGACAATGTACCTTCAAGGATTGCATCCATACAGCCTGAAGACATCATATTTCAGAATCCGCAAACAGCTGCTGATATGTTGGGCAATACAGGAGAAGTTTATATTCAGAAAAGTCAGCAGGCAGGCGGTAGTCCTATGATGCGCGGCTTTGCAACCAATCGTCTTTTATACACAGTAGATGGTATAAGAATGAATACTGCCATTTATCGCTCAGGCAATGTACAGTATGTAATCCTACTGGATCCGTTTGTGATGGAAAGTGCCGAAGTAGCTTTCGGGCCGGGTTCCGTTATTTATGGCAGTGATGCTGTTGGAGGTGTGATGAGTTTTCAAACGCTGACACCTGAATTTTCTTATCAGAAAGATCCGATAATAAAAGGGAATGCCGTTGCACGTTATTCATCCGTCAACAATGAGAAAACAGCACATTTTGATGTGAATGTTGGGTGGAAAAAATGGGCGATAGTAACCTCCATATCGCACTTTAATTTTGGTGACTTGCGTATGGGAAGTCATGGACCTGATGATTACCTGAAAAAGTATTATGTAACTACTATTGATACCGTAAATATGGCTGTCACCAATCCTGATCCACAGGTGCAGGTTCCTACAGGATATTCGCAAATTAATTTATTGCAAAAAATAAAATTCAAACTCAATGAAAAATGGAATTTTCAGTATGGCTTATATTATTCCGAAACTTCCGATTATCCGAGATATGATAAACTTATTGAGCTAAAAAATGGTGCACCCAAAGCTGCAGTTTGGGAATATGGCCCCGCGAAATGGATGATGAACAATGTTATTGCTACTTATATTAACCAACATAAGTTATTTGATGAAATGAAAATCAGGCTTGCATTGCAAAACAATGAGGAAAGCAGAATAGACAGAGATTTCAGCGGAAGTAAAAGATATCGTCTGAGAAATCAGAAAGAGAATGTCAGGGCATGGTCAGGCAATATTGATTTTATCAAATCCATAAATAAGCACCATGTTTTTTATGGTATCGAATATGTATATGATGATGTAAAATCCATAGGAACAGCTCATGACATCAGAAATGGTGATCCCATTCCGGTGGATGACCGCTATGCTCAGGCAAAATGGTCTTCGTATGCCGCATATATCAATTATCAGTATCAGTTGAGTAAACCTTTAACACTGCAGGCAGGAGCAAGATATAATCAATATGATGTTGTACTGGATTACAGCCGCTTTGCTTTAAATTCTTTTCTTAATCTGAATACCGTTACTGTTACTCATGGTGCTCTTGTTGGAAATCTGGGAATGATTTTCAAACCACAGGAATCCTGGATCTTGTCGTTGAATGCTTCAACAGCATTCAGGGCTCCTAATGTGGACGACCTGGGGAAAACCGTAGAGGTGAAAGACGGAAGAATTTTAATTCCTAATCCTGATTTGCAAGCAGAATATGCCTATAACGGTGAAGTAAATATTTCAAAATATTTTGGTGATATTTTTAAATTTAATGTCACAGGATTTTATACCTATCTGGATAAAGCATTAGTGAGGAGACCTTTTAAAGTAAACGGGCAAGACAGCATATTTTATGATGGCGAAATGGTGATGGTGGATGCTATACAAAATGCAGCCTATGCTACTGCTTACGGTTTTCAGTTGGGGTTTGACTTACAAATTGCCAATGGACTTATGCTTACGCAACATTTAAATTATCAAACCGGTGTTGAAGAAACGGATGACGGCCAGACTTCGCGCACACGCCACGCACCACCCACATTTGGAGTTACAAGAATTACGTTTAGCTATCAAAAGCTGATGATGCAACTTTACAGCACATATAATGCTAAGTTAAAATACAGCGATATGAGTGCCGAAGAAATTGAAAAAGGCTGGATGTATGCTAAAGATGCTGACGGCAATCCTTATTCACCTGCATGGGCAACATTAAACTTCAAAGTAAAATATTCGGTTTTTGCCAACATGGAACTTACAGCCGGACTGGAAAACATAACGGACGTTCGTTACAAACCTTATGCTTCAGGGTTGGTAGCTCCAGGACGTAATTTTTTCATGGCTGTAAAAGCAAGTTTTTAATACAGAAGAAAAATAAGGTTGTCTGAATTTATTTTATCAGATTTACCTCTTTACCGAATTCGCGTGCAAACGATTTCATTTTGTCTGCATGTTCTTTATTGTTGGTTGCATTCATATAGGTGTCGGCCATACTCATATACATTTCAAAAAAGAACTGTTGCATTTCCTCCACCAGCATTTCTTTTGTCCATAAATCAATACGCATGGTGGTTTGGTCTTTTTTGTCAAACAAAGCAAGCATCACGGCTTTACATTCTTTTTCACCTTCCATTCCGCTGTCATCTGCTCTCCAGTGCAACTGCTCGGGAAGATTATTGTCATCTAATGATACAATGAATTTTATTTCTGATTTTTTCATTTTTCAAGTATGGAATCACTGAAGCCTTTTTCCTGTGGTCTCCATTAATGGAGTACTGCACAATAGGCTTCAATATTAAGCCGCAAAGATATTTTTTATTCCTGATAGTAGGAGAAAATGCGCCATTCTGTTTCCTAAAGTTCAAAATAGTAAGGCAATGTTTTTTTGAAAACAGGGATGTAAGTGAGTTAAGAATATTTTTTCAGGGAAAGTATTGCAGTAATATTTTTTTTGTACTTTAGGGTATTCATTTTTTCAAATGGACTTAAACTTCCTAACGAAAGAAAGCCAGTATTATGGCGTGTACCTGTTTGTAGCCATTGTATTGTTTCAAATGGTATTTATATTTATACAATGGCTGATTTACAAGCGGGTAGATTATCTGTTCTACATTGGATATATGATTTCCATTGTGCTGTATGCTTTTAGTTTGTATAAACACTTGTTTATTCAAGAATTTCCTGAAGGATATAGCGCTGCCATAGAAACTTTCTTAAAACAATCTTTGCCTTTGATTTCCATTACATTATACTCCGGTTTCCAACGTCATTTTCTCGAGCTAAAAACAAGTTCTCCCTTGCTTAACACCCGTGTTAAGTGGATTGAAAGATTTCTGATTGCATTCTGTTGTTTTCTGCCGGTGTTACTATTTTTTGAGGTAGAAAGAATTTATATGCTGCAGATTTTTATTGTAGTTTGTTGCATAGTAATTGCAGCTTTGGTGCTAATCATACGAAGAGTTTTAAAAGCTTGTCTGCCGTTTCAGCGGTTTGCTATTGCCGGTGCATTATTTATAATTGTAGGTTCAATTCCTACCATTATACTGGGTTTTTATGAAGACAGAGGTTATGAAGTAGCCGTTAACCCTCACCTTCCGCTGATGATTTGCGTTATTCTTGAATTGCTCACATTTACTACAGGACTAACTTTAAAATCGTACTATATCGAGAAAGAAAAAAGAGTACTCGAGAAAGCTATAGCAATTCAGAATAACAATCAAAAACAAACGGAAATAGAGTATTTGAAAATGCGCAACAATGTTTCACGTAAGTTACATGACAGTTTAGGGGCTGAACTTTCTATTGCAAAAATGATGCTTAGCACATTGCCAAAAGAAAAAGCTGAGACGAATAAAAAGACGCTTTCTGATTCTATAAAATTGATAGGTAATTCTATTGAAAAGGTGTATGACCTGATGAGTGATGTAAATAAAATTACACCTGAAGAGATTAATGTCATCTCATCAATTCAAACATTAATACAGAACCTTGAACCATTAAATAATATTAAATGGAATTTTGATTATAAATTGGAAGAGGAATGTTTGTCTTTTGTTAAGCGCCAGCACGTACTTCTTATTATTAAAGAACTGATTAATAACACTCTCAAATATGCCTCAGCTACAACTATCAGCATTAGCATAAGACATGAATTTAAGACCGTTAACATTTTTTATCATGACAATGGCTCTGGTACCGACCTTGATAAATTGTCGAAAGGGAATGGTTTAAAAAATATTAAAGAAAGAGTAACTGAAATGGATGGACAAATGCATGTTTACTCAACTCCCAATGATGGGTTCACTGTTCAGATAAATATTTCAGAAACATGATTTATCCCAACTAAAATTACACCTATGAAAAAATTGAAAACAGTAATTGCAGATGATCATGCCATGTTTGGTATGGGTATGGCTGAAATAATTGGGCAGGTTTTACCCGTAGAAGTGGTTGCAATAGCAGACAATGGTAAAAAAGCAATTGAACAAACACTTAGCCATAAAGCTGAACTGGTGATTATGGATATTGATATGCCTGTTGTTTCAGGAATATATGCTTGTAATGAAATTAAAAGGGTTTCACCCGACACATTGGTGTTTTTTGTAACTATGATTACACAAATAGAAACCGTGCTGTCAGCACTGAAAGCAGGAGCAGATGCCTATGTGTTAAAGGGAAACAGCCTGGAAGATTTGGCTGAAGCATTTGATTATTCAGTGAAGAAAAAAACGTCCTTTCGTAAGTCAGCAATTGCGTCATCTGGTGAGTATAGATAAAAAAGACTTTCAGGATAAACTGATTACAGACAGAGAAAAAAATATTCTGAAAATGATTTGTGAAGGAATGACTAATGACGAAATTGCAAACGTGATTAATATTTCAGTTCGCACAGTGGATACACACCGCCAAAATATGCTCAACAAGTTAAAGCTACCCAACACTGCAGCACTCGTAAGGTTTGCAATTGAGAATAAGCTGATTTAAATGGTGATTGAACCATAGCCCAAAATTTAATTCTTAATTTTTTTCTGCTAATTAAAGTTACGTGTTTTTACGTATTGCAAACCGCTATATCATATTGTTCTTTTGCTTCACGCAATAAGTCAGAAGGATATGACACCTATAACCCCACGAGAAAAACAAGTGCTTGTTTTATTAAGCAAAGGCTATACAGACAAAACCATTGCCGAAAAACTGGAGATGAGCCCCAATACAGCACGTACACACCGGCAAAAGCTACGAGCAAAGTTTCATGTCAGCAACACTGCTCTGCTCATTAAAATGGCAATTAAAAAAGGATTTATTTAATAATGGCAGAAAATTACGTCTTTTCACGTATTGATAAAGAATTAAATATTGAAGTGATTTGCTGTCATTATTAATAATAACAACTGCAAACTACATCAGATGAAATACACATTTGTGTTATAAAATATTCTCAAACTAATCCTATTGGGCATTGGCAACAGCCAATGCCTTTTTTATTTAATTCGTTTTTGTGAATAATAAAGCAGGCAGGTTACTGAATTAACATTAGCTATTAAACATGATTGTATTTCCCTCGTTTACAAAAATTCCATTCAGGGTTTAAATCCTGATTTTTCAAGGATTTTTTGTGCATCGTTTTCTTCGAGTAGTTGCGGCAGAGTAGTTTTATTATTTTTCATATACGAACGTACAATTTGCCATCCCAGCCATTGAGCTGTTTTGGCAGGAGCACCTTCGGGGAAACCCTGAGTGGTATTGCCATCGCCTACATATTTCATATATTCCATTTCATCGGTTGCATAGAGCAGTTTCTTTTCAATATAAAATGCCCACATCTGCTTGCTGTTGTTGTTGCACCACTCCAATTGTTTTGCAGTATAACCTATTTTAACGGAGTCCTGCATGTCAGGGGCCATCATATCTGCAAAATACAATTGCTTGCCATAATAAATCATCTGACTCAGCAACTCTTTTTTTACATGGTCAATATCATGTTCGCTCTGATACCATCCTTTGATTACATCATTCACTATATATTCTTTTGAAAATCTGCGATAGGCATATTCAGGAATTCCTATGGAGGGATAAAATTCGCAATCGCTGCCCAGATACATATCCAACCCAACACCAATCAAACTGTCGGTAGTGATAATACTGTAATTGAAAGCCGAAATAAAAGTGACAATTTCTTTAGCAGGTTGTTTGTTGAAGTAATGTTTGTAATGTTTCAGAAAGTCATCAATGCCTGAAAATATTTTTTGAGTTACTACAGGGGTAAATATTTTTTGAGTTCGGTTATGAATGTCCTGCACATCCTTGTCGTGAATAAACGCATTGAGGTTGGAAGCGAGCTTTGCAGAGTCTGTTGGCGGGAGGTGAATAATACGGTTGACATACAAATCGAAAAACTCAGGATAGGACGAACGATATTTTATTATTTGTTCGGGTGTGATGGAGTCAGCATCTGCATACAACAATGAGTCAAAGCGTATGTGTGTGGTGCTTACGGTTTCGTTTTCAGAAAAAGTGTCCCGATGTGTACATGCTGCAATTACTATGAAAAGAATGGCAAGCAGGCTTACTTTACGATATTCAGATCTCAATTTTATTATTAGTTTTGCCGATATTAAAAACACTAAATAATGAGAGCAAAAGTATCACTAATTGCATTAGCCTTTGTGGCAGTAGCCCAAACCCTGAATGCTCAGGACACAAAATTCAATTTTGGACTGAAAGTTTCGCCAACCATAGCATGGTTTAAAGCCAGTGGCAATTTAGACAATGATGGCAGCAAAATTGGTTTTGCCTATGGATTGATGGCAGATTTTAATTTTTCAGATAATTATGCCTTATGCACGGGAGTGGATGTAACCTATCGCGGAGGTAAAGTAAAAGCGTACGATACCTACAAATTAAAAACCGTTTTGCAGTATATTGAAGTTCCAGTTACTTTAAAATTAAAAACTAACGAAATTGGTTATGTCACTTATTTCGGTAAAGTAGGATTTGCACCGGGTTTCAACATCAGAACGGATGGTGACTTTAATAAGTCAGACATCTATCCTTTCAACTTAGCGCTGGTAGTTGGTTTGGGAATGCAGTATTCACTTGGTGGCAAAACAGCTTTGTTGGCAGGGGTAACTTTCAACAACGGATTTTTGGATGTGGTAAAAGAGAAGGAGATGAAAGCTACATCTAACTTTATAGCAATTGATCTTGGAGTGATGTTTTAATAAGAATCATCCAAATAAAAAAAGGCTGTCTCGAAAAGAGGCAGCCTTTTTTGTGCTGTAAACTCAATTAATTTTTCTTCAGATAATCTCTCAGCACATATTGAAGGATTCCCTGATTTCTGTAGTATTCAATTTCAATAGCTGAATCTAACCGTGCTTCCACTTTGAAGTTGGTTTCTTTACCTGATGAATGAACCGCTTTTACATCCAGAATTTTATGTGGCTTCAAATCTTTTTCAAGACCGGTGATGGCATAAGTCTCTGTTCCGTCAAGACCGAGTGATGCAGCATTTTGACCATTGGTAAATACCAAAGGAGCAACACCCATCCCTACCAGATTGCTTCTGTGAATGCGCTCATAACTTTCAGCAATTACCGCTTTCACGCCCAGCAGGAATGTTCCTTTGGCAGCCCAGTCGCGTGATGAGCCGGAGCCATATTCTTTTCCTGCAAGAATAATAAGCGGAGTTTTGTCTTTCTGATATTGCATGGCTACATCATAAACAGTTTTCACTTCGCCTGTTGGCAGATAGCGACTGAAGCCTCCTTCTTTATCTGAAATTTTATTTTTGATACGCACATTGGCAAACGTTCCGCGCATCATCACTTCATGATTTCCTCTGCGCGAACCATAAGAGTTGAATTCTTCTTTGGCTATGCCTTTGCTGCTGAGATAAGCTCCTGCTGCTGATGTTTCTTTAAATGAACCTGCAGGTGAAATATGATCGGTAGTTACCGAATCTCCTAAGTAAAGCAATACTCTTGCATTAGTAATATCAGTAATTGCATCCGGTGTGGCTTTCAGATTTTCGAAGAAAGGTGCCTCACGTATGTAGGTTGAGTTCTGATCCCACTCAAAATTCTGATCGAGTTTTACTTCCAATGTTTGCCAGTCGGTTGAACCATCAAAAATAACATCATAAACTTCTTTAAAGTCATCCTGCTTCAAACATTCATTGATGGTATTCTGAATGTCTTCGCGTGATGGCCAAATGTCTTTCAGATAAACAGGTTCACCATTGGGGTCAAAGTCAATGGGGTCGTTTATTAAATCTATATCTACTCTTCCTGCAAGTGCATACGCCACAACCAGCATTGGCGACATGAGGAAGTTCATTTTTACCTGCGGATGCACACGTGCTTCAAAGTTTCTGTTTCCTGATAACACAGAAGCTACCACCAGTTCGCCTTTGTCAACAGCTGTTGCAATGGCAGGAGGTAATGGTCCTGAATTTCCGATACACGATGTGCAACCATAACCAACGGTATGAAAACGCAAAGCATCCAGATCAACATTCAGTCCTGAACGCTCTAAATATTTTGTAACCACTTTAGAACCCGGAGCCAGTGAAGTTTTTACCCAAACTTTTGTTCTCAGCCCTTTTTCAACAGCATTACGGGCAAGCAATCCTGCGCCTACCATCACAGCAGGGTTTGAAGTATTTGTACAACTGGTAATAGCTGCTATCACAATGCTTCCGTCACTTACCACAAATTCTTTATGCGGCTGTTTGATTCTTACAGAGTGATGCATCTTGTCCACTTCTACTTCCGATTTTGTTTCGCCATGAAGAGGAACTTTGCCAAATGTAAATTCAGTACCTGAACCACCTTCCTTCAGCCATGCTGATTCAAGCCGATCTTGCTGAGGCTGATATTCCCGGTTGAATTCACCTTTCAGAACTTCGCAGAATTTGTTTCCAAGGTCTTTTACAAAAATTTTATCCTGCGGACGTTTTGGTCCCGATACAGTTGGTTCCAGTGTTGACAAATCCAGTTCAACAACGGTTGAATAATTTATTTTTTCGTTTCCTGTTCTCCAGAGGAGATTGTCCTTGCAATATGTTTCTACTATTTTTATCTGCTCTTCTGAGCGGTTGGTAGAGCGCATATATTCCAGAGTGCGGTCATCAATCGGGAAATAAGTTACTGTACAACCAAATTCAGGCGACATATTACCAATGGTAGCGCGGTCGGTAACAGTTAAGTTCTGAAGTCCGTCACCAAACACTTCTACAAATTTTCCTACTACTCCTGTTTTGCGAAGCAGATTTGCTATTGCTAAAACAAGGTCGGTGGCTGTACACTGATTAGGGATTTTTCCTGTAAGTTTCAGTCCTACCACCTGAGGGCATGTAAAGAAAATCGGTTGACCTAACATGGCAGCTTCAGCTTCAATACCACCCACACCCCATGCAATTACTCCAATACCGTTTACCATAGGCGTGTGTGAGTCCGTTCCTACCAGTGTGTCAGGAAACAACCATCCGTCTCTGGCAATAACTCCTTTAGATAAGTATTCAAGATTCACCTGGTGGCAGATGCCCATTCCGGGAGGTACTACCGTGAAATTTTTCAATCCTTTCTGTGCCCACTTCAGCAATTCATAACGTTCTTTGTTGCGGTGAAATTCCAGTTCAACATTTTTGTCGTATGAGTAATCGGTTCCGTAATAATCCACCTGCACAGAGTGGTCAATAACCAGGTCAACAGGTATGGCAGGATTTATTTTCTGGCCATCTTTGCCATGGCGAACATATTCTGCACGCAGCGAAGCCATATCCACCACAGCGGGTACTCCCGTAAAGTCCTGCATCAGAATACGTGCAGGCATGAATGGAATTTCTTTATCTATTTCAGCAGGAGTCCAGTTAAGCAAAGTTTCTACATGCTCATCTGTAATGCTGAAACCATCATAGTTGCGCAAAATATTTTCGAGTAAGATGCGTATGCTGAATGGCAAATGTTCTACATTCACTTTCAAATCTTTCAGCGAACTGTATTTGTATTTTTTCCCGTTAACTGAAATCTCTTTTACTGCCTGTGCTTTAGAGTAACTCATATATCAGATGTTTTTATTTTAGTTTTAAAAATTGCTTTTGAAAAGCAGCGCAAAGTAACCACAATTAGACAAATTTTCGATTTGCTATTGATAAATTTTTCTTTTCGGACTTGTTAGGTTTACTTTGTAACAGATAAATGATTCCAATTGTTCAAAACAGCAGCGAATTTGGTGATGCCACAGCTATCATTGACAATAGCGGGACGTACACCTACAACCATTTAAGGCAACAGGCCTTAATAATTGCCCATGCCTTAGAGGGTAGAAAAATTGCTGCACAGCCGGTTTTGTATCTTTTCCCTTCCGGATTTCAGTATGTTGCAGTGCAGTGGGGTATTTGGCTTAGCGGAAATATGGCTGTTCCGGTGCATACTGCCCATACACCTCATGAAATTGATTATTTTATTGAAGATTCAGGAGCCACTTTGTTGATTTGCGACAAAACGCTGAAACATCTGACCACACATTTGAAGAACAACATTGTGCAGGCAGATTTTGAAGAGCTGATACAGGAGTCGCATCATAACAAACGAATTCCTCGTGTAAAACCGGAAAGTAACGCACTGATGATTTATACCAGCGGAACAACTGGAAAACCCAAAGGTGTGGTGATAAGTCATGAGCAATTGGACACACAAATACGTTCATTAAGCAAGGCTTGGGAATGGAAAAGCTCTGACAGGATACTGAATGTGCTGCCTATGCACCATGTGCATGGCGTAGTGAATATTACCTGCTGTGCACTTTACAACGGTGCTACTGTGGAAATGCAACCTCAGTTTGATGCTGCCTGTGTTGCCGAACGTATGGCAAGCGGTCAGCTTACCTTGTTTATGGCTGTGCCAACCATTTATCATAAACTGATACAACATTTTGAAAAACTTAACAACGAAGAGCGACATCAGTGGCAACATGGAATGAAATCTATGCGACTGATGGTTAGCGGATCGGCAGCACTGCCAATGCCAACTTTGGCGCGCTGGAAAGTAGTAAGCGGACATACTTTGCTGGAGCGTTATGGTATGACGGAAATCGGTATGGCTTTATCCAATCCGCTGCATGGCGAACGTAGAGCAGGAACTGTTGGTTTCCCTTTACCGTTTGTTGAAGTAAAAATAGCAGACGAATCAGGCAATGAAATAAAAGATGCAGGCACTCCGGGAGAGTTATATGTAAAAGGAAAAACGGTTTTTAAACAGTACTGGAATAAACCGGAAGAAACTGCAAATGCATTTGTTGACGGATGGTTTAAAACCGGTGATGTGGCAGAGAAAAGCAGTGACGGTTATTTCAAAATTTTAGGACGTAAGTCAAGTGATATCATCAAGTCGGGAGGTTATAAAATCTCAGCACTTGAAATTGAAAACGTGCTTCTTTCGCATGAGCGCATCAGCGAATGTGCTGTGATTGCTTTGCCTGATGTGGTATGGGGCGAAACCATAGCTGCTGCCATTGTAGGAAATGTTTTGCAAAGTGAACTTACAGAATGGCTGAGAGATAAAATGGCAGGATATAAGCAGCCTCGTCATTTTGTTTTTGTGAAACAACTGCCCAGAAATGCCATGGGAAAAATTTTAAAACCGGAAGTAAGAAATCTGTTTAAATAAAAAACGGACTACATCATGCAGTCCGTTTTTTTACCAAGTATTTTTTGCAAAGAATTTATTTCACTACCATACGTTGGGTGTAAGTCATATTGGAAGTTTTGATATTCAGAAAATAAATACCTGAAGTTAGTGCAGAGGCATCAAATCCAATAATTTTATCATCATCAGCATAGGCTTCGGCTTGTGTACAGAGTTTACCCAATAAATTATATACATCCAGTTTTACCAAACCATTTTCAGCATCCTGCGGTAAAATAATAGTAGCATTTTCTTCTACAGGATTGGGATAAATAACAGGAATCATTATTTCTGCTTCGTTAGCCAGACGAGCAGTTTGTATATGCGAGTAAGTGATGGTAAGTTTTGGTCTGATAGCAGGATTAGGATTGTCGCTCGAAGCAAAAATCAGCTTCTTATACACACATTCACTTTGCAGACTCAGCATAAAACCAAAACTTGATGCAGGAAATCTTCTGGAATCGAGAATCAGTTTTTTCACGTTGATATTTGTAAAACTCTGATTTGAAGATGTTGTAGCCGGTAACGATACTCTGTTGAGTGCAGTAGTTGACGGCTGATTATTCCAAGTCACGGTTGATTCAGTCCAGCTTGAAGTAATTCTTTGCAGATAACTGTCGTTGCAACCTAAAAACTGTGCGTGACTTCCTTCTTCACTCGTTGGATTGAAGTATAATGAAAGTGTAGCACTGTGAATGATGGCACTTTGTGGAATCTGACTCAGGTCGAACTCAATCAGCGAGCGAACGATAGAGGTGTTACCGCTTTTAGTCCAGGCAATAGCGTTGAAGTCGCGCTTGGTGCCATAGTTGTGGTTGGCATATCCGCAGGGAACACAACTGAAAATTTCAGCGTCTTTTCCGTCAGACGGACCGGGTTGCAAAACAAGTGTAGTTTGAGCCTGCAAGCTAAGGATGGTTGAACTTAAAATTGCAGCAAGAGTTATTGTTCTTATCATAATGGGTGATTTAAAATTCACCTCTAAAGTAATATATTTTTAAATTAAAAAATCCAATAATCCGCTAAATGTTGCAATTATGAGGTAAAAACAGTGCGTTTTATGAATAAAGTAACCCTCTGTCTGCTTTTTAAACATGATTTTCATTTTATCCGTGATACACTCGCGAAGCCTTTATCAATCCATTAGTTCCAATTTCCAGAACTTCTGCCACAAGCATATCTTCTTCGCCCTGTACCTGACGAATGTATTCCATAAATACCCGTTGGTTGTTGGCAGTAAGTGTCTGTACCTGATAATGCAAAGTCGGCAAACGGTCGAATGCATCTTTCCACCATTGGCGCAATGCTGGTTTTCCTTTTACCAACCCATGTGTTTCAGGATGTCTTATTTTTAGTTTCGGACTGTAATGTTCAGCATTATTATCATATAAACTCAACAGGTTTTCGAGATGATGTTCGTTAAATGCTTCGAACCATTTTTGTGCAATGGCAATATTGGAAGTCATGTTTGTGCAGAATGAAATTTTTATGCTTCCAAAGATAAACAGTGAAAACGACAGGCTGAATAATTAATCACATATACGGATAAAAAGCATCTTCAATCATCTTCAGCTCATGGCGACCGTTGTGAATGACGATGGAAATAATATCGTAACGCACTTCCACATCCAGATTTCTGGAAATAATATAATGATCCGCAGCTGTTGCCAGAAAGCGCTCTTTTGCTTTCGTTACGCCATCTTCAGGCTCACCGAAATAGTCACCGCTTCGTGTTTTTACTTCGACAATGCTCAGTACGTTTCCTTTGCGGGCAATGATGTCAATTTCAAGTTTACCGAATCGCCAGTTGCGTTCCACAATTTCATAACCGTTTTCCCTGAGGTGAGCTACGGCTAGGTTTTCACCTTCGCGGCCCAGCTGTGCACTTTGGTTATTTGTCGGTTCCATACCAGTTGATTTTCCGTGACAGGTACATGACTGTTGCCAATACAACAAACAAACCGATGCTACCAAGCAACAATGCATAATCCTGCAGTTGAATAATGGAGAAAACAAACGTATATAGAATAATCAGTGAAAGTGTAAACAACAGCGTAAGCCGTGTGCTTTTGAAAATAGTTTTGGTATAAAGTCCAATCATGGCGATGATGGCTGCAGCAGCCAGTATGTAAGCTTTGTTAAAACTCATATACTCACTTAGTGAAAGAAGCAAAGTATAAAACAAACACAAGGCTACACCCACCAGTATGTACTGAAACGGATGAATACGTTTGCGGTTGAGCACTTCGATAAAGAAGAATAAAGTAAACGACAGAGTAATAAGCAGAATGGCATATTTGGCACTGCGATATGTTTTTTGATAATTGTCAACAGGGATTAAGAACTTAACACCAAAAGCTGATTCGCTGATTCCTGCAGGAACACCACGAAATTTCTGCGCATAGTTGCGGTTGAGATGAAACACTTTCCATTGTGCGTCAAAACCTTTATCGCTTACATGATGGCTGTCGGGCAAAAATGCACCATCAAAGCTTGGATCTTTCCATGTGGATTTTAAAAATACCTGAGTTTCTTTTCCAAGCGGCAGAAAATACATTTCCTTGCTGCCATTTAATTTTAATGACATGTTGAAACTCATTCTTGCAGAATCCTGATTCTGTGATTCTGTCAGCGGCATTCTAATGCTTACACCTGATTCCTGAATGTCGTGGTTGTCGAGGCCCGGATTGAATTCAATGTTTTGACCATTCAGATTTACCGACAAACGTTGTTTCACACCTCTGAGGTCGGAAATTCCAAGCGTAATGGTTGACTCTTTCCAAAGAATATCGCCATCAGCAATATTCCACTCCGAAAAATCAGGATATGAAAAACTTCCTTCAATGTTAAGATTAGATTTATAAACAACAGCTTCGTAGATACTTCTGTGTCTTATTTCCGGATCAAAATCACCTGTAATTTTTAACTCATCCGGAAGGAAATGTGCATAACGAACTTCAGAGATTCGTTTGCCATCTTCGTTGGTAAATGCAGTAGTATATGGTACGTTGATGACAGGCCCGCTGATGGTTTGTGCATTACCCCATTTCTCCGAAATTTCATTCACTGCATCCTCATGGGTCATTTGCCTTTCGCGTATTAAACTCTCTACCATATTGGATGGTATCATCAGAAGGAGAATAAGTATTCCCATGCTGAGTAATTTAACCATCACAGAATTTTTCAGCCAGTTGCTGAGTTTGTCAAACAGAGAGGGAGAAGTATTTTCCATAAAATTTCAAGTTAAAAAGATGTCTGCTATACTTAACGTAGTTTAATTACGCTAAGTATAACAGACATCAAACTTACAAAAATACTTTGCTGAAAAATCAACAGGCCATCAGGCTATCAGCTCATTTTCCGGCTCCTTGGTACGTTTTAATTTTTTGGAAAGTCGTGCTTTCAGATTTTCGGACATGAGATACATCACCGGAACCAAAAACAAAGTGAGGAATGTTGCGAACATCAACCCAAAAATCATAGTCCAGGAGAGCGGTCCCCAGAAGGATGTACTGTCGCCACCGATGAAAATATGCGGATTGAATTCAGTGAAGAGAGTTACGAAATCAATATTCAAACCAATGGCAAGAGGAATCAATCCTAAGGATGTTGCCGTAGCAGTAAGAATTACAGGTGTCATACGTGTGCGGCCTGCTTCTACAATGGCTTCATAAGGCCCGACACCTTGCTCGCGCAACATCTCAGCAAACTCAACAAGCAAAATACCGTTCCTCACCACAATACCTGCAAGAGCAACAATGCCAATTCCTGTCATCACAATGGAGAAACTCATTTTGAACAATGAAAAACCGAGCAGCACACCAATGATACTGAAAATAATTTCAGAAAGAATAATCACCGGCTTACCTATTGAATTAAACTGTATAACCAGAATTATAAATATCAACCCTAATGAAATCAGCAAAGCATTCCCAAGAAAAGCTGATGTTTCAGCCTGTTCTTCCTGCGAGCCTCCGAATTTAATATCTACTCCATCGGTTTTAGGAAATTGTTTTACTGCAGCCATTACGTTGCCTACCACTTCAGCTTCGCGACTTTGATAATCGGTGAGCAGATTGGACGAAATAGTTACAATTCGTTTCTGGTTTTTACGCTTGATAACTCCATACGTATTGTCATATTTTATGGAAGCGAAAGACGCAACAGGAACACTTCTGATAACACCACCCATTCCCATATCACGATATGTTACACGGATGCTGTTTAATAAACTTACATCATATCGTTGATTTTGTTTATAGCGAAGCATGATTTTATATTCGTCATTCTGGTCGCGGTACTTTGAAACTTCACGCCCCAGCACAGCCATATTAATTTCATTTCCTAATGTACCGGTAAAAATTCCCAGACGGTTCATGTGTTCGCGGTCAATATCAAAAGTTATTTGTGGTTTTCTGTCCTGCAAATCCGATTTCAATTCTTCCACACCGTCAATGCGCAGTGAGTCGAGATAGCGTTTCAGATTTTCAGAAGTTGTTGCAATAGCCTGCAAATCATCTCCTGTTATTTCAATACTGATAGGCTTACCTACAGGAGGTCCGTTTTGTTCCTGCGATACGGTTATCTCTGCACCGGGAACCACATTTTTTACTGCTTCACGAATCTGATCCAGATATTTTACTGTGGACACACCATGGCGTTTACTGAATTCAACAAATGCAACTTCTATCTTACTTTTATTGGCATAATATCCCTGATCTTCATCAGAAGGGTCGGTTACATTTTCGCCAACACTAGCGATAACCGATTTTACTACATCATTCTTTTCACCAACTACTGCATATACTTTGCTTTCGAGAACCTTTGTTACCGAATCGGTATATGCCTGATCAGTGCCCACAGGAAGTGAAGTAAAGACATAAATAAAATTAGGATCGCTGCTTGGGAAAAAACTTACACCACCATTGCGGATGCCAATAGCAATGAATGATAAAATAAGTAATCCTATTGTACCTCCCATCATCCAGCCGGTACGATGAAGTGCTTTTTCAAGAAGCTGTGAATATAGTTTCTGTATTGCAGGCCAGACTTTTGTTTGAAAGCTATGAATAACTTTATGCAGCCAGAAACGGTGCAACAGATGAATCAAAAACAGGAACAGAGTGAAATTTCCCATTCCGGGTACACCTGAAACATAAAACAATACAGCAATAGCTATAAAAATAACAGCCGTTATTTTCAATCCTTTGTAAGGGTCGTGTTTTTGCTCATGTTTTTTCATAAAGTTGACTGCAAAAACAGGATTGATGATATATGCTACCACCAGTGATGCAAGCAGTGTGATGATGAGTGTTATGGGAAGGAAAAACATAAACTTACCTATAATACCTTTCCAGAATGCGAGTGGTACAAATGGTGCAAGGGTAGTGAGTGTACCTGATAATACAGGAAGGAAAACTTCGCCTGTAGCCATCTTGGCTGCTCTCACGATATTCATTTTTCCGTTGTCGAAAATACGATGTGTGTTTTCTATCACCACAATGGCATCATCCACTACAATTCCCAGCGCAAGCAGAAATGAAAATAATACAATAAAGTTGATCGTAAATCCTATGATTGGCAGGACAAGAAATGCCACACACATGGAAAGTGGTACTGACAATGCTACGAAGAAAGCATTATTCACTCCCATAAAGAACATCAGTACAAGTAATACCAGAATAAAGCCAATTACAATGGTGTTGATAAGGTCGTGCAACTGAATACGTGTAGTTTCACTCTGATCACCTGTGAGTACTACATTCAGATCTTTTGGCCATTCGGCTTTAAGTTCGTTTACAATATTTACAATTTTATCAGAAGCGTCAATCAGATTTTCTCCTGATCGTTTCACAACACTCAGTGTAATCACATTCTTATGGTTCAGTCGTGCATAGCTTTCCTGTTCTTTGAATGAGTCAACAACCTCTGCAACATCTTTCAGATAAACAGGTGCTCCTGTCATAGTTTTTACAACGAGATTTTTTAACTGATCTACATTGGTGAATTCTCCGGTGACACTTAACGATCTTCTCGTTCCGTCATTCATTCGTACACCACCTCCCGGAACAGTCATATTTTCATATTTAACTGCAGTTTCGATATCAGACATGGTTAAACCTGCAGCCTGCAGTTTCAGCATGTCAACATTGATTTGTATTTCACGCTCGAGTGCACCAATAATTTTTACCTCTTTTACCTCTTTAAGGCTTTCCATTTTATCTTTTGCGTCATCTGCATATTTTTTCAGCTTGGCAAGATCATAGTCACCATAAAGATTTACTGCCATAATAGGCAAGTCCGAAAAATTTACTTCAATAATATCAGGTTCGTTAGGTAAATCCTGAGGCAAATCGCTTCGCGCTTTGTCAACAGCATCCTTGACTTTTCGTTTAGCCTCATCAATTTTTACATCACTGTTAAATTCAACAACAATGCTGCAATAATCCTGCAATGCACGGCTTGTTATTTTCTTAACACCTGAAATTCCTTTACACTGTTTTTCGATATGTCGAACAACCAGGTTCTCCATATCCTTGGGTGAAGTTCCCGGATAAACCACACTCACATAAATATTAGGCAGTGAGATATCAGGAAAACTTTCCTTAGGAATACTGATGTACGACATAATACCCATCAACGTAATGATGACGGTTATTACATAAATGGCAGTACGGTTGTCTATTGCCCATGAGGAGGGCTTAAACTCTTTAAAAATGTCCTTCATAAAATTTTCCGGATTATAATTTTATCAAATCACCTTCAATTAGGCTCTGATATCCTGTTGTTATTACTTTATCGCCCTGATTCAGTCCTTCTGTTATTTCAACAGTGCCGTTGTATGTCAAACCTGTTTTCACCTGCTTACGCATTGCAGTCATTTTGCCGTTTTTGTTTTCGGCAACAAACACATATTCTCCATCAAGTCCTTTCTGAACTACATTTACCGGCAACGAAAGAGTTTTTTCATTGGTGTAATCAGCAATTTTTAATACTGCAAGCATATTTGGCCTCAATATATTTTCCTTATTATTAAGTCTTACTTCCACATTGAAAGTACGGTTCATGTTATTGATGGCATTGCCTGAATAAGACACCTTGGTGTTTATTTCTTTATTCAGATCAGGAAACTGTACCAATGCATTGTCATTTTTATGAACGCGGGTGATATACGCTTCGGGAAGTTCGCCTTTTATCTTCAGCATATTCAGATTTACAATACGAATAGCAGGCACCTGAGGCGATACAACCTGACCGGCTTTAATATTTACAATATCCACTGTTCCGTCAAAAGGAGCTTTGATGCGTGTAAGTTCCCACTGTTCGCGATAGTTTGCCAAACGTTTCTCAGCACTTTCTTTGGTAGTTTTTGCTTGCAGATATTGTATTTCACTTCCTATCTGTTGATCCCAAAGATTTTTTTGTCGCTGATAAACTGTGGTTGCAAGGTCAACAGCGCTTTGCAACTCACCTATTGTCTGCAACATTATTTTATCATCAAGTGTTGCAAGTATCTGTCCTTTTTTCACATGGTCACCGGCCTTCACATTAATGGCTGTTACTGTTCCTGACGACATGGGATTCAACATTACATCTTCATCACCTTCCACATTGGCCTGCACTTCCAGATAGTGTGTAAAAGTGTGTTGTTGCATTTCTGTTACTGCAACGTTTTTATATTTCTCACTCTTTGAAGTATCTGTTGCTGCAATCTCATCTTCCAAATTGCGGATTTGTTCGGTTAGTTCTGCCTGTTGTTTTTTCAACTTATCTAACTTACTTTTTTTCTGATCCAGGTTTCCTCCTCCGCATGATGACAGCAGTATCAATATTCCGACAGAGGCTATAAGCTTATTCATAATCTGTGTTTATGTTAGTGATGTTTTAATTTTTTATCAATGTTCCTGTAGCTTTTGCATAGTCAACTTTTGCTATGTAAGCTTCTATTAATGCTGTATAATAATTTGTTTCAGCAACCTTCAATGCAGTTTCTGCATCCATAACTTCGAGGCTGCTGCCTACACCTTCTTCAAATTTCTTTTTGGTGATGCGTGCAACATCTGCTGCAAGTTTTCTGTTTTCGCCTTGTGTATCCAGCGAAGCAAGTGCATTTATAAGTGATGTGCGTGCAGTTTGTACTTCCAGTTGCAATCCCTGCGACACGGATTGGATAGTGTTGTCAATTTTATCAACTGCAAACCGAGCCTGTTTTACACGTGATGCTTTCTGAAAACCATCAAACACAGGTACAGTAAGTTTCAATCCAACTAATGAGGTACGATACCAGGGTTTGTTTTCAAATATGTCGAAGTCATTGCGTGAAGCATTTACGCTGTATGAACCAAATGCAGCAAGTGATGGCAAGTAGGCAACACGTTTTAATTTTAAATCTATCTGAAGCAATCGTTTGGTGGTTTGCAACACATCCATTTCAATACGGTTGTTTACATCAATTGTATCGGCCGGATTAATCATGGTGGTTGATTTGATATCTTCCAGTTTGTCGGTAAGCGTAAGTTCATCCTGTACGTTGGCTCCAATCTGAAATTTCAGCAGATTGACAGACAGAGTAACCATTCGGTCTAATTTTTCTTTCTCTGTTATGATGTTATTGTAGGCAAGTACAGTCCGGTCATAATCTATTTTTTCGGCAAAGCCATTATCATAAGTGGCTTTCATATCATCACGCAATTTTTTCAGTCGTTTGACATTGGCATCCAGAATTTGCGTTTGCTCCTGAAGAATTAATACGTTGTAGTAAGCTTTACTCACGGTTGCCGCCAGATCTGTTTTGGTCTGATTTACCTGTTTGTGCATCAGGTCAACATACATGCGCGAAGCTTTTAAGCCAACCAGATAAGAGCCATCAAATAATAGTTGTGATGCAGTCAATCCTGCTGTTGAAGAATAATTCTGACCAAACTGTACAGGGTAAAAAGAGCCGGGATCTCCACCAAAAAATTCACCCGGTACAAAGGTGGTAGGAATATCAATAAATTTGGTAATGTCGGCACTGCCACTGATTTGTGGTAAACCAATGCCGAGTAATTCATCAGATTTTTCTTTTGCAATTTTCTTGTCGAGTTCAGCATTTTTAACGCTTACCTGATTTTTTATGGCAAAATCAACCGCTTGCTGCAGCGAAAAAGCATATTGGTTTTTATTTGTTTGCTGTGCCGAAATCTGAAAGGTGATCAGTACAAAAACAGGTAGTAATTTAAATTTTTTCAGCATAATGTTTTGCGATTAATCTTCGTCTGTAATGTTTTTATATTTATTAATAAGCCTGTGTCCTTTAACAGTAACTATTCCATGTAAGAAATGATCGAGCAGTGCTAACTGTACTTCATGTATTTTAAACTGTGAGGGAGGAAAAACCTCTGCATTCATTCCCATTGCAACTTCTTCCAGACGTAGCCTAACCAATATCTTGAGATTGATATCCGGGCGGTAAAGTTGTTCTGCAATTCCCTTTTTAAGATTTTTTTCGATGGTGGCAGCTATACTTTCTTCTTTAAACTTTAAAAAAAGTTTCCATGTTTTGGGATAATAGCGTTGCATATCATCAAACAAAACCGGATTTAAATTTGAAAATGTTTCATGCAGTTTTTGCATGGAAATAATAATTTCATGAATGGCATCCTTGCTTTCCTGCGAATATTCCTTCAGCATACAACGATTTTCATTCAGAAAACTTTCGCATGCTTTCTGCACAATCTCGTCTTTATCTTTAAAACAGGAGTAAATAGTTTTCTTGGAAACAGCAAGATGGTTGGCAATGTCATCCATGGTTACCCTTCGGATTCCCTGACGGAAAAACATTCCCAATGATTCTGTAAGTATTCTATCTTTAATTTCCATTTCGTTAAAAAACGGCCGCAAAACTCAGGAAACTTTTTTAGTGTTCAAAGTTTCCGCACAAAAAAAAATCAGTCTTTAACCTTTTTTAACAGAAAACTCAGTTTTTGATTTAATGAAATAATTGTTTACTCAACCCAAGCCATTCCAATGCCGAACCATGCAGCAGTTGCTCTTTAATTTTATGGTCCAAATTCATTTCTTTTACCAATTTTCCCGGGATTGTTTCGCCTAACGGAAAAGGATAATCACTGCCAAGGGCAATACGGTTAGCACCGGCAAACTGTATAAGATAGCGCAGCATGTTTTCGTCATGCACCAGCGAGTCGAAATAAAAATTGCCGATATACTTAGAGGGTGAATGAGGATTATCAATAGCCACCAAATCAGGACGGCAGTCAAAACCATGTTTAATCCGTCCGAAAGTTGAAGGGAAACTTCCCCCGCCATGAGCAAAGGCTACACGCAGTTTTGGTAATCTTTCAAATACTCCTCCAAATATCATAGAACATATTGCAAGAGATGATTCGGCAGGCATACCAACCAGCCAAGGCAGCCAGTAACGTTGCATCTTTTGTTGACCCATCATGTCCCAGGGGTGAACAAATATGGGCATATCCAGTTGTTCGCATGCCTGAAATACAGGAAACAGATGTTCATCATTCAGGTTCCAATCGTTTACGTGTGTACCGATTTCAATTCCGGCAAGTCCGATTTTTTTGCAACGCTCTAATTCTTTTATTGCCAATTCAGGAGCCTGCATAGGCAGTGTAGCCAAACCTACAAAACGCTTTGGGTATTGTCTGACTATTCCCGCAATATGGTCGTTCAGATATTCGGATAATGCCAATGCATCATTTGGTTTAGCCCAATACGAAAACATAACAGGTACTGTACTCAGCACCTGCACCTGAACATCATGTTGGTCGCACTCATGCATTCGTGTTGTTGCATCCCAGCAGTTGCTTTCTATCTCTCTGAAAAATGTACCGTCATCGCGAAGCATTCGTGCACAGCATGGCTTATGATGATCGAGTTGAATAAATCCTCCATAACCAAATTTGCTTTTCCAGTCAGGTAGTTTTTCAGGCAAAATGTGTGTATGGATGTCTATCGTAAGCATGCTGTAGTAAATAATATTTTTTTTGCAAATGTATAAACAACTGAGCAAGCTGATAGAAGGAAAACTTATACTTTTGAAAAAATCATTTTTCATTGGCATCTCATACAGAGAAATTATTACACAAAAATTTTCCATTTGAACCTACAGGCGCGCAGAAACAATTAATGCACAGCCTTGCAGCGTTTATGGATGCTGCAACTAGTTATAAATGTTTTTTGCTGAAGGGGTATGCCGGTACCGGTAAAACCACATTAATAAAGTCGTTGATTAAAACACTGCGCAAACTTGATTATGATGTGAAGTTGCTTGCTCCAACAGGAAGAGCTGCAAAAGTGATAACACAATACACAGGCAGCGATGCTTCTACCATTCATCGTTATCTCTACGAAATAAAAAGTGATAAAGATGGTGGTGTCATTTCAAAAGTGAAGGAGAACAAACATCACCGGCAGGTATTTATTATTGATGAGGCTTCGATGATTTCGAATGAAGATGATAAAACTCTTTTCAAAGGGGCCAGCCTGCTTGCCGATTGCATTGATCATGTTTATTCTCAACCTGACAATTTTATTCTCTTTATTGGAGATACTGCGCAGTTGCCTCCTGTAGGAATAGAAGTGAGCCCTGCACTTGACGAAGATTATCTGAGAAGAATGCATCAGTTGGAAGTAAGCTCATTTGAACTGAAGGAAGTAGTCAGGCAACAATTAGACTCCGGTATTCTGGCAAATGCACACTGTACCCGTTTGCTCATTGAGCGCGAAGAATATCGTCCACGACTGAAGGTTGCAGGTTTTGACGATATGGAAAGAGTCACTCAGCAAGAGATAGCTGACATATTTGAATCATATTTTCCATTGCGTTCAGATGGAAATTCAATAATTATTTGCAGAAGCAATAAACAAGCTAACAGATACAATGAGTTTATACGCAACCGTTTTTATGCATTTGAAGACCCGGTAGAAAAAAATGAAAGGTTGATGGTGGTGAAGAATAATTATTACTGGCATGAGTCTGATGACAAGAATGCATTTATTGCCAATGGTGATGAACTGCAGGTTGTGAGAACTTATTCTAAGGAAACAGTTTATGATTTTGATTTTATGGATGCACTGGTGGAATTAAAAGATGAAAGCAATACGCGGTTAAGAGTAAAACTTTTACTCAACGCACTTACCACCGAAACACCTGCACTTCCGCAGGAAGAATACAGAAAACTTTTTCAAAAGTTAGGAGAAAATTATCGTACGCCAAAAGGCAAAATAAATTTGCGTAAAATGAAAAGCGACCCTTATCTGAATGCACTTCAGGTGAAGTATGCTTATGCAATCACTTGCCATAAAGCACAGGGCGGCCAGTGGGAAACAGTGTTTGTTGACCCGGGATTTATTCCTGAAGATAATTATAACAAAGATTATATGCGTTGGCTTTACACTGCGCTCACCAGAGCACAACATAAAGCATATCTGATTTCAATTCCTGAACAATTTTTTGTGCAATAAGCATTCACCTGAAAGTGTAATGCGGGTTGAATTTTCAAAGCGGCATCACTTCGGTGACGGGATTGATGAAGTAAATACTTTTTGATTTAACTTCAATACAACAGAAATTTTTTCGCAACTGATGTTGCTTGATAAACACACGGCCTGTACGAATTTTAAACCTGGCTCCGGTTTCAATTTCTTCCAGCGTGAGCCACCGGTCTTCGGGCTTGTCGTAGTTGCGAAGTGTTCGCAACAGGTGATGATCGGTGCAGCTGGTGGCAGCAGGGTTTTGCATATAGTCGTTCAGCGCTTTCACAATGTCAGGCGGAAAAATATGCTCACGTAGTATGGGCATCATCAGTTTTTTATATTCATTTTTCCACTCTTTACCATGAGGCACAGTAATTCGCTTGCGGATTTTCCATTGGTTCAGATGTGCCACCTCATGGATAAATGTTATTAGAAATGCATAGGGATTCAGGTCGTGATTGATGGAGATGCGATGACCATGGCCATCCTGCGGAGGACGATAGTCGCCATACTTGCTGTTGCGACTGCGCGTTATTTTTAAACTGATTTTATTTTCCGAAATCCATTCAATGCAATAAGGAATTGCTCTTTCAGGAACATATTTTCTTAAGGCTTCTTCAATTTGTGTTAAAGTAACTCTCGACATCAGTGATACGGCAACTGTTTATTTCAAAAGTTGATAAGCAATAAAACTTGCGACCCATGCCAGCGCACCCATATATACAAACTGAATGACCGGCCATTTCCACGAGCCGGTTTCACGTTTCACAACGGCAAGTGTACTCATACACTGCATGGCAAATGCGTAAAACAACATCAGCGACAAGCCTACGGCAAGGGTGTAGCGTGGAGCACCTGTCTCTGTTTTTTCAGCTCTCATTTTTTCAAGAATAGGTTGGTTTTCTGATTCGCCACCAACACTGTAAATGGTGGACATGGTTCCTACAAAAACTTCGCGCGCAGCAAAAGATGTTACCAATGCAATTCCGATTTTCCAGTCGAAGCCCAAAGGTTGAATAGCGGGTTCAAGTGCTCTGCCCATCCATCCCGCATAGGAGTTTTCAAGTTTTTCAGATTGAAGTTTTGCCAACTGCTCCTGTGGTGGTGAAGGTTGTGCAGCGAGTTCTGTATATTCTTTTTCGAGGTTGTTGTATTTATCACCGGGTCCGCGTGACGACAAAAACCACAATATGATTGAAATGGCAATAATGATTTTACCAGCATCGAATAAAAATATTTTTACTTTATCATAAATGGTAATCAGAATATTTTTCCAGCGTGGCAGGCGATAAACCGGAAGTTCGAGAATAAAAAAATCGCGGCTTTTTGATTTCAGAATTTTTTTCATCACCCAGGCTGACGCTATGGCTGCAACAAAACCGATAAGATACATAAACATCATAATCAACCCCTGTGAGTTGATGAAACCAAGAATATAATATCGCGGAACAATGAGTGATATCAATAATGTATAAACAGGAAGCCGTGCCGAACAACTCATCAATGGAGTCACCATAATGGTAATCATTCTTTCTTTCCAGCTTTGTATGGTACGTGTTGCCATGATGGCAGGCACTGCACATGCCACACCGCTTATAAGAGGAATTACAGAACGTCCGTTAAGCCCGAAGGGACGCATCAGCCTGTCCATAATAAAACTTACACGCGACATATATCCCGTATCTTCCAGTATGGTGATGAACAAAAACAGCAATGCAATCTGCGGAATAAAAATGATGATTCCACCGAGTCCGGCAAGTACTCCATTCACCAGCAAGTCATTGAGCATTCCCTGAGGAAGCCACTCACTCACCTTAGATGATAATTGAGCAAAAGTTCCGTCAATAAAATCCATCGGAAACTGTGCTACGTTGAATATAAACTGAAAAATAATAAACAGTATAGCAAGAAATATCACAAACCCCCAAATGCGGTGTGTTACCAGATTATCAATACTACGGGTCAGGGATTTACGAAATGATACCTGTTGTGATACACAACTTTTCATCAACACCGAAATGGTTTTGTAACGCTCAAGCGTTTCACCGGCCTGCATCACGGTATTTTTGAATCCATGTTGTTGAGTAATGTTTCTTAATCGCTCTTTTTGTTTTTCGTCAATAAAAGAAAGCGGAACTTTTTCAAAATTTCCCGCAAGAAGAAAAGCGGCATAATCACTTTTTACTGAAAACTCTTTTTTGATTTCTTTGATAACGTCAGGAGCCAGTTCGCACGAAGGCATGATGTCATTCTCAGGCTGATGGCGGTTTTCAAGCAATGCTTTTTTAATTTCTTCAATACCTGAATTTTGCCTTACCACAGCAGGAACAATTTTTATTCCAAGTGCTTTTTCAAGTTTGGGAATATCAATCTTCAATCCTTTTTTTATGGCCAGATCCATCATGTTAAGCACCAGCACTACCGGAACTTTCAAATCAATAATCTGAGAACATAAAAACAAACTGCGTTTTAAGTTGGTTGCATCTGCAATAACAATTACTCTGTCAGGGTACGATTCATCATTTTTATCTGTCAAAACCTGATAAGGAATTTGCTCGTCAATGGTTTTTGGATACAAACTGTATGTGCCGGGCAAATCAGTAATTCTTACCTTATACGTATTTCCATCGGCTGCATTGCGAATGGTAAACTGTCCAATGTGTTTGTCAACCGTAACACCTGGAAAGTTCGCAACTTTTTGATTGAGTCCGGTAAGTGCATTAAATAAAGTACTCTTCCCGCTGTTGGGATTTCCTATTAATGCAACTTTAAGATTTATGTCGGCCACCTTTGCGCTGAAAAATTTATAATGTACTTACCAAAACAGTTTCTGCCTCTGATTTTCTTATGCTCAGTATATAGCCGGCTACAGTTATGGCAATAGGATCGCCAAGCGGAGCAACCCGCTCAACCCGCACATTTTCTCCGGGAATACAACCCATCTCCATCAGCTTCAGTTTTATTTCTTCGTCTGTAAATTGTTGTATGATGCAGATGTTTCCGGGTTTGATTTCGCTTAACTTCTTATCCAAAACTGTAATCTAAAAAATAGTGATGCGAAAATAGGCATCCTTCTTCAATTTCAGGTATAAAACAAATCATCAGATGGTAAGTTTTAGTTATCATTGCTCCCGGTTTAATGATTATGAAAGTTATTCATACAGTAAAACATCTGAAAGAAGCAATTTCGCTGATTAAGAAGCAGAACAAGTCTGTAGGTTTTGTGCCTACCATGGGCGCCTTGCACGAGGGACATATATCATTAGCAGAGAGAGCTAAGGCTGAAAATGAGGTGATGGCAGTCAGCATTTTTGTGAATCCTATGCAGTTTAACAATGCTGATGACTTAAAAAAATATCCCGTAACAACTGAAAGTGATTTGGCAATGCTTGAGACAGCAGGTTGTGATTTTGTGTTCTTGCCTACTGCAGATGAAATATACACTGCCAACGAAGCACCACTGAGTTTTGACCTCGGAAATCTTGACAAAATTATGGAAGGCAAATTCAGGCCCGGACATTTTCAGGGAGTGATTACGGTGGTCAATAAATTTTTCAGCTGGATAAAACCGCAGAAAGCTTATTTCGGGGAAAAAGATTTTCAGCAATTGGCCATTATCAGAATGATGAGTAAAAAATTGCATCCTGATATTCAGATTATCGGATGCCCAACTTTGCGCGAGTCAAATGGTTTGGCAATGAGCTCGCGCAACAGAAGACTTGCTGAGAGTGAACGAAATGATGCAGGAATCATTTACAGCAGTCTTATACAGTTGAACTCATTAAAAAATAATCATGACATTGCTGATGCAAAATCACTTGTCATCCAAAGGATAGAAGAAGTTCATCCGTTCAAAGTTGAATATATGGATATTGTAAATGCTGATACACTTGATTCGCTTTCAGATTGGAGTGAGAGTACTCAGATGAGAGCATGCATTGCTGTTTGGTGCAATGAAGTAAGGCTGATAGATAATATTGCAGTTTAAAATCCACAACGGTAGTCTGAAAACCTCCGTTCACATTCAAAAAAATGATGTTGGATTTTTAGAAAGATTGGCGGTGGCGGGCAAAAACACCAAGAGGTAATTTTTGTTGCGTTTTGCTTTGCAGATAAATTTCTCCTGTTTCGCGTTCAATGGATTTATCAAAATACTGATCCATTAAATTATCCAAAATCAGTGATGAAAACCCAAGAGAATAAGTATTAAGTACCAGAAAATGTTTTTTGTCGAGCAGTTGCGAAACCAATTTCAACATTTCATTTATCTCATCTTCCAGTTTCCAGTTTTCGCCATTGGGACCATGTCCGTAAGCAGGCGGGTCAAGTATGATACCGTGATATTTTTTTCCACGTTTTACTTCGCGTTTCACAAATGTCATAGCATCTTCAACAAGCCATCTCACATGGTCAAGTCCGCTGAGGGTCATGTTTTCTTTTGCCCAGGTTACCACTTGTTTTATCGAGTCGAGGTGAATCACATCGGCACCTGCAGCTTTTGCAGCCAGTGTTGCAGCACCGGTGTAGGCAAACAGATTCAATACCCGTGGCTGATCAATTTTTAAATCAAGTGCCGAACGGTAAATGTAATTCCAGTTGACTGCCTGCTCCGGAAAAACACCTACATGTTTGAACGATGTGAGTGCGAGGCGTAAAACAATTTCATGGTCTTCCGAAAGTTGGTATTTTATTCTCCAGCGGTCAGGCATATCTTTCAGTTTTTTCCAGCTTCCTGATGAGCTGTTTTTGGGAACAAACTTTACATGTGCCATTCTTTCCCATTCCTGCAAGGTCAGCTTGCGGCTCCATACTGCCTGAGGTTCAGGCCTAATGGTGAAATAAGTACCGAAACGTTCAAGTTTCTCAAACTGTCCGCTGTCTATCAGCTCATAGTCGTTAAAATGTAATGGCGTAAGCAAATGCATGGCGGTAAAAGTACGACCAAATTTTTTCAAAAAAAGGCCCGGGAGCAACCTTTTAATTTCTTTATCGTACAACGATGCAAATATTTCATAAAGATGATAACCAACTCAGTAGAGCAGTCTGTAAGAAAAGATCAGACAGCAGTACGCAAGTCACCTCTGAAAGTATTGTTAGTGGACGATATTCCGGCAAATCTGTTGACGCTGGAAAGTATTCTTGAAGACGAAAATCGTATTCTCATAAAAGCATTTTCGGGCAATGAAGCGCTGAAGTTGCTTATGGAAGAGCCGATTGATTTAATCCTTCTCGATATTCAGATGCCGGATATGGATGGTATTGAAGTAGCACAGTTGTTGAGAGCCAATCCCAAGACAAAACATATCCCAATCATTTTTGTGTCGGCAATAGCTAAAAGTGAGCGTCCGAGTTTTGCAGAGTTCGAAACAGGGTCGTATGATTTTATTCCTAAGCCGCTCGACATTGAAGAAACTCAGAAAATGGTATCCATTTTTGAAGCTGGTTGCCGTTATAAAAGTCTGATTAAAGAACAGGAGAGTAAAATAAAAAGACTTACTGAACATTTCGATAAGTTCTTATACATCCTCTCACACGATTTGAATGCTCCGTTGCGTGCAATTGAAAATCTGGTGCAATGGTTAGAAGAAGATTTGAAAAATACTGCTTCAGAAGAAAGTCTTGAAAACATAAATCTGTTGCGCAACAGAGTGGGCAAAATGAAACTGTTGCTCGAAGGATTACTGAAATTTGCAAGAGCCACAAGTAAAAATTCTCCTGCTGAAACCGTGAATCTGAAAACACTGGTTGAAGAAGTGTTTAAGAAAGTAAATAATAAAACTGAAGCGGTGATTAATGTTGAAGCCGAAGCAGGAAATATTGAAACAGATAAGCAGGCACTGTCAACTGTACTCACTGAGTTATTGCAAAATGCATTGCAGCATAATACCAATACCTATCCTGAAATAGCAGTTAAAGTAACACAACATCATGATAAGATTGAGTTCAGCATCAGCGATAACGGTCCGGGCATAAAACCGCAGCAGCAAAAAATGATTTTTGAAGTATTTCAAACCTTGCCGTCATCTCATTCAGAAGCATCAGCAGGAGTGGGATTAGCTATAGTAAAAAAGCTGGTGGAAGATCGCAACGGCATGGTATGGATTTCGCAGACGCAGAAGCAAGGTCTCGACATACATTTTACCTGGAAATAAATTTCAGAATCCGCCAAGTTTTGTTTTCAGAGTACTGACACCTGTTGTAAATAAAACAAGAGTAGTCGTACTTATAGGCATCAGAATAGCTGCAAACAGTGGCGACAGTGAGCCGGTAACTGCATAACTTATTCCAACCAGATTATACAACAGTGATATAATAAAACTGATGATAATAATGGTTACTGCCGATCTTGATAATTTTATCAGCTGTGGAAGTTTACCTATGTGTGATGCATCCATGATGGTGTCACTTGCAGGAGTAAAATTATTGGTGTTGTCAGTTATTGAAATTCCGGAAGTTGCTGCAAGTAATGCTCCGGCATCATTCAGCCCGTCACCAATCATCAATACTTTGTGATTCTGCAGTCGCAGGTTTTCAATACAAGCAAACTTATCTTCAGGTTTTTGGTTGAACCTCATTTCACAATTACCGAAAAAATGTTCCAGATTTTTCTTTTCACTTTCATTGTCACCCGTGAGTACAGTTGTTTTAAGTGAAAGTTTTTTTAGCCCCTGTGCAAGTTGCTCCACACCATCCCTGTAGCTGTTGAAGAAAATAAAACGACCTTTTGTTTGTTGGTTGATATGAAAATACACACAGGTGCGGTCATCATTTTTATCCTCAACACCGGCAAACAATGCTGTGCCGGCTTTCACATGCACACCATTCACGGTAGCTTCAATACCCTGACCTACAACTTCGTTAAAATCGGTGCTCTTATACGAACGTTCTGTTTTTAAATGTCGTGAAAGCAATTTGCTGAGAGGATGGGATGACTGTCTTGTGAGCGAATAGATAAGTTGTCTGTCATCATCACTCAGTGGGTCACCTTCGTATTCAATTTGTGAAGCATTATTTTTAGTCAGCGTTCCTGTTTTATCAAACACAACAGTGTCAATGTCGGCAAGTTTTTCAAGAGCTTTATAATTGCGCATATAAATTTTTCTTTTACCCAGCATGCGCAAAATGTTGCCATAAGTAAATGGTGCCGACAATGCCAATGCACATGGGCATGTAATTACCAGCACTGCAGTAAATGCATTAATAGCTTTTTGTGTATCGGTATTCCACCAGTAAGCTCCGGCACCAAAAGCAATCAGCAATACAACTACAATAAACCAGCGACTGATGTTGTTGACTAATTTTTCGAAACGGCTTAACTCAGGTTTTGATGACGAACGGTTCCACAACTGTGTAAGATGACTTTGCGAAACTTCTTTGGTTACCTGCAGTTCAATCATCCCAGCTGTCTGACGACCTCCTGCAAAAATATTTTCGCCTGCCTCATGAGTTACAGGAACAGATTCCCCCGTCACAAAATGATAGTCTATGGATGCACGGCCTTTCAGTAACAATGCATCAACAGGAATAATTTCGTTGTTGCGGATAAGAATTCTGTCGTTTACTTTAAGGTCGTTCACAGATATTTCTTTTTCCTCACCATTTTTCAGAGTAGTAACTGCAATGGGGAAGTAAGATTTATAATCACGGTCAAAAGACATGCTGTCGAAAGTAAAATCCTGAAACCAACGGCCTATCAGCATAAAAAATACCAATCCGCTTCCGCTGTCGAAATAACCTGCGCCTGTATGGGTAATTATTTCATACGTACTGCGAAGAAAAATAGCAATCAGTCCGATGGCAATAGGAATATCAATAGAAGTGGTTTTATGACGAAGTGCTTTCCACGACTTGATAAAAAACTCATTGGCACTGTAAAAAAATACCGGTAATGCAAGCAGCAGATTCACATAACTGAAAAAATATTGCAATCCGGGGTCTATGTTTTTTCCTGATGAAAAATATTCAGGGAAACTCAACATCATAATATTTCCTGCACAAAATCCTGCTACCCCAATACGAACAATACGGCTTCTGTTTGCTTTTTTGGTTTCTTTTTTCTCTATAGAATCAAGACTCAGCAATGGCTCATATCCGGTTTGTGTAAGTTTTTCAGCTATTTCACGAAGGGATGTTTTAGTATTGTCAAACACCAGATGCAGTTCTTTTTTCAGAAAATCAATTCGTGAAATAAGTACACCTGAATCAATTTTCTGAAAATGTTCCAGCAACCAGATGCAACTGCTGCAATGCATGGCCGGAATGTAAAAAGTTACATGTACTTCGTTTTTGTTTTTGAAGGTAATCAGTTTGCGTGCAATCTCCTCTTCGTCAAGAAAATTAAATCGTTTATTAATTACGCTTGCTTGTTTTGTCCCGGGTGTTTTGTTCAGGTCGTAATAAGTGCAAAGATTATTTTCATTCAGAATTTCGTAAACCAGTTTACAACCGGTACAGCAAAAATATTTTTCTGCAAGTGCAACAGACGTATCTTCACAGTCGTCACCACAATGATAACATTTTAATTTATCTGCTATTTGCATAACACAGGAAATCCGGATTTCAGGCAGCAATAGTATTATCTTTTCCGCAACAATTTTTTGAGTAATATTTTTCTGTCGTATGACATAGGTCATTTATCTGTTAAGCTAAAAATCTAAGATTTGTCGCCTTCTTTGGATAAAATGTTTTTTCGTCAGATTTATATACCGGGCTTATCGCAGTTCAGCTACTTTCTGGAGTCAGAAGGTGAAGCTATCGTCATTGATCCCATTCGTGAACCGTATATGTATCTTGATCTGGCAAAAGAGCGTAATGCAAAAATAAAGTATGTGTTGGAGACACATATTCACGCTGATTTTGTTTCAGGCCATCAGGAAATTGCAGAACGTTCAGGCGCCACTATTGTTTATGGGCCCAATGCACGGACTGCATACCCAATTTATATGGCAAGAAATAATGAAGCAATTGCCTTTGGAAGTTTTTATTTAAAGGTATTGCATACACCCGGACATAGTATTGAATCAACCTGTTATGTGCTGTATGATGAAAACCATAAACCTACAGCCATTTTCACAGGCGACACGCTGTTTGCCGGTGATGTAGGTCGTCCTGATTTGATGAGTGGAAACAAAAGTATTTATGAACTCACACAAATGCTTTTTGATTCATTGGGTATATTAAAATCACTTCCGGACGATTTAGTGGTTTATCCCGGACATGGAGCAGGCTCTGACTGTGGCAAAAACATCAGCGATGAAAAATTCACAACCATAGGCGAGCAGAAACAAAAAAATTATGCCATGCGGGCAACTGATATTGACAGTTTCAGAAAAGCAGTTTCCTCTGATCTGACAATGCCTCCCGAATATTTTTTTAAAAACATGAGCATAAACATAATGGGTTATCGTCCATTGGAAGATGTGCTGAAAAAAAATATCAATCCGTTAAGCCCTGAAGAATTTAATTCGGAAATAAACAGAGCAATATTATTAGATACACGCGATTCGGAAGATTTTGCCGGAGCACATATCAGTGGTGCTATCAATATCGGATTAAACGGATTTTTTGCTCCATGGGTAGGAAAACTGATAGATATGGATCATCCTGTAATTGTGGTGGCTGATGCTGAAATGGATAAAGAGTCTATTACGCGACTGGCACGTATAGGTCTGGAAAATGTAAGAGGTTATCTGGAAGGTGGTATGACTGCATGGATGAATTCAAACTTCCCGACAGAACAAATTGAAATTATTGATTCCGATAAATTTTTATCTGTTATTTCTGATAATTCGCACATAGTGGTTGACTGCAGAAAGAAAAGAGAGTTTGTTAAAGTACATCTGAAGAACAATCTAAATATTCCATTGGAAGATTTTCAGAATCGCATAAATGAATTTGACAAGGACAAAAATTATATTCTGGTATGTAAAACAGGATACCTCAGCATGATTGCTTCTTCAATACTTCGCAAAAACGGAGTTCGTCAGGTTCAGGTACTTAAGGGTGGAATTGAAGGGTTGAGAAATGTTAAAGATGTATTTACGATGGAAGTCTAAGAAAAAATTAATGGATGATTAATAAATATGAATAAAACAATTACTGATAAATATCCTGTTGCCTGCTGCGGTAAATCATTTCTGCTCCGAAGTAATGAACCTACTTTTATACCGCAGAAAAAACTTTTTTCATATTTATAAAATGTAATTTGATTTAATGTTAGGATGCAAGGCCGGTTAGCGAAAGCTGCCGGTTTTGCTTTTAAATAGTTTGGATAGGTGTATCTCCTGCTATAGCTGTCCATAAAATGATAATAATCATACCTTAAACTAATGCTGTTCATAAATTGGAGCAGCCACTTGTTGTTTTTTTGTATTTCAATTAAAGAGTGAAAATGAAACATCAGTTAACCATTCATCCCGAAGATAGCATTGAAGTTTTTCAAAAAAAATTCAATCATATATATCCATATCTTAAAGTTGAGTTTTTCAAAAAAGTCGCATCGCAAGGGGCAAGGAAGTCATAAGAAAGATATGTATGCAGGTTCAGATTTATTCAAAGTACTTGCAAAAATGAATGAGAAGAAAACTTTTTTCTGGAATGACGATATGTCTATTGATGCATTTGAACAGGGTTTTCGTACAAAGTTCGGACTGAATGTGCAGGTGTTTCGTAAATCAGGCAATGTATGGCTTGTAACTTCTGCTACTGATAACTGGACACTGATGCAGCAAAACGAAGAAGGCCAAAGCTTAGAAATGCATTTGAAAGCTCAGTCAGAAAACAAAGAAGAATTTGACAGAACCGAACAGGAATAAAAAGTTTGTAATATGTTTTGCTGTTTACAGTTTGCACATTAACTGTTATACGCCCACTTCAGATAAATACTTCCCCAGGTAAATCCTCCGCCAAAAGCTGAAAGAATGAGATTATCTCCTTTGTGAAGTTGTTTTTCCCATTCCCATAAACAAAGTGGAAGTGTTCCATTGGTTGTGTTGCCGTATTTCTGAATGTTCAGCATAACTTTTTCCATGCCCACTCCCATACGACTTGCAGTAGCATCAATAATTCGTTTGTTGGCCTGATGAGGTACCAACCATGCGATGTCTTCAGCTTTCAGATGATTGCGTTCCATGATTTCAGCACTTACATCAGCCATTCCTTTTACAGCGAATTTAAAAACAGTTTGCCCTTCCTGATAAACAAAATGTTCGCGTGCATCAACTGTAGCATGTGTAGGAGGTTTCACACTTCCACCGGCTTTCTGATGCAGGTAATGTCTTCCGTTTCCATCACTTTTCAATATGGAATCATACACACCATATCCATCGGTATTGGGTTCGAGTAATACAGCTCCTCCACCATCACCAAAAATAATACAGGTAGCACGGTCGGTGTAATCAATAATAGCCGACATTTTATCGGCACCTACTACCACCACTTTTTTATACTGACCACTTTCAATAAATTTTGATCCCGTTACCAGTGCAAACAAAAATCCTGAACAGGCAGCACTGAGGTCGTAGCCAAAAGCATTTTTAGCACCTACTTTATCGCAAATAATATTTGCCGTAGCCGGAAAAACAAGATCGGGAGTTGTGGTAGCGCAAATCAGCAAATCAATTTCTTCAGCACTGATTCCTCTTTTTTTAAGAAGACCGTTTACAGATTCAACTCCTATTTTTGAAGTGCCCTCACCGGGTTCTTTCAGAATTCTGCGTTCTTTTATTCCTGTGCGTGTTTGTATCCATTCATCATTGGTCTCCACCATGGTTTCCAGTTCCCGGTTGGTCAACACATAATCAGGCACCCAGGCATGAACAGCGGTGATGGCAGCTCTTAGTTTTTCCATCAAAAAAAGTTATAATGTTTGATTGACTACATTACTGTGAAAAGCGGTTGCAATTTTTTCTGAAAGGTTGGCTTCGGTGACACGTTTGGAGAGTAGAATCATGTTTTTTATGGCTTTGGCTTTGGATATTCCATGTGCCATAATCACATTTCCATTTACTCCGAGTACCGGTGTTCCACCGTAGTTTTCATAATCAAAACGATCAAAGTATTCGTCCTTGATTCCACGTTTTTTAATCAGTGTGTAAAATGATTCGGCTTCTTTCAGCATCACATTGCCTGTGAATCCGTCACACACAATTACATCAGCTTTGGCATTAAACAAATCGCGTCCTTCTACATTCCCTGTGAAGTTGATTTCTTTTGTAACTTTCAGCAACTGATGTGCCTGCTGTGAAAGCATATTTCCTTTCTCTTCCTCTTCGCCAATATTCATCAGCGCAACACGCGGTTTGCTGATTTGATAAACATGCTCTGCCAACAGCGAACCAAGTATTCCGAATTGCTGAAGCACTTCAGGTTTGCAATCGGCATTGGCGCCTACATCAAGCAGAATACCGTAGGTACCATCTTCCTTGGGAAGTATGGTAGAAATTGCCGGACGTAAAATTCCACTCACAGGTTTTACACTGAACATGCTTCCTACCAGCATGGCACCTGAATGACCTGCACTTGCAAAAACGTCAATCTTTTTTTGTTTCAGCAAACCGAAACCAATGGCCATACCCGACTGAGGTTTCTGCGAAAACACCTTGGTGGCAGAGTCGTCCATTTCTACATTTTCAGAGGCATGTACAATGTCAAATGACGATTCAGCAACACCATTTGCCTGAAGTATTGCTTTTATTTTTTCGCTGTCGCCTATCAACACAAGTCTGTTGTCGGCAGGCAGTTCTTTGAAAGCTTCTATAGCTCCCAGTGTGGTTTCGAGAGGTGCATAATCACCTCCCATTATATCAACACCTATCCTTATCATAAAGGAAATACCGGGTTAAACAGCTTTTTCTAAAACAACTTTTCCTTTGTAGTACATTTTGCCATCATGCCAGTATGCACGGTGATATAAATGTGTTTCACCTGTTGTTGGGCACACTGCTACTGTTGGCGCTTCGGCTTTGTAGTGAGTTCTGCGTTTATCTCTTCTTGATTTCGAATGTTTGTGCTTTGGATTTGGCATAACTTCTTATTATTTATTCGTTAATTGTTATTTATTTTTTTCAGTAAATCCCACCGGGGATCGTCTTGTTTCTCATTTTTTACCATATATTTTGCTATGGTGCGCAAGGTTTCTTCATTACATCCCATTCCTCCTGATGCATTGTCAGGATGTGTTACTTTTAGCGGGATAGACAATGACACTACATCGTAGAAGTGCTGTGCCAGATGAATATCATGAGCATTGTCCGCACGAATAATATTATCACCATCCACTTCATTGTCATCACCGGTAGTTTTTACAATAATGGTTTTGCGCATATCCAGCGGCATTTCAAACTCTTCCAGACAACGGTGACACTCCACATGTACCGTTCCTGAAACCTTGATATCCAACACAACCATTACCGCACTTTTGGTAACTGTAAGATGAATAAGAACATTTGCTCCCTGAACCAAAGGGTGTTCAAACATGTCGAAAAAATCCTGTTTTAACAGATATTCAAATTCATGTATCCCGTCTTTTAACCCGGCATAATGCAGGTTATATTTCGACATCTTATCCACCTTAATCCTCGTGTTTTGGGAACGAATGGGCAAAAGTAAAAAAAAATGAAATAGCAAGGTTTTTTTCTGTGAATTATCGCAAATAGTAGCTGATAATCAGAGCACAACAGCAAAAGCTATCAACAACAGCAAATGTCTTTAAATGTTTCAACGCCACTGCATCAGTGGTCGCGGTTCAGTAGTTTTTCGCAAAACAGTTTTAACTCCATGGCTGCCGATGGATTTAAGTTTAATGATTTGAGATGCTCAAATCCTTTTTCAAAATAAGAGTGAATGGCTTTGCGTGTTGCCTCTACCACTCCGGCTTTATCAAAAATTTGTTTTACGCGAAGTGTTTTTTCTTCGGGTTGAAGCGTTCTGTTGTTATATAGATTTACAAAATCAAGATGCTCTTTTCCTTCCAGCAGGCAACAGGTTTCGGAAAACAAAAATGTTTTTTTGCCTTCAATGATATCGCCTCCGGGTTTTTTGCCCACTTTATAATGTTCGCCATAGGCATCCAGCAAATCGTCCTGAATCTGAAATGCAATGCCAATGTTTTTTCCGAATTCATAAATTTTTTCAGCATCTTTTTCTGAGGCTCCTGCAATCAGACTTCCTGTGGTGAGGCTGCAGGCCAGCAGCACGGCAGTTTTAAGTGTAATCATTGCCGTGTATTCTTCAGGTGATATTTCATTCAGCTGCTCATAATCCATATCCAGTTGCTGCCCTTCGCACACTTCTATTGATGTTTTATAAAACAGTGAAAGCACCTTGCGCAGCAAAGTATCATCTACCATGGTCATTCGTTCGCATGCTTTCACAAAAAGCGCATCGCCTGAGAGTATAGCTACATTGGTATTCCACTTTACATGCACGGCAGGCTGATTTCTGCGTTTGGTTGCATTGTCCATAATGTCGTCATGCAACAGCGTAAAGTTGTGAAACAGCTCTATACCGATGGCAGCATCCATAGCTTTGGAGTAGTCGCCACCAAACAATTCGCATCCTATCAAAACAAATAGAGGGCGCAACCGCTTGCCTGCAAGTGTAAGCATGTAGTCCATAGGCTCGTAAAGTTGTCGCGGCTCATGGCCAAAATGCAGTGATGAAAATTCTTTTTCCAACTTCTGCTGAAGAAACGGGATGCTGTGCATATTGAAATAAAAAAACAGCAATGCAAATGCGCATTGCTGTTACAAAGAAATTAATTTTTTTACTTCCTTCGGTTACGAAATGCTTCAATAACCTTGCTCATTCCTTTTTCGAGAGGAGTGAGGTCACGGTTGAGCAGAATTTTCATTTTTGAAATATCAGGGCATCTGCGCGTCATATCACCTTCTTTGAGTGCAGGCAGATGCACAATGTTTGATTTTGAATTTAGAATTTTCTTAACCATTTGAGCCAACTCAAGAATGGATGTTTCTTTATCGTTACCGATATTGATGACGTCATTCACAAAACGATGGGTGTAAAATGCATTGAGACATGCTTCAACATTATCATCTACATAACAAAAAGTTCGTGTCTGTGAGCCATCACCATAAATGGTAATATCCTGATCTAACAGTGCCGAATCAATAAATTTCGACATCACAAAGTCGGTGCTTTGTTTTGGTCCATACGTGTTGAAGAAACGGAAAATGGTAAAGTCAAGACCAAATTCCTGCTTGTAGGCACGCAGGTATGCTTCTCCCAGATTTTTTACGATGGCATAAGGCAATCGTGAGTTGAGCGGAGTAGTAGTTTCGTTTTGCGGATATTCAACAGGCTCGCCATAAACCTCGCTGCTGCTGCTGAAATATACGCGCTTCACGCCTGTATTTTTTGAAAGGTCGAGTACGTTTTTCAATCCTGTAAGATCGTTCAATACCCATGACGGATGATCGAGTGTACGTTTTACACCTACTACCGCTGCATAATGAAATACATAGTCGAAAGCATAAGCATAAAAAATTGCAGAAATATCTCTGAAATCGTTTACATCGGCTTTTATAAATTTAACGTTGTTATGTTTGGAAGGCGGAACCTTGCTTAGCGATCCTGTCAGCAGGTTATCAACTACCACTACAAAATTGTCGGCATTATCGGCTAATTTTTCTGCCAGTGCACTGCCCACAAATCCTGCACCTCCTGTTACTAATATTTTGCTTTTACTGTTTGTCATATAACTTATAAATGTTGATCTAATATTTTAATCAGATATTGTCCGTATCCGCTTTTCATCAGTGGCTCTGCAACTTTGCGGAGTTGTTCTTTATTGATAAAACCCATACGGTAAGCCACTTCTTCAATGCAGCCTACTTTTAATCCCTGACGTTCTTCAATTACGTTTACAAAATTTCCTGCCTGCAACAGTGAGTTGAATGTACCGGTGTCGAGCCATGCAGTTCCTCTTTCCAAAAGTTGCACTTTCAGTTTTCCTTCTTTGAGGTAATGTTTGTTGATGTCGGTAATTTCGTATTCGCCACGTGCGCTGGGTTTTAAATTTTTGGCAATAGATACCACATCATTGTCATAAAAATATAATCCCGGAACAGCATAGTTGGATTTGGGTTTCTGCGGTTTTTCTTCAATAGACAATGCATTAAAATCTGCATCAAACTCTACTACACCATAACGCTCAGGATCCGAAACGTGATAAGCAAATACCAGTCCGCCCTGCATGTTGTTGTTTCCTGCAAGAATCCGACCCAGCCCTTGTCCATAAAAAATATTATCGCCCAGTACCAGGGCAACAGAATCATTGCCGATAAATTTTTCGCCAATTACAAATGCCTGTGCCAGTCCGTTAGGCACCTGTTGCTCTTCGTAATGAAAACGGCAGCCTAACTGCTCGCCCGTGCCCAGCAAACGTTTGAAGTGCGGCAAATCATGAGGTGTGCTGATGATTAGTATTTCGCTGATGCCTGCCATCATCAACACCGATAACGGATAATATATCATCGGTTTATCATAAACGGGCATCAATTGCTTACTCATTGCCAGTGTAAGCGGATGTAATCGTGTGCCGCTGCCTCCGGCTAAAACAATTCCTTTCATCAATTAAATTCAGAAGTCAGGTTGTACGTAAAAATATCAATTGTGGTTTCTGAAAGCATAAAAATTACTTTCGGCTGTAAAAGTACTAATGTTCACTGATATCCGTATCTGCCTGATACCTAAAAATTAACCGGAATATTTGCTATACAGAATTATTAAGTGATTATTGCGAGAGATAAACAAATCAACAGCATATAAAATTCTTCCTGCTTAAAAACAACCGTATAAACAATCACCTTCAACTACTTGTTACCTTTGCAAAAAATATTTTTAGGTGAACCGTAATATCAGCGACCTTTCAAACCTGATGAGTAAACTCACAGTGCGTAAGGCAGCCAATTTTTCGAAAGTGATCAGCAGCTATTATCTGTCGCGACTGACAGGTAAGGCACAGCATAATGGTATGCCAGTAAGTATTTCGGTTGAGCCTACTACCTCCTGTAACCTGCGCTGCCCTGAGTGTCCGAGCGGGCTGAGAGCTTTCAGCCGCCCAACAGGAATGCTGCAACCCGAATTTTATAAACGACTGATTGATGAACTTGCTCCTGATTTATTGTATCTGATACTTTATTTTCAGGGCGAGCCTTATCTGAACACCAATCTCTTTGACATGATTCGTTATGCACATGAGCATAAAATTTATACGGCAACATCTACCAATGCTCATTACCTGAGTGACGACAATGCCCGCAAAACTGTAGAAGCAGGACTCGACAGACTGATTATTTCTATTGACGGCACTACGCAGGATGTGTACTCGCAATATCGCAAAGGTGGCTCACTTGAAAAAGTATTGCAGGGAGCTGAAACAATGGTGAAATGGAAAAAACAACTTCAGTCAAAAACACCGCATCTCATTTTTCAGTTTCTGGTAGTGAAACCCAATGAACATCAGGTGGAGGATGTAAAAAAACTTGCAGCCAAGATTGGAGTGAACGAAGTGGCGTTTAAGACAGCTCAGCTTTATGATTATAAAAACGGTAATCCGCTGATGCCTGACAATTCCAGGTACTCACGTTATAAGAAGAACAAAGACGGCACTTACAGCATAAAAAATCCATTGGAAAATCATTGCTGGAAAATGTGGCATTCATCCGTTATAACATGGGACGGAAGTATGGTGCCCTGTTGTTTCGACAAAGATGCAAGGCATAAGTTAGGCGATTTGCAGCACGATAGTTTCCGCAAGTTATGGCATGGCAAAACATATAATCGTTTCAGGCAGGCTGTTCTTACTTCGCGCAGCAGTATAGATATTTGTGCCAACTGCACCGAAGGTGGCCGCGTGTGGACAAAAGGCAGATAGACTTTGCAAGTTGTCTATTAAGAAGTTTACTTCTTAGGTTTAATATGTAAAAAATTTTTCGCACAAGCGTGGCCATATAGTGTTATCGCTCGCGCTCACCCCCTGCCCCTGAAGGGGTGACTGCGCGCTTTGCTTTTTGATATTCGACTCCTATGAAGTTGGTGAAATGGTTTTGTTGTGTATGGTATTAATATGTAATCTCTACGGGATTTGGAATAATATTATTGACTTAGGGCAAGAGGTCAGTTTTTACAGGGTTGTTTCTATTAATTCTTTTTTATGTTCTTTTGTCTTAACACAATCCCGCAGTTCAGCGGGACCAAAAAGTCAAGGCTGTATAAAAACATCCTAAAAATTCAAACCGATTCTGCTGCGCAATCGAATGTCGCAACGTTTCGTAATGCTACGAAACGTTGCTCGGGATTGCTTACACATGCTCCCGCTACGAATCGCTTTGTATTTTCCAGGCGGATGTTTTTATAAGGCCGATTATTGATTTTCGTATCTAAAAGTTTATATCAAAATATTGAGTTAATATTTTTTTGCCTTTGCGCACCCCTGCCCCTGAAGGGGTGACAACACACATCGTATTTGAAGCGCGTCTGCGCCCTTTAGGGCTATGGGTGAGCGGTGCAAAGTAGTGTTCTTTTTGTTGTGTTGTAAATTTTTTCAGTGTCATTGTCTTGTCCTGAGCGGTTTTAACAGCACATTTCTGCACCTGCTTCAAAATTTATTTATCTTATTTTTAAATCGAAAAAAATTCTATTTTTGCGCCCTCGTTTGTCCGATGGTGTAATGGTAACACTGCAGATTTTGGTTCTGCCTTTCCAGGTTCGAATCCTGGTCGGACAACAAAGAATGGGCTGTTTCAACTTTTGAGCAGCCTTTTTTGTTTACTTCGCTGTATGAAAACCACCGCCATAACGCGTATTTTCATTGTGGAGGACGATGACTGGTACCGCGAGTTTTTGCAATATATCCTCTCATTGAACCCCGACCACGAGGTGTCAGCTTTTGCTTCGGGCAGAGAGATGCTGGAAAATATGCACCGCCAGCCGCATATCATCACGGTTGACTATCACCTTCCCGACATAAACGGCAGCGAGTTGCTTACCAGAATCAAGGAGCAGCAACCCGATTCAGATTGTATTGTCATTTCAGAACAACACAGCATTGATACCGTTGTGGAACTGCTCAAAAACGGTGCTTATGATTATTTTGTAAAATCAAAGGATATCAGAGACAAGTTGCTCAATACAATTGAAAAAATAAAAGAGCAGCAACAACTCAAAACAAAAATCTGGGAGCTGGAGCGTGAAGTGGAACAGAAATATGATTTTCAGAAACGCCTCATTGGTGCACATCCATCATTCCAGAAAATATTTCCATTGCTGCAAAAAGCCATTTCGTCCAATATTACTGTGATGATAAGTGGCGAAACCGGAACTGGTAAAGAAGAAATTGCCAAAGCCATTCACTATCATTCGAGGCAGAAGAAAGGAGCTTTTGTTGCTGTGAACATGTCGGCCATACCCAAAGAATTAGCCGAAAGCGAATTGTTTGGCCATGAGAAAGGTGCCTTTACCGGTGCTATACAGTCACGCACAGGAAAGTTTGAAGAAGCCAATGACGGCACATTGTTTTTAGACGAAATTGCCGATATGGACATTGCCCTTCAGGCAAAGCTGCTTCGTGTGTTGCAGGAACGCGAAGTGGTGAGGGTGGGTTCCAACAAACCCATTAAAATAAACTGCAGAATTATTGCTGCCACTCACCGCAATCTGGCTGCCGAAGTAAAACAAAACCGTTTTCGCGAAGACCTTTTCTTCCGTTTGTATGGTTTGCAGATACATTTGCCACCGTTGCGCGAGAGAGGTACTGACTGTATTCTGCTATCGCAGTATTTTATCCGACAGTTTTGTAAAGAGAATCAGCTGCCGACAAAAAAACTTTCGTCAGAGGCACAGAGTAAACTGATGGCTTATGCTTTTCCGGGAAATGTTCGCGAACTGAAATCGGTAATAGAACTGGCTGTAGTGATGGCAGATACAGAAACCATTCAGGCAGATAATCTCATTTTTTCTGAAAGTAATTTTGAAACGGAACTCCTGTCGCAGGAACTCACACTCGAATTGTATGAGAAGAAAATTATTCTGCATGTGCTGGGCTTGTGCAACGGCAACGTGCAGCAGGCTGCCGACAGACTGAACATTGGCAAAAGCACCATCTATCGTTTGCTGAACAGGGAAAAAGAAGGGTAATCAGCAAGTTCATTTTATTGTTTTGTAAACCATTAGGTCAAATTCGCTGAAAAACCTTTCTTGTCATCTGTCTTCCTTCTTCAGGAAACATATCTTTGTACACCTCTTTACAGAATGAAAGAAACAGAGATAATAAAACGCTGGGATATTGCTCCTCCTGCAGGTGCTGATGCACTTAAGGCTTTTGGAAAGGAGTTAAATATCAACCCTGTTCTTTTAAATCTGCTCATTCAGCGAGGTATTACAACTTACGCTCAGGCCGAAACTTTTTTTAATCCTTCCTTGTCATCACTTCACGATCCGTTTCTGATGAAGGATATGCGAAAAGCAGTGGAGCGCATTGTTCAGGCAATTGAAAAAAAGGAGCGCGTGCTTATTTATGGCGATTATGATGTGGATGGCACTACCTCTGTGGCAATGATGTACACTTATTTCAAATCGAGGTTTGCTTATTGCGATTTTTATGTGCCCGACCGCTATACCGAAGGGTATGGTATTTCCACACAGAGTATTGAATGGGCAAAAGAGCAAAACATCAATCTGGTGATTGCACTCGATTGCGGAATAAAAGCAACCGACAAAATCAGATATGCCAATTCGCTCGGTATTGATTTTATTGTTTGTGATCATCACCGTCCGGGAAGTGAAATTCCTGAAGCAGTTGCTGTGCTCGACCCCAAACAACCGGATTGCAATTATCCCTGCAAAGATTTATCAGGTTGTGGTGTAGGTTTTAAACTGTTGCAGGCATTTGCCAAAAGCCGGTCGCAACCTGAACAGGAAGTGCTCGACCTGATTGATCTTGCAGCTATAAGCATTGCAGCAGATATTGTACCCATTGTTGACGAGAATCGTGTACTTGCCTACTACGGACTGAAACAACTCAACGAAAAACCGCGCACAGGCATACAGGCTATACTGGAACTGAATGCCATCAGGCGCGAACTCAATATTTCTGATGTGGTTTTTGTGATAGCTCCGCGTATTAATGCTGCGGGAAGAATGGATCATGGAAAATCTGCTGTTCAGCTTCTCATCAGCAATACGGTGAACGATGCCAACAGCAAAAGCATTACCATCAATCAACACAACTCCAACAGGCGCGATGCCGACAAACAAATTACCGAAGATGCTCTGAAGTTAATAGGGAGAGATGAGATGTTTGAGTCGAAACGCACAACAGTTGTTTATCAGGCTTCGTGGAACAAAGGTGTCATAGGTATTGTGGCATCTCGATTGTCAGAAAAATTTTATCGCCCAACGGTTGTTCTTACTGAAAGCAATGGTCACATAGCAGGGTCGGCACGTTCTGTAAAAGATTTTGATGTGTACAATGCCATTGAAGCATGCAGTGAATATCTGGAGCAGTTTGGAGGACACATGTATGCAGCCGGCCTCACGCTGAAACATGAGAATCTCGAAAACTTCAGGAGAAAGTTTGAAGAAGTAGTAAGCACTACCATCGAAGAGCGTATGCTCACTCCTGTGATTGAGATTGACAGTGAACTGCAACTAAAAGACATTACCGGTAATTTTTTTGGTATTGTGAAAAGGTTTGCGCCCTTTGGTCCCGGCAATATGGCACCGGTTTTTGTTTCGCGCAACTGTATGGCTGACCTTAACAGTCTTCGCACAGTGGGACAGGATAATAAACACCTGAAATTATCAGTCATTCAACCCGGAATGACCAAAGCAATAAGTGCAATCGCTTTTCAGTTGGGCTCACATCTCGAGAGAATTAATGCCGGAAACACTTTCGATATTTGTTATCACATTGAAGAAAATCATTTCAACGGAAATGTTGAACTGCAACTGAATATTAAGGATATAAAGTTTGCTGACTAAGTTTTTGCCGTCTTATTTTTTAGCGATAACTTTCATTGCCGGCTGAACTTCCAGTGTTAATTCAACTGCATCGCCAATAGTTTTTCCGATTGCCTGCCGCCATTCCTGTTTAATGTTAAGCCAGTGCGAGCCGTCACGCTTAGGCTGCAGTGTACCTTCAATGGCATAGTCGTCAATAAACCCTTTTACCTGTAATGAATCACTGGTTTTCAGATTTTGCTGTGAATTGCGTAAAACCACATACGTTGATACACCTTTAATATCTCTGCGGTGTAAATGTGCTTTGTGTTTTAAAACCTTTCTCATCTTTCGTCCCTCCTTTCAGGTTATAAAGATAAGATAAAAACGTTCGCTTTATTGTGATGAAAAGATAAAGTTCAGAATGATTTTAATCATCCACTATCGAAACGGTTAAATTACAGTTCACTGCTGAAATTTATAGTTTTAAAAATTTCAGATTGATAATTTCCGATTCTGAAATTACAGCCAGGTGATAAACTCCATTGCTAAGTCCTGTAAGTTGCAGCTGATAACGAGTGTTGTCTGTATGTATTTTTCTGATGGTTTTTCCGGTAATATCTGAAAGAATCATTTCAACATTGCCAACAGGATGGTTGCTCACGAGAGTTATCACATCAGTTGCAGGATTAGGATAAATCTGCCAGCCGGAAGCTGACAGTGCACTCACACTGCTGATGATAACACTGTGACAGGAAGAAGTATCGCTACAGCCATTGGCACCAATTACAACTGCGTAAGTGCCATTAGCGGTGGGTGTAAAACTCTGACTGATGGCTCCCGGTACCGGAGTGTTGTTCAGGCAGTTTATCCACTGATAAGTTGCTCCGTTTTGATTAGCAGTCAGTGTATTTTGGTTTTGTGTAACTGAGGTATCATTCTGTGTAAGAATTATTTTTATGGTTGAATCGCAGTTTACTGAAGAAGTATAGGTGAAGGTATAGGTGCCCGGCTGACTTATAAGCTGACCGTTGTAAGGATAGGATTGCCCTACACATAGATATGCAGTAATCACGGTGCTGTTGTCAATTCCGTCAACGAAATTGGAGCTAGTACCTGTCAGATTAAATCCGGACAGAACTCCATTGACGTTGAGTTTTTTATCCGGAACAACTCCAATGCCTGTGTTGTTTCCTCCGGCTACACCGGTATTCATGTCGTAATACATCTGCAATCCGTTTGAATTGATGTCAATTTTGTTTTTATACAAACACATCACTTCTTCCGCAGTGAGACTTCTGTTCCAAAGCCCTACTTCGTCCACCTTGCCATCAAGGTAGTAGTTGGTTCCCTGATACAACAGATTACCTACCAAAAACGACTGAGTTGAAGTGTTGATGGTGCCTGATGCAGGAACTGAGTCGGTAATTACACCATTACGATACACACGCAGATAAGAGCCATCATACGTCATGGCATAATGTTGCCAGGTGTTTAACTGCATTCCATTCGAAATAATATTGTACTGAATACCTGAACTATTGGTAAACCGTGCCTCTATGGATGAAGAGGTGTATTGCAACAAATAAAAATCGGCAAACAGATTATCACGGAATCCTATTATTCCATCAAAATCAGGAAATGTTGGTGCGGGATTTCGGGGATACACCCAGCAGGCAATACTCATCTGCGGTGAACCTGTGATTAAGGATGAAGCGTTAAATGCCTCCACCTGATCATCAATGCCATCAAAATCAAGAGCATTTTCAGTTTGTGCCTGTGCAATTACAGACAGTAGTATAGCAACAAGAGTTACCATTGAATAACGTATAAACTGTTTCATGATTTTTAAATTTAAAACGTAAAGGTAATGATTCTGAAAAGACATGTATGAAATTCTTCAACATTAACCCTTCACTCAGTTTGTCATCAGATGAATATTGAAGTAACTTATTGAAGGAGTGTTCGTACTATGTTTTGTTTTTACTAATATTGTGTAATTATAACTAAAGAATCATGGGAAAAATAGAAAGAAGAAGTAAACTCACTTTCAGGGAATTTATGAATGAATACATTATTCCCAACAAGCCTGTCATACTAACCGATCAGTCAAAAGACTGGAAGGCATACAATGTATTCACACCTGAATTTTTTAAGAAAAACTTTCCGGACAAGACAGCAACCATTAAGGGCAAAGAATATAAACTCGGAGAGTATGTGGATATGATGCTGGCTTCCACGCCTGAAAATCCTGCGCCTTATCCTTTTAAAGTAGATATAGACAGAAAATTCAGCGAACTGCTTGAATATGTGCAGCCTGATTTTGAAGTGATGCGCAAGAACAGACTGAAAAGCCCCATGTTCCGTAATGGACTTATTCCACAGGCGGCAACGCTCGAAGTATTTTTTGGCGGTGCTGCAGGATGGTTTCCTTATCTGCATTATGATTTATATGGTTTATATGCGATTGTTACACAGGTTTACGGACATAAAGAGTTCATCCTCTACAAACCCGAAGAAGGAAAATATATGTATCCCGATCCTGAACATCCCTGGAAATCAACTATTGAAGAATATTACAATCCCAATTACGAAAAGTATCCTTTGTTTAAGAACGCTAACCCGATGAGTGATGTAGTAGCTCCCGGTGAAACAGTGTTTGTGCCCAAAGGTTGGTGGCATACAGCGCGTTCCATGGAGCCTACAATTTCCATTGCTAAAGATTTGCTGGTACATCAAAACTGGGACCTGTTCAGTAAAGATGTGGTGTTTTACAAGAGAAAACAAAGTCCTGTTAAAGCGAATATTATGGTTGGATATCTCAAAGCACTTGATATGGGAATGGGAATACATGAAAAGTTTATCAGTAAATATTAAACTTACTGAAATGATTTGTTAAATATTGATTGTGTCATTCACATTGGAACAGAAGATGAATGAATGTTGATAAGTGATATATGATACGTATTTTAGTGTGGTAGTGTAATATTCAGAATAACTTGTGGGAGGCAAATGTTCCGTAAATTTAAACACAACAATTTCTGAATTATCACTCGCACAAAACAATATTAATTATTTGTTGTTCTATTAACTGGATCGTGAACGAAGAGAAAATAAAATAAAAAAAAATTCAAATCTTCATTGTTTGTTAAGAAATATGTTGTACTTTAGCATCGCAAAATTGAAGTAACACACACAAAGATATTTTTTTCATAGGGTTAGTTTTAGGTTACGAATAGGGGGCTCAACGGAGCTCCCTTTCGTTTTTTAGTCACTTTGTGTTTGGTCTAATAAATTATTTTTGTACTATGAAAAAACGAATAGCATTTCTTTCATTGAGTCTGATGCTGATTGCTGCATTGAAATTGAATGCGCAGCAGGCTCCTACTACCTCAGCAGAATATCTTTATGGGTCGGTTGGATATAAACTGCAGCTTAATAATAAACTGCCCATGAAAGAAGGTTATACCCTTCGCGATTTTTCGCCTGTGGTAGAAGATACTCGTCAGGTAGAATTCAAAGGTTTATATCGCAATGGAGAAAAAATTCCCTGTGCAGTGATTATGATTTACACAAGGCTTCGCATGGCACCTCAGTATTATTGTATTCCATCTGCCGATGCTGATGCAGAATTGTGGAAGAAGTTTAATGCAAGCTTGCTTGACGACTCTGAAAATCAGCAACCGCAATTGCAGTTTTTTGCATACTGCATAGCACATCTTTCTGCTCAACTTGCAATGAACAATGGGAAATAAAATGTCGGCAATAGCTGTTATCCCTGCACGATACAACAGCACACGCTTTCCGGGAAAGCCATTGACCGATATTGGCGGACAAAGTATGTTGCAGCGCGTATATCATCAAACTCAAAAGGCAAAAAATATTCAGCGCATAATTATTGCTACTGATGACAACAGGATTCAGGAACATGCATCATCTTTTGGCGCAGAAGTAATGATGACATCAGATCGACATCCTTCAGGCACTGACCGCATTGCCGAAGTAATATCCAAACTGAATGAGTTGTATGATATTGTAGTAAATGTGCAGGGTGATGAACCGTTTATCAATCCATCGCAGATTGATGCACTGGTTGATTTGTTCAGCAATGTGAACGTTGACATCGCTACGATGGTGAAACCACTCAGTGGAATTCAGGAATATGAAAACCCAAATGTGGTGAAAGCAGTGATGGCCGATAATGGGAAAGTTCTTTATTTCAGTCGCAGCAATATTCCTCATTTCAGAAGGGGATATAATGATCAGACATTCTCGTCCGTTACAGGATACAAGCACCTTGGTATGTATGCATACCGCAGCAGTGTTCTCAGTAAACTTGCCAAACTTGCACCATCGTCACTGGAACAGGCAGAACAACTGGAGCAACTTCGCTGGCTTCAGAATGGTTTTAGTATCAGTGCCTGCATCACCCATGAAGAAACCATTGCCATTGACACACCGGATGATTTACAACGGGCAGTCATGTTTTTGAAACAGAGATAGAATAATCATTTACTTAAAGCAAATGTTTTTTTACATTCAAAGTTTTACTTTTACACCTCTTAATATTTATTGTTATGCTAAAAAATTTATGTGCAGCAGTATTGCTGCTGATTGCTACAGGCGCACACAGTCAAAATAAACTTACTCCCGAAACACTCTGGAAACTGGGTCGCGTTGGCGAAGCAGCATTATCACCTGATGGGAAAACAGTAGTTTATACTGTGCGTACTTTTGATTTACATTCTAACAAAGGCAATACGGATATTTATAAAATTCCTGTTACGGGAGGGCAACCTACTTTACTTGCAGGAGAATCAGCTGATGAAACTGCACCACAATGGAGTGCTGACGGAAAGAAAATTTATTTTCTGAGTAACAAAGGAGGAGTGAATGGACTTTACGTAATGGATGCTTCAGGTTCAGGTATGAAACGACTGACCAATTACGGTGATGATATTTCTTGTTTTGGAATATCGCCTGCCGGAAACAGAATCTGGCTTACTCGTGATGTTAAAATTGATAAGAACGCTCACGATTTATACCCTGATTTACCTCTGGCAACAGGGCGTATTTACGATGACCTCATGTATCGCCACTGGACACAATGGGAAGATGGATTGTACTCACATGTTTTTGTTGGAAGTTTTGTAAATGATGAAGTAGGTAACCTAACCGACATACAAGCCGGTGAACATTTTGATACACCTATGCAACCACATGGAGGTAGCGAACAAATAGCATGGAGTGCTGATGGAAAAAAACTGGCTTACACCTGCAAAAAACTTTCAGGAAAGGAATATGCGGTAAGTACCAATTCGGACATTTACCTGTATGATTTTGAAACAGGAAAAACTGAAAACATATCAGCAAGTAATTTGGGTTATGATATAAATCCTGCATTTTCATCTGATGGCAACAGTATGATGTGGCTCAGTATGAAAACACCGGGCTACGAAGCTGACCGTAACAGAATTCTTATTTATCATCTGGATTCAAAAAAAATTATTGAAGCCACTGCCGGATTTGATTATAGTGTGGAAAGTGCAAAGTGGGCGGCTGATGGCAAACGTATTTATTTTATTTCAGGAATTAATGCTACTGAACAGTTGTGGGTGTATGACGGCCGTTTACGCAGTTATCCGCCTGTAATGCAACTCACACATGATGTGGCTGACTATACAGATTTTTCATTCGCTGCAGATCCTAAAATTACCTACGCTATCACTACAAGAATGTCTATTTCATCACCTTCGGAATTATATAAAACAGATTTAAAAACCGGTGTGTCAACTCCGCTTACTGCAACCAACGAAGCAGTACTTAAAAACATCAAAATGGGAAAAGTAGAAAAACGAATGGTGAAAGCGACTGATGGAAAAGAAATTCTTACCTGGGTAATTTATCCTCCCGATTTTGATGCATCCAAAAAATATCCTGCACTGCTTTACTGTCAGGGAGGCCCACAGAGCACGGTATCACAATTTTTCAGCTACCGTTGGAATTTTCAACTGATGGCAGCTAATGGTTATATCATTGTTGCACCCAACAGAAGAGGATTACCTTCTTTCGGAACAGAATGGAACCATGAGATTTCAGGTGACTGGGGAGGACAGTGCATGAGAGATTATCTTTCAGCTATTGACTCAATGAGCAACCTTCCTTTTGTTAACAAAGATAAACTTGGAGCAGTGGGCGCCAGCTTTGGTGGCTACAGTGTTTACTGGCTTGCAGGGCATCATCAAAAACGCTTTAAAACATTTATAGCCCATTGTGGTGTATTTAATCTCGAGAGTATGTATGGTACTACCGAAGAGTTGTGGTTTACGGATTATGATTTGGGAGGACCATACTGGCAGACTCCAAAACCAAAATCTTACACACAGTTCTCGCCAAATGATTATGTAAAAAACTGGGATACTCCCATACTCATCATTCAGAATGAAAAAGATTTCAGAGTGCCACTGGGTCAGGGAATGGAAGCATTCACTGCAGCGCGCTATCAGAATATTCCTGCCAAATTTCTTACTTATCCTGATGAGGGGCATTGGGTTACTAAACCACAAAACAGTGTATTGTGGCAACGAATATTTTTTGACTGGCTCGATCGTTATCTGAAGTAATTACGTTTCTGTTAAAAAGAGATTCTTCAGAAAAAATTATTGCAGTGTAGATTTTCTCAGCTGAGTGAATACATGATAAAAAAGTATTCACATACAAATCCTGCAAGAAATCCTGCATACAACTGCCAGGGAGTGTGTGCTCCATGCAGCAGCCGGGCAGATGCTACTAAACCTGACAGAATGAAACATAGTATCATTGGTAATATGAACTCATTGCCTAACAAAACAGAAAGCACATAAAGTGCTCCTGTCATTCCACCTAAACCAATGAGGTGAATACTGATTTTCCAGAAAAAGTTAATGATAAAGGCAAGTGCAATACAACAGGCTGCAGCCAGAATAAGAATTTTGATGACGGAAGAAACAGGAAGTTTCAAGAGAAAATAATAGCAGGCTACATAATAAATCAAGGTAAAGAAATAAGGAACATAACGCGATTTACGGTCTTCCATAAGCAGACTTTGCAAACCTCCTCTGCGCAGCAGCAATACCGATGAAAGCAGTGGCATCAGAAAGGTAAGAACAAAAATGGTGATGAGAATAATGCGCTGTAAGGAAGGTGAAAGCGTATAAGCTAAATAAGTATTACTTCTGAACAGAAGCAACATAAGATAAGTGGGAATCAGCAACGGATGCGACAACCAGGTCAGTAAATTTAAAAACCGGTTGAACATTTTCTATAATTCTTTTCGTAAACGAGCCACAGGAATGTTCAGTTGCTCACGGTATTTTGCAATAGTTCTTCGTGCTACATTATAACCTTTATCATTCAGAATTTTTGCCAGCTGATCATCAGGTAGTGGTTTGCGTTTGTCTTCGCCTTCAATAGCATCAGAAAGTATTTTCTTTACTTCACGCGTACTCACTTCCTCACCTGAATCGGTTGCCATTCCTTCAGAGAAAAATGTTTTAAGCAAAAAATGTTCCGAATGGTGTTTGCACATACTTGCTGTTGGCAACACGCGAAACGGTAGAAATATCCAGCCCCACAATATCTGCAATATCTTTCAGGATCATCGGCTTAAGAAGTTTCTCATCCCCTTCCTGAAAATAATCAATCTGATAATTCATAATAGCCTGCATGGTATGCAGCAATGTTGCCTGACGTTGCTTGATGGCATCAATAAACCATTTGGCCGAATCAATTTTTTGTTTCAGATATAAAATAGCTTCTTTTTGTGAGCGGTCATGTTTTTTGCTGTTTGCATAACCTTCCATCATCTCATTATACTCTCGGTTTATTCTCAGTTCCGGAGCATTTCTCGAATTGAGTGTAAGTTCCAGATGTCCATCATGGTTGGTAATGACAAAATCAGGAACTATATGTTGTACAGTTTTTGCATCTGCAGAAATATCACCACCCGGACGTGGATTCAGTTTCAGAATTTCCTGCATTGCTTCTTTCAGATATTCATCAGGAAGATTCATCAACCGCGCAATTTTCTCATAATGTTTTTTGGAGAATTCGTCCATATAATTTTTGATAATTTCTATGGCACGCTGAATGGCTTTGTTGTCTTTGTTTTTTCGTTGCAGTTGCAGCAGCAAACATTCCTGCAAATTACGAGCGCCTGTTCCCGGAGGGTCGAAGGTTTGAATCACCTGCAATACTTGTAATAACTCGTCAGATGTGGTATGAATGTTTTGCGTAAATGCAAGATCGTTGACAATGGAATTGAGATCACGTCTGAGATAGCCGTCTTCGTCAAGACTGCCGATGAGGTGATGTGCAATGAGCTTTTGTTTTTCGTCAAGGTTCATCATTCCCAATTGCACCAGCAAAGTTTCCTGAAAAGTTACAGAGGCTCCTAAAGGCATTTCTGTACGCTCATCGTCAGGCGAAGAGTTGTTGGCATTGCTCTTGTAATATGGTACATCTTCATCCGTAATATAATCATCTACATCAAAGTCATCAGTATTTCGGTCTTTAATTTCTTCTTCAGCACTGTTGTCAAATTCATCTTTTTTATTGTCGTTGTCGTCTGAGCCTTCTTCTACTCCGTCATCAAGTTGAGTCTCTTCTTCGTCCTGCAGTTTTTCATCGTCAACATCTTCAGGGGCGCCTTCTTCCAGTGCTTCATTTGTTTCAAGTTCTTCTTTGATACGTTGTTCAAGGGCAACAGTAGGCAGTTGCAGCAGTTTCATCAGCTGAATCTGCTGTGGAGAAAGCTTTTGTAGTAATTTCTGTGATAAACTCTGCTTTAACATAATGAATTATCGGTGCCAAAATTAAAATTTTATACGTGGTTTTGGCTGAAATGGTTCTCAAACAAGTAAAATTAAAAAATTAAAAGAAGAAATGAATAGTAAGTATGATTTTTTACTTGTGTATGAGTGAAAAAAATGTTATACATTTGTACATTCGTTAAGCCTTCTGTACAGAGGGCTTAATTGTTTGATTGAATTTTTAAAGTGATTAGTAACATGTCAGAAATTGAAAAGGATTCTGCATTGAGCGAGAACCAAACCGTAAACGAAGTAAGTACAGAAAAAGAACTTACTGAGCAACCCTTGCATGAGGAGCATCAGGAACATGTGGCGGAGCCGGCTGAAAATTTCAGCAATCTCTCAAAGGAAGAGATGGTTAAGTTAGTCGAATCTTTTGCCGTTGCAGATATTACAGAGGTGAAATCTAAAGTACCTGCACTCAAGGAAGCATTTGACGCACTTTTGGAAACAGAAAAAACTGCAGCACTGTCAGCACATCTGGAGCAAGGTGGAGCCAAAGAAGATTTCAAATTTGAATACAGCAAGGACGATGACCGGTTTCAGGAAGCTTTAAGAAAATTCAATAAAAGAAAAGCAGAATATACTGCCGAGCAGGAAAAACTGCGCGAGGATAATCTGAAAGTAAAACAGGATATTCTCACTGAAATGAAAAACCTTATTCAGAATGAGGATAACATGCAACGTGCTTTTGAGCAGTTTCATGAGTTGCAGGCACGTTGGCGAAGTACAGGACCGGTACCTCAGGGCAAATTGCAGGATTTGTGGCTGACTTATAAACTTTACACTGACAAATTTTATGAGTTACTCAAAATAAACCGTGAGTTACAGGAGCTGGATTATAAAAGAAATCTGGATGCTAAAATTACTATTTGCGAAAAAGCAGAAGAACTGGTGAATGAACCATCTTTAAATACTGCATTACAGACACTGCAGTTTTTGCAAAATAAATGGCGCGAAACCGGACGTGTAAGCCATGATAAAAGTTCTGAAATATGGGAGCGATTTAAAGCTGCAGGTGATAAAGTATATGAGCGAAGAAGAGAATATTACAATCAACTGAAACAACGTTATGCTGAAAATCTTGAAGCAAAAAACAGTTTGATTGGAAAGCTGGAAGAGCTGATGAAAGAAGCACCTGTAAAAGCCAATGATTGGGTTGAAAGAGGAAAAGCTATTGTAGAATTGCAAAATGAGTGGAAGAAGATTGGTTATGCAGATAAGAAATCCAATGATGAAGTATGGGAAAAATTCAGAGGTATTTGTGACAAATTTTTCTCGGGTAAGAATGAATTTTTTACCAATCTGAAGAGAGAACATGCCGATAATCTTCAGGCAAAAAATGAACTGTGTATGCAGGCTGAAGCATTGGCAGAAAGCAGCGACTGGAAAAAAACTACCGAAGAACTCAAGCGGCTGCAGCAGGAATGGAAAAAAACAGGATCGGCAGGAGAGCGTCATAACCAAAAAGTGTGGGAACGTTTTCGCAAAGCCTGTGACGCATTTTTTGCACGCAAGAGCGAACATTATACTTCACTTGAATCAGAATATAAAGAAAATCTCGAAAGGAAAAATGCACTGATTGAAAAAGCAGAGCAGTTTGTAGCCGGAGATAATGGTGACGAAACAGTAGAACAACTTAAAGAGTTGCAACGTGAGTGGAGTGCAATAGGAATGGTTCCGTTAGAACACAAGGACACTATTTATGCACGTTTCAAAGCAGCTATTGATAAGCATTTTCAGGCTTTGCGTCAGCAAAATAAGGAGCGTTTTACCTCTCACAGCAGACCTGCATACAGAAGTGGGAAGCCCGGTAATGAAAAGAACGACATCAAGCATCGCATGAATCAGTTGTCAAGCGAAATCAATACATGGGAAAACAATCTTGGTTTTTTTGCCAAGTCGAAAAATGCTGATGGCGTAAGAAAAGAATTTGAAGAAAAAATAAACAGAGCAAAAGAAGAAATTCAGCGCCTGAAAAAACAACTGGATACGATTGCTTTGCCGGCAAAAGAAGAAAAACCGGAAGACAAGCAATAATTAACCTTCGAATTCTATCTCAGTATTCAGTTTTTGAGCAAGCAGCTTAAGCAAGTCAGCTTTAAGTGCATCATTATTGATTTTTTCAATAACGTCACCTGCAAAAGCATAATTCAGCAAAGCGAGTGCATCTTTTTTGCCAATACCTCTTGAACGGAAATAGAAAAGTGCTTCTTCGTCCAGTTGGCCTGTGGTAGCACCGTGCGAACATTTTACATCATCGGCATAAATCTCCAGCTGAGGTTTTGCATTCATGACAGCCACATCGCTTAACAAAACATTTTTGCTGCTCTGAAATGCATTGGTTTTTTGTGCATCCTGACGAACAAATATTTTACCGTTGAAAATACCATGAGCATTGTCGTCAAGAATGTTTTTATACAACTGAAAACTTTCGCAATGCGGGCTTGCATGATCCACCAGAGTGTGATTGTCAACAGTCTGATTTTTTCCTCCTACAGTAAGACCGTTCAGGTGAGCAGTGCCACCGGTTTCAGTGAGTGCAATATTCAGATTATTTCTGACCATTTTGCCTCCGATGGTTACAGTGGAAATATCGAAAACAGAATCACGTTTCTGTTGTGCATACACATAATTTATCTGAAGTGCTTTTTCATTTTCATCCTGTTTTACATCATACTCTACAAAAGCATTTTCACCCACAAAAAATTCAGTTACGGAATTGGTAAGCGAAGTGAAATTATTCAGCGAATGGTAGGTTGCTATCAGCTGAACTTTGGAATTTTTTTCGGCAACAACCAGATTGCGGGGGTGCGCAGCTACGGCTTCTTGTCTTGAATCGTTGAAGTGCAGCAGGTGAATAGTTTGTTTAACCTCTTGTCCTGCTTTGATATGTATGAGCAAACCTCCGTGATGGAATGCGGTGTTGAGTGCAATAAACGGCTCATCGGTTTTGGCAAGTTTTCCAAACCAGTGCGCAGCAAGTTCTGATTCTACTGATTCAATGCTGAAGGTGTTATCCCGCTGTTGAGAAGATAATTCAGGACAATAAACACCATTGATAAAAACCAATGTGATGGCATCGGCACCTGCAACTTTATATTTTTCAATATCAGACAAAGTTAATTTGGTGCAGGCCGGGGCCTGATGGTTAAATGGTGTATTTTTCAGAACTGACAAATCAAGATATTTCCACTCTTCGTCTTTCAATGACGGAAATCCTGACTTGTTGAAGGTATCAATGGCAAGTTTTCTTTCGGGAGTAAGTTTTTCCGAAGCTATATTTTCAAACGATATTTGTTGTTCTGTTTCTGAAATGGTTTCTGTAAGCGTATTCACGTCAGCAATTGTTTTTTTTAGATTTCTACTTCTTCCTTTATCCAGTCGTAACCTTTTTCTTCAAGTTCAAGAGCAAGTTCCTTGGTTCCGCTTTTTACAATACGGCCTTTGTAAAGCACATGAACAAAATCAGGAACGATATAATCCAGCAATCGCTGATAGTGTGTAATGACAATGAAAGAGCGTTTGCCGTCACGCAGTGCATTTACACCATCGGCCACAATACGCAATGCATCAATGTCAAGTCCTGAGTCTGTTTCGTCAAGCACACCAAGTTCGGGTTCGAGCATTGCCATCTGAAAAATTTCATTTCTTTTCTTTTCACCTCCGCTGAATCCTTCATTCACACTGCGCTGTGTCATGGTTTTATCTACCTGCACCAACTGCATTTTTTCACGCATCAGTTTCAAAAACTCTTTGGAGTCGAGTGGAGCAAGTCCTTTCGATTTGCGTACTTCATTCACTGCTGTTTTCATAAAATTGGCATTGCTCACGCCCGGAATTTCTATCGGATACTGAAATGCCAGAAATATTCCTTTGCGTGCGCGATCTTCAGGAGCCATCTCCAGTATATTTTCTCCATTAAAAATTACTTCTCCTTCAGTTACGTTATACTCTTCGCGACCTGCAAGTACCGATGCCAGCGTACTTTTTCCTGAACCATTTGGTCCCATGATGGCATGCACTTCTCCGGGGTTGATTTCAAGATTCAGACCTTTCAGAATTTCCTTATCTTCAATGTTGGCTTTAAGATTTTTAATTGATAACATTTCTTTTTTTTGATTTAAAATTATCCGACACTTCCTTCTAAACTTACTGCAAGTAGTTTTTGTGCTTCTACTGCAAACTCCATTGGCAGCTGATTAAATACTTCGCGGCAATAGCCATTCACGATTAACCCAACAGCATCTTCAGTTGATATTCCTCTTTGGTTGCAATAAAATATCTGGTCTTCGCCCACTTTAGATGTAGTGGCTTCGTGCTCCACTTTTGCAGTAGGGTTCGAACATTCTATATAAGGGAATGTATGTGCACCGCATTTATCGCCAAGTAAAAGCGAATCACATTGCGAAAAATTTCTTGCGTTAAGAGCATTTTTTCCGATGCGTACCAAACCACGATAGCTGTTGTTGCTTTTGCCTCCGCTGATTCCTTTTGATACAATGGTGCTGCTGGTGTTTTTGCCGATGTGAATCATCTTGGTTCCTGTATCGGCCTGTTGCATATTGTTGGTTACTGCTACAGAGTAAAACTCACCAACAGAATGATCGCCTTTAAGAATTACACTTGGATATTTCCAGGTAATAGCACTTCCTGTTTCAACCTGTGTCCAGCTTATTTTGGCGCGTTCGCCTGCGCAAAGCCCTCTCTTGGTAACAAAGTTATATACTCCGCCTTTACCATTTTTATCTCCGGGATACCAGTTTTGTACGGTACTGTATTTTACCTGAGCATCTTTATGCGCATAAATCTCCACTACTGCAGCGTGTAGTTGATTTTCGTCACGCTGAGGTGCAGTACATCCTTCGAGGTAGCTTGCATAAGCACCTTCATCTGCAATAATCAGTGTACGTTCAAACTGGCCGGTACCTGCTGAGTTGATGCGGAAGTAAGTACTCAATTCCATCGGACAACGAACACCTTTAGGTATATAACAAAAGGAGCCATCGCTGAAAACGGCACTGTTGAGTGCTGCATAATAATTATCAGTATAAGGCACTACACTGCCCATATATTTTTTTACAAGGTCGGGATGTTCGCGTACCGCTTCGCTGAAAGAGCAGAAAATAATTCCAAGTTTTGCTAATTCATCACGAAAAGTTGTTTTTACACTTACACTGTCAATTACAGCATCTACTGCCACTCCTGACAAACGTTTTTGCTCTTCGAGTGAAATACCCAACTTATCGAATGTGGCTTTCACTTCGGGGTCTAATTCATCCAGGCTGTTGAGTGTTTTTTTGGGTTTGGGAGCAGAGTAATAAATGATGTCCTGAAAATCAATTTCAGGATAACTGACGTGTGCCCAAGAGGGCTCTTCCATTTTTTTCCACTGATTGAATGCTTTGAGCCTAAAGTCGAGCATCCACTGAGGTTCATTTTTCTTGGCTGAAATAAACCGGATGATATCTTCATTCAAACCTTTAGGCGCAGTATCAGCTTCAATGTTGCTTACAAAGCCCCATTTATAATCGCTGCCGGTTACTTCGTCTATTATTTTTAAATCCTCACTCACTGTTCTTTATTTTATTTGGTTATTTAGAATATGTCTAAATTTAATATGTAGTCAAAAAAAATTTATCCCTTCCGGGTTTTATTTAGATGCTGGAAATATGTTTTTAATGTTTTCAATCAAATTTGATTTTATACTGCAAAACTCTCACCGCAGCCACAGGTACGCGATGCATTGGGGTTTCTGAAATGAAAACCTTTCCCATTCAGTCCATCAGTATAATCGAGTTCTGTGCCAATGAGATAAAGAAATGATTTTTTATCACAAACTATTTTAATCCCTTTATCTTCAAAAACTTTGTCATCAGGTTTAATTACTGTATCAAATTCAAGCAGATAGGTCAACCCTGAACAACCTCCGCCATCCACCCCAACACGGATAAAAGCATCAGAGCCTTTGTTTTCGGCTTGCATCAAACTCAGTGCTTTGGTTTTAGCAGTTTCGGTAACGGTAATCATAATCTCTTGTATGAATATTTGAAAATGAGGCTACAAAAATAGCGTATATATACAGACATTCAACAGAAATCACCATTAAAAGTTTGTAAAAAGATATTCTTTAAGTTGTTTTAGCCGGGTTTAGAAATTTCTGTATCAAAATGAATAAAAGCTGCCACAATACAGGAATATTGAGATTGAAAATTTAGCAAAATCCTAAAAAGATAATCAGAATATCCGGAATTTATTTGATATAAAATGTTGTAACAAAAATAAAGTACCACAAACTCAATATCTTAATTCAAAAAAACGGTTCTATGACAAAAAACAGTTGCAAAGCCATTGTTTAATTTAGAGTTTATTCTACATTTGAACCCGCTAAACAGAACATAATCCACGCTTTTTATTATTAGTGGACTTTTAAAATCAAATTAAAAACAAGGAGGTGTATTGAGAGAATATATCCTCCGGAATTCATTAACAAAACATGCTGATGACAGGAGGGGATATGTGCGTCTTATTGGTTTTTGCCACGAGACAACATGAGGATGGGCTTGTAATGCTAAAGAACAGTTCGTTTTAAATAAGCCGCTTTTCAAAGTAGAAAACAATTAAATTAAGTATTACTAAAAATCAAACGTATGACAAACAAAAACAAGTCAAGAAAAGGATACTACTTAAAGTATCTGATGAGTTGTTTCGTAGCAATAATGCTATGGACAACGGGCGCACGGGCGCAAACGGTAACTATAGGAAATCCTGGTTCTTCTACCAGCACCTATTATATTCCGATTAATAACTTTTATAGTTATACTTATTCACAACAAATTATTCTGTCGTCAGAGATTGGTATGGATGGGAATATTACCAAAATCAAGTTCTACTGGCTTGGAGTAGGGGACCTCAATAACGGACAGAACTGGACTGTTTATCTGGGTTATACTACTGCAAGTTCTTTTGCAAATTCAACTTCTTGGGTACCATTAGGCAGTTTAACGCAAGTGTTTTCTGGAACAGTTGCACAACCTTCAGGTGCAGGATATACTTGTGAAGTAACACTTACTACTCCATTTCTTTATGAGCAGGCAAACGGAAATTTGGTAATTGCCGTTGATGAAAATCAATCAGGTTATTCGAGTTCTACCAATGTGTTTAAAACTACTGCGGGTGCAAACCGTAGTATCTATTACAGGAGTGATGGAACCAATCCTAATCCTGCAAGCCCACCCACAGGAACTCTTTATGGATATTATAACAATATGCAACTGGAGATGGTGTCAAATACGCCTTGTGCCGGTACTCCTGCACCCGGAAATACTGTTGCTTCTGCAAATCCTGTATGTTCCGGTTCAAACGTAAACTTAACATTGCAAAACAGTACATCGGGTTCAGGTGTAGTATATCAGTGGGAGAGTGCAGATGATGCTGCATTTACCGTTAATCAGACAAATCTTGGTACAGCTAATAGCCAGTCAATTACAGTAACTTCAACAAAATATTACCGTTGTTTGGTAACCTGTGTTGCAAGTGGTCAAAGTGCATACTCCAATCCTTTACAGATAACTCTTAATCCATTCTCTAATTGTTATTGTTCTTCATCAGCAACTTCAACAGCAGATGAGGAAATATTTGGAGTGCAGGTGGGAAGCATGAACAATATATCCACATGCAGCACTACTGCGCCCGGCCCCGGCTCAGTAAATAGTATGTATTCAAATTACAAAGGATTTGTAACTCCGGCCACTGTGTCACAGGGACAATCTGTGCCATTTTCTTTAACTCTTGGATATTGTGGTTCATCTGCTTGGAGTAATGTGGCTGCCATATATATTGATTATAATCAGGATGGTAATTTCACAGGTACAGGTGAGTTGGTTTATCAGAAGACTTATGCTTCGGGCACTTATCCCAGTTTTGTGGTAAGCGGAAATTTCACTGTTCCTTTGACAGCAGCTCTTGGAACAACAGCAATGCGTGTTGTTTATGCTGAAGCATCGACAGTTTCTCCATGTGGAACATACAGTTGGGGAGAAACTGAAGACTATTTGATTGATATAGTAGCTACAAACAATTGCAGTGGAACACCTGCTGCAAGTACCACATTGTCAAGTGCAACCAATGTTTGTCCAAGCGTATCCTTTAACCTGTCATTATCAACTTCATATTCTGAAGCAGGTATGACTTACCAGTGGCAAAGCAGCACTGATGGCGGACTTACATGGACTAACTTTGGTACCAATGACCCTTTTGCATCCGTATCATTGACAGCTACTACAATGTATCAGTGTATCATCACTTGTACATTCAGCGGTCAAAGTGTAACCAGTACCCCTGTTACTGTGAATGCAAATCCTTTCTATGATTGTTATTGTGCATCCGGAGCAACAACAACAGCAGATGAGGAAATATTTGGAGTGACAGTAGGAAGCATGTCCAATACATCAACCTGCAGCACTACTGCACCGGGACCAGGATCCGGCAATTCAAAGTATTCTAATTATAAAGGATTTGTAACTCCGGCAACAGTTGCACAGGGACAAACCGTACCATTTTCGCTGAATTTAGGCTATTGCGGATCTAATGCATATGCTAACACAGCTGCAATATATATTGATTTTAATCAAAACGGATTATTTACTGATGCAGGTGAAAATGTATATACAAAGCCTTATGCAAGTGGTACATTACCTAGTTTTACAGTAAGTGGAACATTTACAATCCCCTTATCAGCTACTGTAGGTCAAACTTCAATGAGAATTGTTTATACTGAATCATCAACAATCAGTCCATGTGGTACATTCAGCTGGGGAGAGACAGAGGATTACTTAATTGATATAATTCCGTTGGTTAATTGTTCAGGAGCACCTGCTGCAAGTAACACTTTGGCTGATGTAACTACTATATGTTCAGGTACTAACTTTAATCTTTCACTATCTACCAACTATACTGATCAAGGTTTAATATATCAGTGGCAGAGCAGCACGGATGGTGGATTGACATGGGTTAATTTTGGAACAAACACTCCTTATCAAACAGCATCCCAAACAGTTGCAACGCAATATCAATGCGTGGTAACATGTAGCAACAGCGGTCTTAGCATTACTACTTCGCCAGTTTCGGTAAGTATGAGTCCTTTCAATAATTGTTATTGTACAACAGGCTTGGGAGGAAGTTGTTCTATAAATTCTATGAGCAGTGTTGCAATTCCATCCACTACTTTGAATAATGTAACAAACGGATGTACAGGCACCTATAATGCATTCCCTGCATCAGGCTCTACCACTGCAACCTTAACTCCAACTGTTCAATATACATTAAATGTTGGTATCATTTCAGGAAGCAGCAATACTCAAGTGGCTATCTGGATTGATTACAACCAGAATGGAATTTATGAAGCATCAGAGTTTACTTTAATCAACAGCAATATAGCAGCCCCGGGTCCGGGTTCAGGAACATTTACAATTCCTGTTTCTGCATTGCCGGGTAACACAGGTATGCGTGTAAGAAGCGATTGGTACAGCTCTGCATCATGGACAGCTGCAGATGCATGTACAAGCCGAGATTATGGCGAAACAGAGGATTATATTATTACAATCGGCTTACCACCATCATGCTTGCCTCCAACATCACCGACTATAGCAGTCACTTCAACTACATCAGCTGACTTAAGCTGGACAGCACCATCACCTGCACCGGCTGTCGGGTACGAATATGCAGTAACAACATCAGCCACTCCTCCTGTTTCAGGAACCCCTATTGCAGGTACAAATACAAGCGTTAGTGGTTTGACCCCAAATACTACTTATTATTTGCATGTAAGAAGCGATTGTGGCAGCGGAAGTTATAGTTCTTGGAAAACAAGCGGTAGTGCTTATACAGGATATTGTCAGGTAAATACTACTACCAATACGTATGGTATCAGTAATTTTACAACTACAGGTGGATTTTCAAATATAAACAATTCATCAGGTTTAACAAACTATTCTGACTTTACTGCACTATCAGTAAGCCAGACTGCAGGCGGTGCAATCAGCTTTAGCATGACATCAGGTAGCGGAACCTGTGGTGCTGCAATCTGGGTTGACTGGAATAACAATATGGTTTTTGATGCATCAGAAAAAATGTACAATGCAGGTGCATACGTAAGTGTGGCTACCGGTACATTTAGCGTGCCTTCAGGGCAGGCAGCAGGAAACTACCGTATGAGAATAGTTATGAATTATCTTTCAACGAATCCAACTGCTTGTGGTGATTTAGGCAGTGCAAACTATGGAGAGGCGGAAGATTATACATTTACAGTAACTCCTCCTCCTACATGTATTGTACCTTCAGCCTTAAATGCAATACCATCACTGAATGCTGTAAGTTTGAGTTGGAGTGCTCCATTATCGGGTAATCCTCCTGTACAGTATCAGTATGCTGTTACAACATCATCAATACCTCCTGTTTCAGGTACCAATATTTCAGGTACCTCAACAGTGGTTGGAAGTTTAACACCAAATACAACGTATTATGCACATGTAAGAACAGATTGCGGAAGCGGTGATTACAGTGCATGGGCTACAGTGTCATTCATGACAGGATATTGTGCCAATACCAATTCATCAAGTTCAACCTATTACATCAGTGATTTCTCTACAACTGGAGCTATTGCAAACATTACCAATAACACCTCAGGATTTTCTCCAAACGGTTATGGTAACTACACCGCCTTAACAGTTAGTCAGGTTCAAGGTCAAAGTTTCAATTATTCCATTACATCAGGATATGGAACAATGGGCTTTGGTGTGTGGATAGACTGGAATCAGGATCTTGATTTTAATGATGCAGGTGAACAGATTTATGTTTCAGGTACATATTTATCAAGTGCTGCAGGAACCATAACAATCCCAGTAACTGCTGCTCTTGGTACTACACGCATGAGAATTGTAGGAAATTATTTAAGTACATCACCAACAGCTTGCACAGGAACATCATATACAGAATGTGAAGATTATTCTATCAATATTTTGGCACCAACCTGTTTGTTTAGTCCAATAGCACCTGCTAATGGAGGAAGTGCATGTCCTGATAATGGAATGGTTCATTTAAGCTGGCCATCACTTTCAGGAGCTACAGGATATGATGTATATTTTGATACGAATAATCCTCCGACTACCTTGGTTTCTACCAATCAGGCAGATACTACATTCGATGCAACAATTGTTTCAGGAACTACATTCTACTGGATGGTTGTTCCACAAATCAGCGGTGGCGGAACTTCTTGTTCTGTTTGGTCATTCAATCTTTCACCTTCACCAATTGCTGTTGCTTCATCAGGTGGAGATGTTTGTCAGGGAGCAGATATTTATCTGACAGGTGACAACGTTGACCCGGGTCAAAGTACAGGTAACACCTATTCATGGACAGGTCCTAACGGCTTTACCAGCAGTGATCAGAATCCGGTAATCTATGGACCTGGATCAATAAACAGTGGTACATACACTATGGTAGTTACCAATCAGTTTGGTTGCTCAGGAACTTCAACTACAACTGTAAATGTAAATCCAAATCCAACATTGACGATATTAAGTCAGCAGGATGTGGGATGTATAGGTGGCAGTGACGGTTCAGTAACCATAGGTGCCAGCGGTGGAACAGCAAATTATGACTTCACAGCAGACTTCGTAAACTATTTCAATGATCCTTCACAGGCAACCATTGATAACCTACCTGAAGGTACAACAGTAGTATATGTAAGTGATGCCAATGCATGTTTGACAACCATACCTGTGACATTAGGCCACATCAGTACAGTGCCGCCATCACAGAATGTAATAATGCCATTTGCTGGTATGCCTGCCAATGCATGCCCCGGAACTATTGTTACTTTAAGTATTCCTTCTGTTCCAAATGCAACCAAGTATATCTGGGATGGTCCTCCGGGTACTTACTTTAATGGTAATCCATCACCATATACTTCAAATGTATCCAGTGTTCAGATTTTATTTGGTACACCAAGTACATCACTTTATCAGATAGGTGTTCAGGCAGCAAATGGATGTGGTGCTTCAATTCGTAAGATTCAGAAGGTACGTTACAGTGTATCTGTACCATCAGCTATCAGCGGAGATGCAACAGTGTGTGCCAACACCTCCGGCAAAGTTTATAGTATTCCTGCTGCTCCTACAGGAGCCACAGAATATCAATGGACCATTTCAGGAGATGCAAGCATCAACGGACAGGGTAATACTGTAACAACAACTGCGTTGAATGTAACCGTTGATTTTGGACCAGGCTGGACAGGCGGTACATTGTGTGTAGCAGCCAAAACAAGTTGTTATACATCAGCCTACAAATGTTTCCCAATCAGCACGGCTTCAGGCAATTTTGGAATCATTTCAGGCTCGTTTAGCGCATGTGCTAACACATTAGAGAATTACTCTGTAACACCGGGCCCCGGAGTGGCTACTTATAACTGGACAGTACCTGCAAATGCTATGGTAAGCAGTGGACAAGGAACCAATTCCATCATTGTGGACTATACACCATCGTATAATAATGTTGGTAATATTTGTGTAACAGCAACCAGTATTTGCGGAGTAACTTCAGCACCTAAATGTAAGACAGTTGCACCAAGTCTGCCATCACGTCCTTCAAGTATCAGTGGTA
>LNBX01000041.1 GCA_001567275.1 Bacteroidetes bacterium OLB10
ATACTATTATTTTAACGTTAGTTAGTATTCACTCACAAAAGTAAAATTAATATTTTGATTGTGCAAATAGTTTTTGAAGCAAGTTTGATTATCTCCTTCTTTTTCTCCATTTATACACCTCAAACCACAATACTGAAACCATTGCAATCAGTAATGCGACTCCCAAATCCTTTAATTTCAAACTGCTCACATGGAAGAAGTTTGAAAAGACCGGTATGTATAAAATGGCAAATAGCAAAACTAAAGTTGCTCCTATTATCAATGGAAACAAGATGTTTTTGTTTTTAAAACTTTCAAAAAGACTATAAGTAAAAGAACGGTTGGTTAGACTTAAAAACACATTGGCAAAGATGAGTGTGGTGAAAACCATCGCTCTTGTCGTTTCTTCGCTTGCTCCATTTTGAACAGCCAATTGATAGGCGAATAATACACCAGCAGTTATCATCAATCCTTGAATAATGCTGATGCTTAATTCTCTCCAATTCAAAAAGGTTTCTGTCATTTTTCGTGGTTTTTGCTGCATCGCATTCTTTTCTATCGGTTCATTTTCATAGACGATTGAGCAGGTTGGTCCCATTATCAATTCTAAAAATATTACGTGTACCGGTGTGAAAATATTGGGATAAATCCAACCTAAAAACAAAGGCAGAGAAACCGTCAAGATGATTGGAATATGAATGGAAATAATATACTGAATGGCTTTTTTGATATTGGTATAAATTCTTCTGCCTGCTTCTATTCCTATAATGAGTTTGTCCAAATCATCGTTGGTGATGACCAAGGCTGCTGCTGCTTTGGCTATTTCTGTTCCTTTGTTGCCCATTGCCACACCAATATGAGCGGCTTTGAGTGCCGGTGCGTCATTCACACCATCTCCCAACATTGCCACAACTTCTCCTGATTGTTTTAAAGCATTCACCACAGATAATTTAGCTTCGGGAAACATACGAGTAAATAAAGTAGTTTCGTTTGAAAGTGTCATCAGTTCAGTTTCTGAATGATTTGCTATTTCAGAGCCGGTAACGGCAGGAATATTATTTTTAATACCGGCTTGTTGGGCAATGGTGTTTGTGGTATCAGCATTATCGCCTGTAATTACTTTTACTTTTATTCCTGCATCGTATATTTTTTTGAAAACCTGCTGAATGTTCTTTTTTGGCGGATCGTAAAAGACGGTAAATCCTAAAAATTCAAACTTAAAATCTTGTTGTTTTTCAGGGAAATCATTTCCTTCAAAATCACATTTGGCAACGCCCAATACCCGGTAACCTTGTTGTCCAAATTCCTGAATTTGTTGACCCAAGTTTTCTTTTTCATTTTCTGCAAGTTGAGAAACCGCAAGAATAGCTTCCGGTGCACCTTTGGCAGCGATAATTCGTTCACCTGAATTGTTTTCAAAAATATGGGTCATCATCGGTGGTTTGCCCTCTAACGGATATTCGTGTATCATCTGAAAATCTTTTCTTTGGTCAGAAGTTTGTGTTTCCTCATATACCTTATGCAAAGTTTTTTCCATTGGATCAAAAGGAACGGGTTCGCTGCTCCACATGGCAAATTGAATGAGTTCAGAGAGTTCAGATTTATCAAAATTTTTATCATCAAAAACCTGATTGGATTTAAAGTCAAAAAAGGCTTTCAGTTTCATTGAATTTTCGGTAATCGTACCCGTTTTGTCGGTGCAGATTACAGTAGTGCTTCCTAAAGTTTCAACAATACTGCTTCGTTTGATGATAACGCCTTGTTTCATTAATTTCCAGGAACCCAATGCCATAAAAGTGGTAAATGCAACCGGAATTTCTTCGGGTAAAATGGACATTGCCAGGGTTAATCCCGCCAACAAACTTTGA
>LNBX01000042.1 GCA_001567275.1 Bacteroidetes bacterium OLB10
CGCACAGCGTATAGGGTGTTTCATACCACTTGCCAGGTGACTGAAGTGAGTAGCCCGCTTTTTCAAATGACAGATTCAGCGATGCATACTCGCATATTTGTGTGCTGTCGTAAGGGCTTGGCGGATATCCTCCGCAGTTCCAGCCGTAATGAAGCCTCACTTCATAAGGCAGGGTGTCGGCAGGGCAGGCCTGCACTCTTGCACACAAATCGCCTGTTATGGAAGTGCCTGTTGCCAGAGCCGATGTCAATCCGAAAATGTTGCCATCTGGATATATCACCTGTCCTGATTTTACAAAATGCCAGTCGTAAAGGTAGTTGGGGCTGCTGTCAATAAGTGCCAGAAAAACATTGTCGGCCTGTGTGAGTGCAGGCTGCGTGTTGCTTTGGTTTTCTATTTTTATTCCGTGCCAGCACACCGTATCGCTGTTCAGCAGCACCAATGAGTTGGAGGTGCCGCTCAGTATCAAATCAGGATTTACGCCCAATGCCTGCATCTGTCCGTTGCCTTTGCTGAAGTTTACCTGTGTGCAGGCTCCGCTCTGAAGGCAGGAGGGGGTTTGTATATTAAAACTTATCACACACGTGCTGTCTGTTGCCGGTTTCACTAATGTGTCAATACAACTCTGCGGCAGGGGCATCAGTTGCAAGTCTATGCTGCGCATGTTGTACTGGTCGCCAAAAAACAACGAGTCTTTTCCTGCCTGTGTTTGTGTTTGCTTAAAGCAATGCAATGGCGGCAGGTCTGCATCCGTAATCACTATCTTGTCCACCGTGTCGGCAAGGTGTATGCCCACCGTATCGCTAACCGAATATGCCGAAGTTCCTGATGGAAAATTGATGGTATTGCTCACCCATGCACTGCTTACATAATATCCTGTCGGAATGTTTACCTCAAAATGAACCGGCATCAGTTGTGGTGTTTTATATTCGTAAGGGAATGCATCATAAATATCTTTGCCGCCTGTAATGTTGCTGGTGGCTCTGAGCCTGAGTAGTTTTTTGCACCCTTCGGTATTTTGCGTAAAACTTCCGTTGCCCGTTTCGGTGCTTGCAAAATAATGAATCGCTCCTGTTGCTTCACAAAAAAATGCATATTGATTCATAAAGTTTGTATCTGCCAATACATTGCTTAGGTCATTGGGGTTCACTGTCCATCCTGCACTGTCGAGTAATGCTACGGTGTTGGGTTGCTGTGGGATGGTGTTACTTACCGCCTGATGTATATTTCCGCTCAGAAACATGCGGTTGGTTATTTGCGATGGTTTTACAAAAGCAGCTGCATCTGATGAAGCGCCTCCGCTGAAATTGCCGCACACACTGTAAAATACTCTCAGGCGATAATGCTGTGATGGCAAAAATCCCGTAAACGTATTGTTGGTGTAGCTGATCAGCGAGGCAAAGTCGTGCAGGTTGCCTGAATATGTGTTGGCTATGGAATCGTAATAGGATGTAAAAGCATATCGGTACTCATTTTCGGCAAGCGATGTGCCTATAAAATATTTTGAAATATCATTGATGCCTGCATTTATTTTTAAAATGGTTGTATAAGTTCCTCCTGCATCAAACAAATCGCAATCTATACAACTGCTGCCCGTTTGTGTGGTGTCATCAATATAAAATACCAAACTGTCGGGCACAAGATTCATGGTGTCCTGACCCATGGGAATAAACCGGCTTAACTGCAAAACGTTAAACCGCAAACCTAATTGCTGCAATTGTCCGTAATCGTATCCTCCTGTACTTTTATCGCCATCCACAAAATTGGATAATAAAAAATCTTCTGTTCTGTCGCCAAAGCTGCTGATGTTTCTGTTGAGGTAATTTCCATACTGCAAATACCATCCGCTGGTGTCGGTAATCTGTGTCAGCGGTTCATCTGCTCTTCCGTCATTATCGCTGTCCAGCAACCCCAGTGACGACTCTGCCCGCTGCATCCGGTAAGAGTGTGCTATTATGCCGGGACTTTTGCATCCGGGACATAGTACATAAATCTCTTTGCCGCGCTCTGAGAGTGGCAGCCATTGCACCGTGCCTTTGTTATGGATAATGTCGGGAGGCACAAGGTGTGTTGCAAATGCTGCGCCTGTATAGTTCAGCGCAAAACAGTTGCCCGGATTGGGAAGCAGATGAAACGTTGCCGAATATGGCGATGGCGATAAATCGCTGCCACAGCATGCCTGTATTTTGAATATAAATTTGCCGCTGTCCAACACGCTGCGCATACCACTGTCGGCAAGGTTGAAATAAAAATAATAGGACGTTCTTCTGCATACCGTATTCCCTATTGGGTTGGAGGTGTAATAATATTCCGGATTGAAAATAACCGTGTCGTTATTAGCATCTGTTTTAATGAAATACACATCCTGCCAGGGTCTGGTTATGCGTATGTTCGTGTCGCAAAATACCGTTGCACGCAACCAGCCGTAAAGCGTGTCGCACCGGCTTTGCACCGTGTCGCAGCCCAACAGCTGATAGATGTTTACTGCACTCTTGCGTACCAGTCCTTTAAAATCCATACTGAATACTGCCGAATCGCCCATGCCGCTGTTGTCAACACTCAGGTTGCTCACCGATGGAAAATATTGCAACTTTAAATTGATGTCGTCATAAGCAGTGCCTGTCATCTGACCGGATATGAATGTGCCGAACAACCCTGTTGCCGAAGGAAAATTTACGGCAGTACCACATATTTCTCCGGCTTTAAAATTACTGAAATACCACTGATTATAAATTTTAGGTTTGTTCAACAGCGCTGCATTATCTTCTTCGGAACAACGCATGGTAGTGAAACTGACAAAGATGGTGTCCTTCTCTCCAAAATTTTTTACTCTTACCTCTGCTTTGTACAAAGCTGCCGGAACAAGATCCTTACACAGCCATTGGCTTCGCATCGTTAAGTTGGTTGTCAGTGTGCATCCGTTTGTTATTCCTTTGCTGACCGATACCGATGAGCTATCTATCAGCATCAGATAATTTTTTAGTGCCGTATTTCCGCTCGTTCCCCATTCCATCAAATCAAAACTCAAACTGTCCATAGCACCTCTGCCTGTATTGAGGATCATATATTTCCAGTTTATTACATTGGCAGTGTCGTTAAAGCAACTAAACTCTCTGTCGGCTCGCACCGGGCTTATGCGTATGATATCGGCTACGGCACTGTCATTATTAAATACATGATAACTGTACTTATAGTTTTGCTGACACTGATTGCAGAATCCCGATGCCTGTGCGGCTGTGTAATTGCACGACCAGGTAAACCCGGCCGTATCGGCTACACAGGCTGTTATACATTTGCTTACATATACTTTTTGTTTGATTACAAGTGTATCCAAATGGCCAAGGATGATGGTTCCCGAGGTTCCGTTATAAGCATATTGCGTTCCCTGCAATCCTTTGCTGTAAAAAATACTGATGGTACTATCCTGTTTGCAATATCCGGAGGTATCGGCCATAAAGTTGAATTTGATGTTTGCCGAGTCACCATTGTTTCTGTAATAATAAATAAAATAATTGTCGGATAAATACGATGCCTGAAAATTGGTGGTGTTTTGCAATACTATATTGGGCTTTTTTATGTTTGTGGTTGTATATACATTACTGCCTCCAGCTAAAAAGTCAGTGCCGTTATTGCTTGTAAAAGTCTGACTGAGATTTACCGAACTGCTGTCTGCAAAATGACAGTCTATGAGTACGTAGTAACTGATTGTTGTTGATCCGGTATTGCTCACTTCTACTGTCAGCGAACTACCATCAGCAATTAGCGTTGCATTGGTTGCAATTACAAATTGAATGGCAATTCCATTGGTTGCCGGACAACTGCCTCCGGCTGTTACGTTCAGCGATGGAGTTATCACAAGTTGCGTCAATGCAGGTGCTCCACTAAAACTCAAGGTGTACTGGTTCTCTATACATGCTCCCACTTTAGATGGTGCTGTTACCGTTACATTTACCTGCGCTCTTAATACTCCCGCTGTTATCAGTAACAGACTTACGGTATGGTAAATCTTTCTCATGATTATTTGGGTTTTATGGGTGATACTAAATTATATATTTTTAATGTGATTTGCAGGTGGTGCTTAAAAAAAATCGCGGGCTGATTCCCGTGCTTGCACCAGAAGCCCGACCAAGGGCTGTAGAACAAAGCAAAAGGAACGCCCGCGATTTACGCAGGCGTTTCAACCTTTTACTTCCCTGTCCTACTTTAATAATTGGTCGTATTTCTGGTGCAGGATTTTAAAGCGAAACGCTATTTATCTTTTTTTATATTACACTGTCTTTTATTTAAAATTATAATTCAACATAAGTTTTAACTGTGTCAAAATTCTACAGGGTAAAAATAAATGACTTTTTCTAACAATCAAATAATTTTCAAAGATTTCTGTTTTTATTACAACAATGAGTATTTATATCTATGACTGTTACTATAAAATTAAAGCAACATTTAGAAATAATTAAAGTATTTGTACAGAAGATATTAGCTTTTCCTATAAAAATTCAAACCCAACGAATTATAAAAATTAAAAAGTCATTACTTATTTAATTGTAGCACACAACTACAGTTTTTCAACATTAACTCTCTACTTAGTTAATTTAGAGTCATATTCACATCAACTTATCATTTGAGCGATGTCGCTCAACATCCCGTTTGGTTTTTTTCTCCAAATTTTTTGTCATCGCCTGAGTGAGATCTACACCGGTTTGGTTGGCAATACATATTAACACGAAGAGCACATCAGCCATTTCATCAGCCAGATTACTTTCAGATTCCTTATCTTTAAATGACTGTTCACCATATTTGCGGGCAATAATTCTTGCAAGCTCACCCACTTCCTCTGTAAGCAATGCCATATTGGTTAATTCATTAAAGTATCTTACACCATACTTTTTTATCCAGGTGTCAACCGTTTTTTGTGCTTCAGCAATTGTCATTGAATTATTTTTTCGAATCCATAATTATTGTTACAGGGCCATCGTTTGTAAGACTAATTTTCATATCGGCACCAAACACTCCCGTACTTACAGGTATTGAACTGCTTAATTTTACCTTCTGAACAAAATATTCGTAGAGTGGAATAGCCTGCTCAGGTCTTGCAGCATGAATGAACGATGGTCTGTTGCCTTTTGCAGCATCACCATAAAGTGTAAACTGCGAAACGATAAGTATTTCACCATTGATATCAGAAACCGAAAGATTCATTTGTCCGTTTTCATCACTGAAAATCCGCAGTGCAGGAATTTTCTTTGCTAATTTATCTGCATCCTCTTCTGTATCTTCCGTTGATATTCCGAGCAGAATGAGCAATCCTTTTCCAATAGCCGCATGTTGTTTTTCATCTATCTTAATCTCTGCCTGAGAAACACGTTGTATTACCAGTCTCATTTTTTAGCGATAAATATCTTCGTTGTTAAGAATACTCAAATAATTATGATAACGTGACGGGCTAACCTCTCCCCTTTCTAGTGCTTCGAGCACGGCACACCCTTCTTCGTTGACATGAATACAGTTGTTGAAACGGCATTGAGGAAGCAGTTTAAAAAACTCAGGAAAATAATGCGTGACTTCCTGCTGATTGAAATCCACAATACCAAACTCTCTGATGCCGGGTGTGTCAATTATAAATCCTCCAAAAGGTAATTCCGTCATTTCCGCAAAGGTGGTTGTATGTTTTCCTGTGAGATGTTGCTCAGATATGGGTGCTGTCCTTAAATTTAAACCCGGAACAAGTGCATTGATGAGAGAGGTTTTGCCAACACCTGAGTGACCGGAAAATAAGTTGACCTTTCCTGCAAGCTTTGTTTTGAGAGTATGCAAGGAGTTTTCGTTGAGAGATGATACCAAATAAGTGGGGTACCCGATTTTGTTATACAACTGAGTAAGCTCATTTACATAATGATTTAATTCATCATCATACAAATCGGATTTGGTAAATACAATTGATGCAGGAATGGAATAGGCTTCGGCAGTGGCAAGAAAGCGATCAATAAAACCCGTTGAAGTACGTGGCAGTACCGGTGTGGCTATGAGATATGCATGGTCAATGTTTGCAGCAAGAATCTGCACCTGCTTGCTTAACTTTTTCGATTTGCGGATGATGTAATTTCTTCGTGGCAACAGCCGAACAATAAAACCATTTTCAAATTCAACCTCATCGCCTACTGCAACAGGATTTGTTGCGTCAATATCTTTGATTCTGAAATTTCCTTTTACGCGGCACTGCAATACATCCTTACCTGACATTACTGTGATAATACTTCCGGTGGTTTTAATTACAATTCCCTGCTGAGCTTTCATGCTGCGCTTACAATATCTCTATGAGTTTATGCAGACTGTCTGTTTCAAATGTAACCGGCAAATCATGAATCACATTTGATGAATTCAGATAAACACAATCCATGCCTGCGGCAATAGCTCCTGCCATATCAGTTTCAGCATTATCGCCAATCATCAGACAATTTTCTATAGGTGCATTCAACACCTCGGCAGTATGCAAAAATATTCTCGGGTCAGGTTTGTGATATCCTACCTCTTCTGAAATGACAACGTGCGAAAAGAAATGTGCAATGTCGGATGATTTTAATTTGGTGTGTTGTGCTTCGGCAAAACCATTGGTAACAATAGCCAGTTCGTAACGTCCCTGCACGTGGTTGAGCAATTCAACAGCATGCGGAAGCAAATGTTTCTTGCTTGGTGTGCGGTTTACAAAAAATTCAGCTAACTGTTCTACTAATTGCTTGTCATTAATATTAAAATGTTTCAGTGTAAGTTCGAACCTGCCGGTGCGCAGATAGGATTTCTTGATTTTTCCCAATGCATAATCGGTCCACATGCGGTTGTTGATTGTGGTGTATTTATCCACAAACTCACGATAGTCAGCAATTCCATATTGCTGTAAATTATTTTCCCTGTATAATTCTACGAGTGCTATGCCGGCATTTTTATCCGTATCCCAAAGGGTATGATCCAGATCGAACAATAAATGCGTGTAATGTTTTTTTTGTTTTCATGGTTCAAGCATTTTCTGCTGAAGTGCTTTGATAGAATAAGCGTGATACAATTCGAATGATGATACCATCAGTACAGACCAGAATGAAATACTTACAAACATAAACAGAAATACTTTCTTTCTGTTACTCACTAATCGTGATGCAATAATGGTGCCGATAGGAATGGATAAAATTACAGGTGTGATAAAAGCTATGCCAAACAATCCGTACTTGCGCCACAGCGTAATAATTCTCCTGTTGCGCTTGGTAAAAATTTTAGGTTTGTTTTCTTTCTTACTCTCCACATACGTGTAGTTGACTTTAATTTTTTGGTCTGTATCAATGGTAGGATTTGAAAAGGGTTTATTTTTCTTTCCAACGGTTTTGGAAATATTATTTTTGATAAACGTCCATAATTTAGCTACCTGATCGCTGAAGAAACTAAAGACAAACACTCCGAGCATACCTCCTATCACCGGATAAATCACTGCTTCAAAAAAAGTAAAATCGAAATTATCATCATAGTAAGCAAATGCAGGTCCAACAACAAATTTAACGCTGCTGATTAAAATAACCATCAATATTTTTAGCGGCTCACTCATGACAGGTTTATAGTCTGTTCCGAAAAATAATGATTTTTTTCGTCAGGTGCTATTTTTTTTCTCCGTAGGCCAGGTCGCCTGCATCACCCAGACCGGGAACAATGTATGACTGTGCGGTCAGCTCTTCATCAATGGCACCCACCCAAATGGTCATATCATCAGAGACGTTTGCTTTGACATATTCAATTCCCTGACGGCTTGCCAAAGCAGCTACGATGTGTGTATAAGCAGGAACACCCAGTTCCAGTAACGCTTTATACGTTTCAACCAGCGATTGTCCGGTGGCCAGCATCGGGTCGCAAAGAATTAAAATGCGTCCGGCAATAGGCGGTGCAGACACATACTGCAAATGAATGTCGAAAGTAGAATCCTTATGATGTCTTCTGTATGCAGATATAAATGCATTGTCGGCCTGGTCAAAATAATTGAGTAAACCCTGATGTAACGGCAGTCCTGCTCTGAGAATAGTTCCTAAAACCGGCTGGCTTTGCATGAGAGGAACCGTAGCCACACCAAGAGGTGTTGTAACGTCCGTATTTTCATAGTTAAATGTTTTGCTGATTTCATAAGCAGCAATTTCGCCAAGACGTTCGAGATTACGTCTGAAACGCATTCTGTCATTTTGAATTTCAACATCACGCAACTCAGCAACAAACTGATTGACTAAAGAATTATTCGGACTGATAAGGTTTACCATAATTATTTTTTAAGCAGCCTTAATGGATAGGAAAGTGTGTTTTTTTTCAGGTGTAAATATACGAGTTCAATTGAACCAAAACTACTGTAAAATCGCGCAAGACCCGGATGATTTGAGCCTTCAAAATCAAATATTATTGGCTTGTTGCTAAAAGTTTCGATTACTGAATCTATCAGAAACGACATTGCACCTTTGGATTTTCCTTCGGTACTGTTGCCTGAGAAAATAAAGATGATACGATTTGCGGTTTTAATAAACATTGCTCCGCAATACAATTGTTTGCCATCGGTAACACCTTTTACAAAACACATTTGTTTTTGCTCAAGCACATCAAATAATTTTTCAAGCAGCTTGTAGTGCTTTTCTTTCATGGTGTCAAGGCCGGCACCTTTGTCGTGTTTAAAAAAATCAATGACCTGCCTGATGGTAATATTATCTGTTACAAACAAACCACTTTTTTCTGCTTTGGCAATATTTCTCTTCTGATTGTCGGAATAAAATTTTTTTAATCTCAGCGTATGGTTTGTCAAGCTGAAGTTCGAAATTTTTTCCTTTGCTTACCTGAAATCCTGATTCGCTGACCGTATTTGCAAAATTGAGGTTAATCTCAATCAACTTATAAAAATCAGGAATTGCATTCAGAAATAAAATGACGTCTTCAGTAGAAATTTTATGTTTTGAAAACAAACCTAACTGTTGAGCAAAATAGGGCTGATACAAATATTTTATTCCAAACTTAGTATTTGCAGTGAGGGGAAATACATACTGATAATCGTCACCCACCAATGCATTCCAGTTGGGACACACACAATCCAGATACCATGAATAAGCATACGGCAATGAGTTGTGTGATGAAGCAATTACTTCATCCCATTTTTGTTTATCAATTTCATTATGCCTCAGAAATACAATATTCATTTATGCCGAAGCTATCTTTAACAGTTCTTCGTAAACACTGCGATAACCTTTCCAGATGTGGTTTTCGCTCAGTGATTCATTATGCCATAAGCTGATGAAGGTACCGTTTACAGCTTTCACTTCTTCAACCAAAGGTTTTATCAAATCAATCACCTGATAAGGTTCAACTTTGAGATAATAACGGAAGGTAGCATCCATTACTGCAAAAGGATGAACTCTCAGAGTTGTGGTGGTTTCATTATCCAGATCATAAAAATTAAACGGAGAACAAATTCCTGCACGGAAACCTATATTACCTGCATAACCCATCGTAAAGTCATCTTTGATATCCACATCAATGAGTTTTCTGTAGGTATCAGGAAGTTTAATTTTAAGAAAATGCTGACGGCTTTTTTTTTACTTCTCTTTTGAGAATTCGCGAGAGTATCTGCACTTCCTTTTGCAAACGTCCCTGCTGGTTGTTGGAGCCATAACTTGGATGAATTCCGGTTTCGGCATAGTCGGCCAACGACTGTATGAGTGACTGAAAAGTGCGGCTGTCAACAGATACATTTTTGTCATTTTCTCCATACTCACCAAGCAGAAAAAAATAAATGGCATTCACTTTATATCGCTTATGCAGGTCGAGCATGAGGTCGTATGTGTCGTAAGGATCATGCGCCATGCGCAACAACACCTTGGTACGCTCAATCACCTGCTGAAAATCCAGATTCACCAAAGATCTTCCATAAGCACCAATGGTGCGCATAAAACCTTTTTCGAGATAGGCATACGCATTGTCAATATCAACAGTACTGATGTAACGATACTTTGATGGCGTAAACGGTAAAGAAGGAAAATAACTCAACAATACTTCACGCAGATTTTTTGCCCAGATATTGATGAGCGGCTTTTGTAAAAAACCACGTGTATATGCAAGACTTTCCGTTTCGTTATATCTGTCGTGTGCATCTCTGAGGTGCGGCAGATATTCTTCATAGCGACTGACCAGATAAAAAGAAGCAGCAAACACATCAAAAGGAATCACGTATTTGGGATGAGTTGCATAAAATGCTTTTTGTCCTACCCATTCAGTAAATCCAAACTGCTGATCTTCTATCCCCTTCTCAAAAAGTAATTTCTCGGCATAAATAAATGGTTCATTCTCTATCGGAGATTCTGAATAATTCAGTTTGGCACCACTGTAGCTCTTAAACTCTTCGCGGTTGTGGGTAAGGGTGAAAGGAATTCCCATCAGCTCACCTATAAAAAGATTTAAAATATAATGAAGCCGCGGAGAATTTTGTTGTGTATATACCAGTAACATGTTGGAGCTATATGCGGTTAAATTACTTTAATCATAATCCTGAATAATACATTACCGGTAAGGACAATATTCCGCCTAACATAGTGATTTTGGCTAACACACTTGCAAAGTGAAATTGTTTTTTCTCCTCTGCAAAAAACAAATATACAATCAAAGCCAGAACAGGTAGCTGTAATGCCACCACCATATAACTGAAAGAAATTAATTCATTCCACCACTCAAAACGAATCTGCAACAATACAATGAGAATGAATATCAATAACAGAAAAAAGATGGCTGTGAATTTAGCAACTCTTTCACCGGCAACTACAGGAAGAGTTTTGCATCCTAATTTCCTGTCACCTTCCACATCTTCCATATCTTTAATAATTTCTCTTACAAATGTCATCAGGAATGCAAACAGCGCATACGCAAAGGTGATGGCTATAACAACACGAAGGTTATATGCTTTTTCATTTTCAACAGGAAGTCTTATATCGCGAAAGGCATATTGCATTTCATAATCGGCAAAGGCCGGAATAAAAACTGCAAGTGCAGTAAGAAAAGCTACAACAAAATTTCCAACCAGCGGAAGTCTTTTATAAGATGCCGAATAAAAATACAGCAAGGCTGATGTAAGCAAAAATATCAATGCAAACTGTCGCAGCTTTAACCAATAAGTAAGATAAACACCTATAGCAACAGCTATGACGGAGAATGAAAAGTAAACTGTTTTCATGGTCCATGCTGAAATGTTTGCTGTTCTTCGTATTCCATTAGCTGCATCAATATCTTTATCAAAAAAATCGTTGATAGCATAACCTCCTGCAGTAATCAGTACTGTAGCTAACACCATTAAACCAAACTGCCATGTGTATAAGGATGGAGTAAACTCTGAAACTTTGAGCAAAGGCACTACCACCATATAATAAACCAGACATTGAGCTAATGCAAGCATAGCCAGATTACCAATTCTGATGAGTCTGAGAAATTCCATTTACTCCCAATCTATATTTAGTGTCAACACCTGTTCAATCACATCTCTTACACAACCTTCACCTCCTTTAACAGGAGAGATGTAGGTGCAGATACTTTTAATTTGTGCAGCTGCATCTTCAGGACAACAGGGGAACCCGGTGTATTGCATGGCTTCAAAATCCGGCATATCATCACCCATGTACAATACCTGTTCTTTCTGCAGATGATGTTGCTGAGTAACCTGCAGCAATTGCTGCAACTTATCACCCACTCCCAGATACACTTCTTCAATACCGAGTTTTTGCAGTCGGATAGCAACGCCTTCATCCTTACCTCCGGAAATGATGATGACATGATATCCCTTTTTTACGGCAAGTTGCATGGCATATCCATCCTTGATATTCATCTGACGTAATAATTTTCCATCATTGGTAATGTGCAACATTCCGTTGGTAAGAACGCCATCCACATCGAATATAAAACAGCGAATGTCTTTAAGTTTTTGTTTGTAGCTGATACTCATTTTCTGCTTTTCTGAATAGATTTAGTCATTGTTTTATAAACGTCTGCAATATCAGTGTTATTTTTCAGAAGTTGAAGATGTCTTTTAATAGTTTTTAAATCGCCACGTACAGCAGGACCAGTTTGCAGTGATTTCGGGTTTCTGCTGTCAATACGAAGGGCCGTATTCTCAATCAGCGGTTGCAGAATCTGAAAACTGATTTTGTTTTGTTTCAGAAAATCGTAAGCTAAGCTATAGAGATGATTGGGGAAATTATTCACTATTACTGCCGCAAGATGCAGTTTTTCGCGCTTTGCAGAATTCAGTTTTACGTATCGGCAATTGATATTTTGCAGTAAGCCGGTGATGCTGTCCATTACTTTTTTTCCTGAGGCCTCCACACAAAAAATCAACTCTGAAAATATTCCGGAGTGAGCAGTGAGTGACTGAAGAGGATACATCACTCCACAGTTTTTAAATTTCTTTTTTAAAACTTCCATAGGAATTGTTCCTGAAGTATGAACCACTGCAGCTTTCATCAGCGGCATATTGCTTACAACTTCGGCAATGCTGTCATCGTTAACAGCGATGATACACATGTCGGCCTCGGTATTCACATTTTTCAATTCAGAATCAAAATTGCAATCGCAGAGTTTAGCCAACTGCCTGCCGGTTTTTTTATTACGACTGATAACCTGAATGATTTTGTTGCCGGATATATTCAGCAGCATGGCTAATTGCATGGCTACATTGCCTGAACCAACCATTACAACTTTGATTACATCAGCTTTTGCCGGCATAGCGAACATTTTCTTTAAAACGTTTCACTGCAGAAATCCATGATCCTAAGATGAGCAGAACACATCCTGTCCAGAGTAAATTTATGTGAGGGAAAATGATTGCTTTCATGATGATAAAGTCGCGCTTGTTGGCTTTCTTTTCTGCAATTTCAAGTTTTATTTTCCCGTCTTCGGGATTCAGTCCGGTAAAGCGGATTTTAAGCCCCAGTTCGTCAATAAAATAATTTTTGGAAACAGCCATGCGGTCTTTAACCAGAAACACCGGATTGATTTCATGTTTTTTCTTATTCACATCTGTTACTTCCAGTTCAGCTTTCACACCAAAACTGTCGAATGAATCTATTGCAACTTCCGAATTATCTTTTGCAATTCTCTTTAATACAATCAAACTGTTGGAAGTTGCTAACGTATCACCTGTAGCCATTTCATGTTCTACCGGTTCATCATATTCCTCTGCTGATTCCTGTTTGGTAAACTCATCGAGATTTGCATAGGTGATGTGAGTATAAATATCTTTATCAGGAAACCATTTGGTAGCAGGCTCGGCACTGTTTCCCATTCTTTCATTGAGTTGAATGATGGGTTTAAGCGTAAATGCTTTTTTCAAAGTTCCGTTTTTGTGATTGGGTTTGAAGTAATCAATATTGAAATACACGTTGACACCTTTTTTCTCACGTCCGGTATAGGTCACAAAATATTTTCCCATCTGCAATGTGTCGCCTTTGGCAAGCATGATGTTTTCATTGTTAGGAAAATCTTTCCCTAAATCAATATTCAGTTTATTCTGCGAAATTATTCTTGAATTGGCATTGGAAATGAGTGCACCCATAATGATAAACGCAAATCCAATATGTGCAATGGATGCACCGCTGAATGACAGTTTTCCTTTGATAATGCGAAAGAAATAATCGGCATTGGCAACAATACTGAAAATACATGCAAATGCCAGAGTGATATAATGTACACTGCGGAAATGTAATGCCAGCACCACTGCAATGGTTATTGCAACTGAAACGATGATGGACAACATCAGTTTTCTGAACACCTCTTTTACTTCGCTGTGTTTATATTTAAAAAACTGTCCGATGGCCATCAGCAAACAAAGTATCATGGCAATAGGAATCTGCCAGGAGTTGAAATGCTCTTTCACATCAACAGGAGGAGCCAGTTTTAATCCGAACAATTTATTGATAACAGGAATACTTGTGGTAAAAGTTACCTGCACTGCAGAAATACAGAGTACGAGCATACCGATAAACATCCAGAACTCGCGTGAAGTCATGCTGTCATCAGAATTTTCTCTCGGTAATTTTTTCCAGTTGATCACCAACAGTACAATTGAAAGCACCACAAAAAACATCATGTAAAAAATCAACTGTCCGCTCATGCCCAAATCGGTAAATGCATGTACCGATGTTTCGCCTAAGATGCCGCTTCTTGTGAGGAATGTGCTGTAAAGAACTAACAGAAATGACAGGATACTTAACACAAAGGTACTGATGAGTGCTCGTTGTCTTTTCAGATATACAAGCATAACGTGTCCTGCACCCACAAGTGTAAGCCATGGAACAAGCGAAGCATTTTCTACAGGATCCCATGCCCAGAAACCACCAAAGCTCAGAGCTTCATAAGCCCATGCTGCACCCATAAGAATGCCTGCGCCCAAAATCATAATGCCGAAGAAAGTGTAAGGCAGAGCAGGCTTCACCCAGTCTGAAACATTTTTGCGAAGCAATGAGCCGATAGCAAATGCAAAAGGAACAACAGTAGATGCAAATCCCAAAAACAATGTAGGTGGATGAATCACCATCCAATAGTTTTGCAATAAAGGATTCAGACCTCGTCCATCTTTTATGCGGTTCAGATAATCGGGCATTTGAATGAATGGAAGATTGGCAAACTGCTCATGATGACGAAGCAGTGAGAAAGGATTGGTTCCGATTTTATAATCGAACACATAAACTCCGAGCAACATGGAAGCAAGAAAAACCTGCACCAGTGCAATGATACCTACAACCGGTGCTTCCCAGTGTTTGTTTCTGCGTGTGATGAACAATGCAATGAGCACATGCCACAGCATCCAGAGCAAAAAACTTCCTTCCTGACCTTCCCAGATACAGGCAAGAATAAAATGCATCGGCATGGTCAAACTTGAGTGTTGCCATACATAAAAATACTCGAAGCGGTGATTAAAAATCAGGTATAACAACAGAAAAAATACGCCATATACTGCAACAGCATGAACTACAAAAAAATTTTCGCGCTAATGGACGCATCCATGTAGCTTTCGATTCGTTAACTGTACTTATAATGTATAATATGGCTGCAAATAATGCACTGATGAAGGCTGTAAAAATCAAGCCGCTTCCTATCTGTCCCCATATCAGTTGTTCTCCGATATATTTCATCTTATTTCTCCTCTGAAAAGATGTGCGAATGTCTGAAAAAAAACAACGTCATGATGATGAAAAACACCTTTCATGAACAATGTCATGAAAAAGGTCTGAAACAAAATAAGATAAGTGTGATTAATTCAAATACACATCAAGCAGCCCATCGGGTAGCTGAACGGTGAGTGTACCTGAGCTTTTGTCGAAATTCAGAATAAAATGGTCGTTAAGCGGAATGAGCACTTCTTTGCCATCATCAGTATAAACCTGTGCGATGAGTTGTTGCGGAAACTCGAGAATGTTTTTGATGATGCCGATCCGGTTTTTGTTTTCATCTACCACAGTGGCGTCAGTGAGTTCATGTTTATAGGGTGTTGGTTGTTGCGCAAGAATTTGCAGCGGCAGATAAACATCTTTTTTCAGATAAGCTTCGGCCTCTGTCATGTTGTGAATCGCTTCGAGAAGGAAACGTGTAAAAGGCGGAGTAAATGATATTTCTTTTACCGGAAACGCTTTCAGGTTTTCGCCATCAGAGATAAAAAACTCTTTTGGCTGATTTTTTTTAAATCTGAAATTATCGGCACATTTTAAAATCAAATGCCCTCTGATACCGTGGGTACGTCCGATTGTTCCATAAAAGAAATAACCGTCAAAACCCATCATCAAAGGGCATTTAAAATAAATTAAAGCTTATGCGTTTTCTGCAGGAGCTTCGCCACCTTCGGCAGCAGGTTCCTGAGCAGCGCTTTCGGCAGCAGCTACGCTTGCAGCGGCACGTTTTTCAGCAATAACCTTGGCGATAGCTTCGCGTTTTTTAGCTTCTTCAGCAAGACGATTTTTAGATTCATCTGCTTTGGAAGCCTGTACTTTTTGCGAATGCTGAAGCACTTTCAGGTTTTTGTTTTCCATCCATGCATTGAACTTAGCATCGGCCTGCTCCTGAGTAAGAGCACCTTTTTTTACACCACCCTGAAGATGATGTTTGTACAGCACGCCTTTGTAACTTAAAATGGCGCGGGTAGTATCGGTTGGCTGTGCACCCTGAGCTATCCAATGAGCAGCCCTGTCGATATTAAGGTCAATGGTTGCCGGAATGGTTTTTGGATTATACACTCCGATTTTTTCAATGAACTTACCATCTCTGGGAGCACGCGAATCCGCCACCACTACATGGTAGAACGGCTGGCCTTTTTTTCCGAACCGTTGCAATCTGATTTTTGTTGGCATTTTACTTAATTTTTATACCGTTAAACATAATCCCGAAAATCTCCCTGATTTCGGGGCTGCAAATATCGCTATTTCAATGATATAAAAAAATAATACTGTCAGGATTTTTTACAGCACTCCCTGCCCGGGGTTTTTTCCTTTAAACTGTCGGAAATAGTTCTTAATCTGCTCAATATCAGCTTCTGTATTTTCAGTGGGCATAAATGGTGGAGCCACCACTACGGTTTTTGTAGGATAATCGAAAGCCACCATCAGAATGGGCACTCCGGTTTTGAGGGCAATTTTGTGGAATCCTGTTTTCCATTCGGGTGAATATTTGCGGGTACCTTCGGGAGTGATGCAAATTGAAAACCGCTCATGCTGATTGTAAATTTCAGCTACTTTATCCACCAGATTGGTATGCCGTGAACGGTCAACGGGATAACCACCGAGAGCGTAAAACAACCATCCGAACGGGGGCTTGAACAATTCCTTTTTTGCCAGATATTTGGTATCAATCCTCAGAATACTTCGTGCTGCCAGTCCTACCAAAAAATCAATATTGCTGGTATGGGGAGCCACAATCATCACGTACTTTTTTAATTCAGGGGGAATTGCTCCCTTAATTTTCCATCCAAAAAGTTTGAAAAATAAATTATAGATGAATCTCGACATTGTGTAAAAGTAAAAAAGTGTACTGAATGTGGTATCTATATGCTATATTTGCAGATACATTAATAAAAGTTTAAAAAATGAAAAAGATTTTTGCTTTACTCACCTTCATCGCCTTCACTGCAAGTGCTTACAGTCAGGCAAATAAAACTACAGGCACATGGGCAGAGTTAAACTCTTTCCAGAATATTCTGTCGAGTTTCACCAAAGCCAGCAAATCAGGTGATTTGAAACCTGTAAAAACAAACATTGAGTCACTCATCAATGCTGCTGTTGATTTGTATAAAGCAGAAGTTCCTGCCGGCATTGATGCCACACAGATGAGAGCTGCTACAGTAACATTAGCAAATTCATGCAAAGAACTTTTTGGTTCTATCAGTCTTGAGCAAACCGATGCTGAAATAAATCAAAAACTGAGTGTGGTTCAAAATGCATTCAATGATGTATCTAAATTATACTCTACAGCAGGTAAAAACTCGGGAACAAAGAGTAAAACCAACTAATTCTTAAAAAGAATACTTACAAAAAAAGCTGCCCGAAAGGCAGCTTTTTTTATTACACCATTTTTCAGGTTTGTATCACACCCACATTATACTGTTTAGTAAGCGGTGCATGATTGGCCATTTCAATACCCATGCTTATCATCTTGCGTGTTTCAACAGGGTCAATGATAGCATCAACCCACAGTCTTGATGCTGCATAGTACGGAGATGTCTGAGAGTTATATCTGTCAGTTATCACTTTCAACTGCGCATCTTCTTCTTCCTGTGTGATGGTTTTGCCCTGGGCTTTAAGTCCGGCAACATGAATCTGCAGAAGTGTTTTGGCTGCCTGTGCTCCTCCCATTACTGCAATTTGTCCTGACGGCCATGCAGCAATCAGTCGCGGGTCATAAGCTTTGCCACACATGGCATAATTACCGGCACCATAACTGTTGCCTACTATGATTGTAAATTTTGGCACAACACTGTTGGCCATTGCATTCACCATTTTGGCTCCGTCTTTAATGATGCCTCCGTGTTCGCTGCGGCTGCCTACCATGAATCCGGTAACATCCTGCAAAAACACCAATGGAATTTTACGCTGGTTACAGTTCATGATAAACCGGGCAGCTTTATCGGCACTGTCGCTGTAAATAACTCCGCCAATCTGCATTTCGCCTTTTTTGCTTTTCACTACTTTGCGCTGATTGGCAACAATACCTACTGCCCAACCGTCAATGCGTGCTGTGCCGCAGATGATGCTCTGACCGTATTTATCTTTATACTCATCAAACTCACTGTTGTCCACCAACCGGTAAATAACATCATGCATGTTGTACTGCTTGCTGTTTTCGGAAGGGATGATGCCGTAAATTTCTTTGGGATTGAGTTTGGGTTCGGCAGGAGTTGCACGATCAAAACCGGCTTTTTCAAAATCGCCAATCTTATCGAACAATCGTTTGATGTAATCGAGACATGAAGCATCGTCAGGAAATTTATTATCCGTTACTCCCGAAATTTCTGATTGTGTTGTGGCACCACCCAGAGTTTCATTGTCAATATCTTCACCAATAGCAGATTTTACGAGATAACTTCCTGCTAAAAAAACAGAACCTGTTTTATCCACTATCATTGCTTCGTCACTCATGATGGGTAAATAAGCTCCTCCTGCCACACAACTTCCCATGATGGCAGCAATCTGAATTATTCCCATACCCGACATCACTGCATTGTTGCGGAATATTCTTCCGAAATGTTCTTTGTCGGGAAAAATTTCATCCTGCATCGGCAGGAAAACTCCTGCACTGTCAACCAGATAAACTATTGGCAAACGGTTTTCGATACTTATTTCCTGAGCACGCAGATTTTTTTTCGCAGTTATCGGAAACCATGCACCCGCTTTTACCGTGGCATCATTGGCTACTACAATACACTGTCTTCCGCTGATATATCCTATGACAACCACTACTCCACCCGAAGGACATCCTCCATATTCGGCATACATTCCATCAGCAGCAAAAGCACCCACTTCAAACTGAGGTTTATCTTTATCGAGCAAATATTCTATTCGCTCGCGTGCAAGCATTTTGTTGCGTTCTTTTTGTTTGGCTGCACTCTTTTTACCTCCACCCTCATACACTCGGTTGAGCTTACTCTGCAACTGTGCAAGCTGGGTTTTATAAGTGTCTTCGTTAATATTAAAATCGAGATTCTGTTTATCGGACATATCAGTTTCTTAAAAAAATACGACTGCAAAAATAAACTAATGTGGCATAGTTGATGCCACAGGTTCCTCAACAGATGCAATTAAATGTAAAGCTGTTACTTAAATCTGCGTACAATGAGTGCAGAATTGGTACCGCCAAATCCGAATGAGTTCGATAAAAAGCAATTGATGTTTTGTTCTTTTGTCTGAGCAACAACATTTATGGTTGCAGTATCATCATCCGGTTCTTCAAAGTTGATGTTGGGTGCAATAAAATTATTCTGCATCATCAGCATGGAATAAATTACTTCACTTGCTCCTGCCATCCAACATTCATGACCTGTCATTGATTTGGTAGAACTTACCGGTACCTGATGACTGATTACTTCGCCAATAACTTTGGCTTCGATGCCATCGCCTGCAGGAGTAGAAGTGGCATGTGCATTTACATAATCAATTTCGGAAGGCTTAATTGCTGCCTGATTCATCGCCATAAGTAATGAACGGTGTTGTCCGTCAAAACTGGGATTTGAAATATGGTCGCCATTGGAAGAAAATCCATATCCAACAATTTCGGCAAGAATGGTTGCACCTCTGCGCTGAGCCGCTTCAAGTGATTCGATGATGACGGTGGCTGCACCTCCTGAGGGAATGAGTCCGTCACGGTTTTTGTCGAAAGGGCGTGATGCTTTCTGAGGGTTGGATTCTCTTGTACTAAAAGTACCCAAGCCATCAAAACTTGTCATGGCATACGGATTTATTTCCTGTGCTCCACCGCAAATTACGCGCTCCTGCAAACCTTGTCTGATGAGTAAATATCCCATGCCGATGGAATGTGAACCACTGGCACATGCTGCACTCAGCGTAAAGTTGATGCCTTTCAGTTTATATATGGTTGCCAGATTCATATTCACCGTGCAATTCATATTCTGAAAAATATCACCACTGCCAATGAGTGTATTGTCCTTCTTTTTGCGTGCTTTATCTATTGTTTCAATTACAGAACCTGTTGTGCTGTCGTTGCCGAAGATGATTCCTGTTTCATTTTTATCCAGAAAATCTACATCAAGTTGTGCCTGCTCCAATGCTTCGCGTGTTGACATATAAGCAAACATTGCAGGTTGGTGCATGCCTACACGGTCGCGCCTGTGAAGAAAATTTTTCAAGTCGGGAGTTTCCACAAAACCTGTCAGTGCCGAGCGAAAACCAAGTTCCTTGCGTTCGGGATCCAAAATAATTCCGCTTCTGCCTTCGTAAAGTGACTGACGCACTTCAGTCAGATTTTTTCCTATGCAGGAATAAATGCCCATTCCGGTGATGACTACGCGATGCATGATTACGAATAAATTCCTCCGTTAATATTAATTACTTCACCGGTGATGTAAGATGCTTTGTCTGACGCAAGGAAGCTCACTAGGTGAGCCACTTCTTCGGGAGTGCCAAAACGTTCCATGGGTACTAATTTACTAAATTGTTTCTCATCCAGACCTTCTGTCATATCACTTTTTATGAAACCCGGAGCTACAGCATTTACGGTAATTTTTCTTTTTGCTACTTCAAAAGCAAGCGATTTGGTTGCTGCTATCATAGCACCTTTGGCAGCTGCATAGTTGGTTTGTCCGGCATTGCCTTTTAGTCCTGACAAAGATGCAATGTTGATGATACGGCCTTCGCGTTTGCGCAGCATTTGTTCGATTACACTTTGCGTAACATTGTAAAATCCTTTTACTGAAATATTCACCACATCGTCCCAGTCTTTTTCAGGCATCCACATCAGCAAACCATCTTTTGTTATACCTGCATTATTCACCAGCACTTTAATAAAATTCTCAGGGTTGTTGTTCTGCCATGTTTTGATGGCCTCATTCACTTCTTCCTTTACCTGCACTTTGAAAGGCAAAAGTTCACCGCGTCCACCGGCAGCTTTTATTTCTGCAAGTGTTTGCTCAGCAGCTTCCTTGTTGGATGCAAAATTTATAAGGATATGCAATTTATGATCTGTTGCTAATTGCAATGCAATAGCTTTTCCCAATCCGCGTGAAGCTCCTGTTACCAATGCACAGTTCATTCGTTGAAATTGTTTTCTTTAAGAAGTTCGACTACTTTTCTGATATTTTCAAACTGCGGCACATCGTCTTCAATTACCGAAGTATGACTGCGTAAATGCCTGTGCAGTGATTTTGTTTTGGGAGCTAATTTTTCAAATTCGTTTTCGGGTAATAAATCTATTGCCTGTGCTACTGCCATCATCAGCACAGCCATTACCTCATATCCGTTTTCAATCACTTTTTTGGCAATGAGTGCACTGTTGGTTCCCATGCTCACCACATCCTGATTGTCGTTGTTATTGGGAATACTGTGTACATACACCGAAGTACAAAGACTCTGACTCTCGGCAGTGGTGCTGGTAGCCACAAACTGCATACCCTGTAAGCCAAAATTAAATCCGAGTTTTTTCTTATTGAGGAATGGAGGAAACTTGCGGTTGAGTTTTTTATTCAGCAGAAAATTCAACTGTCGCTCTGCAAGTACTGTCATTTTAATCATGGCAAGTTTGAGTTTATCCATTTCGAGCGAGATGTAATCGCCATGGAAATTACCGCCATGAAAAACATTATCAGCTTCAGGAATTACAACAGGATTATCGTTGGTGGAGTTCAGTTCGTTTTCGGTAACAGCAACTGCAGCCATGCAGGTGTCGTAAACAGGACCTAAAATCTGTGGCACACAGCGAATGGAATAATATTCCTGAATTTTATTTTTAAACTCTGTGCGGCTCAGCTCCTGTTGATCGGAGAACAATTCCTTGCGGCTGCGCACCAGTCCGCTGCCTTTCAACAACTGTCGCATTTGTGAAGCAATGTACTGCTGACCTTTGTGCAGCTTCACAGCATTCAGCTCTGAAGAGAAAGAATCGTCAAACGACTCGATAATTTCGTTGATAACAGCTGAGGCAACAACTGCCCAGTTCAGCAATCGCTGAGCATAAATTAAATTAACGGCAGCAATACCTGTCATGCATGATGTACCATTGATGATGCCAAGACCATCACGCAGTTTCAGCGTCAGCGGTTTTAGCTGAAGACGATCAAGAACTGCCTTTGTGTTTTCTCTTTTGCCCTGATAATACACATTGCCTTCACCAATGAGGTTAAGACCCAGATGCGCCAACTGAACCAGATCGCCACTGGCACCTACTCCACCATGCTCAAATATTTCGGGTACAATATTCTGATTGAGAAACTCTGTGAGCAGTGTTATCGTTTCGGGGCTTATGCCCGAGTGTCCCTGTAAAAAATTATTGAGTCGTGCCAGCACGACAGCTCTTGTGTACACTTCATTGAGTACGTTGCCTGCTCCATTGCTGTGGCTGCGGATAAGATTATATTGCAGTTGGTTCAGCTCGTGACTTTCTACCTTAAACTGCACCATAGGTCCGAAACCGGTGTTGATGCCATAAATGATTTTATCTTTCGAAAAATCAACCAAAAAGCGAAACGATTTTGTTAACTCATCAAGCGTTTGCTGACTGATAACTACCTTTTTGCCTTTGAATGCTACCTTTTCTATTTCGTCTATGGTCAATGTGTTAACCATACTTTTTCTTTGCATAAAGGTCGCAAATTTACATTTTTCGGCCATGTATAAAAGTTTAAATAAAAAGGAAGATGTTCACCCAATGCTGCTCTAAGCGCCAATGTCCTACCTTTGACACATCAGGCTTTGAAATTTTCAGAGTGTCAATTGTCATAAGCGAAAAATAAACACATGGTCAACTCTTTCATTAAAACCCAATTTATACTTTACGTCAGGGATCAGCAGGCAAGCACTGAATTTTACTCGAAGATATTACGCCTTCAGCCTTCGCTGAATGTACCCGGCATGACTGAATTTATCTTAAACAAATACTGTAAACTGGGGCTGATGCCTGAAAACGGTATTGCAAAAATTTTATCCGTCAACACACCTCACCCTGCTGAAGGCAATGGAGTGCCACGCTGCGAACTTTACCTGAATGTTGAAAATACTGAAAAAGAATTTAATCACTCGCTGCAACACGGAGCCAAAATGATTAGCGCACCTGCAGACAGAGACTGGGGCGATAAAGTTTGTTACCTTGCAGACCCTGACGGACACATTATTGCTTTTGCAGAAAAATTATGAAACAGGAGAAAGCACCATTCTTTGGTAAGTGGACGTACTGGTATGCAGTTGTCGTAGCAACGCTGATGTTGCTGATAGCTGTATTTTACTTTTTGACTCAAAATTTCAAACTGTAATAAATGCAGATAAAGCTATGAGCCGGTTAGATTGGGTAGTACTTTGCATCACACTGACAGTAATCATTGCTTATGGTTTGTATAAAAGCCGTACTGAAAAAAATCTGGAAGGTTATTTTCTAAGCAGCCGCTCCATGCCGTGGTATCTTGTGTTGCTGAGTATCATGGGCACTCAGGCAAGTGCCATTACTTTTATTTCAGCACCCGGGCAGGCATTTACTGACGGAATGCGTTTTGTGCAATATTATTTCGGATTACCTCTTGCCATGGTGGTATTGTGCATCACATTTGTTCCGCTGTTCAGCAAACTCAAAGTTTTTACAGCCTATGAATATTTAGAACAACGATTCGATATTAAAACCAGAGCATTCACTTCGTTTTTATTCCTTTTATCACGCGGTCTGAGCACCGGTCTGAGCATTTACGCACCTTCCATCATACTTTCGTCCTTAATGGGATGGGATATTTTTTTTACAAATATTGTAATGGGCGGAATGCTGATAATCTATACCGTTTCAGGTGGTGCCAAAGCAGTGGCTTACACACAGCAGTTGCAACTGTTCATCATTTTCACTGCAATGTTTTTTGCAGGTTATATGATAGTAAAATTATTACCTGACGGAATTGGATTTGCTGATGCACTGAAAATTGGCGGCAGCAGCGATAAGATGAATATTATCACAACAGGATTTGATGAAAACGGGTTTAACTGGAAAGACAAATACAACATCATCAGCGGAATTATAGGTGGATTTTTTCTGGCATTAAGTTATTTCGGTACCGATCAAAGTCAGGTGGGGCGTTACCTCACTGCCAAAGACACTACAGAAAGCCGTATGGGTTTGCTCATGAATGGACTGGTAAAAGTGCCTATGCAGTTTTTTATTTTGCTCATTGGTGTTTTATTGTTTTCATTTTATCAGTTTAAACCTCAGCCCATATTTTTCAATCCTGTGCAACAGCAAAAATTAGCTGAAAGCAGCAAGAAAGACAGTGCCATGTTGTTCGAACAGAAATTTGAAGAACTCAATGCTCTCAAAGCCGAAGCATTGAAAAGTTATCATCAGCATAAGGATGAAACAAGAATAATGCTGCGCACGCTGAACGACTCTTCGCAGGTAATCAGGCAACAATACAAAGCCTTGTTTAAAACAGCAGGCATACAGGGTGATGACAACGATACCAATTACATTTTTCTGCGTTTTGTGATTGACTATCTGCCTGCAGGTTTGGTAGGACTCCTCATAGCCATTATTTTTCTGGCAGCATGGGGAAGCATAGCTGCTGCTCTCAATTCGCTGGCAAGCTGCACCATGATAGACTTTCATAAGAGATTTCGAAAACCTTCAGCTATTTCAGAGAAAAAACAAAAAGCAAGCGACTATCGTTACTCGCAATTTTACACCTTGCTCTGGGGTTTGTTCTGCATTGTCGTAGCACAAATGGTAGTGGGAATGGGTAGCCTTATTGAAGCAGTCAACGTTTTTAGGCTCGCTGTTCTACGGAGTGATACTCGGCATTTTTCTGACAGGTTTTTATATCAAAAGCATCAAAGGTCATGCAGTGTTTATAGCTGCCGTGGTAGGTGAACTGGCTGTAGTCACCCTTTTTATTCTCGACAGTAAAGGTATTCTGGGTTTAGGATTTTTATGGCTCAACGTGGTGGGTGCATTGTTGGTGCCGGCAATCGGTTTGGTATTGCAGTGGATTTTTAATTTTCCGGGCAACCGTTTGTCCGCAAAATAAAACTGTGCAGTTGTTTTGGAATTTTGCTGTTTGAATAAATTACTGCAATTAATTTAAGCGTTAAGGATTCAAAAATGAAACTTCCTTTATTTCAAAATTCAAAATCTCTGATCCATTATCAATCATCAGCAAACCCTGCTCATTCACACCTTTGATGGTGCCGCTGAAAATTTGATTGTTGCTTTTAAACTGAGTTTTCATATTCAGTCGGTAAAGTTTGCTGTGATATTCGTGATCCAAAATTTCAAAATCACCTTTTCTGAGTTGAGCGTAGCGATGTGTCAGGCATGTAAAAAGTTCAGCAGCACATTCACGTACATTCATCTGTTTTCCCGAAGCTATTTTCAGTGAAGTGGCTGTTGACTGAAGTTCGTCAAAATGATCCTGATTGAGGTTGATGCCTAGGCCTGCCACTGAAGCATGAATATCGGAACCCCTAAAAGTGTTCTCCAATAAAATGCCTCCTGTTTTTTTTCCATCAATATAAATATCATTGGGCCATTTTATCTGCACACCATTGCAGTGGTTTGAAGCAAAATCAGTCGCTGCCAGAGCCAGTGCCTTGCTGAGCCTGAACAGGCTGTCCGGTTTCAGAAAAGTGGGGTACAATACCATGCTGAACAGTAAGTTTTCACCGGGTTTGCTCTGCCAAACACTTCCGCGCTGCCCCTTGCCCTGCGACTGATAGTCGGCTACTACGACAGAACCTTCAGGGAGGTGGCCTTGGGCTAACTTTTGCTGAATTACATTGTTAGTGGAATCAGTCTCATTCAAAAAAAACCATTGCGCATCGGAAAACATGGTGCAAATGTAGTCTAAAGTAATTTTTATTACTTTTGTATAATACTGAATTTTAAATATTAACAAAACTTGGCAGTCAAGAAAGAAACAAAAACAAAAAGCTCCAAAAAACGTTGCGCTGAAAAAAACCACGCGCAAAACAGTAAAACGTAAACCGAAAGATAATACCGCAAAAATGTTGTCGGTAATTGTTGACAGCATTGAAGATAAAAAAGGTGAGAACATTGTTGTTTTAAACCTTAAAGAATTGAAAAATGCCATGGCAGATTACTTTGTAATTTGTGAGGCACGGAATAAAATACAGGTGGATGCCATTGTGCGGAATATTGAAGAAAAAGTTTTTAAAAAAGTAAAAGAAACAGCATTTAATATAGAAGGTAAACAAAATGCAGAATGGATACTGATGGATTATTTTAATGTAGTGGTGCATGTATTCCTGGCAGAAAAACGTGAGTTTTACGGACTGGAAAATTTGTGGGCAGATGCACAGGAAGAAAAAATAGCAGCCATTTAGTTAACAAACCTGCCATTTTGCCGTTAGCATGATTGTTGATACAAAACTTTACAATAAAAGATAAGCGAAAAAAAATAATGTTGGAAGAAAACAAAAGCGGAGACAAGAAAAAGCCATTTAATAAAATCCCTAAACCTCCGGGGAAGGGATTCAACTTTTCATGGATATATGCCATCGTATTCCTGTTGATTTTTGTAATATGGGTTCTTGGATTAGGCGACAAACCTAAACTGACAAACATGAGTGAGTTTGAGAAAACCATGCTCCTCAATCATGATGTTGAAAAAGTAGAAATTGTAAACCGTGAACGTGCCGAAATAACCATTAAAAAAGATAAACTCGGACTCGATCGTTATAAAGCTGTCAGCCATAAACCATTTGGAAACGGACTCAATCCCGGACCACATTACTACATGCCTATTGGCGATGTAGGAAACTTTGAAAGGAAGATGGAAGACATACAAAAAGATTTTCCTGAAGCCGAAAAAGTAGTGCCTGAATATAACAACAACGACCGTTCTATTTTGGAAGTGTTGTTTTGGAATCTGCTTCCGTTTATCATCATTGCTGCCGTATGGATTTTTATTATGCGCAGAATGGGAGGCGGAGGTGCAGGAAGCCAGATTTTTAACATTGGAAAATCGAAAGCGCAGTTATTTGATAAAGATCTGAATGTAAAAGTTACGTTCAACGATGTGGCGGGACTCGAAGAAGCCAAGGTGGAAGTGATGGAGATTGTTGACTTCCTTAAAAATCCTAAAAAATATACACAGCTTGGAGGAAAAATTCCTAGAGGAGCATTGCTTGTTGGCCCTCCCGGTACAGGAAAAACTTTGCTGGCAAAAGCTGTTGCCGGTGAAGCACAGGTTCCTTTCTTCTCACTCAGTGGTTCCGATTTTGTGGAGATGTTTGTAGGAGTTGGAGCATCGCGTGTGCGCGACCTGTTCAGACAGGCTAAAGAAAAAGCACCGAGTATTATTTTTATAGATGAGATTGATGCCATTGGCCGTGCAAGAGGCAAAGCTCCTTCGTTCAGCGCCAATGATGAGAGAGAAAGTACATTGAATCAGCTGCTCACTGAGATGGATGGTTTTGGAAGCAATACAGGAGTAATCATTCTTGCAGCTACCAACCGTGCTGATATTCTCGACAGAGCATTGCTGCGCCCGGGACGTTTCGACAGACAGATTTATGTAGAACTTCCCGACCTCACAGGTCGCGAAGAAATATTTAAAGTGCATACCAAAGGACTTAAAATAGATCATACGGTAGATATCAAATTCCTTGCAAGGCAGACGCCCGGATTTTCAGGTGCTGATATTGCAAACCTTTGCAACGAAGCTGCACTGATAGCGGCACGTCTCAACAAAACTGCAATCGGTAAAGAAGATTTTCTTGCTGCTGTTGACCGTATCATCGGTGGATTGGAGAAGAAAAACAAAATCATCACCAAGCACGAAAAAAGTGTGATAGCCTATCACGAATCAGGTCATGCTACCGTAAGCTGGTTGCTCGAACATGCACATCCGCTGGTGAAAGTTACCATAGTGCCGAGAGGAAATTCGCTGGGAGCGGCATGGTATCTTCCTGAAGAAAGACAACTCACCAACAAAGAACAGATATTTGATGAGATGTGTGCTGCATTAGGTGGCCGCGCTGCCGAAGAAGTAGTTTTCGGCACTATCAGCACAGGTGCGCTTTCCGATCTCGAAAAAATTACCAAACAGGCTTATGCTTCTGTAAGTATTTTCGGATTGAATGAAAGAATTGGAAACATCAGTTATTACGATTCATCCGGACAGCAGGATTATAACTTCAACAAACCTTACAGTGAGAAGACAGCAGAAATTATTGATGAGGAAGTGAAAAAACTGATTGATGCTGCTTATGAAAGAACAAAAGCACTGCTCAGAGAAAACAAAGACAAGCTGGATAAATTAGCCAACAGATTACTTGAGAAAGAAGTTATTTTTAAAGAAGATCTGGAAGAAATTTTCGGGCAACGCCAGTGGGCTGAATCAGAAAAAGCCACTTTTAATTCCGCTACTTCCAATGGCGAAAAAGTAAAAGAAGCTGAAACGCCCAACACTACAACAGTATCACAAGGTTCAATTTAGGATAAACCTATGGACGAGAGTACCAACAGAGAGAAAGTTCTTAAAAAGGTACGAAGTGCGCTGATTTCGAAGACCCCTAACCCATATCCCAATCTGGATATGGACAGCAATGTCTTTCATCAGTCATCCTTGCCACTTGAAGTGGAGTTTGCTGAAAAATTTACTGAAACCAACGGACAGTTTGTGTTGTGTAATGGTCGCATTGAACTGATGGAAAACATTCTGATGGTTTGCGATACAAATAACTATACCGATGTGGTGTGTATTGACAGAAATCTTTCAGCATTTTTTGATGAGTTTGAATTTCCGCATCAGAGTGTGTTTGAACCCGAGAGTGATACCGACCTTCAGGTGGTGGCATTGCCCTGCGAATGTCTGATTGCACGACAGGGAACCATAGTGATTTCAAAAAATATGACTGGCGATATGCGACTGTTGTCGTCAGCGCGAAATCTGATGGTGATAGCACATGCGCATCAGATAGTTCCCGATCTTAAAGAAGCTCTTGATTTTGTAAAAGCTCAGAATGAAAACAAACTGCCTGAAGACATGCTTGTGATTGATGGCAACAGGAAAAAAAATACGTCAACCGATACCACTGAGTTGAACCGTATAACCGTCATACTCATTCAGCCATTTGACGAGCGGCTGTAAGTTTTCCGGGTTTCTTTTTATAAAATAATTTTTTGTTGCGGGTTATAATGGTGGATGGAAAAAAAGACTGCTATTCTTCTTATCCATATTCCCTACTGATTAAAGACAAACATAACAAGCTGACAATTAATACTAAAAAATTATCCTGAAACAGTTTTCAAGTCAAAATTATTATCGTAATATTGCAATATTAAATTATCATATTTAAATGGGAGCTACCAAAACAGAGCATTTTTCAAAAAAACAAAACCAAATTGCTACGATAGCCAAAGCGCTGGGTCATCCTGCAAGGGTTGCCATTATCGAATACCTTATGAAAAAAAACAAATGTATTTGTGGTGATATTGTAAACGAACTTCCATTGGCACAACCTACTGTTTCACAACATCTGAAAGAGCTTAAGAATGCAGGTGTGATTAAGGGGAATATTGAAGGCAATGCCATTTGTTATTGTATTGACGAAAAAACGTTGAATGTACTGAAAGATTATTTTACAAAAATAATTTTTGCTGTTTCCAATAAAAATTGTTGTTAATATTTTTTGGTTATTATTATCGTAATATTTCAATATATCAATTAATTAGAATTAAAATGAAAAATTCAGAAAAGATCAAAAGAAACCGTAAAGCAAAAATATAGTGAAATTGCTTTGCAAAACAAAGAAACCAACCAATCTTCCTGCTGCGGATCTGGAAGCTGCTCTACAGAAGTTTACAACATCATGAGCGATGATTACAGCACATTGGAAGGGTATAATCCCAATGCTGACCTCGGCTTAGGATGTGGACTGCCTACTCAATTTGCAAAAATCAGAAAAGGTGATACAGTAGTTGATTTAGGAAGTGGTGCAGGCAACGATTGTTTCATTGCAAGAAATGAAACAGGCGAAGACGGTAGAGTAATAGGTGTAGACTTTACACCGGCAATGATTGAAAAAGCAAGGACCAACAACGAAAAATTAGGATTCAAAAATGTTGAATTCAGACAGGGCGACATTGAAAATATTCCTGTTTCAGCAAACACAGCTGATGTGATTGTGAGCAATTGTGTGTTGAATCTTGTGCCGGATAAGGACAAAGTTTTTAAAGAAATTTTCAGAGTACTTAAACAAGGTGGTCATTTCAGTATTTCTGATGTTGTATTGGCAGGCACCCTTCCTGACAAACTGCGCAATGAGGTCGAAATGTATGCTGGATGCGTTTCAGGTGCTATACAAAAGGAAGAATATATGGCCTTCATTCAGCAGAATGGTTTTACAAACATATCTATACAAAAAGAAAAACGAATTCTTATTCCTGATGATATTTTGAAAAATTATCTCAATGCAGCAGAACTAAAAAATTTCAAATCGGGTGATACAGGAATATTCAGTATTACAGTTTATGCAGAAAAACCAAAAACATGCGGCTGCGGCACAACCTGTTGCAGTTGAATGGACTTAGCTGTCTTTAATAATTGTTGATGTTTCTTCTGGTGAGCGATTTTCAAAACGTGGGAATATCTGTATGCTTATTCCACTTCTGGTCGAAATAAAAAATATTCAGGATTTTCGGTTTCGATTGCTATTTCCTTTCAACTTCTTTCTTTTCTTCATTGTGTTTTTGTTAACAACTTTGAAATCCAAAAGCGAATGCCAAAAGTGCTGTAAAAAATGTCCGTTGGTTGATTATATACTTTCATTATTCTAATTATTAGGCACTTACTTTGACAGTATTTCGGCTATCTTGATTCTATTGTGAGTTTATTTTGTATTCGCCCATAGCAAATTTATGATTTTCCATTCCCCATCTATTTTTCCTAACTGGATATAGTCAAAGAAATTATATTTATTCTGAGTTATCTTAATGGATGCAATACCATTTGAAATATCAAAGATGACTACATCTGCTTTAAATGGTTCCTCCGGTTTCTCGTTTTTTGGGTTAATGTTTTGGTGTAATATAGAAGTTCTGAATATCCCATATTACTCAATCGATAATTACCCTTGTCATCTTTTTTAATTACTCTTTTTGCTAATTCAGGATGAATATCTTTTTCCACTCTCTTATAGTTGTTTGTCCATAAACCCTCAATATAGTTAAGAGCAGTTTCTTTAATTAACAATGAGTCATTTATCGTCTGCCCAAAAAGGGTGCTGGTTGATGCCAACATTATCATTGCACAGATTACAGGAGTTAATTTCCTTTTTACTTTATTTTAATTTTTGCCTACTCTATTCGGTTTTTGGCCTTCCCGTATTTTTTTCAATTTCGTTTTGTATAACGCACATCTCAAGTATAAGTCTGTTTTGTAGAATCAATTACTTATTTGTTTTTTTCGAATTATTCCAACAATCCCCTACCCACTACCCACTGTGTCAATTCGTCAAATTGTTGCCAGCTTAATTCTTCTGCTCGTTTTTCTTTGAAGGGCATTGTATCGGCCTGATGTGTTGGCTGTAGCAATCCGCGAAGTGCATTGCGCAATGTTTTCCGTCTTTGGTTGAATGCTGTTTTTATCACCTTTCTGAAATCAGCTTCGCTGCTGATGGTTTTTTTTGTCCTGTTCAGCTTCAACCGTATGACTCCTGACTGCACTTTGGGAGGAGGAATAAATACCTTTGGCTCTACTGTGAAAAGATATTCGCAGTCGTAGCACGACTGCATGAGTACACTCTGAATGCCGTAAACCCTGCTGCCCGGTGCTGCACAAATGCGCTGCGCCACTTCTTTCTGAAACATACCCACCACTTCGACAATGCTGTCACGGTTGTCATACACACGAAAAACTATCTGTGTGGAAATGTTGTAAGGAAAATTTCCGATCACAGCCACAGGACTGTCTAACAGTGGCAATAAATCCATCTGAAGAAAATCTTCTTCCACCACATTCACTTTGCTTTCCGCGAAATGTGCTTTCAAATAAGCTACCGATTCTTTATCAATCTCTATAACGGTAAGCTTCTCCTCTGCCCTCGCAGCCAACAAAGACGTTAGCACTCCCATACCGGGGCCAATTTCAATCACACGCTTATACCCATCGAATGAAAGTGAATCCACAATGCGTTCTGCAATGGCAGCATCAGCCAAAAAATGTTGTCCCAGAAATTTCTTCGGCCTTACCTGTTGCATGTGTTATGAATAATCCGGAAAACTAAAAACCGGCAATCTTATTGTTGTTGATTACTCCCGTAACTTTTCCGGTAAACACCGTATTGTTGAATGGTGAATTGTGTGAGCGCGAAAACATTTTGTCGGTGGTAAATGTCCATTCTTCCTCTGTAGAAAATACCGTCAGGTTGGCCATTTCTCCTTCGTTAAGTGATGGCAAAGGAAGCTGCAAAATGTTTCGGGGATTGAGTGCCAGTTTTTCTACAATGGTTTCAACAGGCAGCTGACCTTTGAATGCAGTATTCAGCGTGGCAAACGTTGTTTCGGCAGAAGAAATACCGTGAGCAGCAAAATCATACTCTACATTTTTTGCATCGTCCTCATGAGGTGAGTGATCACTGCACACTACATGAATCACACCGTCAGCAATTCCCTTTTTCAGTGCTGCAATGTCCTGCTTGCTTCTTAAAACAGGTTTCACTTTGAGGTTGGAGTCGAAACTTTCCACTTCTTCATCCTCAAGCATCAGATGATGTGCATACACTTCAGCAGTAAATTCTATTCCTTTGGATTTTGCATTGCGCAACAACTGCACACTTCCCGCAGTAGAAATGCCGCTGATGTGTACAGGCACTTTTGCATACTCTGCCACACGCAAAATTTTACTCAGTCCAATTTCTTCGGCAATGGCGGGGCTGCCTTTCATTCCGGTGTTCACGCTGTGCACGCTGTCGTTAATCAGATGTTTGCCACTCAGCGAAGGTTCATCCGCATACACAATTACAGTTGCATTCACCGACTGACCATATAAAAAACATCTCAGCAACAATCCTGCATCATGCGAAGCCAGTTTATCATCCGTAAAAGCAACTGCTCCACCCTGCATCATGTCAAACATTTCAGCCATTTCGCTTCCTGCTCTGTTGGCAGTAAGGCATCCTGCAACGTGGCAGGTCACCAGATTGTTTTTACTTTTCTGCAGCAGATATTCCACCTGTGCTTTCGACTGAACCGGTGTGTGCACACTCGGCATCAGCAACACTTCGGTAAATCCTCCTGCAGCTGCTGCACGCGAACCACTCTGCAAATCTTCTTTATATTCCTGGCCCGGGTCGCGAAAATTTGCTCTCATATCGAGCCATCCCGGTGACACATATTTACCTTTCAGGTCAATGGTTTTTACTGATTCGGGAACATCCGTTACCGAGGCTGCTACTTGTCTTATTCTGCCGTTGATAATTAAGAGGTCGCGCACTTTCTGGTGGTGGCTATTACCCGGGTAAACTACCCGCACCGATTTCAGCAAAACATCCATGCGGCAAATTTAAGTTTTACAAGTTAAACTTTATAATATTTCAGCAACAGTGTTTCGGCAAGCAGAAAAACCAACCCTGCGATGACAAAGTACTTCCATAACGGAATACCACGGTTGTATTCGTTCAGCTTTTTCTCAAACACTGAAGTTTTTTCTCTGATAATGTCAACCGACTTAAAAGCAGATGTATTGTAAATGCTCATCAAATCGTTGTCGTTGCAAAATTTCATAGCAGATTCTGCCCGGTCGTAATTCAGTGCAATTTCAGCTATGGTACTGTCGCGCAAAAGCAATTTATATATTCCTGCATCGTCCAGACTATGAAACATTACCACCGTTTCGCCTGCAGATGATTTGACATCGGGAATGATATCCTTTTTCAGGTCTGAATTGATTAAATGAAATACTGCATCTCCGGTATTGGCTACATTCAGTTTGTAAGCATCATTTTTTCCTGCAATAAAAGAAGGTTGCACCGATGGTATGCTCTGCAAAGCAATTTTGAAAAGTACAGGGGCAAACAAGGCATGTACCACAAATCCTCCTGCAGAAGTTTGTGCAGGCGAAGTAAACTGATACACCTTACCTGCTCCGGAATGTATGAGATTGAGAAAGGCTCCTCCGCTTTGCAGTTGCATCAGCTTCATACTTCCCGACTGAAGTCTGTTGTTTAAATCGTAATGCAGTTTTACAGAGGGAAGATTCATATTGTCGTCAATCTTTTCAAACATATTTTTAAAAAGATTATTCTCGAAATCGAGTCTGCCGATTTTTTCTTCGTTGCCGTTGATGGCAAGATAATCCTCCAGATTGAGTTGCTGTGCCAAAGCAGAATATCCTCCGGGATTTATCATACTGTCAGGAAAAATCATCAGTGTGCCGCCCTGTTTTACAAACTGTGTCAGCTCCTGACTCATACCTGACGAAAGATCTTTGAGGTCAGTAAGTACAACGGTGTTTGCCTGCCTCAACTGCGAAAAGTCCACTGCCGACTGCAATGCAAATGAATAGTTAATCATGTCGTTGTTTTCGAACAGCTTGCTCACGTAAATATTTTTGCTGCTGCCGATGTGATAAACAGAAATTTTTGATGCAATACGAAACGTCAGGTAATATGAATCGTCAAACGTTACGGGATTATCATCAATACTTACCATAGCCTGTTGCCATCCCGGTTGCGAAACCGTAAAATTCAGTGTGGTAACGGCTTCGCTTTCTGCATTCACTTTTACAGTGGCTACTGCCTTTTGTGTTTTGTTGAGATAAAATTTCACAGGTACTTCTACAGCATCTTTCGAATCGTTGACGACTTTTATGCTTAACTCTGCAGGAACGTTGAGCTGCACCACCGGAGTGTTGAGCCAGCAGGAGTCCACATACACATTGGAAGGTGATGTAGTGCTGAGACTGACAAGATTGAGTTGCAATGAAGAATCTTTTCCGCTGAAAGGTTGTCCGAAATAATTTTTCTGAAAATCCGACATCCAGAATGCTGTATGATTTTCGCCCTGATCCTGCTTGAAAAAATCATTCTGACGGATAAACACTTCTTCGGCACTGCGCGATGACGAAGTGATTTTAATTTTATCGGTAAGCTCCATGGCTTCTTCTTTGCCAAGCGCTCTTTGTTGCTCACCTTTGAACTCGTTGGTAAGTAACTGAAATTTGGTGGACGCAGGATATGCGCTGATGATGCTTCTTGTTTTGTTTTTAGCTTCATCAAGCAGTGAACCATCATCCCCCTGAAGATTCATGCTGTAGGAATTGTCAACATAAATGCTGACTACATTCTGACCTGATACGGCCTGATTTTTATTCTTAGGGATAAACGGTTGTGCAAATGCCAAGACAATACATGTGATGGCCAACAGTCGCGACAACAATACCAGCAGATGCTTTAGCTTGGATTGCGACTGTGTTTCTTCCTTCAGCTCTTTAAGAAACCTCACATTGGTAAAAAGTATTTTCCTGAATCGCCTGAAGTTGAACAAATGAATGATAACAGGGACTGCAAGAAAGCCTAAAAACCAGAGAAAAGAAGGTTGTACGAACTGAATGGACATGAAAAAATAACGGTGTGGCGGCAAATATACTTAATTAGCTCAGGGTAAATTCTGAAAAATATCTATAGCAATAAATACCTTTGCTGTCGTTTATCATGTTAAAATCAGCATACAGCACACTCTCTGAGGCAGGAGTAGATGAGGCAGGCAGAGGTTGCCTGGCAGGGCCGGTATATGCTGCTGCTGTCATACTTCCCGCAGACTATAAAAACAAATTGCTTAATGACTCAAAAAAGCTGACTGCTTCTCAGCGTGAAGTGCTGCGTCCCGAAATTGAAAAACATGCTGTGGCATGGGCTGTAGGCAGTTGTTCTCACGAAGAAATTGACAATATCAACATTCTGCAGGCATCGTGGCTTGCCATGCACCGCGCCATTGAACAGCTGAAACCTGTTCCTGAACTTTTGCTGATTGACGGTAATCGTTTTAAAGCATATCCTGCCATCAAGCATGTATGTGTGGTGAAAGGTGATGCCACCTACATGTCTATTGCTGCTGCATCCATACTTGCAAAAACTTATCGTGATGAGTACATGGAAAAATTGGATAAACTGTATCCGCAATATCAGTGGAAAAAAAACAAAGCCTATGCAACCGGAAGTCATGTGCAGGCTATACTTAAACATGGCTACACGGAATATCACCGCAGAAGTTTTCAGCTGAAAGCCTTTCAGACAAAATTATCATTTGACAGTTAGGACAGTAACTCTTTATCTGAAACAATAGCTGTCCACACTCAGATAATGTTTGACCACAGCCTCTGACAAAGCTGAAATACTGAGGTTGTCGGATGCAGAAGCAATATCTTTTACCTCCCCGTTTTTGTAGAGGATGTTGATGTTTTCCTGACGTGTGGTGTAGGCACTGTTTTCAATTTTTCCGGTGAAGATAAAATACTTCTGCAGTTCTCCGCTGATTTTATATTTACTGCTGAGGTGATCTCTGAAACCTTTCAACTCTGATTCTTCAAAAGGTTGTGCACGGAGTTTAATTTTATACAGGTTTCTGTTCACCATACCTTTGGCAAGGTGCGAAAGAACAGGGTCGCTGTGGTCGGACCACTCTTTGATACTTGCAAAAATGTCGTAATCGTCAAGGCGGCAGAACTGACTTACAAGATCAGGATTTTCAACAAAATCTTTCTCTGAATAGTTGTGAGTAAGAAAATTTTTGAAGCAGTGTGTGGCAAATAAATCTTCGCCTGACTGTGCCAGTTCGCGTGCACGTTTCAGAATATTGATGAGTTGGTTCTCTGCAGCAAGAACTGTTTTATGCAGATACACCTGCCAGTACATCAGTCGTCTTGCAACAATAAATTTCTCTACAGAATAAATTCCTTTTTCGTCCACCACCAGTTCGTCATTGGCCACATTCAGCATTTTAAGAATGCGGTCAATGCTGATAACGCCCTCTGATACTCCTGTAAAAAAACTGTCTCGCGTGAGGTAGTCGAGCCTGTCCATATCGAGCTGACTGCTGATGAGCTGATGCAGAAATTTTTTAGGATACTCATTTCTGAAAATTGCTATTGCCATCGAAAGCCTTCCGTTGAATTCACGGTTCAGCACATTCATAATAAGCATGGAGATATGCTCATGCGGTACATTTTTTACAATTGAATTTTCGAGAGCATGAGAAAATGGGCCGTGGCCGATGTCGTGCAGTACAATAGCGATACACAATGCTTCCTCTTCTTCTGCAGTAATTTCATGGCCTTTGCTTCGCAAGGTATCTATTGCCTGCATGGCAATATACATGGCACCCAAAGCATGATGAAAACGGGTGTGAATGGCACCCGGATATACATAAGGAGCCAGCCCCAATTGTTTGATTCGTCTTAATCGCTGAAAAAAAGGGTGTTCGATTAAATCAAAAATCAGTTCGGTAGGATGGTGATGAAACCATATACCGGGTCATTGATGATTTTATTTTTATTCATGTAAACTGTTGAAGCGGCAAAATTACATTAAAAACAATCGGGGCTTGCACCGCTGGTGCAAGCCCCGAAAACGCTTTTTACAATGAAATTTTATTTCAGTGCATCAAGTTCTTTCTTTATCTTCTCGTAGTTAGCTGCATCATTAAGTGTTGCATACAGCTGCTTCAGCGACAGCAATGTACTTTGATCTTTAGGATTCAGCGAATATGCTTTTTCGAGATAAGGCTTTGCTTCGCTAAACTTGGCATCAAACACCACTTTTGCTTTGGCATACTTGGCATTATCTTTAATGCTGTTGGCTTCGTTTGCCAGACGCGCTCCTTCGTTAAAATATAAAGCTCCCAGATTGTAGTATGCATCAAAATAATCATTCTTCAGCTCCACAGCTTTTTTATAGGCTGCTATTGCCGCATCTTTGTTGGTATCAGTTTTTTCTAAAAGCGTCCCTTTTGCAAAATACAAATTGGCGTTGGAAGGATCTTTTTCTATGGCAAGATTAATTGCTTTTAAAGCTTCGGCAGTTTTTCCTGAAACGATGTAAATGTTTGTTTGAGTTATCAGAATTGATTTTTCATCAGGATAACGTGCTGCTCCTTTTGACAATACTTCAAGTGCTTTGGCAGTATCACCTTCGGTGAGGTACAACTGTGCATAAGGCTGATAGATTTTAGCATCATCGTATTTCATTTCGTCCAGCTTGGCATAAAATTGTTTTGCTTTTGAAGGATTGTTTGCACGCTCAGCACAAATTGCTGCATTGTAATATACTCCCGTATCGTTTGGGTTTATGCTCAGCAAATTTTCGTAATCGGATAATGCTCCTTCGTAATTTTTTGAGAGATAATCAATATAACCCTGATTGGCGAATTGCTGTGCAAGCAGTTTTTTCTTCTCGGCAATGTCATCTTTGTACTCAAATTTCGGATTTAGCTCCAATGTTTTGTTATAAGATTTCAGCGCCTCTGCCAGAGGATTTTTATCCAGATTACCGTATTTTTCATTCTTATACAGCGACTGATAAATTAATCCGCGATAATACCATGCCTTGTCATAGTTCATCGTGTTCTCGTGGTTGATTGCAATGTCAATAGCTTCTTTGGCTTTATCCAACTGTTCGTATTTCAGATAGCTGTAGGCTGACTGCACCTGAGCTTTCTGCGCTACTGCTGCTGTAGATACACATGCAAGCAGTGCAAGTACTAATTTTTTCATTTTCTTATTTTAATACTTATGGTTTAAATTTATTCAACAACCGGTGGTTCGTTTGAATCTGTTTCCTGACCGGCTTCTCCGGAAACATTGTTGTTATTTATTTCTCCTGATACATTTTCATCCGTATTTTCAACAGTATTCTCTGCTTCAGGTTCTGCCTCATCCACATCAACCTTAGCTACTGAAGCAATGGAGTCATCATCATCCAGTCGAATCAGCTTTACTCCCTGCGTATTTCTTCCCATGATGCGAAGATCTTTTACTTCCATACGAATGGTAATACCGGATTTGTTGATGATCATCAGGTCATCCCCTTCCGTCACACATTTTATGGCAATGAGGTCGCCTGTTTTGTCGGTAATGTTCATGGTCTTCACTCCTTTTCCACCTCGATTGGTCACACGGTAATCTTCCAGGTCGCTGCGCTTGCCATAACCTTTTTCGCTCACCACAAGAATGGTTTCTTCTTTTGGATTCTGCACACAAACCATTCCTATTACTTCATCTTTTTCATTGTCGAGTGATACTCCTCTCACTCCAATAGAATTACGTCCTACCGTACGCACTGTGTTTTCGTTGAAACGGATGGCACGTCCTGATTTCACGGCAAGTAATATTTCATTGTTGCCATTGGTAAGTTTTGCTTCAATCAGTTCATCACCATCATTGATGTTGATGGCATTAATACCTGTCTGACGAACCCTCGAATATGCTTCGAGCGGAGTTTTCTTAATCACACCCTGCTTGGTACACATCACAATAAAATTGTTGTTGATATACTCTTCGTCTTCCAGTGTTTTCACATTGATAAATGCAAACACTTTGTCGTCAGGTTCAATGCTGATGAGGTTTTGTATGGCTCTTCCCTTGAACTGTTTATTGCCTTCGGGAATTTCATACGTTTTCAGCCAGAAGCAACGGCCTTTCTGAGTAAACAACAGAATATAATTATGGTTGGTAGCCACAAAAAGATGTTCTACAAAATCTTCATCGCGTGTGCTGCTTCCTATGGAACCACGACCTCCTCTGTTTTGTGTGCGGTATTCGGTGAGCGGTGTACGTTTGATATAACCCAAATGCGAAATTGTTACCACTACAGCTTCGTCTTCAATCATGTCCTCCATACTGATGTCATCAGCTGCATAAACAATTTCAGTTCTGCGGTCGTCACCATATTTTTCAGCCACTTCAGCAGTTTCTTTTTTCAGAATCAACATACGAAGTTCTTCGCTGCTCAACACTTTATTCAAGTAGTCAATCAGTTTCATCAGCTCGGCATATTCTTCTTTAATTTTATCACGCTCCAGACCAGTCAAACGTTGCAGACGCATGTCGAGTATGGCTTTTGCCTGAATTTCGGATAAAGCAAATTTTTCCATCAGCCCCGCTTTTGCTTCATCAGGAGTTTGTGAAGCACGAATGAGGGCAATCACTTCGTCAAGATGATCGAGTGCAATGAGCAATCCTTCGAGGATGTGGGCACGCTTTTCTGCTTCGGCAAGTTCGAATTTTGTTTTGCGTACCAGCACTTCATGTCGGTGCTCCACATAATACTGAATAAGGTCTTTGAGGTTGAGCAACAACGGCCGTCCATGCACGAGTGCTATGTTATTTACACCAAAAGAAGTTTGAAGCGGAGTGTGTTTGTAGAGGTTGTTGAGCACAACACTTGCCATGGCATCGCGTTTTATTTCATACACTATGCGCATACCGTCTCTTCCGCTTTCATCTCTGATGTCGGATATGCCTTCAATTTTTTTGTCATTTACCAGATCAGCCGTTTTCTTAATCATCTCGGCTTTGTTGATCATATATGGAATTTCAGAAACAATAATTCGCTCTCTTCCATTATCCATACTTTCGATGTTGGCTTTGGCGCGCATTACCACACGACCGCGGCCGGTGAGCAACGCTTCTTTCACTCCGGTATAACCATAAATAATTCCACCGGTGGGGAAGTCGGGAGCTTTCACATACTTGAGTAACTCTTCCACCAGGATGTCTTTATTGTCAATATAGGCAATGATGGCATCACACACTTCTCTGAGGTTGTGAGGAGGCATATTGGTTGCCATACCTACGGCAATACCTGCAGCACCGTTTACCAGAAGGTTAGGAATTTTGGCAGGCAACACCGTTGGCTCCTGCAAGGTATCATCAAAGTTGAGTTTAAAGTCAACCGTATCTTTGTCAATGTCAGCAAGCATTTCTTCGGCAATTTTTTTCAGTCGTGCCTCTGTGTAACGCATTGCTGCAGGGCTGTCGCCATCAATACTTCCGAAGTTTCCCTGTCCGTCAACCAGCGGATAGCGCAAACTCCATTCCTGGGCCATACGCACCATGGTATCATATACTGAAGCATCACCATGCGGGTGATATTTACCCAACACTTCCCCTACTATTCTGGCTGATTTTTTATACGCTCTGTTGGACAATACGCCCAACTCCAGCATTCCGTAAAGTACCCTGCGGTGTACTGGCTTAAAACCATCGCGCACATCGGGCAGCGCACGTGACACAATTACCGACATTGAATAATCAATGTAGGCTGTTTTCATTTCCTCTTCAATGTTAATACGGACTATTTTTTCTCCTTCTGACATAATGAATTAATCGTTTATAAAAGCTTTTTAAAAATATCTTACAGTGTAAAAACGGCTGTAAAGGCTGTCACATTTCGTCTAGTTTATTGCGCCAATACTACCTCTTTTGTCATGTTTGCGAAGGTAAGCTTTTAATGGCATATTTTGTGTTCAAAACGAGTGAAAATGTTATAAAGATTTACTAACAGGTTGTTTGAAAAATTATTGTTAGGTTTGTTGTTGGTAATTTAGTTAAATTGCATCATCTAATTAAGTAAACTATTTCAGATTTTTACCGTTAAAATATATTAAAACTCAGAATAATGGAAGCAAAATTCAGCCCCAGAGTAAAAGACGTCATCACTTACAGCCGTGAAGAAGCATTGCGTTTAGGCCATGATTATATCGGAACAGAACATCTGTTGTTAGGCCTCATTCGCGAGGGAGAAGGCATGGCCATCAAGTTTCTCAAATCACTTAACATAAATTTGGTGGAACTGCGTAAATCAGTCGAAAATGCCGTTAAATCCAATACAGGAAATGTCAGCAACCTCAATAATATTCCTCTTACCAAACAGGCAGAAAAAGCATTGAAGATAACTTATCTTGAAGCAAAAATTTTCAAGAGCGATATCATCGGCACCGAGCATCTGTTGCTTTCTATCCTGAAAGACGAAGACAATATTGCCACACAAATTCTGAATCAGTTTGGCGTGAATTACGAAATCATGCGTGAGGAACTGGAAACCTTCAAATCCAATTTCAAATCCGAAGCGCCACAGTCGCCTTCTGATGATCCTTACAACAAGGATGATGACGAAGGTCCGGGTTTGGGAAGCAGCTCTACCTCTAAGAAAACAGGTGATGCAAAATCCAAAACTCCCGTGCTTGATAATTTTGGCCGCGACCTTACCAAGGCAGCCGAAGAAGGAAAGCTGGATCCTATTGTAGGCCGCAGCAAAGAAATTGAACGTGTATCGCAAATACTTTCGCGCAGAAAGAAAAATAATCCCATACTCATCGGTGAACCGGGAGTTGGAAAATCTGCCATTGCCGAAGGTCTTGCACTTCGTATCATACAGCGAAAAGTTTCGAGAGTATTGTTCAACAAACGTATCGTTACACTTGACCTTGCATCATTGGTTGCAGGAACCAAATACCGCGGACAGTTTGAAGAGCGTATGAAAGCAGTGATGAATGAACTCGAAAAATCACCTGACGTAATTTTGTTTATTGACGAAATACATACCATCATTGGTGCAGGTGGTGCCAGCGGCTCATTAGATGCGTCCAACATGTTTAAACCCGCTCTTGCACGTGGCGAAATACAATGTATTGGTGCTACTACTCTTGATGAATACCGTCAGTATATCGAAAAAGACGGTGCACTCGACAGACGTTTTCAGAAAGTAATTATAGATCCTACTTCGGTTGACGAAACTGTTGAGATTCTCAACAACATCAAAGACCGCTACGAAGATCATCACCATGTGAACTATTCACCCGAAGCACTGAAGGCCTGTGTAACACTTACCAACCGTTACATCACCGACCGTTTTCTGCCGGATAAAGCAATAGATGCTTTGGACGAAGCAGGATCGCGTGTACACCTTTCCAACATTCACGTACCTGCCAACATTGTGGAGCTGGAAGGAAAAATTGCAGAGATAAAAACCGAGAAAAACAGAGTGGTGCGAAGTCAGAAATACGAAGAAGCTGCACGCTTGCGCGACTCTGAAAAACAACTGATAGATCAACTTGAAGCTGCCAAAAAACAATGGGAAGATGAAACAAAAAATCAGCGTTATGCCGTAACTGAAGAAGACGTTGCCGAAGTGGTTTCGATGATGAGCGGTATTCCGCTGCAACGCGTAGCACAGGCCGAAACTACAAGGCTGATAAAAATGCCTGAAGAGCTGAAAGGAAAAGTGATTGGTCAGGACGAAGCTATACAGAAAGTAGTTCGTGCCATACAGCGCAACCGTGCCGGACTGAAAGATCCCAACAAACCCATTGGTTCCTTTATTTTCTTAGGACCAACAGGTGTGGGAAAAACCGAGCTTGCAAAAGTACTTGCACGTTATCTGTTCGACTCTGATGATGCACTTATCCGCATTGACATGAGTGAGTACATGGAAAAATTTGCAGTATCGCGCCTCATTGGTGCGCCTCCGGGATATGTTGGATATGAAGAAGGCGGACAGCTTACTGAAAAAGTAAGACGTAAACCTTATGCAGTGGTGTTGCTTGACGAAATTGAAAAAGCACATCCGGATGTGTTTAACCTGTTGTTGCAGACACTGGATGACGGACAACTTACCGACTCACTCGGACGTAAAGTAGATTTTAAAAATACCATCATCATCATGACGAGCAACATCGGTTCACGTCAGCTGAAAGATTTTGGTACGGGAGTAGGTTTCAGCACGAGCGCTAAAACCGCACAGATGGACGACCATGCACGCGGAGTGATTGAAAATGCGCTGAAGAAAGCTTTTGCTCCTGAGTTTCTGAACCGTATTGATGATGTGGTGGTGTTTAACCAACTCAACAAAGAAGACATCGTTCGCATTATTGATATTGAACTTGAAAAACTTTATTCACGCATCACAGCACTTGGATATAAAATCAAACTCAGCGATGATGCAAAAGATTTTCTTGCCGACAAAGGTTACGACCAAAGTTATGGAGCACGACCACTGAAACGTGCTATTCAGAAATATGTAGAAGACATGCTTGCCGAAGAAATTATCAAGGCCGAGTTGCAGGAAGGCGACAGCATTGAAGTAGTGTTTGACAAAGAAACCAATGCACTAAAAGCCAACATCAGCAAGGCCACACCTCCGGCAAAACCAAAGAAAAAGAAGGAAGAAAATAATCCTTAACGATTAGTGTATCGCAAAATAAAAAGCCACCTGAGTAAGGTGGCTTTTTTGTTTTGGGGAGGTGAGTGGATCCAAAAAAATATAAACCATAAAATTGATTTAATTCATAAACATTAGCAATTACTATTTCACTTTTTTATCTTAGATAGTCAAAAAACTTTTACCGCTAAATCATTTTGTTAACTTAATATTTTACTACTTTTGAATGGCTCAGCGATGTGAATGCATCTAATAGTACAGGCCGGCTCTTTGGATAATATAACTGATCTCCGGAAAAGGTAAAGCACTGAGAACATTGAAGTACATAAATTAATCCTTTCCTCCTGTTGAATGAACCATTTAATATAAATTAAAATGAAAAAAGGTGGGATATTTATTACTTCCATTCTGTTATTAGTTTCAATTGGCAATTATTACCGTATTAAACCTGATGAAAATATCAGGTCGGTTGTGTTTATTTCCATTTTTGCCATAGGTGTGATTGCCGGAGTTTTATTGGTACAGATTATTAAGAAGCTGAAAGGCGAAGACTGAACTGCTCTTCCATTGTTGCATGTAGATGCAAAATGGTTGTAAGACACTTTTATCCGAATTACATTAAGTAATTCAATGGGATGGTTATTTGTTTATCAGAAAGTAATTTTTTCGCACTTCATGTAATCTTTACTCCTGAAAATCATTTAATATTTTTTTATATTAAATTTGTCATATATTAAAATCAAACATTTATTAAAAACTAAAATTATGGCAATTGTAAAAGTTATTGAAGTTATTGCGTCTTCAGAAAAAAGTATTGAAGATGCCATCCAGCAGGCAGTGAAGGAAGTTTCCAAAACCATCCGCAATATTGACTCTGTCTGGGTAAAAGATATCAAAGTGCACGTTAAAGGAAGTAATGTAGTTTCCTATGGTGTGATTTGTAAAGTTGCGTTCAGGGTTGCCGAAGATTAGGCATTGAACTGAATAAACTTGTAAGTTTTTTTCATTCGACATTTTTTTAACTAAATCAAATTTTCATGGATCAGATTGTAAAATTGGTAACAGAAAAAACAGGAATTTCTGAAACCCAGGCCAAAATGGCTGTAGAAACCGTAACAAATTTCCTGAAAGATAAACTTCCCGGTGGCCTTGGCGCACAGGTAGAATCTTTTATCAATGGTGGAGCCTCCGGCAGTATTGGTAATATTGCTGAAGAGTTAAAAGACAAATTGGGTGGAATGTTCGGTAAGTAATTCACCTCAGACTGTGTAAGCCTGACGAAATTATCAGGTTGATTAAAAAAACAGGTGTAGTTTTTGGAATGTACTGAAAATTACACCTTTTTTTATTCTCTTAAGTAACGTTTAAAATCATTCATATTATTTAGTTATTAACAGCTGCTGTTTTCTAAAAGCGAATAATTATCTTTGCCTAATAATTATCACTTAGAAGATAATGTCATCAGAATACATCAGGGAGTTACTTAAGCAAAAAGGATTAAAAATTACTCCTCAGCGGGTGGCTATTTATGAAGCTGTGTTAAAACTCAGAAATCATCCTACTGCTGAAAAAAATAACCGAACATATCAAAAAAAAAGTATCCCAATATTTCTGTCGGAACGGTGTATAAAGTATTGGATTCGCTGGTAGAAAATCAGCTTCTTAAAAAAGTAAAGAACGAAAAAAGATGTAATGCGCTACGATGCAATCATTGAGCAACATCATCATTTATACTGTACCGAAACAGAAAGAATAGAAGATTATGAGGACCCTGAATTGGACAAACTCATTTCAAAATATTTCAAACAGAAAAAAATCAAAGGGTTTAAAGTAAAAGATATCACCCTGCAGATAAGCGGAGAATTTAAAAACTGATTAAAAACAAATTAAAATGGAAGACACTAAAGGAAAATGCCCGTTTCATCACGGAGCAAACACAGGCGCAAAAGACAATGTAATGACCTGGTGGCCTGAATCTCTTAATCTGGATATTTTGCATCAGCACGATACCAAGACAAATCCTTATGGCGAAAACTTCAATTATCGCGAAGAATTCAGAAAATTAGATTTAGAAGCATTAAAATCTGATTTGAAAAAACTGATGACTGACAGCCAGGACTGGTGGCCTGCCGACTGGGGACACTATGGTGGACTGATGATACGTATGGCATGGCATGCTGCAGGAACTTATCGTATAGCAGATGGTCGCGGTGGAGCCAATACAGGCAATCAGCGTTTCGCACCTCTGAACAGCTGGCCTGATAATGTGGGATTAGACAAAGCGCGAAGACTGTTGTGGCCGGTGAAGAAAAAATATGGCAACAAAATTTCGTGGGCTGACTTAATCATTCTTGCGGGAAATATGGCTTATGAATCCATGGGCTTCAAAACTTTTGGTTTTGCCGGAGGACGCGAAGACATCTGGCAACCTGAAAAAGATATTTACTGGGGTTCGGAAAAAGTGTGGCTCGACAAAACACGTTATGCTGATAAAGCCAACAGTGAATCGTTAGAGAATCCGCTTGCTGCCGTGCAGATGGGATTGATTTATGTAAACCCCGAAGGTGTGGATGGCAAACCCGATCCGCTGAGAACGGCTCAGGATGTGAGAACAACTTTCAAACGTATGGCTATGAATGATGAGGAAACAGTTGCCATAACTGCCGGTGGACACACTGTAGGAAAAGCGCATGGCAATGGTGATGCTTCAAAATTAGGTCCTGTGCCCGAAGCTGCAGGTGTGGAAGCGCAAGGATTAGGATGGATAAATCCGAATGGAAAAGGAAATGCAGAACATTCAGTGTCGAGTGGTTTGGAAGGTGCATGGTCAAGTACGCCTGACAGATGGAATCATACTTATTTTCATTTATTGCTGAATCATGATTGGGAACTGACGAAAAGCCCTGCAGGTGCATGGCAGTGGGAGCCCGTGAACATGAAAGAAGAAGACAAACCTTGGGATGCTCATATAAAAGGTGTGAAAAGAAATCCAATGATGACAGATGCTGATATGGCACTGAAGATGGATCCTGAGTACAGAAAAATTTCTGAAAAATTTTATAAGGAGCCCGAATACTTTGAAAAAGTTTTTGCAAGAGCATGGTTCAAGTTAACACATCGCGATTTAGGTCCTAAGAGCCGCTACCTTGGTGCTGATGCTCCTAAGGAAGATTTAATATGGCAAGATCCTGTACCCGCAGTTGATTATACACTGACAGAAGCTGAAACAGAAGAATTAAAATCAAAACTGTTGAACTGTGGATTGACAAGTGCTGAACTGATAAACACTGCATGGGACAGTGCAAGAACATTTCGCGGTTCTGATTTCAGAGGTGGTGCCAATGGTTCAAGAATAAGACTTGCCCCTCAGAATAAATGGGAAGGCAATGAGCCACAACGTTTGGAAAAAGTGCTGAGTAAACTTACTGAAATACAAAAAGGGTTAAAGAAAAAAGTGAGTATTGCCGACCTGATTGTTCTTGGCGGAACTGCAGCAGTAGAAAAAGCTGCTCACGATGCAGGAGTAAAAATTAAAGTTCCTTTCAGTGCAGGTCGTGGTGATGCAACACAGGAAATGACAGACACAGAATCGTTCGCAGTGCTTGAGCCGTTGCATGATGGTTTCAGAAACTGGCTTAAGAAAGATTATGCCGTAAAGCCTGAAGAACTGCTCATTGACCGCACACAACTGATGGGATTAACTGCTCCTGAAATGACGGTATTGATTGGAGGAATGCGTGTGTTGGGAACAAATCATGGAGGAACAAAACACGGAGTGTTTACAGATAATGTTGGCGTTTTGAGCAATGACTTTTTTGTAAATGTTACTGACATGAAATATTCCTGGAAACCGGTATCTGACAATTTATTCAATGTTGTTGACAGAAAAAGCGGAGCAACTAAATGGACAGCCACCCGTGTTGATTTGATTTTTGGTTCTAACTCTGTATTGCGTGCTTATGCCGAAGTGTATGCCCAGGATGACAACAAAGAAAAATTTGTAAAAGATTTTGCAGCTGCATGGACCAAGGTGATGAATGCAGATCGTTTTGATTTGCACAAATAACAATATCCGCTGACTCCTACATCAGATTGGATGGTTTGGATAACAGCAAACGATATTTTTTAAACACAGCATCCTTGGATATAAATCCAATATATTTTCCTTCGGAATTTATAACGGGAAGAATTTGTTTTCCTGATTTGTCCATGTGATGCAACACTTCTTTTGCAGGAGTATCAATGGTGGTGAAATGTGTGAGCGGCTGAACCAGTTCGGCAACTGATAGTCCGGAAGAATGTGATTCAGGGTCTGTGAGTATTTCGAGTATTTCATCAATGTTGATGGTGCTGATTAATTTTCCTGTATGGTCAACAACAGGGAATATGGTTCTGTCGGAGTGAATGATATCTTCTCTGCGGTTTAAAAGTGTATCGTCAACCGAAAGTGGAATAAAATTTCTCTGAAGAATGTCATGCAATTTTATCTGCGACAACAGGTCGGTGTCGTGGTTGTCGAATTGTTCTGAAAATGATTGTTGCGAAAATGATTTGGTATAGATGGAATATTTTCGGATGACTTTATTTATAAAATAAGAAATTGCTGAAACGACCATCAACGGCACCATCAGCGTATAGCCCCCTGTAATTTCAACACTCAGAAAAATTCCGGTAAGCGGAGCATGCATCACACCGCTTACAGATGCTGCCATTCCTGCTATGATAAAGTGAGATACATTCAGGTGAAGCAATCCACTTTGGTTAAAAGTAAATGCAAACACAAATCCTACCAAACCTCCTATGATTACACTTGGTCCAAACATTCCTCCATTGCCTCCACTACCCATGGTTACTGAGCAGGCAATGGTTTTTGCTATCAATGTGAGCATTGCAAAACCAATCAGCACCCATGGATAGTTTTCATACTCATTAAACATACTGTGTGTTAAGAGCGAGCTGTAGTTTCCGTCAAGCAGTGGCTGAATGTTGATATAACCTTCGCCATACAGTGCGGGAAACAATGCTACCAATGCACCAAGGATTATTCCTCCAACAGCAATTTTTGCCCAGCTGTTTTTAATTTTTCCCAACCACGTATGAATCCATTCATCAGTGTAAGCATAATACACTGTATAAAGTCCGCTAACAATTCCGAATAAAATATAAATCCAGAATCCATCTGTTGTCCAACTGTCGGTAACATAATAAAACAAAGGCTGGTTATAAATCATCCAGGAAATAACATAAGCCAATGCGGAAGAAATCAGCAATGGTGTGATAGCAGGAATTGAAAAATTAGGCAGTAATACTTCAATGGCAAACAACATTCCTGCTACCGGGCTGTCAAATGCACCCGAAATTCCTGCAGCACCACCACAAGCCAGCAACAGCGATGTTTCTCTGTATTTAAGTCCGAATAGTCTTCCTGTGTTTGAACCTACAGCAGCACCACTTGCCACTGATGGTGATTCAAGTCCTGCAGAACCACCCATTCCAACAGTAAGAGCGCTGGTGATAATCTGGCTATAAATATTATGAAAGTCTATTCTGCTGCGATTATATAATACCGAACCTATGATTGGTGTGATACCTTGTCTGAAAGGATGTTTTCTGATAAATATTTTCAGATAAAGCGTGGTAAGAATTAAACCAAGAATAGGAAAAGCAAAATAAAGCAGGTATTTATATTGACCATCAATTTCGTTGAGCAACAAATCAGCTACAACATGGGTAGATTTTTTCAGAACAGAGGAAGTTACTCCACCAATAATGCCTACAACTGCAGCTGCCAAAAGCAGAAAGGCAGGTTGCGGGATATGGCGTTTACGCCATACATTAAAAGTCTGAAATGCCCTAAAAAAACCGGTCACCCTTTTGAATTTAATTACAAGTTTAAGTTATTTTTATTAGAATAAATTTAAAGCATAATTAACAAGCTTAATTGAAGAGTATTGCATTTACCGCCCTTTAAAACTGATGGTTCACATTACTCCATCTGTAATTTTCGTTAACAAAATCAATAAATTAGAAAAAAATATTCTATGTTTTATATTTAGTTAGGATTCCATACTATATTTGCACCGGCAATAATGCCAAACAACAATTTAAATCATTAAAAAAATGGCAAAATCAATTTTCTATCACGCAGGATGTCCAGTGTGCATCAGTGCAGAACACGACATCGTAAATCTTATTGGTGCAACCAATGTAGAAATCGTTCACATCGGTGAAGAACGCAACCGAATTGCAGAAGCTGAGAAAGCAGGAGTTAAATCAGTGCCTGCACTGGTAACACCAAACGGGAATGTGCTTCACATCAACTATGGTGCGTCTATGGCTGATGTAAAAGGTTAATTCTTAAATGCCTCACATCAGGAGTCTGTCTGATTGGTCAGGCTCCTGATGTTAGTTAAGATCCACTATCCAACTTATCAAAACAAATCTTACTTTTGAATGAGAGATGCATGTAAAGTTTTTAATAGAATTTGTATTTACATCAGCTTTATTAAAATTAAATTGACATACAACAGCTTCATCAAATCGTACCACATTTAATGAATACATACCTTCACTTGTATTTTTCTTATAGAAGAAAACATCTGCAAAGTGTTCAGATAGTATTTCCCGGCCATCCTTTTATTGATGAAAAATAAATTGTTCCACACGATTTTAAATATAAATCAATAAAATGAAAAAATATTCCCCGTTTAGTTTAGACCAACAAAATGAAAATATTGAAGGCAGAATTGTTGTCGCATTAGAGCGTATTTCAGAAGCTTTCAGAGTGCTACTCTGGAATGAAAGCAAGGAGAATGCATTAAGCCCTATTCAGATTCAGATTTTGATTTTTATTTATTTCCACACACCTGAATTTAATAAAGTAAGCTATCTGGCAGAAGAATTTAATATGACAAAAGCTACCATCAGCGACAGTGTAAAAGTGTTGGTTGCAAAAAAATTAGTTTCCAAAGAAACAGATGCAACAGACACCAGAAGCTATTCGCTTTCACTCACAAAAGAAGGGGAAAAAATAGCCAGGAAAGCATCTACATTTGCTACATCGATTGAACAACCTCTCGAAAAATTGACCAAAGAACAGAAAACTATAATGCTTAATGGTTTGCTGAAACTGATTTATGACCTCAATCAATCAGGTATTATCACCATTCAACGAATGTGTTTTAACTGCTCTCATTATCAGTTTGACAAGAACGGACACTATTGCAAATTATTAAAAAGTCGCCTTGCAGAAAGCGAATTAAGAGTTGACTGTCCGGAGCATGAAATGAAAGAACAAGTTAGTTGAGGCTTGTTTAAATAATCCGTTGCCCTCTTACGCTTTCACTTCTTCTCCTGACTTAATTTTATCCATTATCCAATTGGTGGTTACAGAACTCGGTCGTTCAATCGGTGAGCCTAATGCTCTGTCCCAAAGTAGTGAAGTAAGTACTCCAATAGAACGGGATACACCAAACAACACGGTATAAAAATCATATTCAACAAGGCCATAGTGCATGAGCAGAATACCGGAGTGAGCATCTACGTTTGGCCATGGGTTTTTAATCTTACCTGTTGATTTCAGTATTTCAGGAGTTACTTCATACAATAACTGAACGATTTTAAACAGTTCGTCATTGGCCATGTATTTTTTAGCAAAATCCTGTTGTGCAGTATAACGGGGATCGGTTTTACGCAGTACGGCATGACCATAACCGGGCACTACTTTTCCATTGGCCAAAGTCTCTTTGATAAAATCAGCCAACTGTTCACGTGTAGGTACTCCGTTATATTTATCTCTCAATTCAATTATCCAGCGGGCCACTTCCTGTGCAGCCAGTCCATGTAATGGTCCTGCCAGTCCGTTCATTCCTGCTGCAAGCGAAAGATAAGGATCGCTCAATGCACTGCCCACAAGATGTGTGGCATGTGCAGAAACGTTTCCGCCTTCATGGTCGGCATGAATGGTGAGATACAGGCGCATGAGTTTGCGGAAATCCAGTTCTTCAAACCCGAGCATGTGTGCAAAGTTGCCTGCCCAGTCTAATTTTGGATCAGGTTCAATGTGTTTTCCGCCTTTGTAAGTGGAACGGTAAATATATGCTGCAATCCTCGGAAGACGTGCAATAAGGTTCATTACATCTTCGTACATCGGATCCCAGTAATCCTTTTTGTTCATGCCTTCGCGGTATCTGCGCGCAAAAACTGATTCGGTTTGCAATGCCATAATTGCCATTGAAAACTGAGTCATCGGATGCGTTTTTTCAGGTAACATATCCAGCATATCAAACACATGCTTAGGAACCGTAGCACGTTTCATCCACTCATTGTTTACCTCAATCACATCTTTAAGTTGCGGCATCTCGCCTGTGAGCAACAGATAAAAAATTCCTTCAGGTAATGGCTCGGGACCTTCCTTGGAAACAGGAAGTTTCTCTCTTAACTCCGGAATAGAATATCCGCGAAAACGAATTCCTTCATTGGCATCAAGTTTACTGGTTTCAGTAACCATACCTATCATACCCTTCATTCCCTGATAAACCTGCTCAACGGTATATTGACCCAACACAAAATTTCCATGGGTTTTTATCACATCTTTTATTGCAGCAGCCATTGGTAAGGCTTTCTCTTTGAACTTTTCTTTTATATTATCCATACTTGTTGTATATTATCCTAATTGTAACGTCAAATTACGTTGAATGTTTAAAAGTTTAGAAAAATTGGTATTCTGTCTATAATTTCTGTTTTAGCTTTTGTCTTTTTGGTATTCTCATAACCTATTTCCGACTCTGAAAACAACACTACAATGGTGACCAGAAAACTTATTACTACAATAATCCATACTATAATTCTGACTATCTTTTTTAATTTCTTTTTTGGGTCACGCTTCTTCTTAATTCGAATTCGTTTTCTTACACGTATTCTTTTCTCTTTACCTTCTTCCGTTTCTAAGGGTTGTTTTTCTTCTTCCATCTTAAATTACATTTCAGACTTTAAAAGTAAACTTTCTCAACCGTTAAATCAAACTCCGGAAATTCTTACCCGGAAATTCTGCTGTTCCTCCAAGCATTTCTTCTATCCGGATGAGTTGGTTATACTTGGCAATCCTGTCTGAACGTGATGCAGAACCAGTTTTAATCTGTCCTGTGTTAAGAGCAACAGCCAGGTCGGCAATGGTTGCATCTTCGGTTTCACCGGAGCGGTGGCTCATCACTGAAGTATAGTTGTTGTTCTTGGCCATTTCCACTGCATTGATTGTTTCAGTGAGTGTGCCAATCTGATTTACTTTTACCAGAATAGAATTACCTACTCCTTCTTTAATACCTCTCGACAAACGTTTAGTATTGGTAACAAACAAATCATCGCCTACCAGTTGAATTTTGCTGCCCAGAACCGTAGTCATTTCTTTCCATCCTGCCCAGTCGTCTTCAGCAAGTCCGTCTTCAATACTTACTATCGGATACTTGTCCACCCACTGTTTCCAGTATTGCACCATCTGTGATGGTGTAAGTTTTTCACCTGACGATTTCTTGAAATGATATACTTTATTTTCGGCATCGTAAAATTCTGAGGAGGCAGCATCCATAGCAATAGCAATATCTTCACCGGGTTTGTAACCTGCCTTTTCAATTGCTTCGATTACGGTTTGAATTGCTTCTTCATTGGATTTGATGTCGGGAGCAAAACCTCCTTCATCGCCTACATTGGTAGAATATTTCTTGCCTTTGAGAACACTCTTCAACTGGTGAAACACTTCCACTCCCATTCTTAACGACTCAGAAAAAGTTGGAGCACCTATAGGCATAATCATGAATTCCTGAAAATCTATGCTGTTGTCGGCATGCGAACCTCCATTGAGAATGTTCATCATTGGCACAGGCAACATGTGTGCATTCACTCCTCCTACATATCTGTACAATGGAAAACCCATTTCGTTGGCAGCAGCTTTGGCACATGCCAGAGATACTCCAAGAATGGCATTGGCTCCGAGGTGTGATTTATTCTCTGTTCCGTCAAGGTTTATCATAGCTGTGTCAATACCACGCTGATCGAAAACCGGAAAACCATGAAGCTCATTATTGATAACGGTATTCACATTATTCACCGCTTTGAGTACGCTTTTACCGAGATACATTTTCTTGTCGTTGTCGCGCAATTCCACTGCTTCATGCACTCCGGTAGAAGCACCTGAAGGCACTGCTGCTCTTCCTACAACACCATTGTCGGTATATACATCCACCTCTATGGTTGGATTACCTCTTGAATCAAGAATTTGTCTGGCTCTTATTTCAGCTATATTTCCCATGAATATGACTTGTTTAAAAACGGGTGCAAAGGTACATTAATGAGGGGTTTATTTCTCTATTTTTGACAAATAATTTTTATGACTCATTTTATTGATTCTCTGCCATCATGATGAAGGTGCTCAGGGTACTTTTCGGCTGCTATGCTGCCATTGTATTTTCACTCTCATTACTGATAGTTTTTCCTGCATATTTTCTGATATTTTCGCTCACCGGGAGAAACAAATCAGCACGTTATGCTCATAATCTTTCGAGGTTGTGGGCGCTGTTCCTGTTTCGCTGTTTCTTCATTCGTTTTGAAGTGCGCAACAGCCATTACATCCATCCCGACAAGTGTTATGTTTTTGCTGCCAATCATAAGTCCATGCTCGACATTCCTTTGTTTGCAAGAGCATGCAGCAATACTTTCAGGTTTTTGTCGAAAGCAGAGCTCGCCAGCATACCATTGCTGGGTTATGTAATCAGAAGACTTTACATCACCGTCAACCGCAGCGACAGAAGAGACCGTCAGCGCAGCATTGAAGTGATGAAAAAAACCATTGAAGAAGGTATTTCGGTTTTTCTTTGTCCCGAAGGAACCAGAAACATTTCTGATGCACCGCTGATGCCTTTCAAAGACGGAGCTTTCAGACTTGCCATTGCAACACAAACACCATTAGCAGTACTTACAGTAATCAATTCCGAAAAATTGCTTTCGCCTAAAACAGCTATAGCACTTTCGCCAGGAAAAATTATTGCCGAATGGAGTGCGCCCATTGACACTACTGGAATGACAGAAGCTGATGTAGAAATGCTAAAGAATAAAACTATGGAGCTGATGCTCGAAGTTTTGCAACGCTACTCCTGATAAATTTTCAGAGTTTGGTTACTTCAAACAAAATGGAGAAATAAACCAAACGACCCACCTTTGGTCCACCGTATATTTCGTAATGTTTGTTGTTGAGAAGATTCATGGCACCAAGTTTGAAAGTTGTGCCCGCTTCTTTCAGATGATAATTGATTTGTCCATCCACCATGTCATACGAAGGAATTTTTCCGGTAAACTGAGGTGACCCTTCGTATTTGAATCCCTGCACCCATTTGTAATTGATGTTAAAACCGAAACCAAAAATATCGCGCCCGTTCACTCCTATGTTGAATTTATGTTCAGGTGTGTTGAATGCAGGTATCAACGGATCATCCGTTCCTTTTTTGTTCAGTTTATTCCATGAATAGTTACCTGTGAGTGCATAATATTTTCCGACATAATAATTCAGTCCTACAGAAACTCCCTGTGTGGTAACTTCACGTTTTGCATTTGATGCTACTCTCACAGCACGATTGAATACGATATCATAAATGGTGCCTCCGAACGAATTAATGGAAACCGTATCGGCATCTACGCCTATCTGATAACCGATGAAGTCGCGATACCAGGAATAATATCCGTTGATATCTACATATAGCCGGTTAAACAATGTAGCGCGATATCCTGCTTCAAGTGTTTTTACTTTCTCAGGTTTTACAGGAGCTACATCAAAAAAATCAAGAAACTTAAATGATGTTTTGCTGCTGTCGAAAAATGTAGTTACCGATTCAGGTGTGAGCAAATCTTTATATCCGTACAAATTACCGAGTAGTGTAGCACGTCCTACCTGATAGAATAAATACTGATCGGTAAGTGTAGGGTTTCGTATTGCCGAAGAGAAAGACACTCTTAAAATATGATTCTGATTGGGTGTATATACCACCGACCCTGCCGGTGACATCAGAAAGTCGAAGTTTTCGTTCTTATCAAGTCGTCCTGTCAGATTCAGCTTTAGTTTATCGTTCCATATTTTCTTTTCTAATCCTGCATAAAATCCGTATTCCTGCACGCTTAATCGTTTGGTGAGTGTATCTATACCAAGTGTATCATTTCCTGAAATATTATATTTCACATAGCTGGTATCTGAGAAAATTGTTCCTTCAGAGTTAGGTTTGTACAATCGATAGCTGCCTCCAGCTATCACATCTACCCATTTATTAGGGTACTTATACTCACCTTGTACATGATATAGTTTTGATTTATCAAAAAATCTTGATCCGCCTTGCGAATATGATTTTCTGGAAGTGATGGATTGAAAAGCAGAGTCAAAACTTGCAGTGCCGGGTTCAAAATATGGAAGGTTTTGGTTTTGTGGATTGCCTACACCACTTGCATAAGCCTGCGCCTGCTGATGATAAGAAACCAATGAGTCGTAATAATTCGTCATCAGGAAAGGATTAATTCCTTGCAGCCATTGTACATAAGCGGGGCCAAAGCCGGGAGGCTGAGGAAATCCGGGAAGCTGCCTGAGCTTAGGAAGGCTGTAATTTGCATTCCAGTAGTTTTCGTAATCTATCTTCCAGTCGCCATCACTCTTGGCAGTTTGTTGTAATAACAACGCTGTGAAATAAGCATCATACGACTGTCCGGCATCTTCCTGTGTGGAGTATGCTCTCAGAAACCATAAGTCTTTTTCTCTTACTTCAATTCGGTTTTGTAAAAATTTAATGTTTTTTAAAACATAGCGGTTGTCGCCCTGATAAATGGTAGAACCCGTTCCGTAGTTGCTCGCTGCTATTGCTTCAATTTTAGGGTTAATCATATAATGCAATGCAATACCTGCTTTGGTATTTTCGCTGTTATAGTCAATCAGGTCTTCTTCGCGATAGCCCTTGCGGTTGAATGACATTAGTCCGGGATAGGCACCGGGATATTTGTTATAGTCGGTACCATTCATATCCTCATCGCCATAAACGTTTACTGCGTCATATCCACCGGGGTTGTAAGATGTGTTTCTTGATTGGTCAGTAGGTGAATAGTTGTCGGCTTTCCAGTCGAGGGCTGTCATGCGGTAGAAGTTTAGCTTATAGGCAAATTTATCTTCTCCTCTTTTGTTTTTATATACCTGAGCAAACCTTAAAGCATATTCATTCAGCCTACGGTCGCCCATCTTTACCATAAATTGTAATCCGGGCGACTCAAACGGGCTTCGTGTGGTCATGCTGATAACACCGTTGAATGCGTTAGGTCCGTAATAGGCAGAGCTGGCACCTACTATCAGGTCAACTTTCTGCACATCGAGTTCGCTGCTGCCAAGGAAATTTCCGAGTGAAAAATTTAAACCGGGAGACTGATTGTCCACACCGTCAATCAACTGTAAAGAGCGCACAGGTGAGCTGCTGTTGAATCCGCGTGTGTTGATGATTTTAAATCCGAGGCTTGCTGATGTGAGGTCAACACCTTTTAACTGACCAAGTCCTTCATAAAAACTTGCTGCGGGAGTTTCTTTAATGGCAATGTAATCCATCGCTTCTACGGTGACGGGTGATTCTTTTTGTTTTTCTGAAATGCGACTACCTGTGACGGTTACATCTTTCAGCAAGACTTCGTTTTTTTTCAGTTTAATGGTTATCTGTTTTTCGTCAGTTACGGTTATATCCTGATTTTTATATCCGACAAATGAAGCTACCAACTGTATGGGGAAATTCCGGTTTGTTTCGAAAGAAAATTTTCCATCTATATCTGCTGCTGCACCTTCTGTTGTGCCTTTAATAAGTACAGTGGCGCCAATGAGTGTTTCACCGGAAGAAGCATCTTTAATAATTCCTGAAATTCTGGTCTGACTATAAGCAATGGTAGTGACAAAGGTCAGAAGAAAAAGTCCGTAAAATGATTTCATACAACTTGTTTAAGCATGGGTAAAAATACCGCAACAGATTTGATTTTTCAAAGTCTGCAACAGATTTATTAATCGCTGAGGTTGATATGGCTGACAAAAGCAAAGTTATCCAACCCGGCAGGTTGTAAGACCTCGTGGTTACGAAGGAAGTGCAACTTCGCGGATACAAATAAATATTAGGTGCGTTCTATTAAACAGCAGATGCGTTTTGATAAATAGCAGATGCGCTTTGATAAATAGCAGATGCGTTTTGATAAACAGCAGATACGCTTTGATAAATAGCAGATGCGTTTTGATAAACAGTAGATGCGCTTTGATAAACAGCAGATGCGTTTTGATAAATAGCAGATGCGTTTTGATAAATAGCAGATGCGCTTTGATAAATAGCAGATACGCTTTGATAAACAGCAGATGCGTTTTTTGGGGTTACACTTTGTTGCTAAAACTGATGAGTGCAGGAATTATTAATTTGATTTTAAGGAAAATAAGTGATTTGGATATAAGATTTTTTACCTAAAATGAAACCATTAGTTATGTTTTATCATAAAAGGATTTGATTTTGCATCTGAAATGCATGAGCAACATTTCAGATGCAAAGTTAACTAAATAATATAAACTAATGCTCGCAAAAATTTTATCAAAATGAAACGAATTTTAAAAGAACAAGTGGATGCAATGAATGCATTCGAGAACTTCTGCTCCGAAAATTCAGAAATCTGGAGTAGTACGACAGCCTTCGGCATTGCCTTGACGGCATTGAGGCTAAAGATTAACAGTATTTATTCGACCGAAAGCCGACAGGAGGAGAATAATAAAGGTGTTACGCATACAAAGGCTGAAAAGAAGGCAGAGTTAGCCAACAGTACGGTAGCGGTATCAAACGCTATGCAGGCTTATGCACTGAGCATAAATGACCAAGTACTATTTAACCAAATGGGTGTTACGTATTCAAAAATTTATTATTTGAAGAATGAAACTGCCATCTCGGCTGCAGAATTGGTGCTTGAGAAAGTACAAAGTTTTCCGGCTGAGGAATTAGAGCCTTTTGGCATTACAGATGCTGTGAAAGATACACTTGCAAGTGTGATTGAGAATTACAAATCAGTAGCATCAAGCACACGAAATGTGATTGTAGAAAGAATGGTACTGACGAGTAATCTGGATAAACTGGTTAAAGAGGGTAATGTAATAATGCGTAAAAATCTGTTGAAGCAAGGACGGCAGTTTAAAGCGGCATATCCTGATTTTTATGCGGGAATGGTAGCCAATGCAAAAGTGATTAATAAAAATACACATGCAAAAATGCGTCTGACAGTGAGAGATGAAAGCACAAAGCAACCGCTGGCGGGCGTATTGATAGAAATATCAGAAACACCACTGCAAGGTATGACTGATATGCAGGGAAAATGCACAATCACCAATGTAGGCGAAGGTAAACATGAAGTGGTATTGAAAAAAACGAACTATGCAGTTTATACGATTGAAGATGTTGACTTCAAACGTGGAAAGGCGGTGAATGTAACTGTGTTTATGCAATCGGTGGTGACAGAGCAACCACTGGTGCCGGTGAGGCAGAATGAGGAAGAACAGATATAACAACTATTGTTAGTTTGCATGTTAAGGATTCCCGCTTGTAAAGGCGGGAATTTTTTTTTATGTTAGATGACAGGCCCACCAAAGGCGGTTTTTAGTATATGATGTGTGTTTGGGGTTAAAGTAATTTTGAATGTAGATAATCAGATTACTACGGAAGCGCAAAAATCTTAGTTTACAAAATGAAGAGCGTTTTTTTTAATAACAGGTATTGTTTATATGAATATTTTATGATATTTTTGAAGTGTATTAAAAAAACTAAAGGAGGCTATTATGATAATGATAGATATTCCATCAAGTGTAATTTAACTATTGACCATTGGTTGATAGTATCTGCTTAGTGCAGTTTAGTAACATTCAGTTATTTTCCTGTTTTTGTTGTTACCGGCAAATTAGCTCTGAATAAATTATCGAGATAAATAACTATTTAAAACTTTAAACTTTTAAAACCATATTGACATTAGGAAAATATTATATATAGAGGCATGGCACGCCATGATAAACATGACTCAGCCGCAAAAGGGAGGACAGAACCGTTTTATCAACCTGAGTAACGGCATTATTTTACAGCGAAGCGATTTTGCAGATTGAAAAAT
>LNBX01000043.1 GCA_001567275.1 Bacteroidetes bacterium OLB10
AACTGGAACCTCAGTTTGAGAAATACCGGATACACATAAACCCGCTTCATATTCACGATGCTCTTTATTATGCCGACATGTATATAGGTGATAGTCAGACAATGGCTGCCGAAGCTGCTGTGCTCGGAACTCCTTCTGTCAGGTTCAATGATTTTGTGGGACAAATCAGTTATTTGAATGAGTTGGAAGATGAGTTTGGGCTTACTTTTGGATTCAAAACAAGCCAGAGTGTAGAAATGTACAATAAAGTAAATCAGTTAATTAGCACAATTGATTTAAAGTCTGAGTGGAATACCAAAAGGAAGGCTATGCTTAACAAATGTGTTGACTTGAATATGTTTATGGTCAATTTATTCACAGGCATGATTGAGAGTAAGAAGGAAGTGTGATTTGCTCAAAAAGTGTATAAATTATGTATTAATTACTTGAATTGTATCAAATTCATTATTACTTTAGCAAACCGAATTCTTAAAAACATTTTTCTTAATACACTTTTCATTAACTTGCTTTGATTTTCAAGGGTGAAAATACAGAAACCGGCATTCTGAACTTAGATGATCTGGTTGACCACGAAGAAGCAGTTGAAGCTTTAAAAGCTAAAACTGAAAGTCGTAATGAAAGGTTTGTGTCCAATCTGATAGAAAAGTATGTAGATACAGGACGCAGCGAAAGCATAACTTTTTCAGCTAACAGTAGCAACACCGCTGACGAAGTTTTACAACTTGAGGACAATACTTATACTTCTATCATTCACTTCAGGAGAATAAATACTTTTCCTTATATCAATAAATTTTTTGAAGCTGTAAACTCCAAACTTCCTATAGGAGGAATTTTTGTTACCAAGGTTGAAACAAACGATTTGCGAAAAATTCGTTTGATGGAAAAATATCCGCCTGTTGTCAACAAACTTTATTACACTTCCGACTTTTTCCTGAAACGTGTATTTCCTAAATTACCTGTAACGCAACAATTGTATTATTATTTCACAAAGGGACGAAACCGGGTATTGTCCAAGACAGAAGTGTTGGGGAGATTGTATTCTTGCGGATTTAAAATACTAGAAGAGCGTTATATCAGCAATCGTTTATATATTGTAGCAGAAAAAGTTTCGCGAACCTGCTTTTGATGACGATCCAAGTTATGGCATTGTTTACCCAATGCGTAGAGTAGGTAAGGGTGGAAAAATCATCAACGTTTATAAGTTCAGAACCATGTATGCTTATTCCGAATATCTGCAGGAATATATTTATGAAAAGAACAGTTTGGATACTGGAGGTAAATTTAAAGACGATTTCAGAGTCAGCAGGGTTGGAAAGTTACTGAGAAGATACTGGATTGATGAGTTGCCAATGATAGTTAATGTACTCAAGGGTGATTTAAAAATTGTTGGTGTACGTCCTCTTAGCAGACATTATCTGAGCCTTTATACGCCCGAACTGCAAAATCTCCGTAAGAAATTTAAACCCGGACTTATCCCGCCCTATTATGTTGACCTTCCTGAAACAATGGAAGAAATTATGGACTCGGAAATGCGTTACTTAAAGGCTTATGAAAAACATCCATTCCTGACAGATGTGAAATACTTTTTTCTGGTAGGTTATACCATTTTATTCAAAAAAGCCCGCAGTAAATAACACTGCATACTTATTCAATTTGCTTAAGTTTGCCCTCACTATTTCAGATATATGAAAAAGATATCGCTATCATTTATTATTCTTTTTTTATCGTTGGCAGCGTATGCACAGTATGTCCCTGTTACGGTATTCAACAACGGCATATATGACTTTCTTGACGATATGGCTAATCTGCATTATATTCAGCTGAATGATGCCGTTAAGCCTTATTCAAGAATGTTTATTGCACAGGCACTGACACAGATTGATGAGCAAAAAGATAAACTAACTTCCTCGCAACAGAAGGAACTTGAATTTTATCTTAAAGATTACAACAAAGAATTATTGCCTGCTAAAACCTATAAAAAACGACTCGACCTGTTTTATTACAAAGATTCAACCATCAACATAACAGTAAATCCTGTAGGAGGATTTAGTTATTTTATGAATGATAATGACAAGATGTACAGGCAATATGCAGGTGCCGAATTCTGGGCTTATCTCGGAAAACATCTGACTGTTTTTGGCAGCTATCGCGACCTTACTGACAGTCGTGTGGTTGCTGATTACATGTATCGCAATGATGAACCCGGTTATAATTATAAATACCTGGGTTCAGTTGGTTCTCCAAAAAGAGGTGGCAGTTTTGATGAAACCCGTGGAGGTATTGTTTATGGATGGAAATGGGGATCGTTTGGTATAATCAAAGATAACTTTACATGGGGAAGTAATTATCATGGATCTAATATCATCTCCACAAAAGCTCCGTCTTTTGCCCGTATCGAATTAAAACTGAATCCTGTAAAATGGCTCGACTTTACTTATTTTCACGGATGGCTTTACTCTGAAATTAAAGATGATTCTGCAGCTTATTATTCAGGGAATCCACCCAATCACCGTGAAGTTTATTTCTCGAAATATTTTGCAGCAAATTTTTTTACAGTCAGGCCTTTTAAGTATTTGAATTTCTCATTCGGAAATTCCATTGTTTACAGTGATCAGTTGGAGGTTGCAATGTTTATTCCGTTTATGTTTTTCAAATCATTAGACCATAGCAAAACAGGGCAGGGTAGCAACTATTCAGGTCAAAACTCTCAGTTGTTTTTTAATATCAGCTCACGAAATATAAAATACGTACATCTGTATGCAGGTTTGTTTCTGGACGAAATAGCAATGGGCAGAGCTTTCGATAAAGATGAGCAATCCAATTTCTTAAGCTTAAAAGCAGGAACAGGAATTACATTGCCTTTTTATACCAATGCAACTCTGATTGCAGAGTACACACGCACCAATCCTGTTACCTATCGCCATTTTGTAAATACAACAACTTATGAATCCAACCGTTTTACAATGGGACACTATCTGAGAGATAACTCGCAGGAAATTTATTTGGGAATGAGATGCAGGCCGATTAAAAGTTTAAACATAACTGCAGGAATTACTCATGGCGATGTTGGGCCAGAGTATCCATATACAGGAAAAGACAAATCAGGCTTAGGTTTGCCGTTTCTCGAAACAAAGGAATATCAGTTTACCAATCTGGATGTGAAAGTAAGTTATGAAATACTCAATGATTTGTTTATCACAGCAGGTTGCAAGCTAAGCGATAATAAAGGAACAATGGCCTCAACTTATACTGCTCCTTTTTATTACGGAAAGAATGGTAAGACATCAACTTTATTTGCAGGATTTAATATTGGTTTTTAATTATACTTATGAATTTTGATAATTTCACATCTGCCCTGGTAATTATTGCTCCTACGCTTATAGTTGCCGGAGGCATGTATCTGCTGATTAAAAATTTACTTGAGCGCGATTATAGATTAAAATTATTAGAATCGCGAAGACTGTTGCAGAAAGAAATGCTTCCACTAAAACTGCAGGCTATTGAACGTATGGTGGTATTTCTTGAACGTTTGCGACCGGAAAGTATGGTTTTCCGAATTTTGCAACCTGGAATGCAGGTTCGCGATTTGCAGCTTGATTTGTTAGCAACCATACGATCGGAATATGAGCATAATTTAAGCCAGCAGGTTTATCTCACTCCGCAAAGCTGGGTTGCAGTTCGTCAGGCAAAAGATGAGATGATTGCACTGATAAATGTTTCAGCCGATTCTGTTCAAACTGATGCCAAAGCAATGGAACTAAGCCAGAAAATTTTTCAGAATGCAGGTTCTCAGGTAGCATCCATTGACAAAGCTATTGCTTCCTTGCGCGGTGAAGTAGCTCAGATATTAGTTTAGCTCATTCACTGCAGAGAACTTGTTTCAACAGATGCGTTTTGTCATCACGTTTCTGTAATTTAGCTCACCTCATAAAACCATGTTCAGGAAAATAATTTTTAAGGTTGCAGCAGAAGTACAATTAGGTAAAATTCTCGAACGCATTGGCAAACCCAAACACAGAGTAACAGTACTATGCTTTCACCGCATTTCGTCTGAGTTTGATAGTTTCTGGCAACCTGTATATCCTGAATCGTTCAGGCAACTGCTCGAAAAGCTTGTTAAAGATTATCAGTTTACCACATTCGAAAACGCAAATAAGGCAATTAAAAATTCTGATAAACCGCTAATTATTCTAAGTTTTGATGACGGATATAAGGACTTTATTGACGAAGCATTGCCAATATTGAAGTATTTTGATTTGCCTTCAAATCATAACATTGTTACCGATTGTGCTGATGGTAACAGAATCATCTGGACTCAAAAGCTGAATTTTTTATTTAACAAACTCAAGTACAGCGGTAGTTTTACTCATGAGATTAGATTAAATGATCAAATTTGTATCAGAGTTAAACAGCCTTTTAATGACTGGCTTTTACTCAACAATCAAATTCTCTTCAGGCTATTTGAATTGAGTATGGATGAAAGAAACAATTGTATTAATAATTTTGAATCATACTTTACCAAAGAAAAATTGGTATATCCTTACCGGATGATGAACTGGGATGACATTAATCAACTTTGTAACCATCAGGTGGAGATTGGTTCGCATACCATAACGCACGATACTTTGCCATCAATAAAATCAGAAGACCGGTTGAATAATGAAATATTAAAATCAAAACAAATTGTTGAAGAGAAAACAGGTAAGGCATGTAAAGTATTTTCGCTGCCTAATGGTCAGACTACAAAAGCCATCAATGATAAAATCAGAAATGCAGGATATGATTTTATTCTTGATTTGAGAGCAGGAGGCAACAATACTTTCAGTCAGGGAATGCCTGTGGTTGTAAACAGATTAAATATGAATCCGGAACCTGTATCAATGATGCAGTTAAGGATGGCATTATACAACAAAGGAATCAATTAGCAATGTCGGAAATTACCATCAGGCGTGTAACGAAAGATGATTTTCATCAACTTCCTTCCTTGATGAAACATTGTTTCAACATGGAAGTGAATGAGGATTATTTCAGATGGAAGTTTCTTGAAAATCCTTCAGGTGAATTTGTTGGTTTTGGTGCTTTTAAAGATAACGTACTGGTAGCCTTTAACGGAATATTTCCTGAAATGTATCATATAAATGGCAAAGAGCAAACAATATTTCAACTGGGCGATGTAATGACTCATGCATCAGTCAGACGTATGGGAATGTTTGAGAAACTGGCTACAGCTTGTTATAACCACATCAGAGAAAATCATCAGCTCATAGTTATTGGCTTTGGTGGTGAAATTTCTACTTACGGTCTTCTTAAAATGGGGTGGAGGAAAGTTAAAATGTTCAACTACTATTTTAAGCATCGCATTCATTGCCGGTGGTCTGCTATATTGAACCAACCTGACAAAAATTATATTGTCAGACCTGCAGATGATTTACAAGAGGTTGTTCAATTGCATCACCGTTTCACTTACAGAAATGAATCTATACACCAGGTTTTTTCTAAAGAATATTTGTCGTGGAAGATTTCTAATCCAAGACGCAAGTATCACACATTGGTGTGTTATAATAACAGTAATGCAGTTGGTTATATAATTTATTATCTTGAAGATGATAAAGTTTTTATTTTTGATTTTGTTGTATCCAATCAAAAAGTTTCAAAAGCATTATTAAAAAGGACTTATGAATTTTGTTTTGAAAACAATTGTTCAGGAGTAATATCTGTTGCTTCAGGCGACAGTTTACTTGCCGGAAGGTTAAGAAAGGCAGGGTTTCCTCATAATCCATTCTCCAAAGGCCCTTTGCATGTAAGAATTCCATTTATGGTATTGGTTGATAATAAAGAAGATACGCATTTTTTTTAAGCCCGAAAACTGGTTGATTGAGTCCAGTGGACATGACTCCTTATAGTGAACTATCGCTAAATTATCTCGGTTACACCCAATAAAGGCCATACTATTAAAAATGACAATTTCTTCATAATGGTATATTGGGAAATCTGATACTTTTACATTCTAAATTTTAAAATCAAATATTGTATACAATGAAAAGAATCTCTACTCTATTAATATCAGCATTGCTGATATCCCAACTGAGTCAGGCGCAATCACCGCGCATGGTACTCGTTGAAGAATTTACAGGTGAAACATGCGGTCCCTGTGCATCACAAAATCCGGCATTTAATGCTATACTTAATGCAAGTTCCAGTGCAATTTCATTAAAGTATCAGAACAACATTCCATCAACCGGACCAAACTTCTATACTTACAATACAACTGATGTTGGAAACAGAACATCTTTTTATGCAAACAATTACTCTCCACACGTATTTATGGATGGTAACGTTTGGGATGATGTTGCCGGATATTTTACCAGCACCATTTTAAATAACCGTGCTGTTGTAACTTCTCCTTTTACTATTACAGTTACTCACTCATTTTCTACAGATCATACCATTATTTATACACATTCTGTAATTCGTGCAACACAGGCTTATACAGGTACAAACTTGAAAGCAAGAGTGGCTGTAAAAGAGCACGAGATTTTCGGTTATACCTCTCCTAATGGTGAATCTCACTATGAAGGCGTAATGCGTAAAATGCTTCCTGATGGTAATGGAACTGCTTTGCCTTCAACCTGGAATGTAGGTGATTCTGTGGTATTGGATTTACAGTGGACAATTGTTGATAATCCAAATGTGTTTATTCCTTACTGGCCACAGTTGGAAGCAGTTGCATTTGTACAGGAAGATGCAACCAAAGAAGTGCTTCAGGCCGGAGCAAGTCAGGTTGCTGCACAGGTGCCATTTGGAGCTATAACAGGATTGTCATCTGCTCTTACTTGCAGTAATCCTTTTACACCAAATGTTACTTTGAAAAATTATGGAGGCATTCCTCTTACTTCAGCTTTAATTGAATATGGTATTGAAGGACAAACTATGCAACAGTACAGTTGGAGTGGTTCTTTGGCTGCAGGCGCAAGCGCTCCTCTTACACTAAGCAATTTAACTATTCCATCAGGCGGAGGTCAGAATTTTGTAGCAAAACTTATTGAAGTGAACGGTAATCCTGATTATTATAATCGTAATCTCAATTTCAAAAAAGCTGTATCAATTGCCGGCACACCCGCTCAGTCTTTGAGTCAAGGATTTACCTCATCAACTTTCCCTCCTGCAGATTGGATGCTTAACAACATTGGAGCTGCATCTACCTGGATAAGAAGTTCAGTTGGTGGATTTGGTCAAACTCCCGGTGGTTCTGCTAAAATTCCTTTTTACACTCTCTCCTCAGGTACCGGTGAATTGATTCCAACAATTCCGGTTGATTTATCAGCAGCTACAAACCCTTACCTCACATTTAATGTAGCATATTGTCAGTATTCAAATGAACTCGACAGACTTCAGGTATTGGTGTCAACTGATTGTGGTGCTACCTGGTCGTCTGTTTACAACAAAGCAGGTGCAGCTCTTGCAACCAAAGCTGCTCAGACAAGCCAATTCACTCCAACTGCTACTCAATGGCGTTCTGATACTGTTTCTTTAGCAAATTTTGCAGGTCAGTCATCTGTTATGATTGACTTTAAAGCTACTTCTGATTATGGTAACAACCTGTATCTGGATGATATTAATTTATCAGGAGTAACTGCAGTTCATAATCTTGAAGGCGTAACTTCATTCAATGTTTATCCTAATCCTGCAAGCAATTTTGTAAACGTATCTGCAACATTTGAAAAAACAATGCCTGTAGCAATTGAACTGACAGACATTTCAGGCCGTGTTGCTTATTCAGTTAATTTAGGTGTGGTTTCATCATTGAATCAGACAATAGATGTGAAAAATCTGGCAGCAGGAATTTACACCCTTGCTGTGCGTTCAGGTAATTCTGTTAATTATCAGAAAATTTCCATTCAATAATTAAAATTGTTCAACGTAGCGGATTCAATCCGCTACGTTGAACTAATTAAATAAATAAAAAATGAAAAAACTTTTTACCGCAGTTTTAGTTTGTGCCGGATCGCTGTTTGCAAACGGACAAAATTTAATTTACAACAACCTGACATCCGATGTAGTCGGATCTATTGAAGATAGTGTTATTCAGGCTACCGTATTGGTTGTAAATTCAGGCTCTAATCCTATTGATGCATCATTGAAAGCATACAATACGAACTTGTATCCTCTTGCAGAGCACAGTTTCTGCTGGGGAATTTTATGTAACGGAGTAGGTACCATGGTGTCACCTGTTACATCAACCATCAACCCTGGTGCTTCTGATAATACTTTCAGAGGTGATTATTTTGGGCATGGTTATGTCGGTTCAAGTACCATCTCTTACACAGTTTTTGATAACAATAATCCAACTGACTCAGTTCAGTTTGCGGTGAATTATCATATAACTCCCGTTGGCATCAGTCAGTTGGAACAAAATAACTCCATGAGTAAACTGTATCCAAACCCTGCAAAAGGTTTAACTGCATTAAACTATCAGTTGAAAAAAGGAACTAAGGTAGAAATCAAAATAGTGAATATGCTGGGAAAAACAATTAACTCAATTCCTGTTAGCAGTTCTAATGGTAATATTGTATTATCTACAGCAGATTATCCCAATGGTGTTTATATGGTAGCATTGACTGTTGGCGGTAAAAATATAGCTGTGCAGAAGTTAGTCGTTAACCGGTAATTCAGAATTAGAAATAAATTTAAATTGAATGATTAAAAAAACCATTTTTTTTCTGGCATTAGTAAGCGCATCTGTATCACAGGCGCAGGTATTTCAACCAAGACCCATTCCTGTTGTGGATGTAAAAGATATGGATGGTAAGACAGTAAGTACATCCACTTTCAATAATAATGGTAAACCAATGGTTCTCGATTTTTGGGCTACCTGGTGCAAACCATGTATTAATGAACTCACTGCTATCAATGACCTTTATAGCGACTGGCAAAAGGAAACAGGCGTAAAAATTATTGCCATCAGCGTGGATGATGCACGTACCATGAGCAATGTAAAACCGTTTGTTAATGGCAAAGACTGGGACTACGAAGTATATGTAGATCCAAATGGTGATATGAAAAGAGCATTGAACATTGGTGCAGTTCCTTACGTCTTTTTAGTGAATGGCAAAGGCGAAATTGTTTCAGTGCATACCGGTTATGCACCCGGAGATGAAAATAAGCTTTACGAGGAAATTAAAAAACTTACAACTGAAAAAGTAAATTAACAAAATACTAATCGAGCAACAATTTAATTTTTGATGACAAAGAAATGTATATCAGTAACCGGTAAATTCCTACCGGTTATTTTTTTTATAGTCTTATCGCACTATTCTTCTGCGCAGAATAGTCCTGGAGAAATTCACGGAAGTTTTCAGATAGACGGACAGTATTATATTCAGGATTCTGTAATTAGTGCACCTGAGGTAAATGAAAAGTTTTTGCTGAATGGCTATGGCGATCTTGTGTTTACGAAAGGAAACTTTAAAGCAGGATTGCGTTATGAAACTTATCAGAATGTTTTACTCGGATACGACAAACGTTTCACCGGAAGCGGTATAGCCAATCGTTATGCAGAGTATGACAATGGGTTGCTTGCCATAACGGTAGGAAATTTTTATGAGCAGTTTGGCAGCGGACTGATATTACGTTCATACTGGGAGCCAACATTAGGATATGATAATTCAATAGACGGATTGAGAGTAAGACTTAAACCTTATTCAGGTATTACGGTTAAAGGTTTGATAGGTCGTCAGCGTTATTATTTCAAAACAGGTGAAGGAATTGTAAGAGGAGTGGACGCTGAAGTTGCATGGAATGAAGTAGTGGATAAATGGAATGATGCAAAAACACATATCACAACAGGCTTCGGTTTTGTAAGCAAATACCAGAAGGATGATGACCCTGTTTATATTTTGCCTGAGAATGTTGCGGCCTACTCCGGCAGATTGGATATTACCAGAGGTAAAGTAACTGTAAATGCAGAGTATGCTTATAAATACAATGACCCTTCATCACTGAATAATTACAGTTATAAATTTGGAGATGCTGCTTTGCTGAAAGCAACTTATTCGCAAAAAGGTCTTGGAATATTTTTGGCAGCAAAGCGTATTGATAATATGAATTTCAGAAGTGAGCGCAACGCCAACCTCAACGACCTGATGATAAATTATCTTCCGGCATTGACAAAATACCATATTTATTCACTTGCTACTATTTATCCTTATGCAACCCAGCCTAATGGCGAGATGGGATATGAAGGTGAAATAAATTACACTATCAAGAAAGGAACAAAACTGGGCGGTGATTATGGCACCAATATTATTTTTAATGTTTCAGGAGCCAATAGCTTAAGCACAGAACCTGTTGCAGGAAAAGATTTATATAAAAGCGACTGGGGCAAAATAGGGAAGGATGTTTACTATAAAGAGTTCAGTTTGGAAATTTCAAGAAAATTCAACCGCCACTTTAAAATGGCATTGGTGTATATCAACCAAACCTATAATAAAGATAAAGTTCAGTTTCAGGGTTCAACACAATATGGAACTATTTATGATAACATAGTAGTGGCCGACATGACTTATAAACTGAACGACAGACATGCTCTTCGTCTGGAACTTCAGACCTTGCAAACCAAACAAGACTACAAATCATGGATGGCCGGGCTGCTGGAATATTCTTATTCACCGCACTGGTTTGTAGCTGTGTCCGATCAGTATAATTATGGAAATGCAAAACCGGATTTACGAGTGCATTATTTTAACTTCTATGTAGGATATACTAAAAATTCAAGCAGAATATCATTGAGCTATGGCCGTCAGCGTGAAGGGTTGTTTTGTGTAGGAGGTGTGTGCAGACAAGTTCCCGCAAGCAACGGACTTGCAGTTTCAATATCAACCAGTTTTTAATTTCAGATAATATATATCATGAAAAAATTAATCATCATTTGTGCCTTCGTAGCAGGAGTTTCAGTTTTTACTGCCTGCGATAAAGTGGAAGGTCCTTATAAAGTAGAAAATAATACTTCTCTCGGTACATTGCCTGGAACACTCTCTGATATCAGAGTGCTCAATGCCACTACCACAGCTGACGATATTTCGTCACTGAAGGCAACATTCACCATCACTGAAACAGATCCGAAAACTATCGAGGTGGTTTTTGAATGGCATGGAGCAAGTTCAAATTCTGTTTCACATGTTGCCGGTGGCAATGATGTAACATTCAGTAATGACTCTGTTGCAATTGCTGCACCTGCTCCTTATGGTACACTGACTTTTAAATATTCAGCTACAGTGAGTGAAAATCTGATTGGAGAAACTGACTTTGTGGTACCATTTACACCATCAAGTCCTGTGAAAAAAGTATTGTTTGAAGACTACACAGGAAGATTGTGCGGCAACTGTCCAAAGGCGCAGCGTCTGATTGCAAATACACTTGAACCGTTATATCATGAGCAATTAGTTGTGGCAACCAATCATGCAGGACATTATGCAATTCCTAATCCGGCAAACTGTTTTGCCGAAGATTTCAGAAATCCTGCTTCTACTGAACTGAACAGTTTTTTTGGACTGACTGCATATCCTTCAAGCATGGTGAACAGAGTTGGCTATCCTACCAATCATATTAAGTTTTTTAACAGCTGGCAAAATGATATTGACCAGGAACTCAGTAAACCTAATGATGCTTATGTAGGTATTTACACTGCCTATGATCAAAGTACAAGAACAGCAAACATTGTAGTCAGTTCAGAATTTCTTAATGCCTTGTCTGACGATTATAAGTTAGCTGTTTATTTGCTGGAAGATAGTCTTCATGGTTGTCAGCTTGACTATGATTTAACAACACCATCGCAGATTGATTCGGCATACATTCACAGACATGTTGTGCGGGGAGCTATCAATTCAACTTTTGGTGAAGACCTTGCTGCAAATCCATCTACCCAAACAAAATTCTTAAGGATATTTAATTATCAGATCCCTTCTAATTTTAATGACAGCCAGTGCTATATTCTGGCTTACGTTTATAAGGCATCCAATTATTACGTTCTCCAATCTGAGACAAAGAGGATAAGACCTTAGGTTAAGCTGATTGCAAAAGTTAGTGCGATGAAACCACTGACCTCATTTATTGATTCACCGTTGGGGTTTTTGGAAATTGTGAGTGACGGAAATTATTTAGTCAAAGCCGAATTCAGTGATAACTATGATGGGAGTGAAATAGTAGTTGGAAAAGTTGCTGAGAAAGTAAAAAGGGAACTGCGGGAATATTTTAATGGTAAACGAAAGAAGTTCACTGTTAAACTTAAACCTGATGGAACCGAATTTCAGAAACAGGTGTGGGATGATTTGCTGCTGATTCCGTACGGCAAAACCATCACCTATCGTCAGCAGGCTCTTCGTTTGGGAGGAGTGGAAAAAATCAGAGCCACTGCATCAGCTAATGGCAAAAACCCAATTGCCATCATCATACCATGCCATCGTGTAATAGGCAGTGACGGGTCGCTTACCGGTTATGGAGGAGGGCTTTGGAGAAAAGAGAAATTACTTCTGCTCGAAAAAGGTTTGTTACAACCGGAGTTGTTTTAGAGTTGATTTATCTTTAAAATAACTTAAAAAAACAAAGGGTAGTTTTCTTGCTCTTAAAAAGTTTGGGTATTATTTAGTAAACTTAGAAAATTAGAATATTACATACTAATAGATAAAAATACAGAATCAACATTATCAGGAGTTAAAGACACAACATCACTTATTGAGTTTCCTTCCCAAACAATAAGTGCGGTATTTTCAGCACCAATATTAATTTTATTTAGATTTCCTGTTTTGTCAATCAATATGTTTTTATTATTCATTTTCTCGTTCCATTGATTATAATTTTTCTTTGAAATCAGTAAGTAAAGATTGCTTATATTCGACTTGCTGAATGCATTTAAGGCAGACTTATCACATCCGGTACAAGCAGATTCAGTAATTATCAGAAAATATTTACGATCTGTGTTAAGAGTAAAATCAAATTCACTTTTTAAGTAACTTTTAAATAATACAGATTTCTTATTGCCGCTACTTTGAACACATGAAATCAGCATTGTTATAACAAAGACTTTATATATCCTTATAAATGTAAAATTTTCTTTCGTCATTATTATCTGGTAATGTAATTAAAAGTAAACCGTTTTGAGATACATACAATATGCGATTATCAAATTTATTAGATGGGAAGTTTACAACCTTTTGTAACTGAAAAGTACTGTCATAGATTAATAAATTGAAAGGTTTTGTATTCCATTTTGCAATAGTTCCATCAGCATTTTCATAGTTGGTTTTTTTAGACTGAATTCTGATAAAGCGATTCTTGAAATGATCATAAATTGAATTAGTGTACCTGTCATTTTCGGTTAAGTACTTTGCTATATAACTATAATCTGATAGTTTTTCAAATTCAAAGGGCTCTGGTGAATGAAACCCGTAATCAGGGGGTACAATATTTTGAAAACTATGTTTGGCGCGGTCGTAAATGATTAAATCTGATAATGCTTCAAAAGAATAGATAATTTTATTATCTGATAATATTGTTCTTATAGGATTGAAATCATAAAAAAATTGATTTTGAAATTCATCCGGATATTTTCCAAATGAATTGATGCAAACAAGATGATCGTTCTCAAACTGAATTTCACAATCAAAATTTCTATGAAAATAGTTTTGAAAATCGTTGAGCGTTTCTAAGGCCTTGTCGGGATATGAATATGCAAAAAATGACAGATCAATTTTTTCTAACGGAAATTGGTAATTCGTTTGAAGTAAAATCGAATCAAAGCTGCAATATTTGCTATTTGTAATGGAGTACGATGTCAACGAGCCTCCGCTTAACAACAGAAGATTATTATTGTCTGTGATAAAATATACTGAATCTTTTGTTTCTATGTAATAGTCGATAATATTCTGTGGAGATGAAATTACTTTAATAAGATTGTCGGTAGAATCATTTATGTTGTATAAACAAAGTTGATTTTTCTTGTTATTAAAAATAGTTAAATAGGTTTTATTGTGTTTATCATCAAAATACACTTTACACATTGTTGGGTTAAAGTCGGTAAGAATAGAGGGTGGTAAACGAATTTCTTGACTATTCAAAGATTTATAATCAATAACTAATAAATTATTGCTACTAGTAATGTTGCAACTGTTATTAATAATTAAAATTGTGATAACTGACAGGATTTGCATAAAAACAACAAAAAGGGGAGATGAATATCTACCCCTTTTTGTCAAATATAAATTTCTCCTATAACTCACTTGTGTTTACTTGAAGTACAAATTCAAAATTATCAAATGTTAAGTTATCTGGGTCGCCAGCAAAGAAATATGTTATATCACCTTCGGTTTGATAAATTAACGCGTAGTTTCCTGACTGAAGTTTATTAAGATATTTAATATTATCAGAATATTCTCCTTCATCGACATCTAAATCTGGAAATATATTTCTCCATGCATCACTATTAAAATATTGTGACGTAGATTCTGATGTACCGTTAGACGCACTAATTAAATCATTATAAGCTTGTAAACCTGTAATTATGACTTCTGCAAAACAGTTGACCTTAGGCTTAACGCATTTATCAACACCGTTCCATACACAACATAGCCCCCATTTCTTTTTTGAGATTTTCGCTGTTTCCGACATCATTGAATGATCAGTCATTTCATCTTTCACATTGTTCTTCTCGCAGGAAGATGTGATCAGGACTGTTGCTAGTGCAACAATTTTAAAACTAATACTTTTCATATTTTTTAAGTTTTATAATTTCTCTTACTCTTTTTTGGATTTTCAGATACCTCCATTAATGAGTCAAATGTAAATAACTTTTCCTAAAAAGATACATAAATGTATCATAAAAAGTTATGAACAAACTGACTTTGGCTCCCTATTATGAGGGATGAGCTAGTAATTAAAAAGGTAGGTATTCGTATTAGAAAATTACGACTATTAAATAATATTAGTCAAGCCCAATTAGCTTTTGAAGCGGGAATCCCTCGTATGCAAGTTGTAAGAATTGAAAGTGGGAGTATTAATACTACCATTAGTTCACTTAATGCAATTGCAAAAGTATTAAATGTTGAACTAAAGGATTTGTTTGATTTTGAAAAGTAGAATTCATTAAAAGAGATCAGATAAATCAAAGTAAATTAATTATTATAAATATTTTTTATCAACAAGTTATTCATTTAAATTAATATTCAATAATTTGATTCAAAACGTCCTTCCGATTCCAATCACATATCGCAGTTTGAAATAATCACCTTCAGCTGCAGGCACACTGTTTATCAGCAATGGGAAATCACAGCGTAGTGTAACAGGTTTAATGGCATTAAATCGTCTAAACTTTTTTATTGTTAATGCAGCGCCAATACCTCCATCAGCTTTCAGGTTAGTCCATTTCATTGTTTCTTTCGAATTGGTGTTGACCATAGATCCAGCATCAGCAAATAAATACACATCCATCTTCAGCCAGTTTCGTGTAAAAGATGGTTTGAAATTAACCAGGCGATCCAGATCCATCTCAACAGAAGCAGAAGCCCCCGACAAACCTTTGTAAAAATAGTTTTGTTCACCATCTTTGTTAACAGGCATTAAGTATCCTGCATAACCTCTCAGATTGAGCCCGCCACCTTGCTGAAAGTGATTTATTCTGTCGCCATATCCCAGCCAACTATATGGCACAAATGCACGTGAGCGAATCCATTCATTGTCCATCATCTCCTCGCCATTGGCACCAGCCATATACAATGCACTCTCGCTCGGCACAGAGCTGCCATAACCATATTGAGCAAACACTCTCATGCGCCAGTCAATTTTTCCTGTAGTTGCATATTCAGTGTTTGTAAGGCTGATTTTAGAGTAAGCATAATCACTCAGAAATGATGCAGAGGTCATTTGCAAAACTGATTGCCCTCTGAAATTATTCAATTCATACGACTTTCTTACTCCAATGGTAAGAGAGGTATTGTAAAGTGCCGATTGCCATTCATCAGGATATAACAGATATTCCAGCGTGTTGGTGTTGCGTCTGTATAAGAATTTATATTCGGAAAAAAACTGAAGATTATATTTTAATGCATCTAATTGTGCTCCTGATTTGAAAAATGTAAGTCCGTCAAGCATGCCGCCACCAATCCATGCAGAAACATTTTTGGAAATAAAATTCAATGGCGTTTTATAGTTTAATCGAAATGATGCAGGATCATTTTTATTGATGTCGGCATTGGGCGAAAGGCTGTTTTGTCCTACGGTTGTGTTTATCCATACATCACCTGAAAAAATATGGCGGATGTTGAGATAATTGCTTTCAGCATGTATGCCTATTTTAAGACCGTCATAATTATTGAACCACAGTGCAGGTCGCATATAAAACACATAGTTTTTCCAGTCGGAATAATTCGGTTTCTGCCATTTGTCAAATACAAGTTTATAAGGGCGTGGCCAGGTGTTATCAATTTGGTAGCAATCACCCAGCCTGTCAGTAGTGTCAATCATTACGCTTTTTATACCACAGGGAATATGTACGTGTGCACTGTATGTTTCACGTAATTTATCCCATCCTTCCCATTTAGGGAGTATGGTGGCATCAGTTTGTTTGATGAACCACTTATTGGGAATATGATAATCATATTTTAAACCACAATTGGAAATCACCGTAAAGTCAATAGGTGATTGCATGCGTTGTTTGCGTTTGAATTTTATAATGTAGCCATTTTCGCTGTCAGAATTTTTGATGCCGCAAATTTTGTAATCTAATTTCTTGTCAGTTTCAATCCATTGATCGAAAAACCAACTCAAATCAGTTTGTGCTACCTGTGTAATACTGTTTCTGAAATCTTCAGGATAAGGATGACAGAATTTCCACTGATGGAAATAATGTTGCATGGCTTTGCTGAATAAACTGTCACCTAAAACATATTGAAGGTTGTAGAGCATGGTAGCTGTTTTTCGATAAACCATACTGTAACCTCCTCCATGTCCAAGAGCACTGTTAAACATGTCGCTGTGTGTATTGATGAATCCATCTTCATCAGATAATGCAGCTCTCAGATAAGGTCCGTAAACTGTATAATATTGCTGATTCATTGGAGTAGTGATTTTTTGATCGAGCCAGCGAGTTACTCTTTGTTTAAAATAATAACCCTCCAGTCGTTCCAAAGCCCATGCATTGATAAACTGAGTAAAACCTTCGTCCATAAAAGCTCTGTAGGTTTCATTGTTGCCAACCATGGCATAAAACCAGTTATGACCGATTTCATGACAAAGCAGACTGCGGTAACCCGGGTCAGAGCCATTGTCCATTGTAAGCATAGGATATTCCATACCGTCACGTGCATCTGCAACAACAATTTTAGGATAAGCATACATGCCAAAATCTTTGGAGTATACTTCGATAATGCGTGCTGCGTAGGATGCAGCATTTTGCCAGCCGGCACAATGTGGTTCCTGTGCTATTGCAACACATTTTATACCATTCCAGATTACTTCGTCAATGCGGTAGGTGGGGTCAGCAGTAAATGCAAAGTCATGAACATTCTCTGCATGGTATTTCCATGTTTTGGAAGTTCCGTCAGCAGGAATGACAGTGCCGGGTGCTTCACCATAAGGTTTATTCTTAAAATTCTTAATGCTAAGCTTGCTTTTTAAATCATCCGGTAATACTTCTTTTTCATTCGTTAAAATTCCTGTAGCTTCTACAACATAGTTATTAGGAAAAGTAAGTTCTACATCAAAATCACCAAAGTCGCCATAGAACTCACGTCCTAAATGCTGGTTGATATCCCACCCGTTGCGGGCATCATACACACTTATTTTGGGGTACCACTGGCAACCGTTATAGTGTTTAAAACCCCAGGATTCATACATCTGCATACGCCTGCGCTGACTTCCGGTGTCATAATAGGTTTTAAAATTTATTTGAAACACAATTTCATTTCCGGGTAATAAAGGTTCAGGAAGCATTACTTTCATGATTGAATAATCAATTTCTTTTTGAAGACTTGCTTCGAACGCTCTGCCATTAATAAAAGTCGTTGTCAGGGATAGAATTTCTGTTCCCAAACCTTTAGACTCATACTGCCCATATTTTATTTTTCTGTTATTGGCTTTATTTAAATCATCCAGATAGCTTCCCGGTGTAAATGAGTTCTGGTACAGATGAAAAAAAACAAATCGCAAAGTGTCCGGAGAATTATTTCTGTAGGTTAACTCCTCATTGCCTGAAATCACATTCGTTTGAATGTTCAAATCAGCTTTAATGTGATAGTAAACATCCTGCTGCCAGTATCCCTGATAAGGCGCTCTGTTTTTCCAATAATATTTGTTTTCCGGTGAAGTGTATCGTGTCATTTGCGCAACAGATGAAACTGAAACTAACAACACTGATAACAGTAAGGTAAAAGTTTTCTGCATAAATAAATGTATCTGACCGGCAAATTTAAATTTCCGGTCGAATCTAATGTAATTTAAGTAATGATTGCGTTGATTTGGCTCGTAAAATTGTGCTTTAAACTAAAGCATGAAGAGTTATGATTAAACAATTCAATAAGTACACAGTTATTATAGCTGTTATTCAATAACAGAAGATGCATTCAACTTAACAAAAAGTGTAAATCAATTTAATTTTATGCAATTTATTACGCAATGAAAAATCCAATTTCCATTCTTTTACAGAATAGCATTGTTGGTGCAAATTAAATATACTTCTTCTTGATATCGCAGCGTTTCAGAGCAGCTTCAGCTTCTTCAAGCAATGTATTGGACAGGGTAGAGGTGAGGCATTTTTTATAGTATCCTGCAGCGTCATTTATTTTGCTCTGCATTTCGTAAAGGTTACCATACAATAAATAAGACATATCTTTTCTAACCTCAGAAATTTCCATAGCCCTGTTGAGGATGGATAATGCTTCAGCATATCTCTCCTGATTCAATAATAGTCTTGCATAATTGAGTAAACCTTCAGCAGGCACATCTGCTAAAGCCATTGCAGATTTGAAACTTTCCTCAGCGGTGACTGAATTATTTAGTTTTTCGAAAAATATTTCTGCCTTCATGACAAATGCCTTGCTGAAGTCAGGAAAAACTTTTATTAATTCGTCAATAGTATCCAATGCTTCAGGCAGTTTGCCTTCGGCAAGTAATTGCTTTGCAGCAAAAAGTATTTTTTTCAGCTTCAGCAGATGCTGCTAAATTCATATACAGGACACTATTAAATTCATTTATACGACAAAGTCCGGATCAGGTTACACCTCATCCTTGGCAATATACGTGCAAAATCAAGGCCTTGTCAAGGAAGAATCAGAGCGATTCCAAAACTTTTTCCATTTTTGAACCACGGCTACCTTTAACCAAAATGGAAGTATTTTTGAGCGGATGTTTTGACAGATAGTCCTTTGCATCATCTGATGTAACAAATCTCAAAGCTGTTTCCTGTAAAGTTGTATTCAAAAAATTTTTGCCTACCAGAATCAACAAATCTTTATCAATATGTGAAATGATATCTATAATGCGTTGATGCTCTTTGGCCGAATCTTCGCCAAGTTCCAGCATTTCGCCAAGTATGAGGGCTTTTTTCCCTTCATAATTTTCTTCAAAATTGTTTAATGCAGCTTCCATACTGGTAGGGTTGGCATTATAAGCATCCAGAATGATGGTATTACTGCCTTTGTTTATTATTTGTGACCGCTGATTGTCGGGTGAATAATTTTCTATCGCATCTTTTATGAGTGCCGGTTCTACTCCAAAATGGCTGCCGATACAAATAGCGGCCATTAAGTTTTCGAGATTATATTCACCTGTTAAGTGTGTTTGTATTTCATTCTGAAACTGACCGTCCTTATACCATTTAATTCGTAAAAATGGCTGTGAATTTATCATCTCGCCATATACATGTTTTGCAGCGGCAGTGCCATAATATATCAGGTTTTTATATCCATCACATTTACCTTTCAGAATGTCATTTTCATAACGACAAAAGATTATTCCATTGTTTGATTTCAGGTAATCATACATTTCGGTTTTTCCTTTTATTACTCCTTCAATTCCACCAAATCCTTCCAGATGGGCTTTACCAATATTGGTTATCATTCCCATATCAGGCATTGCAATTTGACACAATGCGGCTATTTCATTTTGATGATTAGCACCCATTTCAATCACGGCAAACTCATGTGTATGATTGAGTCGAAGCAGGGTAAGTGGAACACCAATATGATTGTTGAGATTGCCTTGCGTAAACAGCGTATTATATTTCTTGTTTAAAACAGCACTTATCAGTTCTTTAGTAGTTGTTTTTCCATTGCTGCCGGTGAGTGCCAGTACCGGAATCTTATGATGCATCCGGTGAAAAGTAGCCAGTTCCTGAAGAGTTTGTAATGCATCTTTCACTCTAAAAACATGGCTGTTATCAGAAAACTCATCTGAATCAGCAACGCATGCAATGGCACCGTTTTCAAGTGCTGTTGACACAAACTTATTACCGTCAAAAGAGGGGCCTTTAAGGGCAAAAAACAAATTACCGGATTGTAATTTTCTCGTATCAGTGCAAACTCCGGTTGAGTTCAGAAAAGTGGTATATAGTTTTTCAATCATATAATAATCACAAAAAATAAAGCCCCAAAATAAGGGGCTTTACATGAAGTTAAAAATTCTTTTAAATTATCCTTTACCGTTTTTTTTCTGGTTGAAGCCAACAGGACTTCCTACGCGAACCATAGAGCAACGGAATCCAATCCAGTCTGTTGATTGTTTCTGATCCAGATAACGTCTTGTTCCCGGGGATAACCAATATGCACGGTCTTTCCAGGAGCCGCCTTTTATCACATGCACATTATCATCAATCAGCGAAGTTATTCCGGTTTTGTATTCAATATTGTCAGGTTCATCGCCATCAAGGTCGTTGATATAATCAGCTTTTGTATAGTTTCTGCGACCTTCATTTTCTTTTTCATCCACCTCTCTCCAAATCAATCTACCCAAACTGTCTTTTTCCACATCCTGACCTTCTTCGTCAAGTAATTGTGTTACAAAAACGTTTCCTCTGTAAGGATTGAAATCATCCATATCTTCAGGAGATAACGGGCGATAGACGTCTTTAACCCATTCTGATACGTTGCCTGCCATATTATATAAGCCATAATCATTGGGCAGATAAGAGAAAATAGGAGCAGGACGGTCAGCATTATCATTTAATGCACCTGCAGTACCCATCATATCACCCCGACCACGCTTAAAGTTGGCTAACATTTCACCTTTATATTTCTCTGACGAGTTACGTACTACGTGACCATTCCATGGATAAATTTTACGATCAGTTACACGCTCATAAACGGTATTACCAATAAGTCCTAATGCAGCATATTCCCACTCAGCCTCTGTAGGCAACTCATATCGTGGAAGTAAAATACCATCTTCCATACGAACATTACGTACATCACGATTAGGATTCAAATCTCTGAGTTTACTTTTTACAAGACCTTCATACTGTCCCGCAAGGTATGCATCAGTATTGAAGTTATCTTCGTTTACCTGAGCAGGGTTCACCCTTAATATACCCTCACGGATAAGGATTTGTTCATTCACCCTGTCGGTACGCCAGCTTGCAAAGTCGTTAGCCTGAAGCCAATTTACACCAACCACAGGGTAATACTGATATGCCGGATGGCGAAGATATAACTCAACCATTGGTTCATTGTAACCTAATTTACTCCTCCATACCAAGGTGTCAGGCAATGCTTTTTTATACACTTCAGGATAATCTGTGCCATATACCCTGTCGAGCCAGTACAGATATTCCAGATAATGTACGTTTGCAATTTCTGTTTCATCCATATAGAATGAAGATACTGTTACACGTCTGGGGATATTATCCCAGTTGTAATTAATCTCCTGTTCTGTACGGCCCATTGCAAAAGTACCTCCTTCTATCAGGATAAGACCGGGACCGGTTTCCTGTTCGGTATAAGGAGTTACTTCAAATCCACCGTTTTTCTCATCATTATACTTCCAGCCGGTGGTTGCAGATTTTTCCTTCTGTTTGCAGGCATTTAAGGCTACAAGGGCAAACGCTGCCAGAGCCAGGGTTTTTGCATTTTTACAGAAATTCATGTTTGTATGTTTAAACACTTGTGGTTATTGACTTCTTTAAACTAAAATGTTGGACAACTTATTGCTTTAAATCGTTTTTTCTTTGGACGACATTCAAACTGCAAACCTAAAGAAATTTCATGAGATCCGGCCGTAACATTGTTATTTAATTTAGAAACGGTAACATCGTAGGAATAACCGAACTTAAACAGGTCTTTTTGTATCCCGATGAGGGCAATGAAACTGTCGCTAGATAAGAATTTCTTGCCGGTATAACCTCTGTACCAGATTCCACCTACAATCGGTGATTTTATTACATACAATCCAAAATTGAACTGATTGAACCCTTGTTGCTGCTGATACAGGAAATTAGGCGATATGAAGGTTCCTTCCATACGTCCTTTATATGTTGATGCTCCTCTTAAAGGAAGTAAAGCACCTACGTGAACTGTATATTTTCGGGGTAATGGACTTGAGCCTTCTACAATGAAAGCCTGATCAGGTTCGGTGATGTGATGTACAGCAAAACCTCCGTAAACTTTTGAGCTGTATCCGATAATTCCTGCTGAAAAATCGGCAAAGCCTCTCTTTTCGGCCGGGCGTACCTCCTGTGTTGGGAATACATATCCATAACGCGGATCAATCATATCACCAAATGTCAGCTTATCCCAGTCTAATTTTTCCTGAAAATAGGTTGCCTGCAAACCGGCACGAATAGAGAAATTTCGGTTGATGTTGAGGTTATAAGAATAAATTCCTGAAAAAGTTGAAGTATTCAGTGTTCCGTTTCCTGCTTTATCATTCATTATTATCAGGCCAAGACCTCCTGACAGTGCTTCAACATGTTGGTCGTAAGAGGCACTTAATGTAATGAAGGTTTTATTCAATCCGGGCCATTGATTACGATAGTTAAGAGCCAAACGCGGACATCTTACAGAGCCGGCAAATGCTGGATTGAGGTAAATGGGGTTGGCGTAAAACTGCGAAAACTGCGGATCCTGGCCGTAAGAACATACCGCTTCCATGCATAGAAATAAGCCTAATATCAGACGCTTTATCATAGTTTATATGGATTTAAACTATAACTTATACGCATTTTACGAAAATGGTTACGAATCAATGTATTTTTTTTGATGGTTTTCAAACTTAGCGGTAACAAAAATAAGAATTAATTATTTCAAATTCAAAACAAAATAAAATTGATTATTACAAGTTACTTACATCGTTATTCACGTTCAAAAACTTATTTTTGAACCCCATTGCCAAATCATGAAGAGAAAAATCTTACTTTTTATCCTGTTACTATTCATTGTACAAAGCAATTTTGCACAAAGAACAGCTAAGGCTATACAGGACCATTTATACGAAATAACCTGGAAACAGGATTTGAAAATAAATGGAATTAACCTCCTGAATTTTGAAAACTGTTATTATAAACCTGATCAGTTATTGCCTTATTTTTCAGTTACATTACCTCTGACAGGTAATTATGCCGGTTATCGTGCTGAATTGATGAACGAAAAGTATGAAACCATTGATTATTCAGTCAAAAACATTCCTGAAAACATTCAGATTACAGTTATTCCTTCTTTTTATAAAGGCAAAGCGTCCGCTTATATTGAATTTATTCCGGTAAGGAAAAGTCCCATTTCAGGTAAAATAGAAAGACTTGTTTCTTTTGAGATAAAGCTAATTAAAGATGTATCGGCAACTTTTCATAATACAACTGCAACACAGCGAACGTATGCTGCGAACTCTGTTTTGTCATCAGGTGACTGGTATAAAATATCAGTTACTGAAGATGGGGTTTATCAACTTACCTATGATTTTCTGAAGAACAAACTCAACATGGATTTGTCTTCTTCCTCTCCGGCAAATTTCAGGTTGTTTGGTAACGGAGGAGGAATTCTGCCAATGCTTAATTCTGATTTCCGTTATGATGATTTGCAGGAAAATGCAGTTTACGTTTATGACGGTGGCACATCAGGTAAATGGGACGATCAGGACTATGTACTTTTTTACGGACAATCACCTGTACAATGGCGATATAATACCACACAAAACAGGTTTACGCATCAGGCAAATTATTATTCTGATTCAACTTTTTATTTTGTTACTGTTAATGGCGGAACAGGTTCACCCAAACGTATTCAGCAAACATCTTCACTCAATGTAACTCCTGATTTTGTGGTAAATTCTTTTGATGATTATCAGGTGCATGAATTGGATAAAACCAACTTTATCAAGTCGGGACGAAATTTTTACGGAGAAGCATTTGATATTAGCCCTACTCAGACATTTAACTTTACATTTCCGAATATTTTACAACAGAATGTTTTATTTAAAACGAATTATGCAGCCCATTCACCGGGTGTGACAAGTTCTGTTGTTGCTCGTTATCAAAGTCAGAATTTGTTTTCGGGTAGCTACAGCACCGGAGTAGTTTATACCGATGATTATGCTGCCGAAAAAACCGGAACTACTACTTTCATGCCTTCAGCCGGAGATAATATTTCCATTGCTTATACATTCACCGCAGGCAATTCAAGTTGCATCGGTTATCTTGATTTTATAGAGTTGCAGGCTCGCAGAGCACTCACCTTTGCCAATACCAACAACAAGGATCAGATGTTTTTCAGAGACCTGAACTCTACAGGTTCAGGAAAAACAGCTCAGTTCAACATTGCATCAGCTCCGGCAAGTATGGTGGTATGGAATGTTACTGACAGAATAAATGTGAAGCAACAGATACTCAATAATGGAAGTTTTATTGCTGCAGCGGATTCTCTTCAGCAATATGTTGCCTTTGGAGGAACTAATTTTTTTAATGCCGGTGCTGTAGGAAGAATTGACAACCAGAATCTGCATGCACTGTCGCAAGCCGATATGATTATTGTGACTCATCCTCTTTTTGAGAGTGAAGCTAACCGAATTGCCGATATGCATCGTACTCAGGATAACTTATCTGTGCATGTGGTTAGAACGGATCAAATTTACAATGAGTTTTCTTCGGGGGCGCAGGATATAGCCGGCATACGCGATTTTGTAAAAATGTTTTATGACAGAGGCATCAGTAATGGTACAGAACCAAAATATCTTTTGCTTTTTGGTGATGGATCGTATGATAATAAATACAGATTGGCGAACAACTCGAATTTTATACCCACTTTCGAATCGGAGAATTCATATTCTTACCTGAGTTCATTTGTTGCAGATGATTTTTACGGATTAATGGATGACAATGAAGGGTTATGCAGTGCATCAGAACAAATTGATATTGGCGTAGGTCGTTTTGTAGTGCAAACTACGGAAGAAGCAAAAACTGTAGTTGACAAAACTATTTCATATACATCGTTGCCCGTTCAGACTAACTGCTGTGATGGAGGAGGAGGAACTTTAGGCGATTGGCGCAACGTGCTCACTTTTGTTGCTGACGATGAGGACGGAATGATGCATGTTGGCCCTGCGGAATCCATTTCAAATTATATTAAAACCAATCACGGAGTTTATAATATTGATAAGATTTATCTGGATGCATACAAGCAGGTATCAACACCGGCTGGTCAGCGTTATCCTGATGTGAATGATGCCATCAATAAGCGAATTAATAAAGGTACACTCATAATGAATTATGTAGGGCATGGTGGCGAAACCGGTTGGGCCGAGGAGCGTGTACTTACCAATGACGATATCAATTCATGGAGTAATATCAATAAGCTTTCGGTATTTATCACTGCCACTTGTGAGTTCAGCAGATGGGATGACCCTGCCCGGGTTTCTTCAGGTGAAAAAATTCTTTTAAGTTCTGCCGGTGGTGGTGTGGCATTGTTTTCTACAACACGATTGGTATTTGCAAGCAGCAATGCCGTGCTCAATATGTCACTCATCAAACACATGTTTGACGACCCTGAACCGCGGCTTGGCGATATAATGGTGGCCAGCAAAAATGATCCTGGAAATCTCAACCTGAATACGCGTAATTTCAGTTTGCTTGGTGATCCTGCAATCCGACTTCATTATCCTAAATTTAATATTGAAGCAACAAGCGTAAATGCTCAGCCTTTGGTGGCTTTGAATGATACACTGAGTGCACTGAGCAAAGTAACCATAGGAGGCAGAATTACCAAAGGCGGACAACTGCAATCTGATTTCAACGGTTTTATTTATCCTACGGTTTACGATAAATATTCCAATATACCTATGTTGAGGAATGATGCAGCAAGTCCGAATCTCACGTTTCAGCTTCAGAAAAATATTCTTTACAAAGGAAAAGCTACCGTGAAAAACGGAAAGTGGTCATTTACTTTTATTGTTCCCAAGGATATATCATATCAGTATGGTCTTGGCAAACTAAGTTTTTATGCTGAAAACAGTATTGAAGACGGTTCCGGTTATTACGACAGTATTGTTGTGGGCGGTTCATCAGGAAATATCATAAATGATGTGGTTGGGCCTACGTTAAAACTGTATATGAATGACGACCGTTTTGTATTTGGTGGAACCACAAATGATAAGCCTGTAATTGTTTGTTATTTATCCGACTCAACAGGTATTAATACCGTTGGTAATGGAGTTGGTCATGATATCACGGCTGTGCTCGACAGCAAAACCGATCCTGTATATGTGCTGAATGATTATTACGAAGGCGATTTGGATAGTTACAGCAGTGGAAAAATATCTTATCCATTATCAAAACTCAGCGAAGGACGACATACACTGAAGGTAAAGGCATGGGATATATTGAACAACTCATCTGAATCTTATACTGAATTTGTAGTAGCCTCAGATGCTTCATTAGCGCTGAAACATGTGTTGAACTATCCCAACCCGTTTACTACCCACACAGAATTTTCGTTTGAATACAATAAACCTTGCGAAGATTTAGATGTACAAATTCAGATTTTTACAATTTCGGGAAAACTGGTAAAAACGATTTCCAAAAAGGTGCTTACTCCGGGAACCCGTATTGATGACATAACCTGGGACGGAAGAGATGATTTTGGCGACCGTATTGGCAGGGGTGTTTATGTTTACCGGGTAAAGTTGAAAACCCCTGACGAAACAGCTTCTCTGACTGAAAAGCTCGTGATTCTCAAATAGAAACCTTTTTTATGGAATTATCGTATATTTGCGAGCCGCTTTTTTTAGGCGGTTTTAAAATAAAAACCACATTAAGTCGTTTTACTTGCTTCTTTGCTAAATTAACACAGAATAATATTTCTAAATGAGCTATAAAAATATCACAGGAGTGTGTCTGACAATGATGTTAATACCCTCCTTAATTTTTGCCCAAAGTACTGACAAAACAAACTTGTTAGGTCAGATAAATACCATTACCACAGCAGTTCCTTTTCTGATGATATCACCGGATGCACGTGCCGGTGGAATGGGTGATGCAGGTGCCGCTTCATCACCTGATGTAAACAGTATTCACTGGAATCCTGCCAAACTGGTGTTTAATGACAAAAAAAATTGGTGTAGGAATTTCCTATACACCCTGGTTAAGAAAGCTTGTTCCGGATATCAATCTGGCTTATGTAAGTTTTTATACCAAGCCTAATACGACTTCGGCTATTGGTGCATCACTTCGTTATTTTTCTCTTGGAAATATTGATTTTACCAGTGAGAATGGAGAACCAATGGGCTCTTATAAGCCAAATGAGTTTGCAGTGGATGTAGCTTACTCCCGTAAACTTGGCGAAGAGTTCAGCGGAGGTATAGCATTACGTTATATACATTCAAGTCTTACCGGAGGAATTACTGTAGGTGGCAACGCTACAAAGGCAGGTAATTCTGTAGCAGCAGATATCTCGTTTTATTACAACACCAATACACAGGTTGCAGGAAAAGATGCAGTTTTTGCAGCAGGATTTGCAATCACCAATATCGGTTCGAAAATTTCTTACACTGATAAAGGTACCAAAGACTTTATTCCAATCAATCTTCGCCTTGGCCCATCATTGAAATTAAAGCTCAACGAATTTAATGACCTTTCTTTTCTGGTGGACTTTAATAAACTTCTTGTGCCAACACCTCCTGTATATTCTGATTCTGTTAGCAATAACGAGTATCTCATCCTTGCAGGTAAAGATCCCAATGTTGGTGTTGCTCAGGGAATTTTCCAGTCGTTTGGCGATGCACCGGGTGGTTTCAAAGAGGAATTGCGTGAGATAAATATCGGTGGAGGAATGGAATACTGGTACGACAATCAGTTTGCTCTGCGTGCAGGTTATTTTTATGAGCATAAAACCAAGGGAAACAGAAAGTATTTCACACTTGGGGCAAGTTTGCGTTACAACATTTTCGGTTTGGATTTCGCATATCTGATTCCAACAGAACAACGTAATCCATTGGAGAACACTCTTCGCTTTACTCTTTCTTTCAACTTCGATTCCATCAAGGGAAGCGACAATAATAACGAATAGTTTATCTTGAACATCAGGGTTGGTTTTGGGTTTGATGTTCACTCCTTGGAAGAAGGAATTCCTTTTTATCTGGGTGGAGTTTTAATTCAACATACCAAAGGTGCCAAAGGCCACAGTGATGCCGATGTGGTGCTGCATGCTGTTTGTGATGCATTACTTGGAGCAGCTGCTTTAGGTGATATCGGTAAACATTTTCCTGATACTTCAAGTGAGTTTAAAGGGATTGATTCTAAAATTCTGCTCAAACGTGTTGTGGAGTTGCTTTCATCCAAAGGCTATAAAACAGGAAATGTAGATGTAAGCCTCGTACTGGAAAAACCAAAAATTGCACCTTATATTTCACAAATGCAACAAGCTATTGCCGAAGTAATGAACATGGATGCAGGATGCATTTCTGTGAAAGCTACCACCAATGAACGTATGGGGTATGTGGGTCGTGAAGAAGGTGTGGCAGCCTATGCAGTGGTACTCATTGAAAAAATCTGATAAATAAGAATTAACAGTTGCTATTGAGCGTTTGAATCTTAGCATATTTTTTTCGTTTCAGATACGATTCGAAAAATATATTGGCATCTGAAAAAGATTTCAGCATAGTGAGGCGAGATAATATCAGGTCAGTTTGTTCAGTTTGATTTTTTCTGACAAAGGTGTAGCCAATGCTTCTGTTTTTTCTTGCAAGTACTACGTACTCATCAGCCGTATAATCATTTTCCAAGAAAATCATGATGTCTTCATTGTATGAATGAAATGATGAAAGACTTTTTTGAAAACGAGTTTCATATTCCTGTTCGCTTTCTTTTTTCTGAATCACACCATTGCATTTTTTTATCTGCGTGTAAAAGCAGCTTGAAGAAAACTTGTCGAGACCATTCAGGCATCGGCAGAGTTGATACTTCTCGGTATGTTTGTCGAGAAATTCCTCAGCAGATTGCCGCGACTTGAACATTTTAAGAACAGGCGTAATACAATTTTTAACTTCGGTGATATGATAAGCCGGAAGATTTTTGTTGGTCAGCGTTGTTAAACAATATTGTATCTCACGTTTACCTGCACGGTTGAAATAAGGCTGATAGTTTTTTATTTCTTCCGATTCGATGATGCAGGCAAGCAGTTCACAACCTGTTTCGTAATAAGAAATATCATCGAGCATCAGTTGTATTTTTTTTGATTTGCCCGATCTGCTCACCGATAAATGACGCGCAACTCTTTTCCTGATGTTCTTTGACATGCCTACATAGAAAATTTCTTTATTGGAGTCGGTAAAAAAATAAACTCCTGCTTTTTCAGGTAATTTATTTAATAATTCAGCAGCACGAAAATTTTTCTTTTCCTGTGGTGAGCGGTGCATGAGAATTTCCTGCAATCCCTGATAGTCAACCAGCATCTTCAGTATTTCACTTGCTGCAAGGGCATCGTTCAGTGCGCGGTGATGACCATTGAGCGTTATCCCCAGATTTTTTGTCAGAGCACTGAGCGAATAAGAGCCAAATCCTTTAAAAATACTTCTGCTGACCTGGCAGGTGCAAAGTTTGTCGGTAGTAAAATCAATACCGCAACGTGAAAATTCAGCACTTACATAACTGAGATCATAAGAAACATTATGCGCGACAAATATTTTATCAGTAAAAAGTTCCTGAAGCTGTGGTGCAATTTCAGTAAAAGCAGGTGCAGAAGCCACCATCTCATCAGTGATGCCTGTAAGTTTTGAAATGAAAGGAGGTATGGGAATTCCTGGATTTACTAATGACGAAAATTTTTCATGCACAAGGTATCCGTCATGAACAACTACTGCAATTTCAGTTATTCTGCTGCCTTGCTCCAGACTTCCTCCGGTAGTTTCTACATCAACAACAGCAAAAAGACTCATGGTTTTTCTTAAAAAGTAAAATTACAAATGTTGTCAGACTTCCATTTTGTATCCACATCTGAAATCTCCCCGTGGACACTGACGGTAACCATGCAATCCACATGGTCTGCAATCAAGATGGCTGACTTGTTTAATAATGGCAATATCAGATAAAGGTCCGAACCCAAACGAAGGAACAGTAGAGCAAAAGAATGCTGTAACAGGTGCATTTACTGCCGAAGCAAGATGCAGAGGTGCTGAGTCGTTGACATAATTCATTTCAGCATCTTTCATCAGTGCTGCCGATGCAGTGAGAGATAATTTTCCGCAAAGATTTTCAACACCGCTATGCTCAGCCAGCAATGCAATTTCGTTGCACAGTTGAGAATCAGAAGGAGCGCCAATCAGAAATATTTTTTTATCCTCCGAAATGGATTTTATCAGCTCAACCCATTTGGCCAATGGCAACTGTTTGGTAAACCACACCGATGCAGGTGCCATACACACGTATGTTTTTGTTTTAAACCCTTTTGTTTTTTCAAAATCAGCAGGGGTGGGGTAGAGTTTGGGTTTGGCATAACTTACAGAGTCAAGTCCTTTGAGCAATGCAAAATTACGCTCTGTTTCATGTCCTTTGCCAATCTCATGTTTTAATTTTAAATGGTACGAAAATGAAAAAGGGTTTTTGTCGAATCCGCGTTTTTCTTGGGCACGGGCAAACCAACTAATCAAACCTGAGCTGAAAAACCGCTGCAGATTGATGAGTAAATCATAGTTGTCCCTGCGCAATGTCTGAATAATATTCAGGAGCGATTTTATTTTTCCGGATTGTTTTTCCCATACAATAACTTTATTCAGAAATGGATGCTCCTTAAACAAGGATTCATTGCCTCTTCGGAGCAGGAAATCAATTTTTGCATCAGGATAAGCCTTGTGCAACGATTCTATCAGACCTGTTGCCAGAATGACATCGCCAATAAAAGCTGTTTGTATGATGAGAATTTTTTTCAAGTAAAAAATATTAAACAGCTACATTGAAATCACGCAATGCATCATTGAGAGAAGTTTTGGTATCGGTAGATGCTTTTCTTTTTCCGATGATTAATGCACAGGGCACCTGATAAGTTCCTGCAGGAAATTTTTTTGAAACACTTCCTGGAATTACAACCGAGCGTGGAGGAACAATACCTCTGTATTCCACAGGTTCGTTGCCTGTTACGTCAATAATTTTTGTGGACATGGTAAGCACCACATTTGCACCCAAAACAGCTTCGCTTTGTACGCGTACTCCTTCTACAACAATACATCTTGATCCGATAAAACAATTGTCTTCAATGATAACAGGTGCTGCCTGCACCGGCTCCAATACTCCGCCAATTCCTACACCACCGCTCAGGTGAACATTTTTCCCAATCTGAGCGCATGAACCTACGGTTGCCCAGGTATCAACCATTGTTCCACTGTCAACATAAGCACCAATATTCACATACGAAGGCATCATGATGACTCCGGGTGCAAGAAAACTTCCATAACGTGCAACGGCATGTGGTACTACACGAACACCTAATTTTTCATAACCGGTTTTAAGCAACATTTTATCATGAAACTCCATAGGGCCTGCATGCAGGGTTTCCATTTTCTGAATAGGAAAATAAAGTATCACAGCCTTTTTTACCCAGTCATTCACCTTCCATCCCGCACCATCTGGTTCAGCCACACGTAAGGTGCCTTTGTCCAGTTGTTCAATTGTATCGCGAATGATTTGTTGTGAAGAAGGTTCATTCAGCAGACTGCGGTCTTCCCAGATTTTATGAATAAAAGATTCGTTTTTCGACATAACATATTTTACTCTGCAAATATACACGACAATGCTAAGATGAGCACTATTGCTTATTTTTGTAATCTGAAGTTAGATATTGATGTCAAGAATTTTAGCAATTGACTACGGAACCAAACGTGTAGGAATAGCTGTTACCGATCCGTTGCAGATGATAGCCACACCGCTGGCATCGGTACATGCACGCGAAGCGGTGAGTTTTGTCATTGAATATACAAAGAAGGAAGAAACAGAATGTGTTGTAATAGGTAAACCGGTGCAGATGGATAATACGGCTTCGGAGAGTGAAAAACAAATTAAAGTATTTATTCAAACGCTTAGAAAACAAAAACCGGATTTGAAAATAGAACGTTATGATGAGCGTTTTACATCGGTGATGGCACAACAAACCTTACACACAATGGGCGAAAGCAAGAGAATGAGAAAAGATAAGTCTGTAATTGACAGAACCAGTGCAGTAATTATTTTACAATCGTATTTACTATATCGCAACAATAAAATTAAGCATACATGATATTACCCATTACCTCCTATGGCAATCCGGTATTGAAGAAAAAATCAGTTACCATAGATAAAAATTATCCCAATCTCAGTCAGCTTATAGCCAACATGTTTGAAACCATGTATGCTGCTTCGGGAGTGGGATTGGCAGCACCACAAATTGGCCTGGGCATACGCTTGTTTGTGGTTGATGCAAAACCTTTTGCTGATGAAGAGAAAGAACTTGAACATTTTAAGCGTGTATTCATCAATGCACAGATGTTAGATGAAAATGGCAATGAATGGAAGTTTAACGAAGGATGTTTGAGTATTCCCGGAATCCGTGAAGATATTATGCGCAAAAAGATTATCAGAATAAGGTATCAGGATGAAAATTTCGAAGCTCACGAAGAAATTTTTGACGGATTAGCTGCACGTGTCATTCAACATGAATACGACCACATAGAAGGTATTTTGTTTGTAGATAAACTTTCGCCTCTGAAAAAACAATTGCTGAAAGGAAAACTCCGCGACATTACCATAGGGAAAGTTGACGTGGACTACCGGATGAAATTCCCTGCTAAGTAATAAAAACAAATGTTGATTTTTCTGGTGGGTTTTATGGGCAGTGGAAAAAGTACTGTAGGAAAAAAACTTGCAGCCAGACTGCAGTATGATTTTGTGGATTTGGATAAGACCATTGAATTAATAGCAGGTAAATCCATTGCTGCCATTTTTGATGAAGAAGGTGAGTCTTATTTCAGAAGTAAAGAAACAGAAGTGCTCAGGTCGCTTGACGGCAGAAAAAATTTAGTGGTGTCAACCGGTGGAGGCACGCCTTGCCATTCTGAAAACATGCAATGGATGAATGAAAACGGCATCACTGTATATCTTGAAATGCATCCCGGCAGTATTTATCATCGTATTGGCAAACATAAAAAGGAGCGACCATTGATCAGACATTTAGGTGATGTGGAACTGATGGAATTTATCATTAATGAGTTGGACAAACGGAAAATCGTTTACCGGAAGGCTAATTTGGTAATGAAAGGAGAAAGACTGAAAACCGAAGAGCTTGAACAACAGCTTCTGCTCATGATGAAAAAATAGTTTGGGTGCTAATAGGATTTTATTTTAAATATTTATTTTTACTGCACTAAAATGAATATGCAAATGAAAACATTGATTTTATTACTCTTACTGCCCTTTTTATCAGGAGCGCAGGATTTTATTCGTAAAGAAGGCGAATCACCTGAGGATTTTGTAAATCGGATAGCACCTGCCGAATCGCATACCGTAAAGTATTTGCTGGCAGATAAGTTTAATACCGGTGATGAAAAAATTGTTTATGCCTACACTATTTTTGAGCCCGGAAATATTATAAATAATGCTGACAGCACATTGACTTATTATGCCTGTATTTTAGTTCCTGACGCAGAAAATGGCATGCATTACAACGAGCAACGTTTCAAAATGGTTGCCAGTTATAAAAAGCGTACCCGCATTGAGAGTGCTGAAATTATCAAGGTGAATAATGCAAAACGACTGCAGATATATGTTGCAGAGTTAGTTCGGGGGCCCGGAGGTATTCCACGTGATGTGAAACGGACTTTTGTTTATGGTCAGGAAAACTTTAACGGTAAATTTAAAGATACCTTTATTGAAGTAAAGACACATTAACGTTTGCTGGAGGTGGCATTGCCCAACACGATACCAACATTCAGATAAAATGTCCCGTAACGCGCATTGGATTTATAATAATCCAAGTCCTTCCAGGCATCACTGAGGCTCAGGCTGTATCCTGCTTCAACTGTGAGCAACCAGAAGTCAATTCCAAAAGCAGCATCTATGTTGAATAAACCATTGTTGAAGTTTTTCTCCAGTTCGGAAATCGTAGTTTTACTAAGAGAATCTTTTTTGGCACTGTTGGAAAGAAGAATGTTATAGCTTGGCCCTACACTGAAACGGAATTTTGCATTTTCATCGTCCATGATATTTACGCCTATTCGTCCGTTTAATTTTAAATCCGTTCGGTTAAAGCGGGTGTCGAGTTGCAAAGAGTCATTGATATATGCAGTAGAAGTATTCCAGTAAAAAATTCCGGGTTGTATATAAAATCTTCTTCCAATTCTGAAATCGGCACCTGCCAGCCATCCTACACGTGCTTTACCTTTTTCTTCGCTTTCCAGCGATTGTAATCGGGCAACCGAAATTCCCACCTGCGGATTGAATGCCAACTGCGCAAATGCCGGCACCGAACTTATTAAAGTTAATAATATGATGGCGGTCCTTTTCATTTTATTTTTGATTGAACAGAACCAAAAGTAATAAAAAAATCAGTTCTCTATTACCTTACCTGTTTCGAGGCGGATAATACGTGCAGGGAATCTTTCGATGAGAGAATAATTGTGGGTAGCCATAATCACAGAACAACGTGTTTTGCTTAATTCAAAAAACAGATTCATAATTTCATTGCTTGTTTCAGGATCCAGATTTCCAGATGGTTCATCTGCAAGAATCAGTTCAGGCTCATTCAGCAAAGCACGTGCAATGGCCAGACGTTGCTGTTCACCTCCTGAAAGTTCATGTGGCATTTTAAACCCTTTGGTGCTCAGGCCAACTTTCTGAAGAACTTCGTTAATGCGGTCGTCAATTTTATTTTTGTCATGCCATCCTGTTGCTTTCAGCACAAAAAGCAGATTGTCTTTGGCAGTACGATCACTCAGTAACTGAAAATCCTGAAAAACTATACCCAGTTTTCTGCGAAGGAAGGGAATATCGCGCTGACGAAGTTTTACAAGATTATAACCTGCTACATTGCCATCGCCCTGATTGAGTTTGATATCACCAAAAAGCACACGCAATAATGAACTTTTACCGCTTCCTGTTTTTCCAATCAGATAAACGAATTCATTTTTACTTACCTGCAGATTTACACCTGTAAGAATCAGATTTTTCTTTACGTAGATATTAGCATCATGCAATGATACAATGGGATGTTCTGCTGTTGTCATAAGTCAATTTTTTGAATTTTGCCAAACGGCATTTCGTTTATAATTTTAAGAATTTGTTCTTCCTTATCAGCATATCCTGCTTTGGCAAGTGCTTTTTCCGGTCTGTCGGCTCTGAAATATGCGATGAGGTTAAACTTGTCATCACGCATCTGAACATAGTCAGGAATTTTAGCAGTGCCTTTGATTTTCAGAAGATACATCAAGGCAAATGTAAAGGGAGATTACTTCGAATTTTTCAGGAGAGAGGAGTAGTTTTAAACGAAACAGTGTTTAAGAAAAATAGTGGAGCCGGTGAGATTTGAACTCACGTCCAGAGTTGGAATCAATACGCTTTCTACATGCTTATCTTTCGCTTAGTTGTAGGGAAATGGCAAGGCGGAAAGCTTACCATCCTTTTCCTTAGCTCTTTAATCTTATTGCTGCATCAGAGCACTACAGCAACCAGTTCATATTTGTGATGCCCCTGGTCTGAACTCTATGAACGTAAGTTCAGGAGGGACAGCTTGTCGTGCCACCTGGTGACACGATTAGGCAATTCTTCTTGGAAGAATTAAGCCGCAAGCGCGTAGTTTGTTTCGCCATTTAAGCGAGTTGTGAATCGGGATTTACGGGTCGTGTTCACAGCACCCGGCATGCTTACGCACCTATTGCGCAACCTGTCGAAACCTTTCGGCCCCATATATGTGAAAGAACTTTGTTTATCTCTGCAAAAATAGTGCAAATACCCTTTGGCTTGTCAACTTGTCTGAATTGTTATTTTTGCAGTCAGTATTTATCTGAAAAAATTATGGGACGCGTATTTGAAAAAAGAAAACACAAAATGTTTGCCCGCTATGCCAAGATGGCTAAGGCGTTTACCCGTATCGGGAAAGAGATTGCTATTGCTGTGAAAGCAGGCGGCCCCGACCCGCATTATAATCCCAAACTCAGACAGGTTATACAAAATGCCAAAGGACTGAACATGCCCAAAGACCGTGTTGATGCTGCCATCAAGCGTGCTACCAGCAAAGACATGAAAGACTATGAGGAAATAACTTACGAAGGTTATGCTCCTTTTGGTGTGGCAATTCTGGTTGAAACGGCTACTGACAATTCTACACGTACTGTTGCCAACATCCGAATGCACTTCAACAGAGAAGAAGGAAGTTTGGGTACATCAGGATCGGTGGCGTTTATGTTCGACCGCAAAGGTTTATTTAAATTTTCTGCAGAAGGCAAAGACCTTGAATCACTCGAGCTTGAATTAATAGATTTCGGTTTACAGGAAATTTGGGAAGAAGACGGAAATGTATATCTATACAGCGGCTACGAAGATTTTGGCGGAATGACCAAGGCACTTGAAGACAGAGGTATTGAGATTGTGAGCAGTGAACTTACGAGAGTTCCACTTAATACGGTAGAACTTACAGAAGAGCAGGAACAAAAGGTGATGGCGCTGATAGATCGTTTGGAAGACGATGAAGATGTTCAGAGCGTTTATCATAACATGAAATAATTTTTTTGGTTGCATTTTGCAAACAGAAAAGGATGTAGATGTTGCCATAGTGGGTGCAGGGCCGGCAGGCTCGGCATGTGTGATGGCTCTTAAAGATTCAGGTTTGCGCATTGCATGGATTGATAAATCAGCGTTTCCAAGAGATAAAGTTTGCGGAGATGCTATTCCATCCAATGTTCAACGTGTTCTTAATCTGATTGACCCACAACTGAAAGAACGTTTTATACAATCGTTTTCTGAAAAACTGACCATTGAAGGATGCCGTTTTGTTTCACCGGATTTATCATCATTCGACCTTACATTTTCTACCAAAGGATTTGCATCCAGAAGAATGGACTTTGACCATTTTTTGTTCAATACAGCACTTGAAGTAAATCAAACAACTACTTCTTTCCTGAAATCAGAGATCAAAACAATTGAAACTTCAGCCATTGGTGTGAGAATTGAATTTGCTGATGATAAGTTTATTAAGGCAAAAATGATAGTTGGTTGTGACGGTACCAATTCTCAGGTAAGAAAAAATCTTGCAGAGCCATTCATACGCAAGCACGAAAATATTGCTGCAGTAAGAGCTTATTATTCCAATGTTTCAGATTTAAATCACCAACTTCTCGAAATTCATATTGTAAAAGGATTTATGCCCGGATATTTTTGGATTTTCCCTATGAAAAACAACATGGCCAATGTGGGATTCGGTATGGTGAATAAATATATCTCACGTCATTCAACAGATTTGAAAAAAGCTCTGAAGCAAATCATAGCAAGCGAACGTTTTGCAAAACGTTTTGAACATGCTACAACAGATGATGTGATTTCAGGTTTTGGGCTTGCATGTGGCGGCAGAAAAAATCCGATTTCCGGTGAGCGCTTTTTGTTATGTGGCGATGCAGCTTCGCTGATAAATCCTGCCACTGGCGAGGGGATAGGCAATGCCATGATAAGCGGAAGGTTTGCAGCACTGCATCTGATTTCCTGTTTTGAAAAGCAATGTTTTGATGCGAAGTATAACCAATTGTATGATCAAATGGTTTACAACAAACTTTTAAAAGATTTGCGTATTCAGCGGTTCATGCAAAAACTAACTGCGGACAGAGAGTGGCTTATCAATTTTGCACTAAGGCAGGTGAGCAAACATGAGTTTATCCGCGAACGTGTAAGAAAGTTTTTTTAGTCAGGTTTATTGTACAGGGTCACTCTGGTTAATTTTTATAACCTTGGCTAAGGTTGGCACTAGTGTTTTATGTTTTTTGACAACAGGATTGTTTTCGTCCCACACATAACCTGCCAGAACTGAACATATCTGACGTTTGAGTTCCGGGTCCATCGTTTTAGAATAGATGATAGTTTGCATATCACCATTGTACCATCCTAAAACAAATGTCCTGAACACATCTATTCCTCTGCGGAGAATGTTTTCGTAATCGTTCATCCAGTCAACTTTTTCACCTGAGAGTGTTTTATGAGTGAGTTTAGCAGCCCGAATACCTGAGCCGGTAGCAAGAGTAACCCCTGATGAAAAAACAGGATCAAGAAATTCAGTGCTGTTACCGCAAAGTACATAGCCGGGTCCGAAAAGTTGTTTCACACCTACTGCATAATTTAATATGGTTCGAGGTTCAAAAACGGTTTTTTCAGAAGTGAATCTCCCTTTCAGCTCAGGAAAATTTCTGATATGTTGTAAAAATTTAGCGCCATTGTCAGCATAAAAATCTTGCACCAAACTGCTGTCGCTCACTACACCGATGGAAGTAGTTTGGTCGCTGAATGGAATCACCCAAATCCATGCAGAATTTTCGTTAAATGAATGGATAAAAATATTACCACTTTCTTCAGGCTTGCGTTTAGTATCCTGTATGTGGCAAAATACAGCCCCTCTCGGTGGTGTACTTACAGGTGCGTCAAGGTTAAACATACGTGGTAATACACGACCGTATCCACTGGCATCAATGATAAACCGAGATTTAACGGTATGCGTTTTTCCGGAATTATCGGTGTAGGTGGTCACTTGCTCAGTGTCGTTGCTTTCTACAGTTTTTACTTCACACTCAAATTTTACAGGAACACCTTGTTCTATGGCAGAATTGATTAGAATGTTATCGAAGTCGGCACGCTTCACCTGCCAGGTCCAACTCCATCCATTGGTAAACTGATCGGCAAACAAAAAATCTGTTTTATGATCGCCTCTGTAAAACGAAGCTCCAGTTTTAATCTGAAAGCCATGTTTTTTAACATTATCAATAAAGCCAACTTCAGCAAGATGATCCATACAATGAGGAAGTAAACTTTCACCAATCACAAAACGTGGAAATTTTTGTTTCTCAAGTACCAGTACTTTATATTTATTCTTATTCAGCCATGCAGATGATACAGCGCCTGCAGGTCCTGCGCCAATAATCAAAACGTCAACTTGTTCCATATTTTCTTTAAGAAGGCTGCAAATATATTTTTCTCAAAATTGTAATCAAAGGATTTAAATCAACTGTGAAAAAGAATTTATTTTTTCCATCAGTTTTTTGCGATTTACAAATTCAAAACAGGTTACAATGGCTCCAATTGATGTGCCAAGCACACCATGAAAAATTAAATTTTGACCGGATAAATAGAGATTAGGTATTTTGGTACGTGAATTTATGACTGTTGACAACGGAGAATTACTGTTCTTTAATATTCCATAAATAGAGCCATTTACAGAGTTGGTATAATCTCTGAAAGTAAGAGGAGATGAACTGTAAACATGTAATATTGAATTCCGGATTCCGGGGTAAAGAGTTTCTAATTTTTTTATTACCAATTCTTCTTTCTGTTTTTTGAATTTCTCATAATCGTCACCACGGCTGCCGGGATGAACGGTAGAGTTGAAAGTGTTTACCCATGGAGCCACATCTTCAGGTTGCATATAACACATAACCGTAAGCGATTCAGCAAATGACTTATTCTTCACAGGCACAGGAGTAGTGAGATAAAAACCTAATGGCCACTCCTCGCCAGAATAATTAATCGTTTCCCACACGTCATCAGTAAAGTAATGATAAATATTGTGATTAAGGTAGGGGAAGGAGTAAGGTTTGAAAGTGAGTTGAACAATAAAAGAGGAAGTTGTGTTCTCCAGATTATTAATTCTTTTTACAAAAGCAGGATAAAAATTTTCCTGGCCGAAAATATCAATAGTAGCGGAGGGATGAATGGTCGAAATAAACTTCTTTCCATAAATGGTTTCATCGTTGTCAGTCTTAAGCGCAGAAATTTTATTATCATCATAAATGGCAGATACAACTTTATGACGATTCATTTTCTTAACTCCTTTTTCGCGCAATCTTTGCGAAAACTGACGAATTAACTGAGCACCTCCGGTAACAATTTTATAACTTCCACAGATGTAACTGTTAAATATCAGTGCAAGAACAAACAAAGGTGTTTTTTCTTTCACACCGGCATACAACATGTTGTTTCCTGCCAATACATTTCTTAAAGCAATATTGTTTGTAATCGAAGCAAGATAGTCATGAGCATTCTCGCCTCTTACTTCAACATCGAGGTAATTTTCAGCCTGTTCGTCTTTCAGATGATAAATTGGGAATTGTTTACACACTTCCTGTATCTTTTTACAAAAAGCATGAATAGCTTTTTCTTCTTCAGGAAAATCTTTAACCAGTTGCTGAATAAAATTTTCATAACCCATTCCATGCTTAAACTTTCTGCCATCGCTGAAACTTATGATATCAAAACCATTTTCATCCATGCGATGAAATTTCATTTTGTCGGCTAATCCGAGGTAATGAAAGATGGTATTCAGATTTTGTCCGGGATCAAATCCACCGATGTAATGCAAACCGGTATCCAGAATAAACTTATCGCGACTGAAAATTTGCAGGCAGCCACCATACTGAATATTTTTCTCTAACAAGGCTACAGAATATCCTTCATCAGCAAGAATATAGGCACAACACATTCCTCCAAAGCCACTGCCAATGATGACAAAGTCGAATATTTTATCTGCATCCTTACTCATTTGCGAAGAATAAATAACATGTTGGAAGTGCTTTGTGAATGACTATGATTCTCTGTTTTCAAATTGAATTTGTTTGCCAGTGATGTGATTTTATCTGAGTTGAAAAAGTGCAGTTCATTGGCTTTCTTGTTAAATCTGAAAATTTTTGTTGACAAATATTCAGTAAGTTTAGTGAATTTGTGTTTACGGTTATTGGTAATTCCGTCTCTGATGAACAGAATTCCCTCAGGTGAAAGTGCTTCAATACATTTTTCCAATAAGTGCTGTTGTTTTTCCGGGGTAAGATAATGCAAAACATCATTCAGGAAAATAACATCCGATTGCGGAACGGTGTATGTGGCAACATCAGCCTGAACGAACTGAAGATTGTTGGTTTTGTTATAGCCATTTGCTGCAATCTCAATTTTTTCATCATCATAATCTACTGCTGTAATTACTCTTTCAGGATTTTTGTAATGAAGGAAATAGTCAAAATATCCATAGCCACAGCCCAAATCACAAATAAGCTTACGATTACCGATTTGCTGATTATAAAAATCATAATTCTTTTTTTCCAACACCCATTTTACTCTGCCATACCATTCCACCACAGGTCCTTTGAAGATGTAGTTGTAATAAACTTTGCGCCACAGATAGTCTGCATCTTCCATTTCATCTTTAAACAGTGCATGTTGTTTCTTAAAGTATGCTGAAATACTTTTTTGGCGACTTCTGTAATCATCTCCCCATGATTTGTCTTCAGCTTTTATTCTTGGAAGTGCTTTAACATTCAATGCACCTTCTTTTACCAGCATTTCTTTCTTAGGTGAAACTTCCGATGCGCCATGAATGAGCACAGGCTGAATATCTGCATGTAATTTTTCTGCAAGATAAAATGCTCCTCTGTGAAAACGGTGAATAGTGTCATCTTCGGAACGAGAGCCTTCCGGGAAAATCATGATGGAATATCCCTCATCCATTTTGGATTTTATTTCAGCAATGTTTTCATCAGTGCCTGTTTCTGAGTAGATGTAGCCAACATATCGCACTACAGAACCAAAAAGCGGAGATTTGTAAACCCAGTCTTTCACCATAATAATCACTTTAGGATTCAGCATGAGCATCAAAAGTATGTCGAGGAAGGAAGAATGATTGGCTATGATAATGGACGGTTTGCTGAAATCCAAATCATTTAAATTATAAAAACGTTTGCGTACATGAATTCCGGAGTATAAAACGGAAGCTGCAAATTTTGAAGTCAGATAATTCACCCATTTCTTTTTTGTTGATGATGGTGCAGGGAAGATACGGATGATAAGCAGAACAGGGTAAAATAATAAGCAACCTAAGATAAAATAAGTAAAGCAAAACACCGACATGCAAAGCTGAAAGAATGGAATGGGAGTTCTTTTTTTAGCAATTCTGTTTTGAACAAAAAGATTAAAAAGAATCGGCTGCAACGTGAATGAAATAATAAGAATACAGATGATGCCAATAACACTTATGGCTGCTACCGAGTGAATGGCAGGATGCTCTGCGAAGAATAACACACCTGTGCCAATGATGACTGTAAGTGCTGAAAGAAGTATGGCCGACTGATAGGATGCTAAACTGTCTTTGTTGAACTTATACCGGCTCAGCAATCCATCTGTTACGAAAATACTGAAGTCGTCACCAAGACCAAAAATAAATGTGGCTATAACAATATTGACAAAATTAAATTCAATAGGGACAATTGCAGCAATTCCAAGAATCCAAATCCAGGTTATCACCATTGGCAGATAAGCAAGAAGTGTCAGTTCAATACGGCCATAGATGATAAGTAACGTCAGAAAAACGATTCCTGCAGTGACAAACAGTAAGAAGTTGAAATCAGTGCTAACGGTTTCGAGAAGTATGGAAGCAGTTTCGCTGCGGTCAAATACAGTGATGCCGGGAATTTGTTTCAGCAAATTTTTTACAGAATCTTTATAAGCAACAGGCACATTGAAAGTGGTGATGTAGGTAGTCTTTCCATTGTCAGTACTTACTAAATTTTCCAATCCGGTTTTCTGAAGCATTTCAGTATTGTTCAGTCTTAATGAGTCGGTGTTGAGCAACTGTTCAAAATGATGGAATGCATTTTCGGAGAAACCGGCTTGCGAGGCATCCTTATTCAGTTGATCAATGACGTTTTGCTTATGCGAGGTCCAGTAATTTTTCCAATGTTTTAGATTCCTATTCGCAACGGTTTGGGGAATGTCGAAGTTGGCAGCGGATACTACATTGGTTACTTTTTTGTTAAGTAACAGGTGAATTAAGGTCTGATATGCTTCGTAATTGGATTCAGAAGCTTTTTCGGCACTGGAATCAATAGCCAGGACGTATAGTTTTTTTTCAGTGACAGGATTTAGTCCTGTTAATTCATTTTCTTTTTGAATGAGATTGTCGGAGTGGATACTGAGCGATTCAACATCTGAATTAAATTTCACATCAAGGGAGTGATACAGAAAAAACACTGTGATTATTCCTGTTGAAATCAGAATCCATCGCGCTGCTTTTCTGTGGAAAGAGGTTAGGTTTAAAGGAATGTGCCGAGGTGTGAATGTTTTATAATTAAAATGAGTGAGCCTGATAAGTACGGGCAACCCAACCATGGTGAATATAGCAGAACCTGCAAGCGCAACGGATGCAAATAAACCAAAATCACGAAGAATAACTGAACTTGTGAAATTGAGAGCTACAAGAGCAAGGACGGTAGTTGTGCTTCCGGTAAGTAACGGTAAACTTATTTCGCGAATGGTTGTGGTAAGAGAGCGGGTATGTTGCAGATGTGTAAAAAAATGAAAAGAATAATCGAGAATAATTCCCAAAACAATAGCACCTGTGGCAAGTGAGATTGCCGAAATCTCAGGTCGCAGATAGCCCATCACACCTAATGCTAAAAAACCACCAAAAATTCCGGGAGTGATAAACAGTAACGGAACCGAAAGTTTCCGGTAGTATAAAATCAGAATCAATAAAATCAGAATCAGCGAAAGTGTAATCGTCAGAGTGGTATCTTTTTTTATCTGAATGGCATTTTGAGCAGCTATTTCAAAAGTGCCAAAGTGTGTGAGCTGATTCTGTGGATATTTCTTGTCCCATTGTTGCTCTAATGATTTCAGTGATTTACTTAGTGCAATATTTGCTTCAGAGTTTTTAGTGCTGAAAGCCAATCGTGCATTAATCAACATACTCTTTTTTCCTTCTGTATAAACAATTCCATCTTCAAGAACAATATGATTACTGTTGGCAGTTTCATTCAGTTGCTTAAAAAAAGGAGTTGTAATATTCAGTGGGTCATTCACTAAAAACTCTTTGGCAAACAATCCTGCCGGAGAAAGCAGCCGCTGATAACTTTCGCTGACGGACTGTTTTATTTTTTCAGTTGTTATGCAGGAGTCAATATGACTATAATAACCAGAATCAATAAAAGCAGGAAAAGCTGAATAATAATAATCGTAAACTTCTTGCTGGATATCAGGACGTGTGGCACGTATGTCTGTCAGATAATTTTTGCATGCAGAGTCGAGCAGAACTGCTGCTTCATCAATAAGCTGTTGGTGAAAATCAGGGTCATTATTTCCACCGGTTTCAATCGAAAACAATACCTGATTCGAGATATTCTTTGTTTCGATTAAGCTGTTAAATTGCTGAAATTGTTTCCCTTTGGGCAAAGCGGCAAAAATATCTTCAGTAATCCGGAGATTTCTGATTCCATTATAAGTGAAAAAAGCTATAACGGATAGCAAAAGAATCAAAAACAGAGGTTTTTTGACCAGAAACTGAACAAAACGTGTGATGCTGCTACTCAATCTGATTTGGGGTAATAAGTCTGCGAATTTAGGTGAATTTATTTAGTGCAAAAGGGTGGATTATTTATTTTTAAAATGCGTATTTTTGTATCTTATTATTAATACAAATTATCATGGCAGAAGATTTTCTTCCTTTAAACGGTACAGACCACATTGAATTCTATGTGGGCAATGCCAAACAATCGGCATATTATTATCAGTCAGCCTGGGGTTATGAACTAATAGCATACGCTGGCCCCGAAACGGGTGTTCGCGATCGTGCATCATACGTTTTGCAGCAAGGTAAAATTCGTTTTGTACTTAGCAGTGCAATGCATCCCGACAGTGAAATAACAAAGCACGTAGCACAGCATGGTGATGGTGTAAAAGTGCTTGCACTTTGGGTGGATGATGCTGAGAAATCATTTTACGAAACAATGAGCCGGGGAGCAAAGGCTCATACACAACCAACTACTTTATCAGACGAATTTGGAGAAGTGAAAATTTCAGCGATACATACTTATGGAGAAACCATCCATAAGTTTGTTGAGCGTAAAAATTACAAAGGTGCTTTTATGCCCGGTTTCAAAGCTGCCAAAAGTTCTATTCCCGTAAAACCAGTTGGCTTGCGACATGTAGATCATTGCGTGGGCAATGTAGAGTTGGGTCAGATGAATCAGTGGGTGAAATTTTACGAGGATGTAATGGGATTCAAACTTCTTATTACGTTTGATGATAAAGATATTTCAACTGAATACTCTGCTTTGATGAGTAAGGTGGTGAGCAATGGAAACGGATATGTGAAGTTTCCGATTAATGAACCTGCCGATGGAAAACGCAAGTCACAAATTGAAGAATATATTGAATTTTATCACGGTTCAGGAGTGCAACACGTAGCTATTGAAACGGCAGATATTATTTCTACAGTTCGGGAATTGCGCAGCCGTGGAGTTGAGTTTTTGCATGTGCCTGATACTTACTATGAGGACGTATGGAACAGAGTAGGGCATATCAATGAAGATACAAAAGCAATTAAAGATTTAAATATTTTGGTTGACCGTGATGATGAAGGTTACCTGCTTCAGTTGTTTTCAAAACCTGTGCAGGACAGACCAACTGTATTTTTTGAAATCATTCAGCGTGTTGGTGCCAAATCATTCGGCAAAGGAAACTTCAAAGCACTGTTTGAAGCTATAGAACGCGAACAGGCTTTGCGCGGAAATCTTTAAGAATAATTTATATTTTTCTGAATTGGCGGTTCTCGGTTTACAGGGCCGCCAATTTTATTTTATGAGCACATTTTCATAAGGTACTCTGTTGAGAATAGAGCGACCTAAAGTAACTTCATCGGCATATTCCAGTTCTCCACCTATGGCTACACCTCTTGCCAGAATAGAAATTTTTACTCCCGAATCGCGAAGTTTTTTTGAAATATAAAATACGGTAGTATCTCCTTCCATAGTGGCGCTGAGGGCCATTATTACTTCTGAAATTTTTCCGGAGTTTACTTTTTCAACCAATGAATCAATGTTCAGCTGCCCGGGGCCAATACCATCCATTGGTGAGATAATTCCTCCAAGAACATGATATAGTCCGTTGAATTGCGAAGTATTTTCAACAGCCATCACATCTCTGATGTCCTGCACCACACAAATCTGCGAGTTGTCTCTTCGCGGATTGGCACAGATACTGCAAACTTCTGATTCAGAAATATTATGGCAACTTGTACAATAATTGATGTTGTTTCTCAACCTGATAATGGCATTGCCGAAACGATTTACATCGGCAGCATCCTGTTTGAGCAAATGCAATGCAAGCCTCAGTGCACCTCTGCGGCCAATACCCGGCAGGCGCGAAAGTTCATTTACAGCTTCTTCCAGTAAGCGGGAAGGATAATGTTCCATTTTTAAAAAGCAGGGAAATATTTGTCAAATATAGGTTGTTTAAAAATATCAGATGTGGTTTTTATTTAAATCATCATTAAATAGTAATCTTGTTAATCAAATATTTTACTCTTGACTCCTGCTCTCATTCTTACTGTGGTGCTTATCTACACCATCTTGTTGTTCGGCATCACATTCTACACTTCACGCAATGCCGATAATCAAAGCTATTTTGTCGGTAATCGCGCATCTCCCTGGTATGTGGTAGCTTATGGTATGATAGGTGCTTCGTTATCGGGAGTAACTTTTATGTCGGTACCGGGCGATGTGGGAACAGGAAATTTCTCTTATTTCCAGATGGTGTTGGGTTATCTGCTGGGATATGGAGTGATTGCTTTTGTATTGCTTCCTGTGTATTACAGAATGAACCTGACTTCTATCTATACATATCTCAAAGAGCGGTTGGGGATAAGCACTTACAAAACCGGAGCTTTTTTCTTTATCCTTTCGCGTGTAGTAGGTGCTTCGTTCCGATTGTATATTGTAGTATATGTTTTGCAGTTGTTTATTTTTCAAGCCTGGGGTGTTCCTTTTTGGCTAACGGTTTTAATATTTATTCTGCTCATATTAGCATACACTTTTAAAGGTGGAGTAAAAACCATCGTGTGGACAGATTCTCTGCAAACAACTTTTATGTTGTTGTCGTTGTTTTTATCAGTTTACCTTATATCAGATCAACTCAACTGGAGTTTTTCAGAAGTAATTTCTCAAATCACTAAGAGCAGCTATTCAGATATTTTTGTATGGGACTGGCATGCCGGAACATTTTTTCCTAAACATTTTTTCGGTGGAATGTTTATTGCCATTGCCATGACAGGTCTTGATCAGGAGATGATGCAGAAAAACATCAGTTGCCGCAATGTTGGTGAGTCACAAAAAAACATGGTTACATTCAGCATCATACTTGTATTTGTAAATCTTGTTTTCCTCTCGCTCGGTGCATTACTTTATTTGTATATTCAGAAAGAAGGAATTGTCATTCCTGAAAGAACTACAGATGATTTGTTCCCAAGTATTGCGCTAAATAATTTAGGAACTTTGTCAGCCATTTGTTTTATCATTGGATTGATATCTGCAGCCTATCCAAGTGCTGACGGTGCACTCACTGCACTTACTGCTTCGGTATGCATAGATTTCCTCGGTTTTGAAGAAGGAAAATATTCAGAAGAGCAAAAGACAAGAATACGCAAAAGAGTACATGTGATTTTTGGATTTGTTTTGCTGGCAGTCATCGTTATTTTTCATGCCATCAACAATCAGGCTGTCATACGTCAGATTTTCAAAGCTGCTAACTACACTTATGGGCCATTGCTCGGATTGTTTGCCTTTGGAATATTAACCAAACGAAATGTGTTGGATAAAATGGTGCCTGTTGTAGGAATTTTATCTCCGATTATTTGTTATGTGCTGGACGTAAATTCAAAAGAGTGGTTTAACGGATATAAATTTGGCAATGAACTCATCATCGTAAATGGCTGCATTACCTTTTTGGGTTTACTTTTGTTATCACGTAATAAGAAAGTATTGTCATGAACCGTGAAGAATTAAGTAAAAAATATAATCAGCCTGAATCAAAACTTATTGAAGCACTTCAGAAAATATGTGGTGAAGTTTTTGTTTTTACAGATGAAGAAGTTCGGAATGATTATGGCCACGATCAGACAGAAGATTTGTTGTTTAAACCTTCAGTAGTTGTAAAACCAAGAACACCAGAAGAAATTTCTGAAATTTTAAAGTTAGCCAACCGTGATAATATAGCAGTGACTCCCCGTGGAGCAGGCACAGGCCTCAGTGGTGGAGCATTGCCTGTGCATGGAGGTATCATTATTTCTATGGAGCGCTTCAATGCCATTATTGAAATTGATGAGCAAAATCTGCAATGTACTGTCGAAACAGGTGTGATCAATCAGCATTTGCGCGATGCCGTTGAAGCCAAAGGATTGTTCTATCCTCCTGACCCGGCAAGCAGAGGCAGTTGCTACATAGGTGGAAACCTTGCCGAATGCAGTGGCGGACCAAAAGCAGTAAAATATGGTGTGACGAAAGATTATGTGCTCAATTGTGAAGTGGTTTTGCCAACAGGTGAAATCATTTGGACAGGAGCTAATGTTTTAAAAAATTCAACAGGGTATAATTTAACTCAACTGATGGTAGGCAGCGAAGGCACACTTGGCATTATCACCAAGGTAGTGCTCAAGTTAATTCCGCTTCCCTCTGAAAATTTGCTGATGCTTGCACCATTTAAGTCAGCTGAGAAAGCATGTGAAGCAGTATCTGCAGTTTTCCGCCAGGGAATCACACCTTCGGCAATGGAGTTTATGGAGCGTGAAGCAATTGAATATGTGATGCAGTTTACAGATGTAAGGGTTGAACTGGCTGACGACACCACTGCACACCTGCTTGTTGAAGTGGATGGCAACGACAGAGATGTGTTGTTTAAAGAATGCGAAAAAATAAGTGAAGTATTGTATGCACATGACTGTGGCGAAGTGTTGTTTGCAGAAACATCACAACAAAAAGCTGACTTATGGAGAATGCGCAGAGTTGTTGGCGAAGCGGTGAAATCACATTCGGTATATAAAGAAGAAGATACCGTTGTGCCACGAGCACATTTGCCCGAGTTGCTCAAAGGAGTTAAGCAAATCGGAGCGAAATATGGATTTCGCAGTGTGTGCTATGGTCATGCGGGCGATGGCAATCTGCATGTCAACATCATTAAGGAGAATATGAGTGATGAAGACTGGAATGAAAAACTCCCTTTGGGAATTACGGAAATATTTAAGCTATGTATCAGTCTTAACGGAACCATTTCAGGCGAACATGGAATAGGGTGGGTTCAGAAAAATTATATGCCATTGCGTTTTAGTCCGGTTGAAATTGCTCTTCAAAAAGGAATAAAAAAACTCTTCGATCCGAATGAAATTTTAAATCCTTCAAAAATTTTCTGAAAGAAAAGTTTTAAGGTTGCTCAACAATTTTCAATCTTGCATACTTCAGCAGCAGTTGTTTTGACTCTCCGTTTTCAAAATTTACAACCGCTTTTAAATCGGGCATACGTCCTTCCAGACTCATCACCTTGCCCTTGCCAAAACGTTGATGCAACACCTGCATTCCAATCTCAATGCGCAATGGGTCATCAGCTGTAAAATTTTCCAGCAACTTTGGGTCAACAGCTTTGGCAGCAGGTTTTTTAGCTAATGGTTTCAGTTTGTTTTTTGTGAAGCTGTTGTTGCTGTAAGTTGGTAAGTTGTCGTCACCTGAAATTCGTCCTCCTCTTTGGGTTGTAGGTTCAGGTGCAAATTTCATATCAACAAATTCTGGATTTATTTCACTGAGAAAACGACTTGGTTCGCATCCGGTAAGATTACCCCAGCGATAACGGGTCATGGCATAACTTAAAGTTAAACGCTTTTCCGCACGCGTAACAGCTACATAAAAGAGTCTGCGTTCTTCTTCCATGTCTTCCCTTGAGTTTATGGAAAGTTGTGAAGGGAAAAGATTTTCTTCCAATCCTGACACAAACACTTCTTTAAACTCTAACCCTTTAGCCTGATGAATGGTCATAAGAGACACTTTATCATCATTACCGTCATCTTTATTTTCAGCATCGGTTAACAGTGCAATATCCTGCATGTATTCATTCAGCAAACGGGTATCGGATTCTCGCAGTTCTGAAGAAGGAGATTCAAGAGGCAGATTCCCTCTTTCACTAAATTCTTTAATACCTGCAAGCAGTTCCTGAATATTTTCATAATGGCTTACACCTTCAGATGATTTGTCGTTAAACAATTCCTTCAGCAGTCCGCTGCTTTGTGCAATATGACTTGCCACATCATAGGCATTTTGAGTTTTTGACATCACAGCAAAACTCTTAATCATGGTAACAAAGTCTGATATTTTTGTTTTGGTTGCTGATGCGATATCTATCTCTTTGTCGTGAATATCTTCCATCACATTCCAAATGGTGCAGGTACGCTGATCGGCCATCACCATAAGTTTTTCATACGATGTTTTTCCTATTCCTCGTATCGGATAATTGTACACACGTTCCAGTGCTTCTTCATCGGCATGATTGATGGTAAGTCTGAAATAGGCGAGGAGGTCTTTAATTTCTTTTCGTTTAAAAAACGAGAGTCCTCCATAAATACGGTAAGGGATATTTAATTTACGGAGAGCTTCTTCCAGTGATCGCGATTGAGCATTGGTGCGATAAAGAATGGCAAAATCTTTATTCTTATATTGATGATTCATTCTGTCTTCGAAAATGGTATTTGCTATCTGATTACCTTCTTCGTTGTCGCTGATAGCTCTCAGCAGTCTGATTTTGTCACCGTTTGTGTTATCTGTCCAAACTTCTTTTTTCAGCTGATGTCTGTTGTTGGCAATAACATTGTTGGCAGCACCAACAATTGTTTTTGTACTGCGGTAATTTTGTTCCAGCTTAAATGTTTTCAGATCAGGATAGTCTTTTTCAAAATTCAGAATATTTTGAATGTTGGCTCCTCTGAAAGCATAAATACTTTGCGCATCATCGCCTACCACACAAATGTTTTCGTGCTGAGCTGCCAGTTTGCGTACTATGATATACTGAGCATAGTTGGTGTCCTGAAACTCGTCCACCATGATGTAGCGAAATTTTTTCTGATACTTCAGCAAAGCATCCGGATGGTTTTTCAGAAGCAAATAAGTATTGAAAAGTAAATCATCAAAATCCATTGCATCAGCCTGCTTCAGTCTTTTCTGATAAATTTGATACAACTCACCGATTTTAGGTTTCCCTGCCATACGGTCTTCGCTCATCAGTTGATCATTGCTCAGATAATCACTTACAGAAAAAAGATTGTTCTTGGCGGATGAAATGCGGTTGAGTACCAGAGAAGGCTTGTAATTCTTGTCATCTAACTGTTGCTCCTGAATAATTTTCTTTACCAGATTTTTTGAATCATCGGCATCGTAAATGGTAAAAGCGGCAGGGAATCCGATTTTTTCAGCTTCAATTCGTAAAAGTTTTGCAAAAACAGAATGAAAGGTTCCCATCCACAGACTCATTGCATCGTTGCCAACCATACTGATAACACGATCTTTCATTTCGCGTGCAGCTTTGTTGGTAAAAGTAAGTGCGAGAATATTGAAAGGATCCACTTGGTTATGCAACATGTGTACAATCCGGTAAGTCAGAACACGTGTTTTCCCTGAACCTGCACCGGCAATTATCATGCTGGGTCCATCCATACACATTACTGCATCGCGCTGTGACGGGTTTAATTGATCTAAATAATTACTCATTCTGATGTTGCTATCGAAATATAGCTATAAGATATTGACGAAAAAAAAAAGATTTTCATTTATTGTTAAACACCGTAGTGAAATAAAGTTTCCATAAATGATGAAACTTTTCTGCGGACAGATGATATTGTTACATGTACTTTCTCAGAAAAGTATAGTAATCATGTTTGAGGTCAACATACAGATGCTCAAAAACCTTCATTCTTTCGCGCAGTGATGTTTCAATTTCAAGTGTTTCCTGAGTTACTTTTCCGCCTTTGCTAATAGCTTCGAACTCATCATCCATGCGGTTTTCCAGTTGTTTCACATCGTGACGGATAATATCAATCTGATCTTCCTGAATGATTACCTGATTCTGGAAATGCTCAGCTTCGCGAAGAATATCTTTGTTGGTATTGCTTGTTACAACATGAGAAAGATGCTTACGCCAGAATCGCAGTTCGTTTTTATAAAAGTCAAGTGCTTTGAGCCATTCAAGCAGCTCTACGTGGTTCAAATCTATTTTTGTAGCCATATTCTTTCAGTAAAATTTATTTTGCTAAAATACAGAATTCCTCTGACAGATTTCATCAATAGTAAGCTAAAAAACATATTTGCACACTTGCAATTAAATTGATTGGAAAATACTATTTTTGAACACACATAACCAACTTATAAAAATAATATTATGAAACCATTTTTAAAATACGGATTATTAGGAGCTGCATTATCTATCATCTGGACATTGATAGGTTACATCATGGGAAATGAAATGCAGGAAAAACTAAAGTGGCTTAGCACGATAATCATGATAGCGATATCGGTTTTTTGTTTTATTGCTGCCATAAAGGAAGAACGATTAGCAGGGGAGGGGTTTATCAGTTTTGGTAAAGCATTTGGTACTGCTTTCAAAACAGGTTTGATAATGGCAATTATTGGCGCAATTTTTACTTATCTGTATTTTGCGTTTATCAATACAAGTTATATGACTTTTGTTCTGGAAAAAGCGCAGGAAGAAATGTCTAATCGTGGTATGGATGAAGAGCAAATAGAAATGGCTATGAAAATGCAATCTAAATTTATAACTCCACCGGTGATGGCGGGTTTTGCATTTGTTGGTGGTTTAATCGTTAACCTGATTATTGCTCTGATTCTGGGAGCTGCAATGAAAAAAGAAAATCCTGCAGGAGAAATCAAATAAAGGATTCAATACTTTTTTTGATTATTCCAATACATTCGTAAAGCTGCTCTTCATTAATAACCAAAGGTGGAGCAAAGCGGATGATATCACCGTGTGTTGGTTTTGCAAGCAGACCATTTTCTGCAAGTTTCAGACACACATCCCATGCATCTTTGCCTTTATGCGGTTTGATGACGATGGCATTTAACAAGCCTTTTCCTCTGACCAGCGTCAGCATTTCATGGCTTATGGTATTCAACTCCGAACGGAGAATTTCTCCCATGTGAGCTGCATTTTCAGCAAGATTTTCCTGTTCAATCACGCGAAGAGATGCCATACCTACAGCACATGCCAGAGGATTACCACCATAAGTAGAGCCATGTTCGCCAGGTTTTATCGTAAGCATAATTTCATCATTGGCAAGAACAGCACTCACGGGCATCATTCCGCCACTCAATGCCTTCCCAAGAATAAGAATATCAGGATGAACATTTTCATAATCACATGCCAGCATTTTTCCGGTACGTGCAAGCCCTGTTTGAATTTCATCAGCAATAAATAAAACATTTCTTTCTTTACATAAAGAATATGCTTTTGACAGATATCCATCGTCTGGTACTACAACACCGGCTTCCCCTTGTATAGGCTCAACAATAAATCCTGCAATGGCAGGATCTTCAAGTGCTGCTTCTAATGCAGCTAAGTCGTTATACGGTATGATGGTATATCCCGGAGTAAAAGGGCCATATCCGGTAGATGCAGTAGGATCGGTAGATGCTGAAATAATAGAAATGGTTCTGCCATGAAAGTTACCTTCACAAAAAATAATTTTTGCCTGATTACGCGGAACGCCTTTCACCTGATAAGCCCATTTGCGACAGAGTTTGATGGCAGTTTCTACTGCCTCTGCCCCTGAATTCATAGGCAACATTTTATCATAACCAAAAAGTTCAGTAATATATTTTTCAAATTCACCTAACTGATCATTATAAAATGCTCTCGAAGTGAGTGTAAGCTTTTCTAACTGAGAAGTTAACGCTTTGATAATATGAGGATGACAATGTCCCTGATTTAATGCAGAATATGCAGAAAGAAAATCGTAATATTTTTTCCCTTCAGCATCCCAAACAAATACACCTTTTCCTTTTGACAAGACTACAGGTAAAGGATGATAATTATGTGCTCCGTACTTTTCTTCCAGCTCAATAAAATACTGATTCGATATGATGCTGCTCGTATTCATAAAAATTACATTTTAATAAACTACAAATATACATGAAACACTCCAAAGAAAATAATAACACCAGTGATGCATGATATGAAAATAATAACACAACTTACTATGTAAATGGTTTCAAGAATGATGATTTTATTTTATATTGTATTCTGTCTGTTTAGATAGAATTCATAATTTCGCAAACTAATGGTATAATATTAGATATGCCAAAATAAACATTAACAACATGACGAAATACTTAATTACACTAATCACTTGCGTTTTCTTTGCAACAGGGTTGCAGGCGCAAAATTCTAATTTGATTCTCTTTACTGAGAATGGCGAAAAATTTTATGCAATTCTTAATGGAGTAAGGCAAAATGACAAACCTGAGACCAATGTAAAAATTACAGACCTCAATGCTAATTTTTACAAGCTTAAGGTGATTTTTGATGATGCTAAATTAGGAGAGAAGAATTTTAACGTAGGACTCAATCCCGGAACCGAAACTTCTGTGATGATTAAGTTCCATGCTAAGAAAAATGAATATGTTTTGCGCCCTGTGAGCGAAACTCCTATTGCAGAGGCATTGCCACCGGCTCCTAATCAAACGGTAGTAGTGTATTCAGCTACGCCTACACCTGCACCGGCTGCAACATCTGTTACTCAAACTACAACTACAACTACGGGCGTACCCGGAGATAACATGAATATGTCTGTTGGAGTAAATATGGGTGATATGGGAGGTGGATTTAATGTGAATGTTTCCGGAGGAACAACACATACCACCACACAAACTACTACCACAACTACAACTGTTAGTCACTCTCATACGATTGACGAACCTGTAGCTCCGCCACCACCGCCACCTGCTTATCTGCCGGGCTATAATGGTCCTTATGGATGTCCGGTGCCAATGGCTCCACAGGATTTTGAGTCTTTGAAGCAGACTATTTCAAGCAAAACTTTTGAAGACAGCAAAATGACCATTGCCAAGCAAGTATTGCAAAGCAATTGTCTGTTGACCTCACAGGTAAAACAGATTATGGGTTTGTTTACTTACGAGCAAAGCAAACTTGATTTTGCAAAATATGCTTATGCTTACACCTATGATATCGGGAATTATTTCAAGGTGAATGATATGTTTACATTCGAATCTTCTATAGATGATTTGAACCAATATATTTCTTCTCAGAGAAGATAGTCTGAAAACTGTAAGTATTGAAAAAACGGGAGAGGCGGCTGAAAGCCGCCTCTCCCGTTTTAATGCAACAATTTATTATGTTAAAAAACAGTTTATTTCACAAAATCAGTTAATGCCGCAGCATCTTTATAACCCGATGCTTTACGAACAAGTTTACCATCATTAAAAAAATAGAGAGATGGAAGTTCTGTTGCTTCAAGTGTTTTTGCCAGTTGTTGATTATCGTCTTTATTAAAACGAAGGATTTTTACATTGCCTTTCCATGCTGTTTCAAGAGAGTCGAGCGTTGGTTTCATTTTCACACATGGCGCACACCAAGGTGCGTTGATGTCAACCAATACTTTGCCTGATGCTTTGAGCAGATTAAATTGTTCCATATTAATTCCTGCATTCAAAGTATTTCTGTTTTCCACCGGAAGATTGGCATCTGTCCATGCGCTGTAACCGCCCTGCATATCGTAGATGATTTTAAATCCCATCTTTTTAAAATATTCACAAGCTTTTGCACTGCGACCACCCATATAACAATATACGAATAGTGGCTTTTCCTTATCAAGATAAGGAGCACGCTTTTCCAGATCACTACTGTTGATATTCATGTTCAGTGCATTTTTCAGATGACCTTTCTGGAATTCTTCAGGAGTGCGCACATCTACTAATTGTCCATCCGGTGTTTCATGTAATCTTTTGGCAAATACTTCAGGTGTCAACAGTTGATTGGTTTGACATTCTGCCATTCCGCAACCGGCAATAAAGAGCAAAGTGACTATAATATTTTTCATCGTTATTAAATTAGAGTGTTAACTTTAATAATCTCATTGTTGAAAGCATCGTTTTCTATCAATCCATCTTTTATTCTTACAATACGATGGGCATATCTTGCAATATCCTCTTCATGGGTTACTACGATAATGGTGTTACCGTTGCTGTGAATTTCTTCAAACAAAGCCATAATTTCAATGGATGTTTTTGAATCAAGATTACCTGTAGGCTCATCAGCAAGAATGATAGATGGATTGTTGACCAACGCTCGGGCTACTGCAACCCTTTGTCTTTGACCTCCTGAAAGTTCATTGGGTTTATGATGAATGCGATCTCCGAGACCAACATTACGAAGTACCTTTTCTGCACGTTCCAAACGTTCTTCTTTTGCTACTCCTGCATATACAAGTGGCAATGCAACATTTTCTAAAGCTGTACTTCGTGGCAGCAGGTTGAATGTCTGAAAAACAAAACCAATTTGCTTGTTGCGAACCTCTGCCAGATCATTATCTGTCATTCCGGATACTGCAATTCCATTTAGTTCATAATGGCCGGCAGAAGGAGTGTCTAAACATCCTAAAATATTCATGAGAGTAGATTTTCCGGAACCCGAACTTCCCATCAGTGCCACATACTCATTTTTTGAAATATCAAGGGTGATGGAGCGTAAAGCATGAATGGTTTCAGTTCCAACTTTATATTCTCTTGATATATTTTCTAAACGGATAATTACCGGCTGCATAGATTCAAAATATTTGTAAAAATAGCGATTTAAGCCGAAAGTAAAATGTTATTCAATTGTTAATAACGCAGTACAAAATCCTGCTTACTTAAATCAGGGTCGAAAAAAACCAAACCCATCATAAACAAATCAATCGTTACTGTAACCTTAGGGTGATTTTTAATTTCATTCCAGGCACGTTGCATCCCTTCGCTCCAGTTGATGTCATCAAATACAAAAACACTTTTTGAATGTACTTTATCGAGGCACATATTAAAATATTTCAAAGTTGGTTCATACTGATGATTACCATCAAAGAACACAAAATCCGTTTTTGAAATACCTGCCAGCACTCCGGGAAGTGTTTCATCAAACATTCCCTGAACAGTTTCAATTCTGCTGCCATAACTGCTTTTGTCAAATTCTTGTCTTGCAAGTTGCAGCACGGCATCATTACCTTCCAGTGTAATTACTTTACCCTTGATTGCTGATGCCAGATACAGTGTGCTGATGCCAAGTGAGGTTCCTAATTCCACACATACAGATGGGTTGAAGTAAGTTGCAAGGCGATAAATCAGTCGGGCATAGCGGGGACTTTTCAGTGAGTTTTTGGCAATATCAGCAATACTTTTCTCTGTTGCAGAATTTGTAGAATTGATGGTGGGTATTTTATTGTGATTATTTAGAAATTGCTTCCGTATCTGTTCAATCTCTTTAAAATGTTTTTGATTTTTATCAGGTGAAATTACGCGTGTGTAAAGCTGATAAACAAAAGGAGAATGTATGTGATGCGCATTGTGCGAGGTCAGATAATATCCTGCATAATGCAACGCCATCAGCAACTTATTCATTGAAAATAATTTTTGCCATTAACAGTTTTTTTCTGTTCCAGCAGGGAATTACCAGTTCATCAGCACTGATTTGTCGTGCAGCAAATGGTATAATCATAATTCTGTCCTCAGGCTGAATAAATTCTTTTGTATCGGAGGTTCCGTTATTTTTAACTCTGAAAACGGCTACTGAATTGTTGCGGTCAATGCGTGTGTTGTAAACAAGATTTATTTCATTATCTGTTTGAGCAATGGTGAAGGAGGAATATTTTCCGTAATCGTTTGTAGAAACCTGATCTTTTCGTAAAACCGCATCCCAGTCAATACTTCCGTCAGCATTTACCGAAAGTGCAACTGCATTGTTAAAATGATATTCGTAACTCCTGATATAATTCTGAGTAAAATAATCGTAATATGAATAATCGGTCACATACGACATTTCAGTTATCAGCACTGCACCACCATCATTTCGGAGAATTATTTTTTCAATATTGAGATTATCCACTCCTGTATTGCTTTTATCAATCGTTAATCCCGAAAACATTCTGGCCTGTGTGCTTTCACCAATGGGTTGCCTGAATATTTTCAGAGAATCATTTGATTCAGTTTTAAGTGTTGCATAAATTATACCTGACTTACCATTTGTTTTATCAGTATAAAACCCTGCAAGCACCAGTTGTTTATTGGCAATGTCGTAGGCAATGTTACTGCCATTCAGTTCTATGTCGCTTTTGTTTACTGCATATTCTACCGCACCTTCATTGCCATTCAGCGACACAAAAAGTTTGTAAGCATCCCAGCGTTTACGTTTCTCATTGTTTTCTTTGGAATAAAAACTTCCTTCAAGTACAAAATCACCTGCCTCTGTCAGCAACCAGTTTTCATAGCTGAAATTTTTCTCAGGATAAGGTACATCAAACTGCAACTGTCTCATAGTAACTAATTCGGAACTGATGACTATGCAATGCAGCTTCTGCATGCCATTTTGTTTTTTCTCATTCTGAATTATTCCGAATAAATTATTTCTCTGAGAAGCTATAATCTTGATTTTATCCAGACTACTGGTTTTGTCAAATGCAATGCTGCCAAGCAGGAGGGGTGATGCAGATTCCTTGCCTGAATCGTCAAGAGGTGAAGCATAAACATTAAGTTTATCTTCTTTATCTGTAAATGTTGATTTAATCAGCACCACCTTGCCATTGATAACAGCCATGGTTTCAATTCTCTCTTTATCATTTGAAGGATTGAATTTTTTCGACCATTTGACAGTAAGGTTGTTGTTATAACAGGTAATCTGATATTTTCTCGACTTAAAACCTATACGGTCACGGTCGTTTTCAAAAGGCAGATTACTCTGAAAAAGAAAAAATTCGTTCTCATTATAACCTGCAATTTTTATAAAATCGTAACTATAGGCATCTATTTCCTGTTTGGAATAAACCACTTTTTGCGATGTAGCAAATAAAGGCATCAACAATAGCAGGCTTAGTATTCTGAAATGGCTCAACATGTAATTTTTTTTTCAAAAGTAACTATTCAACGTCTTAAAGAGAAAAATATGATATACTGTGATGAAAATTAGGTTAGACCTTCGTTTTCACATGAGCCCATTTCTTCAGCTGCCACTCAACTTGGCTGGTACTGATGTGGTTCTTATCTGTGTCAAAGGCTTTTGCCTCCAGTTTCAGCAGTGCAGCACCCGTATCTGCAGGAATTTCTTCAAGGAATTTTATAAAATTATTCTTATCCATTTCAAAACGTACAGAAACATCTCTCTTCCCCTGATAAAAATATTCATTGCTCAGGCTTTTAAGAATAAGACGATACTCGCCCTCAGGAAGCAAAGTTGTCAGACAAAATCCTGTTGCATACTCTGAAGCTGTTGCAAGTGCACAGGCATGTATACTTTTTATATGATTGAGGTTGCTTCTGCGATAGGGGATGAGGATTTCAATTTTTCCTTCTCCAATATCAGTAATTCTGAAGCGATGTGCAGCATTAAACGGAATCTTTCTCCATAAGATTAAATTTAATATCCATAGATAAAAACCTGAATGCTCTGCCTTATGTATCAGATGTTGTAAGTTCATTGGTCAAAAAGCGTGTCGAGTTCTGTTTTAGCCTGGTGAGTTTCGTCTTTCAGTTTATTGATAATTTCATCACAGGATAATATTTCATCTATAAGTTCCACTGTTTGCCCTGCACACCACAGGTTATGGTAGTTTCCGGGCTTCACGGCCTGTTCCAGTTTCTTCAATCCACGATACTGAACCAGCATCTTAAAATATTTTTTTGTTGTGGAGTTGTTACTAAGCCAGCGTTCAAATATATTTTGACGATAGCCAATTTTTTTAGCGTATGGTGTGTTGATGATATTGCAAGGTGTTCCTGAAAGCCGCTCTGTGAGCACCACATCTTTCATCCCTGAACTGACCACACTGTTTTTGTAATCATCTGATACAGTAGCTTCATGCGATGCAATAAACCGCGTACCAATACTGATACCTGCAGCGCCTAATGACAACATGCTAAGTATTCCTTTGCCGGTGGTTACAGTGCCTGCAGCAATTACCGGTATGTTTGGAAAGTGTTTTTTCAGAGAAGGAATCAATAATGAGTTTGGATAGGGACCTGCATGTCCTCCTGCACCCTGACTTACTGCAATAAATCCGTCACATCCATTCTCAGCAGCCTTGGCGGCATGTGCAGGATTGGTTACATCACAATACACTTTGGCTCCATAACGGTGCGCTTCTTCAATTACATGTTTAGGATTTCCAAGTGAAGTAATATAAAACGGAACCTTATTATCCACACATATTGAAAGATGTTTTTCATATAGCGGATTTGTTTTTTGCACGATGAGGTTTACTCCATACGTACCTTTACAGTTGTTGTTGAAAGCATTAAGTCGTTTTAACAATTCACTTAATTCATTTTCCTTTCGATAATTCAATGACGGAAAAACCCCGGCAATTCCGTTTCTCATGGCAGACAATATCATGGCTTCATTGCTTACCAGAAACATGGGAGCCATGATGATGGGGAACTCTATATTAAGTTGTTTTGTAAAAGTTGTTTCAATTTTCATTTTACATGACAGGTTGAGCCGAATAAATAACGGTTTCGCGCAACGAAGCGATAGAGTTTGTTGCGTAAAAACAAAGGAATGATTTTAGCTAAAATAAAAATTCTGCGCCAGCCACCTGTCGCCACCAGTGATTCAATTACAGCATCGCTTTCAGTGTAAAATTTTCCCTGATGGTAAAAAATTACTGAGTTAAATGTTTCAGCAGAAGCATTCTCTTGAATATTGTTGGTATTATCTTGTGTGTTGTAACTAACTAATTTAATCCTGTGTTGTTTGTCAAGGGTATGCAAAATCGAAGTGCATCGCTGACAAAAGGAACAATCACCGTCAAATACCAGCGTGTTGTTTTCCGGCTTTTCATTCTTAAATATCGTATTTGCGAAGTTGTTCAAAACCATTATCTTTTCAATATGCAAAATTACCAAATGTTTCATTCGATTTAGTATTTTTAGCGTGCGCTAATAAAGATTTTCAGAGTTATGGATGTAACGCGACTAATAGATTTGTTTCCTTACCAGTTAGAGAAATTTCCCAAATCAGATGCTCTTGCTGCAAAAGAAAATGGTGTCTGGAAAAAATACAGCACAGCTGAAGTATTGGAAGTAGTCAACAACCTGAGTTATGGCTTGCTGAATGCAGGTATTAAACCGGGAGATAAAATCGGTATTATTTCCAATAACCGTCCTGAATGGAATTTTATTGACCATGCCTGTCTGCAAATTGCAGTTGCCGATGTTCCGTTATATCCGACCATCAGCGAACATGACCTCAAGTTTACAATGCATCAATCCGAAGTGCGTTATATGTTTGTTTCTGATAAAGTGATTTATGATAAAATAAATGCACTTAAACCGGAACTCCCGTTTCTTGAGAAAATTTACACATTCAATAAGTTGGAAGGAGCTGCTCACTGGACCGAGCTTACCGAAGCAGGTAAAAAAGCACCCCTTGCAGAGAGGGTTAACGAAATACGCAGTACCATCAAACCTTCTGATTTGGCAACAATCATTTATACCTCAGGTACTACAGGCAACCCCAAAGGGGTGATGTTATCGCACAATAATCTGGTAAGTAATTTCAAAGCTTGTGAAGTACTGTGTCCGTTTAATGATAATTGGAGAGCGTTGAGTTTCCTTCCACTCAATCACGTTTACGAACGCATGTTGTCATATCTTTATGTGTATTACGGTGTTTCTATTTACTATGCCGAAAGCCTGGATACCATTGCTGATAATCTGAAAGATGTTAAGCCGGAAATATTTGTAACAGTGCCACGGTTACTCGAAAAAGTGTACGATAAAATTGTGTCGAAAGGCGCTGAACTTTCCGGGATAAAAAAGGCTTTGTTTTATTGGGCTTTAAATCTTGGATTACGATATGAATTGCATGGTGCCAATGGTTGGTGGTATGAGTTTCAGCTTAAAATTGCGAATAAACTTATATTCAGCAAATGGCGTGAAGCATTAGGTAATAACATTGTTGCAATAGCATCAGGAGGTGCTGCATTGCAGCCAAGGCTTGCACGCGTATTTCATGCTGCGCGCATTCCTGTTCTCGAAGGATATGGCCTTACTGAAACAAGTCCTGTGATTGCTGTAAATAATTTTCAGCCTGACTGTATAAAGTTTGGAACAGTAGGCACGGTGATTGACAAAGTAGAAGTGAAGATTGCTGAAGATGGGGAGATATTATGCAAAGGCCCCAATGTGATGATGGGATATTATCAGAATCCTGAACAAACTGCTGAAATGATTGATGCCGATGGATGGTTTCATACAGGGGATATCGGAATTATTGAAGATGGAAAATTCCTGAAAATTACTGATCGTAAAAAAGAAATATTCAAAACTTCAGGAGGAAAATATATCGTGCCACAGATGATTGAAAACAAACTCAAAGAATCGCGATTTATAGAACAGGCAATGGTGATTGGAGAGAACCAGAAATTTGCTTCAGCATTTATAGTTCCTAATTTTTCGTTTATTCGAGACTGGGCTAATCGCAAAAATCTGAAACTGGAGACCAATGAAGAAATTGCGGCCAATCCGGAAGTAAAAAAACGCATTGCAGAGGAAGTAAATGAAATAAATAAAACGCTTGGACATTTTGAAACTATTAAACGCTTCGAACTGCTCAGCAGAGAATTCAGCATTGAAAAAAATGAAATGACTCCGAAACTTAGCCTTCGCAGAAAAATTATTCTGGAAAATTTTAAGGAGCAGTACAATCGTATTTACTCTTTTGACTGATTCGGTTTATGATTTACAGAAAAAAGAAGCAGGGAGACTTAACTACACGTCAGTTGTTGTTGTCAGGCAACAAAGTGGTTTCATACACCGATAGTGAACAGGGAGATTTTACACTGTTGTTTATTCATGGTTTTCCTTTCAATAAAGATTTTTGGCAACCTCAGCTTTCTTTTTTCTCTTCAATTTGCAGAGTGGTAGCCTATGACGTGAGAGGATATGGAAGCAGTTCAAAAGTTACTGATAATTTTACGGTTGATGATTTGGGAGATGACCTTGTGAGCCTGATTACCACTTTGCAACTGAATCGTGTTGTATTGTGCGGATTGTCTATGGGAGGTTATATTGCGCTCAATGTTATTGGCCGTTATCCCCAACATGTGTCGGGAATCATTCTCTGCGATACACAATGCACTGCTGATACAGATGAAATGCGTGAAAAAAGATTTCATGCTATTGATTTAATTCAGAAAGGAGGTAAGGATGCCTACATTCATACTTCTCTGAAGAATTTGTTTGCTCCGCAATCGTTCAGCACACATCCGCAGTCGGTAGAATTTATTCGCAATATCATGAACAAGGCCGATGCTGAAATTATATGTAATACACTCAAAGCACTTGCCGGCCGACATGAAACATGTTCATCGCTTGCAACGATACAAGTTCCTGCACTGGTCATTTGCGGAGTTGAAGATGCAATGACTCCTGTGGCTAAAGCAGAGTATATGCACCGGCATATAACAGGAAGCAGTTTGGTGTTGATTCCGGATGCAGGTCATGTTACCAATCATGAGGCGACTGAAACTTTTAATAATTGTGTTTCGGAGTTTTTGCAGAAAAATTTCAATTGAAAATATTCTCAGAAAAGTTCAGGGGGAGAGAATCACGTTTTTTGTTTTTTCTTTTTTGCAGCAGGAAACAAAACATTGTTTAGAATCAAACGATATCCCGGGCTGTTGGGGTGAAGATTCAAATCAGTGGGAGGGTCGCCAACCAAATGCTGATAATCTTCAGGGTCATGACCCCCGTAAAACGTCCAGGTGCCTTTGCCAAAATCACCATGAATATATTTTGCTTCGTTGGCGGCTTTGTTTTCACCCATAATCACCACATCAGGTTTAATCACGTTTTTATTGAATGCAGTTGTTTGTCCCATAAATCCTTTTATCACCTGCATGTGATTTTGACAGAGCATGGTTGGCACAGGATCCCACTTAGCCGAAAAATCAAACAGTGTAAACACATCTTCATCGCGAGGAACTCTCCGTGTTGTTGTAACATCAATATTCGAAAAACGATATTCAAGCGGATTGGTGCTTAGTTTATAATCACGGAAGGCAAATGTTTTAGAGTAATCGAGTTTTGAATTATAATCCGGTGTAGTGCCATCACCATCATACATGCTTTCGCAAATATCCAGCCCTTCAGCAGAAAGTGCAATGTCGTAGGTGTCGGTTCCTGAGCACATGGTAAACAAAAATCCACCTCCTGCAACAAACTCTTTTATGCTTTTGGCAACAGCAAGTTTCATCTGCGATACTTTGGCAAAACCTAATTTGTGTGCCATACTTTCCATGCTGCGTTGCTGCTCCTGATACCATGGAGCATTGCGGTACATGGCGTAAAACTTCCCATATTGTCCTGTAAAATCTTCGTGGTGCAGATGTAGCCAGTCATACAGATTTAATTTTCCCTGCAATATTTCTTCGTCATAAATTACATCGTATGGTATTTCGGCATACGTCAGCGCCAGTGTTACAGCATCGTCCCAGGGACGTTTGTCTTTAGGTGAATACACACATATTTTGGGAACTTTTTCAAGTTTTACCACGTCCTCATTTACCTGCGGATCCAGAATTTCATTTACTATCTGCCCGGCTTGTGCTTCGGAAACCACCGTATAACTCACTCCTCTTAATTTCATTTCAGTTTCGAAGCGCTGGCTTTGTGGAAACATAAAACTTCCACCACGGTAGTTGAGCAACCAGTTTATTTCTATACCACCCTGCAACACCCAGTAGGCTATGCCATACGCTTTCAGATGATTGGTCTGTGTATCATCCATCGGTATAAGTATTTGTGCAGAGTATGCAGGACGATGCATGAGCAGCACAAGCAGTAATAAAGAAATAATGCGTTTCATTTTTCTGTTTTTAATTAAACGTTATTCAATGATTACAGGTTTACTTTCACGTTTTCCATCAGCAAACCACGAAACAAAATAAATTCCTTTTGCCCAGTTGTTTACACTGATATTTTTTGTTTTTTCTTTCACTGCATCTTCTTTCAAAAGAATTTTACCTGCAGCATCTGAAATTACTAACTGACCTGACGACTGATTTCGTATTTCAATCTTCAAATTATCTTTTACGGGATTAGGGTAAATGTCAAAAGAAGTTGTTGGATGAGACAGTGAAGGAATACCCAAACTTACCTGATTGTTGGCAGAGAGTATCCATAAATCAGGGTCGAACTCAACTGTTGATACCGGCCATGGGATTGTCGCAGTAAACAACTGACCTGAAAAAGTATGGTTAAACACCAATGTTGTGTCATGACCTGCACCACTGAACTTTACAGGTACCGGCATTTCAAAGAATGTAACCGATGGGTCAGACGTAGTTTGGTTAATCTGAACATACACCTGCTGATTATTTTGTGACCAGTTCACCTGATAGGCGGGATATCCCTGTTTGTAATACCACTGGTCGAAGAATACGTTGAGGTTTTGTCCGCTTGTATTCTGCAAATGTTGAATCAAGTCAGGTGTTTTTGCGTAACCGAATTTCAATGCCGGGTCGTTTAGGTAATCCCTTAAAGCCTGAAAAAAAACAGCATCACCAAGTTTCCATCGAAGCATGTGCAGTAAGTAACTGCCCTTGTCATAAGTAAGCCTTCCGTTGAAAATACGGCTTACATCTGTTGTGTCAGTACATTTTACTGAGCCATCAGGCTGTGAGGTAATGTTACTTATTTTTTGTGATTTCCATGAGTACCATTGTGCCGGGAAATATCGCTCTTTGGTTAGTCCTTCAAAATAAGTGGCAAAGCCTTCGTTCAGCCAGATATCCTCCCAACTTCCGCATGTTACCAAATCGCCAAACCACTGATGCGCACATTCATGTGCTATCAGACTCTGACCGTAGTTAATTACAAAACTCATCGTCTGATGTTCCATACCGCCACCCCAGTTAAACTGAGCGTGCCCGTACTTTTCATTTTTAAAAGGATATTCTATGGTAAGGCTGTCATACAGCTGAATAATGGGAATAATCTGTGGTGTTTGCGACTGTGCTGTTGCCAGATCTTCAGGGTACACATAGTTGAGCACCTGCAAACTGTCGCCTCCTGCCAAAGGAACATAATCGGAATATTCAGCATAATTTGTTACAGCTATTGCCACCAGATAAGAAGAGATGGGATAATTACTTTTCCAGTGAACGGTTTTCTCACTGCCATTAAAAATTTCATTCATCAGTTTTCCGTTTGATGCTACACGATACGAAGTATCTGTTGTAACAAACACATCAATGCTGTCAGCTTTATCGGTATTCAAACTCTTACATGGCCACCAGTCGCTCGAATAAAAAGGTTCTGACAAAGTCCATAATACAGGAGTACCGTTATGTGTACTGGTGTTAAACGAACCAAATCCTGAACCCGGTGGCACTCCCTGATAAACAATTTCAACACTGTCGAGTGTTCCCACAGGAAGTGTTGCAGGCAGCATTACTGTTAAAATATCATTGACATGCGAAAAGTTTACAGTTGCTGAATGATACATTACCGAATCAACTGTAAGTGCTGAAACCAAATCAAACTCCAGTTGATTAGTGTTGCTTTTAGTTTCAAACAATGTCATCACACTTCCTGAAATATAAAGCTGTGAAGGGTCAATCTGCCAGTGGAAGCGGTGATATTTTACGTCATAATTACTTCCGGTGGTAAGCATACGTTGTGGAACATTCAGAAAAGCTGACGCTGACGCGCTGCGCTTACATTCCTGATATTGGGCATTTGTTTTTGCGAAACAAAAAACAGCTAATAACAGCAAGGCTGTTTTTTTCATTGCGATAAATATTATTTGTTTTCCTGCAGTAATAAATCAATATCGGTGAGCAACCGGTTTACATCAGTAGAATCGGTGCCGTCATAATATCCTCTGATTCGTTTATCCTTATCCACCAATGCAAAAATTTTGTGTATGTATAAAGTCATCCGGGCCACCGTCACCTTTTGATGCAATAGAAAGATAGGAGGTACGTGCCAGATCGTAAATTTGTTTTTTATCTCCCGTAACAAAAAACCATTTCCCTGATACTGCATGATGCATGTCAGCATATTCTTTCAGCACGGCAGGTGTATCATATTCCGGATTTACTGAGTGCGATATAATAAGTACATTGGGATTGTTGGCATATTTTTCAGCCACACGTTCCATTTGTGTTGACATGACAGGGCAAATACTTCTGCACGTAGTGAAGAAAAAATCAGCTACATAAATTTTTCCGTCAAAGGTGTGGTTGGTAATGGTATCTCCATCCTGATCAATCAGACTGAAAGGCTGCACATGGTGTGAAGCTTTTGTTTCTTCATTGGTTGGACCATAAATGGGTAAAGTACGCAGTGGGCCGTCATTGCAGGATGTCCACAAAAGCGAAAGACCAAGAAGGAATAATATGATTACCCACTCCAAAAGTGGCACTGCCCATAGCCGTTTAAAAGAAAAGCTATTCATTTATCTGTTAAATATGCAGAAGGGTTTTTTATAAAATCTTCTTTGCAGGATGCGCCACAGAATGCATAAATCTTTCCGTCAACCATAGCTGTATCCGAATATTCTTCTTTGACTGACATCATACACACCGGATCAATATCTGAAGCCAATGCAATTTTTGGTTTCTCTGTTTCGGATTTTTGTTCAAGCGCAGGTGCGGTAAGTACTTCCGGCTCTTTGGGTTTATTCTGGCATGCAGCTACAACAAATACTAAAGGAAGAATTAATTTTCTCATTATTTCATTTTTACTGTGTAAAAGTAAGCAATACATACTATACTTTTACTGATTTAAGTCGTATTTTTAACAGCCGATTCTCATTTCATTATAAGTGAACAAATAAGAAGATTTTTGTAATATATAAACGTATGAAACTTAATAAACTTTTCATTCTTGGATTTTTTTTATTTACAACCGGCAATGTGTTTGCACAACAAAAATTCGAAGTGTATCATCCTGATGCCGATGCACGTCAACAGGTAGATGAAGCAGTTGTTAGAGCTGCAGCGGAACATAAGAACGTTTTTCTTTTTATAGGAGGAAACTGGTGCGGATGGTGTCGAAAATTTTATAAGTTCAGCAAAGAGGATTTTCAGATTGACTCACTGATGAAGGCTGATTATATTGTGGAACATATCAATTTCAGCAAGGAAAACCGCAATTTGCCATTAATGCAGGAACTGGATTTCCCTCAGCGGTTTGGTTTTCCGGTATTTGTTATATTGGACGAAAAAGGAAAAAGAATCCATACCCAAAACTCAGGCTACCTCGAAGAAGGTGAGGGTTACAGCAAGAAAAAAGTAATGGAGTTTTTGCAGCAATGGAGTCCTGCTGCTTTAGAGCCTGCTCAATACGAACAGTAATCAGTAAACCGGATTTTTAATTGCAGCTCCTTTTTGAGTGTACAGGAGTGAGAGTTGTTTATTCCCTTTTTGTTTGTAAATGCGACTGAGGCTGTCGTAGGCAGTCACACAATTGGGATAATGTGCAATATTGAGTTTTAAAATTTTAATAGCATCATCCAATTGGCGTTTGCGAATTAAATTATTGCCCATCGCAAGAAATTTGTTCATGCTTACTCCGGCATCTTCTTCAGGTTGTTTTTTGATTCGTATAGAGGCCAGTTCTTTCTGGATTTTTTCCATGCGTGTGATAAAGAAATCAGCCGGGATAGTGCCATCCATTAAGTCATCACTGTACGATTCCATACATTGTTTCAGCAGGTGAATATCCTGTCGCGTTCCTTTGCGGTTCTTTTTATATGCAGCAAACTGTTTTTCTCCCTGTACTAGCCACATGGAGTCTTTATCGGCATTCAGAAAATTTTCGAAAATTACAATATTGGCAAGCGCAATCTGAGAGTAGTTCTGTGATTCATTCTTAAAACCTCCACATTCAGTATTCCAAATTTTGGTAAATAAGTCTATACCTCCTTTATCCGGTTTAAGTTGATTGATTACACATGCTACATTACCCGGGCCTGCATGATAAGCATGCAGCACAAGTAACCTGAACCATAAATCTTCTTCATTGTACGAAACGTTATTTGCATCCAGTACAGCTTTTACTTTTGGAATGCAGGAGTGCTTAAGTAATTGTGATGCTGCAAAAGCGGCTCTGTTTAAGTCAGTCCGCTCGTCAACTTTTGAATTAACTCTCAAGCCATATTTGATGGCAACACTTTTCATCAGCTGAAAAGGCCCGTTAGCTCCCACATAAGATTTGTTATGGTTTTTTCCGGGATTTTCAATCAACAAAATGGTTTGAGCATACCAGGGATCAACAGAGTTGGTGTTAAATACTTTAATTGCGCTGTTTATGGTAGGAATTACTCTTTTGTACTCATAAAATTCTTTCTTGCCAAATGTTACATATAATGAGGTGTTGGTATCAAGACCATTGGCTAAATTGATAAATTTCTTATATGCTGTTTTTTCAGTTTCATTCTGGCATGTCCAGTCGGCAAAAGGTATTTTATGTAAAACCTGTCTTGACGATGACACATTTATCAAAGCTGTATCGGCATTCAAACCAATTACTTGTTGCCAGAATTTAACTTGTTGTAAAGTATCCCAATGTTCTCTGAACAAAACAGCATTAGACACAAAACTCATTTTTGCAGTGTCACTTACACCACATACCGTACGGCTCACCATTGTAGTGGTAGCTGATACACTGCCAATGATGCCAAAAAGCAGAAAACAGGTATTTATTGTTTTTAACTTCATCAATCTAACGAAACATACGCAGATGTTACAACGCAGTTTTGTCTTTTTTTCTGTTTAACTTACAATTCACAAAAGTATCACTCAATAACCTTTTGGATTTTTATGATGCTAAGATATTATAAAATCTTTATCAACACAATTAAAAATGAATGAGAAGTGCTCTGATTTCAGGTTATTTTACCATTGCGATGTATTTGTTTTGGTGATGTGGATAAAATAAATCAAAATTTTCAATGTAAATTTTTTAGCAGCATTTCAAATATTACATTTGCAAACCATGACACGGTTGATACTCTCAGAAAAACAGATGGGCATAACCATCCAGCGTATGTGTCATCAATTGGTTGAAAATCATGATGATTTTTCTAATAGCTGCATTATAGGACTTCAGCCAAGAGGAATTTTTCTTTCAAAAAGAATTGTGCAGCACCTGCAGAAATGGAATCCTAAAAACAAACTGAAGTATGGGGCTTTGGATATTACTTTCTACAGAGATGATTACAGACGGAGTGAAAAACTGCTGGTACCATCACGCACAGATATAGACTTTGTGGTAGAAGGGAAAAAAGTCATACTGGTAGATGATGTATTGTTCACCGGTCGTACCATACGCGCAGCAATGGATGCATTACTGGCTTTTGGCCGACCTGAGAAAGTAGAATTACTGGTACTGATTGACAGAAAATTCAGCAGACATTTACCTATTGAACCGGATTATACAGGTGATGCCATTGATTCAATTGACAGTGACAAAGTGAATGTGGAATGGAAAGAAAATGGCAAAGAAGACGGAGTATGGTTAGTTTCAAAATCGAAATCAAATGCAACGAAAACTAAGCGTTAAACATCTGATTGGAATTAAGGGGCTTGTTCCTTCCGATATTGAGTTGATTTTTGAAACAGCTCAGACTTTTAAAGAAGTCATCAACAGGCCAATAAAGAAGGTGCCTTCCATGCGCGATGTTACTGTAGTAAATTTGTTTTTCGAAAATTCAACGAGAACCAGATTATCTTTTGAACTGGCAGAGAAAAGACTTTCTGCAGATGTTCTCAATTTTACTGCATCATCGTCTTCAGTAAGCAAAGGTGAAACACTTATTGATACAGTGAACAATATACTTGCCATGAAAGTGGATATGGTAGTAATGCGTCACCCCAAACCGGGAGCAGCTTTATTCCTGTCACAAAAAGTAAATTCCATCATTGTGAATGCCGGTGACGGTACGCATGAACACCCAACACAGGCTTTACTGGATGCATTTTCAATAAGAGAAGCATTGGGAGAGTTGAAAGGGAAGAAAGTTGTAATTGTTGGCGATATTCTTCATTCAAGGGTTGCATTATCCAATATTTATTGTCTGCAGAAGATGGGAGCAGAGGTAATGGTGTGTGGTCCCCCCACACTTATTCCAAAATATATAGATGAATTAGGTGTTAAAGTAGAAACGAATCTGTTCAAAGCATTATCGTGGTGCGATGTAGCCAATGTGCTGCGCATTCAGCTGGAAAGGCAGGATATTAAATATTTCCCATCATTGCGTGATTATATATTGCAGTATGGCATTAACGCTGAAATACTGAATAAAGTAAATAAGAAAATCACCATCATGCATCCCGGTCCAATCAACCGTGGAGTAGAAATTACCAGTGATGTTGCCGACAGCAAACAGTCTATTATTCTCGATCAGGTTGAGAATGGTGTAGCCGTGAGGATGGCTGTACTTTATTTACTTGGAGGGCAACAAAATAGCTGATTTGCAATATTCAATTCAAGTTCTTTATATTTGTTATCACTTTATTTAATCAGAAATATGCATTACACCTTAGACAAGAAAGAAAAATACGCAGTGCTTAAGCTTCACGAACAGAAACTTAATACACTTATTTCCGCTGAACTCAAATCTGAACTGTTAATTCTGAACAGTCAGGGATATATCAATATCTTACTCGACCTCACCGACACCAATTATTGCGATTCTTCAGGACTGAGTGCAATTTTGGTTGGAAACAGAATCTGCAGAAATGCAAATGGAAATTTTATAGTAACTGAAATCAGTGAGCCTGTAAAAAAACTTATTTCCATCTCTCAGCTGGATTCGGTGTTAACCATCATTCCAACACTGGATGACGCACTGGCTCAGATTGCCAAAGCTACATCTGTAAATTAAATTTTAGAAAAATATAAAATCATGCTTAGAAAACTACTCTTCACAGCTTCAATTATTGCTTCAGGCTTATTTGCCAATGCACAATGTGTTCCTGATGTAACTATCACCGACCCCGGAGTGTATCCCGACAGTGCCACCGGCCTGGCTGTTGGAGTGGTGGGTGTGCCTTATAATCAGGTGATTCAGGTACGTACTTTTTTTGGATACTGTTGTTACTGTTCCACCTTTCGGCACAGTAAATTTTCAGTTGGATTCTATTACTATAACCGGAGTAAGTGGTTTACCTCCTGGAATTACTTATGCATGCAACCCCGGAACCTGCAAGTTTTTAGCAAGCAGCAATGGATGTCTTCTGCTTTCAGGAACTCCTGTTACAGCAGGTGTTTATCCAATTACAGTAGATGTGATGGCTAAAGGAAAATTAACCAATCTTGGAAATCTTTCTTTCTCACAACCACAGTCGGTAACTTATTATACCATTACCATTGATACCAATTCAGGCATAATGGAATTGTTGCCTAAGGATAAGTTAAGCATGTCACAAAATTTGCCAAATCCATATCGTGACAAGTCAGTAATTTATTTTAATACTCCATCAGGCGGCAAACTTGAGTTTAAAGTATTTAATATTTTAGGAAAAGTTGTATTCAGCGATTGGATAACTGCAAAAAGAGGAGTGAACACTTATACACTTGATGCTGCAAAATTCAATTCAGGAATTTACATGTATTCGTTAACATCAGGTACATCTACCGTAACACGCAGAATGGTTGTAGCCAAATAATGAATTTTGAAGTAACGATTTTAGGAAGCAGCTCAGCAACTCCTATCTTTCAAAGACATCCCACCGCTCAGGTACTTAACATACGTGAGCGGTTTTTTTTGGTTGATTGCGGTGAAGGTACTCAGGCACAGTTTCTGAAATACAAGGTGCGTCTCAGTAAAATTACTCATATTTTCATTTCGCACCTGCATGGCGATCATTATCTCGGGCTTGTCGGATTACTGTCAACCATGCACCTGCAGGGACGCACCAATGAGATTCATGTTTACGGACAAGCAGAGTTAATGGATGTTATAGAACTTCAGCTGAGGCTCTCGATGACGAGGCTTCGCTATCAGATAATTTTTCATCCCATCAAACATTTTGCACCGGCTATCATTTTAGAAGATGAGGATATGATAGTAAAAACAATCATTCTCAATCACCGTATTCCCTGTACCGGATTTTTGTTTAAAGAAAAACCCAAGCCACGTAAATTACTTGTCAATAAACTTCAGCAGTATAACATTCCGTTTTCATTTTATGGCAAATTAAAAGATGGTTTTGATTACAGAGATGTGGATGGCAATGTTATTGCCAATGATGAGTTAACCATTTCTTCGAGGGCACCACGTTCTTATGCATTTTGCAGCGACACTGTTTATGACGAATCTATCATCAATGAGATAAGAGGTGTGGATTTGCTTTATCACGAAGCAACTTTTTTGCATGATATGGTTGAGCGTGCACAAACTACTTTTCATACTACAAGCCTGCAGGCTGCCACCATTGCCAAAAAAGCAGAAGTGAAAAAATTAATTATCGGACATTTTTCAGCCCGTTACAAAGAACTTCATCCGTTACTTGACGAAGCAAGAACTGTTTTCCCGAATACAGAACTGGCTATAGAAGGAAATCGTTTTGAAGTAGAATAAACCGTTTTTAGAAATTGTCGTAGCGATCGTTTTTGCGGGTAAGTTTCAAATCCTGCAAAACACTTGACTTTACATTTATCTGGAAGAAATAATTTGCCTGATATCCGAATGGCACCCAGTTAAGCCTCATCTCCCAGCAATGCAGGTCGCGATAAAATCCCAGTGAAGTATAGGAGAGTTTTTTACTCTGAAAATCGTAACCGGAATTAAACGTCACTTTCCAGTTTTTAGTCAGCGAAATATCACCGTTAAATCCTACAATTTGTGTGACAATACCTTTTGCTAATCCCGGTCGGGAATAATTGATACTATAGTTCACAGCCAGATTATAAGGTATGGTGAAATCAACATAATCTTCCGGATGGTCATTTATTTCTTTAAGCTGTTCGGGTGTTCCTTTCAGACTTTTCTTTGCTCCTTTATTCTGATTCAGATTAAAACTTACACTGCTTCCGGCTGATGTAAGTCGTGCAAGTTTGCCATTTTCTGAAAGAGAATATTCCTTGGTGCGAATTCCGGATTCGTTAATGTAATAAGGATCGAAAGTACCTGATGCAGTGAGATTGATTCTGTCAAACAGTGTTGTGCGTGCACTCATGCCGATAGGAGAGAGGTTGAAGGAATCAACAGCCAGATTATATGATGCTGCAATACTGAAACTTTCAAGAAGTTTAATTTTCTTCAGGTTGGTAGCTGTATCTGTATATTGCCTAACCTTCATTTCAAAATTATTATCGAGGCTGAAAGAAAGAATACTCGATTTGCCTTGTCCGGGGCCACCGTATAGCGTATTGTCGTAGATGGAATATTTACGTGTATTTCCCAAGGAATCTATCTGAACAGTTTTATAGTAACCATATTTGCTTTCAGAAAAATCAGGTCGCCATGAATAGCTCAGGTTAGGAGTCATCACATGCCTGAAGGCTGCCACTTTTCCTTTTTTAAACTGAAACAAACCATAAATACGTGTGTTGAGCGAAGCAGAACCACTGTAATCGTGTGCAGCACTGAATGATTTAACGGTATCGGTTACCAACCAGTTGTTGGCAGCATCATAATGCAACCGGTAGGTCTGAAGGTACCATCGTTCATTGAAACTTGCTGATGGTGTGAGTGTGAAATATTTGAGTACACGAAACGAAGTGCTTATAGGAATACTGTGCTGCATTCCGTTTCTCATGTTTTGAATGGTGGAATTGGTAAAAAATACGCTGTCAGGATTCTGCAATTGATTTTGTAGTGTACTGCTGTAGCCAACACCGATTTTCTCATACCATTTTGGTGTTCCTTCAGAATCTTTTTTTCGGAAAGGATACAATGTTGCCATACTCATATTCAAAGTAGGTGCAGTTAGGTAAACCATTCTCGACTGAGTATTCTGAGAATGAGTAATTGCAGTTGAAATATTAAACTGTTTATTGAATAACGATGTTGAGTAGGAAATGGATGAATTAAAAGTATTGGTCAGATAATTGGATGCAGAAGAAATATTTCGTGTATAATAATCATTAGATCCTGCTCTTACCGAAGCAGAGAATATTCCATTGGGACGTGCTTTGGCATCCTGCTGATGCGACCAGTTGATAAAAAACTCTTTACTTCTGCTGTAGTCAGGCAAATCTTTTTCGCTGACCTTGATAATGGAATATAAAAATGACAGATTGCCATTGTAGTGATAACGGTTGCTGTACCGTGATGAAGCTCTTACTGCCCAGCTTCCCAAAGTATAAATATCACCGGTTAGCGACAAATCAACATGATCACTTATTCCGAAATAATAACCTCCGTTTTTGAAAAAGAATCCGAGAGAATTACTTTCACCATAGGCGGGAAACAAAATTCCTGAACTTCTGCCTTTGGTATTTGGAAAAAGACCGAATGGAATGGCAGCAGGTGTAGGTACATCGGCAATAACCAGATAAGCGGGCCCTGTAATAATTTTATTATTTGGAATCACCTTCAGTTTGTTTGCAGCAATGTAATAATGTGGTGTGTCAAGGTCGCAGGTAGTGTAACGGCCATGACTGATGTAACTGCTTTCTTCTTCTTTTTTCACAATTTTACCATGGATGAATCCTTCGCCCTGCTGGGTAGTAACATTATAAACCTTACCTTTTTTTGTATCGAAATTATACCGCATGGTATCTGCTTTAAATTCATCATCCCCATCTTTGAATACAGGTTTGTCATAAATTTTTCCGCTGCTGTCGCGCAAGCCTGATGAAAACACATTTTTACTATTCCAGTCCACAGAGATGAAAGCTGCTTTCAGTTCAATATTTTCATAATTAACCTGTGCCTTTTTATAGAGGTAAACTTTTTCATTTGAGATGTCAAACTCAATGGTATCATCTGCAGTATAGTGCACCTTCGATTTAATTTCGTTGCTGATACCGGCATGCAAAGAGTCTTTTTTTTAAGGTATCTGCGTGCATTTGCAGAGTAGTATCATTAGCTGCAACAGCCTTGTTTTGAGCATGAACAGATGATGATGACAGACCGAATGCCGTTAAATACAGCAGAAAAACTGGCGTTAATAAGTTTTTAAAAACGGTCATTCTAACAGACAAAATTGGGGCGAAAACTTATATTTTTGACCCGCAAAGGTAATTGAACAGAAACATACCACATTAACGAATTTGCTGAAACAGATGTTGTTTTCTAAAAAGCTATCATGGGCAAGAGGATTTATTATTGTTTTAACAGGATTTTTCCTCTGTACATCTTCTACTTTCGGTACCTATAAGCCTCCTTATCACATCAAAACCGTAGTTATTGACCCCGGACACGGAGGTCATGATTCAGGTTGTTTGGGTTCTTCTTCAAAAGAAAAACAGATAGCTCTTGAAATTGCGCTTAAACTTGGGGATTTAATTTCCAAGAAATATCCTGATGTAAATGTTATTTACACCCGAAAAACAGATGAGTTTATAGAATTACATGAACGTGCTGCCATTGCCAACCGCAACCATGCCGACCTTTTTATATGTATTCACTGTAACTCAGGTGCTCCGGCTGCATTTGGTGCTGAAACCTATGTGATGGGATTACATAAAACAGAGGATAATCTGAGTGTTGCAAAGCGCGAAAATGCTTCAGTGTTGTATGAAAAAGATTACAAACAAAAGTACGATGGCTTTGACCCGAATTCTCCTGAAGCCAACATTATTTTTTCATTATATCAGAACGCATACCTTACGCAAAGTCTCAAATTTGCATCAGCAGTGCAGCGACAGTTTGAAGAATATGCAGGCAGATTTAACCGCGGTGTGAAACAGGCCGGATTTCTGGTTCTCTACAAAACAGCAATGCCGAGTGTGTTGATTGAAACAGGCTTTCTTACCAATAAAACAGACGAAAAATATTTGTTATCGGAAAAAGGACAACTAGCTACTGCCAACAGTATTTTCAGAGCATTTATGGCCTACAAACTCGATATGGAAATGCCCGGCTCTAAAGACAAAGAGTTGGCTTCTGCCGATTCTGACATGAAAAAGAATCAACCTGTTGTAAATCCTGATTTGAAAGAGAATACTGAAACGCCAAAACCATCGCCTAAAAATAATGCAGATGCTGCTGCTGAAAAAACAAAAACAGATACGCCTGAGCAAAAGGAACCGGTAAAATCCACTGTTACGCCAATAGATAAAAAGAAAGATGATGTAAAACCTGCTCCGGAAAAAATAAATGACACAAAACCTGCACCACCTAAAACAAATGCAAACGCAACAACAACGGTGGAAGCGGGTGACAAGGAAGTAAAATATCCTGATTTGTTTTATACCGTTCAGGTGGCTGCAGCTCAGCCTGAATCCATAGAAAACGAACTGAAAAAATACTCAGCACTTGGCGATGTTCATACATTCAAAGCTGAGAATGGTATGATAAGAATATGTAATGGTATATATTTGAGCCATGCTAAAGCAACTGAAGCACAAAATGCAATCAGGAAAAAAGGATATTCTGATGCATTTGTTACCCCATATTATAAAGGTAAAAGAATCAGTGTTCAAGAAGCATTAAAAATTAAAAAATAATTCCGTGTGAAAATATCGAATGAAGTTAAAGTAGGCATTGCAGTAGTCATAACCATAGCAGGATTAATATGGGGACTTAACTACCTCAAGGGTACAGACCTTTTTGCTACTACCAATAAGTATTTTGTGGTTTATAACAATGTAAATGGTATCGTCAAATCCAATCCTGTTATAATGAACGGATATAAAATTGGTCAGGTGGACAAAATAGAATATACCAAAGATAAGAGCGGAAGGTTGGTGGTTACACTAAAAATTGATGATAATATTTTTGTTCCCAAATCAAGCAATGCAGTTATTGTTTCGAGTGATTTATTAGGTTCCAAAGCCATTGAACTTGAATTTGGAAATGATGGAACTCCGGCAAAAAACGGAGATACGCTGGTGGGTGATGTTGAATCAGGACTTACAGAGCAAATCAAACCATTAAAAAATAAAGCTGAAGGGCTTGTTACTTCGCTTGATTCTCTTTCTTTTGCTTTAAGCCAACTGCTGAATGACAATTCGCGCAACAGTCTCAATAAAACATTTTCTAATCTTGAGAAAATTTCTTCCGGGTTGGATCAGTTAATTAATTCAGAAAATAGTCGTTTGCGTTCATTTATTACCAATGCTGATGGAGTGGCAGGAAATCTGAATAAAAACAGCAACAACATCAACGCTATTTTAAGTAATGTAAACTCTTTGAGCGACTCGCTCAGCAGACTGCAACTTAATGCCACGATTGAAAGGCTAAATAAAACCGTTACAGAATTAAGTAATGTATTGGCTAAAATTGAAAACGGGCAAGGAAGTCTGGGTAAATTAGTTAATAACGACAGCCTGTATGTCAACCTGAATAATGCTTCTGCCAATCTGGATAAATTGCTGATTGATTTAAAAGCAAATCCGGGCCGTTATGTGCATGTATCTGTTTTTGGAAGAAAGGATAAGTAACAGAACTTTTTCGGTATAAGTTTGTTAAAAGTAACTCATATAGTTACGACTAAATCATGTTTTTCTTAATTGCCCGCAGATAAATTATGATTATTTTCGTATCCTAAGCTTTAAATTAATCAGGATGAATACCCGTGTAATTTTATTTTCTGCAATTATATGTGCAGGTATGAGTGCTTGCGGTGGAAGTGAAAATGATACTTCCGGCAATTCAGCAGAAACCATTGCAGCAACAGATGATAATGAATCATCTGAGAATGCAAATGCTAAACAAAATTCAAAAGGAAATTACTGGCAAAAGATGGTGATGCTTGAAGTGCGCGACAATAATGGAACCATTCAGTATTGGCAACCACTTCCCGCCAACTGGAAATTCATTGCACATTCTTCAGACGGTGTTTCCATAAAAGGACCTGATGGAATTAAAGTAACCGATTTTCCACTACATTCTTTTATGGTGGACTATACAGGAATGGGTGTATCTAATGGAATGCAAATGAGAGCTATGCCACCAATTGATGATTTGATTCAACAGGATGTTATTCCCTCAGCATCACAAAGAGGACTACAATATATCAGACATTATGAGTTGCCTGATGTTTCAAGAATGAATCAGTGGTACGCTGATCAACTTTACTCAAGCGCGCCAACAACGAAATTTAATAAAGCTTACGGCATTGACTGGAAAAACGCTGATGGCAGAGAGTCTTTTTCTATATTACATGTGTCGTCTTTCAAAGGTCAATATAGTGAAATGTGGAATTACAGAGCTTCACTTCTGGAAGCTGACCCTTCTGTTTTTACTCTTGCAAAAAAGCAATACATATTTTCATTAGCCAATATGCGATATAATCTGGAACCCATCATAGCATATAATCAGGCCGAAGCACAACGTATAGGTCAAAGTTGGGATGCATTTAATCGGAGAATGGCTGCAAATCAGGCAGCATTTGAAGCAAGTCAAAGAGCGCATATCAATAAAACCAACGCCATCAACGATGCGATTATGAGTAACTGGAGATCGTCTAATGAGGCAAGTGATAAAAACCAGGAACAGTTTATAGATAACATTTATGAAAACCAGAATGTGGTGAATGAGGAAACAGGGCAGAAATACAAAGTGCAGCAAGGATATAACCAGTACTGGATGAACAACGATGGCGAGTATATCGGAACACCTTCCAACACTTACAATCCAAATCTTGATGAAAACCTTAATGAACAGAACTGGCAGAAATTGAATCAAATTGACAGGTAATGAAATTCGGAATAGGATTATTCGGAGATTCAGGATATGACTCTGAAAACAAAAAATATCGCAGTCCTGATTTGCGACTGAAAGAAATTGTAGAAGAAGTAAAATTAGCTGACGAAATTGGAATAGATGTGTTTGCTATGGGCGAACATCATCGCAATGATTACGTAGTTTCTTCCCCCGAAACTATGTTGGCGGCATTGACAACGGTAACTAAGAATATTACTCTTAGCAGCGGAGTAAATGTTTTAAGTTCGGCTGATCCGGTGAAATTATATCAGGATTACGCCATGATAGATTTGCTATCCGGTGAGCGAGCCGAAATCATGGCGGGCAGAGGTAGTTTTATTGAGTCTTTTCCTTTGTTCGGCCAGGACTTAAAAGATTACAATGTATTGTTTGATGAAAAATTAAAGTTACTTCTTCAACTGAACAGAGAGGAAGTCATCAACTGGAAAGGGAAATTTCGTCCTGCATTGATAAATCAAACTGTTTATCCACGACCCAAAAGAGCAATTCCTGTATGGATTGCAGTTGGCGGCACTCCTGAGTCTGTAGAAAGAGCTGCTCAACTTGGATTACCTATCATGTTTGCAATTATAGGTGGTGATATCAGACAGTTTAAACCATTGTTCGATTTTTATAAGGAAGAATACATTGGTGCAGGACATGATATTAAAACAATGGAAGTTGGCGTACATTCTCACACCTACATTGCAAATTCGAAAGCAACCGTTATCCAGGACTACTTTTCTGTTTATGCACGTCAGATGGATAAACTCGCTGCAGAAAGAAACTGGAGAGTTGGAAAATTTACTCAATCAAGGTTTGAAGAGGGTATGAGTAAATATGGTGCACTGTTTATGGGTGATGCTGATGAGGTTGCAGAAAAAATTATCAATACCATTGAATTGTTCAGCCTGACACGTTTCGTTGCGCATCTGGATGTGGGTGGACCCACACATATCGAACTGATGCGCACCATTGAGTTGTTCGGAACTAAAGTGATTCCAAAGATTAAGAAACATTTTGACAAATAATAAAAATAATGCATTGTGAATACTGCACAAAGTCCTGAAGATATTCCGCAGATGTTTGTAGAAAACTGGAACAAACGAAGACCTGATTTGATGGCAGAGGTGTTTGAAGAAGATGCCGACTTCATCAATGTGGTTGGACTATGGTGGAACAACAGAGCGGATATTTTGAAAGCGCATGACTATGGATTGGAATGGCTTAACGAAGTTTAAAAAAGAAAGGATAGAAAGCACAACTGTTGCCACAAAAAAATGCGAACAATAAGATAAATTATTTACCGACAAGAAGTTCACATTTTTTTTGCACTTGCAGAATGTTTGTTACTTGCATAATTGTTTGTTTACCTATCAAAGCCCTTCTTTCTTAAATTTTGTTTAAGCTTCATTTTACCTGCATGTGCTGCTGTTCAGTCGCAGTAATGTCTGCCCGAATTTGCTCACTGGTTATTTCTTGATTGTTGGAGCGTGGAACTGTGTGGTTGCGAAGTTTTTATTTTTTTTAGCGCGGCTTTAAAATGTGTATGGTTTTGTGTTTGGGCATTTGAATAAAATGGTTGTTGTTATTCAGTTTATATTATAATGAATTGTTAAGTCTTTAGCGGAGACGTTAAAATGCTCATCAGTTAAGCGTTACATTTATTAGTGTGGTATCGCATACGTTAGCTATATGTGTGTTCATTACTTCTGGGTTGTTATTTAATTTGTATCCAAAGTCGAGAATATTTTGAATATAACTTAAATTTATTAAGCTGAAATCTTGCATTTCATACACTATGCCGCTGTTGAAAGGACCAGGCAATTATAGCGGTTCAGCTAAATTTCTAAAGTCAGTAATTGATAATGTGTCGTTGGTTGAATATGTATTTAGCGCAGTTAAGATAAATTTAATATTTGTGCGTGGAGTTACAAAAACATTCAAATCATAAATATTTTCATGCTGAGGAATATAATCTAACAAAACTTTATACCCTTGCCCTGCCGGTATGCTGATTTTTTCTTCCAATCCGCCTAATTCTTTAAATTCAAACTTAAAATAACCATTATTATCGGTTGTAGTTTCAGCAAGAATACCTCCATGCAAAGGTCCTCCCAAAGTGCTGGAATATGTTTGAAACAAATCCACTTTTTGGTTTGCCACAGGCTGCATGCTGCAATCTAAGTATAGGTTTCCTGTAATGGTGTATGTAGGGCCATCCCCAGGACGGTTAAAGTCTTTACGACATGAGGTAAAGCAGGTAATTAGCATAATCGACAAGGAAATCTTTAATTGCTGCAAATAATTTATTTTTTTCATTGTACAATGAATTAAAAGCAGGCTTGTATTTAGCAAGGCTGATTTAGTTAAACGTATTTATTGATGATTAATTTATGAGATGCAGATTCGCCTTTATCGCTTAACTTAACACTAGCATTTATTGTATAGGTATAACTACATCAGTTGTATCACATATTTTAAATTGAAAGCTAACAAATTTCCAAGTAGAGTTATTAATAGCATAAGCCAACTCCTCACTGCTACCAGAAAATGTATTATTAATAATTCCAAAATTATTTGCTACATAAGCTATGCTATTTGTAAACGGGCCTGCAATCTTTAGTTTCTGCGACAAATTTCTAAAATCTGTTAAATATAAAGTATCACTACTTGTATAACTATTTGTAGCATTTAAGGAAACTTTTATATGAGAAGTTGGGTTCGCTATAACATCTATATCGTAAAAACTTTGGTTCTGAGGAATGTAATCCATTAATACTTTATACCCTTGCCCTGTCGGAATTCTGATTTTTTCTTCAAGTCCATCCAAGTCTTTAAACTCAAACTTAAAATAACCATCAGAATCGGTTATGGTTTCAGCAAGAATACCTCCGTTTAAATTACCACCAAGTGTGCTTGAGTAAGTTTGAAATAAATCAACTTTTTGATTTGACATCGGCTGCATACTGCAATCTAAGTAAAGTTTTCCTGTAATTGTGTATGTTGGACCATCCCCCGGCTGGTCAATATCTTTGCGACATGAAGTAAAGAATGTAATTAACATTATCGTCAAGGAAATTTTTAATTGATGGAATATATTAATATTTTTCATTGTATAATGAATTAAAAGCAGTCCTGCAATTTACAGGACTGCATTAGTTAAATTTTATTTATTGATGATTAATTTATGAGATGCTGATTCGCCATTATCGCTTAACAGTTTTATAAAATATAATCCTGATGTTAGATTGATGCGTGTTAATTCAACAACAGCAGTTGAGTTAACACTTGAATCATTAACTTTAATAACTTGGGTATTGATTAATTCACCGGTTGAATTATACAAGTTAAATTTAACCGGAGCGTTCGATTTAAAAGAAAAATACAATACAAGTTGATACCCGTTATTAGGATTTGGAAATACACTTAGAAACGTTTTTGAGTCACTGGTTTTTGTTTTATTCTTCTGCGCATGACGCTCCAAAAAATTTTCGCAGCATACATCAACTGGTTGGTCAATATGATTATAATTACCTGTAAAAGGAGGGTTATAAACAAAACCAATTCCGGTTGGTGAATGAGTCGCGTTAAAATAAAAAGTGGCATAACCAGAATTATCAATTATGTATGGGTCTTCTTTAGAGTAAATTCCATGAAACATAGGTGGACCAGAAAAAGGCTGGCTCGGATACTCATATCTTGGATTTCGCTCATTTACGTACAAATCATATTCAGGTTGATATGAAGCTTGCCAGTGTAATGTTACATTTTCAAGGTACAAGTTTTCGTCTCCAATTTCAGCATTTAATAAACTTCGCTCAACGTTATCATTTACCCCCATGCAGGAATAATAGGTACAATTATGAGGACCAGCATTTGGTTGTGTAGTTAGATTATAAGCAAAATCATTTCTGAAACCAACATGACTCCGGTTAGGATAACTTCCGATATAGGGAACAATCATCATATCAACTGGCGTATTGGAAACTTTTACGTTAATATTATCATTGTTCTCAATGTCATATTCTAAAGGAATTGAGCCAAGTACACCATAATCTAAAGCTGATTGAACAGGCACAAAACCAAAATGCAAACCATCGGAACACAAAGAATAATCAAAATTTGCAGATAAAAAACCATTGAACCCTAAATGAGAATCAAAATCAACACAACCGTTACCATCTACCGTATGATTGTAATGGAAAAAATTAAGAAGCCAATAGTTGTTGGATAAATTAAACCCATTAGAAGAAGGAGTTGAGCTGATAAAAAATGGGTCTCCAGTAAAGCCGCCTTTATTTACGCAATACGGTTTAAGATTCGCATATTCATCTTTAAATAAAAGTGAGTTGTACCCAATTTTAATTTTTATACCAAACCATTTGAGTTTAATTTTAATCCCAAACCAACCTGCTTGCGCATGAAAAATATGTCCATTGCCATTAGGATTTGTTTTACACTCTAAATCACCGCCAAAAATTGGTACTTTAAGCCATAACACCCTGGCATAAAGATCTGCACTAAAATCTAGCAAGCGGTCCCCTGGTGTTCTATCGGCACCGGTATTAAAATTTCTCTGCATTTCACCCGACATTGAGCCTTGGGACATTGCAATTACTTTAGCAAACTGAGGATAATTACCAAGTGAATTTAACTGGTCAAAAAAGAAATATTTATCAGATTTTGAATCATAATTGTAATACCCAGGCGAGCCTGATTTAGTGTCAATATGATAAATCAACATTTGCTGTGCTGCCTGCCCATCAAGAAATAAGTTGAATGAACTTGCTAACAAGCGCTTATCAAAACTGATATACCTGCTAACTACATCCATAGCTGTTTTATAAGCATATTGCATAGACATCGGAATATTTGCACCTTGATGTGGAGTATCGAGTGTTATGAATAATCTTGTATTGTGCATTTTTTCGGTACGGCACCATAACGAAGGCATATTAAAAATATTTGGTTGCAATGCAAGATAGGGAAGATTATTAATGTCAAATTGGTCAACAAAAAATGGTGAGGTATTTTGTTGCAAGTAATATTCCGATTCCATATAAGTAAGAGCAAATCGGGCTACCAAACCTCCCATACTTTCGCCCATTACTACAAACTGTTGTTCATCAACATCTTGGGTAATGCATTTTAAATGTTCAAGCAGGTTAACAAAATACAATGCATTAAAACGAATGTCAATACGACTATTAGCGTAGTCCACAATAATGAAACTATACCCCTGATTTTTTAACTATTTCAAAAGTATATCAAAAAAACATTACAAAAACGTAAATTTTAAGATTAATTTATTAACAGTTGACTTATGCCATACGTGCGATGGAAAATTGCACTCTATTGCAAACTTTGGTTGTGCGATAGGTTTTTCGAGCGGCTTGCAATTGTGTGCAATGTGCGGCAGGAGTAAATTAAAAAATAAAAAATGCGGAGAGGAAAAAATAAAACTTCTTGCGAGGGCTTGTTGGGTTTCGCAGTCAGTTTGGGCGGGCTTTGGTAACCCTTTTTCAGTTTATTAAAGGCACACAGTTTCAAGTTAGCAGACAGTTTTAGCATTGCAGGTAAAAGTGATATTTCAGAACTCAACTTTGCAAATCATTCGTATGAAAACAAAAATGCTTTCTGAAAATTCGGCAGTAGTTCACTCTAAACTAAGGCTGACCGGACAAACTACACATCACGGACAGCATGCCGGAGACAGGTTAACGATATTAACCTTTGTAGTTCGCAAAAATGAGGACGGAATATGGTGGGCGGTATCAGCACAAAATACAGATATTGTGGGTGATGCAGAAACGTATCTTCGCACCGCAAACGGAGATTTGAAACCCGTAGATTATCGCAACAGTTAAGAATAGTATTTAACCGATTATTTTTTATTTGAAAGAAAATGCAAGCAGTTGTATTTAATGGCTCTATGGAAACAGGGGCACACTCAGTTGGAAATGTAATTTCAGAATATATTAAGTCAGACTTAAAAACACGGAATATTAAAACAGAAATTTTTGAAGCAGGAAAGTCTGAAATCCCTTTGCTCCATCCCGAAAAAATGCGTAATGTGCCGGCTGAGGTGAAGAAGATGTGCGAATTAATGCAGAAAACGGAGGTGCATTTTTGGTTGTCACCTTTATATCACGGATCAATTCCGGGTATTATGAAAAATTGTCTGGATTGGTTGGAGATAACTTCAAAATCATCCACACCATACCTTACTGATAAAATTGTCTGTTTGGTATGCTGGGCAGATGGTTCACATGCACTTAATGGCATTCAAACAATGACTACCATTGCGCATTCGTTGCGAGCCTGGACATTGCCTTATAATGTAGCAGTGAGTACTCCATTTCTTTACGAATCGAACAGCAGGGATGAAATATCAACTTATTATAAGCAAAAGATAAATCGCCTTATTGAGTTGGCCGTTTCCAGAAAAATTGAAATGAGATAACAGAGGTTATTATTAGGGGAATAGTAATTTATTTATTTCCTGACAGCATAAATTAATTCGTCCTCTGCAACGCCATTCTTAAAAATCACTTTATCAAGTCTGGCTTCAAGTTTAAATCCTGCTTTTTCAAGAACTCTTTGCGAGGCAAGATTGCTTCCGAAAGGACGTGCATAAATTCTGTTTACAGGAAACTGACTGAAACCATATTCCACCATTTCTTTAATATGATTTGTAATGATACCCTTGCCCCAGTATTTTTCAGAAAGCCAGTAGCCTAATTCCGCATTTCGCTCCATGATGTCGGTTTGCGGATGTATTCCTATGGCACCTATTGCTTCACCATTATAATCAATTGCAAATACCTGAGCAGGTATTAACTTTGAAATTCGGAAAATAAATTCTTTAGCGTGACGATCAGTATAAGGGTAGGGGAACTGATTCGTCATGAATTTTGCTATTGACGGATTGTTTGCATGGAGTTGCAAACTTTGCCAGTCTTCTTCCTTAAATTCCCGCAACGTGGTTTTTAAAACCATTATTTTATCACCACTAATTGCTTTACAAATTTACCTTGATCAGTTATCAGATGAACATGATAAACACCTTTGGCCAAATGGGCTATATTGGTTTTTAGCTGATGATAACCTGATTCAAGATTTTCCTCACGCTCCATTACCAGTTGCCCGATATCATTAATAACCTCTAACCGAACTGAAGAACTTTCAGGAAGTATAATTTCACTGATAAAATCATCATTGGCCGGATTAGGATAAAGATTAAACAACGGTACCACTGAACTGTTCTTGTCGCAGGAAACTGCTATCATTGGAAGTACTTTGTAACTTCCGTCATAATCATATTGAATGAGTCTGAAGAAGTTGTGGATATTTTCAGCTTTGGCAACAAACGTATATCGCGTTTGCGAAGTAGTTGTACCCTTTCCGTTTATTTTTCCGATTGTCGTAAAGTTATCACCATCTGTTGACTGTTGCACGTCAAAATAACTATTATTAACTTCAGAAGCAGTAACCCAGTTAAGTGTAACTTCCGACTTATTACAAATAGCTGAGAAGGATAACAACTCAACAGGCAGCGGATTGGATTCAGGAGCTATGTTGAAGTTTTCAGTAGTTGAAAAATCATTCCAGTTAGTTCTGAGTATTGAACCTAATACAGGTGATGCTGCACCGCTGGGAATACCTCCTATATCTTCCCACCAAAGCGGAGGTGAGTTATGTCCCCACTGTGTCAACTTCAGCAATGCCCAGGCAGTTATGGCATCCTGAGCATCGTCAGCGTAAAGTGAAAACTCAGCAAACGAAGTTCCTGAAACATGATTTATTTTTTGATACCATCCGGGATTTATCGGACCTAACAACGGATCACGAAGCGCACGGTTAAATCCATCGGTATTTGGGTCATTGTTTACCATTCGTACACCAAATGTATTGGCTGAGGCCGAGAGTGGTCGAATAGATACAGGTCTGAAACGTGCAGGAGGTACTGATGAACCTACAGGGAAGAGATAATTGGAAACAGATGCCGTATTGCGCCATAGCCTACCGGTACCGGTGCTGCTTACAAATCCTTGTACCGGTGTAGAGTTCAGTGCACCTGTTCGTGTAATTGCACCCGGAGAAGTGTTGGTTACATACATCACATTTCCCTGTGTTGCAAGTTCGCGGTTATTCAGATTTAGTGTTCCCTCAACTCGTGCATCAACATTTTGTGTTTTAATTCCGGTGCCTGTAAGTGTAAGATTGTAAAAATAAGTAGGTGTTGTTCCTCTGATGGTTTGATTGGCGCCAAAAAGTTCTACCTCTCCGGGGCTTGAATTGATGAATGCATTTCCTGTGGAATTGTTTGTCCAGTCACCCTGAATTCTTACCTGACCACGGTTGTCCCATGTTCCAATATTACTGAGGTTATCCTGGTTTATCACACCACCTTCAACATGCATAACTGCACCTGCCTGTAAATAAATCAATGAGCCGTCATTTACAATTAAACCTGTTCCGGGTGAAGGACATGTCACAACGTTGATATAATTTGTCTGTGTTGAACTGTTACTGCCAAATGCATTGCTTGCTGTAAGAGATACATTGTAAGTTCCGGCTGTAGCATAAGTAATTACAGGATTCTGCACTGCTGATGCAGCCGGTGTTCCTCCTGTAAAAGTCCACGACCATGATGAAGGTACATTGGTGGACTGATCAACGAAAGTTACCGATTGCCCTGCACATACAGTGGTAGGAAATCCTGAAAAAGATACAACAGGAGCAGAACATAAATTCACAGTAATGTATCCCGACATGGTAACAGTGTTTGAGCCTCCACTGTTTGTAGCGGTCAAGGTTACTGCGTAAGTGCCGGGAGTGTTATATGTAATAGTTGGATTTTGTGCAACAGATGACAACGGTGTTCCTCCTGTAAAAGTCCACGACCATGAAGTAGGGCTGTTGGTAGATAAATCTGTAAATGCAACAGTACCTCCTGCACAAAGAGTTGTAGGTGTTGCAGAAAATGCAGCCACAGGTGCAGGCGGACAAACATTGACAGTAATGTAATTGTTTTTTGTAATAGTATTGTTGCCATACGCATTGGTTGCAGTAAGAGTAACATTATAAACACCTCCGGTGGAATAAGTAATTAATGGATTTTGCGCAGTAGATGTACCGGGTGTTCCTCCTGGAAAAGTCCAGCTCCAACTTGTGGGTGAGTCACTGCTCATATCCACAAACTGAACGCTGCTTCCTTCGCAAATTGTAAGTGGCGAAGCAGTAAAATCTGCAGTAGGAGCAGGGCAGTTGTTTACAGTTACATAATTTGTTTTGGTAATACTGTTTGAACCGAATGCATTACTCACAGTTAACATAACAGAATAAGATCCGGGAGCTCCATAAAAAATTGCAGGTGGTGTTGCCCCTGAAAAAGTATTGGGTACTCCCCCTGGGAAAGACCATGTCCAGGAAGTTGGAGTATTCAGAGAAGCATCCGTAAAAGTTACATTAAGCGTGTTGCAACCTGTCAGTGGAGTTCCTGTGAAATCGGCTATGGGTGCATTTATGGCGCAGTTAGAGGCATTAAGAGCCACCATTGCTGATGGGCCACATGCATTTGTGATGATGCTTCGGCTCATAATATCATTACCACCTGCTGTTTCACTTGCAGGTGTAAGCGTTCTTCTGTCAGTATTTGGGCCAATGGCATAATTCATTACTGTAACCGGTAGTATTGTATGTCCTAACTGGTGACTGTGACCCAACTCATGCAAGCACACCGATTCAAAATCGAACTGACCTCCACCGGTAGCACCGGGGCCATAATTCCAGTTGATACCACCAGTACCGTTCGTACGGAATTTTAAATCATTTTCATTAAGATACCACACACCACTTGCACAGGCACTGTAATAACTGTATGAAATCCCTAATACGCCTGATGGCAGTGCACATGAACCATCAAAAGTTACAATATTATTTCCATCCAATGCCTGACAGGTAGTAGCTGTTGTTCCTGAACGGTTGAAGTTTACATACGTTCCGCAACGCCATGTCTGCAAGGCTCTTTCAAATGCAGCTACAGCGGGCGCGTTACCATTGAAGGTGGTGTTGTAAGCCCAGGTGTATCCATTGGTACCATTATCGTTAATTAAATCAGGCTGATAATAATTTCCACCTGAAACAACATTTGTTTCATTGTAGTTTACTGTTATGGCAATAGCCGATGTAGTTGTTTCACCAAGATTATTGGTCACTCGTATGTTTCCGCTTCCTCCTTGTGTTGGCACCCACACCTGAATTTGAGTATTATTCCATGAAACAATATGATTAGCCGGGGCAGAAATATAACCTGCACCTCCGTTATTGGCATCAGGGAATTCAACATTGCTTATTCCACTTACATAACTTGCTCCGAAATTACTTCCACTGATTGTAATAGTAGAAAATGTTCCTGCTGTTGTTGTTCCGGGAGCTATTGCCCCTATTGTGGGTGGCACCAGCATTTTATTTCCTGAAGAAGGTAATGGTTGAGCTAATGCTACTTTGCGCTGTACATTTCCTGTTAAATTTTCAATCTGATTTCTAATTGAATTGATATCACTGTATTGCTGAAATGGATCGCTAGCTTTGTTTTGCTGAAAATCAAACCGAATTAAACTTTGAGAGGATGCATAACCTTCAAATGCATCTTTCAGTTTTACAACTGAATAATTTCCTGCAGGTTTTAAGAAAAATATACCCGTTTCTCCTGAATGTATCTGCAGTTCAGGTTCTGCAACAATTTTTATATTCCCTACAGTTCCTCCCTCGGTAATAAGTGTTACAAAACTGTTGTTTATATTTCCTTTGTAAACAGCATGTACTTCAAGCGTAGTTGCAGTATAAATAAAATCGTTGCTGTTATTCCAGAATGAATTTTGCTGTATTGCCTTTGCTTCAATCACAGCATCAGAGTTGTTTACTCTGTCCTGCAACGACAATGGATATAACATACACTGACTATACACAGATTGTATCATCAGAGTGAATAAAAGGAAAAGTAATAACTTTTTCATATCAATGTTTTTTGGTTAATGGCAATGCAGATTATTTTTCAGAGTTTAACTTTTTCAAATTTTTCAATTCTTCATTATCTAATGTGACTGATTTTTCAGCTGTAGATTTCAGTTCTTTATGTTTTTTGTAATAAATACCCATTTCCTGAGGCTGGCCATACAAGGTTGGTTGTAAATATTTACCGACAGCATCGCCTGTTTTGTTTATTTCAACCAGTCGTTTATCAGGATTTTGTTGTAAGTATGGATCATTTCTTTCAGCTGTCAGTGTCCAGCTTACTTTTAATCCCGGTTGACCACCTGCAATTACAAACTGACCTGTTGAAGAAACTTCTGACTTAATATACAATGATGCAGGTTGACCTATTGGAGTCAGGTTATAACCATAGTTGGTATTGTTGATACTTTGAAAATAATCGGGTAGTTGTACAGTGGCTTCACCATTAGCGTCAAGAATAACGTTGCCGCGATAATAGTTCAATACTTCATTTGATTCCATACTGAAATGTTTAAGAAACTTATTGGCAGGGTCTAACGGATGGTCAATCATAAAAGGCTTTGTGCCGCTTGCACCTATATCGCCATTTGCAAAGACTCCAAAACGTGTTGCAATATTCGGAGCTGCCACTTCCTGACCTAAAACACCAACAGCATTTGCACCTGTAGAACTGTTAAGACCTGCTACTGCAATTGATGTGGCACCTGTGCTCACTTGGCCCCACACTCCGTAAGGAGAAGCACCTGCAGTTGCAGTTCCAAAAACTCCTGTTCCATTAGTAGAACTTCCTAAACCATAAACCCCTTCATTACCTCCAAAATAGGACGCACCAATCACACCCGAACCATTTGCAGAGTCTATGCCTGTAACTCCGGCTCCACCTAAGAAACTTAATATGATTGTTTTTCTGTTTGCTCCCCATACTGCACTTCCTGATATGGCTGCACTGCTGATATTTGAAAAAATTGATGGTGCCAAATGTATTTCCTCTGAAAGATGCAGCTGAACCATTCACAAGATAAGTAGCACCCAGATTATTTCCACTGGCAAGTAAGGCTGTTCCATTTACATTGGAATTATACAGTCGGCTTGCAAATGCAGTAGCACCTGAGGCAGTACCCAATAAACCTGTACCATTGCTCGTGTTTCCAAACACTCCTGTTCCTGAACCTACGTTTTCGCCATAAATACCGCAACCGGTATTTGCAGAATATCCGTTTATTGAAAAATCGCCTAATGGATTCAATACTCCTGCTAAACCTGCACCATAAACTGAAAATACATCACCTGCTAATGGCGCAGTTTTATTTACAACAACTTGTCCTTCTGCCATGATTCTCATTCTTTCATTTGTAGCTCCATTGCCATTGGTTTTAAAAATTACCGGACGGAAATTTAGTGTTCCAAGAAAGTTTTTCGTAGAGTCTATTGAACTGTTACCTAACGTAAGCCATGCAACTGAGTCTAACAAACCGGTAGTACTGGCATTCAGTGTACCTGTTGGGTCTGCCATAACCAATCGGTTACCCACACCGCTTAATGTGGATGATCGTATTTTTCCTATCACATCTAATTTTTCCAGTGGCGTAGTTGTTCCTATCCCTACATTTTGAGCATTTGCTGTTAAGCACGCTACAATTAAAAGTGGAAGAAGTAAAAACTTTTTCATTTTATATATTTTCATTTTGTAATTTTTAATTTAATAAAGTTTTATATTTTATTTGTTGAAGCTAAATCAGCATTTTTTAAGAAAATACTTTTAAAAAGATATGTTTTGGAAATAAAATTTATATTCTATTTTGCTGATTTTTCCAGTTGCTCAATTCTGACCTTTAACGCTTCTATCTGAGTCTGTTGTTCCTTAATGGCTTCTACCAGCACCGGAATTACATCAGCATAGGAAACTGCTTTTACACTATATGAGCCACTTCGACTTGCTTTTTCTGTTGATACCGGATCTATGTCGTATGGTATTGCTGTATTTCTAACAGCAGAAGGAAGTACTTTTTCCAATTCCTGAGCAATGAAACCTGTTTGAGTAGTGGAACTTAAATTCAAAGGTTTGTATTCTTCTGTGCGATAGTTATAAAAAACTCCACGCATGTTTTGAACCATTTGTAATGCATTAGGAATGGTCTTGATATTTGTTTTTAATTTTTCATCTGAAACATTTAACCAGTTAGTAATACCTCCAGCCCAACCACCGCCATAAACAGCCCAACCAATTGCCGTTGGTTGATTACCGCCTACAAATGCACCGTAAACACCAATTCCTGCAGTGCTGTTGGAATGACCTCTAACACCTTCGCCACCTGCAAGCAGAGGAGCAGTATTTGTATTGTTCAAAGCAATGCCAATTACAGCAGAAGCATTCCATCCTGTGCTGTTAAAGTTTGTTGCACCCATAAGCACACGGTTATTATTGCTTGCGCTTGAATTTTGAAATCTGGCAGGAGCATCACCGGTCAGTAAATTATCCCATTTAAATTGCCAGTCATTGATTAAGGAGGGAGGAATGGCATGCATCCATGTGGTTACGGGATTGGTAGTCCACAGACCAATACTACCTGTATTTTTTATGGTCATTCGTTCGGAGTTGTTAGTTCTGAATCTAAGATCAATATTATCAGTTGTTCCCAGAAAATTAAGAGTACTGCTCAAACCTGCATTACCTTTTGTAAGCCATACATCAGAAGGCGTACCGGGCGTGTGGTTAAATCTCCAAAGTTATTTACATAAACATTTCTGGTGCCTACTCCCGATAATCCGTCAATACGAATTGTCTGACCGGAACCTGCAACATGTAATTTTTGCAATGGAACAGATGTACCTATTCCTACATTCTGCGCACGAACAGAAAAACAAATTGAAAGTAAAAAGAACAGAGGTAGATACTTTTTCATATATTTTAATTTTATTCGTTTTCCCAAAATTATAAGTAAAAATTGTAAAAAAGAAGTGTTTTGTAGAAAAAAATCGGCATTATTTATTTGTAAATATTGTGTCAAAATGCCTTAAGCTAAGATAGATTTTGATTTTAGTAAAGATTGAAGCGATAATTTTGCAAAAAATTTTTTTATGCGATCTGTTTTCACTCTGGGTTTTGCACTGCTTTTAGGGGCTAACTGCACAGCACAAACCACTGATTCCGTTGAAAGTAAACACTTATCCAACATTCGCCAGTTAACTTTCGGTGGCGATAATGCTGAAGCTTATTTCAGCTTTGACAATAAGCAACTGGTTTTTCAGTCAAATTATAAGGAGTGGGGGGTATCCTGCGATCAGATATTCTATATGGATGTTGACAAGGGTGCTGCACAAAAACCACCGATGTTAAGCACCGGAAAAGGGCGTACCACCTGCGCTTATTTCATGCCCGGTAACAAAACAATTTTATATGCCAGTACTCATCAGGGTGGTGATAATTGTCCTGATGCAGGTGATTTGCATAAGGGTGGCAAATACCTGTGGCCGATTTTTAATACTTATGATATTTATGTTGCTGATTTGAACGGAAAAATTTTAAAACAGTTGACCAATGCACCCGGATATGATGCAGAAGCGACAGTTTCTCCTGATGGAAAAAAAATTGTGTTTACAAGTGACCGCTCGGGCGATCTTGAATTATGGACGATGGATATTGATGGCTCCAATCAAAAGCAGATAACTTTTGGTTTAGGGTATGACGGTGGTGCATTCTTTTCTCCTGACAGCAAGAAATTAGTATTCAGAGCATCACGACCACAAACTCCTGAAGCCATTGAGGAATACAAACAATTGCTTAAGCAGGGACTAGTTGCGCCAACCAATATGGAAATTTATACCTGTAATGTAGATGGAAGTGATTTAAAACAGGTTACACATCTGGGCAAAGCAAACTGGGCTCCTTTCTTTCATCCTTCAGGAAAAAAAATAATATTTTCATCTAATCATGCTTCCAAAACAGGTTTTTATTTTCAACTGTATATGATGAATCTGGATGGGAGCGGATTGGAACAAATTACCGATCAGAGTTTATTCAATGCATTTCCGATGTTTTCCCCTGATGGTAAGAAACTCGTTTTCTCAAGCAACCGCAACAATGGTGGCACACACGACACCAATGTGTTTATAGCCGACTGGAAAGACTAATATTTGTAATGCAGTGCATACCTTTGCACTATGCAGTACGAAATAAATCCAGATAACATTGACGACAGAAAAATTGATGCTGTAGTAAATGTTTTGAAACATGACGGAGTAATTATACTTCCTACCGATACCATTTATGCTTTTGCATGCAGTATTTACAGTGAGAAAGCAATTGAAAAAATTTGTAGATTCAAACAAGTGAAAGTCGAAAAAGCGAACCTTTCCTTTCTTTTCAATAATCTGAAAAACATTTCGGAATTCACCAAACCATTTGACAGGAGTACTTACAAACTGCTGAATCGTTCATTGCCGGGACCCTTTACATTTATTCTTGAAGCGTCTTCCAAAGTGCCTGCAATTTTTCGTTCCCGAAAGAAAACTATTGGTATTCGTATTCCTGATCATCCTGTTGCACTTCAAATCATTGAGAAAACAGGACATCCGTTGATAGCAGCATCGCTGCACGATTCTGATGATCCTATCACTGATTACCTGACAGACCCTTCAGAAATATTTGAAAAATTTGAAACCATCACTGATGCCTTTGTTGATTGTGGCGCAGGCGGAAATAAACCAAGTACAGTAGTTGACTTAACAGGAAGTGAAATTGTGGTTGTACGTGAGGGAAAAGGAATACTTAGTTAGCGAACATTTTTGTTGAAGTAAATACAACAATGTGTCAACCCACACTCCGAACATTTGGGTTTGCGGGCTATGCAAACATATCGTCCGTGGAGAATGAGCCAGTGATGTGCTTTCGGAATCAATTCTTCAGGGATATGTTTCACTAATTGTTTTTCAGCAGCAAGAGGTGTTTTGGCATTTCGTGTAAGGCCAATGCGAGCTGCAACACGAAATACATGTGTGTCAACCGCCATGGTTGCTTTGTTGTAAACCACAGATGCAATTACATTCGCAGTTTTGCGTCCTACACCGGGCAGTTTTATCAGGTCTTCTATTTCAGAAGGAACCTTGCCTTTAAAATCTTCAACCAGCATTTTAGCCATTGCAGTCAGATGTTTCGCCTTGTTGTTGGGATAGCTTATGCTTTTAATGTAAGTAAAAACCTCATCTGATGATGCAGCTGCAAGAGTTTTTGCATTAGGAAATGCTTTGAACAATGCTGGAGTTGTCATGTTCACTCGTTTGTCAGTGCACTGAGCTGACAATATCACTGCCACTAATAGCTGATAAGGATTCTTATATTGAAGTTCAGTTTCGGCAACAGGCATTTTCTCACTGAAATAATCAAGTACTTCCTTATAGCGTTCCTTAATGGTCATACTGTTTTCTTAGAGTTCTGATTTGAGGATGTCTCTGAATTCAAAAAAGCCTTTATGATTCACAATCCATTCGGCTGCAGTAACGGCTCCTCGGGCAAAGCCTCTCCTGTTGAACGCATGATGCATTATTTCGATAGTATCATCATCACTGCGGTAATTTACCAGATGTGTACCCGTTACTTCGTCAATGCGCTCACAGTAAACAGGCAGTTTGTGAGGTTCCTCATTCAGCGACCATCCGTCATATTTTTTATTGTATTTCAGAATGTCATTTGCCAGTGTGATGGCAGTGCCGCTTGGTTTATCTTTCTTATTTATATGATGTGTTTCTTCAAGCCAGGCATTATATGGTTGTTTGGCCATTAAACCTGCAAGCAAATCATTCACTAAAAAAATATATTTACTCCTATACTGAAATTTGAAGCATATATGACAGAAGCATTTTTTTTCAATGGTATATGTTTTCAGGTTCTCTAACTTGTCATACCAACCTGTTGTACCAATTACCACAGGAACTCCTGCATCAATACAAAATTTTGCGTTGATTAAGGCATTTTCAGGACTTGAAAATTCAATGGCCACATCAGCCTGCTGAAGCATTCCCTTACTTAGCTGTCCAATATTTTCAGAATTAATTTTCAAAACAATTTCATGGTTGTGCAAAAGAGAAGCTGCTTCAACTTCTTTGCCCATTTTGCCATAACCCAAAAGCGCAATTTTCATTTCCGGAATTATTTAAGTTGTAAAGTCAGACGCACTCCTGCAAAAGCTGTATTATTAATTACAGGCGAAACAGATGGTTCAGCCCTAAGTGTCAAATCATCACTTACATCGAAGTAAAACAAGTGTGCATCCACAGCAGCATCTATAATATTGAGGACATAAGTAACGCCCATTCCAATATAGGCAAGGTCACGGTTTCTCCGGTAATAATTTTTTAATACACGTAAATCGTCATCCGAATATACATTGACATAAGGGTCAACTGTGTCGGGATTGTCGTCCAATCTCACTTTAAATGCATTTTTATAATTGACATACTGCCTGTTGTTATCCACAACAAAGTAAGTGAGCAATCCACCTAAGCCATATATAACAGGAATTTTCCAGTATTTGCGGTTATATGCCTGACCAAGACCGGGAAGTATGGCCGAATAGATGGTTGCCTTTTTTGGAGAATGAAAATGAATGGAATCACTTTTTTGAATCTTACTGATGGAATCATTTGTTTTAACAGACGTCTCAACTAATTTATCAGCAAGTTTCTTTTTCTGTATAGTGTCTGTTTGTCCCCATACGAGAGGTGCAAAGCACACTAAGAAAAATAAGATACTGATTTTTTTGCGCGCCATACCATTCAATCAGGCATCAAGTAAGTCGAGCAATCTATTGAGGTCGTCAGTCGAAAAATAAGTGAAGTGAATTTGTCCTGAACCGTTTTTACGGTGTTTTACTTCTATTTTGGTTTCAAACTTATCTTCCAGTCGTTTTTGGATTTGTTTGTATTCAAGCCCTTTTAAAAATTTCTCACTGATAGAAACTTCTTTTTTGGCAGGTTTGGCTGTGCCTCTTACAACTTCTTCTACCGAGCGAACACTTAAATCATTTTCTATAATATCATTGAAAATTTTTATCTGCATCATCGGATCACTGATGTTGATGATAGCACGTGCATGGCCCATACTTATTTTATCGTCACGTAAAGCAGCTTGAATTTGTGGCGGCAGTTTGAGTAATCTCAGATAATTATTTACCGTAGAACGGTCTTTGCCAACGCGTAATCCCAAATCTTCCTGCGTCAGTTTGCACTCGTCAATAAGACGTTTGTAGCTGATGGCAATTTCAATTGCATTCAGGTTTTCGCGCTGAATATTTTCAACCAAAGCCATTTCAAGCATGCTCTGGTCATTGGCAACCCTCACATAAACAGGAATACTTTTCAGTCCGGCCAATTGAGAAGCTCTGAAACGTCTTTCACCTGAAATAATCTGATATCTGTCGGCATGAACTCTTCTGACTGTGACAGGTTGAATTATTCCATGCACGCGAATAGAGTCAGCAAGGTTCAGCAATTCTTCTTCTTTAAATTCATTTCGCGGCTGAAATGGATTAGGTTCAATCATTTCAACAGCGAGTGTAGTTATGATTCCCGGCTGAACATTATTTAATTCCTTAAGATCAGTAGCAGGAATATTGTTGTCAAGCAATGCACTCAGACCTTTGCCAAGCCCTGATTTTTTTTGTGTCATTCGTAAATTGATTTTAATCCGGTTGGTTAAGTACCGGCAGGTTTTTAATTCATTTTTATTTTAGAAGTCTCTTCAGATTTAAAAATTTTATCTCGTGAGGGAACTCCTGCATTGTTATTTTTCTGAATGATTTCTCTTGCAAGATTCAGATAGTTTACGGCACCTTTGCTGCTGGCATCGTGCATGATGATGGTTTCACCAAAGCTGGGAGCCTCGCCCAATTTTGTGTTTCGCTGAATAATCGTGTTGAACACCATATTCTGAAAATGCGTTTTCACTTCTTCTACCACCTGATTACTCAGTCGCAGGCGCGAATCATACATTGTGAGCAATATTCCTTCAATGCTTAACTGAGGGTTGAGGCGTGTTTGCACAATGTTTATAGTGTTCAGCAATTTTCCTAAACCTTCAAGAGCAAAATATTCACATTGCACAGGAATAATCACACTGTCGGCAGCAGAGAGAGCATTAATGGTGATGAGACCGAGAGATGGCGAACAGTCAATGATGATGAAATCATAGTTGTCAGCAATTTTGTTGATGGTTTGTTTCATCATATACTCTCTGTTGGAGAGGTTGATCATTTCAATTTCTGCACCTACCAGGTCAATATGTGCGGGAAGTAAGTCGAGATTAGGAGTTTTTGTTTCCTGAATCACCTCTGCCGGATTTTCATCGTTGATGATACATTCATAAATACTTCTTTTGATTACACGCGGGTCATATCCTACACCACTTGTGCTGTTTGCCTGTGGGTCTGCATCTATCAACAGTGTTTTATATTCCAATACTGCAAGGCTTGCAGCAAGGTTGATGGCAGTAGTTGTTTTTCCAACACCACCTTTTTGATTCGCTATCGCAATAATTTTTGCCATTTTCTGATTGTTGTTTTTTTAAGCTGTTAAATCGTAATTGTTTCTCCAATTTTCATGAGTAATAAATCTTTTCCTGCATTGGTAAATTTTTCTTTCGCTTCCTGATGATCAATGCGAATAGGAGGGAAGGTATCGTAATGCATGCCTATCACTCTGTCGCATTTTACAAATTCAGAAGCAATGATGGCATTGTCAATACCCATGGTAAAATTGCTGCCTATGGGTAGCATGCAAATATCAATGCGTTTATAATCGCCAATAAGTTTCATGTCATATGAAAGGGCAGTATCTCCTGAATAATAAACATTACCTGCTTCTGTTTCAAGAAGGAAGCCCATAGCACTTCCGCCATACGAACCATCAGGCATGGAACTGCTGTGAATAGCATTAACACATTTCAACTTACCAAAATCAAACATGTAATGGCCGCCAATGTTCATTGCATGTACACGGTTAATTCCTTTTTCCTGAACCCAGTTACAAATTTCGCAAATTGCTTACTACCAATGCATTGGTAAGCCGGGCCAGTTCTATTGCATCTGCCGTATGATCTTCATGCCCATGCGAAATCAGAATATAATCTGCTTTTATATTTTTGAGCTGAATATTCTTAGCTAACGGATTACCTGATATAAACGGGTCAAAAACAATGGTCTTTCCGTCCACTTCTACAGCAAAACATGCATGACCATAATATGTAATCTTCATCACCTTTTCTACAAAATTTTTTATAAAACGCAAAGGTAAGATGCGTTAAGGTTCACAACCAATAAAATTATAAACAAACCCAAGAATTTAAGAGAGTAAAACGCAGAGTTATTAACAATCGTATCTGAATTGCTGACAATTGAATTTATCAGGACTTTTAATTAGAAAAATCTTCAATTCTACGCCCATATACTCAGGAAATTTATCTTTGCGCGAATTTCAAAAAAGATAAAATGAATAAAGTAAAAATCGCAGTTTTATGTTTTCTGGCATCTGCATTCAGCGCATGTGGGCAAAAAAACAGCAATAATCAAACTATAACCACATCTGTTGATTCGGTTAGTTACGGAATAGGTGTAAGCATTGGCGAGAATCTGAAAAAAGATGGCTTGAATGATGTGAATGTAGATTTGATGGCACGAGGTATTGCTGAAGCTTTAAAGGGAGAAAAGACGGCTTTAACAATGGAGCAGATTCAATCATGCATTGGTGCTTATATGGCTGAAAAGCAAAAAGTAAAAGATGCAGAAAATAAGGTTAAGGCTGAGGCAAATCTTGAAAAAGGAAAAAAATTCCTCGAAGAGAACGGCAAACGTAAAGGGGTAGTTACATTGCCAAGCGGATTGCAATATGAAATAATTAAAGAAGGTACAGGGCCAAAACCCAAAGCGGATGATATGGTTACCACTCACTACCACGGAACACTTATTGACGGAAAAGTATTTGATAGTTCTGTTGAGCGTGGTCAGCCTGCGCAGTTTGGCGTAAATCAGGTAATACCTGGATGGACAGAAGCACTGCAACTTATGCCGGTTGGCTCTAAATGGAAATTATATATTCCTGCAAATCTTGCTTATGGCGAACACGGTGCAGGTGGTGCCATTGGACCTAACGAAACATTGATTTTCGAAGTTGAATTACTTTCAATAGATAAGAAGTAAGTAAAGATTTTTTCAAATGGAAAAGCTGTCTTCAAAGGCAGCTTTTTTTATTTGGCTGAACCAAATTTCTGAGGGTCAATTTGTGCGGCTTTTGCTATATATGTCTCTGCATTGTTTTCATCTCCTTTATAACGATAAGTGATGCCGATGTAATAATAGGCCTGTGCCAAATTTGGATTCAGTTTGATTGCTTTAAAAAAATAGGATAATGCCGTATCGTATTCCTGTTTCATGCCATAGGTGCTTCCTAGATTCATAATCGCATCCGGATAGTTTGGATTGTACTTTATTGCCTTTTCATACATCTCTTGTGCTTCCTTCACTTTTCCGGTGTTGAAATAGAGTGAGCCCAGGTTATTATACACCACAGCGTCCGATGGATTAGCTTCAATTGCTTTCTGGTAACTCTCAAAAGAATTCTGATAATCTTTTCTCTTGTTATAAATTATTCCCATCTGATTGTAAGCATCACCAAAAGGATAAATGTCAACTGATTTTTTAAGTTCTGCAAGAGCTACCAATTGTATGGAATCAATTTCCTTTGCAGTTTTTCCTTTCAGGTTTATATCTTTTGACAGGTAATTCCCCAGATAATAATGAGTACGTGTGCTATTTGGAGCTAACAATACATCATTTGAATAAAGTGTGTAATTGCTTTTCCAAACCTCATTGCGTGCCATAGTTTTAACACTGAAAAGAACAGTGACAATAAAAACAGGTATCAATACATTCTTATTCTTAAAAATAAAATCTTTAAGAGAAAAACTTTTTTCAGGAGATGCAATTAAGGTACACAAATAACCCACAACCACACAAATGCCAAATACGGCAGTGTAAAGAAAACGTTCACCAAAAGATGATCCGATGATGTAAAATATATTGGAATAGATGCTCATGGAAATAAGATAGAACAATATTCCGAATGAGATTAATTTATACTTTTTAAACGACCAAATTGCATAAACAAACAGGGCAACATAAATCAGCAGCGAAAGAATGAATCCGAAATCGGATAACCCTGTAAGAGGAATCTGATTATAGGAATAGTCAAAAATTAACGGGTGAGGAAAGAAAACAAGTTTTAAATACATTCCCAGAATAAGTACTGCTGTTGCAAAACGCTGGTCGAACGATTTAGCTGCCATGAGTAAATTATCAGCAACAGATGGATCGCCAGAGGGTAGTTTACTCAGTATGGAATATCTTATGAGTAGAAAAAATAAGGTAACTGCAGCAAATAATCCAATAGCAAGTGTAGCAGAGTGTGATTTCTTCTGTTTCGAAACTTCCGGCTTGAATAAAATAATCAGCAGTGGAAAAATGGCTATAAAAGTAATGGACGATTCTTTGCTGAACAAAGCGGTAAGAAAAAATAATGCAGCTAAAATTATGGAACTTAATTTTCCGTTGCTGTAATAAACAAACAACATCCGTGCAGACAAAATACAGAATAAGAAAGACAATATTTCGTCCATGCTTTTGATGTTGGCTACAACTTCGGTGTGTATTGGATGGGCAATAAATAGCAAGGAAGTTGCAAATGCAAAAAGCTGATGATTAAAAAGCCTTAAACAAAATCTGAATAAAATAAATCCGGTTATTGCATAGAGCAAAATATTCAACAGATGCAAGGGTAAAGGATTATCTCCAAATAGCTGCCACGATATAGCAAATATAGATTTTGGTAACGGGCGATAAAGTTCATCTGTTGATAAAGTATATCCGCTTCTGTACGAACTTGAAAAAATTTCAGGAATTGCTTTTACGCCTTGCTGAGTAACAGTGTTTTCAAGTATCACTGAATAATCATCTAACACAAAACCATGATTCAGTGTATTGCCATAAAGTACAATAGCTGCAAATGCTATCAGCAAAGCGAGTAATGTGTTTGTTTTTTTTACTGACTCATTCTTCAGCAATTCAGCTTTCAGTTGTTGCTGCGCCTGTCTGCTCTCAGCTATTTTTGATTTTTTTCCGGCAACAGCCATATTTATTTTTGGGTTGAAGTAGTACTCAGTGTATCCTGTTGGTGTGTTACTTCTTTAACAACATCTTCGGCACTTTTACCCAAATGTTGTAATGAAAATTCAGCACTTTCTGTCATTTCATGTTTTGGATATCGCTTAATAAACTCCTGATAATATTTTCTGGCACTTGCTGTATCACCTAATGTGTTCTCATTAATAAATCCCTGCAGAAATAATGCATAACCGGCACGGCTGCTGTTGGGATATTTTTCTGAAACTATATGGAAAAATTCCAGTGCATTCTGAAAAGCATTGATGCCTGAAGAAACATCACCCGCTTTGAACAGATAATCGGCAGAAACTGTATCCTCAGGGAATTTCTCTGCATAATAACGATAGAGCGTAATTACATCACGTGCCTTATTGGGGTTGATACTATGGTCTTTCTCGGCAAAGAGTGCATCTTCCTTTTCTTTTATTTCTGACTTTAATTTGTCCTTGGTGTTGACACAGGCAGCGAATGTTAATGTTATGGCAGTGATAAATGCTAATGTTTTTATGCTCATGATTCTAAACTATTAACTGTTGGTATTTATTTAAAAGGTGACTCTGGTTCTTTAGCTACAAAATTATAAACTATTTTATCCATCCATGCAGGAAAAAACTTATTCAGAAAAACAGTAAGTTTCCCGTTGGTGGTAAGTACAAGGTCGCGTTTTCGTTTTAGTACTGCATTGTATATATGAAATGCAACCTCATCAGCCTTCATCAGTTTCGACTCGTCTAAAGGTGTTTCCTGTTGTGCTTTACCATCTTTGTTTAATGCAGTTTTTCTGATGTTGCTCGATGTGTATCCCGGGCATGCCACCAACACATGTAAATTATTTTTCAGGTTTTCAGTGCGCAGGGTTTCCATAAATCCTTCCATTGCAAACTTACTTGCACTATAAGCGCAACGTCCGGGCAGTCCTTTTTTGCCTGCAATTGATGACATGGCCACAACCGAACCTCCGGACTTTAGCAAATAAGGCAGTGCATATTTAGTACAGTAAACCGTTCCCCAGAAATTTATATTCATCACCTGACGCATAACATCCAGAGATACATCATTAAATAATGCCCTCATAGAAATGCCTGCATTGTTGATTAAAACATCAATCTTTCCATAAGCATCAACAGCCGATTCAATCAGGTGTTTACACTCCGATTCTATTGACACATCGGCAGGTACTGCAATACAATGTCCATAATGTGATTTCAGTTCTTCGGCTACAGTTTGCAATTGCTCTTTGTTGCGGGCAGCGATTGTTAATTTACATCCCTGTTGTGCAAAATATTTTGCACATGCTTTGCCTATGCCTGATGAAGCACCTGTGATAACTACAACCCGGTCTTTCAAATTTTTAGATTTAAATGAAAAATGCTCTCGGCAAAATTAAATAGTTTTGCAGCCTATGCAAGTAACAGAAGTTATTACTCCTCAGGATAAAAAAGCATTTCTTGAATTACCACTTAAAATTTACCGGGATGATTCTAACTGGATTCGGCCACTGGATTCAGATATTGAATCAGTTTTTGATACTGCAAAAAACAAGTTTTTCAGACATGGCGAATGTACTCGATGGATTGTGAAAGATGATTCGGGAAATACCATTGGAAGAGTAGCTGCTTTTATTGACAAGAAAACAGCTACTAAAAATAACGAGCAGCCGACAGGTGGTATGGGCTTTTTTGAAAGTGTGAATAATCAAGAAGTAGCTTTTTTGTTATTCGATACTGCAAAAAAATGGTTGCAGCAAAAAGGAATGGAAGCAATGGATGGTCCCATCAACTTTGGCGAGCGTGACAGCTGGTGGGGACTGTTGGTTGATGGTTTTTCTTCGCCAATTTATAAGATGAATTACAATCCGCGTTATTATCAGGATTTTTTTGAAGCTTATGGATTCAAAACTTATTTCAAGCAGTTTTGCTATGGATTAAAAGTTCATAATCGCTTACAGGAAAAATTTTATGAACGACATGCCATCATAGCCGCTGATAAGAATTACACGTCATGTCATATCCGTAAAAATCAGTTAGAGAAGTTTGCAGAAGATTTCAGGCAAGTATATAATAAAGCTTGGGTGAAACATGGAAGCGGCAAAGAACTCGAACAAAAACAGACACTACAGTTTTTTAAAAAAATGAAAGCTGTTATTGACGAAAAATTAGTTTGGTATGTGTATTTTAAAGGCGAACCGGTTGCCTGTTGGGTAAACCTGCCCGACATCAACCAGATTTTTAAACGATTTAACGGAAGATTTGGATGGCTTGAAAAGTTGCGATTCCTGTGGTTGTTCCGCACCCTTAAAATGGATCGTTTTATCGGATTGGTATTTGGTGTAGTACCCGAACATCAGGGCAAGGGAGTTGACAGTTATATGATAGTAGAAGGAGCAAACGTGATTCAAAAAGAGCGTATTTATAAAGATTATGAAATGCAATGGATTGGAGATTTCAATCCTAAGATGATAACAGTGGCAGAAGGACTTGGCACCTGGAAGAGCAGAACGCTGATTACATACCGCAAACTGTTTGATAATGAAAAGGAATTTAAACGACATCCCATGTTGGGTTAATTTTGTTAATAAAAAAGTAAAATAGTTTTGATAATTTCACCGAGAAGCATACTTTTGCGCCCTCGTTTTGAGAAAAGAATTTCGATTCCGTAGCTCAGTCGGTAGAGCATTACACTTTTAATGTAGGGGTCCTGGGTTCGAGCCCCAGCGGGATCACAAAAAAACAAAAGACCACAGATAATTTTTGTCTGTGGTCTTTTTACTTTTTTGACTCTATAGATTTTTGGGTGATTTTATTCCACAACTAACTTCTTATTACCAGCTTAAAAGGAATCTACATCGGATAAGCCAGTAATGGCAACGATAAATTTCCAACTCTCGAAAGTGTAAGGCTTTTGTTAAACAGCGACTCCCAAAACCTTCTTCGTTTGGTGAACATGATTAACAAATCGGCATGATGTTTTTGTAAGAAATGGTCAACACCATGGTTAAAATCTTTGAAACTGCTCACATACATTTTTACTCCCGGATAAGTGAATCTTTTTCTGACACTTCCGGGTAAATCACTCAACTGAAATTCGGTTTGGGTAGCCATATCACTTTCTTTGTTCAGATGCAGGATATGTACTTCCGGATGCAATCCCTGAAAATAGTGCATGGAATCTTCCATCAGTTTGAGAGATTGTGAATGCATGTCTGTAGTGATAACCAGTTTTTCTATTGGTTTATATGTGTGATTGCATGGAATTGCCAAGACAGGACAGTTGACTTTTTGAATGATATTGAGTGTATTGGTGCCAAAAAATTTCCGACTAAGATTGTTCGCACCTTTGGTGCCCATGACAATCAGATTACATTTATGGCGCTTATGAAACTTGATGATTTCCTTGATTCTTTCTCCCTCACAAACATTCAGCGTGACCGGAAAATTCTTTAATCGTTCATCTTTGTCAACTATTTCAGCAAGGCGTTCTTTGTAATCTTTTTGCCTGGTTGTTTTAGTTTCAGAATCCTTACTTTTTACATATAGCAATTCCAACTCAGCCTGTGTTGCTTCTGCAATAGATTTTGCATACAAAAGCGTGTTTAAAGTGCACTCTGAAAAATCAACCGGCATCAGGATTTTATCCTGTTTTTTCATAGATGTTTAATTAGGTCTAAAACTTCAAATGTACTTCCTGAATTAATTTTAAAAAATTCAATACACATATTCCTACCACTACAAAACACATGCGGCAAAAATGTCGCTGCATATTTAAACTTTATAGATAATTTGTCGGTTTTATTTTTGTTATTCTGACTATTTGACGCTAAAATACAAATATTTTTGAATGGTCATATTTATGATAGATAAAATTCTAAAAGAAAATAATGGACTTAAATAAATTAACAATTAAATCGCAGGAAACACTTCAGCAGGCTCAGTTTCTGGCAACTTCAGCCGGGCAACAGTCTGTAGAAACAGGCCATATTCTGAGGGCACTTCTTGAAATAGATCAACATGTGGTACCTTTTCTTCTGAAGAAATTAAATGTCAATATGAATGTGCTGAATACAAAGCTCAAAACATTGACAGAAAATTATCCGAAAGTATCAGGTGGTCAGGTATATTTTTCAAACGATGCCAATGCTGCTTTGCAAAAAGCTTTCGGTTATCTGAAAACATTCAAAGATGAGTTTGTTTCAATCGAGCACATACTTCTCGGATTGCTTGCAGGAAAGGATGAAACAGCCCGATTGCTGAAAGAACAGGGTTGCAATGAAAAAGATTTAAAAGAGGCAATTACTGAATTGCGCAAAGGTGAAAGAGTGACTTCGGCAAGTGCAGAAGATACATATAACTCCTTGAATAAGTTTGCACGGAATCTGAATGAATTAGCACGCAACGGAAAACTTGATCCCGTTATTGGCCGTGATGAAGAAATCAGAAGAGTATTGCAGATTCTTTCGCGCAGAACAAAAAATAATCCTATACTGATTGGCGAACCCGGTGTAGGTAAAACCGCTATTGCCGAAGGTCTTGCACATCGTATTATCAATGGTGACGTTCCCGAAAATCTGAAATCAAAAGTCATTTATTCGCTCGATATGGGGGCACTTATTGCAGGTGCAAAATATAAGGGTGAGTTTGAAGAGCGATTGAAAAGTGTGGTAAAAGAAGTGATTGCAGGAGAAGGTGAGATTGTACTTTTTATTGATGAGATACATACCCTCGTAGGTGCCGGTGCCGGTGAAGGCGCAATGGATGCAGCAAATATTCTGAAACCTGCTTTGGCACGAGGTGAACTGAGAGCCATTGGTGCAACCACTTTAAACGAGTATCAAAAGTTTATTGAAAAAGATAAAGCACTTGAAAGACGTTTTCAGAAAGTAATGGTAGAAGAACCTGATACCGAATCGGCAATTTCCATTTTGCGCGGATTGAAAGAACGATATGAAACTCACCACAAAGTGCGCATTAAGGACGATGCCATCATTGCCGCTGTTGAATTGTCGCAACGATACATCAATGACCGATATCTTCCTGATAAAGCAATTGACCTTATTGACGAAGCCTCATCAAAGTTAAGACTGGAAATGGATTCTGTTCCGGAAGAGTTGGATGAACTGAACCGAAAAATCATGCAGCTTGAAATAGAACGCGAAGCAATCAGACGCGAAAATGATGAGAAGAAAGTGAGTGAACTGACAGAAGAACTTGCACAGCTTAACGAGCAAAGAAATGAAGTGAAGGCAAAATGGCAGAGCGAAAAAGAAGTAGTTGAGAAGATTCAGGCAACGAAAGAGCAAATTGAAAATCTGAAACTCGAAGCCGATCAGGCTGAGCGTTCCGGTGACTATGGCAAAGTTGCAGAAATCAGATATGGAAAAATAAAAGAAGCTGAACAAAAGTTGCAACAACTCATGACGGCATTGAATGAAATGCATGATAAAGGTGCAATGATGAAAGAAGAAGTGGACAGTGAAGATATTGCAGAAGTGGTTTCGCGCTGGACTGGTATTCCTGTAAAACGTATGCTGCAGAGTGAGCGTGAGAAATTACTTCACCTGGAAGATGAATTGCATAAGCGGGTAGTAGGGCAGGATGATGCCATTGAAGCTGTAGCTGATGCTGTAAGACGCAGCCGTGCCGGATTGCAGGATATGCGCAAGCCGATTGGCTCTTTTATATTTCTTGGTTCCACAGGTGTGGGTAAAACAGAACTTGCCAAGGCACTGGCTGCTTATTTATTCAATGATGAGAATAATATGACACGCATTGACATGAGCGAGTATCAGGAAAAGCATACGGTTTCAAGATTGATTGGTGCGCCTCCGGGATATGTGGGTTATGATGAAGGCGGACAACTTACAGAAGCAGTACGCAGGCGACCTTATTCTGTGGTACTGTTAGATGAAATTGAAAAAGCACATCCTGATGTGTTCAACATTTTATTGCAGGTACTTGATGACGGACGTTTAACCGATAACAAAGGCCGAACTGCAAACTTTAAAAACACCATCATCATTATGACTTCTAATATTGGTGCTCATTTAATTCAGGAAAAATTTGAAAACATCAATGATAAAAACCGTGATGCAGTAATTGCAAATACAAAAACAGAAGTTTATGATTTGTTGAAGAAAACCATACGACCTGAATTTCTGAATCGTATTGACGAAGTTATCATGTTCAATCCGCTTACCCGCGACCAGATTGAAGATATTGTGCGCATACAGTTTAATCAGGCAAAGGATATGCTTGCTAAGAATGATATTCATCTTACCATTACAGATAAGGCGATAGAATGGTTGTCGGAATTAGGTTACGATCCGCAATTTGGTGCAAGACCGTTGAAAAGAGTTCTTCAGAAAAAAATATTCAATGAACTCTCTAAACAAATTCTTGCCGGAACAGTGAATAAAGAAGATATCATTTGTATTGATTTGGATAAAAACAAACACTTTGTTTTCATCAGCGAAAAAGTCGAACATGAAGTAAAACAATAAATCGGGTTATAAAGAAAAAAGGGCTGCGAGAGCAGCCCTTTTTCTTTGTCTTACAATTTTTATTCTTCTGTGAAAACAAAAATGTCTTCATCGTCACGTTTCATCATATATTTTTCTCTGGCAAATTTTTCAAGATTAGCCGGTGACGACATAAGCTCGTTCAAATCCTTTTGTGTCTTCTGCAGTTCTTCTGTATAAAATGCTTTATCTTTTTGTAATGATTTCAGTTGTTGCCTGAAACGATATTGTGCATAAAAATCATTCTTGTCAAAAAAAAGCTACCCATACCACAAAAAACAATTATGCAAACAGCATACTTGTTTTTGAGCCAAACAGGCACTTTATCCCAAAATTTTTTCATGTTATAAAAATAGAGTGTTGCGTTCTACTGCATGAATGATGTTTAGTAGTTTTATGAATAGGATAATGTGGAAAACCTGATAGATGAATTATAACCTAACCATTAGTTTCTTAACCATTTGTGTTTTCCATTCACTAAACGTTCCTTCCATAATTTTCGTACGTGCCTGACCTACCAGCCACAGATAAAATGACAGATTATGCAAAGTAGCAATTTGGGCAGCAAGCATTTCTTTACTTATAAATAAATGGCGCAGATATGCTTTTGAATATTCTGCATCAACAAAACAAACTCCATTAGGATCTATAGGAGAGAAGTCTTCCTTCCATTTTTCATTGCGCATATTCAAAATACCTTCTGAGGTAAACAACATCCCATTGCGTGCATTTCGTGTTGGCATCACACAGTCAAACATATCAATGCCAAGCGCAATACATTCCAACAAATTGGCAGGTGTGCCCACACCCATCAGATAACGTGGTTTATCAACGGGTAATATATTGGTTACGGCATCAGTAATTTCATACATTATCTCTGCAGGTTCTCCTACAGATAAACCGCCAATGGCATTTCCATCCGCACCTGCAGCTGCAATATATTCTGCACTTTGTATGCGCAAATCTTTATATACAGATCCTTGTACAATAGGAAACAATGTTTGTTCAAAACCATATTTGGCAGGAGTTTTCTTTAAATGTTCGATGCAACGGTTCAGCCAGCGATGAGTCATCTCCATAGACTTTTTTGCAGCCTTAAATTCGCAAGGGTAGGGAGTACATTCATCAAATGCCATGATAATATCTGCACCAATGCTGCGCTGAATATCCATACTTATTTCAGGAGAAATAAAATGCCGGCTGCCATCAATATGCGACTGAAATTTTACGCCTTCTTCAGTAAGCTTTCTTACATCAGTCAGTGAATATACCTGATAACCTCCGCTGTCTGTAAGAATGGGTCTGTCCCAACTCATAAACTTATGAAGTCCACCTGCTTTTTCAAGTACAGAAGTTCCAGGTCTTAGATTCAGGTGATAGGTATTCCCTAAAATTATTTGCGCATTAACATCATTTTTTAAATCACGCTGATTGATACTTTTCACAGTTCCTGCTGTACCTACAGGCATGAATATGGGTGTTTTTATCAGGCCATGTGGTGTAGTAATTTCCCCCGCCCGGGCTTTAGTGTTTTTATCTGAATTATTTATTTTAAACTGCATCACCTGAATTGAAAATTTTTAGGGATCGAATGTTGATATTTTTTGCAAAGATAGAAATAGGTGTTGCATAAGTCCTTCATACATTTGCCGGCTGTTATCAGAAAATTTTTGTGGACCGGATACTCAATTATATTACTGCTGAAAATATCTGCTGGGCAATTCTTGCGCTTTTTGCATTGGCATGGGTTATACAGCTTGCTTATTACCTTTTTGTTTTTTCGAGGTTGTCGTTTCACAAACCTGTTAAATCAGATGCTTCCGAACCTCCTGTTTCTGTAATAATCTGTGCCCGAAACGAACTGAAAAATCTAAAGGCGAATCTGATTTCGATTTTGGAGCAGGATTATAAAGTTTTTCAGGTAATAGTAGTGAACGACTGCTCATGGGACGAATCAGAAAAATATATGGAGGAGCTAACGGAAAAATATCCGCATCTGAAAATTGTTTCCATCAAAGAACAGGAACGTTATCAGCACGGCAAAAAAATTTGCTCTGACTATTGGAATAAAATCAGCTCAATATGAGCATCTGTTGCTTACGGATGCTGACTGTTATCCTGCCGGTAATCAATGGATACGTTTGATGATGAGTAAGTACAGCCACGACACTAAAATTGTTATCGGTTATGGTGCTTATATCAAACAAAATTCATTTATCAACAGATGGGTGCGCTTTGATACGGCATTTAATGCCATGCAGTATTTATCTTACGCTTTGGGCAAAAACACCTACATGGGGGTAGGACGCAATTTATCTTACCTGCGCTCGTTATTTTTTGCGAACAAAGGTTTTGCAAGCCATCAGCATATCATGTCAGGCGATGATGATTTGTTTGTTAACGAAACTGCCCGGGCATCTAACACAGCCGTGCAACTTCACCCTGATTCTTTTACCTATTCACAGCCCAAAACCTCATTTACGGAGTGGTTCAGGCAGAAAAAAAGACATGTAAGTGCATCGGTGTTATATCGTTTCAGGCATAAATTGAGTTTGGGAATTTTTATAATGAGTACCATACTGTTTTATCCTGCACTTGTTGTTTTGTTAATAAGTAAGTTTAAAATTGTATGGGTTGCTTCGGCCTTTGGACTACGTTTGATTATTCAAATGGCTATATTTGGCTCATGCTTAAAGAAACTGAAGGAAACCGATCTGATACCGTTAATTCCTGTTTACGATATTTTTATAGCTTTTATTTATCCGTTAATCGCATTGTCAAATCTTTTCGTTAAAAACAAAACATGGAAGTAAAGAGTGCTAAGAAAAATATGTCAAAAACCGAAACCTCTGCAATGAATCCGAATCTGAGTGATAAAGCTGTAAAAGACTACTACCTGGTAAGAGAAGCTATTGACAAAGGTAATCAGAAAGCCTATGCTGAACTGATGGCACGTTACAAGGATTCTATTTATTTTATGTTGCTCAAAATGGTCAACAACCGCGATGATGCCGATGATCTGACTATTGAAGCTTTCGGAAAAGCATTTAAAAATATTCATCAATATACTCCTGATTACGCATTCAGTACATGGCTGTTTAAAATTGCCACCAACAACTGTATTGATTATATCCGTAAGAAAAGAAAAAATACCTTGAGCATTGATAAAGGTTTTGAAAACGAAAACGGAGAAGATATAGCCCTTGAGGTAAAGTCAGATGGCATTGACCCGGAAGAGCGCATGATGAAAAAGCAAAAAATGGAAACTATGCGTGAAGTGGTAGATAAGTTGAAACCGCGTTACAAAACATTGGTGGAGTTGCGTTATTTCCGTGAATTGAGCTATGAAGAAATTGCTGAAGAAATGTCACTTCCACTTGGTACTGTAAAAGCACAGTTGTTTCGAGCCCGCGAGTTTCTGTATCAGATTATGAAAAGCTCGGAACATCGTCCTTGATTGAGGCATGAAAGATTCCATTGCTGTCATTCAGCATTATTTTCCGGGGATTTCTGCAAAACAGACTGATCAATTCACACAGTTTGTTGCATTGTTTTGTGAGTGGAATGAAAAAATAAACCTTGTTTCGCGAAAGGATATTGATAATTTTTATGTCAGTCATTTGTTGCATTCCTTGTCGTTGGCAAAGTTCATTTCTTTTCCTGAAGGCAGTAAGGTGATGGACATCGGTACCGGTGGAGGCTTACCGGGATTGCCATTAGCCATTTTTTTTCCTCAAGTGGATTTTTATCTGGTTGATTCTATCCGCAAAAAAACAGAAGCAGTGAAACAAATGGCTTTGAATTTAGGCCTTCAGAATGTTGCTGTACTCAACCAAAGGGCAGAGAAGATTGAACTGATGGTTGATTTTGTGATTTCGAGAGCCACAGCACCCCTTGCTGATTTGGTAAAATGGAGCAGTGGAAAAATCAACATAAAAAGCAATGCAGACATGCCTAATGGCATTATTTGCCTTAAAGGAGGAGATTTAACAGAAGAGCTTAAACCATTTGGTAACAAGGTGTTTACAGAACCTTTGCGGGCTTTTATAGACCATGAAGCTTTTAATGAAAAAAAAATAGTTTATCTGCCGTTTGGTAAGTAAAATAATTCTATATTTGCCGCCTCTAAAAGTGAGAGCTATTTAAAAAAAAGAAGAATTATGGTAAGGACATATCAACCGTCAAAACGCAAAAGAAAAAACAAACATGGTTTCCGTGAACGTATGGCTACTGCCAATGGCCGCAGAGTATTGGCTGCACGCAGACGTAAGGGACGTAAGAAATTAACCGTATCTGACGAAAGAAGAACAAAGGGGAATTAATTTCTCTATATAGAAATACGTTAAAAGCTGTCTGTAATCGGGCAGCTTTTTTAATTTAGCGCCATCAACAATTGCACATGTCAACCATTTTCAAAAAAATACTTCCACTTACCCTGCCTGGTTTAATTGTTCTAAGTATGTTCTCATGCCAGAAAGATTATAACGATCCGGGCACTACCGGTCCGCAATATTATGGCAGCCGTTCAGGAGTTGAAGTAAGGTCAATCATTTTAGCTCAAATGCCACTGACCGACCCCAGCGGACAACCATGGGATGTGGCTGATACCATTGACACCTTAGGACTTCCTGATGTTTTCTATCGAATGTCTGATTTAGATTCAACCGACTATCCTGTTTTTGCGCAGCCATTCCATTTCGAAAACCTCAATGCTGACAGTTTACCTGTTCCATATTTCCTCACAACTCCATATAAAGTACGTGCATTTGGAAGTAACCTGAAGTTTGATATTTACGATTTCGAGAAAAGCAGTGACAGTTCATACGTTGACTCAACTCTGATGAAATCTTTTATTGTTACAATAGCTCCCGGTGACTCTCTTGTAGAGAATCCTTATCCTGATAGTTTACTCTTGAATGAGGATGGCTATGCAGTGTTTTTGTTTTTTAACTGGTTGAAATAATCGAAGAAAACCTGACTCTCCATTTCTTACAGATTGTTTTATCAACTTGAAATTTAAAGGTTATATTTTTGGTTCTTTAGAACAGCCTGATACTTTAACACATTAACAACATTAGTTGTAGTTAAATTTAAGGGTAAGAATATTACCTTCGCACAATGCCTTTATTAGAAAACTTAAGAATAGCATTTCATGCCATTAAAGGACAAATGCTGCGCACTGTTTTAACTGTGCTCATCATTGCTATCGGTATTATGGCGCTGGTTGGCATACTCACTGCCATCGAGGGACTCAAAGCTTCCATCAACACCAATTTCACCAGTATGGGAGCCAATACTTTTACCATCCGCAATTCAGGGCTTGGAATACGAATTGGCAACTCCGGAAAAAAATCTAAACGATTTCAACCGATAACTCTTCAGCAGGCAATTCAGTTCAAAGAAAAGATGGTTTATCCTGCTACTATTTCACTTTCTACTTTTTGTAATGGTGTAGCTGTGTGCAGGTATGGTTCTGAAAAAACAAATCCCAATATATTGATAACAGGTGTCGATGATAATTACCTTGCTACAGGTGGATATGCAATAGAATCAGGCAGAAATATTACTCAGAATGAAACCATGCGTGGCGATAATGTAGTGCTGATTGGTAGTGAAATAAAGAATAAATTATTTAAAAATGCGGATGCAGTTGACAAGGATATTTCCATTGACAACAGGCGTTATCGCATAATAGGCGTGCTCAAAGAGAAAGGCAACAGCATGGGATTTGGAGGAGATAAAGTATGCCTGATACCTCTGATAAATGCCAAGCAAAACTATGGTAATGACGGTCGCTCATGGACCATCAGTGTTAAAGTAGCTAATGTCGCACAGCTCGAAACAGCAGTGGAAGAAGCCATAGGAGTTTTCAGAAATATAAGAAATGACAAAATAGGAGAGGATAAATCGTTTGAAATTATCAAGAGCGACAGCATTGCAGCAATGGTTATTGACCAGTTGAAAAATGTAAGCTATGCTGCTACCATTATCGGCATCATCACTTTGCTGGGAGCAGCCATTGCACTGATGAATATTATGCTGGTATCTGTTACTGAGCGTACACGCGAAATCGGAATACGAAAATCTCTGGGAGCAACCCGTTTGGTTATTCTGAAACAGTTTTTGATTGAAGCGGTTGTAATTTGTCTGTTTGGAGGTTTGTGCGGAGTAATTCTTGGAGTAGCGGTAGGCAATCTGATGGGCATGGCCATGAATGCCGTTTTTGTTGTACCGTGGAACTGGATGCTGGCAGGGATGACGTTGTGTTTCATTATCGGAGTAGTGTCAGGATTTTATCCCGCCATGAAAGCTTCGCGGCTTGACCCGATTGAAGCATTGCGCTATGAATAATTTCAGACAGTGATTTTTGCTTTTCAGTTAAAATGATTTTTCCTTCTGATAAAACAATAATTATTGGTCATCGTGGTTGCCGTGGTTTGATTCCGGAAAATACCATTGAGGGATTTCTTAAAGCTGTTGATGTGGGTGTTGATGCACTGGAACTGGATGTGGTGATAACAGGAGATCAGAAAGTACTTATTTCTCATGAACCATGGCTGAACAATGAAATTTGCCTCGATGCAAATGGAAATGAAATGAGCACTGCTCAGGCAACAGGCATTAATTTGTTTCAGTTGAGCTATGAGCAAATAAAAAAGTTTGACTGCGGATTAAGAGTAAACCCTGAGTTTCCGGAGCAAAAAAAAATGAAAGCAACCAAACCCTTGCTCGAAGATATGCTCATTCAGCTGAAAGAATATTGCCGTCAAAAGAACATTCCTTTGCCGGTAATATGTATTGAAATAAAGAGTGACGAAAAACTTTACGGCAAATTCCAGCCACAGCCTGATAAATTTGTTTCTCTTGTGATGGAAACAGTTTCAAAGCAACTCACATCATCGCAATACCTGATTCAGTCTTTTGATTTAAACATCCTGAAAATTTTACATGAGAAATATCCTGAAGCAAAATTATCAGCATTGAATGAAACTGTTGAAAATACGGAAATGTTTTTTGATAAACTTGGATTTATAACACTTTACTACAGTCCTTACTACATTTTTATTGATGAATCAGCAATTGAATTTTGCAGCAGGCATGGCATTAAAATATTGGCGTGGACAGTAAATAATGAAACTGATGCTGCTTTGCTAAAATCAAAAGGTGTGAGAGGGATTATTACTGATTATCCTGACAGGATAAAAAGTTTATTTTAATTATTCTAAACGGTGCATTTATAACTCAAGACTGTAAAACAGTTGTTTAATAATTTAGACAACTACAGCTTTTATAAACTATTTCTTCGTTTATATAAAGCTATAAATTTTCTCAGTTCATCATCGTGTTTCTTCAAAGCAGTAAGATTATCTGCTACTTTCAAAAACGGTTCTTTTGCGTCTAAATCACTTCCTAATGAATAAATAAATTGGCCCCATGCACTGCAAGATGCAATGTATGAATTCACTAATTCAAGATTTTCTATTATTCTGTCATAAAGTTCATTTTTGTATTCAGGAAAGTTATATTTTTTCAGAATCAATTTATATGATTTCAATTGTTCTAAAGCTACATCATATTTTTGATCTATTAAATATGAAGTACTATTCCAGTTTGTTCTGTTGAATCCATATTTTTCACTAATAATCATTGTTGATTCCACAACATGTTGCAATTCTACTACTTTATCGAAAAGTTTTTTATCCTCTTCAGTATATACATTTAATAACTCTTTTGCCAACGTATCCCTTCGGGCTTCTGCTATAGCTTTATCAATAATTGCTTTTCGTATTTTCTTCTCATTTTCTTCTTTCTCCTTAGCAAGTTTTTGTCTTTCTTCTTCATTCGTTCCGGTCTTGTCTATGTCCTTCGATACTCCGTTAAGTTTTACTCTGGCAACCCCTTTGTAAAAATCGTCTGCATCTTCATATATCATAGGAATCACCAGTTTTCCTGTGCTGTCAATATATCCATACTTCCCATCAAAATAGCCTCCACTTTTAACTCTGGCCATACCTTCACTGAAATCATAGGCATTGTCAAACTGAAAATCTATTACCACATTTCCTGTGCTGTCTATATAACCATACTTTTTGTTTAGCTTAACCGCTGCTAACCCTTCTGAGAACTCACTTGCACCTTCATATTTTATTGGTATAACAACTTTATTGGTTTTGTCTATAAAACCATATTTACCATATTGTGTTACATTATTTTTCTTATCTCTGATTGTGCCTTCTTTTACAAGTGCCAAACCGTCATAAAAATAAGTTGCCTCATCATATTGAAATGGTATTACTTCTTTGCCTGTTTTATCAATGAATCCATACTTGCCATTAAGTTTTACAGCGGCCATATTATCAATGAAATTGTATGCATTTTCGAATTTTAAGGGGATAATTATTTTACCGCTTTGATCAATAAAGCCATATTTTTCTTTGTCCCTTACCCTGCCTAAACCATCACTCAAATCCCATGCAAAGTCATATTTTGGAGGTACTACAACTTTGCCACCGGCATCTTTATATCCCCATTTATTATTTTCAGCTTTAAATGGAGTAATCGTTTGAGCACTCAGGCTTATCGTGATTATGGTAACTGTCAAGGTTGTAATTATTTTCTTAATCATAATAAGTTTCTTTAATCCTTTGATATTTTCTTAACTAAATTTTTAGCAATGGATAAGAAGATAAAAGATAATTTGAAATATGCTGAAAGGTATTATAACAAATTTTATCGGATAAATAGCAAGCAATTATTCTTTCACAATTTTATTGCGTTGCAGTGAGTTGCCCTGTTTATCATTAATGGTAAGAATGTATATTCCCGAAGGTTGATTTGATAAATCAAATGTATTGATGTTTTTTATGTCAGCTATAACTTGACCCGCAATGTTGCTGAGTTGCATATTTACATTAGAAGAAAATTTAATTCTGTCTTTTGTTGGATTGGGATTGATTGAAATTGTATTTAAGTCGGTATTAATATTGTTAATTCCTGTCAGAGGACAACCAACTGAAGCTCCGGCAAATCCCCAACCTGCTCCGGCAATCCCTGTGATGGTAATGGTATTCACGTTTGTGGTAGCGAGTTGAACATTCTGATAAGAATAATTTCCCTGGAAATTCGTATTGGCACCGGTGAGATTACCTCCTGAAAATATTACACCGTCCGGTCCGGGTGATAATCCGCAAACAACCTTTGTGTCATAAGAGGCAGATGACGAAGTCAAAGGATAGTTGACTCCATTTACACTTACCGAAGCTACATCATCATTATTCATTCCCCATACTCTGAAAGTAGGGTAGTTCTCCGGATTTGTGAATGTGATGGTAACTGACATTCCATTTCCTGCCAGCCAGTATGTAGGGTCAATAGGAGCACATCCATAACTCTGGAAGGAGCCGCCAGAAAAAGTATAAGTTAATGTGTCAACGGATGTTGAAGTGGATGCAATGTAATTGCATTGTGCATGGATGCTGATTGCTGTAACAACAGTAATAATAGCAGACAGCAGAAGTTTTTTCATATATTTAAATATTAGTAAAAGTTATTGTAAATATTTTTTCAATCAGGTAATTCGTTTTAATCTTTAGTAATAAATATTTAAAACGGACTAAATGTATATCAGGTTACATTTTATATACAATTTGTTATATAAAAGCTGATTTTTTTATGGAAAATATAAATCGTGAGCTTAATTTTTAATAAAATTACCCTTAAGTAAATTAGTTACTCTTTCACAATTTTATTGCGCTGAAGTATGTTGCCATAACCATCAGTAATGGTCAGGAAATATAAACCTGAAGGCTGATCAGATAAATCAAACGTGTTGATGTTTTTTTCTTCGGCAATAATTTGCCCGGAAATGTTGCTGAGTTGCATGTTTACATTAACAGAAAAATTAATTCTGTCTTTTGTTGGATTTGGAGAAACAGTGATGATAGCGTGGTTGCTAAGGTTTTCAATACTTGTTGTATTAAACAAATCGAATGAAGGCCAACTGTTGATAGAGGGCAATACGTTCCATACCAGATTGTCAACAGCGGAGTTGATATTGCCTGCTGCGTCTCTTGTGTTAAGAATGATAGCCCAGTTAATCTGTGCATTGCCATTTCTTACATATTCCGAAGTGGTGCCGGGTAATGAACCATTATGCCACCAGTTATTGTAAATATTAACCTGAATACCGCAAGCATAATTTGGTTCGTTGGCGGAAGGTTTTGTCAGTGTATCAAGAGTGGCAGTTGATAAAATATCGGGGCGGGTATTGAAACGATCAATGCCACAAACAAATCGCAATAAGTCTGAGCATGATGACACCCATCCACCATGCGAATCCATAAACTCAATATTAAAGCCTCCATAAGGCCATGGAACCAAGGTCGAATTATTGTAAACTGAATAGGCATAGGGTGCTCCGGGATAATCGTAATAATTTACTTCGTTTGGAAGTTGATTTGCGAGCAGGTTATAACCTAGGTGCATATCTGTAATTCCCAGAGGTATTAAAATATTATTGGTAATATAATCGTCATAGGTTTGTCCGGTGATTTTTTCGATAATGCGACCTAATACACAAAAGCCAAAGTTGGAATATTGATATTGTGTTCCCGGATCGAAGTCGAGCATTTTGTGAGAAAGCATGTATTGAATAACTACTTGAGGTGATGGAGGAGAAGCCACACCCATAACAGTTGCAATGTTATATGCATCAAACATTGGGTCGCCAGAAATAGCTCTATCCCAACCGCCACTGTGCTGAAGCAACATTCTTACGGTAATGTCTGTATAGCGCGGGTCGAGGATGTTGGAGTACATGGCATCATTTAAAATTCCTGTGGGGCCGAATGCTTTTGCATCGAGATTCAACAATCCGTTTTCAAACAATTGCAGACAGGCAACTCCGGTGAATGTTTTGGAAATACTTGCAATGCGGAAAATACTGTTAGGATAAACAGAATCCTGTGTTGAAGTATTAGCCAGTCCAAAACCTCTGTTATAAACTAATCGCCCATGATAGGTAATAGCCAACTGACCTCCAGGCACATTGTAAGCCGACATGAGATTGAGCATTGCTGTATCAAATTTTGCCAACTGTGGCACATATAAACCGGTTTGTGCATTGGTTGCAAATGTTATGAATGTGACGAAGATAAAGAGTAAGCTTTTTTTCATATAATTATTTATTAATTGTTTGAAATATGTTTAGGATAATGTAAAAGATTTGTTCTGATAGAAAAATGTAAACAGTGATAGATTTTAATCTTCAAAGTTATATTGAATCGGAATGGCAGCGACTACTTAATTTGATGTATCAGGCGTGATTAACTAAAAATACAATTTTGAGAATGGACAATTGAGAATGGGTAATTAGTGAAATTTTTGGCCGGCTTTCATCATTTCAATAATTTTTTGCAATCTTTTTTCGCGGGTTTCGGGTTTGCGTGCAGTTTGCAGACGGAATGCAATGGCAAATGTGTTGGTTTTGTTGAGTGTTGTAAAAAAGGTGTAGGCTTTTTTTTGATTTTTTTAGTCGTTCTAAAAAATCGGGAGGTAACTGGATGTTTTTAGATGAGTCGTAAGCATTCTGCCATCGTCCGTCTTCTTTGGCTGCATTAATTTCTCTTAGGCCGTGAGATGTCATACGTTTTTCCTTGATTAGTTGTATGGCAATTTTGCAGTTGCGTTTAGACCACAGGCTGCCTTTTCGCCTGGGGGTGTATTTGTTAATGTAAAATTGTTCGTCAAATGTTTTTCGTTGTCCGTCAATCCATCCATAGCATAGTGCAATTTCCAGCGCTTCGGCAGGGGTGATGGAAGGAATGCCGCTTGATTTTTTGGCGAATTTGAGCCAGATGCTTTTTACGGAAGTATTGTATTGGTGAAGCCAATGCTGAAAATCGTTTGGTGTTGCAAAGAAGAGCGTGGGAGATTCGGATTGCTTGTTCATGAGAGGTGCAGGAATGAGAGTGTGCAATGGGGTAAAAATAAATTAAGTTTTTGAGGGATTCTCTTAAGTTTGAAAAAATCGTTTTAGAAATTCTGCCTACCCATCATGCAAATAAATATTAGCTTTGCCGCGCAATTTTTTATTGATAAAAGATGGAAGAATCAACTACTTTGAAGCATACGGCACTTACAGCAGTGCATCAACAACTGGGAGCCAAGATGGTGCCTTTTGCCGGCTATCTGATGCCGGTGCAGTATAGCGGCATTAATGCAGAGCATGAAACCGTGCGAAATGCTGTGGGAATGTTTGACGTGTCGCACATGGGCGAGTTTATAGTGAAGGGTGATGGCGCAGTAGATCTGCTGCAACGCGTTACGAGTAATGATGTAAGCAAACTTTCGGCCGGCAAGGCGCAGTACAGTTGCCTGCCCAATGAACAAGGAGGCATTGTGGACGATTTGATAGTGTATTGCATGGATGAGAAAACTTTTATGCTGGTGGTGAACGCTTCAAATATTGAGAAGGACTGGAACTGGATAATGAAGCACAACAGTTATGGTGCGGTGATGGAGAATGTGTCGGACAGTATGTCGCTGCTGGCCATACAGGGTCCTAAGGCTATGCAAACACTGCAGAAACTGACACAGGTGAAACTAGATGAAATAGCATATTATCATTTTGTGAAAGGTGAATTTGACGGATGCTCAGATGTGATTATTTCGAACACGGGATATACCGGTGCGGGAGGTTTTGAAATTTATATGGATAATGCCCATGCAGTGAAAATCTGGAATGATGTGCTGAAGGCAGGAGAGGAGTTTGGCATTAAACCTATAGGCCTGGGTGCTCGCGATACACTGAGGCTGGAGATGGGTTTCTGCCTGTATGGAAATGATATTGATGATACCACATCGCCATTGGAAGCAGGATTGGGATGGATAACGAAATTTACAAAGGACTTTGTGAACTCGGCAGCACTGAAAGCTGAGAAAGAGAGAGGTGTGGTACAGAAGCTTTGTGGTTTTGAGATGATAGACAGAGGTATTTCGCGCAAGGACTATGAAATATGCAATGCACAGGGCGAGGTAATAGGAAGAGTGACTTCGGGCACACAATCGCCTACACTCGGCAAGGCCATTGGGTTGGGCTATGTGAAAAAAGAATATGCAGGCGAGGGTACTGAGATATATGTGAAAATAAGAGAGAAATTACTGAAGGCAGTGATAGTAAAATTGCCGTTTTTGAAAAAATAAATGATGGAAGCGGAGAAACCTTTTCTCGAGGTTTGCCTTACACCGGCATTGTTTTATCAGTATGACGTGTCGCAAAGCATAGTGGTGGTGATAGATGTGCTGCGTGCAACGAGCAGTATATGTGTGGCATTTCAGTACGGGGCACATTGCATTGTGCCGGTGACAACCACTGAAGAAAGTCTGGCTTATCGCGAAAAAGGATATCTGGTAGGAGCAGAGCGGCAAGGCTCTATGGTGGAAGGATTTGATTTTGGCAATTCGCCTTTCAGCTACATGGACGATAAAATAAGAGGAAAAAATATTGCTCTTACAACCACAAACGGCACGCGGGCAATAGATATAGCGCGTAATGCAGCCATGGTGGTGGTGGGTTCGTTTCTGAATATTGACACCCTTGCAGAGTGGCTGATTAAGCAACGGCAAAATGTGATTTGTCTGTGTGCAGGATGGAAAGATACTTTTAACTTAGAGGATGCACTTTTTGCAGGAGCATTAGCTGAAAAACTGCAGCCACATTTCAGACTTACACCACACCGCGATGCAGCGCTGGCAGCCATGAGGCTGTATGATTTGGCAAGGAATGATATGTATGAGTTTTTGGCGCAGTCGTCACACCGCACAAGGCTGGAGAAACTAAAGGTGGATGAAGATGTGCTGTACTGCCTGACACCCAATCAGACACAGGTGATACCCGTGCTGAGAGGCGGAGTGCTGTATAACCTGAGGGATATGCTGCAAAAGGACAATGTGAATGAAGTCTGAAGCAGACATTTATCATTTGTCATCAATTTAAAAAAGTCTATTTTAGCGCAAAATATAAATTAAGAAAAAAGGATATGAAAAAATTAATTGCCGCATTAGCAGTATTCAGTTTTATTGCTATACAGACAAATGCTCAGGAAGCGAAGCCTGCTGCTGAAACTACACAATCAACAACTATTACAGCTGCTCCCGCTGCAGATAACAGCACAGCTGTGAAAGCAGAAAGTCATGATGGAAAATGCGACATGAGCAAGAAAGAATGCAGAAAAGCTTGCAAGAAACATGGCAAAGCGATGAAAGGTAAAGATTGCTGTGCAGGAAAAGCAGAAGCATCAGCAGCTAACCCACATTGCGCAGAGATGGGCAAGATGGAAGGCAAAAAAGGCGGATGCTGTGCCAATAAAAAAGCAGAAGCAAAGCCTGAAGATACTACTAAGTAAAAATTAAGAGGATTTAAATGTTTTGAAAAAGCCGCTTCCTGTTACGGAAGCGGCTTTTTTTATGGAAGAAATTAAGAGTTAAAATGGATTTTTCAGGAGTGGCTATGAAGATTTATTTCTGAGCTTTTCCAAAAACTTTGACTCCATTGATGAAGGTGGCTTCAACGGGAATGCTGAATAAAGTGGAATCTGGGGCAGTGAGCAAGTCGGATTTTAAAATTACAAAATCGGCATCTTTACCCGTTTCGAGAGAACCTTTTTCTTTTTCTTCGAACATGCTGTAGGCCGCCCAGCGCGTCATGGCAAGCAATGCCTGTTTGCGGCTGATGGCATTATTTATTTCAAAACCCTGAGGAGGAAATCCTTTTTGATCTTTGCGTGTGATGGCTGCATAATAACCATAAAGCGGGTTGATGTCTTCGACAGGGAAATCGCTGCCGTTGGCTAACAATCCTGCACTTTGGAGTAAATCGTTATAAGCATAAGCATCTTTGATGCGCTGAGACCCTAATCGGTCTTCGGCCCAGTACATATCACTCGTGGCATGGGTGGGTTGCACACTGGGTATGATGCTGTATTGTCCAAACAATGGTTGGTCGGAATGGTTCACCACCTGACAATGCTCGATGCGCCATCGTCTGTCGTTTTTTGCTTTTAGCAAACCGGCATAAATGTTTAGCATGAGTCTGTTGGCAGAGTCGCCAATGCAATGGGTGGCAAGTTGGAAACCATGATCGTAAACCGCCTTGGCGCGAGATTTTATTTCGTCAGTGGGGGTGAGCAGAAAACCATAGCGCCCCGGGCTGTCGGAGTAGGGTTGCAGCAGGCAGGCACCTCTGGAACCGAGAGCACCATCGGCATACAACTTGAAGCACTGCACATGCAAACGGTCTGTTTTATAAATGCCTTTTGCAAACCAGTAGTCCATACTTTGAGGAGTTAGTTCGGCCATGGCATAAATTTTCATTTGCAGTTGTCCCGCTTTCTGCAAAGAGTCAAGAAACTGAATTTCGGAGACTTTGAGACCGGCATCAACCACAGATGTGAGTCCTGCTGCAAAACAATTTTTTTGTCCCTGCAGTAGTCCGTCTTTTTTTAATTCGGAAGTAAATTCGGGAATGATTTTTTTAACCACATCTACTGCATTATCTATAAGTAAGCCTGTGGGTTTGTAGTTGTTGAGTACCACTTCGCCACCGTCAATTTTGGTACGAAAAGTAATACCGGCAAGGTCGAGAGCTTTTTGGTTTACTAAAGCTGCATGGCCATCAATACGTAACAGGAATACCGGTTTATCGGGATAAAGACTGTCGAGAATATCTTTAGTAGGGAACTCTTTCACCGGCCAGTCGTTCTGGTCCCAGCCCCTGCCAAGTATCCAGTGAAAGCGATTGGTTTTTTCATATTCGACAACTTTTTGAATCACTTCGTCAAAGGAAGCAGTACCAAACAATGCACATTTTGGAAGGTCGGTGCTGTAGCCATAAAAATGACAATGAGCATCAATGAATCCGGGATAAACGAATTCACCTTTGAGGTCAACCTCATTTTTGCAATTATAGTTGTTGCGAAGGTCGTTACCACCTGTAGCCACAATTTTACCATCTTTGATGGCCATGGCATTGCAGGTGCTGAAAGCACTGTCGGCTGTGTAGATGGTGCCATTATACAGAATCAGGTCGGCTTGCGGGAGGCTGTTGCATGACATGATGAATAATGTTAAAATTGAAAATACAGAAAGGATGGAAAATCGGTTGATCATGATATAAAGAGTGGGTCAAATATCCGATTTTTCAGGGATGAAAGTTGGAGGTTTTATGTGATAGTAACTGAAAGCAGTGAAAAAAAAATTTTTAAATTACTTGTTGCATGATTAAAAACCTGCTGTATATTTACACAAAAAATAAGTAACAACGCTCACCATCAATCTTATTTACCTATGGCAAAAGCAAAAAAAGCAAAAAAAAGCAACTGCCAAAAAGAAGGCATCCAGGCCGGCTCGCAAAGCCTCAGCAAAAAAAGTGGTAAAGAAAAAATCAGCCACTAAAAAGAAAGCAACGAAGAAAAAAAGCTGCTCCGAAGAAGAAGGCTGCAACTAAAAAGAAAGCAGCACCGAAAAGGAAGGCAACAAAGAAAAAAGTTGCTCCTAAAAAGAAAGTAGCTACTAAGAAGAAAGCAACGAAGAAAAAAGCTGCTCCTAAAAAGAAGGTTGCAACTAAGAAGAAAGCTGTTGCGAAAAAGCCTGCAGCACCAAAACCTGTTGCTAAAAAACCGGTAGCCAAGAAGCCAGCTGCGCCCAAACCTGCACCGGCACCTCCGCAAAGCAAACCGGAAAATTTAGTTTACGAAACTGAAATTGTTGAAATCATTCGGCCAATGCCGGTGGATATGGATGATGAGAAAATGCCTGATGAAAAAGACATCATGGATGATAACATGACATTCAATGATGACTTGTTCAGTAGTTCGTCAGGTGACGATGATGATGATTTTTAAAAAATACTGAAACCAAATCATATAACGAGGCTGCCTTTATTTACACCTCGACCGGAAAGAGAATAATTAAAATTATTTTCTTCCATGAAAATTTTTACAGGCAGCTTCGTTTTTATTTTTCATAGACCTGTCAGTCAGCAATACCTTGGTTAGTTATCAACCACCACATACAACCAACTAAGGGTAATGTGATTTTCTCTATCTTTGTCCGGCAAAAGCAAACAACATGGCTCTTGCAACCAAATCAAATCTGCCTGAAGGACTTACCTATGATGATGTACTGCTGGTACCGGCATATTCAGAAATTCTGCCTCGCGAAGTTGACACCAGCACCGTTTTTTCAAGAAATATCAAGTTAAATATTCCTGTAGTATCGGCAGCCATGGACACTGTTACCGAAGCTGCATTAGCCATAGCTCTGGCACAGGAAGGTGGCATTGGTGTGTTGCATAAAAACATGTCTATAGAAAGACAAACTCAGGAAGTGCGTAAGGTAAAACGCTCAGAAAGCGGAATGATTCACGACCCGATTACACTCCATGAAAACGCTACTATAGGTGATGCGTTATTAATTATGCGCGAACAGCATATTGGCGGTATTCCAATAATTAACGACAAAGGAAAATTGGTAGGTATTTTGACCAACCGCGATTTGCGTTTCGAAATGGATGAAACAAAAAAGGTGAGCCAGCTGATGACGAAGGAGAACTTGATTACTGTAACCGGAGTAGTTTCATTGCAAAAAGCAGAAGTTATATTACGTCAGTATAAAATAGAAAAACTACCGGTGGTAGATAAAGCAGGAAAGCTGATAGGGCTTGTCACCTATAAAGATATTTTGAAATTTAAATCGCGACCCAACTCATGCAAGGATGAGCTGGGCAGGTTGAGAGTGGCAGCGGCAATTGGCGTAACATCAGATATGATAGAACGCGTAGAATCGTTGGTGAAAGCAGGAGTAGATGCCATAAGCATTGACACTGCTCACGGACATTCGAAAGGAGTGATAAATGCACTGAAATCTGTCAAAAAGAAATTTCCGGAGTTGGATGTTGTTGTAGGAAATGTAGGAACTGCTGAAGGTGCAAAGATGTTAGTGAAAAATGGAACGGATGCCGTTAAAGTAGGTATTGGTCCGGGTTCGATATGTACTACGCGTGTTGTTGCGGGAGTAGGAGTGCCACAGCTTACAGCCATTGCTGATGTAGCACAGGCTATAAAAGGTTCGGGAGTTCCGGTAATTGCCGATGGTGGTATTCGGTTTACGGGTGATATTCCTAAGGCTATTGCTGCAGGAGCACACAGCATTATGGCAGGTTCGCTGTTTGCCGGTGTGGAAGAGTCTCCCGGAGAAACCATCATTTACGAAGGAAGAAAGTTTAAGTCATACCGTGGTATGGGATCTATTGAAGCCATGCGCGAAGGCTCGAAAGACCGTTATTTTCAGGATGCGGAAGATGATATAAAAAAGTTAGTGCCTGAAGGAATTGTAGGACGTGTGCCTTATAAAGGAACTTTGGCTGAAACTGTTTATCAGTTGGTAGGAGGTTTGCGTGCAGGTATGGGATATTGCGGAGCAAAAAACATCAGCGAACTGCAACAGGCTAAATTTATACGTATCACCCAAAGTGGTATGCGCGAGAGTCATCCCCACGATGTAACCATCGTGAAAGAAGCACCTAACTACACAAGATAATTTTCAGAAAAAAATTTTTTAGTAGCCAAGTATTTTCATCATAGACTTGGAAGTTTGCTCTTTGGCAAAAAGTCGCATGCTTAGTTCACCCTCTTCGTTTCTGTCAATAAGCACATGCTTGGGCGCAGGCAACAGGCAATGTTGAAGTCCTCCATAACCACCCAGCGTATCCTGATAAGCGCCTGTATGAAAAAATCCCAGATACAGAGGGTCGTTGCTTTCGAATCGTGGCATAAAGACTCTGTTTTTTACTGACTCCATGATGTAGTAATCCTCACCATCGCAGGTCATACCTCCAAGGTTGACACGCGACTGTTCCCTGTCCCAATGATTGATGGCAAGTAAAATAAATTTTTGTTTAATACCCCAGGTGTCGGGCAGTGTGGTGATGAAACTGCTGTCAATCATATACCACAGTTCCTTGTCGTTTTGTTGTTTTACTCCCGAAACTGAAAATAAAATGGCACCGCTTTCGCCAACCGTAAAACTGCCAAACTCAGTGAACAAATGCGGAACCGGAACCTTGCGCTGGTCGCATGCCGACTTTATCTGAATCACAATTTCGTCAGCCATATACTGATAGTCGAAATTAAAATCGAGTTTGGTTTTAATAGGCATACCACCCCCAATATCGAGGGCAGTAAGTTCAGGACAAATCTTTTTTAAGTCAGCATATAAGCTGATGTTGCGTTGCAATTCATTCCAGTAATAGGCAGTATCGCGAATTCCGGTATTGATAAAAAAGTGGAGGAGTTTTAACTCAACATTCGGATTTTTCTTAATGGTAGTTTTGTAAAATTCCAGAATATCACGCTGCCTAACTCCAAGCCGTGAAGTATAAAACTCTGCATTAGGTTCTTCTTCTGATGCAATGCGAATACCGATTTTAAATTTCCTGTCAGGTAATGCTTTTTCATATTCTTTGAGCTCTTCCGTATTATCAATAATTGGAATGACATTGGTAAAACCATCTTTAATGAGGTCAACAATGGCTTTGATGTAAGGCTCGCGTTTGAAACCGTTGCAAAGGATGTAAATATCTTTATTGATTTTCTGTGATTGATACAAAGAGCGGATGATTGGAATATCGAAAGCCGAACTTGTTTCAATATGAATATCATTTTTCAATGCTTCTTCCATTACAAATGAAAAATGAGAACTCTTGGTGCAATAACAGTAATAATAGCTGCCTTTATAGTCAACTTTGGCCATAGCCACTTTAAAAATACGCTTGGCTTTCTGTATTTGAGAACTTATTTTGGGTAAATACGTTATTTTAAGCGGAGTACCATACTGTTTGATAACATCCATAAGATTTATCCCGTTGAAATGCAGGCAATCATCAATTACTTCAAAACCTTCTTGCGGAAAGTCGTAACTTTGTTGAATCAGGTCTATGTACCGGTTCTTCATTTGCTTTGGCTATTGGTTTTTATTTTTGCGCCATGCGAATGTAGATATAACTTGAAAATCAAAATTGATTGTTTAAAAATATTATGAGCAAATTAAAATTCATCGAAGTAAAATCGGAAATAGGAGCGGGAACGCGTGGAGCGAGTATGGGCATAGATGCAATAAAAGTTGCAGCACTCGATTTCGGCAGCAACCTTTTTAATAAAGTTGACAGCATTGACATCCCGAATGAAAACAAACTGCTTTTTGAAACCCAGGGCAGCCCTTATGCCAAACGGATCAAAGGAATTATCACCCTATATGAGCGAATTGGCAAGGCCGTATGCGATACGCTGAAGAGTAAAACTTTTCCTATTGTGTTGGCAGGTGACCACAGCACAGCAGGAGGTACCATTGCGGGAATAAAAATGGCTTACCCTAAATCAAAACTCGGAGTAATTTGGATTGATGCACATGCCGATATTCACTCACCATATACCACACCAACAGGCAACGTACATGGAATGCCGCTGGCAGCCACACTTGCTGAGGATAACCTCACCAACCGCATGAATAAGCCCGACAAAGAAACCGTTGACCTCTGGAATAAGCTGAAAAAAGTAGGTGGAATAGCTCCTAAAATAACCTACAAGGATTTGGTCTATATCTGCGTACGCGATGTGGAACCTGAAGAAACGTATTTGCTGAAAAAACACAAAGTGAAAATGTTTTCAACTTCAGATGTAAAGAGAAAAGGTGTTGAGAAGATTTCGAGAGATGCTCTTTCGCATTTGTCGCACTGTACGCACATTTATGTGTCGTTTGATGTGGACAGCATGGACAGTTCCATCTCTAAAGGAACAGGAACACCTGTTCGCAATGGTATCACTGAAAAAGAAGCAGGCGGACTGTGTGTGCGGCTTATACAGAACGAAAAAGTGTGTTGTTTCGAAATGGCAGAGGTAAATCCAACATTGGATAAGGAAAATCAAATGGCTGAAAATGCTTTTGAAATACTGCAGCGTGTGGTAAGCCAGAAAATAAGTTAAAAAGCTGATGCAAACTCAGGATATGAGTAAACAAACAGCCCTATCGGATTTGCCTCTGAATCAATATCCGGTAATGGAACATTTTTATACCATTCAGGGAGAGGGCAGTCATACCGGAAAGGCAGCTTATTTTATTCGTCTGGCAGGTTGCGATGTGGGATGTGTGTGGTGTGATGTAAAAGAATCGTGGGATGCAGAAAAACATTCAGTTAAAACAATTGATGAATTGGTGAAAGCGTGTATAAGTCATGGAGCAAAGCATGTTGTAATCACAGGAGGAGAACCAACAATGTATCCGCTACAGAACCTCACAGATGCATTGCATCAGCAAAACATGCAGGTATGGCTTGAAACATCAGGAGCGCATCCCATAACCGGCAATTTCGACTGGATATGTCTTTCGCCAAAAAAGTTCAAGGCACCATTAGCGCAAAACCTTTCTCTTACAGATGAGCTGAAGGTAGTTATTTTTCATCCTTCCGATTTTGAATGGGCAGAACAATATGCACAATTGGTAAAGCCTGAAACAAAACTTTTTCTGCAGCCTGAATACAGTCGTTTTGATAAGATGGCACCAATGATAGTGGATTATGTAAAGACTCATCCTCAGTGGCAGTTTTCGCTTCAGATGCATAAGGTCATCAATGTTCCCTGATAAGCAATGAAACCACAACTCATCATCATCAACGGGCCAAATCTGAATTTGCTGGGCACACGCCAACCTGAAGTGTATGGCAACCGGACATTTGAAGAATATTACAGTGAGTTAAAAAATCAGTTTCCACAATTTAGTATTGATTATTTTCAGAGTAACGTTGAAGGTGAAATCATTAACAAATTGCATGAAACAGGATTTAGTTATGCAGGAATTATTCTGAATGCAGGAGGATATACTCATACCAGCGTAGCCATAGCCGATGCCATTGCGTCAATACGCACACCGGTGGTTGAAGTGCATATTTCCAACATCTATTCGCGAGAGGAATTCAGACAAAAGAGTTTACTTTCTTCTCATTGCAAAGGCATTGTAGCAGGTTTCGGTATGCAGTCCTATGAGTTTGCCATAAGAAGTTTTTGGAGCAATGAATGATACCGCATTAAAACAGTTTGGAGAAAATGAAAAGTACATCCTGCAAACTGTAAAGCAACTCAACAAAGACCTCAGTGTAACCGGTTTTGAAATCCTGTGGAACGGCAATGCGCAAACGGCACATCAGGAAATTATATTTCGTTTGATGGAAATTATTCAGATGATTCGAAAATCACCCATATTGTTTAATGCATGGATTTACAGAGTGGACATTCCTGAAAAATCAATGCGAAGAATTTTGCAGCAAACTGATGAAACACTGGCAATGGCACATGCCATCCTTGAACGTACATTTATTAAAATCATGTTTCGTAATGCCAAAATTTAGTTAGTGAAGGCAGATGAATTTTAACTCTGATTAACAACTCTTTATCTACATTTGCATAAATGAAAAAATTGCTGTTGATCGCTTTCATGATTTCGCATGCTACTGTACTGCATGCATCTGATGCAATTTTAAAAAATGTGTTTTCTGCTCTGATGTCAAACGACACCGCTTTAATAAATACACGATTGAAAACGGTTTCAGAATTGTCGCTATCAGAAAAAAAATGCATGCACAGGAGCATTGCTTATGAAAAAAGCAGGACTTGTGACTCAGCCTGCTGAGAAATTACGATTATTCAAACAAGGCCGACATTTTCTTGAAGAAGAAATTAAGTCGCATCCCGACAAAACTTTATATCGCTACCTCAGACTTATGATACAGGAAAACAGCCCTGCAATGTTGGGATATAAGAAAAATATGCAGGAAGATGCTGCGCTGGTGCGTAAACATTATAAAAAATTAAGTGCTGCAGTTCGTGAATCAATTGCAGATTACGCAGCGCAATCGCACATTCTAAAACCATCCGACCTTGAATAAACGAGTTCTCATCATTTACTATTCTCAGACAGGGCAACTCAGACAAATAGTAAACAACTTTGCCCAACCGTTTGAATCGGCCATGCATGAGGTGGAGTATATTACAATTGAACCTGAAAAGCCATTTCCTTTTCCCTGGGATAACGAGCGTTTTTTTTGACGCAATGCCGGAATGTGTCACCGACAAACCTATGGCAATAAAACCCATCACTGTGCGCCATGACAAATATGATCTGATTGTGTTTGCATGGCAACCGTGGTTTCTGTCTCCGTCATTACCTGCCATTGCAGCCATGCATTCTGATGTAATATGTGCACTGATAAAAAATACACCCGTTATTACAATTGCAGGATCACGTAATATGTGGATTCAGGCGCAGGAGCGAATCAGACAATGGCTAAAGAAAAATCAGGCCATACACGTTGGTAATCTCGTACTCAAAGATAAAGCTCCCAATCTTATCAGTGCAGTTACCGTTCAGTACTGGATGCTTACAGGTAAGAAAGATAAAATGTGGGGAATATTTCCTAAACCCGGTATTGCTGATGATGATATTGCATCTGCAGTAAATTTCGGGTTGATGGCATGTCAGGCACTTGAGGAATCTAAACTCGAAGACCTGCATAAAAACTGGCTTCAAAAAGGAGCGGTGCAGGTAAACACCACGCTCATGTTTATTGAAAGTCGTGCTATTATGCTTTTCCGTATCTGGGCAAAAATTATTCTGAGTAAAAAGAACCGCAATTTGTGGATCAATATTTTCCGCTACTACCTGCTATTTGCATTATTTATTATTTCGCCCATTGTGATAGTTCTCTTTACTCTCATTATCAGGCCTTTATTGTATAAAAAACTGGCTCAACAGAAGATATATGCCGAAGGTGTAAATTTGCGCGGTTAAAATATGAGTCAAGACGTTTACATAACCCGCCTATCGGCCTTTCTGCCCAATCAGCCTGTTTCAAATGACGAGATGGAGCAGTATATTGGCTTGATACACTCTCAATCATCTAAGACCAAAAATCTGGTTCTGCGAAATAATGGAATCAAGTGCCGTTATTATGCTATGGATAAAAACGGAAAGGCAACACACACCAATGCACAGATGGCTGCCATTGCCGTTGAAAAACTTTTTGAAAAACATCCTGAAGAAATCAATGAAATGGATCTGCTTACTTGCGGTACGTCATCACCCGATCAGTGGATGCCTTCGCATGCAGTAATGGTTCATGGATGGTTAAAAAATTCGAAAGCTATAGAGGTAACATCTCCTGCGGGCAACTGTTGTTCAGGAATGCATGCTTTGAAATATGCATGGATGGCTGTTAAAGCAGGACAGTCGAAGAAAGCTGTAGTTACAGGCTCGGAGCGCACTTCGCGTATCATGAACAATCAGTCGTTTGAAGTTGAAGCACAAAAGCTGGCTGATGACGGAGAAAACCCTTATATCAGTTTTGAAAAAGAATTTCTCAGATGGATGCTCAGTGACGGAGCTGCTGCTGCACTTTTGCAAAATATACCAGCCAAAGAAGGCAATTCCCTGCGCATTGACGCAATTGAAGGAGTATCGTATGCTCATCTTGCCGAACCTTGTATGTATTCTGCTGCTGAAAAATTATCAGATGGTACTTTCATAAGTTACATGGATATGGCTCCTGCAGAAATTATGGAAAAATCTGTACTGAGTATAAAACAGGATACCAAACTCCTGAGTAAATACATTGTTGACCTTGGCAGCGACAAACTGATTGAAATGTTGCAGACACATCATCTTCCGGCTGAAGAAATAGATTGGTTTTTGCCACATATTTCAAGCGAATTTTTCAGAAGCAAAATGGATGAAGGCTTCCGTCAGAAAGGATTGGTGATACCGCAGGAAAAATGGTTTACCAATTTATCGCAGGTTGGTAATGTGGGGGCCGGAAGTGTGTACTTGATGTTGGAAGAGTTGATGCGAAATAATAAACTTCAGAAGGGACAGCGCATTGTATTGGCAGTTCCTGAGAGTGCACGTTTCTCATACGTATTTGCAATTCTCACCGTAGTATAAATGAAAAAAAAAGATATCCCACAGGATCATAGTGCCCTGGTGAATTATATCCGTGAGCTTTGCTATGCTGTGGGCGAAGATGGAAATTACGAAACCGCAAACAGCACAGGCTGGGAAGTGAAAACAACAGCGCTTGATGTTGCATGGAAAGATATTGAAACCCGCATATTAGATGCAAAAGACAAAGTGCTGAGAGGAGAAGTGAGTCCGGTTTTATTTTATATGGAATTGCGGTTGATGGATATTAAAATCCTTTCAGCTTATACAGGTTTCTGGCAATGGACAATTAAAAGACATTTCAAACCATCGGTGTTTAATAAACTGAGTGAAGCTAAACTTAAAAAATACGCTGAAGTATTTGATATAAGTTTGAAAGAACTAAAAATGGAGCATTTCAATGCAGATAAACTTTGAACATCGTCAGGCAGCGCACTGCGAAAATGGAGTTACCACCAATCTGCTTCGTTTTTCGGGAATAGAAATTACAGAACCACTTGCTTTCGGTATAGGATCAGGATTGTTTTTTATTTACATTCCATTTTTAATGGTGAATAATGCTCCTGCATTTTCTTATCGCACCATGCCGGGATTAATTTTTAAAAGAACCTGTAAACGTTTAGGTATTGATGTAACCAGAAAAAAATTCTCTTCTCCTGACAGTGCACGTAAAGTACTTGACGAATGTTTACTCAATAATCAGCCGGTAGGCTGTCAGGTGGGAGTGTATTATCTTACTTATTTTCCAAAGGAATATCGGTTTCATTTTAATGCACATAATATAGTTGTTTATGGCAAGGAAGACGATTGTTATCTTATCAGCGATCCGGTAATGGAAGGCACAACATCATTGTCGGATTACGAACTTAGCCGCGTACGTTTTGCTAAAGGTCCGTTGGCACCACGTGGTCAGATTTATTTCCCGCATTTGAATGAAAAAGTTACTAAAGAAAAATTTGTAAAAGCAATTCGCAAAGGCATCAAACAAAATGTGAGGGATATGCTTTACATTCCGGGACCTGTTGCCGGAGTGAGCGGAATTAAATTTGTAGCCCGTAAGATTCTGAAATGGCATGACAAACTGGGTAATCATAAAACAGGTTTATATCTTGCTCAGCTGGTGCGTATGCAGGAAGAAATCGGTACAGGTGGCGGAGGTTTTCGTTATATCTATGCAGCGTTTTTGCAGCAGGCACATGATTTTATTGCTGATGACAGATTGCTTGCTATCTCCGAAAAATTTACAACTGCAGGCGACCTATGGCGCGATGCTGCCGTACAAGCTGCAGGCATTTTCAAAGGAAGACTTACGCAGCGTGCTGATTTTGTGAATATGCACGACAGAATGTATCAGGTAGCTGATGTTGAGAAAGAAGCATTCACTCAATTGTCTAAGTTGAAATTCTAAAAATCTAAACCATGACTGCTCTTTCATTAAGTCAGGTTAGTTATCAATATCCGGATACCGATTTACCTGTTGTAAAAGATGTGACTTTGCAAATAAGTAGTGGTATGCGCTTTGGTTTATTCGGTCCAAATGGTGCAGGAAAAACCACACTCATGTCGTTGATGACAGGAATACTTACACCTCAAAAAGGGGAGATAAAAATCAATGATATAACTCCTGCTGACACGATGAAATACAGGAGGCAGTTTGGTTATGTGCCTCAGGATTTTGCTTTCTATCCTGAATTAACTCCTGCAGAGAATCTGGAATTTTTTGGTGCATGGTTAGGTCTTGATGATAAACAAATTAAGCAACAAACGCATCATTTACTTAGCAGATTTGGACTTTGGGATGTACGCAATAAAGCGGTGAGCAAATTTTCAGGCGGAATGAAACGCAGAGTAAATATTGCCATTGGTGTGATGAATAATCCTTCTGTACTTTTTCTTGATGAACCTACAACAGGAGTAGATGTTCAATCACGTATCGCAATCACCGAATTTCTGTTGGAGTTGAGCCTTCAGGGAACTACTCTGATATATACTTCACATCAGCTGAAAGAAGCTGAAGCTCTGTGTGATTATATTGCACTTATAGATGACGGAAAAATTATTGCATGCAATACACTTTCCCATCTTCTGGAAAAAGACCATGTTGCAACGCTGGAAGATTTGTTTTTGAAACTAACAGGTAAAGACTACAGAGACTAATGTACTTGTTTTGGATAAGCATTAAAAAGGAATTCATACAGTTGTCGCGCGACAGAGTAGGATTGCTGCTCATGTTTGTCATGCCTGTGTTGCTTGCCGTAGTGATGACTGCATTGCAAAATAGTGTTTACAGAATGGTGAATGAAAACCGCATAAATATGTTGGTATGCAATAACGACACATCCGGACAAACATTAACTTTTGTTGGTGCATTGAAGAACAGCGGTATGTTCAGCATTCAGGTTGCAAAAGATAAATCAACTGCTGAAACAGAAAAAATTGCAGAAGAGAATGATGCATTGGTTATACTTACAATTCCACAAGGATATTTTTATAACCTGCAGAAGCAGGTTGCTCAGCGATCAGCAATTGCTATGCAAGGTTTTGGATTGAAGGAACAGGACAGTGCCGTCATCACTTTCGACAGTATGCAACTGCAGTTGATGTTTAATCCGGTGCTTCAGGAAACTTATCGCTATTCTATAAAAGCATCTGTAAATGGAGTAATGCAGGTAATGCAGAACAGGATGATGATTGATCAGTTGTACAGAAGCATTAACGGTGAGGAAATTCCTCAGGATGTAGCTCAAAAACTTATGCCCGATGCAATATCAATTAACGAATCAACAGTACATGCCGGCAGTATTCCCAATCCAAATTCAACACAGCATAATATTCCTGCATGGACTTTATTTGCTATGTTTTTTTCGGTGATATCTTTAGGCAGCAATATGGTAAGAGAAAAGGTTAGCGGTAGTTTTCTGCGACTGAAAATAATGCCTTCATCACTCAGCGTATTAATTTTGTCTAAGCAGGTTTTGTTCTTAGCAGTAACTTTATTTCAGACTGTTCTGATTTTTTCAATTGGCAGATGGGTTTTCCCCTTGCTGAATCTTCCTGCATTAAATTTACCATCATCCTATTTGGCATTATTTGTTGTTTCCTTCATCAGCGGATGGTGTGCAATAAGCTATGCTTTGTGTGTAGGCATTATTGCGCAAACACAGGAACAAGCAAACGGATTTGGCGCAGCTTCCATCATCATCCTTGCAGCCCTGGGTGGAATATTTGTTCCGGGTTTTGCCATGCCTGAGTTGTTCAAACAGGTATCGTATATTTCTCCGTTCAAATGGGCGCTGGATGGATTCTACAATGTTTTTCTTCTTAATCATTCACTTTCGAAGATCTTCTTAAATATTTTACCTTTGCTCGCTCTGATTATAATATTGCAAATAATTATTTACCTGACATTAAAACGAAAGAATTTAATCTGATGGATAAGGAACAACTTAAGCAAGAACTGAAAAGTCATATCATCAAATATCTCAACCTTCTGGAGATGACTCCCGAAAGTATTGGCGACAGCCAACCTTTTTTTGGTGAAGGAGGCCTTGGTCTTGACTCCATTGATTCTATAGAACTGATAGTTCTGCTCGAGAGAGAATATGGCATCAAAATTACCGACCCTAAAGAAGGACGAAAGATTTTGATTGATGTGAATACGATGGCAGATTATATTTTGCAACATTCTCCTAAGACTTAAAAAAGTGGCAGCAATTGTTGTTACAGGTATTGGAGTAATTTCTTCTCTGGGCAACAATGTTCAGGAAAACTTTAGTGCATTAAAAAGTGGCGATACAGGTATTGGAAAGGCTATGTATGTAAACAGTCGCTATGCCGATATGATGCCATTTGCTGAAGTAAGATTAAGCACAGAAGATTTGAAAAAAAAACTTGGGATTAACGATCATTCTATTACGCGCACACAACTGCTCGCATTGCATGCAGTTAAGGAAGCAATTGCTCACCGCGGGTTAACATTAGAAGAAGCTACGAATCGAACGACTGCATTAATTGTAGCAAGCACGGTGGGTGGAATGTATCTTACGGATGAACTTTATCATGATGCGAATCAGAATGATGATGGATCCTTGTATTTATCAAATTACGATTGTGCTTCAGTTGCTTTATTCCTTCAGGAATCTTTAGGGCTTCATGGATTTTCAAATACTATTAATACTGCATGTTCGTCAGGAGCTAATGCCATTCAGTTTGGTTTGCGTTTGATTAAACATAATTTAGTTAAGCGTGCAATAGTGGGTGGGGTAGACTGTTTGTCGAAGTTTACAATTAACGGATTTAATGCACTCAATATTCTGTCAGACGAACCATGTCGTCCGTTCGACAACAACCGCAAAGGACTCAACCTGGGTGAGGGTGCAGGTTTTTTAATCTTAGAGAGATTGGAAGATGCACCTAAGGAAAAGATTCTTGCAGTGGTGAGTGGGCATTCAAACTCCAATGATGCATTTCACCCTTCGGCATTAAGTGATGAAGGAATAGGCCCCGTCAAATGTATGCAACAGGCATTACAAACTGCTCAACTTAAACCTCATGACATTGATTATATCAGTACACATGGCACAGGAACTATGAATAACGACAGGGTGGAGGGGATGTCATTGAAAAGGATATTTGGTGAACATATTCCTGCATTTATTTCAGCAAAATCAATCATTGGTCATACCCTTGGAGCAGCTTCTGCTGTGGAGAGTGTTTTCACAGTATTGGCAATGCAAAAACGTACGGCTTTTGCAAGCAGGAATTTTCAATCGGCAGATGAAGTTGCAGGAGTCATTCCTAATCTGCAGGTAAAGGAACTTGCGATTAACCATGCCCTATTGAATTCATTCGGATTTGGTGGCAATTGCAGTTCACTGATCTTTTCAGCATATCAGTAATAAATCATAGAGGTATTTTACCGAAATTTGCCGCTTCAGATTATGGAGAAAAATTTTGTTGACTACGTAAAAATCTGCTGTCGCTCAGGTGCAGGTGGTCCCGGATATGTACATTTTCATCGCGATAAAAAAACTGCCAAAGGCGGTCCCGATGGTGGCAACGGAGGGCGTGGTGGTCATATTATTTTACGAGGTAATAAGCAACTCTGGACATTGTTGCATCTGAAATACAGAAAACATGTAATTGCTGAGCCGGGTGAACGTGGAGGCAATGCTTTGCGTACCGGTGCTGATGGTCATGATGAAATACTTGAAGTACCATTGGGAACAATAGCACGTGATTTTGATACCAACAAATTTCTTTTTGAAATAGAAGAAGATGGCCAGGAAGTTATTCTTGTAAGAGGTGGGCGAGGAGGTAAGGGTAACAATTTTTTTAAGTCTGCTACCTTACAAACCCCGCGACATGCACAACCCGGAGAGGAAGGCTTGGAAGAATGGAAAATTTTAGAGCTTAAATTGATGGCTGATGTAGGACTGGTTGGATTCCCCAATGCCGGTAAATCAACATTGCTGTCAGTAGTATCTGCTGCCAAACCTGAAATTGCAGATTATCCCTTTACCACACTGGTGCCTAATCTTGGAATGGTAAAATATCGTGAAGACCGATCGTTTATCATGGCCGATATTCCCGGAATTATTGAAGGAGCACATACAGGAAAGGGTATTGGACTTCGGTTTCTGAGGCATATTGAGCGAAATTCGCTTTTGCTATTTATGATTCCTGCCGACAGTAAGAATATAAAAGCAGATTATAAAATTTTAAAAACTGAACTGAAATTGCACAACCCTGAATTGCTGGATAAAAGAAGAATAATAGCAATTACAAAATGTGACATGCTTGACGAAGAACTAATAAAAGAAATGAAAAAAGAAGCACCATCAGACAAAAATCCCGGTGGTACAAAAGTACCTGTAGTATTTATTTCATCCATTAGTCAGTTGAATATTGATAAACTGAAAGACGTAATCTGGAAAGAGCTTAATGCATGATTGAGACAATTAAACAAATAGATACGCAATGGTTTTTATTCTTAAACGGATTGCATAACAGTTTTTTTTGATATATTCTTTTATTATACCACTATAACTGTTTTTTGGATCCCGCTTTTTGCTTATTTGATTTATCTGTCAGTAAAAAAGTATGGCGGAAATTCATGGAAATATCTACTGATAATTGCATTGTTAATTTTGTTAAGTGATCAGATTTCTGTTTTTATCAAAAATGAAATAATGCGCTATCGTCCAAGTCATAACCTCGATTTGAAATCAATTATACATATTGTGAAAAACAAACATGGAGGTTTATACAGTTTTGTATCATCGCATGCAACCAATACCATGGCACTAACTGTTTTCTTAATATTAACTTTATTGCGTAATCAACGGACAATGTATGCAATAATGATACTTTATGTTTTGATTGCTTCTTACAGCAGAATTTATCTCGGCTTACATTATCCGTTCGATATTTTGGCCGGATGGATTACCGGTTTTGTAATTGCAGTTACTGTATATGCTGTATTTAAGAAAAGAATTATAACATTCGAAAAAAAGTAAGCAGGGTTTTCTCAGGCAGTAAAACCACTCCACATGGCATTGAATAGTGTATAAATACCAAATGCAATTAATGCAAAACCTGAAATTCTGTTAAGCCAGATTAACACTTTTACAGTAAGTATAGATTTTAATTTATGTGCAATATATGCTTTAAGCAAATCTGTGCAGAAAATAGTTGTTAGGATAGATCCATAAAAAATCAGTAAGTGGTTTACTGTATAATTTTCTTTTACAGATACAGTTCCTGCTATTCCTAACCAAAAGAACAGGACAGAAGGATTCATGGAGTTTAACATAAATCCTTTTAAAATATACATTCCTTTTGAATTATTTTTTTCCTGTACGGTAATAGCTTCAGCAGGTATGTCGGCATGCTTTAGTGCTAATGCAATTCCAAATGCAATTAATAAAATTCCTGAGATAATACCTGCAAGAAAACGATGGTTGTTGAGTAATAAAACAAAGTTGCTGCCGAAATATGCAATAAAAATAAATAAGGCATCGCTCAGCATTACCCCTAATGCTACACGTGAAGCATAACTGAATCCTTTGCGAAGGCTGACATTCATAATCAGAAAAAATACAGGACCTGCCAGTATAGCAACTACACATCCTAATAATATTCCGCTTATGATTGGTTCTATCAATGTTAAGGTTTTACTTATGCCAATGAATTGTGTTCTTTTCGTTGTGCATCAACAAATTCCTGCCACTCTTTATAAAGTTTATTTTTCATTACACGAGGGAACTTATTCTGGGCACCAATTTTTCCCTGATTTTCCATCCATTTGTAGAACCAGGTTGTTGGTATAACTTCAACAAGTACTTCTTTTAAAGCACTTTGTCTTTCTACTCTATAATCGTCATTAAGGATTTTAAGCTTTTCGTCAATAAGTTTTTTGAGAACATCAGCTTCTAAAGCATCGTCACAACCGATAAACCATTTATGTGCAAACATGCTTCCGTATGGAATACCAGCTACTGTAAATTCCTGAATAACTGTGTTCAGTTCATCCGAAACCAACTCAATAGCTTTGTTCATGTTGTCAACTGACAAATGCTCTCCACATAAGCTTAAGAAATGTTTGGTGCGACCTACAATTTGTATTTCACATTTCTCAACACTGGTAAAGGTTATAACATCACCAATCAGATAGCGCCATGCACCTGCACATGTGCTTAATAGCAGGGCATAAGGTTCACCTTGTTTTACTTCATTAATGAATAAAGATTTCGGCTTGTGTTTCAGCTCACCATCAGAGTCAAAATTGTCCTCATTGAAAGGAATAAACTCATAAAAAATACCATTGTTTAGAAGAAGTCGCATGCTCCTGTTGTTAGGCTCATGCTGATAAGCAATAAAGCCTTCAGAAGCTAAATAGGTTTCGATATAATAAACAGGTTTTCCCAAAAGTTTTTCAAAGCCTTTTCGGTAAGGCTCAAATGATACTCCTCCATGAACATAAATAACCAGATTAGGCCAGAGTTCATGAATGTTTTTGATATTGTAATGTTGCAATATTTTTTCAATCAGTAATTGCACCCATGCAGGCACTCCTACGATAATTCCTATATCCCAGTCTTTAGCTTTTAAAGTAATGTCATCAAGTTTGGCATTCCAGTCTTTCTCACGTGCAATTTTACGTCCGGGTTTATAAAAATGCTGAAACCAAAATGGTATCTGACTGGTGGTTATACCACTTAAATCGCCTTCAAAATAGCTGCCATGCTGATGCAGGTGAGTACTTCCTCCTAACATAAGAATTCCTTTTTCAAAAGTTGAAACGGGCAGGTCATATTTTGAAAGAGACAATATTTGTTTCAGACTGGCTTTCTGTATTGCAACTGACATATCTCTGGTTACGGGAATATGTTTACTTGACGAACCTGATGTTCCGGAACTTAAAGCAAAGTACTTTACTTTCCCCGGCCAACAAACATTTTCCTCGTTATGCAGACATTTATTCCACCAGTTGGAAAATATGGAGTTGTAATCATGCACAGGAACTACAGCCCTGAATTTATTCATGAAATTCTTATTTCCTAAAATACTTTGGAAGTTATATGCTTCACCGAATAAGGTGAATTGTGATTTACGTATAAGTTTTTTAAGTACTCGCTTTTGATTCTTCAGAGGGGTAAATGGTTTTAATTCTATTTTACCTCTTAATTCAATGCTTGTTTTTATGATTCGTCCCAGCAATGTCATATATGCAGAATTGCAAGGCTAAAAATAGTAAAAAGGCATAATACGGAAGCAAATAAAAAAACCGGCCAAAAGCCGGTTCTTTTTTGTATGGTAAATTATTCTTAATTAATAATAAACTTTTTACCACTTACGATACTTTCATCATTACCTTTCAGTTGTAAGTAGTAGATTCCAGTTGCAAGTGATGAAGGGATTTTTACTGTTGAAATTCCTGAAGCAAGATTTGCTGAACTTTTACTCACAGTCTTTCCATTAAAATCAATAATTGTTATTTCTACGGACTGATCGCTCGGACTACTTACTACAGTGTTTATATACTCTCTGTATTGGCTTACTGAAATCAATTCCAACTTATCAGTATTACATGATACTGCATAAATGGTTTTAAGTTCTTTGCTTTCGCCATTAAAATCTACCTGACTCAGACGATAATAACTGCCGATATCAGAGGAGTTTTCATCCGTAATTTCGTAATTCGAAATGGATGACGTAGTACCATTTCCCGATACTTTTCTGAAGAAGTTAAAATCAGTTCCATTAATACTTTTCTCAACTTTAAAGAAATCATTATTTAATTCTGAGGCAGTTGTCCAACTCAAGAACCGTTTATTATTTTGACAATTTGCATTAAATGACAGCAGTTCAACAGGCAATGGGTTGTTCTGATTCACCAAAACCCACCAATCATTGTAATTGGTAATTCCCGTAGCCGTTACAGTGCGAATGGCTCCGGCACTGTTATATGACTGAACTCCCTGAAATGGGTTGTCCCAAATTCCACCATTGTAATTATAATGCTGCGCCTTGTATGGACCTACTACAGCAGGAAATTCAGCTACAGGAGCTGAAAATGTGGCTGAAAATGTAGCACTCAAACTATCACTGTGTATTTTCCAAAAACGATCAACGCAATCTCCACTTGCATCAGTGCCTGTTATAGATGAATTGACATGACCAACAGCCGGTGGATATGGAATATTGGCCGCATTTGTTTTATAAGTTGAAACCGATACAAATCCGGCATTGCCACTTGTGCATGTTAGTGTTAACGGTATGTAAGTACTTGCATCAATTCCGAAAGGTATAATTCGTGGAGATGTGTTATTTGCAAATCTCCAGATAACCAAACTGGCTCCATCATAGGTCTCTGCTCTGATATATCCATTAGTTCTGGTGATTCCTGTTGGAAGTATTTTCTCTATTGTAATTGAGCGACCTCCTGATACAGGATTGTTGTCATCATCCAAACGAAGTTGTCCTGAAGTCAACCTTAATTCGGTACGCACATATACTGTACCATTATTGGTAGGGTAAACATATTCAGTTGCAGGATCTCCACCAAAGTTAATATCCAGAATAGCATACTTCTGACCACTGGTTAAGGCAGTACCCATTCCAATGCCTGTTATTATCTGATTGTCATCCCCAAAATATTCTACTATGCTTTGAGAATACAAATAATATAACATGTCCCCATCTGATTTTATGGCAGCATTTGAAAATCCGCTATATAAACCATTGGTGTGTTGCAAACGTAATCTTCCATCGTTATTTACATTCATGTAACATTTTGGATTCAATCCGTTTGAATAAACCGAACTGTTATTACGAAGTGTTAATGTTCCGAATGATTTTATGTCGAGCATAGTTTGATTTGGAAACATAGGATCCACAATGTAGGATGCCAACTGCATATCACCTGAAATAACCTCAACTGTAGTTCCGCCATAAATAAACTGCCTCATATTCGTAACAGAATGTCCGGCAATTCTGGTAAACAAAGTAGTGCCTGTACGGGAAAAATTAATTAAACCCATATTTTCAACCAAGGCACTTCCCGCATGTGATATTGTACCACCGGGTCCAATCGTGTAATTAGGACTTTTTATCTCTAATGTCATTGGATTTGGATTCAGTGCATTATTTAATACATTAATTGTACCCCCTGATTGCACAAAATCTCCACTGTTATCATCATCGCTGTTTACAGTCACTGTTGTCTGAACAGGAGCAATTGTAGCGTTATTATGGAAATAAAAAGTTCCGTTGCTTTGAGTATAGCCTCCTTTTATATTAAAATTTACAGGATTAAATGCAGAATTGCCTTTGAGCGAAATAGAACCTCCTGAAACCAACATGTTTCCATCAACGTTGGCTGTTAAATCACCTCTTCCTGCCGACAAATAATTGTTTCCATTTGCCGAAGTCAGATTGCCACCTATAGACATTGTTACATCATGTGTGGCATTGATGATGGAACTTGGGAAAAGGTTGAAACTATTATTTCCATTATTAAATGTCAGGTTATTAGTGATAGTTATATTCTCATTTCCCTGTGATACGCTGGAATAAAATGTGCCATTCGCGCCATCAAAGGTCATGGAGCCATTAACTACCAGTTTTAATGGTGATGAATTACTATATACGGCATGACTGTATGGTATGAAACTTACAAAACTTGAAACTGCTGCATAATTTACACTGAAATTACCATTTACTATACAAACTACACTGTCATTAGCAGCATTGTACTGAATAAAATTTCCTCCCGTAAAATTGAAGGATCCTAAAGTAAATTTAGATTTTCCGGCTGTAATTATATTGGTTGCATGCGTGCCTTTGAAGTATCCACCTGACTGGTTGAATGCACCATTAACCACAAATGTGTTTAATCCGGTACCATCCTGTATGCCGTAAAAAGCACCGTTTGTAATAGTGAAATTACCACCTGTATAAAAGTCGAAACTTCCATTATTAAGATAGTTTCCACAAACTCCCTGAGCAGTAGTAGTTCCTGAGTTGGTGAGTGTAAAATCTCCAGTTATATGCATAATTGTGTTGCCCGCACCTGAGTTTGCTCTGAAATAATTGGTTGCCAGTGCCGAATTAAATACAAAATTTTGTTGTACAATTATTGAGTCAATAGCATTGGAACTGACATTGGATTGAATATCTACATTACCGCCATTTAAATTCATATCACGTCCTACCATCAATGTGGCCGGGCCAATGCTTTTCGCAAGATTAAAAACAGAGGTGAAACTGGATGTAGTAAAATCTCTGCCTACAACCACTCTGAACCGATTAACATTTGATGTTGATAATACACCTGTGGTGTTAGAGTTACCTGAGAGTGAAAAATCAGACAATACGTTTATCTGCCCTACACCTGTTGGAAGCGGAAATAATGGTAAACCTCCGACATCAAGATATTCATTTCCTCCAAGAAACACATTCTTAGTTCCTGCAGTTATAGTCAGCGTATTTGTTGTAAAATTAAGTACACCATTTCCGGAATCAATAAATCGCACATAGGTAGGAAGCCCGCGGATAACTGTTGAATCCGTAACCGTTAATGTAAGCGGTGCATTTACCTGACGACAGAAATCAAATTTATTGTTTATGCCCTGAATCAAGAGTTTGCCGTTGATAGTAATATTGGCATTTGCACTTCTTATTGGGAAGGTAGAATCATTGATGGCAATAAAGTCATGTCGTGTGATAAAGTTTCCATTTACCGTGCAGTTCAGGTTGCCTAAAGAACCATTCATAATAATAGAAGGTTGACCAACCAACGTACTGCTATCAGTGAACGATTGCATTGTTAACGTTAAACTTCTGCTATTTCCTTCCTGAAAAATAATTGCTGAATTTCCTCTTAATATCAGATTATTGAGTGTAAGTGTGGTGGACATTCCGCTTCCATCATCCATACGTACAACTCCGTCAGTGATGGTGTAATCACCTTTTATTTTATCAGGTGAAAATCGTCCGCGCTGTTCCCATGTTGTTCCGGTAACAGATGTAATCAGATTACCAATATTACCACCGTTGCCATTTATTCTTGTTGGGTCAATCAGCGGGAGAGAAGTACTTGCCCATTTGCGGATAATAAGCGTACTGGTAGGGTCAATGTTTTCAGTTCCATTCTCAAACATGGATTCATCAGCTGCAATATTGGCTCTGGGATTATGATCGTAAACAGCACCGGGACCTAAAATGAAAGCCGCTGGATTAATCATTGCAACACGTCCGTTGTTAATCAATGTGCCATAAACTTTCAAATCGCCTCCAAAATTCAAACTCGCTGTAGCGGCATTGAGTACTGTTAAAGTTGCTCCTGCCTGTATGGTAACATCTCCCAAAATCGGAGTGTTCACACTAACAAGTGACAGAGAAACTCCTGATTGCACAATAATTGTATCACCTACGGCCGGAATGGTTCCCTTGTCCCACACAGAAGGAACTAAATAGGTTCCACTGGTAATTGCTGTCAGTATCTCAGCTTTTACCGGACTTGTGGCAGACATAAATATTATTAAAAGAAAAGAAAAAACACTTTTAAAATAAAAATTTATGCTTTTCAAAGTAAAGCTATTTCCCATCTTAAATGGTTTTAATTTTGAAACTAATGTTATTAATCGGTAAATGTATTAAAAAGTTAGCTTAAAAAGCAATAACCTTACCACTTTTATAAAACTTATCATGTTCATTTCTTGCTCAATAATTAAAGGAGGGATTTATGTAATTAGCTTATTATCAATTTGATGTATAAATAATAATTCATAAAAACACTAGTCAGCACGGGCATATCGGAGGATAAAAATATGATTCAATAATTTACTTACAACCTAAAATCAGCATTTTAAGCTCTCCGGGGACTTCTGTTAAATGACAAATTGTTGAATTAAAAAACCTCGTTATTACTTCAAAAACTTTCTGTCTATTTCGTTTTTTTCAAGTTTGAAAATGATGGGTTTGCCACTGCGACTATAAAAAGGTATCTCACAATTCATCAACTCAGAAAACAAACTACGCATTTCCTTTTCTTCAAGGGTTTTTCCGCTTTTGATGCAGGCACTGCGTGCGATGGCTGCTGCAGTTTTTTCTTCAGGACTGAAAGATGCACTTTCTCCTGATAATAATTCTTCAATTAGTGTTTCAAGCACTTTTTTTTCTTCTCCTTTCTCCAGATAAGAAGGCACAGAGTTGAGTACAAATGTGTTTTTACCGAATGGCTGCAGGTCAAAACCGGATTTGTTTAAATCGTCAATAATTTCAGTGATGGCAGCTACTTGTCGGGTATCAAACTCAAATTGCAGCGGAAATAAATTCTGCTGTGCTGCAACCGGTGCTCCTTTCAGCATTTGAAGATTTCGTTCAAAAAGAATACGTTCATGAGCCAATTGCTGATCAACAAGCCATAACTCTTCTGACAAACCAACGGCTATATAATTCTTAAAAAGTTGCATAAAACTCGCATGCTCCTGAAGTTCGCTGGTTTCAATAGGCAATGTGCCTTGTTGTGGTGCAGTTTTGATATTATCAGTTTCATTTTGTCTTGCTATGGCATATAGTTTTTCCCAGTCGCGCTGAACTTTAATTTCGTTAGCAGGTACAGGATTGGGCTGAACTGTTTTAAAAGGATTATATTCTCTGTTTATTTTTATCTGTGGTTGCAGCGGTGGCTGATTTAATTTTGAAAGTGGAACATTAATAGCCTGCTCCTGATCAAAATCCAGAGTAGGAGCAATGCTGTATTTGCCCAAGGCTCTTTTGACAGACGATCTTAATATTGCATATACTGATTTTTCATCCTCCATTTTAATTTCGGTTTTTGTAGGATGAATGTTTACGTCAATTCGTGCGGGATCTATTGTGAAAAATAAAAAATAGGAAGGATAAGTTCCCTGAGGCAATAACTCTTCAAAAGCTGATGAAACAGCATGGTTGAGATAAGCATCTTTGATAAACCTGTTATTGATAAAGAAAAATTGCTCACCTCTGACTTTTTTGGCATAATCCGGTTTACCCACAAAACCATTGATGCCAATGATGGATGTATTTTCTTCAACCGGCACTAACCTTTCATTATAATTCGACCCGAAAACATGACAAATCCGTTGCCGTTGATGGGTGACAGGGAGATTATAAATTTCAATTCCGTTATGATGCAGGCAAAACGAAATTTCGGGACGTGGAATAGCTACGCGAAGAAATTCGTCCATCACATGCCGTGTTTCAACCGGTGTTGACTTCAGAAAATTTCGTCTGGCAGGAACATTAAAAAAATATTTTTACAGAGATAGAAGTCCCATTTGAAGTTACGCAGGATTCCTGACTTTTAAATTCCGAACCTTCTATAATGATGCAACTTCCTGTTTCATCCTCTTCTCTTTTTGTTTTCAGTTCAACCTGGGCTACTGCTGCTACTGAGGCCATAGCTTCACCACGAAAACCCATGGTGCGTATGGCATATAAGTCCTCCGGCTTGCGCAGTTTCGAAGTAGCATAACGTTCAAAACAAAGTCGCGCATCTGTTTCGCTCATTCCACATCCATTGTCAATAATGCGAATCAGATTTTTTCCTCCATCAGAAATCAATACCTGAATTTGTGTAGCACCGGCATCCACGGCATTCTCCATCAATTCTTTGATGACAGATGAAGGTCTTAAAATAACTTCGCCTGCAGCAATTTGATTTGCCACTGAATCGGGAAGAAGTTGAATGACATCGGACATGTTGCAAAAATAAAGAAAGTGGAGCAGTTGTGATTCTTGTGGAGAATGAAAAAAGAGTTAACCAAAAAGCAGCCTGAAATAGAAGGATGGCTTCCTGAGTTTTTTTCTTAAATCCATATCATCAAACATACAACTGATGGTTTGTCTGAAGGTTTCATTTCTTGAAGCTTTGTTTACCACAAAGTTGAATAAAGAGGGATAGTTACACAGTTTCTGCAGGGTATGGCTTAGTTTAAGTTCCGTCCACATCCGGTTATAAACCAAATCATCGTATTGCTGCAGAAAATCACCTTTGAAATTATTTCCCTGAATAGCTTTTTGAGCAACTTCGGCAGCACGCATTCCGCAATACATGGCATTGCTGATACCTTCGCCACTGAAAGGATCAATCATACTTGCAGCATCACCACAGAGTAACATATTTGAAGCTGAAATTTTCCGCTTCTTCGACCCAAGAGGTAATCCCCAACCATCAATTTTACCAACTAACTCTGCACCTTCAAATCGTTTCTTCAGAGAAGGGTTGTTTTGAATTGCATTCAGCATTGCTGATTTAAGGTTAACTTTTTTGCTGCTGATACTTGCTGTAAGCATACCTGCACCAACATTTGCAAGTCCGCCCGGCAATGGAAATATCCAAAAATATCCGGGCAGTAATTCTTTTAAAAAATGTAATTCAATATAATTTTCAGGATGCATGCTTTTTACATTCCTGTAATAAGCTCTGATGCCTCCGCAGTAATGCTTAGGATTTAACTTATGTTCATCACCAAGTAATTTGTTGGTGATACTGTGTGCACCATCACATCCGAGTAACAATTTACACTCTGAAAATTCTTCTTTACCATCCTGATGTCTGACTTTGATACGTACACCATTATCAGAATAATCCAATTCACAAACTTCACTACCCTGTAAGAATTTACAATATTCAGGATTTAGTTGTTGAATCAATGAGTAATCAAAATCAATTCGCTTGCTTACAAAACCAGGGTCGTGGTCAATAACACTGTTTACTGCTCTGAAAGGGACGTCAAGCGTATTGCCATTGGGTGCACCAAATACAATTCCTTTACTTCCAATGCAGTTTTCGTTTTTGGTCAGTAGTTCATGAATTAAATCGGGATTAAGTTTCTTTAATACCGGCAAAACTTTGCCACTCAATGCATCACCACAAATTTTGTCTCTGGGAAAAATTGCTTTATCAATAAGCGAATGTCTGATACCTGATGCTGACAAAAACATGGAAGCAGTAGCACCGGCAGGGCCTGCGCCAACAATAATAATATCTGAAAAAGAATTGGTAATTCGATTGCTGTCCACTCTGAAAAAAAGGTTTGCGCTATCCGATGTGTATTTACTGTTTAATTATCAATATTTGAATTATTGCAAATTAATTTAAGTTGCAAAGGAATATAAAATAGATGGATGGGAGGGTAGCCTAATAAAATTACTTTAGCTTTGCGCCATTTTTAATTGAATATGCTAAATAAGTTTATTGTTATTGCTTTTGTATTAGCTTCAAATCTGCTGCCTGTAAAGAGTGCATTATCGCAGGAAGTTTCCGAATGTAAATGTGGGTCAGTTTTTAAATCGGGCAAAGGCTCATTCTATATTACCTGGGGTTATAATCTTGATTGGTATGGCAAAAGCAATCTGCATTTTAAAGGAAATGATTTTGGCGGATATGATTTTACACTTTATAAAGCCAAGGCGCATGACAATCCGGGATTAGGATATATTCTTAATTCAGACATCTCCATTCCTCAGTACGTTTATCGGGTTGGTTATTATTTCAATAATAAAAGCCTGACAGGAATTGAGATAGCTTTTGATCATTCAAAGTATATAATGACTCAGAATCAAAAAGTACGAGTTAAAGGAACGATTCAGGGTGAAGTAATGGATAAAGATACCATTGTAGGAAGTGATTTTCTGAAATTTGAACATACCAATGGTGCTAATTTTCTGATGGCAAATTTTATCAAACGTTATTGCCTTTATACATCTGAAAACAAGAAACACAGGCTACAGTTAGTGATGAAGGCAGGTGCAGGAATTGTCATTCCAAAAACAGATGTAACACTTTTTGGTCAAAGGCTGGACAACCGTTTTCACATAGCAGGGTATGTTGCTGGACTTGATGCAGGTTTGAGGTATGATTTATTCCGATATGCATTTATAGAAACTTCGCTTAAAGGGGTTTTTGCCAATTACACCAATGTGTTAACTGTGGGCGATGGAAGGGCGCATCATCATTTTTTTGCAGGTGAATATATTTTTGCTGCCGGTTTTCAGATAGGTATCTGACATGTCATTAGCAGTATTTTCAGAATAGTTACTTTTGTTTTATTGTTTGAGGGTAAATGTGGAAATTTTTAGCGAATAAAGTTTTACGTAACAGACCGGCTTTTCTTTTTGGATTGGTTCTGCTTACTGTTTTTATGGGGTATAAGGCCACCAATATCAAGTTAAGCTATCATTTTGCGAGTTTATTACCTGCCACAGATTCATCTTTTGTACAATACGAGCGTTTCAAGAAATTGTTTGGTGAAGATGGAAGTGTAATGGTAATCGGACTTGCTGACAGTTCCATTTTCCGTATTGAAAAATTCAATGACTGGTATCTGCTTTCAAAGAAGATTAAAAAAATTGATGGCATTCAGAATGTATTATCGCTGGGTGATGTATATGATTTGGTTCGTAATGATAGCTTAAGGAGGTTTGATTTTGTGCCTCTGGTAAAATCTCTTCCACAACAACAATCTGAAATTGACAGTATCAGAAAGCGGCTGGATGAGTTGCCCTTTTATGACGGATTGGTTTTGAATAAAGAAACCAATGCCACATTAATGGCGATTACCTTCAAAAAGAAAGACCTTGATTCCAAACACAGAATTGACATTGTTAATGAGATAAAAAAGGAAGCTGATGCTTTCAGCCGTTTGCACAACATTGAATTACATTTTTCGGGGATGCCCTACATCCGCACTGCAGTAATGGAAAAAGTTTCGCATGAGCTTAAACTGTTTCTTATTCTGGCTGTAATCATGACCACCATCATTCTGGGTGCATTTTTCAGATCAATATCCTCTGTTGTCATTTCGGTGATTGTAGTGGCAATAGGTGTTTTATGGAGCATTGGTAGTATTGAGTTACTTAACTACAAAATCACCATCCTTACAGCGCTGATACCTCCATTAATAATGGTGATTGGAGTACCCAATTGTATTTTTCTTATCAACAAATATCATTCAGAATATGCTCATCACGGGAATAAAGTAAAAGCGCTGGCAAGAATGATTACTACCATTGGTGTGTCGTTATTCCTTGCAAATATTACTACAGCCATCGGATTTGGTGTATTGGTATTTACCAAGAGTTCGTTTCTGGCGCAGTTTGGGGTGATTGCGGCCCTCAATGTAATGGCAACTTACTTTATTACACTTATTTTGATTCCTGTCGTACTTAGTTATATGGCTCCTCCGTCAGTAAAAAACATGCGACATTTAGAAGGAAAACGTATTCGCAAAGTACTGGAGTGGGTTGATTATATTGTACATCATAAACGTAATGCAATTTATATAGTTATTACATTGGTTACTTTGCTTTGTGTTTATGGAATGAGCAGAATTGATGTTACAGGCTATGTTGTTGATGATTTACCAAAGAATAATCCCGTATATAACGACATGCACTTTTTTGAAAAGAATTTCAAAGGAGTGTTGCCTTTTGAAGTATTTATAAACACAAGAAAGCCGGATGGTGTACTTGCAGACAATGCACGGGTGTTGTATAAAATGAAAAGCCTTGAAAAAATTCTGGAACAATATCCTGAACTTTCCAGAGGTATATCCATTGTTGATGCATTAAAATTTTCGTATCAGGCTTACCGGGGTGGTGATCCAAAATATTATGTTCTGCCCGGCATCAGCGAATTGAAGAATCTTAATGATTATGCCACAACCGTAAAGGGAAATGAAAACAGACTGAAATCTTTCATTGATTCTACTAAACAATATACACGCATCAGTATGCAGATGGCAGATGTGGGATCAAAAAAAATAAAAAAACTGCTTGCCGAAATTCAACCCAGAGTAGATTCAATTTTCAGTAAAGACGAATATGATGTGAAACTCACCGGACATAGCCTGATGTTTTTGAAAGGGAATGACTACTTGTTGTATAATCTTTACGAAAGTTTAATTATTGAAATTGTATTGATAGCACTGGTAGGGATGGCTTTGTTTCGTGAAGTAAGAATTATATTATTAAGCAAGTTACCCTGTCTTATTCCTCTTATAATCACGGCAGGTATTATGGGATTTCTGGATATTCGTTTTAAGCCCTCAACCATATTAATCTTCAGTATTGCATTTGGTATATCCAGTGACGGAACGGTCTATTTTCTGGCAAAATACAAGAGGGAACTCAAGTATTCCAAAAGCAGTATCAGCGATGCAATTTCAGCAACCATTATGGATACAGGCTTTTCAATGATATATACAGCCATCATCCTGTTTTTTGGTTTCAGCATTTTTGCAGCGTCTGATTTTGGAGGCACTGTAGCACTGGGTGTTTTAATATCCATTACACTGTTGGTAGCCATGATAACCAATCTGGTTCTGCTGCCTTCCTTGTTATTATCCATAGATAAATGGGTGAGCCGCAAACAAATCATTGGCGAATCGCTTATTGAACTGGACGATGAAGACGATGAGGAATAATTTTTAACATACTAACGAGGATAACTTACTTTTTTATTGCACCTCTGCTGATTTTAATTGCAGATGTTTGAAGAGTAAAAATCATCGTATGAAATCTTCGTCCAACTCCGGAGCATTAGCCGCCATGGTCACCGTTTTCTTTTTCTGGGGCTTCGTTGCTGCTTCCAATGGTATTTTTATTCCATTCTGCAAATCACATTTTAATCTGAGCCAGTTTCAGTCGCAGCTAATTGACACTGCTTTTTATGCAGCTTATTTTTTTGGCTCATTGATGTTGTGGTTATTCTCTCAGTCATTAAGAATTGATATTCTGAATAAAGTTGGTTACAAGAATGCAGTCATTTACGGATTACTGATATCCGTACTTGGTGCAGTGTTGATGATTCCTGCAGTAGGCTCAGGCTCGTTTGCATTTATTTTAGGAGCCTTTTTTGTTATTGCTTTAGGTTTTTCGTTGCAACAAACAGCAGCGCAACCTTTTGTAACATCATTGGGTACACAGGAAACAGGGGCGCACCGTTTAAATCTTGCCGGTGGTGTAAATTCATTTGGTACCTTGTTAGGGCCTATTCTCGTTAGTTTGGTTTTGTTTGGAAACCTGAGCCCCGAAGCTGCGAAAAATGCTACAGTAGCTTCTGTTGACACTGTGTATTATATTCTGATGGGAGTTTTTCTTCTGGTTGCGATATTTTTATTTGTAATGAAACTGCCCGAAGTACACAGTAAAGAAACTACAGAACCGGGACTTGGTGCTTTAAAATTTTCGCAGTTGCGATGGGGCATGCTTGCCATTTTTGTGTATGTAGGTGTTGAAGTGACCATACAAAGTAACCTGGGAGCATTACTTGCATTACCTGAGTATGGAGGACTTAATGCATCACAAATATCACCCTATATTTCGTTATACTGGGGCAGTCTGATGATTGGTCGCTGGACGGGAGCTATAAGTGCTTTTAAAATGAGTAATAATATGAGGCGATGGCTGATGGTGTTAGTTCCACTGATTGCTTATGTGATTATATTATATGTAAATCATCTTCGTGGAAATGATTATGAAAAGCTGTTACCTTATTGCTGGTGTGTGGTAGCATTGATTGCAGGCAGTTTTCTGGCGCAGGAAAAGCCTGCAAAGATGTTACTCATATTTTCATTAGCAGGCGCACTGGCAATGCTTGTAGGCCTGTTCACAACAGGTGCAGTTTCTATGTTTGCTTTTATCAGTGGTGGCCTCTGTTGCAGCATAGGCTGGCCATGCATATTTGCACTGAGCATTACAGGTCTTGGAAAATACACAGGACAAGGCTCGGCATTTCTAATTATGATGATTTTGGGCGGAGCAATTATTCCGCCATTGCAGGGTTACATTGCAGATGTCACCGATATACACAGCAGTTACTGGGTGGCTGTTTTATGTTTTTTATTCCTTTCGTGGTTTTCACTGAAGGTGAAAAATATTCTCCAGAAGCAAGGCATTAGTGTAGATAGGCCTGCTTCACATTAAGAAGCTGTTTGGTTTAATTTTTAAACTACATTAGCACACTCAACTGAAATTTATGCAGCAACAAAAAGAGTTCAAGCCTTATATCTCAGCTTCTGATAACATGGCTGAGTTTACTTTAAAATCCATTTTACTTGGAATCATGTTCGGCATCATCTTCGGTGCTTCTACGGTTTATCTCGCTCTCAAAGCCGGACTGACTGTATCGGCATCTATTCCTATTGCTGTGCTTGCAATTTCTATCGGACGTAAATTTTTTAAAACTACGATTCTCGAAAATAATATTATTCAAACTACAGGATCAGCAGGTGAATCCATTGCTTCCGGTGTAGTTTTTACCTTGCCTGCATTCCTGTTTCTCTCTGTGAATGAAAATGGTGTTAGCAATGGAATGGAGTATTTTGAGTACTGGACCATTTTTACGCTTGCTGTGTTAGGCGGAATGTTAGGTACGCTGATGATGATTCCCTTGCGCAGAAGCCTGATTGTAAAAGAACATCATACACTGCCTTATCCTGAAGGCACTGCCTGTGCGCAGGTGCTGATTGCAGGAGAGAAGGGAGGCGATTTTGCACGTACTGCTTATCTCGGTTTAGGAGCATCATTGCTCTATGCAATTTTTCAAAAAGTATTTCATCTTATTGCCGAAGTACCTGCTTTTGTTACCAAACAAACCAACAAATATCTTCCTTCTGCAACAGTAAGTGGCGAAATTACACCTGAGTATCTTGGTGTAGGATATATTATCGGCCCCCGAATAGGAGGATTACTTGTTGCAGGTGGAGTACTTGCATGGCTTGGATTAATTCCTCTGCTTGCAACACTTGTGCCTGCTGATGTAATAGCAGCACAGCTGGTCAAACTTGGTTACATGAGCGACCTGATTACTGCAGGAGGCCCTGCAGGCTGGAATCCGGAAACACACACCTTTGCCGATACAGCCTCTGCAGTTTACCGAGCCTATGTCAGACAAATAGGAGCAGGAGCAGTAGCAGCGGGCGGTTTTATGACCTTGATGAAAACTATTCCAACCATTATAGCTTCGTTCAGGGAAAGTGTCAGCTCTCTGAAAAACGGTAACGACAAGCAACAGGTATCTCGCACTGAAAATGATCTTTCATTCAAAACAGTAGTGGTTGGTTCAATAGCTTTAATCATTATCATGGCTTTATTGCCGATGGTTCCAGGACATTCTTTCTTCAGTAAGTTGTTAATAGGATTGCTCATTGTGGTATTTGGATTTTTCTTTGTAACCGTATCCAGCCGTATTGTAGGTATAATAGGTAGCAGCAACAATCCAATTTCAGGAATGACTATTGCCACCATTATGGGAACAGCTTTAATATTTATTGCCATCGGCTGGACAGGAAAAGTTTTTGAACCTATGGCGTTGGTAGTAGGCGGACTTGTTTGTATTGCTGCTGCCAATGCAGGTGCAACATCGCAGGATTTAAAAACCGGATATATAGTTGGAGCAACACCACGCAATCAGCAGTTGGCATTGTTTATTGGTGCAATAGTCTCTTCAATTGTAATTGGATTTACGGTAAGGTATCTCGATACACCCACAGCTGACTTAACTGCCAAAGGAATCCATCATGCCATAGGAGAGAAGTATGCAGCTCCCCAGGCAACATTGATGGCAACTTTAATAAAAGGATTGTTATCATTCAACCTCGACTGGCAGTATGTGCTTGTTGGTGTTTTTATTGCCATCACAGTTGAATTATGTGGAGTAAATGCATTATCATTTGCTGTGGGAGCGTATTTGCCATTGAGTACAACACTGCCTATCTATGCCGGAAGTCTTGTAAAAGGAGCAGTTAACTGGCGTGCAAAAAGAAAGCATAAAAAAGCAGAAGGTGATGATGAGTTAGGTAAAGGAAATCTTTATGCTACCGGATTAGTTGCAGGAGGTGCACTTGCAGGAGTTGTAATTGCATTGCTTTCGGTAAATGAAGGTTTTTACAATAAGCTGCAGAAAATTAATCTTGAACCTGGACTTACTTCAATTCTTGGTGAATCAGGTTATATGATTTTGGGAACAGGATTCTTTGCACTTATGGCATTTATACTTTATCGTATTGCAATAAAACCTGACAAAAATTTAACTGAATAAAAATTTAAATATCATGTATAGAAAATTAGCGATTGCATTATCATTTGCTCTTGTTACGGTATTTCTGTTTGTGCAATGTACCCATCGTGAAACAACTGCAAAAATAAAATGGATGGATTTTGAAAGTGCGGTAGCCGCATCACAAAAAAATCCTAAGAAGATGTTTATTGATGTTTACACTCACTGGTGTGGCTGGTGTAAGAAGATGGATGCAACAACATTTATGAATGACAGTGTTGCCGAGTATATCAATACACATTTTTATCCGGTAAAGTTTAATGCCGAAAGCCGCGACACAATTACATTCAAAGGAACTAAGTTTGTGTATGTGCCGGAATATAAAAGTAATGAACTGGCAATATCATTGCTGAACCGCCAAATGGGATATCCGTCTTATGTTTTTCTTGACGAAAATATCAATATGATAAAGGTAGTGCCCGGATATATGCCTCCTGAGGTATTTATGCCTGTAGCTGAATTTGTGGCAAACGATAAATATAAATCACAGTCAATGGATGAATTTCTGAAGTCCATAGGAGAATAATTAAATTAATGAGCAGCAGAGAATTTGCTACGCAGGTAACACTTCTCCTTTTTCTACTTTAAAGAGTTTTAAAGGCTCCTTAATTTCATCAAAAATCTGCTGAAGTCGCTGAGGGTGTGTGTCAGTAATAAAAATTTGTCCGAATGTATGTTGACTCACTAATTGCATCAGTCGTTTTACGCGATAATCATCAAGTTTATCGAAAATATCATCGAGAAGTAAAATCGGTTTGGTTTTTTTATGTTGATAGAGGTAATCAAACTGTGCAAGTTTGAGCGATGTGAGAAAAGTTTTTTGCTGACCTTGAGAGGCAATGCGTTTCAGCGGATGTTCTCCCAGTTTAAAAACCAAATCATCTTTATGAATTCCTGTTGTTGTAAATTGAAATGAAAGATCCTTTTCAAGTGCCAGCTTTAATAGGTTACTGAAATCACCTGAAGTCAGCTGAGACTGATATTCCATTGAAACATCTTCGGCTTGTTGCGAAAGAAAAGCATAAGACTTATTGAACAAGGGAATAAACTGTTCCATAAATTCTTTTCTCACTGTATGAATGGCATTGCCAAGATTTATAAGTTGTTCATCCCATACTTCGAGCATAGTCAGATCAACAGCCCTTCCTGAAACCTGTTTCAGATAAGCATTACGTTGTGTAAGAGCTTTGTTGTAGCTGATTAAGTTGTCGAGGTAAGTATGATTTACCTGCGAAATAATGCTGTCAATAAAACGTCTGCGTTCATCACTTCCTTCAGTAATCAGAATGTGGTCAACGGGAGCTAACATTACCACAGGCAATAGTCCGATATGGTCGCTGAAACGTTCGTATTCCTGGTTATTACGTTTAATTTGTTTTTTGCTGCCTGATTTTACACCACAAAAGATTTCTTCTTTGTTTTCGTTAAGAACAAAAGTTCCCTGAAGCACAAACATCTGTTCATTATGACGGATGTTTTGAGTATCCGATGCAGTGAAATAACTTTTTGTAAATGATAAATAATAAATGGCATCTATCAGATTGGTTTTGCCGCTTCCATTATTCCCTGTAAAACAATTTACACCCCGACTGAACTGCAGCGATGCTTCGCTATAGTTTTTAAAATTTATCAGGGTTAATGAAGCAAGATACACTTATGTAGTAAGAATTTAATTTGTTATTTCTTGAGGTATTTGGAGTTAACCTCATCCCAGGAAGGTAAATCATTATAATGCCACATATCTATTACCACACCGTTTTTGAGCAATACCAATCCGGGATTGGAGCGGATAATTGTTTTCAGTGCAGTGCCATCACAGAAATAATAATCAAACATATTCTGATTTTCATGCCGGAACAAATCAGTCTCAGCAGCAACAGTAGAAGTAATTCCAAAAAACTGAACATGATGTTTTTCGCAAGCATTAGCCAGTTCATTCACCTTAGGCTGAACTTTTATGTTTGATTTGCTCAAATCATAAGCTACAAGCATAAATGAATAATCAGGATTATTCAGAAATTCATTGGTATGATTGGTGCCTTCTGCATCCACAATACTGAAGTCGTGAATTTTGGGTTTATCACCTTCTCTGATGACTTTGTCAACACGGTCAACAAACTCATAATTCTCTAAATCTTCAGGAAGATTATTCATGCCAAACTCTTTTATGCTTCCGTCTTTTGCCTTGTATTTAAATACAATTTCAACACTGTCAGGTTTCGCATTAGGTGGAGGCAACATTCCTATTTTAATGTTATTGCCAATAGCATAAGGTCTGAAATCAATGTAAGGAAGATGTGCGTAAGTGTAATAGGTAAATAAGCAGCTGATAATAACTGCAAATATCACTGTCCAACGTGCAGTACGCAAACTGAACAGCGGTTTTATTTTATGCCGCCACATAAATATTATTAGTATCAACACGAGCAGTACTACGTCTTTTCCAAACGATTCCCATGGAGTCAGTTTCAGTGCATCGCCAAAACAGCCACAGTCTTTTACAACACCGAAAAATGCTGAGTAAAAAGTAAGAAAAGTAAAGAACACAATTAACAGTAACAGCAGCCATGAAACTAAATTCATTCGCCAACCTACAAGAGTAGCAACTCCCAGTACAATTTCAGCAACACAGATAAACTGTGCCATTGCAACTGATATTGTACTCAGGAACGGCATGTTAAAGACCAGAAAATACTCGTCCAGTTTGTAACTGAATCCTAATGTGTCATTAGCCTTAATAAATCCTGACAGGATAAACAAAACGCCAACCAAAATCCGGCAAAGTCCAACAAGATACTTCATATTCGTGTAGTTATTTTTCCTTTATATTTTAATTACAAATAATGAAATTTTAAACATTATGTTCTGCATTAATTGAAAAAACTTTTTCACACCTGATGTCAAATTCTACCTTTGCTAAGTTTTTGTTGTTTTATGGATAATCAGTCAACACTCATTCAATGCAAAGGCAAACTTATTGACCTTTCAAGTCCAAAGGTGATGGGTATTTTGAATATTACTCCCGATTCCTTTTATGACGGAGGTCGTTATGGTGATGAAAATGCAATTTTACGACAAGTAGAATTAATGCTTAATGAAGGTGCAACATTCATTGATATAGGCTCTGTTTCCACTCGTCCGGGAGCGGAAATCACTGACACTGAAACAGAGTGGAGCAGAATGGAAAAATATCTGAAAGCAATAGTTAAACATTTTCCTGAAGCAATTATTTCAATAGATACCACCCGTGCTCAAATAGCCCAGCTTGCTATTGAGCAAGGTGCAGCAATGATTAATGATATTTCTGCAGGTGAGTGGGATGAACAAATGTTACCTATGGTTGCTTCGCTGAAAGTTCCTTATGTGATGATGCACAGGCAAGGTATTCCGCAAACCATGCAGGATAATCCGCAATATCAAAATGTTACTCTCGAAGTGCTTCAATATTTCGGCAATCGTATAGCTTTATGCAGAGAGATGGGAATTAAAGACCTGATAATAGATCCCGGTTTTGGATTTGGAAAAAATACTGAGCATAATTTTACGTTGCTGCGAGAATTAAAATCATTGTCAGTTGCAGGATGCCCTTTATTGGCAGGATTATCACGTAAAACAATGATATGGCAAACCCTGAATATCACACCTGAACGGGCATTGAATGGCACCACAGCTTTGAATATGGTTGCATTGCTCAATGGTGCTTCAATTCTGAGAGTGCACGATGTGAAAGAAGCCATGCAATGTGTTTCCTTATACAAAGAGTTGCATCCTGAGCACTTTGCACAATGACTGAAGATTTTTTTCGGAAGAATAATTTTCATCTGTTGAGAAAAGGGTAGCAAGAAGAAAATGCTTTACAATTAATTTAATTTTGCAGTTTATCAGAAACAGGACGTGAATTATTTATCAGTAGAAAATATCAGCAAATCGTTTGGCGACAGAATTTTGTTTAAAGATATTTCCTTTGGAATTTCCAAAGGGCAGAAGGTAGCACTTGTTGCACGAAACGGAACAGGAAAGACATCGTTGCTGAGAATGCTTGCAGAACTTGAGCCGCCCGATGAAGGGAGTATCACTTATCGCAATCAATTGAAGGTATCTTATCTCCCCCAGGAAAGTAATCTGGCTGCTTCAGCAACTGTTGCCGACTGCCTGACAGTTAATAATCATATTGCAGATGCATTACTCAACGAGAAACCACATTACGAGCTAACTGAAGAAGAGCAAACTTTGTTGGGTAAAATTAAATCAGTTGCAGGCAAACTGAATGTTGATTTTTTTCATCAGCAGGTAGGTGTGCTTTCCGGAGGACAACAAAAACGATTAGCATTAGCTAAGGTGTTGTTGGATGAAGCAGACTTTGTAATTATGGATGAACCTACCAATCACCTCGACCTGGATATGATTGAATGGCTTGAATCTTTTCTGACAACAGCAAACATGACCATGCTTCTGGTAACTCACGACCGTTATTTTCTGGATGAGATTTGTGATGAGATTCTTGAACTCGACAACGGAACTTTGTACAGGCATAAAGGGAATTATTCTTACTATCTCGAAAAAAAAGCCGAAAGGCTGGATAATGAACAGGCATCTACGGCTCGTGCAAAAAATATTTATCGGACAGAACTGGAGTGGATGCGCAAACAGCCAAGAGCAAGAGGCACTAAGTCAAAATCGCGTATTGATGCATTTTATGAAACAGAAGAAAATGCCAAAAGGAAAACAGAACAGAATAATGTTCAGCTCGACATTAATATTTCAAGAATTGGAAGTAAGATATTAGAGATACATCGTGTAAGTAAATCGTATGAAGATCTGAAACTGATAGAAGGGTTTGATTATTCGCTTCGCAAAGGAGAAAAAATTGGTATAGTTGGAAATAATGGCGCGGGCAAGAGTACCTTACTCAACATCATTACAGGAAAAACAAAACCTGATAAAGGGAAAGTGGTTCTGGGTGAAACCATTGTTCCCGGTTATTTTGAACAACAGGTTGATGAATTGTCAGGACAAAAACGTGTGATAGAAGTGGTGCGTGATATTGCAGAATTTATTCCGATGAGTGGAGGAAGAAAAATATCGGCAGCACAATTGCTCGAAAGGTTTTTGTTTGAACCATCTATGCATTTTCAGTATGTGGAAAAACTGAGTGGTGGCGAAAAACGAAGGCTCTATCTGCTAACAGTGCTGATGAAAAATCCGAATCTGCTCATTCTTGACGAACCTACAAACGACCTCGACATTGAAACGCTGAGTGTGCTTGAAGATTATCTTGCTTCTTTTGAAGGTTGCGTTATCATTGTTACACACGACCGGTTTTTTATGGATAAAGTGGTGGATCATATATGGGTATTTGAAGGTGATGGAAAAATCAAGGTCATTAATGGTAACTATAATGATTATCGTCTGCAACGAAAGGCATTAAAGCGAGAGCAAAAGAAAGAAGAGAGAAACTCAGAGCCTGTTAAACCCAAAGCGGAATCACCTAAGAAAAAACTGACTTTCAAAGAGCGTCAGGAATATGAACTGCTCGAGAAAGATATTCAGTTGCTGGAGGAAGAGAAAACGATGCTTGAAAAACAACTTTCTGATGAAGGAGTAAATCATGAGCAACTGATGGAAAAGGCTAAACGAATACAGCAAATTATAATTGAAGTGGACAACAAGACTCTTCGCTGGCTGGAACTGGCAGAATATTCATAGTTATTAATAATTGGTTAAATATTTATTGCAGCAGAAGGTTCGTGACTCTGTTGTTTCAGTAATAGTTACTATTTTCGTCATCCGAAAAATAAATTAATAGAATGAAAAATCTGATTTACATTGCAGTTGCTGCAGCGCTATTGTCATCTTGCAAAAAC
>LNBX01000044.1 GCA_001567275.1 Bacteroidetes bacterium OLB10
CGTCACCCTTCAGGGGTAGGGGGTGATTGCGAGCGATCTGAATTTATTCATAAAAAAGTTTGATGTTATGTTTTAAATTGATTTCTTACTCTACCACCACCAACTTTTTATTTACCCGTTGGTTGTTGCTGGTGATGGTGCACTGATACACTCCATCTGCAATTTTGGGTAATGAAATATATTGCAGCGTACTCCATGGCGGCAAGGTTTGGTGGTAAATTTCTTTTCCTGTTATATCAAATATCTGCAACGTACCGCTTTTGTTTTGCGGCAACAGATACATGATTCTAAAATTACCGTTGTTGGGGTTGGGTGAAATGGAAAAGCGAAAATCATGCTGATTAATTTCATTTATGCCAGTTGTTAAACAAGGACAACTTGTTTGTGTAGTATCGCACCCTAAATAATAGTTGGGGTGGTTGGGCACAGAACCAACATTAAAGCAAGGTAAATGCAAATCATGCAAATGAACATCGCAAGCCATGCCTGTGCTGTCAGGAAAATTAATATAATGTAAATCTATCACACTGTTACCCGATGAAATATAAATCTTACCGTTTGCGGCAAGATACATCAACCAAAAATCAGATTGATAAGGCGGGACAGGCGAATAATAACCATCATTAACAGCTACTATTGTTTTGCTTGCAGCTATATCTGAAGTGTCTGTATTAAATTGATAAATTCTTTGAAATGAGGAATTGTATAGATATTTTGAATCAGGTGAAAATGCTAAACCAAAACCTGTTGAACTGTCATTTAATGCAATGTAAGCTAATCCTGTAAAATTACCGGTGCATCGGTCAAAATTAAACAGCCTTACATCATGAAAGGCTGTTGATATGCCACCGCCTCTTCCTGAACCATAAACGAACTTTGTTCCATCAGGTGAAAAAGTTGGTTGAGTTGCATTACCCCATGTAACAGGTGCTGGGAATCCTAAATTCTGTATTCCCATGTAGGTAATGCCCGATGAGTCCAATAAAAATTTATGAATGATAGTGCTTGCATCTCTTAATGCAACTATCCACCAGTCCCTACCATTGGCATGTTTGCACGCTGCCAAACCCCAAACTAAATTATCATTTAATATGATTTGGTTTTTACTTGTTACTGCACCCAAACCGCCATTCAGTGATAAATCTATTTCGGAATAATAGATCTCTGTTGAAACAGCATTAGCATTATAATTTCCTGTCTGATGAAATAAAATATATTTATCGAGAATATTCGGATAAGGTAAAATTATATTTCCATACATGATAGGTAAACCAATAGGAACTAAATTGCAGTAATCATTTGTAAATGCGTTAGGACTTAAACCACTACCATTCATCATGGTATCACCTGTTGCATCAGCAATCCAACAACCATTGGTTGAAATTAATAAGTTCCCATTTTCATCACTGATATTAGCTTGTGTCTCTTGAAACGGCATTTTTCTATTTTCACCAATAACTACTATAGAATTACTATTTAATAATAATCTTCCTTTACCATGTGTAGTCCATGTTCCAGCTGCATTTTGATAACCTATTAAAAAATTATGTGTTTTACCCTGTGATTGTACTTGATTCCAGCTAAAAACCAACAACAGCACAAGCAGTTTGATTATACTTTTTGAGGCAATGAAATATTTCATTTTTTGATGGCTCATTTACTACTTACGAAGGTACTGTTAATTACCATAAAACAGAAATGGTATTTGTACTGACTCCTGGCATCCCGTAGTACTGCGGGATTGCTTGGTATAATTACTCTTAATTGTTCTTTTGTCTTGACATAATCCCGCAGTTCAGCGGGACCAAAAAGTCAAGCCTGATGAAAAATCAACTAAAATATTGTTCATTTCATCACGCAACCCAATGTCGCTGCGCTCGGGGTTGCTAACTTGTGCCTTACGCTTTGAAATGAACTGCTATTTCTTAACGTTGATTTTTCATAGGGCGGTTGGGTTTTGTTCGATAAGTGTGTTTTTGTTTTTGATTGCAGAGATATTTTATTGAGAAGTGTTGCATTTCCTCCACGCACCCGTAGCCCTAAAGGGCGCTTGCGCACTTCAAATACGTTGTGCGTTTTCTAATTGTAACCCGGCAAGTTAATGTTTTATGCGGCCATACGGTACTGCAGATTGCCGTGTGTCAGGGACAATGCGCAACGTTTTGCAGAATACCTTATACTAAGATGCAGGTTACGTTTAATTATCTTGTTTTGAATTATCACTCTCATTGCTGACGGGTATCCAACTCTCAAAAATGCTTAATCTTTCTTATTTTCGCGCTTCATTTCATAAAGATGTTTGAGAATTTAAGTGATAAACTCGAGAAAGCGTTTAAGAACCTGAAAGGTCAGGGCAAAATCACAGAGATAAATGTGGCCGAAACGCTCAAGGATGTGAGAAGGGCATTGCTGGATGCAGATGTTAATTATAAGGTAGCCAAACAATTTACCGATACCATTAAGGAAAAGGCATTAGGCCAGAATGTGCTTACAGTGGTTTCGCCAGGCCAGTTGCTGGTAAAAATTGCTCATGATGAACTGTCTGCTCTCATGGGCGGGCAGGCAGCAGAGCTTAAGCTGAAAGGAAATCCTACGGTGATACTGATGTCGGGATTGCAAGGCTCAGGTAAGACTACTTTGTCGGGTAAACTGGCGCATTATCTGAAAACCAAGAAAGGAAAAAATCCGTTGCTTGCAGCATGTGATGTGTACAGACCGGCAGCTATTGATCAGCTAAAAGTGCTTGCAGAGCAAATAGGGGTGGACGTATATACCGAACCCGACAATAAAAATCCTGCTGAGATAGCTCAGAATGCAGTGAAGCAAGCCAAACTGCAGGGCAACAGCGTGGTGATAGTGGATACAGCAGGGCGATTAGCTATTGACGAGCAGATGATGAATGAAATTGCTGCCGTGAAAAAAGCTATTTCGCCTGATGAAATATTGTTTGTGGTGGACAGCATGACGGGTCAGGATGCAGTGAATACGGCAAAAGCTTTTAACGACAGACTGGATTTTGACGGAGTGGTGCTAACCAAACTCGATGGTGACACCAGAGGTGGGGCAGCTTTATCCATCAAATCGGTGGTGAACAAACCTATAAAGTTTGTAGGTACGGGAGAAAAGATGGACGCTTTGGATGTGTTTCATCCCGAAAGGATGGCCGATCGTATTCTGGGAATGGGCGACATAGTGACACTGGTAGAGAAAGCGCAGGAGCAGTTTGACGAAAAACAGGCAGCCGAACTGCAGAAGAAGTTTGCCAAGAATCAGTTTAACTTCAACGATTTTTTAGGTCAGTTGCAGCAGATAAAAAAAATGGGCAACATCAAAGACCTTGTTTCCATGATACCCGGTGTGGGCAAAACGGTGAAAGATATGGATATTGACAATGATGCTTTCAAAAGTATTGAAGCCATAATTCAGTCAATGACACCAACGGAACGCACCAACCCCGATTTGATTAACGGCAACCGCAAGAAGAGAATTGCAGCGGGCAGTGGCACTTCGGTCCCTGAAGTGAATAAGCTCATCAAACAGTTTGATGATATGCGCAAAATGATGAAAATGATGACGGGGGGCAACATGAAAAACATGATGCGCAACATGCCGGGCATGAGAAGGTGATAACAGATTTTCGGAAAAAAATATTTAAGAGAAATAAGCAGTGACATTAATTGACGGTAAAGCAACGGCAGAGGAATATAAATCAGTAATCAGGCAGGAAGTGGCAGCACTCACTGCACGCGGACTTCGTGCACCACATTTGGCAGTGATGCTGATTGGAAACAATGGTGCGAGCGAAACGTATGTTGCCAACAAAATGAAAACATGCCGTGATGCAGGTTTTGAAGCCACACTTATCCGTTATGAAAATACCGTAAGCGAGCGCGAAGTGTTGCATAAGATCAATGAAATAAATCACAACACGGAGATTGACGGGCTGATAGTGCAGTCGCCATTTCCAAATCATATATCGCCACAAAAAATCAATGAAGCCATTCATCCGGCTAAGGATGTAGATGGATTTCATCCGGTGAATGCGGGAAGGCTGCAGCAGAATAAGCCCTGCTACATTGCAGCTACTCCCAAAGGTATAATGCAACTGATAGAGCGTTATAAAATTGATACGCAGGGCAAGCATTGTGTGATTGTTGGGAGAAGCAATATTGTAGGCATGCCCATGAGCATACTTATGAGCCGCAATGCAAAGCCCGGCAACTGCACAGTAACTGTTTGTCACAGCAAAACAGTGAATCTTGCACAATATACTTTGCAAGCCGATATACTGATAGCAGCTATTGGAGTGCCTGAAATGATTACTGCATCCATGGTGAAAGAAGGTGCAGTGGTGATTGATGTAGGAATTACCAGAGTGCCTGATACCTCAGCGCGCAACGGTTTCAGGCTGAAAGGTGATGTAAAATTTGACGAAGTGGCTCCAAGATGCAGTTTCATCACACCTGTACCGGGCGGAGTAGGCCCCATGACCATCATTGGTTTGCTGCAAAACACATTGCTCGCTGCCAAACATGCTATTTATAACTGAAAATACAAGCCATGCTTTTTGAAGATAAATTAATTCCTGTTGTAAAAAATGCCGTAAGCGAATTGTATGCTGTGCAGGCTGATGAGAAATGGATTACGTTTCAGGAAACACGAAAAGAGTTTGAAGGTGAAATTACACTGGTGGTATTTCCGTTTACACGACTGTCGCGCAAATCGCCTGAAGAAACAGGAAAACAGTTAGGCGAGTATCTTCAGCAGCATGCTTCCGTCATCAGCTCATTTAATGTGGTGAAGGGTTTTCTGAACCTGTGTTTAAATGATGATGCTGTTCAGCAATATTATCACCTGAAACTTTCGGACGAGCAATTCGGATTCAGAAAAGCGGATGAACAAAGCAAACCTGTATTGATAGAATATGCTTCGCCCAATACCAACAAACCCATTCACCTCGGACACCTGCGCAATATTCTGCTAGGGTTTTCGTCATCGCGGTTGTTGCAGGCTACCGGAAAGCGTGTGATTAAAGTAAGCATCATCAACGACAGGGGAGTGCACATCTGCAAATCAATGCTGGCATGGCAGAAATTCGGCAATGGCGAAACTCCTGCCTCGTCAGGAATGAAAGGCGACCATCTGGTGGGAAAATATTATGTGGAGTTTGACAAGCATTACAAGCAGGAAGTGCAGCAACTGATGAGCGAAGGATGCACCAAGGAAGAAGCAGAGAAAAAATCGCCACTGATGACAGAAGTGCGCAGCATGCTGGTGAAGTGGGAGCAGGGCGATGAGCAGGTGCGCTCACTCTGGAAAATGATGAACGGATGGGTGTATGACGGATTTGATGTAACCTATCACCGCCTCGGTGTTGATTTTGACAAGCTCTATTACGAATCGGACACCTATCTGCTTGGAAAAAAAATGGTGGAAGAAGGTTTGCAGAAAGGAGTTTTTAAGAAGAAGGAAGACAACAGTGTGTGGATAGATTTAACTTCGGAAGGTCTTGACGAAAAAATTGTTCAGCGTTCTGACGGTACATCGGTTTACATCACACAGGATTTGGGCACAGCGTTGCTGCGTCATGAGGAGTTTGACTTCAACGAAAAAATTTATGTGGTAGGCAATGAGCAGGACTATCATTTCAAAGTGTTGTTTAAAATACTTGGTAAGTTAGGTTACGAATGGGCTTCGAGGCTGCATCACCTCAGCTATGCCATGGTGGATTTGCCCAGCGGAAAAATGAAATCGCGCGAAGGAACCGTTGTTGATGCCGATGACCTGATGGATGAAGTGGTGACTGCTGCTGCTGCCGAAACTCAGAAGCTGGGTAAAATAGATGAGTTCAGTAAGGATGAGTTGAGTAAATTGTATGAAACACTCGGACTTGGGGCTTTGAAATATTTTATTCTGAAAGTAGATCCTGAAAAGAGAATGTTGTTTAACCCTGCCGAAAGTGTGGAAATACATGGCAACACAGGACCGTATATTCAGTATGTGCATGCAAGAATAAGTTCGGTATTGCGCAGAGCACAACAGATGGAAACACTCAGTGGTTTTAAAAATTTAAGCATTGCAGAACACAATGGACTTAATGCCAAAGAAAAAGAGCTGATGCTTTTCATTCTTAAATTTGAAGAAACGGTACAGAAAGCAGCTTCAGCATTTTCGCCTGCTGTGGTGGCCAATTATGTTTTTGAGCTGGCCCGTACTTTCAATCAGTTTTATCACGACAATCCGATTATTGACGAAACAAATCCTGCAACAAGTCTTTTCAGACTGAAATTATCGCAGCACTGTGCCGATACCATTCGCAAATCGCTCTATCTGCTTGGTATTGATGCACCCGAAAGAATGTAACCGTCCGGTTTAAACGTTAAGAGATTTTTTTAAGTTGCTGATGGCATCCAGCACAAACTGCACCTGTTCATCACGGGTCATAAAAGTGTTGTCCAACAAAATGGCATCATCAGCTTTGCGCAGCGGACTTTCTTCGCGGTGAGTGTCTTCGTAGTCTCTGCTTTCCAGATTTTTTCTGATTTCATCAGGCGTTACTTTAATTCCTTTTTCAATCAGTTCGTGGTATCTTCTGTAAGTACGCACTTCGGGCGATGCCGTCATAAAAATTTTTAAATCGGCATTCGGAAAAACAGTGGTTCCAATATCTCTGCCGTCCATCACCAGGTTGCCTTTGCCTGCCATTTGCTGTTGCAGCCATACCATACGCTTACGCACTTCATGGATGGCACTCACATGACTTACGTTATCCGATACTTCCATATTGCGGATTTCTTTTTCCACATTCACACCATTGAGGTAAACTTCGGCAATGCCGGATGCGTCATTGATGCGGAATTCGATGTGAATATTGTTTAACACCGGTTTGTAATCGTAGTCAAAGGAAGCCTGATCAGAAGCCAGTTTGAAAGGCACACCATGTTTCAAAAAATAAAAGGTAACGGCTCTGTACATGGCACCCGAGTCAATATAGGATAACCGGAGCCGTTTGGCTATTGCTTTTGCAACCGTACTTTTCCCGCAGGACGAATAACCGTCAATGGCAATAATCATATATTGAAACGTAAGGAAACCGTTTCAAAAGTAATAAAATATTGTCTTGAAAATTATTTGTTGCGTTTGAAGTCACCAAGATAGGCAGAGATGGAAAGGCTGTTGGTGCCTCCGGCCAGATGATAAATACTTCTGCTGTAGCTCAGGTGAAACTTGGATATGCGCAGTCCTAATCCGAAAGAAATACCAACCATTCCGGGTCTGCTTTCTACTTTCATTTCATTTCTTCGCTGAAAATTGTAAGCCATGCGCAGATGGAAATTTTTGGAGATAAGCACTTCGTTGCTGATGATAAAATGTCTGAGCAGTTTATTTCCGAAGGTTACTTTTTCAGCTTCTTTCACTTCGCCTGTCAGCGGATCGGTTTCATTTTGTGTGGCAGGGTCGGTGTACGACAAATCCCATTTTTCCAAATGTCGCGCTGTGAGGGTAATCCGGAAGGGTGCTTTGGCCAATTTCTGACTTACACCAAGTTCTATTTCCACAGGAAGTTTTTCGCGGTTGCCATCATAGTACGATTTCAGCTGTACACCTGCATTGCGTATCACCAGTGCTGCCGTGGTCAGTCTGTTCATGCTCTGATAACTGATACCCAGGTCAACAGCAAGTCCGAATGCAGTGTAATGATCAATCTGACTGAAGATGGCTTTTACGCTTGCACCGGCAAACAATATACTGTCTAACCCCACAGGCCGCGCAAGTGAAAAAGTAAGAGCGTAATCGCCACCGCTGAAAGTTCCAAGGTCGGCAGCAGTTTCATCAGTACGGTTGAAGGTGCCATAACTTACAAACTGAAGACCTACTGATGCAGTGCCCACACCTTCATAGTTTTTTGCGAAAGCGGTATAACCATGTTTGATTCCTGCAAAGTATGGATTGTAATTAAAAGTAATCTGTTTGTCCATTTCAGGATTCAGAATGGCAGGATTGTTAAATGCAGCGTTAATGTCGTTGTCGCGAATGGAAATGACGTTGCCTCCCAGTGCTGACTGCCGTGTGGAAGCCGTCAGGTCGAGAAATCTGAAAACAGCGGATCCACCTGTCTGCGCATTGGCGAAGTTAACAGTAAATAAAAGAATAGCAGTAAGGCGTAAAAACATGGTTGCAGGATTGTGATTACCAAAACGCATCAGCAGCTTTCTTATTTTGAGCATCAGCAAATTAATATAATGGGAATTTTTCCATCATACGGTTCACTTCTTCCTTCACTTCCAGGATGACACTTTCACTGGTATGATTCAGTATCACTTTATCTATCAGTTCCACTATCTGAACCATTTCATGCTCTTTCATACCGCGAGTAGTCATGGCAGGAGTTCCCACTCTCATACCTGAGGTAACAAATGGCGATTGCGTATCAAAAGGAACCATGTTTTTATTCACGGTAATATCGGCAGCCACCAATGCATTCTCGGCCTGCTTGCCCGTAATATTTTTAGAGCGAAGGTCTATCAGCATCAGGTGATTGTCGGTACCGTTTGAAATCACTTTGTAACCTTTCTTTACAAAAGCCTCTGCCATGGTTTTTGCATTGCGGATAATCTGCAGGCAATATTCAAAATATTCGTCAGTTAAATCTTCTCCAAAGGCTACAGCTTTGGCAGCAATCACATGCTCTAAGGGTCCGCCCTGTGTGCCCGGAAAAACGGCACTGTCCATAATGGCCGACATCATGCGTGTTTCGCCTTTGGGTGTTTTCAGTCCCCATGGATTCTCAAAATCTTTTCCAATCATAATCATTCCTCCGCGAGGGCCGCGCAGTGTTTTATGCGTAGTAGTGGAAACGATGTGGCAATGTGGCATGGGGTCGTTGAGCAAACCACGTGCAATAAGTCCTGCCGGATGCGAAATATCTGCTAAAAGTAAGGCTCCTACTTTGTCGGCAATTTCGCGCAGGGCAGCATAGTTCCAGTCGCGTGAGTAGGCTGATGCACCGCAGATAATCAGTTTCGGTTTTTCCTTCAGCGCAGTTTCTTCAACCTTATTATAGTCAATGGTGCCGGTAGCTTCTTCCACACCGTAAAAAGTAGCTCTGTAAAGTTTTCCCGAAAAATTTACAGGAGAGCCATGAGTGAGGTGACCGCCATGAGAAAGATTAAAACCAAGAATGGTATCGCCTGCTTTGAGGCAACCTAACATGACAGCGGCATTGGCCTGCGCACCGGAGTGAGGTTGCACATTTGCCCATTCGGCATTGAACAATGTTTTGGCGCGGTCAATGGCAATTTGTTCTATTTCGTCCACCACTTCGCAACCGCCATAGTAGCGTTTGCCGGGTAGTCCTTCTGCATATTTGTTGGTAAGGCATGATCCCATGGCATCCATGACCTGCTGGCTCACAAAGTTTTCTGAGGCTATCAGCTCAAGCCCGTGGCGCTGACGCGAGAGTTCCTGTTTGATAAGTTTAAAAACGGCAGTATCTTTTTTCATTTCGATAAATTATGGAGGCAAATATAACGAGTGATACGGATTATTTAGAAATAAAGAACAAAGCCTTTGAGTACGAAACTTTTTTGACTTAATTTCGTATTTTTCAGAACCACCACAATAGAGATATGTCAGACCGTTTTATTGCCGTTGATTACGACCCTTTTGCTCCCGCTGCCCCTGCCGCAGTGCCCACTACCGAAGAGCAACGTGAAATCTGGACTTCTATACTGATAGGAGGAGAGGCTTCCTCACTTTCTTATAACGAAAGTATTACACTTTACCTCGATGGGAACTGCAACATTCAGCAGCTTACTGAGGCATGCAAAGCTGTGGTGCAAAGGCATGAGATACTCAGAAGCACTTTTGCAGCCGATGGAAATTCCTACAGCGTGGCATCAGAAGTGAAGCTTGAAATTCCAGTGATTGATCTTACCGACCTCAACCCCTCAGAAAAGAAAAACAGAATCAGTCATTTTGCACAGCGCGAAGCTGAAATTCCTTTCGACCTGGCAACAGGGCCGGTAATCCGTTTCGCCATTTTTAAAATTTCTTCTTCTGAAACAGCTTTGACTTTTACAGCGCATCACATGGTGTGTGACGGATGGAGTATTGGCATTATTCTGCAGGACATCAGTAAATTTTATTCAGCCTTTATAAAAAATGAAACTCCGGTTTTGGATGATGTTTTTGCTTTCAGTGAGTATTCGGCAAGACAACAACAGCGCAAACTGGATGGCTCGTATGAGCGTTGCGAAAATTACTGGCTCAAAATGTATGAAGGAGAAATTCCTGTACTCGATTTGCCGGTCAACAAAACACGTCCTTCAAGCCGTACCTTCAATGCAAAAAGGCTGGATCTGGAAGTGGATGCAGAACTGGTATCTGCCGTAAAAAAATTCGGAGCAAAAAACAACAGCAGCTTTGTGAATACACTTTTCGCTGCATTTGAAATATTTCTTTACCGTCTTACCTCACAGCGCGATTTGGTGGTTGGACTTCCTGCTGCCGGACAATCAGCATCGGAGATGTATGCGCTGGTAGGACACTGCGTAAACCTGTTGCCTGTGCGTACGCTCATTGATGAAAAGATGACGTTTGCCGAATATCTGAAGTCGAGGAAACCTGCCATGCTTGATGTATTCGATCATCAGGAGTTTACCATGGGAAGCCTGCTCAGCAAATTGCCTCTGCAACGCGACCCTTCGCGCATACCTTTGGTGCCGGCAGTGTTCAACGTGGATTTGGGCATCACTCAGGGTGTAAATTTTGAAGGACTGACCTATCGTTTTGTTTCCAATCCCCGAAAGTTCGAAAACTTCGAATTCTTTTTGAATGCAACAGGCATGGGCGACACCCTCATTCTCGAATCGTCATTCAATACCGATTTGTTTGATGATGAAATGATCAGGTTGCGAATGGAAGAGTTTGTGATGTTGCTGAAAGATATCATTGCCAGTCCGCAGTTGCCGGTTTCTGAACTGAACCTGCTGACAAGAGATGAGCAACAGAAAATTTTTGTGGACTGGATGGGAAAGGATGAAACTTTTACTGCATACAATGCCATTCATCAGATGATAGAAGCAGTGGCAGAGCAGCATCCCGAAAAAACAGCTTTGGTTTATGAGAACAGAAAATTGAGCTATGGTGAGTTGAATGAACAGTCCGATGCACTGGCTGTGCATCTTCAGCAGTCAGGTGTTGGCAAAGATGCGCTTGTGGCTGTTTACATGGAGCGAAGTCCCGAAATAATTATTGCAATACTTGCAGTGCTCAAAGCCGGTGGTGCCTATGTGCCCATTGATTTTTCGTATCCGCAGGATCGTATTTCGTATTTGCTGCAGGATGCCGGTTGCCCACTCATCATCACTCAGGAAAAATATAAAAAGAATCTTCCCGAAACCGGAGCAACTATACTTCTGCGTGAAGAGTGGAATGAAATTTTCAGCAAACACAAAGGACAAAAACCTGAAAGCAAAACGCAGCCATCGGATTTGTGTTATGTGATTTATACTTCGGGCTCCACAGGTAAACCCAAAGGTGTTTTGATAGAACATCAAACCGTAATCAACTACATTTCGTATTGCAACAAACATTATTTCGGTGATCAGCCTTATGGCAATTTTGGTTTATACAGTTCATTGTCATTCGACCTTACGGTGACCAGTATTTTCTGTACGCTGACAAGGGGAAAAACACTTACCATATTTAATCAGATTGATGATGTGCTGAACATTCTGAAGCAAACTTTTCAGCAGGATTCAGCAATAGATGCCATCAAGATGACACCTGCTCACATTCTGGCACTCGAAACTCTTTCGTTAAAATCGCATAACATTAAAAAAGCCATTGTGGGAGGAGAAGAAATGTTGCCAAGACATGTGGAAATACTTCGAGCCATTAACTCTGAAATGGAAATCATCAATGAGTATGGCCCTACTGAAGCTACAGTAGGCTGTATTGTAAAAAATGTGATTCGGCCTGATGATGCACTGACTATTGGCAAAGCTATTTCGAATACACAGGTTTATATTTTTGATAAAAATCTGCAACCGGTTCCTCCGGGAGTGCAGGGCAGGTTGTTTATTGGGGGCAATGGTTTGGCAAGAGGTTATAAAAACAGACCGGAGCTGACCAATGAAAAATTTGTCTCTGAAAAGTATTCTGGTGCTGCGCTGCGTGTTTATGATACCGGTGACATAGCACGTTTTCGATTGAATGGCGACATGGAATTTCTTGGCAGAACAGACAATCAGGTTAAAATACGTGGATACAGAATTGAAATCGGTGAAATTGAAAATGTGATTGCTGCTCAGAAAAATGTAAAGGAAGTTACCGTTATTGTGAGAGAAGATAAGCCGAATGACAAGCGGTTGGTTGCATACGTTGTTCCCGAAAATAAAGCAGAGAACACTGACCTCAAAGAATTGCTGAAATCAGTTTTGCCAGATTATATGGTTCCTTCTGCCATGGTATGGTTGGATAAAATTCCGCTCACTGCCAATGGCAAGGTTGACAGAAAAGCATTGCCTGTGCCTGAGGTGAACACAAAATCAGAGAGTGCAAATTTTGAAGAACCTCACAACCCGCTCGAGAGTTTGTTAGCCGGTATCTGGAGCGACATACTTGGTCTCGATAAAATTGGTATTCACGACAACTTTTTTGAACTGGGAGGTCATTCGCTGCTTGGAATAAAAATGATGGGAGAGATAGAGAAGAAAACAGGAGTGAAGCTCGATTATCCAACCTTATTCAGAGCATCAACCATATCACAATTAGCAAAGGTCATCAATGCCGAAGACCTGAATATGGAGTGGCCAATTGTAGTTCCACTGCAACAGGGTGGCAGCAAAACTCCGCTGTTTCTGGTGCACATGCACAATGGCAACATACAGCGATGGAGGGTGCTGCTGAAATATCTCGACAAAGAGCAACCTGTTTATGCCATTCAGCCTCGAGGATTGGACGAAAAATATGACTACCACTATGCCATCAACGACATGGCGAAGTTTTATATTGATGAAATCAAAAAAGTTCAGCCGCACGGCCCTTACCGTCTCGGAGGACTTTGTTTTGGCGGAACGGTGGCACTGGAAATAGCACGACAACTGAGTGATATGGGAGAGAAATCGGAACTGGTGTTTATGATTAACAACTATGCACCTCCTTCCAATCCGATGCAGTATAAAATCCGCGAAACATGGGATGAGTTCAAAGGCATGAACATGGAAGCGAAGCTTGAATTTGCATTAGAGAAAACAAAAAATGCAGGAAAGAAAGTGTTGAGCAAACTTACAAGTGTGTTCGACTCAGGAAAAAATTCTCAGACAGAAGACAACGTAAAAACCAAACCCGATATTCGCTGGGTACATTCTGTAGCATTGTTGCATTATCAGCCTGCCACAACCTACAAAGGCGATGTGGTTTTGGTAAAAACCGGTGATGAAGTGGCTAAACATTATGATGAAACACTGGGGTGGAAACGATTGATTAGCGGCAACATAGAAATGCACATCGTGCCGGAAAGCGACAATGATTCCATCATCACCACCGAAACATATTACAGCGTGTTAGGCGCATTGCTCAACCAAAAACTGAATGGCAGATAGGCGATGCACAGCTTTCATTATATTTCTGAAAAAGATATTCAGCATTTAACGGTTGCCGATGATGAACTGCTTTTGGTTCTGATTCAGGTATCAGCACTTCACTCATCATTTTCTGACTGGCAAAATCTGTTGAGCAAAGAAGAAATGGATAAGGCAATGTCCTTTCGTGCCGATGCTGACAGAAACACCTATGCCTGTGCTCATGCATTTCTGAGAACCATATTATCTGTATTGCTGCAATGCAAGCCTACAGAGTTGTTTTTTCTTAAGGAAACATCAGGCAAACCTTATGTGCAGTCGGCTAACATCATGTCGGGAAATCAGACCATACATTTCAGCCTGAGCCATTCGGGAAACTATGTTGCACTGTGCTTTCATACACAACATCCTGTGGGAGTTGATGTGGAACAGATCAATCCTTCAGCAGATTACTCACAGATTGCAGAAAGTTATTTTTCGGAGCAGGAAAAACTTGATTACAATCAGGCTGAAAACAAACTGATTTTCTTTCTGAAGCAATGGACAGCAAAAGAAGCTTCAGGCAAAGTCACAGGTGATGGTATTGCAAAACTTCAGTCGCTGAAACTCCCTGAAGGGTATGTTTCAACTTGTCACATCGAGGAGCAGGCAGTGCTAAGCGCATGTTATCCTGAGGGAAGTGTGAGCAAAAATTATTACATCATCTGAGCGGAAGAGATTTTCATTTATCTTTGCACGCAATTTGAATAAAAAGACCTGCTTTGTTTTCAGTATCAATGTTTTTGCAATGGCGGGTTCCCACACATAATTATGAAACAACTTAATTTTACAGAGCTTTCGCTGAGCAGCGAAATTCAAAAGGCTGTTGGTGATATGGGCTTTGTTGAAGCTACTCCCATACAGTCGGAAGCCATACCCGTATTACTCGAAGGGCATGATGTTATCGGACAGGCACAGACAGGCACCGGCAAAACGGCAGCCTTCGGAATTCCATTGCTGGAACTTATTGACACACGCGATAAAGTAACTTCTGCTTTAGTGATGTGCCCCACACGCGAACTGGCTGTGCAGGTGGCGCAGGAGATAAAAAAATTAGCTAAGTACAAAAAAGGTATTGCAGTGCTTGCCGTTTATGGTGGCGAGCAGATTCAAAAGCAAATCAATGCACTCAAACGTGCAGTGCATGTGGTGGTTGGTACTCCCGGACGTATCATGGATCATCTCGACAGAAAAACACTCGACCTATCTGAATTGAAAATGGTGGTACTTGACGAGGCTGACGAAATGCTGAACATGGGTTTCAGAGAAGATATGGAAGCCATTCTTAAACATGCTCCCAAAGAAAGACAGACAGTGCTGTTTTCTGCAACCATGCCCAAGCCTATTCTGGAACTGACTAAGAAATTTCAGCATGACCCTAAACTTATCAAGGTAACCAAGTCTGAACTTACTGTTTCATCCATTGAACAGGGATATTACGACATTAAAGTTTCGCAGAAAGCTGATGTTATTGCTCAGCTGATAGAGCAGCATGGCCTTAAACTGATGCTTGTTTTTTGCAATACCAAACGCAAGACGGATGAAGTAACTGAGCAGTTTCAGCAGCTGGGATACAAAGCCGAAGCTATTCATGGCGACCTTAGACAAAACCAGAGAAACAATGTGCTGTCGCGATTCAAACGTGGTGATGTAAATATTCTGGTGGCTACCGATGTGGCTGCAAGAGGTATTGATGTTGAAAATGTAGAAGCCGTATTTAATTTCGACCTGCCATTGGATGCAGAAAATTATGTGCATCGCATAGGACGTACAGGCCGTGCCGGAAAATCAGGAAGAGCCTATTCATTCGTAACAGGCCGCAACGATATGGCCAAACTGCGCGATATTGAAGCTTACACAAAAGTTAAAATCGAAAGACAACATCTTCCCTCAGGAAAAGAACGTATGGATTTGGCAAAATCAAAACTTGCTACGCGACTGAAAGTGTTGATTGAAGAAGGAGATATTGACAAATATGAAGCAATGATTGCAGACTTCAAACATGAGGGCATCAATCTGCATCAGCTTACTTCTGCATTGCTCAAAATGCATTTTGCACCAATGATGACACCTGTAAAAGAAATCAGTGAGCGAAGCACAAGACGTGATGACAATGAAAGAGAACATGACAGAGGTAAAGGAAGAAAGCAGGGCAGAGGCAAACACAGTGGCGAAGCCAATATGGTAAGACTGTTTTTGAGTGTGGGTAAAAAAGATAAAATAAGCAAAGGCGATATTGTTGGAGGTATTTCAGGACTTGCCGGAATTGACAGCAGCAATATTGGTGTGATTGATATCTACGATAAATTTTCATTTGTAGAAGTGGATACACATTTCCTCAACAAAGTACTTTCAAAAGTAAACGGCAATAAAATTAAAAGCCGCAAAGTAAGTGTGGAGATTGCCCGATGAGTTTATCAGGCAAAGCATAAAACATAATTTTCATTTTTCCTGTAAGAAATTATCAGTTCATGCTGTTGTGTATGAAGCACCGTTGCATGCAGAATGCCATTCTGCTCTGAACGGAATGGATGGATGTAGATTTTGTTTTTGAAATCAATACCCGAAATACTGAAATATTTTATTGCTGTTTCCTTGGCACACCAGTACAAGTGAACATTCCTCATCAAATCATTGTTGTCCACTTCAGCAATTTCTTTTTCACTCATAAAATAATCCATTCCCTGTGTGGTTTTCTCTTTGTAAACCTGCAAATCCACACCACAGGACGCGTGGTTGCTCATCATCAGCGCAGTATAATTTCCCGAATGTGAAATGGAAATACTTTTGAATAAACTGCAATAAGGTTTTCCTTCCCGTGAATGGGTAATGGTTGCCTGCTGCTCACCGGTGATATGCCTTAGCAGAAGGATGTTTCTCTCTCGCTGCAATGCAATTTTATTTTGAGAAGCTGTATCACCATTCAGCAAAATATCGGTTGCAATGACTATTCGGCCTTCCTTCAGTGGTATGTCGCTTTCTATTTTCAAACATCTTTGTTTAGACTGACAAAACTAAACCATATTTTTTCAATCGCTCATCAGATATTACTTTAGCGCAATGGATGAACCGGTTTATCAGTATGGAGTAAAGATTGAATCCGAAACCGAAGAAGTGAAGGTGGGCAGCAAGACTTTTAAGTATTGCAAAATCATCAATGCTGATGCTATATATAATGCCTTAGCGGCAATGGACAATGCGCAGGATGATGTAACCGATGAACGCATTCCTTACTGGACAGAGTTATGGCCATCAGCACTGGCGCTTTCAGAATTTCTGTTGAATAACAGTCATCTTTTCAGAGAACATTTTCTGTTTCACGAAATAGGTTGCGGACTGGCATTGCCTTCCATGGTTTGTGCCGACATGGGTTATCGCACCCTCATCAGCGACTATGCTGAACCTGCACTCAGTTTTGCAGTGCGCAGCCGCAAACTGAACGGACTGGATACTCCTGAAACTTTTTTATTGGACTGGCGGCATATTCCAAAAGATTTTCAGCGATGCAATGTGTTGCTTGCTGCAGATGTAGCTTATGAGAAACGGATGTTTCTTACCGTAATTGAAGTGTTTGAAAAACTTACCCTGCCTGACGGACTGATACTTTTTGCAGAACCTAACCGAGGTTATGCAAAAGAATTTTATGAAATGCTGATGGTAGCAGGTTTCTCTCTGGAAAAAACAGAAACAGTTGTTGAGCTGAAAAATTTCAGCCACCATGTGAATGTTTGTGTGATTAGAAAACGATAACTGTTTAGCTCAGTCCTTTTTGAAAGCAGAAAACAATCACTCATCAGAATGACCACTTGAATCCAAAACTTTTCCGGTACGCCACATTTTATCTTCACGCTCCATTTCTTTTTTCTCTTCTTCGCTGATGGTTACTTTTTCAATTCCTTTCAGGTTGGGCATTCCTGCATTTACCCATGCGGTGTACCAAAAACTCCCTACTGAAATAATAGCTTCTTTCATTCTGCGTTCAACCATGCCGTCAAGCATTTTATGGTATTGCTCAGAGTAGTCGTATGCATACACCTTCATCATATTTGCACCTCTCTGTTCGTAAGAATATTTTTGGTCGGAAGGAAATTTTTCATTCAGCATACGCTCGAATAATAACACACTGTCCTTAGCAGCATAACTGGCACGAACAATATTCCAGATGTAATCTATAGGCTTGTCAATATACTTTGCTTTACCTGTGAAAAAATCGTAATCCTGAGAGAAAAGTTCCGGCAGCCGCGACTCCCAGAAAGCATGAATGCCATTCTGATTGGTAAGCTGGCCATTGTAATTTTTGGTGCAATGCAAAGGCACATGAGCATCGGCAATGTAATGCCCCAGGTCGGCTGAGTTACGAAGTATTTTAGTGTAATCTTTATCAGCAAATGCTTTGGTCAGCCGTTGCAGCATGCGGTCAATATGCCAGGGAACAATACCGTGAGCCATCAGCGTATCTTCAGTATATTTTTCAACTGCACGTCCCCAGTATTTAGGTAAGCTGTCAAACGGATGATCACCATAACGGTCAACGTCTATATAATGTCGTGCTGCTTCGTTTTTTACGGCATATCTTCTTTTATCGGGGTCAACAGCATGCTCTTCAATAAATTCAATATTGGCTTTATAAAATCCTATGATTTCAGGAGGCAAGGTATATACTGCCATTTTATTGATGAGCCTGTGACCGAAAAATCCCCAGGCATAAGCCAGATAAGTAACTGAAACAATCAGAATTAATGTGATTGCTGAAATGAAAAATGTTTTACGCATAATGTGCCATAAAGATAAGCAACAAATTCAGATTTCAGATTTACGGGGTTTATAATTTATGAGGTAAATTCCAATAAGAATGATGACAAGTGCCAGCAGATATAGGATATTGAACGTTTCACCGTCATACAATCCCCACAACACAGCAATAAAAGGAATCAGATAAGTTACTGATGATGCATAAAGTGCAGATGAAATGCGGATAAGATGATTAAAAATAACAGTGGAAACTGCAGTGCCTAAAAATGCCAGCAGAAAAACAAAGAATGCATTGATAAATGCAGTATCATCCACACTGAAACGATGAATGAAATCGGTGGAGAAAAGATAAATTCCGCAGGGCGGACCCACAAACAACAGGGCAGCACCTGTAAGCGTGAGAGCATTAATATCTGAAAGTTTGTTGCGAAGAATGTTTACACTGAATGCATAACATACTGTTGCAATCAGCACATAGCTCCCTTTCCAGGGCTGAGCACTCTCAGCATCGCCTGCACTCAGCCAAAGCAGGGCCACTGCACCCAACAAGCCCAGAATAACACCTCCGAGATGTCGTTTGGTAAATGCCGTGCTGAAGAACCAGTATCCTATAACCAGTGTAAAAACCGAAGTGAGCGAGTTCAACATTCCAGCCATGGAACTGCTGATGCCTGTTTCGGCATGGGTAAACAGGAATGCAGGAATGCCATTGCCTAACAAACCTGTTGCTGCAACATACTTCAGTGATTTTTTCGGAATACTTTTCAGCTGATGCAAAATAAACGGCAGCAACACCATGCATGAAATGATCATTCGCATTGCAGCTACCTGATTGGCAGAAAAACTTTGCAGACCACGTTTCATCAGGATAAATGAACTGCCCCAGATGAGAGACAATATCACCAGATAAAACCAGCGGAGAAAATTACTTTTTCCTTCCACGTTTATTTTCTCTTTTTATCTCTGCCTTGCTCTTGTGAAAAGCTCCCTGAAAAGTAGGGTCGTCTTTTCTTTTCTGACGGTCAATTTCCATAGCCTGTTCACGTTCTTCTTCCCGTGATAATGGAATGATTTCTACCTCTGCAGGTAAGTCTTGCCGTTGAATTTTCAAGCCCGCAAGTTTTTCAATTTTACGGATATGCCACTGGTCGGCATCTGTTACCAGGGTAATGGATTGTCCTGTTGCAAAAGCCCTGCCTGTACGTCCGATACGATGGATATAATCTTCGTAAATCACCGGTACATCAAAATTGATGACATGTGAAACTCCCGGAATATCAATGCCACGGGCAGCCACATCGGTAGCTATCAGAAACCGTATGTCCTCATTTCTGAAAGCAGCTACGGCATTCATCCGGGTTTGTTGGGTTTTGTCGCCATGTAATACTTTCAGGTTGTCGGTTCCGTAATTTTCCTGTATAAATGCTGCAAGCAAATTGGCTGTTTTTTTCGACTTGCAAAAAATAATCACCTTACTCAGTTCAGGGTTTTGCAACAATGATTGAAGCAGAGATAACTTGGTTCCAAATCCGTTTACATGATAAATAAATTGTTCTACGGTAGTTGCAGTTTTTATTCTCGGCACAATATTTACTTCCACAGGAAATTCAACAAAATCATCTGAAATTTTTTTCACCCTGTCGGAAAAGGTTGCAGAGAAAAGCATGTTCTGCCGTTTGCGCGGAAGCACTTCCAGAATTTTATGCAGTTGAGGAGTAAACCCCATGTCCATAAGCCGCTCTGCTTCGTCCATCACAAAGTGTTTTACTTTTTTTAAAATCAAATGCCCGCTGTAATACAGTTCAAGCACCTGTGCAGGTGTACCTGCAACAATATCACATCCTTCGGCCAATTTCTTTTTCTGATCCGAAAATCCTTTACCTCCGTAAACTGCCAGAATGCGCAAACCGGTATATTTTCCCAACTGTTCAAACACAGAAGTTATCTGCAGCGTAAGCTCACGGGTAGGAGCAATAATCAGTGCCCGCGGTTCATCTCCTTGGGGATAATTGAGAATTCTGAGAACAGGTAATACATAGGCAGCGGTCTTTCCGGTTCCTGTTTGCGCAATGCCAATAATATTTTGTCCGGATAATGCAGGTGGAATCACCTGCGACTGAATTTCTGTAGGCATGGAAAAGCCTGCTTCCTCAACGGCATTGAGCAATTGCCTGTTCAGTTTTAACTGTTCAAATCCGTTGTCAGTGTTCATATTGCAGCATGCAAATGTAGAAAATGCCGATTAGCTGTGAAGTCAGAGGTGTATAAAGTGATGTTAATTTTTTTGTGTATAACAAACTAAAACAATAAAAATCACGATTAGGGAATAAAATATTTTAGCACACTCAAAATCAAAAAAACAATGAACAGAAAATGGAGTATGCTGCTCACAATCATTGCAGCAGTATCATTAACCTTTGCAGCATGCAAAAAAGACAAAGGCGGTGAATCATGTACAGATGGAATTCTGAACCAGAATGAAGAAGAAGTAGATTGCGGTGGACCGTGTTCGCCTTGCGCAACACCGGCCATGTCGGCATTGATTGACGGCACAAGCTGGAGTGCTGTGGATACATTTTACCTCAACAAAACTTCGTCTTCAGGATTTACCTCTTATCAGCTTAAAGGCCTTAGCGGTTCAAAAGCAGTAGAATTCTTTTTTATTTTTACGGATGGTGTTGATTCGTTAAAGGAAAATGTGGTTTATAAAGATTCTCCGACAACGTCAGGATTTACTTTTGTGAATGTAAGAATGATTGACGGCTCAACTATCTATAATAATCTGGTAGGAACTGTTGAACTTACCTTCACACGTATTGCTTATGGCCGTGCAACAGGTACATTTAAATTTACAGGTTCGGGAGGTGGCGCTACACACTCCATCACCAATGGTACGTTTACCAGAATAAAAATTAACGGTTAACCATAAAATTATTTCATTAAAAGGTTGTTTCACTGCGAAGCAACCTTTTTTATTTTTAAAAAATACGATTCTGAATGAAATACATTTTCTTTGCATTACTTTACTAAACAGATGTGCGGCATAGCAGGAATAGTAGCATTTAACAACACAGGTCAGAGCAGTTTTAGTACCATTCAAAAGGCAGTGTCATGTCTTGAAAAGCGAGGTCCTGATAACGAAGGAATTTTTACAGATGACCATGTGGTACTGGCTCACAGAAGACTTTCGGTAATTGATACTTCTGATGCAGCTTCGCAACCGTTTACTGACGATTCAGGAAGGTATGTAATTGTTTTCAACGGTGAGTTTTTTAATTACCAAGAGCACCGCAATAAGCTGTTGACAGAAGGTGTAAAATTCAAATCGGAAAGTGATACTGAAGTTTTGTTGCAACTATATATCCGTCACAAAGAGCGTTGCCTCGACTTTGTGAATGGTTTTTTTGCCTTTTGTATTTATGATAAAACTGAAAAATCGGTTTTCATAGCCAGAGACAGAATGGGAATTAAGCCTTTGCTCTATTATCAAGATGACGACAGGCTTTGTTTTGCTTCTGAGATGAAGGCATTGTTGCCAATGGGTATTCCAAAAGAAATTGACAGCGAATCGTTACATCAGTATCTGCAGTTTAACTACATTCCTGAACCTTGGAGTATTTACAGTCAGGTAAAAAAACTTCAGCCCGGACATTTTATAATTGCTCAGCCCGGAAAGCCACAGCGTTTTTCTGAAATTAAATATTATGAAATCGTCAGAAGAGAAAATGAAAAAAAGGGTGATTATGAAACTGCACAAAAAGAACTGCGCAAACTCCTTGATGATGCAGTTGAAAAAAGACTGATTAGCGATGTTCCTCTCGGCTGTTTTTTAAGCGGAGGGATAGACTCTTCCATCATTACTGCACTTGCTGCAAGCAAGGTAAAAGAATTGAATACATTTTCAATCGGATATAAGGACGAACCTTTTTTTGATGAAACACATTTTGCGCTGGAAGTTGCTAAAATGCATCAGACAAAACATCATGTGTTTAAACTCACCAATGATGAGTTGTTCGAAAATCTGGATGAAATACTCGATTATGTTGATGAGCCGTTTGCAGATTCAGCAATGATTCCGGGTTATATTGTGAGCAAGTACACACGCAAACAGGTAACGGTTGCTTTGTCGGGCGATGGTGCTGACGAAATGTTTGCAGGTTACCAGAAACATAAAGCAGAGTGGATGGTGAGGAATAATTTTCTGTTGAAACCTGCAGTCAGGCTGCTTGCTGCATTGATGCCCGGAAGTAAGGGCTCCAGAGAAGGAGCTATGCAGAATAAAATTCGTCAGTTGCATCGCATGGCCGATGGAGTAAAATTAAGTCCTGCCGAAAGATACATACGCTGGTGTTCCATGATGGATGAAGCAGAAGTAGCTAAGCTTTTTGGCAAAGCCGATAAACACATCTGTGAAAAAAGAAAACAATTTTTATCTGCCGACATTGACGGAAAATCGCTGAATGATGTGTTGCTGAGTGATATGAAGTTAGTGCTCAGAGGCGATATGCTTCGAAAGGTGGACATGATGAGTATGGCCAACAGCTTAGAAGTAAGAACTCCGTTTTTAGACTACAGAGTGGTGGATTTTGCATTTTCTCTGCCTGAATATTTTAAGATTACATCTGCCATGCAGAAGCGTATTCTGAAAGAAACTTTTAAAGCTGAATTACCTGAACTGATATTCCAACGGGGAAAAAAAGGATTTGAAGTACCTTTGCTGAAATGGTTTCAGACCCATCTGAAGTCGAAGATTGAAAATGTATGGCTGAATGATAAATTTATACGCGAGCAGGGAATGTTTAACCCTGACGGTATTGCCGCATTAAAAAATCAACTTTTTCAGAAACCAGAAGGAGAAACAGAAGCGCGTATTTGGGCATTAATTGTATTCCAGAACTGGTGGTTGAAATATCATTCGAAAAAATAATTTGTGCCATGCCTAAAATACTGCGAATCATCAACAGACTGAACCTTGGCGGAATTACCTATAACGTAACTTACCTGACACGCTTCATGGAGCCTGAATTTGAAACCATGCTCGTTTCGGGAATGAAGGATGACGAAGAAGAAAGTTCAGAATTTATTTTAGACCGTTACGGTGTAAAGGCGCACTACGTTAAAGAGATGAGGCGCGAAATTGATTTTTCTTCCGACCGCAAAGCTTATCTCGAAATCAAAGAAATAATCCGCAAATTCAAACCTGATATTGTGCATACCCATGCAGCCAAAGCAGGTGCACTGGGCAGGCTTGCTGCTGTGGCCTGCAAGGTGCCTGTGATTGTGCATACATTTCATGGGCACGCTTTTCACTCGTATTTCGGTCCACTGAAAACACGTTTCTTTATTGAAGTGGAACGTTATCTTGCACGCAAGAGCACAGCCATCGTCACCATCAGCCGGTTGCAGAAAGAAGAAATCTGCAACCGTTTTAAAATTTGTCCTCCTGAAAAAGCACACATCATACCTCTCGGCTTCGACCTGAGCAGGTTCAGAGAGAATATGGACGAAAAACGCAAGAATTTCCGGCAGGAATTTAAAATTGCAGATGATGCAATTGCCATAGGAATTATCGGACGTTTTGCATTGATAAAAAATCATTCCTTTTTTCTTGAAGCATTTAAAGCATTAACTCAGAAAACCAATAAGAAAGTTGTTGCCGTACTGGTGGGCGATGGCGAGGAAAGGGAACATATTCTTGAAAGTTGCCAAAAACTTTCGTTGCCTGTTGCCAAAGATGCAGCACTACCCGAAACACAAGTGGTGATGACCTCCTGGATTAAGGATGTTGACCGTGCCTTAGCCGGACTTGATATAGTTTGTCTTACCTCACACAACGAAGGAACACCTGTGAGCCTGATAGAAGCGCAGGCTGCTTCCAAACCAGTTGTGAGCACCAGGGTAGGAGGTATTGAGAATGTAGTGCTTCAAAATGAAACCGGATTGCTTTCAGATGCCGGTGATTTGCAGCAGTTTGTGGATAATCTGTTAAAGGTAACCGAGAACGAAGAGTTTAGAAATAAAATAGTTAGCGGTTCATGGTCGTTTGTAAAAGACAAGTTTCACTATACCCGTTTGGTAAATGATACCAAAATGCTTTATAATGAATTGCTTTCAATCAAAAAATAGATACATTCTTCGGGAAAATAAATTATTTTTGCCACGCGACATAAAATCAGTTATTATAAAATGAGAAAATTACAAAGTGTGATACTGGCTGTTTTGGCCGGAAGTTTATTAACAGGCTGTTCTATCAATTCCAGTATCATGTTCAGGACGGATAAAAATTTTGTAAGCCAGCAAGACCGTACCATTGGAAATGTAGAGTATAAAATTGCACCCAATGATATTTTAAGTGTAAGTGTTTATACCAACGAAGGGATTAACCTGATAGATCTTACAGCGCATTCTACATCATTAAATGAAGCTTCCAGCAGCAGTAACACAGCCTTCAACGGACTGAATCAATACACCGTTGACATTGACGGATTTGTAAAACTGCCGATTATAGGTAAGGTTAAAATACAAAACCTCACTACCAGAGAAGCTGAGCAACTGCTCGAATCGCAATACACAACTTATTACAACAAACCGTTTGTGTTGGTGAAAGTGCTTAACAGAAGAGTTCTTGTGTTTCCGGGTGAAGGAGGAGCAGGCAAGGTAGTTACGTTGACAAATGATAATACCACCCTTATTGAAGCTTTGGCCCTTGCAGGTGGAATTTCTCAATATGGAATTGCAAAACGTATAAAACTGATACGTGGCGATTCACGTAATCCTCAGGTATCTATTATTGACCTTTCAACCATTGACGGGATGAAAGCATCCAATTTGTTGCTCCAAGCCAATGACATCATTTATGTGGAGCCACGTAAACGCGTTTCGCAAGGAGTATTGGCAGAAATTGCACCTATCGTAGGAATTTTCAGTGGAATAGCTAGTATTTTTATTGCGTATGACGTCATAAGAAGAAACCGATAAACCTCAATGCCTAAAAAACGAATAACACCCCTCAACGAAGAGTTTGACTTTAAACTTTTTGTGACCATTGCTCAAAAGAATTTTGAGTGGTTTCTGTTGTTCATGTTTGTGTCTGTGTTATCGTGGTATCTAATTGTGAGATACACACAGCCGGTATATGAATCTACTGCGTTGATGAAGCTGAATACAGATAATAATGTCACAAAAGCATTAAATATTAACCGTGATAACTATCTGGATCAGAACAATGAAGTAGCAGGTAATCTTGAGTTGATACGTTCAAACATTATCATGCAAAAGGCAATTAGCACTTTGCCTGTAAGAGTATCGTATTACTCAAAAGGTACATTGCTCGAAAATGAGATGTACAAATCACATCCGTTTGAAGTGCAATATGTCATAAAAGATTCGTCCATCATGGATAAGATCTTTTATCTGCAGTTCAACTCTGAAAAAGATTTTTCACTTTCATATCCTGTGAAAGGTAAGACAGATTCCGAAACTCAGGATTTTCAGACAGGAAAATGGATTCTGTTGGATGGTGTGAATCTAATGATTACAGTAACCAATTATCAGAACATTCAGAGATTTCAGTCGCAGTTAAAAAAGAACTCATTTAAATTTATCATCAACTCAGATGCTGCACTGGTAAAAGATTTTACTTCTAAGTTGTCAGTAATGATGGCCAACCCCGAAGCTAAAACGGTAAATATTAAAGTAAAAGAAAAAAATGCCTATAAAGCTGCTGACATTGCCAATGCTGTTAGTAATGAGTTTTTGAAATTTGATGTGCTGATGAGCAGAGAGGGAACAGACAGGATTCTCGATTTTATTGATACAACTTTGTACAGTGTAAATGAAGACCTTGCAGAGTCAGAGTTGAATCTTGAAAAATTTAAAAGCTCCAATCGTATCATCACACCTGAACTTGCTGCTACAGACATCAGCACCAAAATGAATGCGCTGGATGCTCAGCTAACCGACTACACACTAAATCTTTTGGCGATAAGAAAACTTAAAGAGACAGTAGAAAAAGAGCAGAAGGTGGATGAACATATGCTCAGCCTTACCGGTATTTATAAAACTGATGAGATAAAAAATGTTTTGCAGACATTAAATATGTTGCTCGAAAAAAGAGAGCAGGCTTTGGTAATGGTAACGGATCAGGCTGAATATGTAAAACTGCTTACTGCACGCATTCAGCGGCAAAAAGATTATTTACTGCAATCTATCGTATATGAGGAAAACAGTTTAAAAGCAAAGAAGGATGAACTCGAATCACAGTATTATGGCTTGAGCAACGACTATAAAGGTATTCCTGAGAAGCAGACCGAATACGAAAGACTGGAGCGAGTATTTAAAATCAATGAGAAATTTTATTCATTGCTTCTGGAGAAGAAAGCAGAATTTTCAATTACACGCGCAGGATACGTATCCAAGAACCTGATACTCGAAGCAGCCAAGCCTCCCATGGCACCGTTTTATCCAAATAAGGCTTTGATACTTAGTACTTGTTTAATGGTTGGCTTTTTTGCAAGTTTCCTTCTTATATTTTTAAAATATCTCTTCTATAATCAGATAGGTTCGCTCGAAGAAATAGCTCAATATACTGACGCTCCATTGTTGGGTATTGTACCCAGATACAAACGCGAAATTCCAATTTCGCAAATGCTGGTTGACAAAAGTCCAAAGTCAGTTATTGCCGAAGCATTTCGTTCCATACGTACCAACCTTCAGTTTATCAATAACGAAGAAGGCTCGCAGCTGATGGCTGTAACTTCTACCATTTCAGGTGAAGGAAAAACTTTCAATGCCATCAATCTTGCAGGTGTGATTTCTTTCTCCGGAAAGAAAGTAATTATTCTTGACCTCGACATGCGTAAACCCAAAATCCACCTTGGTTTCAATGTGGAAAACAACAGAGGTATAAGTACTATTCTCATTAAGAAAGACTCTTTTGAAAATTGTATCAATAAAAGCTCACTCGAAAATCTTGATTTCATTACCGCAGGCCCTATTCCTCCAAACCCTTCAGAGTTAATTATCAGTCCTAAGATGACGGAGTTGCTCGAGTATCTGAAAAATCATTATGATGTTATCATTGCTGACCTTCCACCGGTTGGAGTGGTGAGTGATGGTATTCCTATCATTCAGAAGGCTGATTATCCCATTTATATTTTGCGTGCAAACTATTCACGTAAAATGTTTATCCATAACATCAATAAAATTATAACTGAAAATAAGGTTCCTCGATTGTCAGTGGTGCTCAACAGTGTTGATCAAACCAAACTGAAGTATGGTTATGGCTACGGATATGGCTACGGATATGGCTATGGTTACGGCTATAGTTACGGTTATGGTTACGGATATTATTCCGAAGACGAAAAGGAGCAATTACCTTGGTGGAGAAAAATCTTGGGATTCTTTATCAGAAAATAATATGCAGATAATAGAGCAGGCACTAAACGGTTTGTGCGTGATAAAAACGGATGTTTTTAAAGACAACAGAGGATATTTTTTGGAGTCGTTTCACGAAGGTAAACTGAAGCAGGCAGGTATTGAACATAATTTTTTGCAGGATAATTTTTCTCAGTCAGCAAAAAATGTGTTGCGAGGTTTGCATTATCAGAATCCACCATTTGCACAGGGCAAACTGGTAAAAGTAATTTCAGGTGCTGTGTTGGATATAGCTGTTGACATTCGTCCTAAATCACCAACATTCGGAAAAAACTTTTCTATTCAGCTTAATCAGGATGAGCATATCATGCTGTGGATTCCTGAAGGGTTTGCTCATGGATTTGTTTCGCTGGAAGACAATACCATATTCTATTATAAATGTACCAATATTTATAACCGGCAATATGAAGCAGGAATCAGATATAACGACCCTGATTTGAATATAAACTGGGGCGTTTCAAATCCAATTCTTTCTGAAAAAGATAAATTATTACCGGAATTTAAGAACGCAACTATTCTTTTTTAATAACCAATATTATATTTTTGTACTTGTATTTTACTCAATAACCCCACTGATACTTCAGTAAACGTTGCAGAAGTTTTCAGTTTAAAAACAACAAAATGGAAGACATAGTAAACAACCACTACCACTACTTCATTTATTCAGCTTTGTTTTTAGGTTCATTAGCCTTTTCATTTCTGATAAACTCTCTTTTTATGCGTTTCTTTTTTACCCTTGGTATGAGAAACAATAATGACGGAACCATCATTCGCTGGGGATCCAAATCGAAGCCTGCTGTGGGTGGACTTTCATTTTATATCGTATTCTTATTATCACTGGCAATCTATTCCATTTTCTTCAACAACAATGATGCCTTGTACAATTCACAGTTCATGGGTTTCATCATGGCCATGGCAATAGGTTTTCTGATAGGCCTTGCTGACGATGCTTATAATACCAAACCTGTTCTCAAATTTCTGGCTCAGGTATCCTGCGCATTCTGTTTCATTTTCACAGGTACTTACATTGATATTTTTGACAACCTCATGCTCAATTATGTCATTACCATATTTTGGGTAGTTGGCATTATGAACTCCATCAACATGCTCGATAATATGGATGGCATTACAGGAACAGTAAGCCTTGGAATTATTATTGCAGCAGTGGTTATTATTATGATGAGCAATGATATCAATAACCTTTATCTTGCTTCAATCATTGGTTTGTCGGCAGGAATTCTCGGTTTTCTTTATTTCAACTGGCATCCTTCCAAAATGTATATGGGCGACACCGGAAGTCAGTTTCTCGGAGTTTTTCTTGCAGGCATCGGCATCATGTTTTTCTGGAACAATCCTTATCAGGTTACTGAGTCGCTGCTCATTAAAAGAATCATGACCGTACTGATGGCATTTTTACTTCCGATTGCAGATACTACAGTAGTGGTTATTAACCGCATCAGCAAAGGAAGAAGTCCTTTTGTAGGAGGTAAGGATCATACTACACACAGTCTTGCTTATCTCGGACTTAAAGACAATCAGGTAACCTGGGTATATGCATTGCTTTCTGCACTTTCAATATTTTTTGTTTACACCATCAACTTCCTCATCACAAGTTGGAATATTTTATATACCGTCATCTTTGGTGGATTTTTTCTGGTAACACTGGCTGTATTCTTTTACACTACATCTCGTATTCGCGATACCAAGAAAGCCGGTACTGAAAAAACTCCTGCATATTCCCACACTCACTACCATTAAAGTTCATTTATAGTCACCTGAAAAAACAGATTTATTCTGTAATTTCGGCTTTTTGGGTAAATGACACTTTATATTGTAATTGCAACCGTATTGCTGAGTCTGCTCGCATTGAGTAAACGTGAGATAAGCAACAATCTTATTTTTAATCCTTATATGGTTTCACGCCACAAGCAGTGGTATCGCCTGCTTACTGCCGGTTTTATTCATGCCGATTTTATCCATCTGTTTGTAAACATGTTTGTGCTCTACAGCTTCGGGCCGGTGGTGGAACGACAGTTTACTATGATTTTAGGAGATACAGGTCCCGTCATATTTTTAGTCTATTATCTCATCGGACTGGTAGTTTCTATTTTACCAACTTATTTTAAGCAGAAAGAAAATTATCTCTACAATGGACTGGGTGCTTCAGGTTCTGTATCAGCAGTACTGTTTACATTCATCTTATTTTTTCCATGGCAGAAAATTTATCTCTATGGTCTGATTGGAATTCCGGGAGTGCTGGCAGGAGTTGGCTATCTGTGGCTTTCAAGTTATATGGATAAAAAAGGTGGAGACAACATCAATCATAATGCGCATTTCTGGGGAGCAATTTACGGAGTTATTTTCCCGATAACCATTGCACCGGGAATATTTCTGCACTTCATCAACCAACTGCTAAATTTCTGATAACAATGCATAAAGCTGTTTTTCTCGACCGTGACGGTGTGATTAATAGGAACAATGAATATTATACCTTCAAAACAAATCAGGTGGTTATAAATGACGGAGTAGTGGAAGCACTTAAACATTTTTCTGAAAAAGGTTTCTTATTATTCGTTATCACCAACCAGAGTGGTGTAGCAAAGAAACTTTATACTGTGGATGATGTATATGCTGTTCATCAATACATGCAAAAGGTTTTTAACAAAGCAGGAGTAAGTATTACTGATTTTTATTTCTGCCCTCATCATCCTGATGTAAGTAAATGTTTATGTCGCAAACCCGACAGTCTTTTAATTGAAAAAGCAGCTGCACGTTATGGTGTTGATTTATCGAAATCATTTTTTATTGGCGACAGCAGCCGTGATATAGAAGCTGCTGCCAAAGCAGGTGTAAAAGGTTTTTTGATAAATGCCAATGAATCTATTTTGCCAATAGCCAAAAAAATTTGTGCAGCATGACAACAGTATGGTATAACGGAGAATGGGCAAATGCTGATAATCTCAGAATAACATCAGACAACAGAGGACTGCTCTATGGTGATGGACTGTTTGAAACCATGCGATGCAAAAACGGAAAACCATTGTTCCTGGATTTACATTTTGAACGTTTGAAACATGGACTCAGTGTTCTCAAACTGAAAACTGAAAACATCACTAAAGAATTTCTTGAAAATAAAATTGCTGAGCTCAATAAGCGCAATTCACATCAGAGCGGTTCAAGAATACGTGTAGTCATTACCAGAAATCCGGGAGCTACCTATTCTCCCAATGAAAACACAGCAACGTTGCTCATCACTTCACAGCCTTGTGATGATTATAAATTTTCATGGCCTGAAAGCGGTTTGCAAGTAGATGTTTACAGCGAAATCAAGAAACCGATAAATGCTTTGTCGTCTTTCAAAAACTGCAACAGCTTAATTTTTATTTTAGCTTCTGTTGATTATAAAAATAAAAATCTGAACGATCAGCTGATATTGAATGAAAGAAATGAAATTTGTGAAGGCACTTCTTCAAATATTTTCTGGATTAAAAATAATCAGACTTACACAACACCATTAACAGCAGGCTGTGTGAATGGTGTTTTGCGACAGGTGCTGATAAACCTTTTAAACGTACAGGAAAAATCACTTTCGGAAAAAGAGCTGATAGAAGCAGATGAAGTTTTTCTCTCCAACATGGGCACAGGCATCAGATGGATACGTTTGTTTAGGAACAAAGAGTTTACTCATACAGTAACAAAAGAAATTTTTAATCTGCTGAACAAAAAACTGGAGGCGTATGAGTAGATTTCAGAAAGGTGAAACCATTTGTGCACTGATCACGCCACCGGGAGTTGGTGCAGTAGGTGTCATTCGTGTTTCAGGAAGTAAGGCAATTGAAATAGTATCTTCTATATTTCAGTCGAATAAAAAAGATTTCAAACTGTCAGATGCTAAGACACAAACTGTTCATTTCGGAAAAGTGATGGATGGAAATGTGATACTTGATGAAGTGCTGATAACCGTATTTCGTTCACCACATTCCTACACAGGCGAAGATGTTGTAGAAATAAGTTGTCATGGTTCAGGTTATATACGTCAGCGCCTGTTGGAATTATTGCAAAGTAAAGGTGCACTGATGGCTAAACCGGGTGAGTTTACTCTGCGTGCTTTTTTAAATGGCAAACTGGATTTGTCGCAGGCCGAAGCTGTGGCCGACATTATTGCTTCCGAAAACAAATCGGCATTGCAGGCAGCCATGCAACAAATGAGAGGAGGATATTCAAACAAAATAAAATTATTGAGAGATGAGTTGATTCGTTTTGCAGCTCTGATTGAACTGGAACTCGACTTCGGAGAAGAAGATGTGGAATTTGCCAACCGCGAAGAACTGAAAACAAATGTTGAAACCTTGCTCACCAAAATAAAAAAACTGCTGAAGAGTTTTGAGCTTGGTAACATTTTGAAAAACGGAATTCCTGTAGTGATTGCTGGAAAACCGAATGTGGGCAAATCAACTTTGCTGAATACATTGATAAACGATGAGCGTGCCATTGTGAGTGATATTGCAGGCACTACTCGCGACACCATTGAAGAAGAATTTAACCTGAATGGTATTCGTTTCAGATTTATTGATACTGCCGGCATACGCAGTACTGACGACACCATTGAGTCAATAGGAGTGGAGCGCACTTTTCAAAAAGCTGCACAGGCTGCTGTCATTCTTTATTTGTTTGACCCGCGCAATACAAATGCAGCATCATTAACAAATGAAATTAACGAACTCAAAAACAACCTGCAACTGAAAGATGCCGCTGCCGATTCGCATATCATACTTATTGCTAACAAAGCAGATTTGTACGATGAGGATTCCATTCGTAGAGAGTATGCCACATTCTCTAATCTTGTCATATTATCAGCCAAACACAAAACGCATCTCGATTTACTCAGGCAGAAACTGCTCGATGTATCGGGAGTAGAAAAAATTAATCTGCAGGAATCGTTAGTTACCAATGCACGCCACGCACAGTCGCTCAGATTGGCCGAAGAAGCATTGCACAAAGTACTTGTAGGTTTGGATATGGGAATCAGCAGCGACCTAATTGCATCCGACATCAGATATGCAATTTCGCAGTTAGGAGAAATCACAGGGCAGGTATCATCAGAAGACCTGCTCGATTTCATCTTCTCGAAATTTTGTATCGGAAAGTAACTATCTTTCCTTTGTTTCATAAATGCTTGTTTTTGTTGGGTTTTAGCTGATTTATCCTTCTCTTTTTTGTTGCCCAACTCTACTTTTTTACCTATATTTGTTGCCTAATTGTTGCCCAGATTTGTTGCCCACAAATCAGGCAACAGTCGAGAGAGAACATGCTACATACAGCTACAAGCTGCAACATGGAGCAACAACAGGCAACAAAATGAGCAGTAACATTCGTCTTCAAAAAACTTGTCAGCACTGCGGTAACAGATTTACCGCAAAGACTACTGTTACACAGTTTTGCTCAGATACCTGTGCCAAACGAGCATACAAGCAGCGGAAGCGGAACGAAAAAATTGAAGTGGCCATCAAGGAAGAAACCGAGAAAGCACTTTACAACCCTGCCATTGCTCAAAAGGAATTTCTAACCGTTGAGGAAGCCTGCCAGTTAATCAACGCCAGCCGATGGACCATTTACAGGCTCATTGAGAAAGGCGAACTCAAAGCAGGTAAACTGGGCAGAAGTACCCGTATTCCCCGGGCAGCTATCAATGAATTATTCAAACTAACTGAAGCATGACAGTAACACTTAGGCAACGCAAAAAGGGCGATAAAATCAGCCTGTATCTTGATTATTACAGTGATGGTAAAAGAGATTACGAATACCTGCAACTCTACCTGATACCCGAGCCGGAGAAAGGCAAGCTCACCAAAGAGCAGAAGGAAGAGAACCGCAAAACACTGGTATTGGCAGAAGCCATCAGGTCGAAGCGTTTGTTACAGATAAAGAATGAAGAATACGGCTTTCGTGATACCGATAAAGCCAAAGGCAGTTTCATTGCCTACTTTGAACGCCTTACAGAGAAAAGGAGAAACAGCCAGGGTAATTGGGGCAATTGGGATAGCGTATTGAAACACCTGAAGAAGTTTGCCAAGAACGGAGCATCATTCAAAGACATTGATAAAAACTGGCTGGAAGATTTCAAGAACTACCTCCAGTATGAAGCTAAGAGCAAAACTAATAAACGCCTTTCGCAGAACTCTCAATCATCCTATTTTAGCAAAGTAACAGCAGCTTTGAAAGAAGCCGTAAAAGAAGGCATCATCCAAACCAACCCTGCAAACCAAGTGGAGGGCATCAAAGCAGATGATCCTGATAGGGAGTTCCTGACATTGGAAGAACTACAGGCAGCCGCTAAAGTGGAATGTGAAATGCCGGTGTTGAAAGATGCTTTCATCTTTTCTGCACTAACAGGCTTACGTTGGTCAGATATTGAAAAACTGGTTTGGTCAGAAGTGCAGCACTCCGAGCAGTCAGGGTATTACATCCGTTTCAGGCAGAAGAAAACAAAGGGAGCAGAAACCTTGCCTATTTCAGAACAGGCTTTTCAGTTGTTAGGCGATAGAAGGAAACCCGAGGATAAAGTATTTGAAGGCTTGTATTACAGTGCCTGGCATAACTTGAAGCTCCGTGAATGGGTAATGAAAGCAGGTATCACAAAACACATCACCTTTCACTGTGCAAGGCATACTTACGCCACCCTTCAAATTACATTGGGTACAGACATTTACACCGTTTCAAAACTCTTAGGACACAGGCACCTGAAAACAACCGAAATTTACGCTAAGGTGATTGACCATAAAAAACAGGAGGCAGCGAATAAAATCAAATTAGACTTATAGCGATGGAGATAAAAGTATTAGACAGCATAATGCACGGTGCTTTAAAACCGTGGAAAATGGATACCACCAACACAAGGCGGTTCACTGAATTGGTGAAAGCTGCAAAAGCGGCTTCACCGAAAACTATTGCAGATTTGCAGTCACAAATGACTGCCTTGCTGGCCGACTATTCCCAGTTAAAGAAAGTGCTGGCCGATAGTGCAATTACAAACGACACAATACAACCGCTTTCATATAAAACGGTTTTACCCAAGTACACAGACCCCATCACCAACTTTTATTTTTTAGTAATCACAGCTGAAACACTCAGGGTGTATAATTCCATCCTATTGAAAGCCGCATCACTTACTGAGTTGGTTGATATTCAGTATCAGATTAACAAGGTGCTCAACAGTATCAAAGTATTGGCAAAGCAAACCGCAGCCGAGTTAATTGAAAGGAATTTTACAACAGAACCCAACGAGCAAAGCAATCATGTTCACTATGCTCTGTATTGCTTAAAGCATAGTTTGATACAGCTTTATTTTAGCGTTCAACATTCATTTGAAAACAACTTGCAGCACACCACAAGTTTGGAAGACTTTTATGTGTTGGATTTGGAACTGCCATTGTCAAGCATCCAAGAATTAGAATACATTGGGCAGGTAGTGCCGGTCGGTAAGCAAAGCGAGGAATACACCGAAAGCCAGGAAACAATTTGCTTCGGTTTCAAGGATGATGTTGAAAAACTGAAAACGGTAGTTAATCAGTTGTGCTATCAGATAGAGTTACTGAATGAGGATGTAACTACTGCTGATGAATTGATAAAAGCCTTCACCGCAAAAAGCATCCTGCCGGGTGCAGTTAAAATTCAGTTAGGCTGCGAAACAAAACACTTCCGTTACTGCATTGATAAGTTCATGCCATACTTCAATAGCCTTTCACTTGCCAACATTGAGAAGTCAAAAATCTTCTATTCAAAGAAGGACACCCCCATTACTGCAAACAACCTTTCAGCCAGTGGTTCCAAGAACAGAATTGAACCGAAGGAAAAGGCAACCATTGACAAAATCTTCAAACATCTGCAATAAAAAACATTAAGATTATTCAGTAATCTGAGTAAGGGATTAACCCCTTAACCATTGCCCCTCAAGCATTTGAGAGGTTTGTGCCATCAAACTTTAAAAAGTAAAAAGATGGCAAACGAAGATTTAATCTTAGACAAGCTCACCGAAATCGCTAACAAGCTGGATGAGCAAAACCTGTTACAAAAAACAGTACTGAACTTTAATGAGGCTTGCAAGTATTTGGACGTAAGCCCATCGCATTTGTACAAACTAACCAGTACAAAGCACATTCCCCATTTCTGTCCTCAGGGTAAGAAACTCTACTTCAAACGGGAGGAATTGGATAACTGGTTACAGCGTAACCGTAAGTCAGCAGCCGATGAAATTGATCAGATGGCAAGCGACTATGTTATCCGCAACAAACGCAAGAAGTAAGATTTTTTTATTAACTGAAAGAACAGAACAATGGCATCAAGTACCATATTCAGAAACTTTACCGTTCCGGTTGAAAAGAGATCATTGCTTCTTATTGGCAATGATATAGCCAACGGCAAATACAAAGCTGAGGTAGAAGAAATCAGGGCATTGCTGGAGCAAGGCAAAACCGAAGAAGCTGCCAATAAGAAAAAGCAATTGTTGGCCTTCACTCCATCCGCAGTATTCACGGAGAAAAGGCAAATGCCTTTCCTTGAAATGTACAGCGGCTTTGTGCATCTTGATTTTGATAAGCTGACACAGGAACAGTTGGATGCTGCTTTCAAAGTCATTGCTGAAATTTCCTTCACCTTCTTATGCTTCATCAGCCCAAGTGGCAACGGCCTCAAAGTATTCATTGAAGTGGATACAGGCATTGAACACCACGACATAGCCTATTTACAAGTGCAGAAGCATTACGAAGAAGCAACAGGCTTAAAAGCAGACCCAAGCTGCAAGGACATTACAAGGCTTTGCTTTATGAGTTACCACCCTGGACTGTACAAGAACATCCGTAACGAAAAATTCAAAGTGCAGTTACCTGATACGCTGATTAAGGAAGAAGCCCTGCCAGCAACGCAGCAGAATATTCCACCCATTCAGGACGAGCCGCAGGAGGATTTAAACATCGCTTTCATTTTCAACCAACAAATTCAATTCACCAATCAAAAAGCCCAATACACAGATGGAAACAGGAACAATTATATTTATCTGCTTGCTTCTAATTGCAACAGAGCTGGTTTATCGCAACCCGATACTGAACTTTTATGTTCGCAGCATTTTGACCTACCTGAAAGAGAAATTCATGAAGCGGTAAAAAGTGCCTACACCCACCACAAACCCGAGTTTGCAAAGTTTGCAAACACTGCAAAGTTGCAAAGTGCGGAACAGCAAACACCACAGGAAGATTACCTGAAGGCTACTCCTACTATTCCCGAAGAACTCTATTTGCAGATGCCTGAATTATTGCAGCATGGTGCAATGGCTTTCACCGATGAAAGGGAAAGGGATGTTTTTCTCACAGGGGCATTGGCAATTCTCAGCGGATGTTTGCCGGGAGTAAAAGGTGTGTATGCTGGTAATGAAATCTTCCCAAATGTTTTCTCATTCGCAATAGCCCCTGCCGCCAGCGGAAAAGGTGCTTTGAAATTTGCAAAGATGCTGGCAGACGATTACCACAGCTTTGTATTGAAGGCAAGCCGTGAGGCCGAATCCCAATACAATCAGGAACTATCCGAACACAAGCAGAAGATCAGCAGTAAAAAGAAAGGCGATACTTCCACCGAAGAAGCACCAACCAAACCCACTTTCAAAGTTGTGTACATTCCGGCCAATACCAGCTATGCAAAAATCTTGTGGCACCTGGAGCAGAACGAAGGCACAGGCATTATTTGCGAAACCGAAGCCGACACCCTGGGCAATGTATTCAAACAGGAATGGGGTTCCTATTCCGATATGCTTCGCAAATCGTTTCACCACGAAAGGCTTTCCAGTTCCCGGAAAGGCAACAATGAATTTACAGAAGTAAATGCACCCAGCTTGTCCATTGCATTATCAGGTACGCCCAATCAGGTAACGGGTTTAATATCCTCTTCCGAAGATGGTTTATTCAGCCGTTTCATTTTCTATGCTTTTAAAGTGGAGCAAAAATGGAAAGACGTTTCACCCAATGCCAATAACATCAACCTCACTGAGCATTTCAAAATATTATCCGGCAAAGTGTTTAACATGGTCCAGTTCCTCCAACGGGAAGAAACAATAATAGAGTTGACTACCGAACAATGGCAGCAGCTAAACCAAACCTGCGAGGCGTGGCTCAATGATGTTACCATGTTCACAGCCGAAGAAGCCGCCAGTATCGTAAAGCGTCTGGGCTTGATCCTGTACCGCATGGTCATGATATTTACTTCTCTCCGCAAATTCGAGAACGGGGAAGCAGCCAGCAGGTTAGTTTGTACCGATGAAGATTTTAATACATCCCTTCGGTTGGCCGAAATATACCTCCACCACAGCATTCTCATGTTTAACAACCTGCCAAAGCAAAGCGAGGCCACCCAGTTTAAAACAGGCGATAGTAAACGCAAATTTTTTGATGCTTTACCGGCAGAGTTTACCCGCCAGCAAGCCGTTGAAACCGGCAAGCAGTTTCAGCTTTCTCCCCGTACCGTGGACGACATCCTCCACAATGCCACCGGCAAGGCTTTGGAAAAGCTGAAAGCCGGACACTACCGCAAAATCTAACCTGCTTCCCTTCATTGGTTTAGCTGCCCCATACTCAAAAAGTGATGGGGTTTTTGCATTGTTTGCAGACTTTGCAAGCCTGCCCGTCCGTACAGGCGGGGTTTGCAATCTTGCTATTCTTTTTAGTAAATCCTTTCTTTTGTTTTCTTATATTTGCCAATATCTGACAAGTCAATTAAAGAACGATGGCAACACAATTCGGTGAGAAAGTACGGGAGCTTAGGGAGCAGCAGCATTTATACCTGCGGCAGGTGGCTCCACTGTTGGAAATGGACACAGCCCAATTGAGTAAAATAGAAAAAGGAAGCCGCCAGCTTAAACGGGAACAGATTCCCTTGTTAACAGGTATTCTGAAAGCCAATGCCGATGAATTACTGGTGCTGTGGTTAGCCGATCAGTTGTATGATGTGGTGAAGGATGAAGATGTAGCATTGAAGGCAATGGAAGCAGCGGAGGAAGTAATCATGAACAAAAAGAAATCGAAAAAGAAATAGGCACAACATCAAAGAGTAAATCAATTATGGCCTTTAACGAAAATACAAGAGTAAAAATTCCGGCAATCCTGCACCTGTGTAGGTTAGGGTACGATTACATTTCGCTGTCAAAGGCTAAATGGGATATAACCACCAACATCTTCACTGATATTTTTAATGAGAGCATCAAAAGAATAAACCCCGACATTGAAGAAGCCGATATAAAGAAAACGTACGAAAACATTTGCCTGGCATTAGACAATGAAGATTTAGGCGAGGCTTTCTCCAATATGCTCAATGCAACATCAGGCGTTAAACTCATTGACTACAAAGATTTCAACAACAATACTTTTAATGTAGTTACAGAACTCACCTATAAAAACGGTGATGATGAATTTAGACCTGATATAACCTTATTGATAAATGGAATGCCGTTGGCATTCATTGAAGTAAAAAAGCCAAACAATCAGGAAGGTGTGCTTGCAGAACGAGACCGCATTAGTGTACGGTTTAAGAATAAGAAGTTCCGCAAGTTTATCAACATATCCCAGGTGTTGGTTTTCTCCAACAACATGGAGTACGACATCGAATCAATTGAACCCATACAAGGAGCATTTTATTCTTCCACTTCTTATTCGGCTGCAAACTTCAACTGTTTCAGGGAAGAAGAAACTTTCGATTTGGCAACACTGCTGAAACCCGAAGACGACCAACTGGAGAATTTTGTTTTGAAAGACAATAACCTTTCAGCTATTAAGCATTCACCGGAGTTCATTACCAACAAAGAACCCAATGCACCCACCAACCGAATCCTCACTTCACTTTTCAGCAGAGACCGAATGGCATTTGTGCTGAAGTATTCCATTGCCTATGTGCAGGAAACAAACGGGTTGGAAAAACACATCATGCGTTATCCGCAGATGTTTGCAACAAAGGCAATAGAAAACAAACTGAATGAAGGAATAAAAAAAGGCATCATTTGGCATACACAGGGTAGTGGTAAAACTGCTTTGTCTTATTACAATGTGCAATACCTCACCGACTATTTTCAGAAGAAGGAAATCGTACCGAAATTCTATTTCATTGTTGACCGCATAGACCTGATGATTCAGGCACACCGTGAATTTAAAAGCCGTGGACTGGTAGTGCATACAGTAAATTCAAAAGAAGAACTCTTGCAGAATTTCCGGCAGCGACAAGCTATTCACAACCTTTCCGGCAAAAGGGAAATTACAGTCGTAAACATTCAGAAGTTTAAGGATGATACCGATGTACTTCGTTCCAATGATTACGACATCAACACCCAACGTATCTATTTTTTGGATGAGGTTCACCGTAGCTACAATCCAACAGGTAGTTTCCTGGCAAACCTGTTTAACTCCGATAGAAACGCTATACTGATTGGCTTAACCGGAACACCGCTTATTGGAAAAGACCGCACCTCAAAAGCAACCTTTGGCGATTACATTCACAAATACTACTACAATGCTTCCATTGCCGATGGCTATACTTTAAAGTTGATTCGGGAAGACATTGAAACCAGCTACAAAATTCAACTGAAAGAAGCTCTTAAAGAAGTGGAGATTCTTAAAGGCGATGCAGACAAACGCATCATCTATGCACATGCAAAGTTTGCCGAGCCAATGCTGGATTACATTGTACAGGACTTTATAAAAAGCCGTACCCGTTTTGGCGACCATACCATTGGTGCAATGGTAGTTTGCGATAGTGCCGACCAGGCTCGTAAACTGTTTGAGATTTTCATCAATAAATACAACCCAACGCAAAAGGTGATTGAAGAAGTATTGCCTTACTCAATAGCTGCTGAACCTGTGGTTGAATATGGCAACTATAACCGGGACCTTAAAAAAAGTCTCACCGCTTCGCTGATCCTGCATGATGTAGGCTCAAAGGATGAACGAAAAGACGAAGTGGAAGATTTTAAAGACGGTAAAATTGATTTTCTCTTTGTGTACAACATGCTGCTCACCGGCTTTGATGCCAAGCGGTTGAAAAAATTATACATAGGCCGTTTAATCAAAGACCATAACCTGCTGCAAACACTCACAAGGGTAAACCGTCCTTACAAGAAATTCAGGTACGGTTATGTGGTTGACTTTGCTGACATCAGCGGTGAGTTTGATAAAACCAACAAAGCCTATTTTGATGAACTTCAAGGTGAGTTAGGCGATGAAATGCAGCACTACTCTAACCTCTTCAAATCAAAAGAAGAGATTGAAGAAGAAATTAGGGACATCAAGGAAAAGCTGTGGCATTACGATACCAACAATGCCGAAATATTCTCTCAACAGATAAGCCAGATTGAAGACCGTAAAACGGTATTGGAAATAAAGAAGGCTTTGGAAGGTGCAAAAAACCTGTACAACCTTATCCGCTTGTATGGGCATTTTGATTTGCTGGAGAAAATTGATTTCCGAAAACTAAATCAGCTTTACAATGAAACAGCAAGGCACCTGGAGTTACTGAACCTGAAAGAATCTGTTCAGAACAATGTGGATACTACCAACCTGCTGAATGTAGCATTGGAGAATGTCATTTTTATGTTCCGCAAAGTATCGGAAGAAGAAATGGTTATTGCCGACCAGCTAAAGGATATGCTTCGCAAAACCCGTGAAGCATTGGGCGGCAACTTCGACCAGAACGACCCACAATTTGTAAGCCTTTATGATGAACTGAAAAGGTTGTTTGATAAAAAGAACCTCGATGAAATTACGCAGGAGGATATGAAACAAAACATCGGCTCACTGCAAAAGATTTATGATAAGGTGACTGAACTCAACCGAAAAAACAATCTGTTGAAAGCCAAATACGAGAATGATGCCAAGTATGCACGGATGCACAAACGCATTGTAGAGCAGGGCAACATATCCAAAAGGGAAAGCGAAATATGCGAAACCCTGATGGATATTAAAAAGCAGGTGGATGATAAAGTGCTGATGAATACACAGATGCTCAACAACGAAAGTTATTTCGATAAGCTGATGATACAAATGGTGATTGGCAGCTTTGGCAAAAGCAAAATTGAATTAGACCCCGAATCAGCAAAGTATATCAATAGCTTTTTGGTAAAAGAATACATTAACGAATATCAAGGCAAATACGCATGGTGACGCAAGACTTTACGGCAAAAACAAAAGAACTGATTGATAACCTAAAGGGGGTTTGTACCTCCTATGGGTTAGGAAACGATGGCAATGAATTTAAGATCATTACCCAGGTGTTCCTTTATAAATTCATGAACGATAAATTCGGTTATGAAGTAAAACAGTTGGAACCTAAACTGGCAAAAGCCGAAAGCTGGGAAAAAGAAATTGCCCAATACAGCGACAAACAATATGAAATGCTCTTGCTGCGGATGAACCCCGAAAGTGCCAAACTGAAAAGGGAACATTACCTCTCCAATTTATTCAACAGGCAGGACAAAGAAGAATTTGCAAAGTTCTTTGATGATACCCTCCGGGATATTGCCATTTTCAACAACGAGATTTTCTCGGTTAAAACCGGCACGGGTGCAAAGATTACCTTGTTTGATGAATTGAGTAATTACATTACCGACAGCAGCCAGCGGGATAATTTCTGCAAAGCCATCATCAACCAGTTGGTGAATTTCAGTTTTGAGAAAATCTTCAATCAGAAATTCGATTTCTTTTCCACCATTTTTGAATACCTCATCAAAGATTATAACAAAGACGGTGGCGGTAAATATGCAGAGTATTACACCCCACATGCCGTTTCAAAAATAATGGCTTCTATACTGGTGGATAAGCCGGTGAGCAATGTAACCTGTTACGACCCCTCCGCAGGTTCAGGAACTTTGTTGATGAACCTTGCCCATGCCATTGGCGAAGACAGGTGTACCATTTACTCTCAGGATATTTCGCAGAAATCATCCAGTATGTTGCGGTTGAATTTGATATTGAACAACCTGGTACACTCCATTCAAAATATCATTCAGGGAAACACCATGCTGAACCCTTATCACAAGGTGGGTGATAAGCTGATGACCTTTGATTACATTGTTTCCAACCCACCGTTTAAATTAGACTTTAGCGATTTTCGCAATGACCTTGATTCAAAGCAAAACAAGGAACGATTCTTTGCTGGTATTCCAAAAATTAAGGCGAAGGATAAAGACAAGATGGAAATCTATTTGCTTTTCATCCAGCATATCATGTTCTCACTTTCAGCCAAAGGAAAAGCTGCGATAGTAGTGCCAACGGGATTTATAACAGCACCTAATGGAATTGAAAAGAAAATCAGAGAAAAGTTAGTTGAATCGAAAATGCTGAGAGGTGTTATTTCAATGCCAAGCAACATTTTTGCAACAACGGGTACAAATGTTTCAGTTCTCTTTATTGATAAGGCAAATACAAAAGGCGATATAGTATTGATGGATGCTTCGAAATTAGGAGAGGAAGTTAAAGATGGTAAGAACAAAAAAACGCTTCTTTCTCCGATTGAAGAACAATTGATAATTAATACATTTAATAACCATGAGGCTGTTGAAGATTTTACAGTTGTAGTTTCTTACGAACAGATTAAAGAAAAGAATTTTAGTTTTAGTGCTGGTCAGTATTTTGAAGTAAAAATTAATTACTCTGAAATTACTCCAAAGGAGTTTAATGAAAAGGTTGATTCATTCAAGGCAAGCTTTACCAAGCTATTTGCTGATTCCAAACTATTAGAGGTAGAAATAAAAAAGCAATTGGAGGGCTTGCATTATGATTTATAACGACTCCAAATATAATTCAGATTGGGCCATTAAGCCTCTTAACAAATTAGGAGAATTTAATCGAGGTAAATCAAAGCATAGGCCCAGGAATGATAAAAGGTTGTTTGATAATGGAACTTATCCATTGGTTCAAACTGGAGAAATTTCTGCCGCTAACCTTTACATAAGAAGCCATTCAGCTGCTTATAATGACTTTGGATTGAAGCAGAGTAAACTTTGGCCAGAAAATACACTATGCATTACAATTGCGGCAAACATAGCCGAGACTGCTTTATTGGGATATCCAATGTGTTTCCCTGATAGTATTGTTGGTTTTAATGCATATCCGGAGGAATCATCTGAATTGTTTATGCATTATGTATTCACGTACATTAAAAGAGCTATACAAAATTCTGCATCAGGTAGCATTCAGGATAATATTAATATAGATTATTTAACTTCTTTTAAATTTTCGAATCCCCAAGAAATCATATCAGGATAAGGTTGTCGATGTCCTTTCATCATTGGATAAAAAAATTGAGCTTAATAACAAAATCAATAAAGAGTTGGATGATATGAGCAGGATGCTGTATAATTATTGGTTTGTTCAGTTTGATTTCCCAGATAAAAAATGGCAGACCTTATAAGTCAAGCGGTGGAAAAATGGTTTGGAATAATGAATTAAAAAAGAGAAATACCTGAAGGCTGGGAATTGAAACATCTTTCAAAGATTACTAATGTAAGCACTGAAACACTCAATCCATTCAATTTCCCGGATACAGAATTTAAGCATTATAGTATACCTGCTTTTGATGAAGTTGGTACTTATAAAATTGAAAACGGCAGTGAAATAAAGAGTGCAAAGTTCATTATTAGAAATTTAGACGTACTCGTTTCTAAGCT
>LNBX01000045.1 GCA_001567275.1 Bacteroidetes bacterium OLB10
GGTGAAAGAGGTTGCTGATGCAGGGCATGAGTTGGGGTCTCACGGTTATTCGCATGAAAAAGTTTTATAACCAAACTCCTGAAGAATTTCGTCATGAAATAAGACAGACAAAAAACATCATCGAGCAGTTAACCGGAAAAGAAGTTACCACACACCGCTCTCCTTTTTTTTCCATTACTTCCAAAAGTTTGTGGGCACTCGACATTCTTGCCGAAGAAGGTTATAAAATTGATTGTTCGATTTCGCCTATAAAGACATGGCGCTATGGTATTTCTTCCTGTCCCGATTCTGTTTTCAGAATTAAAGAAAACAACCTGATTGAATTTCCTGTTTCACGTTTTTCGTTTCTTAGAAAAAAATGGGCTGTTGGAGGAGCATACTTTCGCATTTTTCCATACTCCTTTACACTGAATGGTATGCGGCAACGCATAAAGAATAATCTCCCAAATATGTTTTACATACATCCGTGGGAGTACGATCCGGAACATCCGCATGTAAAGTTTGAGCGAAAAGCCATGCTCACTCATTATGCCAATCTGAAAAAAACATATAGCAACACCCAAAAACTTTTATCCCGGCTTCAATTTGATACTGTAACCAATCTTGTAAATGAGTATGAGCGAAAAGGAGAAATCCCAAACATCAGCTTACAGGTTTTGCAGGATTGATGTAAGCGATGATGCAGATGCTTTGCTGGAGCAGATAAAAATTATCCTCCGCGAAGGCGATTCGCATAATGCTGACGTATTCACCGATAAACTTTGGAGGTGGCAATATCGCGATTTACCTACAAAGCAGTCACTCATTTATGTGGCTTATAACAATAGTGATAAAATAGTAGGTTACTATCATGTTCCGGTTTATCAAGGCAGAATTCATGGTTGGGAAAAAAAGTTTGCAATGGTGCAGGATGTGGCAATGAGTGCAAGTGAGCGCGGACGTGGATTGTTTCGTCAGCTTGCATGCTATGCCAATGATGATATGCTGAATCACGACATTGATATTGCTTATACTTTTCCGAATAATAAAAGCATACACACCTTCATCAAATACAACGGATACCACAAAGTAGCAGTGTATGACACTTATCTTATGCCGGTGAAAACTTCATTGCTGATAAAAGCTAAAACAAAAAATCCGCTGTTTGTTTTTGCAGGCAGTGCAATGCTCAGGTTGTATAGTAGCTTTACACGAGCAAAATCATTTCCAAAAGAAAAACTTCTGATTTCAGAAAAAATAACGGAAGAGCTAAGTGAATTTTACGACCGTTTTGCAAAACCTTTTACATTTCATCTGCAAAAAGATTTTGATTATATGAACTGGCGTTATCAAAGTAAGCAACTGCTGCTCACAGCATCATTTCTGTAAGGGAAGGAAACAGAATTACAGCTTCAGCCATTTTTAAAACGGATGAAATGCTGGGAGCACAGGCTTTGCTGATGATGGACTTTGCATTTGAAAGAGAAGATGACATGATGAGGCTGATTCATACTGTCAGGAAAAATGCCAAAGAGATTTTCGGAAAAGATATTGCCATGATTTTTACTGCGTTCAACTGCCATACTTTTCTGAAAAAGAAACGCAACGGTTTCATTCGCATACCTGAACGTTTTAATCCGCGACCATTAAACCTTCTGGTGCGAAAATTAAAATATCAGGATGATGATTGCTTCGACAAAAACAACTGGCTTGCAACACTTACCGACTGGGATGTGTTTTAAAAGACTTTTTATTACCAGAAAAAGTCCAGATCGCCAAAAAAATAATTGAGCTTGCGTGTGCTCAGCCATTTAGTTTCTTCAGGCGTTTTTCCTTTTGACAAAAAGTTCAGATGGTTTTTCATAGTAACATTTATTCCTCTTCGCCTGCAGTTATAATTCAGTTCAAACATGATGACGGCAGCAAACATGTTGCGTGTAGCAAACACATGGCAGGCATCAATCATATCAGCAATATTTTCTTCGCGTTTACAAATCATATCTGCTAACATCAACGTTGGCAAGCCATACATTTTTCGTACGATTAAAAATGCATAACCTATTATTTCATTTTTTACAGAAACAGAAATCACACGCAAAACTTTTTTGTTGCACTGAGAATATCTCCACTTCAGATACTCCATGTTTTTTATGCGTGCATTTTCAATCTGATAATCGGTTTCAAACGACAAGCTGTTTACATCCTGAATAAGCGAAAAGTTTCCACGTGAAAACAAAGCGCGCGGACTTGCAAATTTTACAAGTACCGAAGGTAAAAATCCTCTGACATAACCAAATTTTTTCAGAAAAATATCTGTGCTCATGGCTCCTGTTGATGTCAGAAACATGTCCACACCTTTTTCTTCCAGGTTATCTTTTTCGGTGAGGTAATATAACTTGCCAAACAGTCCTCCGCCTCTTACTTTTTCAGAAGTAAGCACATTCTGAGGTAAAGCGATGAGATATTCTTTCCCTTCAATCACATATTTAAAATTATTGGTGGTTGCATATCCTTCCGTTTCCCCATTGCAAACTACTTTCCACAGAGAGTTTGATTTTGAAGGATTGCGAAAATACCAGTGATCAAAGTTTTCGGGAGTAAGACTACCATTGCCATCATTCTTCAGGGCCAGCTCGTGCAGTCGCGGTGTGTCCTGTGGTTCTATTCTGCTAAATTCTATTTCCTGACTCATGTTATTTCTGTTTTCGTAGTTGCAATGCAAGCTCTGTCATGGTGATGCTCTGCAAATTGTATTCCTTATTTAATTTGGAATAATGTTTCAGTATTTTTTCCAAAAAATTAAAGTTCTCGGTTTGGTCAGTGCCAAAGTTATGCGGATGCCACCACAAATGATAAGTAAGATTGTTTTTTGCAGCATAGCTCATTCCCGAAGTAATTCTTTTCAGCCTTAATCCATCCAGTGCTGCAAGCTTTTTTGAAAATGGTCTTAAAAATCTGCTAGAAGGAATATCGTAAGGTGTTTTGCTGCTCATATATTCATCCGAATAGCAATTGTGTCCTGAAATGTTGACGTAAGCATCTATCAGCCTCAGTGCTCTTCTGAAATAACTTTCGCTCGCTGCATTTTTAGCATCATACAACCAGGAGTGTTCATTGCCTCGATAACATACAATTCCCAAATCGCTGCACACTTTCAGATATTCATTGTTAAACTGATTACGTGGAAATACCAGTGATGTAAGTCTGATGTTTTGTTTTTCGGCAATGTCAATTGCTTTGTTCAAATCATCTCTGAAAGCTTCAGGTGTTTGTCCGGGTTCTAGACAGTAATAATGTGAAAAAGTGTGAGTACCTATTTCCTGTTCAGGATATTTTTGAATTTCGCGAAGCAGGTCTGTAGCAAAATTGTATTTGTCATTCTTATAATCATCACCTAACTCATCAAAATATCCATTGTATGGCGAGAGGTTGGAATCGTGATATGCAGGTTTAATATTGGGAAGGTTGTTTAATAAATCTTTTTTTGTTTCGAAAAACAAAAATCCAACTGTAGAGAACGTAGCATTTATCCCATAGTCGCGAAACATCCTGAGCATTTGTGGCAATGCCTGATGTACGCCAAGAATGTTTTCTCCGTAAGTGGTTTTGCTTTTTTTGTCTCTTACACCCCACATCAGTTCGAAGTCGAGAGAAATGACAAACTTTCCGTTGCTCATTGATTATTTGTTACAGGATGGCTTTTCATGTACAAATGTAAGTGTAATTAAGAGATTATCCTTTGAGAGAATTTTGTTTTTATTACTTTTGCAACCGAGTTAATTTAATTACAACACGTAACATGCAATTACGAAACCTTGTAAGTAAACAACTCCTGAAGAAACAATTGGCGGAAGAGACTTTTAAACGTATCACCGTTTCGTTTTACCGCTATGTTAGATTAGGAGATGTTGAAAATTTCAGAAATCAGCTTTTTATTGATTTTACAGACCTTCAGGTCTTCGGACGAATTTATATAGCCTCAGAAGGTGTGAATGCGCAGGTGTGTGTTCCTGAACACAACTGGAAAAAATTTACAGAATACCTGAATCATAACGAATACCTTAAAGATGTTCCGCTGAAGATTGCAGTGGAAGATGACGGTAAATCGTTTTACAAACTTATTGTCCGCATAAAAAATAAAATTGTAGCTGACGGACTTGATGACAATGCATTTGATGTAAGCAATGTGGGCAAACATTTGTCGGCAAAAGAATTTAACGAAGCGCTGAATCATCCCGACACTATTGTGGTGGACATGCGCAATCATTACGAAAGTGAAGTAGGTTATTTTGAAAATGCCTTAAAACCGGATGCAGACACTTTTCGTGATGCACTTCCCAAAGCCATTGAAATGACGAAGGATGATAAGGATAAAAAAATCCTTTTGTACTGCACGGGAGGAATCCGCTGTGAGAAAGCAAGTGCGTATTTCAAACATCATGGCTACAAGGATGTGAACCAGCTTTATGGTGGAATCATTCAATATGCAAGAGATATTAAATCCGGAGAGCTTGAAAATAAATATCACGGAAAAAAATTTTGTTTTTGATGAGCGTATGGGTGAGCGCATCAGCGATGAAATTGTAAGCACCTGCCATCAGTGTGGTGCTGTATGCGATACTCATGTGAACTGCGCCAATGACGACTGTCATCTGCTTTTTATACAATGCGATGAATGCAGAGAGAAATATCAGGGTTGTTGCACTGTTGAATGTCAGACCATCATCAACCTTCCTGCGGAAGAGCAGAAAAAATTACGCAAAGGCAAGAAGAAAGAAAATGCACATGCTGTATTCAAAAGCAGGTTGCGACCCGACTTAAAGCAGTTGCTTTCTGATTCTAAAAAGTAAGTGATTATTTCATTCCCATTCGTTCGCGCCACTGCTGATTGAACGATACATGTGAGGCTTCCGGAAGTTTGCGAATTCCCGTTTTTGATTTCAGAAAAAGTGTTTCTATAGAATATCGCATCGGGTTAACGGCTTTCCAGTTCATAAACTCGCGCTTGAGCATGGTTTTTTTCCAAACCATATAAAATAAGCGTTCTTTTTGTGGTCGCAGTTTTTGCTGAACCATCACATGGCGGTGCTCTAAAAAAATATCAGTAAAATCAATCCTGACGGGACAAACCACATTGCACTGTCCGCATAAAGGAGTGTTATAAGCATAGTGTCCAAAATCTCTGTATCCTCCAATGGCGGGAGCTTTGGCATAAAGCAATGGACCATACTCCTGCCTGTTGCCACCCGTAAAACCAATGCTGTGAACTACTGCACTTGATTCATTGCATGCCCCACTGTTGATGCAGCGCAACAGCTGACGCAGTTTTATATTTTCGAGCAAGGAGCTTCGTCCATTGTCCACCAACAGCACGTACACAGCTCCGTTGCTTTCGTTTGCTGAAGTGATTATTCTTAAATTGTTTTTTATGTTTTGGTCATCAGGGCCGGCAGATAAAATACCGAGTAGCACTTCTGCATCGTGAGGTGATGTGAGCATACTGTCTATTGGAGCTATGTAAAGCACCACATCATTGCAAGCAGACTCCTGTATCAGATTATCAGCTGTGTCGCGACAAATAATTCCCGAAGGTTCAGCAGTGATAAAAGCAACATCGCGTACCGATAATTTTTTGCCATATCCAATTTCGGAAAGCGGAAGATTAAGTTCTTCCTGTAATCGCGATTGTATGTCAATATGAGAAAGGTTGTGTTTTTGTGCAATGGAATTAATTTCCTGTAATGCCTGTTCGCTGTCGAGTGCCCACAATACTTTTATTCCTGATTTGATGCAGTTGGCTTCAAAAGCTATGAGAAGTTTATCGAGGCTTTCGATGGCTTTCCACCGAATGTATGCAGCACGCTTAGATGCAAGATCATAATCAGAAAAAAGCGCATCATAATTTTTCTTTCTTTGATTCTGCTTTTGCAGGGCTTGCTCAAAACGCTGCCTTGTCTTTCCTTCTTTTAAGACTTCGGATGTTGCTTTTTTGAAATCAACTTCTTTCAACATGGTACTTTACAATTATTCCAAACCATATTTATCAATCAGATAGATCATTGCGGCCATGGTGGCAGCACCAAGTTCAAGCTCTCTTCTGTTTATGTTTTCAAAAACATCATTGGGGCTGTGATGTATGTCGAAGTAGCGTTGTGTATCCGGAAGTAATCCCATTAAAAAAGTATTTTGTTTTTTTCTGAGAGGACCAATATCCACTCCTCCTCCTTCCAGCTCAAAACTATGAATAAAATATGGAGCAAACAGCGGCTTCCACGCCAATATTTTATTTCGTTGCAGCGAATCACCTTTAATAAAAAATCCCCTTGGTGTAAATCCTCCTGCATCGGATTCAATAGCTGCAATATGCTTTTCATTGTTCTTCTGTGCAAGTTCTGCATATTCTATTCCGCCACGGTTTCCATTCTCTTCATTCATAAAAGCAACTGCACGAATATTATGTTTAGGTACCACTCCTGCTTTCTTTAGCAGATTCAAAACTTCCATAGACTGTACCACTCCTGCGCCATCATCATGCGCTCCTTCGCCAGTATCCCACGAATCGAGATGCCCGCCAACCACGAGGTATTTATCTTTTAAGGCTGTTCCGTTTAACTGACCAACAACGTTATGCGATGCAGCATCAGGAAGCATACGGCAGTGCATTTCAAGTTTTATCTTCAATAAAGGGTCTTTCTTTAATAAAGCTGAAAGTTTATCAGCATCGTTGGTACTGATAGCACATGCAGGAATTTTTTTGATTGTGTCGGCATAGCTCATTACTCCCGTATGCGGAAAATCATCGAGTGAAGGATTTACCGAGCGAATGATAACAGCAACAGCACCCAAAGGGGCTGTTTTGCGGGCGCAGGCCCAGCGAATCATAAACGCATGATCGTATGCTTCAAAGGTGTTAACGTATTTTGCATCCATGTGCTCATTCAGAAAAACTATTTTTCCTTTTATATCTTTTGCGGGAATGCTATCTAATGATGCCAGCGACTTCACTTCAATTACCTGAGTCAGCAACGGTCCCTTATCAGTACCCACACTGCCTCCTAGAGCAAGCACATTTAATGGTATAATATTTCTGGATTTGGATGGAAATATTTCTGCTTTTTCTTTTGCTCCCCTGTCCCAGTGAGGTACCATTACATCTTTCTTAAAAACAGTGTCGGCACCAAAATCCGCCATTGCTTTTTCGGCCCATTTTACAGCCTCTGCTGCCTGTGGTGAGCCACTCAGCCTGTGACCAATATTTTTGCAAAGCACTTTCAGATGATCATAAGCTTTACCATTTTGCAATGCTTCATCAAAAATTTTACGGATAACGATAGAGTCTTCATTCTGTGCCTGAGAAGAAATGGTTAAGGAAAAAAGCAGCAATACTGTCAGAAAATTTTTTCATTCAATCTGATTTTGGCTGTGAAAATAAAAAAGACAAAGACAGTATTTTTGACTTCAAAAATTATTTATCAGCAAACAACTGCACATCTATTTCGTTTAAAAGGATAAAAAATTATTGAACCCATGTCGGACAAAGGCTATCTTGCAGGATGTTGTAATATTGGCGAAAAAGAAGTGAGGGTAAGGCAGAAATTCCTGTTCTTATTTCTTTTTATCTCCGTTTTGCTGACCATTGCAGTGCGTTTGGCCTGTGCTAAGTGGTTGGCCGTTTTATTGATGATTACTTCTTTTGCAACCGTTGTTTTATTTATTGAAGTATTGACCCGGTTTTGTATTCTTTTTGCATTTTTCAGCCTTTATAATTTCAAGGAGTTGGGCAATCTTGAAAATGTTGACGACCATCATTGCCATAAAAAAGATGTTGTCAGGGCTACAATACTTGTTCTTGGTTCATTGGCTTTATCTTTAATTTATACCTGGATAGTTTACCGTATTAGTTGCTAAGGCATCCCGTTGTTTTCTTCGTTTATTTTACCATATAGTTTTATAAAAGGAATTGACATAACAAACTTCCATTGGTTTAAGTATTTGTTGCCGTCAGATAAATATCAAACAATTTGTTGATAATTATCATTCATTAAATATAGGTATGCCCTTAATCCCTTTTTTACTTTTGTACCGTCATTAATATAAATCAGATATAATATGAAATCAATTAAAAATGTAACCTTTAAAACGATGGTTGTTCTGTCAGCCATTATAACATTTTATGCCTGCGGCAACAGCGAACAAAAGACAACCGAAGCTAATGATTCTAAAAAGGTCGAAAAAGAGGCCGAAGAAGTACAGGCTGCTGATGAAAAAAAGGGTGTAGGTAAATTTACACATGTGGATATTAGTCCTACGCTTGATAAACAAATGGCCGATGCAGGAAAGAAAATTTATGATGTAAAATGTTCTGCCTGTCATCGTTTGACAGATGAAAAATTAGTAGGTCCGGGATGGAAAGATGTTACCAAGAAACGTACTGCAGAGTGGATCATGAATTTTGCTACTAATCCTGATGAAATGCTCGATACGGATGCCATTGCACAGGGTTTGTTGGAAGAGTGTCTGGTGCGTATGCCGAATCAGGGACTAACAGATGATGATGCCCGTCATGTATATGAGTTTATGCGCGAAAATGACGGAGTGAAATAACATTAGGAACTAAATATATATATATAATATGAGACAATCTGAATTAAAAACGTTATCGCTGCTTGCAATAGCGTTTGCAACAACTGTCTTCTCCTGCAAACCCAAAAACGTAAGCACTACTACGTCAGGAGATGCTGCCGAAAAAGTGTATGTGGCACCCGGTAAATACGATGAGTTTTACAACTTTGTTTCCGGAGGATTCAGCGGACAGATGACCGTTTACGGAATTCCATCAGGAAGACTTTTTAAAGTAATTCCTGTGTTTTCAGTAGATCCTGAAAAGGGTTACGGTTACAGCGAGGAAACCAAACCTATGCTCAACACATCTCATGGATTCGTTCCTTGGGACGACTTGCATCACATTGCATTATCTGAAACAGATGGTATTCATGACGGCCGATGGGCTTTTGCCAACGGAAATAATACCCCCCGTTTAGCAAGAGTTGATATGAAAACTTTCCGCACAGCCGAAATTCTTGAAATACCCAACAGTGCGGGTAATCACTCTTCGCCATTTATTACAGAAAATTCAGAGTATGTTATTGCAGGAACACGATTTGCTGTTCCCATGCCTGATACTGATACCGATGTGCCTATCAACACTTATAAAGATAATTTTAAAGCTACCATCAGCTTAATCAGTGTTGATAAAGAATCAGGAAAGATGAATATCGCCTTTCAGATTCTTTTACCGGGTGTTGACTTCGACCTGGCTAGAGCAGGAAAAGGAAAATCTCACGGATGGTTTTTCGTAAGCTGTTATAACACCGAAAGAGCAAACACACTTCTTGAAGTTAATTCAGCCAAGAATGATAAAGACTTTATAATGGCTGTAAACTGGAAGAAAGCAGAAGAATATGTGAAAGCAGGAAAGGGAATTAAGAAGAGTGTAAACTATGCGCATAATACTTATGATGAACACACTCACAGTGCAACCTCTGTAATGGAAAAAGAAGTAATCATGCTTGATCCAAAAGATTGTCCTGATATGATTTATTTCATGCCATGTCCTAAAAATCCACATGGTTGTGATACCGACCCAACAGGAGAATATATTGTAGGCAGTGGAAAACTTGCTGCTGTGATTCCCGTGTTCTCATTCACTAAAATGCTGGATGCTATTGATAAAAAAACATTTGAAGGAAATTATGCCGGAATTCCTGTGTTAAAATATGATGCCGTATTACATGGAGAAGTGAAAAAACCGGGCTTAGGACCATTACACACAGAGTTTGATGCTAACGGTAATGCTTATACTTCTATGTTCGTATCATCAGAAGTTGTTAAGTGGCGTGTGAGCGACCTTCAGGTATTAGATCGCGTGCCTACTTATTACTCTGTTGGTCACCTGAGTGTTCCCGGTGGTCCTACCAAAAAACCATGGGGTAAATATCTGATTGCTTATAATAAGATTACCAAAGACCGTTATCTGCCAACAGGTCCTGAATTATGTCAGAGTGCACAGTTGTATGATATAAGTGGTGATAAAATGAAAATGATTCTTGACTTCCCTACCATTGGTGAACCTCACTATGCCGAAGCAATTCCTGCAGATATGGTATCGAAAAATTCTGTGAAGTTTTTCAAGATTGAAGAAAGCAAGCATCCTTATGTAACTATGGGCGAAAAAGAAGCCAAGGTTGAACGTAAAGGAAATGAAGTACATGTTTATATGACAGCAATACGTTCACACCTTACTCCTGATAATATTGAAGGTGTAAAGCTTGGAGATATCGTATATTTCCACGTAACCAATCTGGAGCAGGACTGGGATGTGCCACATGGTTTTGCTATTAAAGGTGCCAACAATGCTGAATTGCTGGTTATGCCGGGAGAAACTCAAACACTTGCATGGAAGCCTGAAAAAGTTGGAGTTTATCCGATTTATTGTACAGACTTCTGTTCAGCATTACACCAGGAAATGCAGGGTTATATACGTATCAGCGCTCCTAACAAAAATGTTCCTTTACAGTTTAGTACAGGAACAAATCAACCAAAATTTGAAGAAGATAAATTTTAAATAATGAATCATCGCCTCATTGCTATGTTAGCATAGCAATGAGGCGAATAATACCAAAACACAATGAAAAAGTATAAATTATTTTATTTAATAATGATTGCAGCATTGGTATTTGCATGCAACCCTCCCGCCACTGAAAATAAATCTGAAGGAGGTAACACCAATCAGGAAGCTCCTGCAGGAGGACAAGAAGCCGTTCAGGATAACGATTCTCAGAAAGATGTTGTTAAAATTGCTGTTGGATCGGCTGACCATTCAACATTGGTAGCTGCACTCAAACAGGCTGAGCTGGTGACAGTATTATCAAATGCAGGACCATTTACTGTATTTGCACCTACCAACGATGCTTTCAATAAATTACCAAAAGGTACTGTAGAAGACCTCATGAAACCTGAAAACAAAGCAAAACTTCAGGATATATTGGAGTACCATGTTTCTGTAGGAGTATTTAAGCCGGAAATGTTCTCTGATGGACAAAGTATCAATCAGGCAAATTCAAAAAACATCAGTCTTTCTGTTAAAGATGGAAAGATAATGGTCAATAATCAGGCAAATATTGTAGCCACTATTCCGGCAGCAAATGGTATTATCCATGTTGTTGATGCAGTATTACTACCTCCGGGTAACTAATAAATCAGATTAACACTTACTATATGCAAAAATTAAGCGGCCTTTCCAGAGTTATTATAGCATTATGTTCATTAGCCATTATCGCATCTTATTTTGTACCGATTTGGAGGATTGACTTGTTTGCACCACAATATCCGGAAGGCTTAATGATGAATATATGGTTTCATAAACTTACCGGTGATGTTGACATCATCAATGGATTGAATCATTATATCGGTATGAAAAAAATCAGTGCCGATATGTTTCCGGAGTTTACGTATCTTATTTATGTTGTAGCAGCATTTATTATTTATGGATTGCTGATTGCAATTACCGGAAGTCGTAAACTCTTATTCAGCTATCTTGTTGTTTCTGCTTTGGGAGGTGTTTTGGCAATTTACGATTTCTATCAATGGACTTACGACTACGGACACCACCTCAGCCCTGATGCACCTATTCAGGTTCCGGGCATGTCTTATCAGCCTCCTATTATCGGCCATAAACAGTTGCTGAATTTTGATGCATTTTCAATGCCGGATGTTGGTGGATATATTGTGGCAGGTTCTGTGGTGATTGTTGGTATTGTATGGTTTATAGAATGGCGAAAGCACAAAAAAGCATAATGAAAAGAATTTGTTTAATTTTCTTTGTATTAATCATTGCTTCCTGCGCTCAGAAGCCTGAGCCATTGGTGGCAGGCAAAGACAGTTGCCATCACTGTAAAATGCCTGTAGCCGACACCCGTTTTGGCGCAGAGTTGATTACCACCAAAGGCCGAATTTATAAGTTTGATGATGTGAACTGTATGATACAGTGGAAGGCTCAATCCGAAAATAAAGATTTGAAATTTAATCATATTTTAGTTGTAAATTATTTTGATAAGACTGATTTGATAGAAGCAGCAAATGCAGTGTTCGTAAAAAGCGATAATATACGTACGCCAATGAACAGTGGGTTTGCTGCTTTTTCGTCAGAAGAAAATGCGCGGAAGCTAATAAATGAATACGGAGGAGAAATTTGTAATTGGGAAAAAGTTCTGGTTTCGATTCCTTAGATGGATTCGACCTCTTTTTCTTTCTGTTGTTTTTTTGTTTTTCTTGTTGCCACTTCATGCAGGAGTGATCAACGTTTCAAGCCGTGATAAAATAACCACTATAAAGCAAGCTGTTGAAATTGCCACAGATGGAGATACCATCATGATAAATGGTGGCATGTATAAAGAAAAAAATATTGTAGTTAAGAAAAAAATAACCTTGCTTGGAAAAAACAATCCGTTGCTGGATGGCGAGGGCACTTATGAAATTCTTACCATAAAAGATGTTGCCGGAGTGGTTGTCTCAGGTCTTACTTTTCAACATTCCGGATTTTCATCTTTAAAAGATCTTGCCGCCATTAAAGTAATAGACAGCCGTCATTTCTCAATTACAAAAAATACTATTCTAAATACACATTTTGCCATTTATATTGCTGGATGCGATAGTTTCAGTATTACAAATAATCAAATCAGAGGAACTCCCGGTAATGACGAACAAACAACAGGAAATGGTATTCATCTCTGGAAAAACAGTTATGCTACCATAACCAACAACAACATCTCAGGTCATCGTGATGGCATTTATTTTGAATTTGTTCAACATTCCACCATCACCGGTAATTACTGCAAAAGCAACATCCGATATGGATTACATTTCATGTTTTCAAACAACGATGAATACATTCAAAACACCTTTGAGAAAAATGGTGCAGGTGTGGCTGTTATGTTTTCGCATCATATACACATGTTTAAAAATCACTTTCTGTTTAATCAGGGAGAATCTACCTACGGACTGCTGCTTAAAGAAATTAATGATGGTATCATCAGAGACAACGTTTTTGAGCAGAATACCATTGGTATTTATCTGGAAGGAACCAACAGAATAGACGTAACCGATAATAAGTTTTTAAGAAACGGATATGCCATACGTATTCAGGCAAGTTGTAATAACAACAATGTGAACAAGAATAATTTTTTTGAAAACACATTTGACGTAGCAACCAACGGAACCCTTGTGTTGAATAATTTTAACGGAAACTTCTGGGATAAATATGATGGTTATGACTTAAAGCGTGATGGTGTTGGTGATGTGCCTTACCGACCAATCAGTTTATTCAGCATGGTCATTGAAAATATTCCCGTAGCATCCGTATTTTTGAGAAGTTTTATAGTTTTTCTACTCGATCAGAGCGAAAAAATCATACCCAGTATCACTCCTGAAAACCTGGTTGATAATACTCCTCTGATGAAACCGGTAAAGATGTGATAGATATAAAAAACGTAAACAAGAAATTCGGTAAGCTGCATGTGCTTAAGGATATTTCTGTTCAGATAAAGAAAAGTAATTCAGTAGCATTGCTCGGTCCAAATGCTTCAGGCAAAACAACTTTTATCAAATGTCTGCTCGGAATGCTGATTCCGGATTCGGGTACGATAGAAATAAACAATCAGTCTATTAAAGGCGATTACAAATACCGCAACATCATCGGCTATATGCCACAGATAGGCCGTTATCCGCAAAACATGACTATCGAACAGGTGTTCGATATGATTCTTGAAATAAGGAAAACAGCCCTGAGCAGTGCTGATACAGAACTGATGGAAGCTTTTGGGTTGAAAGCTTTATTCTCTAAACGTATGGGAACACTGTCAGGGGGTACTACTCAAAAAGTAAGTGCCTGTCTTGCCTTTTTGTTTTCTCCTGAAATAATTATTCTTGACGAACCTACTGCCGGACTCGATCCTTTATCTTCTGAAATACTGAAAGAAAAAATAAAACACGAACGAAGTAAAGGGAAAATTATTCTCATCACTTCGCATATCCTCAGTGAGTTGGATGAGATGGTGTCAGAGATAATGTATCTGCGCGAAGGTAATCTGGTATTTCACTCAGGCATTGAAGAACTTCAGAGCCGCACCGGTGAAAAGTCTGTTTCAAAAGTAATTACTTCAATTTTAAAAACATTATGAATAAGATTGTCAAGTACGTTACCATTGATATACTGAAAAGTAAGGTTGTGCTTACTTATCTGCTCTTTTTGTTTTTAACCTGTTTCGGTATTTTTAATCTTGACAACAATACCACAAAAGGTATTTTAAGTCTGCTTAATATTGTTCTGTTCATTGTGCCATTGGTAAGTTTAATTTACAGCACCATTTATATTTTCAATTCAGGTGAGTTTATTGAGCTGTTGGTGGCGCAACCCATTTCAAGAAAGAAATTAATCACCAGTATTTATGCAGCTGTTTCGTTGTCGCTGGTTACTGCTTTCATTGTAGGTGCAGGAATTCCTGTTTTAATTTATTCTCCCGATAAAATTGGTTTGTTGTTTATTATAACAGGCGCATTGCTCACGCTTATTTTCACATCACTTGCTTTTTTGGGTTCTGTCATTACCAGAGATAAAGCCAAAGGAATTGGTATGGCAATTTTTATATGGTTGTTTTTTTCCATTCTTTACGATGGAATTCTGCTGTTAATCATGTTTCAATTCAGTGATTATCCCATTGAAAAATTAATCATCGTACTCAGTTCGTTCAACCCGGTGGATATTTCAAGAATTTTAATTCTTATCCATACCGATTACTCTGCGCTGATGGGCTACAGCGGTGCATTGTTTAAAGAGTTTTTAGGATCACAAAAGGGGTCTGTAGTAATTTTTGCAATATTAATTGCATGGATTATTATTCCGGCAATTGCAGCAATACGTAAATTCATCAAAAAAGATTTTTAGTTCCCTCCTTTGCGAATCAGAAACTAATTATCAGACCTGCCATTACATCAATATGGGCTAATCCCTGAGCCTGATTTTCGTCAAGCGTAATACGTCTTTTAACTCCGTTTTCAGTCTGATCATATTCTGTTAAGGTTCCCATAACATAATCAAAACCCAGTGTTACCGCAAAATTTCTGGTGAGGGAGAGCGCATAACCTGCAGATAAATTAATTCCTGCTGTCAATCCTTCAACAAGAATTTTGTTTTGTGCAACTCGTGCATCATCACGATAGGTCATAATTGCCAGACCTCCATCAAAGGTAAAACAACCTGTGTGAGAGCGGTTATAAAATCTTCCGCTGAAAACAGCCGCATAAGAATTGATGGTTATATCATCTGATAAACTTCCGTAATAATTCTGACCGTTATATTCCATGTAAAGGTCGTTAAACTGCACTTTAGATAAATGGGTGTTAAACTTTAAACCCACACCAAATTTCTTTTTGAAAAAATATCGTGCAGCAATTGAAAAACTTTTCCCGCTTTTCAGGTCTTTAATATATGCTTTCTCTATTTGGTTGGCTGCAGGGTCTGTTTGTGCCACACGCCAACTTAATCCACCCATAAGCGATACATTGAAATGACCCGTTTTCATTACTGAATCTCTGGCAATGCTTTGCATTGTGCTTCTGTTTTTAAGGAAGTAAAAATTAAGATCAGCAGAATTAGTTTTCTCATAAATGAGGTTCTGTTAACAGTCAATTTTTTCAACTCGTTTCAGATGCCTTCCCCCTTCAAATGAAATATCAAAAAACCTTTCTATCATTTCAAAAGCCGTTTTTTCATCTACAAACCGTGCCGGAATGCAAAGAATATTAGCATCGTTATGTTGACGCGCAAGACCTGCAATTTCAGGCGTCCAGCAAAGTGCAGCTCTGATACCGTGATGTTTGTTGGCAGCCATGGCCACACCATTGCCGCTGCCGCAAAGCAATATTCCTTTTTCAAAATCACCCGAAACTACTGCTTCTGCTACCTGATGTGCATAATCGGGATAGTCAACAGAATCAGCACTGTAGGTTCCTTTGTCCGAAAACTCATATTTTGAAGCAAAGGATTTTTTTATCTTTTCCTTCATTTCAAAACCGGCATGATCACTTCCAATTACAATCTTTTGCATCTTATTTTAAGTTTTAAACCGCTATTAACAGCGAAATTTTTTTGTACTGATATTTAGCCTTTTAATTCAGCGTAAAATTAACAACTATCCTGTTTATATTTTTATTTTCTGTTGAAAGAATTTTAAAGTTTTAAATTGCGTTGTTCATATCAAAAGTGCCTTAGGTCTTTTATTAGAAAATCAAAATTTAAAGAACCTTATTTTTTCACGACCTTTGCACCGGTTAATTCACCTGAAGTTTTATTTTATGAACTGATATTTACAAACAATAAAGGTTATTAACCGTTGTTAATATAAATTTACATATCTTTAAAAATCATTTTATTAAGAGGGTATAAACAACACATAAATTGTTGACCAACCAATAATAAGTTTTAAAACAAGAGTTTGTTGTAAAAGTTATACAAGCTATCAACCGGATAAATAAAAATAATATTTATTTTAAATTTTAATTTATTAATTATTGTATTGTTATTTTAAATCATGAGTACGGATACTGCCACGCTGGTTAAGAAATATGGATATTTGCCTGAACAAGTTTTGCCAACAGTGGATTTATTTGCAGAAATAGAAAGATTAAAAAAAGAAAAGAATGCAGTTCTTCTGGCGCATTATTATCAGGATTCAGACATTCAGGATGTGGCCGATTTTATTGGCGATAGTCTGGCCCTGGCTCAGAAAGCTGAAAAAACCGATGCTGACATTATTGTGTTTGCAGGAGTTCATTTTATGGCTGAAACTGCTAAACTGCTTAACCCTACAAAGAAAGTTCTTATACCGGATTTAAATGCCGGATGTTCATTAGCCGACAGTTGCTCACCAAAGGATTTTAAAGCATTTTTGGCTAAGTATCCCGATCACATTGTAATCTCTTACATCAATTGTTCTGCTGAAATAAAAGCACTGAGCGACATCATTTGTACATCAAGCAATGTTTCTAAAATCATTGAAACGTTGCCACCTGATCAGAAAATAGTTTTTGCTCCCGACAGAAATCTGGGTGCATATATCACAAAAAAAACAGGTCGTCCAATGGTGTTGTGGAATGGCAGTTGTGTAGTACACGAAATTTTTTCAGAGCAAAAAATTGTGAAACTGAAAGAACAGCATCCAAATGCACTGGTAATTGCACACCCTGAATGTGAGGAACAGGTTTTGCTTCATGCAGATTTTATTGGCTCCACAACAGGCTTGCTTAAATACACACAAACAAATCCTGCTAAAGAATTTATTGTAGCAACTGAAACAGGAATTTTATACCAGATGCAGAAAGCATCTCCTGATAAAACATTTATTCCTGCTCCGCCTGATAACAGTTGTGCATGCAACGACTGTCCGTATATGAAACTGAATACACTTGAAAAAGTATATTTATGTATGAAAAACGAGGTGCCTGAAGTAAACATTCCTGAGCATCTTCGCGAAGACGCACTGAAACCACTAAAACGAATGCTTGAAATATCGGCTAAATATGGGCTATAAAAGCTCCCTGATTATTTTGTTTTTACTTTTTCAGATGTCAGGCTTCGGCCAGACAGATTCCATTATTACCGATGGATATAAAGTTTTTTATTATCCAAACGGAAAAAAAAGCAGCGAAGGAAAATTTGTAAACGGTAAACCGGAAGGTGTTTGGAAATCATATTATGAAAATGAAAAACTGAAATCAGAGGGTGAAAGAAAAAACAATCAGCCTGAAGGTCTGTGGAAGTTTTATTCTGATGCTGGCGTACTTGTTTCAGAGTATAATTATTCTAATGGCAAAAAGAACGGGCTGCAGCGTACTTTCTATGCTGATGGCAAACTTAAAACAGAAGAGCAGTTGAAAGACAATATACGCGAAGGTTGGTTTAAAGAATATGGCGAAAACGGAAAAGTAATTTCTGAAACACCTTTTAAGAATGGAGTGGAAGAAGGTGTTGCAAAAGAATATGCCGAAGACGGAAGAATAGTTACCATTACACATTACAGCGAAGGATATGTAAAAAATGTAGAACGCATAAATCGTATTGATAAGTTTGGATTAAAACAAGGTGTATGGAAAACATTTTATCCAAACGAAAAAATTAAAAGCGAAGCACAGTATCTGGATGATAAGCTGAATGGTTTTTATAAAGAATATTCTGAAGATGGCACGCTGACAAAAAACGAGAAATATAAAAATGGTGAACCGGTTGTCGAAAAACAAAATACAGTTAAGTTAGAACTGGAAAGAAACTTTTATCCGAATGGAAAAATCAAATCAATAGCAAATGTGATTGATGGTAAGAAAGAGGGTACAGAGAAATTTTATGATGAAAACGGAAAAGTAACTTCTGCAAAAGTATATAAGGATAATAAACTTGCAGGAGAAGGAATAATGGACGACAATTACCAAAAACAGGGTTGGTGGAAATATTTTTATGATGATGGTACTTTACGTGCCGAAGGCGAATATAAAAACGGAAGGAAAACAGGTAACTGGAAATACTTTTTTAAAAACAACAGTGTGCAACAAACCGGAAACTATGAAAACGGATTGCCTCAGGGAGAATGGAAATGGTATTTTGAAAACGGAAGTTTGCGCAGAGATGAAACCTATGATAAAGGGAAAGAAAATGGCATCTCGAATGAGTACAATGATTCTCTGCAGCTGATAGCCACCGGAAAATATATAGAAGGCAATAAAGAAGGGCTGTGGAAATATAATAATGGAGAATATATTGCCGAAGGTGAATATCGTGATGGAAGAAAATTCGGGATGTGGCATCAGACCTACAGAAACGGCAAACAGGCTTTTGCAGGCAAATATTCTGATGGACTGGAAGAAGGAGAGCACCTCTATTACAACGAAAATGGAAAATTACGGGAAATAAGAAACTACCAACATGGCATGCGCAACGGAATTTGGAAAACGTATGATGACAATGGTAACCTGATTCTTACCGTTCAGTACAATGCCGATAAAGAAACAAGAATTGATAATATCAGAGTAAACTGAGAGATGAAAACCGGTTTGTTTTTCGGATCGTTTAATCCCATACACAATGGCCACATGGTTATTGCAAATTATTTTGCAGAGTTTTCAGATTTGAAACAGGTATGGTTTGTTGTTTCGCCACACAATCCACTCAAACCCGCAGGAAGTTTGTTAAACGATTTTCAGAGACTACAACTGGTGGAGTTAGCCATTGGCGACTATCGTAAAATGAAAGTTTCAAAGATTGAATTTGGTTTACCAAAACCTTCTTACACCATTAACACACTTACACACCTTCAGGAAAAATTTCCGCAGCATGAGTTTGTATTAATAATGGGAAGTGACAATCTGCATACTTTTCATAAGTGGAAAAACTATGAGCAGATACTGGAATATTATTCTATCTACATATATCCGCGCCCCGGGTTTGACGGTGGAGATTTTAAAAATCATCCTAAAGTAAAATTTATTGAAGCACCATTGATGGAAATATCATCTACATTTATTCGAAATGCTATCAAATCAAAAAAAGATGTGCGTTTTATGATGCCTGAAAAAGTAGCAGACTATATTGACGAAATGAACTTTTACAAAAAATAATTTTTAGAAGGATTAAATCTTATACTTACCTTCTCCCTTTTCGTTTTGGTGAGCCTTTAAACCTGTTTGAATTCCTTTGCTTGTCACTCCTCTTAAACGGATTAATTTCATGCTGTCTGTTTTCATCGTAAATGATAAAATCAATCTGTTTGCGAATAATATCGGTATTTTTTACAGCAACAAGCAGTTCATCACCCAAGGTGTATTTTTTTCGGGTGCGCTGGCCAATAATGCAAAAATTCTTTTGATCCAGTTCGTAGTAATCGTCATTCATATCGCGAAGTCGTATCATCCCTTCGCATTTGTTTCCTTCCAACTCTACATAAATTCCCCAATCTGTAACACCTGAAATGACACCTTTAAAAATTTCATTCTTCCGCTCAGCAATATATTGCACCTGTTTATACTTGATAGACGAACGTTCTGCATCAGCAGCATTAATTTCCTGTTCGGTACTGTGTTTGCATTTTTCTTCGTATTCATCTTTAGATACACTCTTTCCTCCTGCCATATAAAGCTCTAACAAGCGGTGCACCATCACATCAGGATAACGTCTGATAGGCGAAGTGAAATGTGTATAGTATTCAAAAGCTAAACCATAATGGCCAATGTTATCTGTAGAATAAGCAGCCTTTGCCATACTTCTGATGGCTAACTGCTCCAGCATGCTCTGCTCCCGTTTTCCATTTACATCTGAAAGCATTTTGTTGATAGATTGAGCAGCTTCCTTGCCTGATGAATTATTAATACGGTAGCCAAACTGTGCAGCAAATGTTTTAAACTCAGCCAAGCGATCCTCTACCGGCACATCGTGTATGCGGTAAACAAATGTTTTTGATTCGGTTTTTTTCTTTTTTCCCGATTCTTTGTTTTTGCCGATAAACTCTGCCACTTTTCTGTTGGCAAGCAGCATAAACTCTTCAATAAGTTTATTAGAATCCTTACTTTCTTTCAGATATATTCCAATAGGATTCCCTTTGTCATCCAGACGAAATTTTACTTCTGATTTTTCGAAACTGATAGCACCATTGCGAAGTCGCTCTTTACGGAGTTGTACAGCTAATTTATTGAACAGGGAAAGCTCTTCGTTGAAATCACCTTTACCGGTCTCAATTATTTCCTGAGCTTCTTCGTAAGTAAATCTTCTGTCGGAATTGATGATGGTTTTGCCATACCATTCTGAAATTACTTCTGCACGATTATTAATTTCAAAAACCGCAGAGAAGCAAAGCTTTTCTTCATTAGGTCTGAGTGAGCAAACCATGTTGGAAAGCTTTTCTGGCAACATGGGTATTACTCTGTCAACAAGATATATGGAAGTAGCACGCTTATAAGCTTCGGCTTCCATTGCAGTGCCGGGTCTTACGTAGTGCGAAACATCAGCAATGTGTATGCCTATTTCCCAGTTGCCGGAAGGTAACTTTTTAATTGAAAGTGCATCATCAAAATCTTTTGCATCAACAGGGTCAATGGTGAATGTAGTTACTTTACGAAAGTCACGTCTTTTCTTGATTTCTTCGTTACTGATTTTATCAGAAATTTTTTTTGCTTCTTTTTCCACTTCCTCAGGAAAAGTTTCCGGTAAACCATATTCCACAATGATGGCATTCATTTCGGCACTATGTTCACCCGGAGTACCCAATATTCGCACAATTTCACCGGTTGGGTTTCTCGAATCACTTTCCCACTCTGTAATTCGTACAATTACCTTATCACCATTTCGTGCTCCGTTCAGATTTTTTCCCGGAACAAAAACATCGGTATGCATTTTACTGTCATCACAAACTACAAATGCATAGCTGCCACTGTGCTGTAATGTTCCTGCAAACTCAAGACGCGCACGTTTGATAATTTCAACAACTTCACCTTGTTGCCTTCTTCCTTCACGGTGAGCAAGCAAACTGATTTTCACGGTATCGCCATTGAGTGCATTTGCAGTCAGCCGTGCAGGAATCTGTATGTCTTCTTTAAAATCTTTGTTTATAAGATATCCTTCTCCTTTGGATGAAATCTCTATCAGTCCTTCTACAAATCTTACAGAAGGCAAAAGTTTATAACGATAAGGTTGTGTTTCAATCAGCTCTCCCGATTCAACCAATTCTGTCAGCATTTGCTGCAAATGGTCGTCAACATATTTCTTATCGGCAAATAATAGCTGAGTAATAATTTCATCACTCAGGTTTATTTCGGCTTTGCGCCAGGCTTGTTTGTAATTGAATGAAGCATTGGGCTGTTTAACAAACACGCCATGAAGCTCTTTTTTTAATTTCAGCCCATTGATTTTTAGATAATGTAATTTTCTTTTTTGCCATTATAGTAGGTCTGTAAAAGTAGCAGTCGGCATTACAAGTGAACAAGATTAGCCGAGCCTTTTTTAAAACTTATAAACAAAGAGTTTAATTGAGATGTGGCTTCAGTTCTTCGGCTAACTCCTTTGCTAATTTAAATCCGTTCATTCGCCAAACAAGTTTACCTTCTACATACAAAACAAGCACAGGAACACTGCGAATATCAAAAGAGTTTGCAACGGCTGTTTCAACATCTACATTTATTTTATGAATATGCAATTGAGGCAGTTTTGTTTTTAATTCATCCAGCACAGGGTTAAGCCATTTGCAAGGCTCACACCAGTCAGCATAAAAATCTATTAGCAAATACTCGTGTCGGGCGGTCAGTTCAGAAATAGGCATTTGAAAAGTTTATTGTCAGCTTATTTTATTTTCAAGTAAGAATATGAAATCGTCAAAGTCTGTAACAAGCCGTGCATTATGCGGAACCTGAAAGCAACGGTTTAACGCCTGTGTTCCTGATATCAGAATTTTACTCTGAGAAAAAGCTTTGGAGATATGTTGAACAAACTCTTCTACTGCTTTAATTTTTACGCAAGTGGTGAGTGCAGTAAGCACATAATCCGGTTTGTACATCTCATTTGCACATAAGATGTGCTGAACAGGCAAATTTAATCCCATGTAAATGGAGCGGTGACCACGCGAGCGGATTAAATAATGTGCGTAGAGTAAACCAAGTTCATGTGGTTCGTTTGGAGGCAGAAACAACAGAAAGTTTTTTGAATCCGGTCCAATTTTTCTTTCCTGTTTATCAATTGCAGCAATGAGTTTCTGGCGGACAAGATTTGTAAAAAAATGTTCAAAGGCAGGGGCAATACTTCCTCCAAGCCACAACATACCTATACGTTGCAGAAATGGAAAAATGATATTGTTCATTGTCATTTCCAGTCCAATGCAATTCAGATTTTTGTTGAGCAGGTCTTCAAATGCTTCTTCATCGAGGCTTACTAAACAATTGAGCAATACCCCAAGATTGATATCAGCATCACAGGCACTCTCAGCCATGCTCCTTACTTTGTTTTCAATTTCATCAGCACTAAGGCAGGTTATTTTAGAAATTTTATAACCCATCTTATTCAGTAATGAAACATTCAGCATCAGCTTTAAGTCATTGTCAGAATAATAGCGTATGTTGGTGGCAGTGCGTTGTGGTTGTAAGATGCCATAGCGCTGCTCCCAAATTCTGATTGTATGAGGCTTAATGCCCGTCAGTATTTCAATATCTTTAATTGAAAACCTATTCACGAATTAAAATATTACAAAATATATTGCTTAACACCTGCAAAAATTAAAAGTTTTAGCGTAATTATATTCTTACATGTCAATGATTTTGTTACAATGTATCAGACTTAAAATGTCTGTGAAGCAATGAGTCTTATATTTTCAGGGTTGCCCATGGTGTAGAAGTGAAGACACGGTATTCCGAATTTTATAAGCTCTTTCGATTGCTGTACTGCCCATTCTACACCAAGTGATTTTACTGCAGTGTCATCAGTACATTTTTCAACTTCTTTGTACAATGCTTCAGGAATATCTATATGAAAAGTTTTGGGCAGGATGGTTAATTGTTTATGTGTGGAGAGCGGTTTCAGTCCAGGAATAATCGGAACTGTTATGCCTGCATCACGGCATTTTTTTTACAAAGGAAAAAAATTTCTCATTGTCAAAAAACATCTGAGTTACTATATATTCTGCTCCTGCATCTACTTTCTTTTTGAGATTTGAAATATCTGTATTCAGATTTGGAGCTTCAAAGTGTTTTTCAGGATAACCTGCAACGCCAATACAAAACGAAGTAGGCTCAACACCTTTCAGGTCATCATCCAGGAACACACCGCTGTTCATATTCACCACCTGATTTACCAGATCTATAGCGTAGCTGTGACCCCCTGGCTCCGGACTAAAATGTTGTTCATGTTTTTCTGAATCGCCACGCAGCAACAGCACATTATCAATACCCAGAAAATTTAAATCAATCAGTGCATTTTCTGTTTCTTCTTTTGAAAATCCTCCGCAGATAATATGCGGAACGGCATCCACTTTGTAATGGTTCATGATAGCAGCGCAGATTCCAACTGTTCCGGGACGTTTGCGGATGGAAATTTTTTCGAGATAGCCACCTTCGCGTTTTTTATATACAAACTCTTCGCGGTGATAGGTAACATCCACAAAAGGAGGTTTAAACTCCATTAATGGATCAATGGCATTAAAAATAGATTTAATGCTTTTGCCTTTCAGCGGAGGCAGCACCTCAATACTAAACAGGGTTTTCTTGGACTGGCGTAAATGCTCGGTAACTTTCATAATTGAATTGATACAAAAAACAAGAGCGTACTCATTATTGAATACGCTCTTGCAAAAATAGAAACAAAAAGTGATTTAGCGGATCAGGTTGAAGGAACCTTTCTTGGTTTCAGACTTAATTCCGTTATCGTATTCCAGAATGAAGTAATAACTCCTGCTGCAAGATTACCACCATCCCAGTCGTTGTTGTATGGGTTGGCACTGTAAACTTTCTTACCCCAGCGGTTGAACACAGTCAGTTTACGTACAGGGAAATCCATCAGATTTTTTACTTCAAACACATCGTTTTTACCGTCATTATTTGGAGTGATAACGTTATAGATTTCCACTTCGCAAGGTGCTTCTATTATCTGAATTACATCAGAGTTGCGGCATCCATTGGAGTCAATTACAGTTACCTGATATTCACCAACAGCGGCAACAGTAACATTGGAATTGGTAGAAAGATTATCACCATTCAATGTCCACTGATAACTTTGGATGAATGCATTATTCACCAGTGCTAAAACAGGTGCAGGATTTTGGGTCACACAGAAAGGAATACTGTCCTGACGCTGCATATCATCCTGAATTAAAGGAGTAGGTAAAGCATTAATACTTACTACTGCATTATCAGTACTTGTACATCCGTTAGCATTAGTAACAATTACCGCATAGGTTCCAGCGCTTGTGGCAGTAATACTGGAGTCAGTAGCATCACCAATTACGTTGCCGTTTAATGTCCACTCAAAGGTATATCCTGTGCCATTGGCAGTGGCAAGAGTAGCAGGATTATCACCCATACATTGTGTAATATCATTACCTAAACCAACTGCAGGTGCAGCATTAATGGTCAATGACATTGAGGCATTAGCGGTACATGAATATCCGTTGATGGTGTTGGTAATGGTAACAGCATAGTTTCCGGCTCCGGTGGCAGCAGTATTTAATGTAGGATCGTTACCTCCAACACCTGTGCCGTTAAATGTCCAGCTGAATACGGTGTTGTTGCCTGCAGCAGGAGTATATCCCGGATCCAGTACGGGAGCTGTTGCATTATCACACTGTGATATATTGTTGAGTGTTGCAGAAGGTTGTTCTACCTCTGTTACGTTAGCTGTTGCATTTGCAGAACATGAACCTGCCGTGATAGTAACCACATAAACACCTGAGCCTGTTACCGGAACAGAGTTTCCGTTTTGACCAGCAATTGGAGTTCCGTTAAGAGTCCAGCCATAGTTTACTCCTGTATTGGGTGAGTTGGATTGTAATGTAACGGCATTACCACTGCAATAACTTAAATCGCTCATGGTAATACTTAATTGTTGTTCAACGGTTACTTCTACAGTATCGCGGCCAAGGCATGAAGCACCAATACTTACTTCAACAAAATAAGTACCGGCAGCTGTCGGTGTGTATTGTTGTGATGTGGCACCTGCAATAGCTGTATTGTTCTGATACCACTGGTAAGTTGCTCCGGGATTTCCTGCATCTAATGTAGGGAATGGATCGGTGGCACAGAGGTGAACATCATTACCCAAGTTCACAGCGGGAGCAGCAATTATATTTACCTGAACAGTATCAGTACCGGTACATGTTGCTGATGACTGAACTGTTACAATATACTGACCTGTAGTATTTGCAGGAATAGTTTGTGCATTTTGGCCTAAAGAAGTTCCGTTTAATGTCCAGTCATAAGTGGCTCCTGCAAAAAATCCCGCATCTAATTGTGGAGTAGGATCGCTTGAGCAAACCGTTAAGTCTGTACCTAAATTTATATCAAGCTGGCTTCTTACATAAATGGTTCCTATCGTATCATTAGTCAATACCAGAGTGCCACATCCATTGGCCATTGTATTGAGGTCACTTCCGTTTTGTACAATCACTGTTAACGGACCGGTTACATTGCTGGTGGGTGCTGTGGTAAGCACAAACTGAGTACCAAAATGACTTCCATTGACACCTGCACATGTTGCTCCTGTAACGGGTATATTTGTGCCGTTGGCATCGACTATAATAAAGTCAGAACCATCTGCTGCTACAGAGAAACAATCAATCAGCTGATTGCTGGTGATATTTATCTGATCAAAGCTGCAATCCAATGTATCCGTCAGATTGAATGCATAAGTAGTGGAGTCATAAAGATTAATAAACAAAGTATCAAATTCATTCATTGGCGATCCACATTCGCTGAGGAAAGTATTTCCGTCATTACCGATTTTAGTAAACAGTGAAGATGTTCCCCCCTGAATAGGATTAAGTACAGATACTCTGATAGAATCTGTTAAACCGTTTACACAATTAACTCCTGTTGCAGATACTACAGGGTTAGGAACACCATTTGGGTCAAGTACGCGAATATCAGATGGAACAATCGAACCACACTGAACAGGAGGATCAACAGCGATATAAAATACAGTGTCATCACAAGTAACATTGTTAACACCGGCAACAAGATTTAAACCGGTTGCAGCCAACGTGCTGTCGAATCCCGGAGTTGAAATAATACAAGTTGCAACGATGTTAATCTGTAACTCCCGTTTCACAATACTTTTCAGCAATCCTGTTGTTCTGTCGTATTCATAACAGCGGATAGCAATTACCGGAGTTTGAATAACGTTTGGAAGGAATGAAATCACACCTGTATATTGATTGATGGTGGTTCCGTTAACAGAAGCAACCGGGTTACTTCCTGATAATGGTGAATTATAAGCCAGTGATGTTGGAGTCATAGGGCAACCAAATGATGCATCCTGAGCAGCGATTAATGAAAACTGTAAGGAGTCATTATCAGGATCCACAGCTCCCTGATCAAAATAAAACTGATTGTTAACACAAAACTGGGTTACAGGAATGGTATTAAAATAAGGAGAGCTGTTGGTAGGATAATCCAGATTGTTCATGGTAGCTTCGAGATACATACCATAAGAGTCAGGATTTACAAGGTTGGTGATGTTACCATTTCGGCAGCAAACCTCCCATTGAAATTTCCAGTCCTGACATTGTGCAGGCATTACAAGTACTGCCTGATAAATATATTCCTGAACACCATAAGCAGTACCACCGCTACAGGTGGATGGGCCCTGTGCCGGAACACAAGGTGTGGGAGGAATTTCCTGACCTGAACCGGGTAAAAGATTCACGGTAAGAGTCTGGTTGATGTTACAGGTAGCAGAAGAGTAGCAAACATTTTCTGATGAACTCATAGTTACCCCTGCACAGTCGCGATATAAACGCAGTGTTATCAGGAAGGTGTTGGGGCTTCCTGTATAGGTGTACGATAAGTCACCCGCTGCAATGTGTGAGGCATTACCCGTTTCCGGTTTTAGCATAATACCTATAAGACACAAAGCCATTATTCGTATTAGATTTTTAAACATGATAATTTTGATTTGATTGTTATACTTATTTTAATTTCTAATTTCTTCTTAACTGTAATTTGATGGTGGATTTATATGTATTTCCGTCAACACCTTTTCCGTTTATCATCACTATATAAATTCCTTCATCTGCCTCGTTGCCATTTCTTAGTCTTCCATCCCAACTTCCTCCTGTCTGATTCCACTCATACACCAGTTTGTAGTTTTTGGAGTTGTATATTTTTACGTTTACCTCTGTCAGGTAGCTGTCGTCAAACTCAAACACATCGCCAATACCGTCACCGTTTGGAGTAAATATGGTATTGCCAAGTCCCGGTACGGCTACAGTTTCCGGTTTTGAAGCAGTGTTTTGTTTCGGGGTTTCGGTAACTTTATTTTCAGTTACGTCAGGAGTAGCAGGAGCAACAGTTTTCTTAACGGACTCTGATTTTACAGCATTATTATTATCGGGCAGTTTGACAGTTGCATTCTCCTGATGATTGTTAGTCGTATTTACAACCTGAGGAGCTTCCGTTTTCACAACAGGAGTTACAGTGTTTGTTTTATTCTCAGGTATTATTTTTTTCACTGCAGAATGAACAGGTTTATTTTTTTCTGCCGGTTGCAGGGTTTCAGCATCAGTAGTTTTTTGTATTTCTTTTGGCTGAACAGCAGGAGTTATAACTTCTTCAGTTGCATGAACCGAAGGTTTGGTTTCTGTTTTTTCAGGACGATTGAAATAGTGCAACACACCTGCTGTAATTAATGCAACACCTGCAATCATGGAAAGAGTTTTCACCACCAGCACTTTATTTGCTGCAGTTGATATTGCCTGATCAGCGGGGTTCACCACAGAAGAAGAAATGGAGTTTTCGATATTTTGCCACAAAGCAGGGTCAACAGGCGCTTCGAAATTGCTGAAAGCGTCTTTAAAAATCTGCTCTATGTTTTTTTCTTCTTTCATGTTGTCCCTGATGGGAATTATTTAATTTTTTCTTCTGTCAATAATTTTTGCAGGAGTTGTCGTGCCCGTGCAAACTGCGATTTGGATGTTCCGGTGGAAATGCCCAATTGTTCGGCTATTTCCTGATGTGTGTAACCTTCAATTGCAAAAAGGTTAAACACCGTTCGATAACCATCAGGTAGCGACCGAATAACTTTCAGTAAATCTTTTACTTCCAGTCCCGAGTCTCTTATTGCTGTTTTATTAATTTCAACAGTTTGATTGTCAAACGACTCAAAGCTCAGCTTTTTCTTACGCAGGTTTTCCAATGCTGTGTTGATGATTACCTTTTTAATCCATCCTTCCAAAGAACCCTCGCCACGAAAAGTGGCTATTTGTCTGAACACCTTGATGTATCCGTCCTGCAACAAATCTTTCGCTTCTTCTTCGTCCTTAGTGTAGCGCAGGCAAACACCCATCATTTTTGATGCTGTAAGCTCATACACTTTTTGCTGTGCCCTGCTGTCTCCTGCTTTACATTGTTGTATGAGTTCATCATTTAGCATCCGTGCTCTTAATTATAAAAGATGCAAAAATAGAAACCGAGGTTGCATGGTGACATAAAAAAAGTATTTATATGCACCTTACCCGTGAATTTATTGGATTATATAGTTGAAATTTATACTATTGCAGCATCAAACTCGTAATTCATCCTGATATCGAAAGAATTTTTACCCGGATATAATTTTCGTTTAACCTGAGGGTGAATATTTATACACAAAAACAACGATGGAAACTGTTGCTGCTGGTTGCAGCAATGCTCATTGGGCTTGCCTCATTATGGTACACCAATAATCTGGTTACCAAATTAAGTGACGAAGAGCGTAAGAAAGTACAACTATGGGCAGAAGCTTCTAAACAGTTAGCTGATATTTCGGTGGAAGCCGGTGATATCAGTTTTTCGCTCATGGTGCTGCAGGACAACAACACCGTGCCTGCAATACTTACCGATGCCGAAGGCAAAATAATTTCTCATATCAATCTCGACACCACTAAAGCGCAGAGCAATGAGTATTTAAAAAGCATGCTGCAGAAAATGAAAAGCAAGCACGAACCCATTGAAATTGAATTTGCCAACAACCAGCACAATTATATTTATTACGAAGACTCTAAAGTACTTTACCAGTTACGTTTTTATCCATATTTCCAGTTGGGTATTATTGCCTTGTTTTTATTGGTAAGTTATCTTGCATTCAGCACTTCGCGCAAGGCCGAACAAAATCAGGTGTGGGTGGGCATGGCAAAAGAAACAGCACATCAGTTAGGCACACCACTGAGCAGCCTCATGGCCTGGCTGGAGTATCTGAAGTCTTCGGAAAACAGCCCCACACATCTTGCAGAACTTGAAAAAGACATCAACCGACTGAACACCATCACTGAGCGTTTCTCAAAAATAGGCTCTGCTCCGGTTTTGAAAAAAGAAGATGTAAACACGGTTATTGAAAATACCATTGCTTACATCAGTACACGTGCATCCACCAAGGTAGCTTTCAAACTCGACACCGCACAATCGCATCAGGTGTATGCACCACTCAATGTGCCACTGTTTGAATGGGTACTTGAGAATATTTTTAAAAATGCAATTGATGCCATGGATGGCGAAGGTTCCATCAATGTGACACTGCTCGATCAGCAACAGTTTGTTTACATTGATATTGCCGATACAGGAAAAGGAATTCCGAAATCAAAATTTAAGACTGTGTTTAAACCCGGATATACTTCCAAAGCGCGTGGCTGGGGCCTGGGACTTTCACTTAGCAAACGCATTATAGAAGAGTACCACAACGGACATATTTTTGTGAAAAGTTCTGAGCCTGACAAAGGAACAGTTTTTCGTATTGTACTGCGTAAATAAAAAAAATTATTTACCCTTTCTCTCTTTCTGAAAATCTTCCCACTTCGTGTTCTTATACCGGTCATCGCCATAGAAGTGGATGATATCATCAAAACACATCGGGTGCAATGTAGAATGAAATCACATCAAGAATAGCGTCATTATCATCCAGAATAACCATTTGTGGTAATGCGAAAGCTTTGCGGTCGAGGGTGTAAACCAACTGATGAAAAGGCATTTCGCGTGTGGGTTGGTTTTGATAACTTTTACCTTCGAAATACAGTACATCCTTATTTTCAGGGTTAAAATCTACCAGATCAAATTTCCTGTTGAGATAAGTTTGCAGACTTGAATCAGCAAACGTAGTACGGTACATTACCCTGCACGTGTTGCACCACTCGGTATGAATAAATACAATTCGTTTTTTTCCGGAAGGCTTTTGGTTTTCGGCAAATGATTCCAAAGGAGTTTTCCATTTTACTTTTTCGTAAAGCGCCTGTTGTGTTGAATCATAAAATGCTTTTTCAAAATTGTTTTTAAAATCGTCAAAGGTCGAACTGCGGAAGGCATTTTCAAGAACAAACACCAGCATAGGTTCCAGTTTTTGTGGTTCAAGATAACCCTGTGCCGACATGTTGAAGTTGGCTGCTTTATTCAGAAACAATGTTGAAGGATAAACCATTTTACCATTCAGCATTTTTACTGCAAACTCGTTCGGGTCGCGCTTTTCTTTTCCTGTGGGAGCATATTTTACCCCATCAAATTCCACAGTGTCTTTTGTTTCTGCATCAAATTTCACAGGGTAATAGTTGGCATTGATGTAAGATGCAATACCCGGATTGGAATAGGTATTTTTCATCATCACCTTGCACCAGCCACACCATTCCGTATAAAAATCAATGATGATGGGTTTGGGCGCTTCTTTGTAGTGTGACTCTGCCTCTTTCAAAGTCATCCACTTTACTAACGAAGGTGGTTCTGATGAGGAATGTGTTTCTGTTTGTGCAGCAAGCGAACCACATGACAGAAGAAATAATATCAACAGAAAGTTTTTCATTTGATGATTGTGAATGACAAATATAAGTCATCATGACAGAACCATAACATGTACATTGTATTAAGATTAAAAATGAATTGTTAATTACTGATAAATACCAATCAGCTTTTCTTGCCTTTAAACGAAAGACCTATCCATGTTGCTGATAGTATCAGCAATGTTGCAAACGAAATACGTGCTGCATTCTTCACAGGTTTGTTTTCATAACGGAATTCAACCTTTGAGTCGCCCTGTTTAAGCGGAACACTCATAAACAGATAATCGCTGACAAATGGTTTTCGCTCTTGTCCATCTACATAAATTTTCCAACCATGATAATATTGCTGCATGAGGGTAAGCAGTGTAGCACTTTGAACTTCTGTTTGTACCTGAATGGTTTCAGGATTAAATGCAATAAGCTTAAAAGAATTATTACCCGGTTTAATTACAGAAACATCTTTGCGGTTGGAGTCGTTGATAAATATTAATTTTCTGCGCTGTGCATCAGCCACCATAATTGAATCGTAAAAGAAAATTACAGAATCGGAAAAAAACAACCAGTTGTTTTGCAGCTGTGAGTTGCGCAAACGTTCATCATCAACAAAGCGGATATAGTTTTTAAGCTGAAAAGAATTATAACCATCCCAGGCAGGTTGTTTCTTGAACAAATTAAGATTGCGCCAGAATGGTGATACATATCCTCCCGAATCATTATTCAGTATCATAGGCCTGATTTCAGGAAGACGAAAATCTTCAACAGCCTTCTGATGCAGTTCTTCTGCTGTTTGTTTTGTTTTATTTTCATTTATAGCCGTAATTGGGATATTAAACTGTGCAGCAATCATTACTTCGGCAATGCCTGCTACGAACAGCCATTTTTTTAAATTGGTGGTGGGTTTGCTTTTGTAAAGCAACAAAAGAAACAAGCCTATGATAAGACACTGAAAAAATCCCTGAAAAACAAAGGACTGTTTGAGTGATAAAGCATTGATGAATGAATTCCATCCTGTGAATGATGGAAAACTTCCTGATGATAAAAACAAATAACCTGAAACCGGAAATAAAATAATCAGCAAGATCACCAAGATTTTTCTGACTGTAATAACATTAAAATTTGCAGAAAAATAATATCCCGCCATCATTAACACTCCTATTATGATGTAGAGACGAAACACCGATGGAAACCGGAACAAATCCATCATCGGCACAAATGAATAAACAAGTTTATGTACGGGAGTATATCTGCCAAAAGCTGTTAAAGCAACGAGGAGTGTAGCAACAAGCAACAGCCATTGCCAGCGCGATTTGGCAGAAAACAAAAACGCAATAAATCCTGCAAAAGCAATCAGTCCAACATAGGTGGACGACATGCTGATATCAGTATCAAAAAATGCAAACTCTTTGGCGGATGCCAATGGGAAGAAAAATGATAACAACGACTGAGGAGAATATGGTCCGAAGGAAGCCACTTTATAACTTAAACCTTCAGCCCGTGCAAGATAATCAGAGCTTTGCCACACACTGTAAAGCAGTGCCGAAGATGCCAGCACCAACAACAGAACAGCAGCAAAAGAATAAATCAGAAATTGTTTTATCCACGTGGAATTTTTTCGTTTTGTAATCAGAAGAATCAGCGTGCACGCAATCAGTATATAGAATAAAATAATTGCAAAAGCGGGATAACCTCCCGACAACAACAGATAACCGAATAAAGCAAATTGTGCAGCATGTTTTATTCCCGGAGTTTGTGTAAGCTGAATAAAAGAATAAAGTATAAAAGGAATCCAGCAAGCAGCTACTGTGAAGGTGAGATGTTGTGCATTGCCGATAAATAAACCACAAAACATATAGCATACAGCAAGGAAAAAACTCACCGTCTGTTGTATGCCTGCTTTTTGAAGAAACAACAACATTCCAACACCGCCCAGCGCCACATGCAACATAAACTCCAACTGTACACTGTAAAGCGTATAAGTTCCAAACAATGAAAACAACCACACCACAGGATACCAAACACCACTTTGCGGGTCGGCATGCATGGGGTAACCAAACTGTTCATAAGGATTCCACAGCGGCCAAAAACCATTACGCAGACACTGCACCACATACATGCGCCAAGGATAATACTGATCTATTACATCCCACTTCAGCGTATGACGGAAAAAAGATATTTCATAATAACCCAACCAGGCAATGAGGATGAGTACAATGCTATAAGAAAACTGCTTGTTTGCTTTCACTGCGGGCAAACCTGTTTAAGTAGAGGTAAATAAAAAATCAATGACCAAGGTAGCGTTCTTTAATTATAGCAAAGTGATGCCGCTGGTGAGTTATGATGAAATACAACAAATCTCTCACAGTAACTTTATTGTTATTTGCTTCACCGGCTCTGTCAAAGTCAGACTCGTCAAGTGAATTAAAAAATGCAATGGATGATTCTCTGATAATTAAATATTCAATCCCTATACTTTGCAGGGTGCGGGATTTTAAATTAGAATAAGCTACATAGTCGTTCTCTTCAAAACCTGCCAGAGGAGTTTTATCATTACGTGCAAAACGTAAAGCGCGGTAAGTGAGTATGCGCTCGGTGTCGCATAAATGCCCGATAACTTCTTTCAACATCCACTTGCCGGGACCATAAGCAAAATTCTCTTTTTCGGGAGGAACCGAACGCAGAAAAAATTCTATTTCATCAGACGCATTTTGCAAAGCCTGCAACATGTCCACTTCCTTCATATAGCGCAAATAATTACGGTAATATGTAGAAAGATTTTCTGGTAATGGAGGAAGTATCTGCATATTAAAATTTTGCCCTAAAGATAATTGTATAAACAATATCTGTAATTTAGAGGGAATAAAAATTTATTATCATGAACAAAGAAATGCTCACCAACCTTTTGGCGTATAATATTTGGGCCAATGAACGGATAACTAAAGCAGTGTTGCAGGCAGGTAATACAGCTGCTGATATGGAACAGAAAAGCAGTTTCAGCAGTGTCAGAAAAACGCTTGAACATATTTATAACTCCGGAAAAGTATGGCAGACGAGATTGAAGAATGAACTATACAGTGGCCATCCGGAAGGAGGTTTTCCTGAAAAACTGACTGATTTATGCAAATTGTTGATGGATGATGGTGTCGCCTTCAGGGATTTAATTCAATCTATGCCGCAAGAAGTTTTGCAGCAGAAAATAACTTATAAAAACACCAAGGGAATTGAATTTTCAAACAGTATTCAGGATATTGTAGTGCACTTTGTAAATCATGGAAGCTATCACCGTGGGCAATTAGTTACCATGTTGCGTAATGCAGGTCATACATCGTTTGAACAGATGGATTACATTGCTTACGTGAGAAAGTAATTTTACGTGCGTTGTTGCAGATACAATGCACAAATTTCTTCGAGGGTACGTTCCAGAGGCGTAAAAGAAAAATTCAGTGCCTGTGATATTTTCTGATGGCTGTACAAATATTTCTGCTGAGCACTGTAGGTGGTTTCACGGGTGATGAGTGTGGGCTTGCCGCTGAACAATGAACGCAGTTTTTCCATTCTCCATGCCAAACCGCTTAAAAGAGGTGTTGCATGAAAACGCGGAGGACGCACATTCAGATTTCTTGCAATCGTTTTCAGCAGCCATTCGTAACTTTTGTTTTCGGCACTTACAATAAATCTTTCGGAGCGAATATCACTTTCCATTAAAGCAATTAAACTTCGGCTTACATCTTTTGCATCCACAAACCCCGATACGCCTTTGGTAAAAAACGGCATACCTTCATACACTTTTCGTATGAGCGAAGAAGAATCATTGCGCCAGTTTCCTTCGCCAAGAATAACGGATGGGTTGATGATAACTGCATTCAATCCTTCAGTAATTCCTCTCCACACTTCTCTCTCTGCTGCGTATTTGCTTTCGGCATAAGCGCTGTTTCGCTGCGAACTGTCCCATAAAGTACTTTCATCTGTTTCCTGATCAGAAATTCCACGACCAAGTGTTGCAACAGAACTCACATAAGCCAATCGCACATCAGACTTTTCAAGGCAGGCATTGACTAAGTTCTCTGTGCCTTCGGCATTCGTTTTAAATAAATCTTTTCGTTTTCCGGGAGCAAAATTTACCAGTGCTGCACAATGATATACATGTGTTATGCCATCTAATGCATCTTCCAGGCTAAAGTAGTCGAGCAAATCGCCTTCAGCAAACTGAAGTGTTTCGTATAACTTTTCTTCTTTTCTGAATTTATGTTTCAGCAAATCGCGTTTTGAGTTTTTTCGTACCAGCACACGCACCTTCTTACCCTGACGCATGAGGTCGAGTGTAAGTTGTGAACCAAGAAGTCCGGTGGCGCCTGTAACTAAATGCATGTGGTAGAAATCAGAAAAAAATTAAACGGTTGCTATCACTTTCAGCTCAATAGCAATGGGCGTAGGCAGGCAATTAATTTCCACTGTGGTGCGGCAGGGTGGATTTCCGCTGAAATATTCTGCCCACAATTTATTGTACACCTTAAAATCGTCTTTCATATTGGTAAGAAAAACGGTTACATCAATAATTTTTTCCCAGCTGCTGCCGGCATCTTCCAGAATATATTTCACATTGCGAAAAACCGAATGACATTGTTCTGCGATGTCATACGACAGAATGTTGCCTTTGTCATCAAGTGTTACTCCAGGAATTTTTTTTGTTCCACGTTCGCGAGGTCCTACACCTGATAAAAAAAGAAGATCGCCAACCCGTCTTGCATGCGGATAAAGTCCCACAGGCTCGGGAGCTTTTCCTGAATCAAATTTTTCTTGTTGCATGATTTATTCCATTTTAACTTTCCAGTCGGTTTCAATATCCCAGTTAGCACGAACAGTGATGGTTTCACCATAGTAATAACATCTCTCCGGCTGAATATTTTTCAGATAATTTCCTGTTGTAAATTTTCCATTGCCGTCAAGGTCTTCAATAAGTTTTACTCTGCACTTTACTGGTGATAAATTTTCAAATAGATAAATTCCGTCAGCTGATATCATTTTTTCGGCCATTGCATTATCTTTTTCATCAACCAGCTGCAGCACATATCTTCCGGTGTTCAGTCCGCTCAGTTTAATTTTTAAACTTCCGTAATCGGTAAAAGCCGCTGTGGAAATAACAAACTTAACGGTATCGTTTGTAGTCTGATAAATGTCGGTTAATGCGCCCGGTAAAAAGGCAATATCATATTTTCTTTTTTCTTTTGGGCCGGCATTCAGATAAAATGTCTGTTTAGATACAGGGCTTAATGAATCAATAAATGCAACAGGCCGAATACTGTCAATGGTAATCTTAATTTTATCAATGTTGATAGAAGAAAGTGGTACTGAAGTTTGAAACTTCCACAGTTCACCGGGTATGCTGTATGTTGGCTGCAAGGTTGAAACCATCAGTTTTTCTGCAGTACGTTTGGAATTAGCAGGAGTGCTTTTGTAAAGAGATATTGTGTCAATTGCAATGCCCTGATTGACTACTATGGTTTTTAAAGTATCGCGCAGGGTGTCGTTAAACCAAAGTATTATTGTATCACGGCTCAGGTTGTAGTTGGTGTACAGGATGGAATTGGAGGTTGTATCAAGCGGTTGAATGATTGTTTCAGAAGGTTTGTTAAGAATAATACGTGCCGATAATGCATTCAGAACTTTGTATTCTTTTACATAAAGCTTTGGTTCTTCTTCTTTAAATAATCTCAGATGAATCACACTGCTGTCGCCACCTGTTATGAGCGATGAAAGAAAAGCAACAGGCTCGTCTGCCGAATTATATTTGTAGTTATTGTCAGCATCTTTCAGAGCGAAAATTTTAAAGGGACCATGTCCGATATTGCTGATTTTAAAATCGCCTTTATCATCAGTTCGTGTAATAAAAGAGGGAACTGACAAGTAAGGTAATGAATCATCCGGTGATGTATAAAGCATAACCAATACACCTTTTTCAGGTTTGTTATTTTCGGCATAGCTCACGTTTCCTTTGACGGAGAGGGTATCTACAAAACTTCCGGTAGAAAACACATAGGTATAATCAGCAAGCGCATTTCCCTCGTGCAGGTCGCAGATGGCATTGCCGAAGTTGATGGTATATGTTGACGAATCTTTGAGAGGAGATTTCAGAGTAACAATCAGTTTTTTTCCTTTCACGGTCATTTCCGGTGCCGGTTTCATAATGGGCGAAATGACAACCTGTTTTTCTTTATCCTTCAACTGAATAAACTCATTGAAAGAAAACACAATTGTTTTTTCTGAAAAATGTGTGGTAAGTGCTGCCGGAGATACATTCTGCAATTCGGGAGCTTTAGTGTCTTTTGGTCCACCTGTTGGCGCAACTACCGAAGCACAACCTCCAAGCATGAACATTGCTAACAACATCAGCGGTTGAAAAAAAACTTTCTGCATAAATTTTAAATCAACGAATGTCATCAGTTAAAAGCCTTACTGTTTTTTCGAGGTAAAAAGCATCCAAATCATTAAATGCCGAAAGATTTTCGCTGTCAATATCGAGTACTGCAATCACCTGATTGTTCTTTATCACAGGAACCACAATTTCTGATTTTGACAAACTGCTGCAAGCGATATGTCCGGGAAACAAATCTACATTATCCACTATTAAAGTTTCGCTGTTGGCCCAGGCAGTTCCACAAACACCTTTTCCAAAATCAATGCGTGTGCACGCTACAGGCCCCTGAAAAGGTCCGAGCACAAGTTGTTTTTTTGAATTGTTTTCTTTGACAAAATAAAACCCTACCCAAAACCATCCGAATGTATCTTTCAAAGCAGCACAAATGTTGGCAGCATTGGCCATTATATCATCCTCACCCGAAACAAGCGCTTTGAGCTGAGGCAATAATTCTTCGTAACGCTCTTTTACAGGAAGAGAAGTATCTATATAAATTTGTTCAGCCATAATTTGAGCTGCAAATATCCGAATTTCAACGATGGGCTACCGCAACAGAAACAACTGAAATTTTACAATGCGGTACTGTAGCAAAAGTATCGGCACAGGAAAGAATGGTTGAACCTGTGGTAATAACATCATCTACAATAAGAATATGTTTTCCTGCATAAGCCTCTTCGTTATCAAGATGAAAAACATCCTTTACATTTTCAAAACGCTCGAATCGCGATTTGTGTGTCTGCGTTTCGGTGTGTTTTGTACGGATTAAAAGTGCAGGCTGCACGGGAGTACCCCATATATCAGATATTCCCTTAGCTATAACTTCACTTTGATTATATCCCCTCATCAAAAGTTTTTTAGGATGCAGCGGCACAGGCACAATTACATCAGCACACCTGAATTCGTCAGACAGTTGCAGTTCTATTGCGGCTTGTTGGCCAAGCACTACACCAATTTTGCTGTTGCCTCTGTACTTGAGTTGGTGCAATAAATGCTGAAGAGATTCACCTTTATCAAAATAATACACAGAAGTAGCTGCATGCAGATTGGCTTTACCCCAGAAATTTTTGGCCACGGGGTTATCATGACGTTGATGATAGTTGGTTTTGGGAAGAGAATTGAGGCAGCGTTGACATATTACCGATTCGCCACGTAAAAAGTTATAACCACAGCCGGGGCAATTGTCAGGGAAAAACAGATTAACAAGGTTGGAAAGCATAAGCCTGAAAATTAGATCAGAAGTATAACTTTTAAACTATGTATGGGTAAAAGTAAGGAAACATTTGAAATGGCCTCCAATGAGATAATTCACCCTTTTTGTAAGGATTTTGAAAATAAACAATGTGCGGGATAGGCAGGTAAGCAACTCAAAGCACTAAAAATACGTATCAGGAACAGTAATTTTCAGAACAGGTATTGCCTGTTTCGTGAAATTATATTATTTTGCACCATTAAAAATTTGCTCACCACAGAATGGAAGACTCTAACAGTGAATATGCCAGAGCCGACAAGCGGGAACAGAACTCCCGCAGGGCATTGGTATTTGTAGTAATTGCAATTTTATTAGGAGTAAACGGTTTGCTCTTATGGCAGTTTTTTGATAAAAAGAGCCATTTGGAAGAAGTATCGCGCAGTTTGGAAAGCACTTCGGCTGAACGGGATGCATTGTCAGCGGAATTACAACGTGTAAAAGCAGAGTTTGAAAAAATAAATCAGGAGAATTCAAGTCTGCAATCACAATTACTGAGCAAGGATGAAGAGATAAAAAGTAAAATGGCTCAGATCAGACGTATGATTGAATCAGGTGATGCTGCCCAACTGAAAGCTGCACGCCAGGAACTGGAACGTTTGAAATCAATGAATCAGATGTACGTGATGCAATTAGATTCATTAAGAGGAGCTAATGAACAACTTCTTTCACAAAACGAATCGCTCAACAATATGATTACCGTTGAAAAGAATAAATCTTCTACTTTGGAAATGGAGAATTCTGTTCTTACAAAACGGGTAGCTGCAGCGTCAGTATTAAAAACAACGGCTATCAAATCTTCAGGAGTGAGATATAAAAACAGCGGCAAGGAGATGGAAACCGGCAAGGCTTCATCGGCTCAAAAAATCAAAACCTGCTTTACTATTCTCGAAAACACAGTAACTACTGCAGGTTCAAAAGATGTTTTTGTAAAAATTACCGGACCGGATGGCTCGGTGATGACCAATAATTCCGAAACATTTACCATTGCAGGTCAGGCTTCGTTATATACCGTTAAAGAATCCTTTGAGTATGACAACAAGGAAACCAATATGTGTATCTATTGGGAAAAAGGTTCAGCCTTTGCTCCCGGAAAATATACCATTGAAGTATATTGCGAAGGAAGTATGATTGCAGGCACTGCTGTAGATCTGAAATAAGTGGAATAACACTGAAAAATTTCTGATTATAAAGTTTTTAGCAAAGCTATGAAGGCAGCTCTGTATTTAGCTTTATGCATTAAATAATATTCAATATTCAGCAAATAGATTTTAATTAAGGCAGACATACCGTTTGGTTTTATAATCTATTCTTATAAAGGTGAGAGTAAAGATTATTTACTGTTGCAGTAATAATACTTAACGATAGAGATGATTTGCAGCAAGCATCTGATTAGAGGCATAAAGCTTTGCAAATTATAGTTGAAACATCTACCCATAATTAATTTAGAATGGGTTGAAACTACCCTTGTACGGAGGAAAAATTTAGTTTAAAGGTTAACATACGGACATGAAAAAAGCGGAGCATTTCTACTCCGCTACCCAACCTAAAACCAAAGAATTATTTTCTGTTCTTATTTGGTCATTACAACTAAATATTTTGATGCACTCCAGAATTTTTCAGGGTCGGTAATTACGATATCGCTGATTTTGTCATTTTCCTTCTCAATTTTATATGACCCAACCGGATGTGTAGTTACAAGCTCTGCTTTTTTGCTGTTTACAGGAATAGTGCTTACCTGAGTATAATCAATACGGGTAAAATTATCGTCTTTAATTGTTGGAACTACAGTAGCAGATTTACCCATACCAAGAAGTCCGCCTTTTTTGGAAAGAACTTGTTTATCGCGCAATTTTTTGTAGTTACCAACAGTATAATAAGCAGTGTGAATTTTGTTGGTTTGTTCGGCAATAGTAGTAGCCTGATTTTGATTCATTGTTGAAACAGAATCAAAGCTGGTTTTTAAAGAAGTAAGCTCCACATTCAGACTTCCTAATTTTTCGTTCAGTTGTGCCAACTCCTGTTCTTTCTGTGTCAGTTGCTCCTGAAGAGATTGTACCATTTTCTTAAACTTGGCAGCATGTGCATTTGCACCACCGAGTTTTTTAGAAAGCTCTTCAATTTTAGCTTTGTTCTCAGACATCATGCGGTTGATTTCTTCAATCTGTGCATTCAGTCTTTCGCGTGATGAACGTGCTCCTTCAGGATTACGGTCAGCAGCCATTGCAACTGCATTTTGCTTTTCTGTGATTTTTCCAAGATTGTTTTCAACTTCAGTAAGCGTACTTACAAACTCATCAATAGTTTGCGTTCCTGCATTATTTAAAGCCATCAGCGAATCACGTTCTTTTGCTAACTGTGCAGCCTGTTCTTTGTAGTTTTCGCATCCGAATAAAGTCATTCCTATTACCGGCAGCGCTATTAAAATTAACTTTTTCATTTTGATTGAAATTTGAAATTTGTACGGTTAAAGACTATACAACAACGTGCCAAAGCAAACAATCAACTTCTTTTCTATTCGTTATTAACAGTCCAATATTTTACATATCAGCAGTTTGCAAAGTTTTACACCATTACTTTTTAAAAGCATTTTCAGAAAGTATTTGTTTCAAAATGGGAAAAATATTTTCTGAATGACACAAAACAGGGTTGTATTTTTGATTCCGATATGCAAAAAAGATTTTACATAGTGCTTTTGATGATAGTTGCCCTGGCAGCAGCAGTTTTTCTAACATGGTACAATTTCCGCAATACCACAGCACTAAGCCATACCATCGAAAATCTGCAAAAGCCCGATACGCGCATATCAGATTTAAACCTGCTTGTGCTGAATGTAAATAATGCAGAAAGTGATGTGCGTTCATTTGCTATCACACGTAATAAAGACTATCTCGCCAGTTATTATAACATGGTTTCGGCATCCGACTCTCAGATGATTCACCTTAAATCACTTTTTGCAGGTTATGAAAAAGAGTTTGATGACATTTCGAAATCAGTAAAAAAGAAATTTGAATTATATGACGAGCTGATTGACCTTCGATACAGGCAACTCATTAATGAGGCAATGAGTAAAATTTCAGGCAATGTAAAGGATATTGTCATTCCTGCCGACAGTGATTCTGTTGCAGCAACAAAACAGAGCTTTTTCAAACGGTTGTTTTCTTCAGGCAAACGAATGCGGGAGTTGGAAGAGAAAGCTATTCTTCTTGATTCGCTGAATGAATTACAGACTCAGAAGCTCAGCAGTATTAAAAAAACAGTTGCTGCAGCGCAGGAAAATGAAGTAAAACAGATTTCTATTCTCAGCGAAAAAGAGTTGCTTTTGTTAGAGCAGGATAAAGCTCTGAAAGAGCAATTGCAGGAACAAGTGAATAACCTCGAAGGAAAAATAAGAATCAACAACGAAATACAATCTCAAAAAGTTGTTTACGACTCACGGCAACAGATGCAAACGGTGATGGCAGTTACGCTGTTTGCTTCGGTTTTTATTTTGCTGTTGTCAATCATTATACTCACCGGAATAAGCCGTGCCAACCGTTATAAAACCGAACTTGAAAAAGCCAAAGCAAAGTCAGAACAGTTAGCTAAGTTTAAAGAAGATTTTCTGGCAAGCATGAGTCATGAAATACGCACTCCGCTAAGTGCCATCACAGGTTTTACCAAGCGATTACTGAATACTTCAGCTACATCAGAACAAAAACAATATATCAGAACTATTGATATGGCAGGCGACCATCTGCTGAATATTGTGAATGATGTATTGGATTTGTCGCGTATTGAAACAGGTAAACTACAGTTGAAGAATGAAAACTTTTCTGTTGCTGCATTGGTAAATGATGTGTATTCCATGCTTTCGCAAAAAGCTTCTGAAAAGCATATAAATTTTACTGCAGACACTACCTCGGTAATGCGTGATGTGGTAGAGGGAGATCCGTTACGCCTTCGGCAGATACTGATTAACATTGTTGCAAATGCTATTAAATTTACCAATGAAGGATCTGTACATCTGATGGTGACGAAACCTGAAAAGGACAAGTATTCCTTTAAAGTTTCGGATACCGGTATCGGTATTCCGGAGGAAAAACTGCAACGCATTTTTAATCCGTATGAACAAGCTGACAACATTGAAAAAAATTATGGAGGCACAGGTCTCGGATTGGCCATTACAGGAAAAATTACTGAATTGCTTCACGGTGATATTGCCATTGAAAGCCGCTTGCAGAAAGGAACTGTAATTACAGTAACCATACCCTATCGTCAGGTGGAAACAGCGGACGCACATACAACCGTAAGCAAACAAGAAGAAAAATATTTACTGAATGAAAATATCTTAATTGCCGAGGATGATGATCTGAACCGCGAACTGGCAATAGCATCATTGAAAGAGGCAGGTGCCGATGTAATTACGGCACATAACGGAAAAGAAGCGATAGAAAAAATTTTGCTAAACAATCCTGTTGCTGTGCTGATGGATGTGCAAATGCCTGAAATGAATGGCAGGCAGGCCGTGATGTTTATTCGTGAACACATCAGCAAAACACTTCCTGTGATCGGTATAACTGCCAACATGATGAATGATGCACGACAGGAATGTGCAGATGCAGGAATGAATGAAGTGCTTTTGAAACCATTCGACACCAAACAGCTTGCAACCATTCTTATGCCACTTATCGAACGGTATAAAGAACAGTCTGCACTCGTAACTGATGTTTTTAGTTTCAACCTGAGCAGTTTGTACAAGACTTCCAACGGCAAAAGTGATTTTGTTATTAAAATGCTTAAAATATTTGTCAGCAGTAATACTAAATTGTTTGATAACACACTGCGTTTTACTGAAGAAGAGAAATACGCAGAGGCTGCAGCTCATCTGCATCGTATGATTCCGTCATTCAGGCAGCTGGAGCTTGACCACTTTACAAAGATTTTTAAAAACCTTGAATGGTTATTGCTTGAAGGATCTGATAAGAAAGCAACACTTGCTGTATTGAACGATTGCAAGATTATGTTTGATAAACTGATTTTAACAATCGAACAGAAAATAACTTCATTGGAAGCAGCAGTATGAAGTATCCACTCCGCATTTTGAATTTTACACATTAAATAGTTATGATCGGATTACATCAACAATGCCGGAAATTTTTCTTTCAGCCATGATTTGTAATTAATCAATCCATATTCTTCATCATCACCGGTTGCAGCATTAAGTTTTTTTACTCGTGCATCAAGTGTTTTATTTTTTCCTGCAGTGCGGTGCGTCATCTGATAAAGTATTTCAGCCATCTTTTTCTCAGCTTCATTCACAGGGTCATTCAGTTCTTTGATAAAATCTTTCTTTAACTGTTTGTATTTATACTCAAAAGTATCCGTATCATTCAGTTCATAACGTGTCATTAAATCCGCTACGGCAATTCTCACCCGCAATGTACTGTCAGCCTCTTTGAATTCAGGTAAGAGTTGCAGTCTGGAAAGATAACGTGCTGCTTTGTTGAATTCTTTAAGATCAAACCATGCCAACGACATATTGAGCAAAATAAACTGACGATGAAAAGGATTGGAGTTTATCTTTTGGTTCTTCTCCATTTCTGCAAGCACTTCCAGTTCTTTACGTTTATTGGTTTTGGAATAGTTGATCACAAGTGTGTTGTAGTAATAAAATAAATATTTATCATAGAGCATGTTTCCAAACTCTTTCATGGCAGTGTGCAACTCATTAGCATATTCAAGCGACAATTTTTGTTTGCTGTTTTTGTAAAGTGAGTTGACAAGATAAATCAGCATCTGCAGTTTGGTTTCATGATTGTTTTTGTTGAACAGTTTTTCGTTTCTGAAAGAATGATAGGTTTTAACCAGATAGTTTTCAAGAAGAGCATACTGATGCGTCTGCAACAAAACCTGACTTACACCCTGATACATTTTGAAACGAAACAAAGGGCTCGATGAAAGTGATTTATCATCAAAATCGTCAATGGTTTTTTGAAGCAGATGAATAACAGAACTGTCAGTGGTGCCAAGATTCTGAGTTACTTTAAGACGGTAAATTACTGCAGCGAGAATATCGTCCATGGTCCTCATACGGCTCAGGTTCATCAGATTTTCTTTTCGCTTTAAGATATATTCTTCCGGATTTATGGAAACCTGCTCTCTTGCAAGTTTGATAAATTCACCATAAATGATATCGAGTAACTCAAGGTTTTCGATAGATTTTGCTTTCTGTTCAGCCTTACGCAGGAAATAATGTGCAGGCTTCAATGCGTTTTTATTCAGATAAAATTTTACAAGCGCCAGCAAACGGAAAATATAAACCACAGGCTCATCATCAAAATGCTGAAGTGTGAGACTTTTGTTGACCTCACGCATGAGTCTGTTTTTTAATCTGTAAAAAGAATTCTTTTCATTGTCGTCATACAGTCGTTGAAAGATTTTTTCATCATCATAGTTGTCACCACTCTTGCGTATGTAGTCAAACAAAACAACATCCTTACGTTCATCGGCTGTTTCAATTCGGCTCAGATACATTTTAAAAAAAACGTACCTGCTCTTTATTCAGCCCACAGATAATCTGATTGAGGACATCCATTTTATAACTTTAAACGGGTAAGAAAAATCAAAAATAATAAATATTGATAACAGAACATTTTATACTTTTAATTAGTCAATAAAAACGTAAGAACAGAGCAATGAAAAAACTTCTACTATCAATCATCACAGTGCTGCTGCTGGCTACAGGCGCATCAGCACAGAGCGATTCATTAGGTGTGGTGGCTATCTCCGCAGATTATCCTCAGTGTCCGGATACTGCTTACGGCAATCAACCCTACATGAATATTCAGGTTACGATTCATAACTATAACCCGATAAACGCATTTACAGGAACGTTGTTTATTTTTTTACAGACAGACACCGTTTTTCCTCCCGACTCTATTTCACTTAATGCAGGATCTGCTTTCACTATTCTGCCCAACAGCGATTTAACAGTTGCGTATCAGTCAGCTTATTTTTTCAATCCTGCAAATTATAAGCTCGGTAGTAATGTAATTGTGGTGTGGCCGGTTGGAGGTCCGGGAACAGGAACCTTTAGCTACAATCCTTATTACACCTGTGTATTTTTTCAGATGTCGTCAGGGATAAATGAAGAAACCGAAAATGCAATTTCCATCACTCCCAATCCGGCAAATGATTATTTAGAGATAAAAACACCTTCAAATAATTACGTTAAGGACGTAAGAATTTTAGATGCAGCAGGACGACTGATGATGGATAAAAATGGCGATGTCGGTACAATTATTCCAATAGAAAAACTTAACAAAGGAGTCTATCTACTTCAACTGCAGCTGATGGACGATAAGTTAATTTATCGCAGATTTGTTAAACAGTAATCGCCCAAGAAGCTCTATTTTGAAGCATATAAAACAATATGCTTTATTTAGTTCCCACACCGGTTGGCAATCTTGAAGACATCACCTTGCGTGCATTATCCGTGCTGAAGATGGCTGATATCATTCTCGCTGAGGATACACGAAATGCTTCTGTATTGCTTCGCCATTTTGGAATAGATAAAAAAGTATATGCTCATCATCAGCACAACGAACATGCTGCTGTTACTGAAATCATACGCTGGCTTCAGGAAGGAAAAAATATTGCACTGATCAGCGATGCCGGAACACCTGCAATTTCTGACCCCGGGTTTCTGCTCACACGCACCTGTATTGAAAATGAAATAGAGCTCACCTGTCTTCCCGGCCCAACGGCATTTGTTCCTGCGCTGGTTATGTCGGGCATTCCATGCAACAGTTTTGTTTTTGAAGGTTTTATTCCTGTGAAAAAGGGGCGACAAACCAAGTTGAAAATGCTGAGTACTGAAACGCGTACCATGGTGTTTTATGAGTCACCACACAAACTGATAAAAACGCTTGAAGATTTTATTTCAGCTTTCGGAGATGAAAGAAAAGCATGTGTGGTAAGAGAAATTTCAAAAATTTACGAAGAGAAAAAGCGAGGCAACCTGAGAGAACTGCATCAATATTACAGTGCTCATCCTCCTAAGGGTGAGATTGTGATTGTAGTGGAAGGTTTTTTGGAATAGTTTCGAAACGATAACCTTTTTCTGAAAGTTGTTGGAGCACCACCGGAAGTGTGGCTGACATATTTTTGAAAGCTTTGATGCTGTCGTGAAAAACAATAATGGAACCCGCATCCACATTCTGCAAAACATTTTCTGCACATTGTTCGGGAGAAATTTCCTGTTTAAAATCATAACTCAACACATCCCACATAATTATATGCATGTTGTTTTTTAAACTTTGTATCTGACTGCTTCTTATTTTTCCATAAGGAGGCCTGAACAATGCTGAGTCAACGAGTGTTCTGCATTGCTCTATATTGTCAAGATATTCCGTCAGTGATGTTTTCCAGCCGTTAAGATGATTGTAGGTATGATTTCCTGTGGCGTGTCCTTCCTGTAAAATCCGCTCATATAATGCGGGATTGGCTTTAACATTCTTACCAAGACAAAAAAACGTTGCTTTTGCATTAAAAAATTTCAAAGAATCCAAAACAAAAGGTGTTGCTTCAGGAATGGGGCCGTCATCGAATGTCAGGTAAACAACTTTTTCTGCAGCAGGCAGTTTCCATATCAAACTTGGATATAGCTTTCGGAGTAATAAAGGAGGATGTACCAGTGGAGTTGTCAAGTGCGAAAAGATAAATATCAAAAGTAGAAAATGAACTGACATGGAATTGTTGTTGCAACTGAAAAAAATGGAATCCATTTAACTAGTCACCGGGGCAACGGATGTTTTTATTTCCTTTGGAACATGTCATTTCAGTCAGCACTTATAAAATGGTATCAGAAAAATAAACGCGATTTACCTTTTCGTGAAACAAAGGATGCTTATAAAATATGGCTGAGCGAAATTATTCTGCAGCAGACTCGTGTAGAGCAGGGATTGCCTTACTATTATAAATTTACTGAACGATATCCCGATGTGTTTTCTCTTGCAAGAGCATCAGAAGACGAAGTGTTGAAGCTATGGCAGGGATTGGGATATTATTCCAGAGGCAGAAATCTACTCGCTACAGCAATTGAAGTGGCAGAGAAATACAATGGTGTTTTTCCGAAACAATATAGTGAGTTGTTAAAACTTAAAGGGATAGGGCCATATACTGCTGCCGCCATTGCATCCTTTGCATTTGACAAACCCGTGTTTGTTGTGGATGGCAATGTGAGTCGTGTGTTGGCGCGACTGTTTGAAGTGCAGCAGGCAGTAAATTCCACAGAAGGAAAAAAATTATTGGAGCAAATTGCAAACGATTGTGGAGATAAAAAAACGACCGGCATTATACAATTATGCATGATGGAATTGGGTGCGCTGGTGTGTACGCCTGCAAGTCCGGCATGTAATCTGTGTCCTTTGCAACAGTATTGTCAGGCTTATGCACATCAAACACAAAAATTATTTCCTGTTAAAGAGCAAAAAAATATAATTAAGCAACGATGGTTTTATTACCTGATGCTGATACATGATAATAAAATTTACATTCAGCAACGCAGAGGGAATGACATCTGGAAAAATCTTTATGAGTTTCCGCTGATTGAAACGAAAGAAAAAATTTCGGAAAAAATGCTTCAGGCAAAACTTAAGGATATGGGGATTAGTGATTACACATTTTCCAAACCATACATCCATCAGCTGACACACCGCAAGATAGAAGCACATTTTATTGTGAGTGTTCTTAAACGAAAATTAAAAAAAACGGAAGAAGAAAAATTTTATAAAGTGACAATAAAAGAATTTCAGAAAAAATATGCGCACCCGCGCCTTATTGAAAAATTTTTGACTGATTATCAGAAACGCAATCAGTAGAAATTATTTGTTTTCATTCCAGTAATAACTGTCAGGATAAATTCTTTTGCCAAAAACAGCAGTGCCCACACGCACAATGGTTGCACCTTCTTCAATAGCTGTTTCAAGATCACCACTCATGCCCATGGATAGTTCTTTCATTTCCACATGAGGAATTTTTAAAGCAACAATCTGCTGCTGAATATTTTTAAGTAACCGGAAACAACTTCGTACTTTTTCAGTTTCAGCACTGAAAAGGCCTATTGTCATCAGTCCTTTAATTTTTAATGTTTCAAGCTGCGAAGCCTGTTTAGTAAGTTCTATAGCATCATCAGGATTTGCTCCGAACTTACTCTCTTCATGTGAAGTATTCACCTGTATCAACACTTCCATTGTTTTGTTTTCAGAAAACAGTCGCTGATGTAATTTTTGTGCAAGCTCAATGCGGTCAACGGTTTCGATACAGGTTACACCATATTTTATGACATCTTTAATTTTATTGGTTTGAAGATGACCGATAAAATGTTTTGTATGCGATATTCCTTTCAGGGCTTCGTATTTTTCTTTTACTTCCTGCACTTTATTTTCGCCAATCAGGTTGTATCCGGCTTCTATAGCTTTGATAATGCGATCAGGTGTTACGGTTTTTGTTGCAAGCAGTAATTTCACTTCCGAGCGTTCACGGTGTGATTTCATGCAAGCCGCTTCAATACGGCTGTTGATGACCTGAAGGTTATGAAGAATATCGTCCATTGAAAAATAGTTTCAGTTTTGTTGACTTAATCTATTTGAATTTTTGCAATACTTCCAGCAACACTACTGCCTGATTGTACTGTGTGTCTTTTGCGGAATACAGCAATGTTATTTTTTTCTTCTGTGAAATTTCGTGTATTTTCTTAAGTTCTGCAACGTGTGTTTTGAGTTCTTCTTTATATCGTTTTTTAAATTCAGAAAATTTTTCAGGCTCGTGATTGAACCATTTTCTAAGCTCGGTAGAAGGAGCTATTTCTTTTATCCATTCATCAATTTCAGCAGAGGCTTTGCTGATACCACGGGGCCACAGTCTGTCAACCAATATGCGATAACCATCATCCCTCTCAGGTTTTTCATATACACGTTTAATTTTCATAAGTTCTATTTTTTATACGAATTGAAAATTTTTCTTTACTATCTTTCTTCTGTTTAAAACAGTTGATAACGGAATTAGTTGCAGCTGACCTTTTATTTTAAATAGCTGCAATAAAAAACGGGCAAGCTTTCTTATTTGCTTGCCCGTAAAACTTTTTACTGCCTGCTTAATGCAGCAGTATAAAATTATTCAACGATAAATTTACCATGCATCATTGCGTGGTGACCGGGGAATGTACACAGGTAATCGTAAGTTCCTTTATCAGGAGCTGTAAATTCGATTTCTGTAGTCTCTCCGCCACCAATAAGTTTAGTGTGTGCAATAATGTCATCTGCATAATCAGCAGGAATATAATCAGAGTCTTTTGCTTTGATAGCTGCCTGAGCAAATTCGTCCATGTCAACATCGGGTTTTAGCAACACGAAGTTGTGTCCCATGCCTGTAACAGGTAATTTACCTGTGTGGTGCAGTGTTAATTTCACTGTTTGTCCTGCTTTTACTTTAATTTCTGTAATGTCATACTTCATATCATCACCTGCGTTAAGAGTCACTACAGCAGGCTCAGTAGGAGCCGGTGCAGGTGCTGCTTCAGGAGTGGTGGTTTCGGCAGGAGCAGCAGGCTCGGTGCTTTTTTTGCTCGGTTGATGAATTACAGGCAGCTAAAAATAAGGCTGCAGATGCAAGAACTAAAATTGATTTTTTCATTTTTAATTGAATTTTTAATTTGTTATAAATTGATTTTGATTAAACTGTTGCTAATTTTTCCTCCATTGAAATTGCTTTCGGGAATAAGATGTTATTTTCCAAATGAATGTGCAAATGTAAGTCTTCTTCGAATTCTTTCAACATGGAAAATGTTACTCTGTAGGTATTACATGCATCTGCAGGAGGATTATAATCATTAGTCAGAGAAGCAATTTTGCGAAAACGTTCTCCTTCTCCGTCATGATCGTGCATCATGGCCTTAATCGGATTCTGAACTGAACCAAAAGGCGCCTGAACGGATGTTTTGTCTTGTTCTGCTTTCACCATTCTGCGTATGAACGGGAACAGCATAAGTTCTTCCTTTTTCATGTGCATCGCCAGTTCTCCTACACTCTCGTTAAAAAGTTTTCCTGTTTCAATAAGTTCGGGATGTCTTTCACCATGCACTCGAATAATTTTTTCGAGAAACGGTTTTATTTCCTGCGAACGGGATTCAACATAACGATGATGTTTTTTCTCTATATAATCAGCCAGCAAGTCGAGTGGCCATGAGTTATAGTCAACAGATGATGCATTGTTGGCAGAAGTTGCCTGTTCCAGTTGTTGGATAAGATCGTTGCTGTCAATTTTCTTTTTCTCACACGCTTCGGCAATACTTCTGTTGCCATTGCAGCAAAAGTCTATGTTATGTTTTTTAAATACAGGAGCAGTGCGGTAATCGTTAGCCACCAACTCTCCTATAATGCTTTCTTTTGAAATACTCATTGATAAAATATTTATAAATTAATTTTTTTGTGCTATTAAAACAATTGAATTGATGTGTTTTTGATGTTTTCTGAATGATTTTCTCATTTCGGTAATACGTTTGCGCGCTGAGGAGTTCACCAGAATGTTGTAGCCAATCCTCAGCGTTCTTAAAAATCCTTCATCATCCAGAATACGTTTGGTTTCGAGCAATAACATTTCGTTTGTATAAACTTTTTTAATGGTGAAACCTTCCTTCTCGAGTAAACTTTTCCATTCCTGTTCTGTAAGTGGGCGTGCATTTACTTTTATGGTTACAGCCAGATCTCTCTGAATTTCACTTTTCAGATTTTCATCCACATCTTTCAACCCTAATTCATGTATGGCATACAGGCCTCCCTTTTTAAGAATGCGGTATGCTTCTTTAATGATTTCTGCTTTGCGATGATCGGCATGCATGGTAAGCATTGCTTCACCCCATACTTTGTCTTTTGAATTGCTAACAATATTGGTGTTTCCTGCATTGCCAAGAACAAACTGAATATTTTGTCCTTTTACTTTTTGTTTTAACGATTTGATTGCATCTTCATCAGCATCCACACCGGTGTAAGAATGTGGATGACCTTTGAGTGCAAGTGATGCCGTATATCCTAATCCCGGTGCAAATTCCACCACATCATCATCAGAAGAAATATGTAACTCTGAAACTAATTTTTGAGTAAGCTCCTTACCTCCCGGACGCAAAACTTTTTTCCCCATTCGTGCAAGAATCCAGTGTCCCTGTGCTTTTTCAAAATCTTTAACTTCCATGATATTATTATTTAATTGTTTTTACTCTTCTCCCCAACGGGCTATTTCATCATGGGTATATAGTTTCGGGAAAAATTTACGTTGCTGATATTTCGGATGCAGATATTTTTTCCATTCGCTGCCACCGGTTGCTGCTTTGTTTTCGCCTTTGCTGTCTAAATAATGTTGAGCAGTTTCCAAATGCACAATTGGCCACTTCACATTGTACATGATATCAAACTCCTTAAGCTTTGCTATAAATTCTTCGGAAGGATTCTGAAACTTTTTTATTTTCTCTTCTAGTGTTTGGCCTTTAACTTTTTTGGCTAACTCAATAAAACTTGCTAAATATTTTTCTTCGAACAAACGAAGCGTCAGTGATTTTTTACCTGTCTTTCTGTCGGTGCCTGCATCTTTCCAATAGATGTTTTCAAAATAATCTTCAACTGTTGGATTGGCAGGAAGACGTTTTTTACCTTCCTGGTTGATGAGGTTTTCAAGCGGTGTGCAATAAATTTCGAGATAACGGAAAGTGGCCGACTGAAAACCACTTGCAGGAGCAAGCGTACTGCGGAAAGTATTATAGTCGTCATAGTTCATTCCGAATTTCATCACATCAAACGATGTTATGAGCATGGAAGTATAACGGTTGAGGCGGTTGAGTTTATCCATCCAGATTTCTTCTTTCAGATCTTCGAAAACAAGCTGCTGCAGTTCGTGCACCATCATTTTCAAAACTAATTCCGTAACCTGATGATACATCACAAAGATGGCTTCGTCTTTAAAATCGGTTCTGGTTTTTTGCAGGGTAAACAGGGTGTCCACCTGAATATAATCCCAGTAAGTGATGGGTTTTGCCTGCAACAATCCTTTCAGATAGGTTTCTGAATTTTCGCCAAGCTGCTGATATTTTCCGTCAATGTCGTTTAAGATTTTTTCTTTACTCATAATTTTTAACAGGTTTGAAGTGTGATATGCCAAATATAAATAAACAGGTTGCCTTAATAACTTCGGAACCTGCGAAATAAATATGCAGATAAGAATGAGGAACTACAGCCCCTTCAATTCGCAGTTGTGCTCTTGCATCCAGTGCAGGCAGCAACCAGAATGTCTGAATGATTACAATAAAAAAAGGAATAAGAAATGTGGCACGACTCATAGAGAAAATGTTTTCGCGTGCATATAACAAACTGATTAAAATAAACAGTGCAAGCACCCACTCAACTTTGTTGAGTGCGCCAAACACCAATCGGCCAACACCAAGTCCCAGTGGGATGGTGATGCCCGGAGCCAGAAACTTCAGCCACGACTCCATAAAACTTATTGCACTGACAAAACCAATCCATATAAAAACGGCAACTACTACACCCGGATGTTTAATTATTCTCATTGCAGCGGTGTTGAAGCGTTGTTTTTGTAGTACTGTATTTTCATCAGAAACATTTCTGCCATTCTGTTGCCCTGCCATTTGGCACGGGTTGCTTTTTCGCCACTGAAAAAATGATCTACTGTTTCGTTAAAAAGAGATACCCAACGGTCGAAGTGAAGTTTTTCTACCGGAAGCTGCGCATGTGGTACAAAGGGAGCACCAAAGTAAGTATGCTCATCAAACAAAACTGTTTGCCAGAAACGATACATTTTTTCTAAATGTTGCGGCCACCGGTCCTGAATGACATTGTTAAAAATGTCTTTCAGCAAATCATCTTCACGTATTTTGCCATAAAAAGTATCTACCAGAATTCTGATATCGTCAATGGATGTTATGTCTTTGAGTTCTCTCATTTAATAAAGGGATACACCCTGTATATTCTGATAATTATTTTTTCCAGTAGTTATTGGCAATTGCTACTGTCTGAAATTCGATAGCTACCACATTGGCAGAAGCTATCAGCTGAGCAGTATTGTTTGCATAATCGTTGCGCAGTTTTTTTCTGGCTTCAGGATCGGTTTGAATAGCAGCAATAGTTTTTCTTGCCATTTTAATTGCCAGTTCACGTCCTTCCTGAGGAGTTGCTGTAATAAGTGATGGTAGCCAGATTTCTTTGTTCTCCATATTGTTTATCTTAATTTTTAAAATTATCAATTAAATTTTGTTCGTTTTTGTTCAGATAGTTAACAAAATAATCATAGGTGTGTTTTAATTCGTCATCTGATCAGCACAGTTTTTCCTTCTTGCAATCCTTTTGCAAGGTCATAAACAGTAGTTTTTGTAAGCATCTCTTTAATTCCCGCTCTCACTTTGCTGAATTTATCATGCATAGGGCAGGGTTGATCATTATTACATTCGCTGAGACCTAATCCGCAACCATTATAAATATTGTCACCATCAATTACACGAACAATATCACTCATCTTTGTTTGCCGCATTTGTTTCACCGACATATCAAAGCCACCTGTTGGGCCGGTATATGAATTAACAATACTGTACTTAGTAAGTGTACCTAAAACTTTTGCAGTGAAAGCTCCCGGTGATCCGGAGTTAATTGCCACATCACCAATTTTTGCCCTTTGCCCTTGCAGCGACTGGGTAGCTATGTAAATAATTGCTTTAATACCGTGCTCACACGCTTTTGAAAACATAGATTATACTTTGGGGCTGCAAAGGTAAGACCTGTATCATTTAGGACAAATTTATCTTAAATATTTTTTTAGCTGAAATTACACGTAATTGCAGGTTACATTACGTACAAATAATGAAGGGTTGAACGTAAAACCGTGCTAAAATCCAAAAAACAGGCAGTTTTTACAGAGATAACATCCTTGCAGCTTCAATTCTGACGATGGGAATCTCGATTTTATAAACCTGAGTCAAAAAACGATAAATAAAAAAATTACAAAAAACATGTAAATGGAGGGTGGAAATGATAATCCGCTTATCTACTCCTCACCCTTCCTTTTCTACATCAGCTTTTGAAGCAACTCTTCCTTGCCGATGAATCCTTTGTTAGACCAGGTGAGTGTGTTGTTTTTGTAAAGCTGCAAAACAGGTATGGCATCAATATTAAGCTCTTTGCACAACTCCATATTTTTATCGGTGTTGATGCGAACCAATACTACCTTGTCGGCCATGTCATTTGAAATTTCATTCAGAAATGGTTCCATCTTTTTGCAAGGAGCACACCAGTCAGCATAAAAATCTACCAGCACCATTTTATCAGATTGAGTGAGTTGTTTAAACTCATCCATTGTCATACCTGCTGTTTGAGGCTTTTCGGCAGTGGTAACAGGAAGGTTGCTTGCATTCCATTTGATGATGCCGCCATCCATCTGATATACGGTTGTGAAACCTTGAGAGCGCATTTGTTTTGCAGCTGAGGCACTTCGTGCACCGCTGAGGCAGTAAACAAAAACGGGTTTTGTTTTATCTAATTTAGAAATTTCTGTTTCAAAATTGTCTCCGTTCCAGTCAATGTTGACAGCGTTTTGTAAGTGGCCACTTTCAAACTCTTCAGGAGTGCGCACATCTATAATCTGTGCATCAGAAAAATCTTTCAGCTTTTCTGCAAATTCTACAGGCGATAAATCATTACTTGCTGTGCCATTTGTTGTATTCCGGTTGCATCCTGCAGCTAAAAAGGCAAATGCTATGATGAGCGATAAAAAATTTTTCATTGTATTACTGATGTTGATGTATTAATTGTTCGAGATAATTTGCTGGAACCACACCTGCTTGTCTCCATTTTACTTCACTGTTTTTAAAAAGCATAAGTGTAGGTACACCCTGAATGTTGTAAGCAGACGCTACCAGAGGATTTTTATCCACATCAATTTTGATGATGGTGGCTTTGTCGCCAACTTTTTGCTTCAGTTCTTCGAGTACCGGTTTCATCATTTTGCAGGGACCACACCACTCGGCAAAAAAATCTACCAGCACAGGTTTGTCCTGCGCAATAATTTCTGAAAATGTTTTTTGTTTTGTTGTTTCCATTATTTGGTTCGTTCTGTATTTTCTTTTGTTAAAGAGGAGCCTGCATCAGAAGTACAACTTCCGCCATAGCAATTTCCTGAAGCGCAGCCAAAGGCAAACAGCCCCATGGCTGCAAAGTAACCTCCGGGCAATACGCCTATCCACTCACGGTTGATGACAGACTGTATTACAATTGCTCCGCCAATGAGTACATAAAGCACTCTCTGAACATTCCATCCTGTAAGCAGCCGTTGTTTCATTTACGAAATTTTATTTTGTAAGCTCATCCATCCGCCACCGTTATACACTTCACCAAATCCTTTTGATGCGAGAATACTTTTTGCCGAAGCACTTCGCATACCCGAAGCACAACAGGTGATGACGGGTTTATCCTTTTTAATTTTTGAAAGATTGTTTGAAAGATTCTGCAGCGGAATGTTCACAGAGCCTTTGATGTGCCCACCCTGAAATTCCTGTTTAGTACGTACATCAATAATCTGCGCTCCACTTTGCACAAGTTCTTTAAAATCTGCTTTTGGACCTATTCCAAAAAGGTTTTTAATCAATTGTATCATTTATTTTTCGTTTATCATATAGTTTACATCAAACCAGCTCCCACCGTTTTCGCAATCAACACCGGTGCTGCGCAGATAAGCAGTAGCCTGACCGCTTCTGTTGCCACTGGCGCAACAAAGAACAATCGGTTGTTTCATTTGTTTTATTTCTTCGAGGCGATCAGTTATTTCATTCAGTGGAATATTGATACTCCCTGCCACATTTCCTCCCATAAACTCTGCGGGAGTGCGTACATCAATTATTGTTTTATCGTTTTTCATTTTCAGATTGTATATTATTTGAATCTTCTTTTTTGAATGATGACAACAGCAACGCTCCCATTACTGCTCCATACACAGTGCTGTTAACCGGACTGGAGGTGATGGCACAGGTTCCGCTTTTGCATCCCACAAAATAGTAATATGCATATCCTGCCACACTACCCAGCACCACTCCAAGCAGCCAAAGTTTATGTTTTAAAATAAATTGCATCAGTTTACGGGAGCGATGAGTTTTTCCTGATTATTAAAAATTTCTTTTTCGTTATAAATCACTTCCCATGTTACGGGTATAATTTTCTTAAGCATACTGCTTACACCACAAATTTTTTCCTGCGATAACATCACTGCATCCAGTGCTGCCTGTTCGTCTTCTGCACTGCCTTTCATTTCGTAAATGATATGCGCTGCAACATATTCGATAGGCTGTTGTTTGCTGATTTCGCCACTTACTTTCAGGTTCAGGTCGGTTAACTGTTTACCCTGTTTGCGCAACAGTGCAATAACATCCATACCCGTGCAGCCCGATAATGCAGTAAGCACAAATGGTTTTGGAATAGGACCCTGATCTTCTCCGCCTACACGCTCAGGTGCATCCATGATGATGGTGTGTCCGTTGACCAATGCATTGAACTGCATTTTTCCCATCCACTGTGATTCAATTTCGTGTTTCATAATCCGATGTATTGAAGTTTAAAATAACAATACAAAGGTCAGCAGAAAAAAACTTTCAGGCAGTGACTTTAGTCACAGTAAACAAAAAAACAGGAATTAAAAGGCCTGCAGCAATTTAATCTGATTGCGGTAAAGCAGCAGTTTGTTATCGTTTTCCAATTTTTTCAGCAATCGCGAAATAACTTCGCGTGATGAGGCAAGTTCTCTTGCTATTTCTTCATGCGAAAGGTTGATGAGAGCAGAACCTGTAGCTTTTGATTTTTCTTTGAGATAGGTAACAAGTCTCTCGTCCAGTTTCTGAAAGGCAAGCTGATCAATGGTGCCAAGTAACTCATTAAACCGGTTGCGGATAGTTCGCATAACAAAACTTTTCCAGGTAGGATATTTTGCCAGCCACTCATCCATTACACCAATGGGTATTGCCAGAAATTCGACATCACTTTCGGCAGTGGCTTTAATTTCGCTGGGATATTGTTGCATACAGCAGGTAAACGTCATGGCGCAACTTTCGTTTGAATGAACATAGTAGAGCAGCAATTCTTTGCCATAGTCATCAGCACGTGTAATTTTTAAAATGCCTTTAATCAACAGTGGAATTATTTTTACTGTCTGCCCGATGTCGAGAATGATATCACCTTCTTTTACCTGAACCAATTTTGCTTTAGCCTTAATTTCATTCAACAACTCCGGCTCAAAAACATTTTTGAATTTTTCAGCAATTTCCATTTGTCAAAGTTACATAAAATGAAAAGTTACATTCATTGAATTAAACTGGTGAAAAATATTGTATTGCGCAATGACAATTTTTAGTTCAATAAAAATATTATTGTCAATATTACTACAAACCTTCCGAATGTTGATGACAAAACAGAATTTACATCAGAATAAAGTGGATAACACTAAACGTTAAATACTTTACTCTGACAAACATAATTTGTTTTTGGAACACCGGTTTTTGAAATAGCATTGAATCCGCTTTCTATCTCAGTAAAATTTCTGTAGCCTCTTGCTTGCAGAATACTTGCTGCAATCATGCTGCGATAACCTCCTGCACAGTGCATAAAGAAATGTTCTTTCGGATTGATGTCTTTAATCCATTTGTTGATATATGCAAGCGGTTTACTGTATGCATCCTCAATGTGCTCTGCTGCATATTCAGTCTCTTTGCGTACATCAATAATCATGTCTGTTCCCGGTTTTACTTTTGAAGCAAATTCTTCAGGTGAAATTCTTTTTACGGTATCTGTTTCAAGTCCTGCATTTTTCCAGGCATCGAAACCTCCTTTCAGGTGTCCGAGAATATGATCAAATCCCACACGGCTCAGTCGTGTAACGGTTTCTTCTTCTTTACCTGCATCGGTTACCAATAGCAAAGGTTGTTTTACATCAGCAATCAGAGCGCCAACCCATGGAGCAAAATCACCACCTAAACCAATGTTCACTGACTGCGGAACAAAACCTTTTGCAAATATTTTATCATTGCGCGAATCAAGTATCAACGCACCTGTTTCTTCTGCAGCAGTTTTAAATTCATCTGTAGTCAATGCTCTCATTCCATTGTTGAGTACTTTTTCAAAACTGTCATATCCTTTTTTGTTCATGGTAACATTCATTCCAAAATATGCCGGGGGAGGAAGAAGTCCGTCAGTAACAGCTTTTACAAACGATGCTTTGTCGGGTTGGTTCAGTGCATAATTCATTTTTTTCTGATTGCCCAGCGTATCTACAGTTTCTTTCATCATGTTTTTGCCACATGCCGAGCCTGCACCGTGTGCGGGATACACCGTAATATCATCGGCAAGAGGAAGAATTTTGCTGTTCAGACTTTCATAAAGCAATCCGGCTAATTCATCCTGAGTCATGTGAGTGGCTTTCTGTGCCAAATCGGGGCGACCAACATCTCCCAGAAAAAGTGTGTCACCGCTGAACAGTGCTTTTTCTTTTCCGTTTTCGTCAATCAAAAGCAAACACATACTTTCCATGGTGTGACCGGGAGTGTGCAATACCTTCAGCTGAATATTGCCTACTTTAAAAATCTGATTGTCTTCTGCAATGAGGGCATCAAATTCGGGAGTAGCTGTGGGGCCATATACAATAGTGGCTCCGGTGTTTTTGCTTAAGTCGAGATGCCCGCTCACAAAGTCAGCATGAAAATGTGTTTCGAAAATATATTTCAGTTTTACACCATCTTTCCGGAGTCTGTCCATATATGGTTGTGTTTCTCTCAAAGGATCAATGATGGCAGCTTCGCCATTGGAAGTAATGTAATATGCACCCTGTGCAAGGCATCCTGTATAAATCTGTTCTACATTCATATTCTTATTTTTTATTTTTCAATTGTTATTATGCAAATTTCTGAAATTATTGTTTGCTTTAAGATTATTTCAACAATGTTTCTCTGAGGATGATATAAATTCCCATAGCAAGAACAAACCAACCGAAAGTTGGTTTAAGTTTTTTACCGTCAATTTTTGTTGCCAGATAACTTCCTGCCAGAATACCTGCAATGGCAATGGCTGCTATACTCAGCACCAACCCCCATCTGATGGGAATATACGAAAGTGAAAAAAGAAAACCCGTGAGAGAATTGACAGAAATAATCAGCAACGAAGTTCCTATGGCCGTTTTCATTGGTAAACGAAGCAGATTTACCAGTGCAGGAATAATAAGAAAACCTCCGCCTGCGCCTATCAGTCCTGTAATCATTCCAATAAACAATCCCCAGAAAATTATTTTTACTGTTTCGTTTTCATTGCCGGAATGAGCAGTGTCAGCATAAAATTTTTTTCTGATCATGCTGTATGATGCAAAAACCATCAGTATGGCAAAGAGTAACAACAGCAGCACATCTTTTGTTATGGTAAATGCCGGTGTACTTAAAATTTGCTGCGGTATGGCAGGTAGAATGAGCATGCGAGTAAGAAACACTGAGAGAATGGAAGGAATACCGAAGAACACTGCCGTTTTTATATCCACCAATCCTTTATTGAAATAAGACACTGACCCTACCACACTGGTAGTTCCAACAATAAAAAGCGAATAGGTAGTTGCTGCCACGGCATCTACTGCAAAAAGATATACCAGCACAGGTACGGTAAGAATACTGCCTCCGCCACCAATGAGTCCGAGGGTGATTCCTATAAACACAGAAGCAATATAACCTGCAATTTCCATCAGTGATTAACCATAAGGCTGCAAAAATGCATCAATTTTATTTCATGATAAGCGACTTTGGTTACATAACATAAATGCTGCCTGCCATACTAATCATTTAAACAGATTGTTTTAATTTTGTTTAGAGAAATTAAACGCTGAAAAAAATGAAAAAGAATTCTATTGAAGGTTATTTGCAGCGTATTGGTTTTACTGCCAAACCCGAAGTTAACTTAAACACGCTCGCAGAAATTCAACGACTGCATACTGCAGCAATTCCTTTTGAAAATCTGAATCCCTTATTGAAACTTCCTGTTGAAATTTCGGATGATGCGCTCTATAACAAAATTGTAAATAGTGGAAGAGGAGGTTATTGTTTTGAAAATAATCTGTTGCTGAAAGCCATGCTCACAAAAATGGGTTTTAGTGTGAGAGGAGTTTTAGGAAGAGCGGGCGTTAAAGAAAACAGTGTAGGCCGTACACATATTATTTTGCTGGTTACGCTGAATGACAAAGAATATCTTGTGGATGTGGGTTATGGAGGATATGTTCCTACTGCACCACTGTTGTTTAAGCCAAATATTATTCAGCAAACACCCAATGAAAATTTCAGAATAAGAAAAAACAAGGACGAATACCGACTGGAAATACAACTTCCGGGAGAGTGGAAACGATTGTATGATTTTGGTCTGGAGCCACAGTTACATATAGACTTTGAAGTTGCCAACTGGTACACCTCCACCAATCCCAACTCTAAGTTCACACAAAAGCTGGTAGTGGCACGGAGTGAACCCGGAATCAGATATACGCTAAGCGGAAATCTTTTCTCCATCCATCAAGTGAATAAAAAGCCGCGCAAAAAAATACTGACCACACGCGCACAGCTTATAAAATCACTTGAAGAAATTTTTCTGATTAATCTTTCAGGGTTGCCCCTTCGCAAATTGAAATTTGAGGGGAAGTAGGGTGAAACTTTTTCAAAAAACCCTAATCGTACTTACGCTTGATAAACCACAACTCGTTGGCAGTAATACCAACATACAGTCGAACATACTGTTGTCTTACCAGATTGTTGGTTGTTGTTCCCATCTGTCCTGCTTCGAGGGTAAAGTGCAACATGGTTCTGTTGTCGAGTGTTCTGCGTTCAGTGCTGGTAAGTCGGATAGGTACGCCTGCACCCAATGAAACTGCAAAATCATTCACCGGTGTATTTCTCAGATTGATGTTGGTACGCTCATAACGCAGTCCTGCACGATATAAAAGTTTGGGCGTTGGCATATACTGTCCTCCGGCTGATATGCGCCAGCTGTCACTCAGGTTCTGGTCTTCATTAAAACTTTTGTAACGGCTCCATTGCTGAAAATTAAACTCTGCACCTATGAGCCATTTTTCTGACTGTTGCAATACAATTCCTGCCGAAAGGTTGGAAGGCATAAATATTTTCCCCTTTTCATTTTCGACCATATACACCGTATCAATATTTGATTCGATGGAATTGGAGGCAATAAGTGTTTGCAATACATCTCTTCTTCCTCTGATGTTGGTTCCTCCTGCACCTGAAGCTCCAATGGTAATGCTGTAATCATTCTTCAGGTCGAAAGCCCAGGTGAATCCGTAGTCGAAATAAAAATCATTGTAAGAAGTATTGTCGGTGTTGCGGATATTCATAAACGAAGGATCATCAAATACCACCTTGCGTTCATTCACTAATGTACCGAAAAGATAAGAGGCATTAAACCCAACTGCCAGGCCTTTGAAAAAACTGCGGGTACGCACAGCACGGTGAATAGCTGCAGAGTCGCCTGCACTGCGTAAATCCTCATACCGTTGCGAATCGTAAAATTTATCAAGGCTTTTGGTAAACGGTGCCACTCCGTTGCCAATGTAAAAACGGCTGAGTCCGCCTTTGCCGCTGTACAATCGGGTGAATGAAGATGTTATCGTATCATTCGGATTAAAGGTTGTGCCTGCATCTTTAAGATTATAGCCTGATGAACTAACGGGTATTAATCCAAAACTTGCTCCCCACAAATCTTTTATCACCGGAAATCCCAACGAAAGATAATTGAGCAACATTCCTTTTTTGGTTTGCGAAACGCCTGAAGAAGAAGCACATGCCAGCTCACCGCGAAGTGCTGTCTCAAAAGTTGTGATTCGCAGATGAGAGTAACTTGCCGGATTGCTGAAATTAACTGCTGAAGTACTTTGATAAGCTGCTCCTAATCCGCCCATTGCTGTTTGACGTGCAAAGCCGTTATAATACAACTCGCCAATACCATAACGGGAATAAGGAGTTTCGGTGCCTGTTTGAGCAAAGGCAAAAGACGAGGCGAATAATAAAATGAGAAAACAGACTATCGGAGATTTATGCATTGACTTTTTTATCAGTGACTGATTTGTTGTAATTAAGAATATGATTTAATCCGGTAAGTGTTAAATCAGGGGCTGCAAAGATGTAGCTTTTTGCGATATTGACAAAAAGTGATGCATCGCCACCTGTAACAACGGTTTTCAGTCTTTTATATTGGCTTTTGTATTGTGCAATAATTTGTTTTACCTCTGCTTTTGCGCCATGAATTACTCCACTGTTGATGGACGAATCGGTAGTATTGCCCGTGAGGGGTACGCTGATATCGGGTTTTACCAAAGGAAGTCTTTTAGTAAAATGATGCAATGCCTGATAACGCATGGCCACACCGGGAGAAATGGCTCCTCCCATATAATGTCCTTTTTCAGAGACAAAATCATATTTAATGCAGGTGCCTGCATCAATTACCAGACAGTTTCTGCCTTTGAACAGCCAGGCCGCACCGGCAGCATTTGCCAGACGGTCGGTGCCCAGGGTTTGTGGTGTGCGGTATTTGTTTTTCAGAGGAAGCGGAGTGAGATGATTCAGATAATGAACGCAACAATATTTTTCGGCAAAAGCCAGTGCACTTTTGTTAACATGAGCTACGGATGAAAAAATAATGGCTTTAATTTTAAACTTCTGAAAAATCATTCTGAAAAATGAAATATCTGCTTTTTCAGCAATACCCGTTTTTACTAAAGTGTAATTATCAAACACTCCGTATTTTACTCTTGTATTGCCAATGTCTATTACCAGATTCATCTCTGCATTTTTTGCGCTGCTAAAATAGCAAATCAAATAGCGTATCTTCGTTGAATAATATCAAAGGATGAGAATAACCTTGTTTTTGCTGATTGTTGTGATGGTGCTGCCGTCATGCCGTCATAAAGCTCCTGCCGACAGGATTACTCAGTTCGACTGGCTTGAGGGTGAGTGGGTGAATGATGCGGAATTTCCTCTGATTACACGTGAGATTTGGCACCGCACCGACATGGGTATGGCCGGTATTGGTTTTACGGTAGAAAATGGCGACACCATATTTTTTGAAAATATGGAAATAAAAAAATCAGGCAATCACATTGTGTATATTCCCACCATTGGGAAAGCCGAAAAAAACAAAGCGTTTAAGCTGATTAGCAATGAAAATGATGAATTTGTTTTTGAAAATAATGAAAACGATTTCCCTCAGCGGATATATTACCGTCAGGCAGCAGATAGTTTGTATGCCTGGATTGAAGGAGATAAAAATGGTAAAACATTGAGAATGGATTTCCCTTACAAGAGAAAGAAAACTGCAGATATACCTTCGGATTAAAAGAATCGTTATAACATAAAACACAAATAATGAAAAGCAACAAAGTATTATTTCTGCTGATGATAGTATTGTTTTCGGCCTGTTTTTTAGGAAAAGTAGATAAGGAAAAAGGAATTCAGTTTGCCAACCAACTGCTTGACGACTTAAAAAAAGAAGATTACAGCCGCATTGACAGTTACTATGCAGCTTCATTTTCCGAGAATGAACCTACAGAAAAAAAGATTGAAAAGTTCAGGCGGTTAAGAGAAGTGATGGGCCCCATGAAAAGTTATGAATTGCTGGAAGCAAAAGAAAAACATGATTCTGTCAGCGGTCTCAATCAACTTATCCTGAAGTATAAGGTAGTGTGCGAAAAAGTAACTGCCCTCCAGACATTGGTAATCATCAATGACGAAGGGCAGCTAAAAATTATTTTTCAGAACTTTGAAAACTTCGACTGATAAAATCAGTTCTCGCCAATCACTTTAAACAGCTCGTCTAATTTAGGTGTGAGAATAATTTCTATGCGTCTGTTTTTTCTGCGTGCTTCTGCTGTATTGGCACTGTCAACAGGCAGATAAGGTCCGCGACCTGCAGGCGTAAGTCTGGCAGGGTCTATATTTTTATTCTTGGTAAGAATACGCACCACACTTGTAGCTCTCAGAACACTTAAATCCCAGTTGTCTTTCATTGTTCCACCTGTAATTGGAACATTGTCTGTATGTCCTTCAATCAGCACATTGATATCTTTGTTTTTCTCAAGTACTTTTCCGAGTTCATTCAGCGCTTCCTCTCCTTTTTTGTCAACAACAGTACTTCCTGATGCAAAAAGAAGTTTTTCTTCCATACTTACATACACTTTTCCGTTTTTAGTGGTAACGGTAAGTCCGTTGTTCTCAAAACCAACAAGTGCATCACTCACCATTTTTTTCAGGTTGTTTACGTCTTCGTCTTTTTTGCGCAAAACATTTTCAAGCTCACTTACTCTTGCTTCACGTTTTTTCAGCTCTTCGGTAAGGTCATTCAGTTTTTTCTCTTTTGCAGTAAGTTCATCCTGTTTTTTGATGAGTTCTTCCTGCGTCATCTGCAGCTGATTGATTACTTTTTTGGTTTCATCGTTTTTATCCTTCATCATACGGTCGTTGTTGCGCAGCAGTTTTTCGTACGAGTCATTCAACTCGTTGTACAGATTTGAAAGTCTGCGTTGCGCATTTCCCAAGGTGGTGGTATCTGTTTCTAATTTTTCTTTCTCGCGTTTCAGGTCGGCAAGTGATGCCGTAAGCTCTTTGTTTTGTGTTGAATAATTGGTGTTTTCAGCACGCAGTTTGCTGTTTTCTTCGTCACAGGTAGCTTTGCGCACTTTCAGCTCATCATACTGACGTGCAGGAACACATGATGCCAACGTTCCAATGAAGGCAATGGCGTAAAGGAAGTTTAACAATTTGTTGTTCATTTCTGATTATTTAAATTTGTTGTAACATTTTCAGTTTAAAAAAGTAAAATTTAATATTGGCCAAAAGTAGGTCATTTGGAAAATGAATTTTTGAGAACAGGTGTAGTTTTAGTACGATTTTTGAACATTATTTTTTTAAAACAATAAACTCATAATGGATACATTAAGCGAAAACTGGATTACCGAAAATCATATAGACTTCGAATACAAGAAGTATATGCTGTTGGCATATCTGCAACACGTAGCCGGAAGTTTCACCGAAAACAAATTGTATCCGCCCCTGAGTGAGCTGATGAGACATTACCGCAGTTTAACAGCTTTGCGCGACAACAAAAAGCTTTTTCATGACAGTATTCCCGAGAGGATGACATCTGTAGATTTCAAAAAATTCAAAATCATGTATGAGAAAATGATTGAAGACGACAATCTCATGCAGGAAATTGAAAACATCATACTTTTCAGTATTCCGCAGTTTGAAAAACATCTTGCTGAAGGAAAAAAAATTTACGACTTTATCGAATCAAAAATTAAAATCACCACTGTTGGCATCATGCCTCTGCAGCTGAATGAAGGATACTTTTTTCTTTCAACCACACAAAGCAGCGATACCAGGGTGTATGAATATCAGGTTACCCTGTTCGAAAATCCGGATGAAAAATACCGCGCACTCTGCACACAGTTTATCTGCATGTATGAAAAAACATTGTCAAACAATTACGAATTCATCAAGAGCGACCTGGTTGCACAGCGAAAAAATCTGCCCAATCCTGCCACCTACAGCATTGAAGCAGATCTTACTCTTCCTCTGGAAGAAACTTTTCTGCCTCTTGCCAAACGAACACTGATGAAATTTGTAAGCCAGCAGATTTGACAGCCTGATGAGCTCAATATAATCCACTACCCAGCGTTTTTTGATAGTGCATTTGCTATTTTTAGCACTTCAAAAGTATGATCCTTCGTCACCGGTTATGGATAGCTTTTTTGCTATGTTGCTGTGGTATGACTGCAAAAGCGCAGTATTCCAACTGGCGCATGCATACTCTGAAAATTGAGAGCGACACTTTGTTGCTCGATACTCTTTCCATTGTTCCCGGAAGCATAAACATTACATTCAACGGTGCAGCATTCGACACTTCCTGTTTTCATCTCGATATTTCAGCAGCAAAAATGTGGCTCACGCCAATCTGTCATGTAAAAAAAGGTGATTCTGTTACGGTAAGTTACCGTGTGTTTCCACTCTCATTTTCGCAGACCTATAAAAACCGCGACAGAAATTTGATCAAAGAGAAATATGCTGGTCAGTATAATCCTTTCAGCTATGATGAAAATGCAAACAAGGCACTGCAGGTTTTTAATTTTGACGGACTGAATAAAAACGGAAGCATATCGCGCGGAATAAGTTTTGGAAACAATCAGGATGTGATTGTCAACTCAGGACTGAATCTTCAACTTTCGGGAACGCTCAGCGACAGAGTAGAAGTGCTTGCAGCAATTACGGATAACAATATTCCCATTCAGCCCGAAGGAAATACACAACAGCTGCAGGAATTCGATAAAGTGTTTGTGCAACTCGCGCGCGACAGCACACGACTTGTTGCGGGAGATTTTGAGTTGATACGTCCGCACGGATATTTTATGAACTTTTTTAAAAAATCACAGGGAGCATTGTTCAGCACTTCGTTTTTTGCTGATGAAAAAAATCAATGGCTCGTGCACACAACAGATGCTGCAGCCATCTCCAAAGGAAAATTTTCAAGAAATACTTTTAACGGCACCGAAGCCAATCAGGGACCCTACACACTCATCGGTGCCAACAACGAAACGTATATTATCGTACTCAGCGGCTCCGAAAAAATTTATCTTGACGGAGTACTGCTCACCCGCGGTAAGGACAACGACTATGTGATAGATTACAACACGGCACAGATAACTTTTTCCGCACGGAGACTTATTACCAAAGACTCACGCATCGTAGCAGAGTTTCAGTATTCGGATAAAAATTATGTGCGCACACTGTTGCACACTGCCAATACTTTTGAACATAAAAACATCCGCTTACATCTGAATTACTACTCCGAACAGGACAGCAAAAATCAACCGCTGTTTCAGGATTTGAATGCTGAAAAAAAACAGGCAATGGCAAATGTTGGTGATAATATTCAGTCAGCTTTTTTCGAAAATGTGGACAGTGTTGGATTTAACAACAATGAAGTGTTATATCAAAAAGATACTGTAACCATCAACGGCATTTTTTATACCTATTACAGTTACTCTGTTGATTCCACTCGTGCATTTTATCGTTTGGGGTTTGCACGCGTTGGTGCAGGCAACGGAAATTACAGACAGGTGAACAGTGTGGTAAACGGAAAAGTTTTTGAATGGATAGCTCCTGTAAACGGTGTTCCTCAGGGAGAATTTGAACCGGTGCAACTGCTCATTGCGCCAAAGCGGCAACAAATGCTTACTGCAGGAGCAGACGTGGCCTTATCAAAAAATACAATGGTGATGGTGGAAGGGGTGTACAGCAACAACAACATCAATCTGTTTTCGAAAAAAGACAAAGGCAATGATGCGGGTTATGGTGTGACTGCATCATTCATGAACAGACTTCCGCTGCATCTCAGAGATACATCATGGCATTTATTGTCGCAGGTGGCAATGGAATATACTTCAGCATATTTCAAGCCGGTAGAAAATTATCGCCCCGTGGAGTTTACCCGCGACTGGAATCTGCAGGCACAAACAGATACTACAGACGAAATACTCACCACCATAAAAGCAGGAATAGAAAAAAATCCTTCTCAGAATTTTATCTATCAGCTTAAAACTTTTAACCGTGGCAGTGCCTACAAAGGTTTGATAAATCAGATAAGCACAAATTATGTTTACAACAACTGGTACCTGAATCTGAATACGAGTTTGCTCAACACTTCCGGGCAAAACAGCAAGACTTCTTTTTTCAGAAATTATGGTGATGCAGGCAGAAAGTTTAAAAATCTGAAAGCAGGATATAAACAGGAAAACGAACGCAACAAAATTTATCTGCCGCAAACAGATTCGCTGCTTGCAGCAAGTCAGGGTTACGACAAAGGAGGATTTTACGTTGCATCATCCGACACCGGAAAAATTCAATACCGTGCTGAGTTGTCGCGAAGAATGGATTATGTTACGCAGTTGCAACAGCTAAAAAGATCAACCACAGCCAATCAGGCCGATGCCGATTTCAGCTGGCAGCCACGCTACGGAAGAAAAATTACCATTGGCAGCACCTATCGCACCTTGCAGGTAAACAGAAAAGAAATTACATCACAGAAAAAAGACGAAAGTTTTTTGGGTCGTGCCGAAGCTGCACTTCAGTTTCTGAAAGGAGGCATCTCCTCCAATACTTACTACGAAATAGGAACAGGTCAGGAGCAGAAACAGGAATACTCTTTTATAAAAGTTGCAGCAGGAACAGGTGTGTTTGAATGGAACGACTACAACGGAAACGGAATTCAGGAGTTGAATGAGTTTGAAATTGCAGAGTATAACGACAGAGCAGAATATATTAAAATTTACACACCTACCAATGAGTTTATCCGCACACAAACCAATCAGCTGAGTCAGGTGCTGTCACTCAACCCTGCTGCATTTATCAAAAACAAAGAAGGAAAAACAAGACTCATCAACCGTTTTGCTCTGCAAACATCCATCCGTTTCGACAATAAACTGCTTGCCGGAAAAATCAGCAAAGGACTCAATCCTTTTCAGAATACTGTTACCGACAGCAATCTTGTTGTTACCAATTCTTCTTTCCGCAGTACCCTGTTTTTTAACCGCTCATCATCGGTATTTGCTGCCGACCTTAATTACGACAACAACAGAAACAAAAGTCTGCTTGCCAATGGTGCAGAGTCGCGTTATCTGCACTCATGGTTGCTGAATACGCGCACCTACATCAAACGAATTTATGGACTGACAATGGCATTGCGAATGGGCAATAAAGAAAACTATTCAGCTTTTGCAGCCCGCAATTATAATTTGCAGTACTACGAGCTGAATCCAAATTTCAGCATACAACCCGGAACGGTTTTCCGAACAACTTTTATTTATAAATATCAGGACAAACAAAATATTTATGGCGATGCTGATGAACATGCCACACTCAGCACATTTGGGGCTGAAGTAAAGTACAGCAGTTTCAAAAACGGAGTAGTGTCAGCATCATTCAACCTCATCAGCATTGGGTACAATGCCGATGCCAACAGCCCTGTGGCATTTGAAATGCTTGAAAGTCTGAAGCGGGGAAAAAACCTTACATGGGAATTGAATATTCAGAAAAACCTGTCGGGCAATCTGCAGATAAGCCTCGGCTATCAGGGACGCAAACCACAGAGCGAAAGGATGATTCACACTGCCAGTGTGCAGGCAAGAGCAATATTTTAATTTGAGTTATTTTTAGAATATATTACAGCATCATTATTTATTTCAGCACAGCCGAAATACATTTCCATGTGCGCTCTGCTGTTTTATCCCATGAAAAAAACATCTGACGTTGCTCACCTTTTTCAATGAGCATTTTTCTGTATTCCATATCCGTTGCCATACGCTCAATGGCTGAAGCGATTTCATTCTCATCTTTTGGGTTTACCAAACAGGCAGCATCACCTGCTATCTCAGGCAGACAGGTTACGTCAGAAGTAATCACCGGCACATGACAACGCATGGCTTCTATCACCGGAATTCCAAAACCTTCGAAAAGCGACACATACATCATGACATGAGCCGATGCTGTAACTGCAGCCAACTCTTTTTCATTCAGCCTTCCGGTAAAAATAATGTCACTCTTAAAATTACTTTCGGCAATAGCATCTTTCAAATCAGCTTCCATTTTGTTTTTGTCCGAAACAAAAAGAAATTTGAGTTCACTTCCTGTTTTGTTTTTAAATGCAGAAAATGCCTTTATCATTCTTGCAGCATTCTTGCGCTGGTGCAGCGACCCTACATACAACAGATAAGGTTTTCCGGAAGTATATTTTTTACGGATTTCATTTTTTGAAACATCATCCAAAGGTTGGTAATGCCCGTTGATGCCGTTATAAAGCACGTCAATATTTTTTTCATCAACCTGATAAGTTTTGGCAATATCCTGTTTCGAAAATCCGGAAACTGTTGCAAGGCGTTTGGCAGTATTTGCTGTTCTGCGTGTCCATTGCTGATAGTAGCGTGCTACCCTTGCAGGAAGATACTGAGGAAAATGTTCGAAGTTGAGATCGTGAATCACACTTATCTGAGGCACTTCCGAACGGCAGCAGATAAAATTTTCAGGACTGAAAAAAACATCAGGTTTGTATTTGTTCAGTGCATAATACAGCGATTGTTCAAACCACAGATACCACAGCCACGGATGCCTTGCCTGCGGAGGAATGGCAACAGGAATAATGTTGGGTGAAAAAATAAATTCATCAGAAAACTTTCTGTCGAAAAAAAACAAAAAACGATGCTCAGGATGTCCTTGTGTAATTCGCTTCAGCGTTTCGCAGGCAAACCACCCCGTGCCGTCCAGTTTGTCGGCTATGAGCATGCGGGTGTTAACTGCGATAAGTGCCATTGCTATTTTTTTATTTTTGTGCTGCAAAAGTATTTTAAATTATTCGTCACAGCAGCCATAAAATAATTCTTTCTTTGTGGAGTTAATGATTTCTGTATTCCCTGAACAATATGCGTAAGCTCTTTCTGATATTATCTGCTCTTCTGCCGTTTGCAGGTGTTGTAAATGCGCAAAACCTTCCGTTAGGTTCGTGGCGCGAACATCTCTCTTTCACCCATGCACTGTTTGTGAACAACACTGCCGGACGTGTGTATTGCGGCACCGATCAGGCATTATTTTATTTAGACAAATCTGATAACAGCGTACAGCGTTATTCCAAAATAAACGGATTGTCGGATGTGGGAATATCCCGAATGGATTACAGTGACGAACAGCATGTGCTGGTAGTATGCTACTCCAATTCCAACATGGATTTGATTTACGACAATGGTATTGTCAATGTATCCGACATCGAACGCAGATCGGCAACAGGTGATAAAACCATTTATGATATTTCTTTCAACGGAAGGTTTGCCTATCTCGCCACAGGCTTTGGTGTGCTGGCACTTGATCTGGTAAAAGCAGAGATTAAAGAAACCTATGTGATTGGCCTCACAGGAAATGAAGTACCTGTTTATTCAGTTACCAATGACGGAACATATATTTATGCAAGCACCGGTGATGGTATTTTAAAAGGAGAAATTGCCAACCCCGACTTAAACAACTTTGCAGAGTGGCAGTTGGTATTTCCTGATACCGACCCTTCTATAAATTACTCTGCCCTTCGCTCCATCAACGGCAGGCTTGCGGTAAACTTTCATTCAACCACTGCCGACAGTGTAGTTATTCTAAATGCTTCAAACTTTGCCATTGAAAAAACGTTGGTGGCAGGAAATTTTGCAACACGTCAACTGCGCATATCCGGTAACCGTTTTTATTTTGTAAACAACTACACCGTTCAGGAGTGGGACAGCGATTTTCAGAACAAGCTGCGCGAAGTTTTTGCAGGAAGTGTTTATACCAATACCGATATGTATGGCGTAAGCCCCGGTGATGGCTCCACACTTTACATTGCTGACGGCAACAATGGTTTGGTAGAATACAGGAGCGACACCGATGTTTCATTCACCATTCCCAATTCGCCTGCATCAAGCCGGTGCAGTTATTTGTATCATAATGGCAAAACACTTTATGTTGCACATGGCGTAAACCGATGGAACGACAGCTACGATACCGATGGCTATTCAACCTTTGACGGTGTGCAGTGGAAAACATGGAATCAGAAAACCATTCCTTCTTCTTCCGTTGATCTGGGGCAGATGATGGATGTGCAAACCATCATCAGCGAACCCGGCAATCCCGATCACATATATTGCGGCTCGCGCATCAATGGTGTATTTGAGTTTGACAACAACAACCCTGTTACCCAATTCACCAAAACCAACAGCAGCCTGCAGGGAGCTTTTGGCAATACCGGTCAGGTAAAAATTGGCGGAATGTGTTATGACAGCGATGGAAACCTGTGGGTAGTGAATTCGGGAGTGAATACGGTGCTGAACAGAAAAAGTAAGGACGGCACATGGTTGCCTGTAAGTTTGCAGTCGAGTATTCCCGGAGGAGTAAATTTATTTTTCGGTGATGTGCTGTACGACAACTACGGACAGTTTTGGGTAACAATAACAAGCAGCGGACTGATAGTATATGATCCTGCTGCACAAAAATCAGTACGTGTGTCGCAGGAAACAGGCGGACTTCCCGTAAACGATGTGCGGTGTATGGTGCAGGACAACGAAGGACAAATATGGTTGGGCACTTCAGAAGGTATTGCGGTAATTTATTCGCCCGGCAACGCTACCGGAAGCACAGCAGTGCAGGCGCAGAAAATTCTTATCACCATCAACGGCATCACACAATATTTGTTGGACAAAGAAATTGTAACTGCACTGGCAGTAGATGGTGCTAACCGCAAATGGGTAGGCACCAACGGAGGTGGAGTTTTTCTGCTCTCGGCTGACGGCACTCAGCAGATTGCCAACTTCAACACATCTAACAGCCCGCTGTTTTCAAACACCATCACATCCATTGCCATTGACCCTGTAACCGGTGAAGTATATATTGGCACCGACAAAGGTTTAATCTCCTATGTAGCGATGCCACACAGGGCGAAACAGGCTGCAATGATTTATTGGTTTTTCCTAATCCGGTAAAAGAAAATTATACAGGTCCTATTGCCATCAGAGGAATTACTGCCAACGGTAATGTAAAAATTACTGATGTTGCTGGCAACGTAGTGTATGAAACCAAGGCCAAAGGCGGAATGGCCACTTGGGACGGAAATAATTTTTCGGGCAAACGTGCACACACCGGTGTGTATCTTGTATTTGCTACTGACGAAAAAGGCGACAACACCTGCGTCACTAAGTTGTTTCTGGTAAACTGATGTTGTGTAGAGAAATATTTACTCAGAACCAAATAAATTATCCAGCGGACTTTTTATTTTTCTTTTTGTTTGATCAGTAAGTTGGGTATAAATCATGGTGGTTTTAATGTCTTTATGACCGAGTAGTTCCTGTACAAATCTGATATCTGTGCCTTGCTCTATTAAATGTGTAGCGTATGAGTGTCTTAGACTGTGAACACCTATTTTCTTATTGATTTTTACATTTTTCATTGCATTTTTAAACACTTGCTGCACCGAACGAACAGCGTACTGATTCCCGTATTGTCCTTCAAAAAGAAATTCCTTTGGCTTATATTCTAAATAATAATCCCTTAATTGCTCTAACACTGTTTCAGGTAAATTTACGTAGCGGTCTTTTTTGCCTTTACCCTGATGAACCAAAACCTGCATTCGGTTGCTGTCAATATCTGTAATTTTCAGATTAACAAGTTCGCTCACTCTAAGCCCCATTCCGTAGCACATTTTGAGTAACAGCTGATGCTTCTTATTTTCTATACTGCTCAACATCTTTTTTACATCATTGGTTGAAAGGGCTTTTGGTAGTATGCTGGGTTTTTTGGGACGAGGAATCTGCATAAAAAATTTTCTCTGTTCAATACCTGTTCAAAATAAAACTTGACTGCATTTATTCTGCTGTGCAAAGCATTTTCTGACAGTTGCAGGTTCTTTATACAATAAAGAAAATAACTTCTTAGTTGTTCAGCATTAAGTTCATCAACCGAAAATGATTTAATAGTTATAAGCAGTTGAGCAAATTCGGTAACATAAGTACGAATAGTATTGGGGCTATAAGCTTTGATTAATAACTGCTCTTTAAATCGGTTTAAGGCAGGCAGATTGACCTCATGAATTTTAATCAAACTGCTTTTTCCTGAATATTCCCGTTCTATTCCGAATAGTTTTCTGTAAAATGTATTATCCGGCACATACCATTTTTTATTAGAATAGCTCCATTTGGCTTTTGAGAATTTTTTTTAAATGCTCAATAAGTTTCAAATCATACGGAAATACAATCCAGATAATTTCCTGTTTACGGTGTTGCCCCGGTTCAAAAGAATAATACTGTTTATTAAAAAAGTATTTGGTGTTGGTCATAAAATAGTGCGTATTTTGTATAGTAAAACACAAACTTGCGAAATATTTTTGAAAATATGATACACAAAATGCGCAATAATGGTTTTAATCTGATTGCCTGTTTATCAAGTTAATATTCCTGTTTGCTTGGCATGTTGATAATAGAAATAAATATTGTATTATTGCGTATATTTATGAGTTGGTGGCAACCCGTGACGGACACACTCAACCCGACAGACATTAACAGACAAAAACAAAACAAGGACAAAAAAGATGAACGACTTTATAACCAACGGGACAGAAATTAAACAGAGAATTATTTCCGAAATAACCAACGCAAAGCAATGTATTTATGTTGCTATGGCATATTTTACAGACAGAGACATTGCATTGGCAATCGTTGAAGCAAAAAACCGAAACGTAACCGTTGATATAATACTTTCCTCAAATGCTCAAAACGAAACTGTAAAGTTAATGCTTAAAGGAGCAAACATCAGTGTTCACGCTTTTGAAACAGGAGACGCACGAGGAATAATGCACCATAAATTTTGCCTTATTGACAACAGAATTTCAATAAACGGCTCTTACAATTATTCTCTAAACGCAAGCACCAACAACGTTGAAAATATTACAGTTTCAGACGACCTTACAACTTATTCTCAAATGCTATCGGAATTTGAACGACTAAAATATAACATTGATAACCGTATAGCCGTGAATGAAACAGCACCAAGCCCAAGACCCGAATCGAAAGTTCCAGAAGTGCAACCAATAAATATTATTGACACTTTCTCTAAACGTTTGCACGACCTTGTTTATTCAGCTGCACAAATTGACACCGAAAAATACAGACAACAAGGTTATGACAATTCAAAAGAAAGTCACGGTTCTCTTGATATTTTCAGAACGGAGTATGACAACATAAAAGAAAGAATTAGAACTTACGCCACAGACGAAGGTTTGGGCAATATGAAAAACATTTTGACTTCTAATGTTTCTATTGCTTATGAAAGCACGAAAACAAATTTAGAAACAGAGAAACAAGAAAAAATAAGCATTGAAAAACGAAATAGTGATTTGGAAAAACGACAAATCACTGATAAAATTGATACTCTTAAACAAGAGAAATCAATTTTAGAATCAGGCAACCAAAATTCAGGCGAAAAAGGACTTTTGCAAGTCAATAAAGAAATTGAAAAAAACAAACTTGAAAGACGAACATTAGAGCAATCATTCGTAGTAAAAAAGTTTTGGACTTTCGGAACTATTTGCGTTACGATAGGTTTGGCAATTTTTGCTTTTTATCTATCAATATTTTTTGCTTCGGCAGTTTACAAAGTATTTTTTGAAGGGAATGTAATTCGTGCATCTTTGGAAGCGGGCATAAACCCAGGGCTTCCGCAACTTGTTGATGCAAATGCAATTATTAAAATATTCAGACAACAAGGTGTATTGTTTGGTTTTATAGCCGCACTTTTCTTTCTCATTCCAATTTTACTTTCCAATTTAAAAATTCTTGGAAGTGAAAATAAATTAGTGAACAATCTTTTATTTTGGGTTGGCTTGCTGATTTTTGACATTTTAGTTTCAACTATGGTTGCAATAAATACAGACGAAATAAAATGTTTGTTAGTTGGAAAAGAATCAACCATTCAACTTTGGGAAGTTGTAAAGCACGGAGAGTTTTGGCTGATTTTTGTGTTTGGTATGTTTCCTTTAATTCTCACGCACTTTTTGATTGATAACATTACAAACGCCTACAAAAATTCGCAAAGAGATTTGGTTGACGGAGAAAAAAACAGAAAAATCCAATTGTTAGATGAAGAAATGATTGACCTTAATTCGGAAAAGGAACAATTAACGAACAAGGTAAAGGAAAAAGAAGAAGCAATAAACCTACAGAACTCAAAGGTTCTCAATTTGGAAACAGAAATCAATAATCGTCAAACTCAAATTGAAAATAGATATTCTGAATTACACAATCAGATAAAAGCGATTTATGACGATTTTAGTGCAAGAATAACGAGCGGGAAAATATTTACTGATGTGATTTTTGACAGCGTTATTTCTGCATATAAATCAGGTTTTATTACGTTTCTTCCTGAATATTATGCGACAGACGAAGTTGCAAACAGAGTGAAAGAAATTGAGAGAGCAAGTGAAACAACAATCTAACAAGTTAACGGCAGTAATGAAAAATATTTTAATCATTTGTTCGGCAATCGTATTGCTTTCTTCTTGTGGCTCAGAACCACAAAACAAACATTTGACGTATCAAAACATTGTAATCCTTTCTGATTTATCAAGTCGCATAGACAACAAACCACCAAAGGACACAGATGAAATTCATAAGATTGTTCAGTATTTCAAGAATGAATGCGTTAAGCCCGGACAAAAAATTGGCGACAAATCTTCAATTTGCTTTTCTTCATTTTCCGACAAGGCTATTGCAACTATTGACATTGATAAAGTCAAGAATTTAGGCGAAAAACAACAATTCATCAATTCAACAGGCAAATATCAAAACAATGGTTTGACTTATCAAATTGATGACTTTGAGCAGAAAGTAAAAAGTGCGTATGCAAACATTAGAAACAAGGGGTTGGACTTAATTAGTATCTTAATTGAGAAAATAGAAAACGAACCAATCGTCAAAAAAGACACTTATTTAACTGACGGTGTAGATACAACATTCGTCAATTACGACAATCATATTTACATTTTCACAGACGGTTATTTGGAGTATTTGAACAAAAATGCAAACAATCAATTTTATTTTGGGAGTTATGAAATTGACAAAGTAAGAAAGTATTGCAACGCAAACAATGTGGACATTCGAACTGCACTTGACACAAATCGTTCATTGTGTTTGACACCAATTAAAAACAAGAAAAATCAGTTTGTCAATCTGCACATATTGGAAACACACGAACGAGATAAAAATGACAAATTGCAAACATACAAGTATCCAATAGGACAAAGGGACAACGAAATTCTTGAAGCGGTTTGGCGTAAATGGGCGACAGAAAGCGGATTCAAAAGTTTTGAATGGAAAAAGTATTAAACAAATTCGGGCAGCCACCAACATCGGTTTTGCGTAATGGCGGGTGACGGATTTATATTGAGCATTTGTGCTAAATTGAACGATTGTAATTCTAATCAACGGCAGTGCTAAAATGCCGCCACTACGCAAAGCCGAAAACCGTTATGGGCAAGTTAAATAAACGACACCGCAGAATGAAACAGACAAGAAAATCACCAATTTTTGACTCTTCTTGACAGTTATAATTGACTGACCAAAAACACAATTAAAATAGTGGAGACCAGCGACCACTAAAAAAAACGGGGCGTCAATTGAACAGCCAAACGAGTAAAAAAAAAAATTAAACATTATGAACACTAAAGATTTTAACGTTAAACTAAGCAAGCGCTTTTACACTTTTTCAATAGTCTTTGGATTACTTTTAGGAGCTTTATTTTCTTCAATACTAATCCGTCCAATTGCAAAAAACTTCATAAAGAATGTTGATAAATCACTGTATACATACCGAGATGGTTCACCAGACACATTTGCGTATTCAAAGGCAAAACTTGATGCACGTGCCTCCGCAGAGGGCAAAGTAGCCCCATTTGTATTAATTGTTGGTGGAGTATTATTCGTTCTTGTTTTCGTGATTGTTGGAAGACATAGACAGCCTGCAAGTCTAAATGAAGAGGGAGTATATGTTTGGAATTGGTTAGGTAAAAAACATCACCTTTGGAAAAATTACCAGGACAAGTCAATCATCAAGGTTAAATCAACAGGTTTAAATGTATCGAGATTTGAACAATTTCACTTTTCGACAGGCACTGTATCAGTTAATACAAAAAGACTTGAAAATGGGGAAGAAGTATTGCTGAAAATGGATAAGATGACCAATAAAGCTTAAAACCAGCCCATAACAGCACCTACCCAAAAGTGGCGGTTCAGTGGTTAAATCAAGCTTTGTGCTTCTATCAAAGTTTGTGCTTGGTTGACAGTGAAGTGCTTCGAAATCGCCACCTTCGGGTAGCTGCAAAAACGTTATAAGCTATTTTAAAACGACAAAGAACAATGAAACAAATGCAAACAAGAACAATTTTATTTTTGCTTCAACGGTATTTGGACAACAAATGACACTAGAGCAATGGAACGAAGA
>LNBX01000046.1 GCA_001567275.1 Bacteroidetes bacterium OLB10
CGCAAGCAATTTGTAACCGCTTTGTATGCGGTTTTTCAGTTCGCTGAAAATTTCGCCAATCTTGTATTCAATGGTGTCGGCACTGTCGGCACTTAGCTTAAACTTTTTGAGGTAAGGGAAAAGTTTGTTGTTTACAAAATCGGTGAGGTCGTCACCTGTCAGGGCGTTGTGGTGGTCGAGTTTTCCGTCCTTGCCTTTGGGCATTGCCCAAACTGTCCATTGGTAATCTTTGTCAATGATAGGCGTGTAAGTCTTGCCTGTTAGTTCGGCTGCTGTGGCACGGTCTTTCTCCAAGTCGTCCAAATATTTGAGGAACAAAATCCAAGAAGTTTGCTCCACATAATCTAATTCACTTCCGCAACCTGCGTCTTTGTGAAGAATGTCGTCTATGTTTTTAAAAGTTTGCTCGAACATGATATAATTGTGTTTTCCTCAACGATTTGCTAAAGTATCATCTTTTATCCTATTCATTTATGATGTCCTCTCCACAAATTAAAACATCTCATCCTTAATTCTCAAATCCCCCCAAAAATAACTCCGCCATTTATGGCGGAGAAAATCCTGATAAACACAAAATACTTTAGCTTAACCCCAATCACACACTCTCCCTCTCCCTCCCAAACAACACAAAAAAACCCCCTTCATGCTCTCGCACAAAGGGGGTATTACTAATATGACTTTATTTTTTCTTTATCGCATCAGCTCACAGGCACAGGCACTGGCTCTGCTCCCGGTATCGGAGTCACTTCCGAAACCGTTTCACCAAACATCGGTGCCATTTCCACCTCTGTGCGCGATGTTGCTCCCACGTTCAGGTTCAGCGTCACTGTCTGTGTTGTAAATCCGTCTGCCGTCACCTTAAAGCTGTTTTCACCCTGTGCAAGATGTCCCATTTCCACACGGCCATCTGCACCACTGGTCACCTTGCGGTCGCTGCCCACAAGTTCCACCTCTGCTATTATCGGTGTACCTGTCGTTGCATTCAGCACTGTAAGTATGGCCGTACTCGAACCTCTCGGATCTATCAGCTCACACACTGCTGCAAACGAAAACATATTCTGTTTCAGTTCCTGTCCGTCAAACAGGTGAAACCCGTCTTCGCCCATCATTATCGCCTGGTCATACACACTATTGCTCGCATCCATCTTCTGCTCCTGTCCAAACTCTGCATTCACCTCTGCATCCGTAAACGCGCTCAGCTTAACATTCAGTTCTGCCTTCGATGCATTAAACTGCGCTTCAAAACCCGCAGGCATATTATCACCTGCAAGCAACACCGCTTTGTTTGCTGCAATATATGCACTGCCCTCCGACATCAACTCCGTCAAACTCGTCCAGTTGTTGTTGCCCGCAGCATAGTAGCTGTTCATCCCTGCTGCATCCCATTGTATCTGCCATTGCTCAGGAGCAAACGCAGTCTTTATATACATCTTCAGACTTTGCCAGTCTTGTCTGCATGTTCTGCCTGTGGTCATCAACTCCAGGCGCAACATCGAGTGTGCCGCTGCACGTGCCTCTTCCGTAGGCATCGCTTCTGCTGCATCCACTTCCGCTATACGTGCATCGCAAAATGCATCCGTATATTTACTCTTAAAATTATGCATATCTGTAATATTCAGTTTACAGTTCTGCCACATTTTGCGCACGGCCAAATACATCAGCCCCATGGCGCAGTTAAATTTTGCGTTTTTCATTTTTAATAATTTAATTAGTGTTTAAAAGAATATTTATTTTTCAATTCGATTCGTTTTATTCAATTTGCGGCTTGGTTTTTGCAACTCTCAGTTTCAACTTTTCTTACACCGCTTTTCTGCATCCTTTTACAACCTTCAAAAAATAAAAGTTTCATTTTTCTGAAAATAAAATTTGCCCAACCACTTTTTCAAAACCACACAACACAACCTTTCCTTCAATCACTTCACCCCTCTGATCCTTAACCCTTTTCTGCAAAAACTTTTCTCCAAACAACCCACCATCATTCAGGCCGCAAAACACCCCCTGGCCACCACCAACCCAACCATTCCGGCCATCAAAATCAGTCCACAATTCCGCACACAAATCCACCAAACCTTACAAAACCTCCCAAAATCATAAACATCTGACTATCAATTATTTACAATTTTTTTCAAAAATCACCCCTGATTTTATCATATAAACCATCCTATAAAAAATCAATTAAAAAATAGCAACACTTAAACAACACGAATACGCTTTTAAATATTAACCCCCAAACCGCCCTATGAAAAATCAACGTTAAGAAATAGCAGTTCATTTCAAAGCGTAAGGCACAAGTAAGCAACCCCGAGCGCAGCGACATTGGGTTGCGTGATGAAATGAACAATATTTTAGTTGATTTTTCATCAGGCTTGACTTTTGGTTCTTTTGTGTCAAGACAAAAGAACAATTAAGAGTGATTACATTAAGCAATCCCGCTGAACTGCGGGATTGTGTCAAGACAAAAGAACAATGAAACAAAATATTCTTATACAGCCTTGAACTTTTGGTCCCGCTGAACTGCGGGATTGGTTCAAGCCAAAAGAACAATTAATAAGAATTAATAGAAACAACCCTGCATTCCACAGTACTGCGAAACTGCAGGGTGTAAAACGTTATCTTGCTGTGTTGCTCATCGTATTCGAAGCGCGTAAGCGCCCTCTAAGGCCACGGGTGCACGAAGGAAATACAACATCTCCCAAAATAAAACGCTGCCATATCGTCACATAATCCATTCCTAACGGCCCTTTAACCGTTCCTAACTACCCATAACACATTCCTTTTGTCACATAATTGGTTCCTGTCGCACCTTCACTAATCCCTGTCGGCACATAACATATTCCTGCCTCACCATCAACAACACCTGCCTTATCATAATTTATTCCTGCCTCAACATAACCTCTCCCTGCCTTCCCATAATTCATCACCTTTTGTTTTTAAAAATCCCTGACACCCGGTATTCCGCAGTACTGCGGAACTGCTGGGTGTAAGATGTAAACAACCCAGCGAGAGCTTGCCTCTTGCCCATCATATTCGAAGCGCGTAAGCGCCCTTTAGGGCCACGGGTGCGCGAAGGAATGTGTAAAAAAATTATTGCGTCAGCGCCCTCTAAGGCCACGGGTGCGCCAAGGCAATGCAGACCATTCTCAACTCTCCATTGTCAATTATCCATTCTCAACTCTCCATTTTCAATTATCCATTCTCAACTCTCCATTCCCCCTTATTTTGTTAGAAAATAAAACCTGAGCCGTTACCGGAATTTCTGCGGAAACTATACATTTGAGGAGGTATTTTTTCAGATGATTTTCCATAAAAGCAAGTTAGCAGGCATAAGAAATATTTTATGTCATTTCACGTTTAAAAAATTTAACCAACTTAAACAAAGTATGATAAGAGCAGCCCTTCTGGCCTTGGCCACAGGCATTGGTTTGCAGGCATGGGGACAAACCGCACCTAAATACAGCAATGAATTTTTGTCGCTCGGAGTAGGTGGCCGCGCTCTGGGCATGGGTGGTGCACAGGTGTCGCAGGTCAACGATGTAACAGCCGGCTACTGGAACCCTGCAGGTCTGGCACTTGCCAAAGGCGACATTCAGCTGGCATTTATGCACAACGAATATTTTGCAGGCATTGCCAAGTACGATTATCTGGGTCTTACTGCTCCTATAGACTCCATGCGCCAAATTGGTGTTTCGGTGTTGCGTTTCGGCATTGACGATATTGCCAACACCATTGACCTCAAAGACAAAGACGGCAACATCAACTACGACCGCATTACCGGATTTTCGGCTGCCGATTATGCATTTCTTATTTCGTTTGCTTCGAAGTCGCGCATCACGGGGCTGCACTATGGCGCCAACGTAAAAATCATTCACCGCAAGGTAGGCGATTTTGCCAAAGCATGGGGATTTGGCCTGGATGCAGGTTTGCAATATACCACCGGTGAATGGCGAGTGGGTGCAGTGCTCAGAGATGTAACTTCTACCTTCAACGCATGGAGCTACTCGCTGAACGACCGCACAAAAGAAGTTTTTATTGAAACAGGAAACGAGATTCCCGAAAACGGTTTGGAGCTTACATTGCCTCGCCTGATACCCGGAGTGTCGAGAGAGTTTATACTGAAAAAATTCAGCATAGCGCCTGCACTCGATCTTGAAATGACTTTTGACGGAAAAAGGAATACACTCATTAAAACAAATTTTGCCAGCATTGATCCGCGTGTGGGAATTGAAGCAGGCTACAACCATCTGATATTTCTGCGAACAGGCATCAGCAACTTTCAGCAGGTGACTGATATGGACGGAAAAAAGAAAACTACCGTGCAGCCAAACCTCGGAGTGGGCATACGGCTCAAAAGTTTGTCAATAGACTATGCCCTCACCAACATTGGCAACAGCAACAATTTGTATTCAAACGTGTTTTCAATAAGACTGAATATTTATAAGCAGAAAAAAACATGAGAAAACTTTACTCGTTAATTTTTATTCTGTTTCTGAGTCCTGCTGTGTTAAATGCACAGTATGCCAACAGCTGGATTAACTTCAACGGCTCGCAGCCTTATTCGGCACAGCAGTATTTCAAAATTAAAGTCTGGAAAAAAGGAATTTACCGGCTGGACTATTCCACCTTGCAGCAGGCAGGATTTAACGTAACACAAAACCCGCACAACTTTCAGATTTTTCATAACGGCACGGAGCAATACATCTACGTAGCAGGCGAAGCGACAACACTTTTGACCCGACAGATTATATTGAATTTTATGGCAAACCCAATGACGGATGGGCCGACAAACCGCTGTATGAAAATCCTTCGGATCAGCTAAACCCCGACTACAGTTTGTTCAGCGATACGGCAGTTTATTTTCTTACGGCAGCAGTGTTGCCGGGCACTCCCGTAAAAAGAATGATTCTTGAGAACGATGTAAACTTCAGTGCATATACGCCACTGGATTATATCACAAAGGTGAGTCGTAAAAATTATACAGGTGAATATCTGAAAGGCGATTCGCAGGGTGATATAGATCCATCATATTCAGGCCCCGAAGGTTTTTCAGGAACACCATTCAGCGTGAACACTCCATCAGAAACATTTGACACACCCAACCTTTCGACCTCAGTGAATGCACCACCACCTGTGATGGATGTGCGAATGGTGAATGCCAACTATGACGGATATTTTCATACGTTTAATGTTGCGATAAACGGCAATCAGGTTTTTACCGACAATAATATTTTCGGATACACGCGCTACGATTTTAATTTTACTCTTTCGCTTACTGCACTCGCTGCAAATAATACGTTGCAGTTTTCGGGCACTGCCAATGGCGGAGGCTCCAACCGCATGTCGGTAACATATTACAACCTGCGATATGCTCATGCAAATACTTTTTCGGGAGAGAGCACACCTTTTCAGTTTTTTTCTGTCAGCGGCAGTGGCAGCAAACTTCGCGTTGACCTGAATGATTATCTGAACAGCGACAATACCCCCCGTTATATTTATCTGTTAGCCGGAGATACGATAAGTAAAATTACCACTGTGCGCACCGGCAATCTTCTGCAGGCACTCATACCTTTTGGCGGAACAGAAAGCAGTTGTCTGTTGGCTGCCGAATCAGCTTCCTACAGTACGTCAGCAGATTTTCTGATTGCACCTGTGAACACCGATACCGATCCGCAAAAGTTTGCACGGTTTATCAATTACGCATATAATCAGCCGCAATATGATTACCTGATTGTTTCGCATAAAAAATTGTGGAGCGAAGCTGTTAACTATTCCAATTTCAGACTTGCCACAGGTTATAATCCGCTGCTGGTTGACATCAATGATTTGTATGATCAGTTTGCTTATGGCATTAACCAACATTCACTTTCCATCAAAAACTTTTGTGCTTATGCCATCAATACATTCAACAACAAACCTCAGTATTTATTTCTGATAGGCAAAGCCATATATCCCGAAGCGGTAAGATTAAATCCTGCATACAACGAACTGAGTCTGGTGCCTACCTATGGCAATCCGCCCTCAGATTATATGTTCAGCAATAGAATTACAGACACTACCTATGTGCCACATCTTGCAACAGGACGTCTTGCTGCACAAAACACAACGGATGTAGCCAACTATCTGGAAAAAGCACAGTCGCATGAAGCAGCAAGACAGGTTTGCCCTGAAGACTGGCTGAAGCATGTATTGCATTTTGTGGGAGGCAACACAGGCTTTGAGCAGCAGAGCATAAAAAATTATATGGATCAGAATGCTGCTGCCATTAGCGATACGCTGATGGGTGCAACAGTGACGAGTTATTATAAAATTTCGACAGACCCAATAGAATATATTCAGGCCCTTGAATTGCAGGCACGCATTGACAGTGGTGTAAACATCATGACATTTTTTGGTCATGCGGCTGGCTCTACTTTCGATATAGCAACAGACATTCCTCAAAACTGGCACAATGCAGGACGATATCCGGTGGTGTTTGCGCAGTCGTGCAATGTGGGTGATATTTATTCGCCAACGCGATTGCTCAACGAAGATTTTGTGTTGCTGCCGCAAAAAGGTTCGGTAGGTTTTCTTGCAAAACCACGACTTGGAAATATTCAGGAGTTGGGTGATTACTCATTGCAGTTATACAGAAATGTTGCTTATCGCGATTACAGTCTGCCGGTGGGCATTGCAATTAAAAATGCATTAGACTCTCTGATAGTGATGTATTACAACAATGCAGGAATAGTTTATAAATCTACAGCATTGGGAATGTTGTGGCATGGCGACCCTGCTCTGAAACTTGCACCCTCTGACTTACCCGATTATGAAATAAAACAGCCATCGGTGTTTTTTAATCCCACAGAAGTTACCACAGATCTTCCGACTTTCGATTTGAATGTGGTTATAAAAAATTTGGGAAGAGTAACCACCGATTCTGTATCTGTGCACATCGTTCGCAAGTTCCCTGACAATTCAACTCTGACAATTGATACGTTGTTGCGCTACATACCTTATACGGATACATTGCGTGTAACTTTCAATACCGACCTGAACCGCGGACCCGGATTTAATTATTTTGATGTAACGGTTGACTACAACGGAGTGATTACAGAATGTAATGAAGCCAACAATAATGTGCTGAACATTCCATTGCAGATAATCTCTACAGATATTACTCCGGTATATCCGTTTAAATATGCCATTGTGCCTGATGCATCAGTAATTCTGAAAGCAACAACCGATAATATTTATGCGCCTTCGAAAACTTACCGCTTCGAAGTGGATACTACCGATGCATTCAATTCGCCATTTCTTCGAACTAAAACATTTACGCAAACAGGAGGCGTTGTGAAATGGCCATTGCCGTTTACCTGCGACAGTGGCAGAGTGTATTACTGGCGCGTAAGCCTCGACCCTTCTCTTTATCCGAATAATTACCGTTGGAAAGAAAGTTCATTCATTTACATTCCTCAGAAAACAGGATGGAGTCAGGCGCATTTCTTTCAGTTTAAGAATGATGGTTACTCCAATGTGGTGTATGATAAACCACAACGCAGATGGGACTTCGACAATACGCAGGCCGAACTTAGGGTATCAACATGGAAAGTTCCCGGGCAGGGTCTTACTTCAGACAATGTACAACTGAACAATCAGCTGATTGCAACAGGAGGTTGTAATTATCGTGCGATTTATGCAGTAGTACTCGATTCCATTTCGCTCGAAAGCTGGAACACAGGAACCTATGCAGGTCAGTTCGGAAATATCAATCAGCCACCCTATAACGACTCCTGCCAGGCAATTGTGAATGGAGCGCAACCGTTTTTTGCTTTCTCTACTGATTCGGTATTTTCTGTCAAAGGTCATTTGATTTACCGAAATCTCGACAGTCTTGCAAACTTTATCAATCGAGTACCAACAGGAAATTATGTGCTGCTTTACAGCGTGACGGAGCATTTTATGAGCAGTTCATGGTCGGGACAGTTCAGGTTTGCACTATCGCAAAACGGAATTAATAATGTGGACACCATTCCCAACAGCAAACATTTTATTTTCTTTTTCAGAAAAGGAATTCCGTCTTCTGCACAAACGGTTGTGGCGGCTAACGATACTGTTCAGAATATAACTTTTACTACACTCATCGGAGGCAACTGGTATAAAGGTTATGTTACATCAGAAGTGATAGGGCCTGCCATACAGTGGAACTCGTTGCACTGGGCCAACAACAGTGTGGAAGCCACTTCAACAGACACGCTGGCGCTTGACATTGTAGGTATTGATACGGTTGGAACACAACATACGTTGTACACTGCCATACAGCCATCACAAATGGATTTTAATCTGAACATCAGTCCGTATGTTTATCCGAAATTATTTTTGAGGTGCTATATGGAAGATTCAGTTTTCAGAACACCACCACAACTGAATCGCTGGCAGATATATTATCAGGAAGTTCCGGAAGCAGTGTTGAATCCTTTAGGTGCTGAGTTTATATCTGCTGATGTGGAACAGGGAGATACCATTTACTGGAAAATGCCAGTGGAGAATGTAAGCACTTCTGATATGAGTGACTTGCTGGTGGATTATTATCTCTACGACAACAACAATGTAAGAAAAGATATTGCATCACCACGCTTTCATGCATTGCTGCATGGCGATACGCTGAATGCTTCAGTAAAATTCAGTACACAGAATTATCCGGGCATTAATACATTGTGGATGGAGGTAAACCCACGAAATGATCAGCCTGAACAATACCACTTCAACAACTTTGCTAAAATTGGTTTCAACGTAAACAAAGATGTTACCAACCCAATACTTGATGTTACATTTGACGGACAGCATATTCTGAATGGCGATATTGTATCTGCAAAACCACTGATCGTTATAAAACTAAAAGACGAGAACAGATATTTGGCACTTAACGATACTTCAAAGTATAAGGTTTATATCAAATCGCCTGACGGAGTTGAGCAACAATTGTATTTTGAGCCCGCTTCCAACACATCCATGTCGCCCGACCTGTTGCAGTGGACACCTGCACAGTTGCCCGACAATGTATTCAGGATAGAATATCACCCCATATTTAACGTGGACGGCATTTACGAACTTCGGGCGCAGGCGCGTGATGAGTCAGGAAACCTCAGTGGCAGCAACGACTACCGCATTTCGTTTGAAGTGATTACAAAAAGCTCTATTACTCACGTGTTCAACTATCCGAATCCGTTTACCACAAGCACCCGATTTGTGTTCACACTTACCGGCTCCGAAATTCCTACTTATTTCAAAATACAAATCATCAACATCAGTGGTAAAGTGGTGAGAGAGATTACGCAGGACGAACTGGGTCCTATGCATATCGGAAGAAACATCAGCGAGTTTGCATGGGATGGCAAGGATGAGTTTGGCGACCGTTTGGCAAAAGGTGTTTACCTTTATCGCGTGATTACAAAAATTAATGGTGACGACATTGAACATCGCGCTACTTCTGCCGATAAATTTATCGGCAAAGGATGGGGCAAAATGTATTTGCTGAAATAGTGCATACCATTCAAAGCCTATGAGGTCATTAATAACGCACTTTAATCTTTGGCTCTCCAGAAATGTTTTTCTGTTAATTGTGCTTGCAGCATTGCATCTGTTGTTTTTTCTTCTTGCAATGAAGTACAATCACATTGCTTTTTCAGTGGACAGTGTGGATTATCTCCATCAGGCAACCAACCTGAAAGCACATGGCTCATGGTATGCTGGCGACTGGGATATGCCGCATGATGATACCATGTATTCGAGGCGACCACCATTGTATGCAATATTTTTGTTTCTGATTCAGTTTATTTCAACCAATACTTTTTTTGCACTTGCCATACAAAATATCATCAGTGTTTTTTCGCTGATACTCTGTTGCTTTTTATTCTGGCAGCTCACAGGAATTCGACCTGTAAAAAGATGGCTGGCATTGTTGCCATTGTTGTTTTTCCCGACACAGTTTATCTATGCCAATATGGTTATGGCAGATGTGCTGTTTCAGTTTTTCCTGATTCTGGCACTGATATTTTTTCATCATTCTATTCGTGATGCCAAAGCGTTTTTAGGTTTTTGTATATGTATTACACTTGCCATTCTCACCAAACCGGTATTGTATTTATTCAGTGTGGCTGTTCCGGTTATTGCACTGCTGTTTTATACCAAGAAAATATTTCATCTCCGCGAAGTTCTTATTTCATTGCTGCCATTGGCTGTTGTAATCTCTATGTCAGCCTATAATTATCATGTAACAGGTTATTTTCATTACAGCACAGTCAACGAAAAATATTTTTCGGAATATGGAGCTTACCTTGCTGTTGGCGAAAGAGGAAATGCCGTTGCACAGGCAAAGATTGACAGTGTAGTGCAGGTTGCAAGGCAACAACCCGATTTGAAAAGCTACAGTGATATGCTGATGCGTGAAAGTTTTAAACTGGTGAAAGAAAACAAAGCGCGTTTTGTGTGGGCACAGTTAAAAGGGATGGTATATTTTTTCACCGATCATGGGCGCTTCGACCTGATGGCATTTTTTGTGAACCCTGACTATGTTCAGGAAAGGGGATGGAAGTATTATTATGCTCAGAATGGAATTTCGGGTGTAGTAGATTATGTGAAAACTTTTAACCCAATGATGGTATTGTATCTCGGACTGACTGCACTGTTTAATATTTTTATTTTTTATTGCCTGATACGTTTTTTATTTGCAAGAAACATTGCCATCCCCGACAGAATTGTTTTTCTGATACTGATAGCTTACATCGTTATCTTCACGGGAGTAGTTGGCTGCAGCCGCTATAGAATGGCGATTTTCCCGATTCTGTGGATGAGTTATATCTGGTTTCTTTCGGCAAGGGGCAAACATGCTACAGGTGAAACTCATTCAGCAGAAACACCACAGGCGACTGATTAACTAAAGTGATTTTTATCTGACCGATAGTATTTGATGTACTGTTTCAGAACAGCCGTTTAATTATCTTTGTAAGATGCCGGTTGAGACTGAAATACAGGAAATATTACTCAAGTATTGGGGCCATTCGCGCTTTCGTCCGCTACAGTCTGAGATTATTCAGTCGGTACTTGAAGGACATGATACCCTTGCGCTGTTGCCTACAGGAGGTGGAAAGTCGGTATGCTTTCAGGTGCCTGCACTTTACCGTGACGGCATTTGCGTAGTAATATCTCCATTGATTTCGCTGATGAAAGATCAGGTGGAGAATCTGCGTAAGAAAAATATTAAAGCAGCTGCAGTAGTTTCCGGAATGAGTCGCACTGAAATTGATGTAACTTTTGATAACTGTATTTATGGTAACTTTAAATTTTTATATCTCTCTCCTGAACGGCTGCTGACAGATATTGCTTTGATTCGTCTGCGGCAGATGAAAATAAATCTTATCGCTGTTGACGAAGCACATTGTATTTCGCAGTGGGGTTATGATTTCAGACCATCATATTTGCATATTGCTGATTTGCGAAAGGAATTTCCTGAGGTGCCTGTGATGGCACTAACTGCTACTGCTACGCCACAGGTGCGTGACGATATCATGCAGAAATTAAATTTCAGCAATGGAAAAGTATTTGTAAAAAGTTTTGAAAGAGGAAATCTGAGTTATCTGGTTTATCATAATGCCGATAAACTGAATAAGGCTGTGAATATTCTCAGAGGAGTTGGAGGCTGTGCAATTGTTTATGTAAGAAGTCGCAGACGTACCAAGGACGTTTCTGATTATCTGCTGGCCAATGGAATCAAAGCAAATTATTATCATGCCGGGTTGGATCAGAGTGAGAGAACCAAACGTCAGATAGAGTGGATGCAAAACAAAACACAGGTGATGGTAGCAACCAATGCATTCGGAATGGGTATTGACAAACCTGATGTGCGTACGGTGATACATCTTGATTTGCCTGAAAGTCCTGAAGCGTACTATCAGGAGGCAGGACGTGCAGGACGTGATGAAAAAGCTGCTTATGCTGTTTTACTTTATCAGACTGCCGACCGACTTGATCTGGAGCAGATTTTTGAACGCACTTTCCCTGACATCAAATTTATTCGTACAGTTTATAATGCACTTGGTAATTTCTGTAAGGTAGCATTAAGCAGCGGAAAAGGTATAAGTTTTGATTTTGATATTGCTGCTTTTGCTTCTAACTTCAATCTAAATCCTTTGCTTACGCATCATTCGCTGCGTATTCTTGCCGAAGCTGAATATATTTCGCTGTCGGAAGCTGTGTTTATTCCTGCTCGTTTAAAGTTTATGGTTGACAATACAGACTTATACAACTTTCAGGTGCAGAATCCTGAAGCTGACAAAATAATTAAAATGATTTTGCGCTCTTATGGAGGTATTTTTGATCAGTATGTAAAAATCAGTGAAAGTGATTTGGCAAAACGTTTGAATGTGGATGTTTCTTTTGTGCACAGGCAATTGGCTTATTTCAGTAAATGCGGGATTCTTGATTATCAGCCTCAGACAGACAAACCACAACTTACATTTCTGATTCCGCGACTGAGAGCTGAAGATGTATTGCCCGATTTAAAATTACTCGAATTCAGAAAAAATAGATTCAAAGAACGTGTGTCGGCTATGCTGAACTATGCCGAGAACAATGCTGCCTGCCGCAGTATGATGTTACTGGATTATTTTGGTGAAAAAGTTACAACACGCTGTGGCAACTGCGACTATTGCCGCAACAGAAATAAACTGGAGTTAAATGATTTGGAGTTTGAACGTATCAGACAAATTATCAAAGAGTGGGTAAATGCCGGGAAAATAACTTACTCCGATATCAATAATAAGTTTCCTGCTTCACAGCAAAGAAATTATCTGCATGCACTGCAATGGCTGATGGATACGGAAGTAATAATGTTTGACGAAAAACAATTCCTCATCTGGAATGAGTAAACTGAAAAAAGATTTTTATCTGCAGCAGGATGTGGTAATGATTGCACGTGAATTGTTGGGGAAATTATTGGTAACAAAATTCAATGGTCATATTACATCAGGCATAATTACCGAGACAGAAGCATATAACGGAGTAGTGGATAAGGCATCGCATGCTTATGGAAATCGCAGAACCAAGCGTACTGAAATAATGTATCATCGTGGTGGTGTTGCTTATGTATATCTTTGCTACGGTATTCACTCTTTATTTAATGTGGTAACAAATGAAAAGGACATTCCACATGCAGTTCTGATAAGAAGTGTTAAGCCTATGGATGGAATAAAATGGATGCAGCAGCGCAGAGATGGAAGAAAAATTTCAGCGAATGTTGAAGGACCCGGAAATGTTTCAAAGGTGCTTGGCATTCATTACAGTCATACCGGTCTTGATCTCTGTGGCAATAGCATCTGGATTGAAGATGCAGTGCATGTTGAAGAAAAAGATATGATGATTACGCCCAGAATTGGTGTGGACTATGCAGGTGAGGATGCATTGCTGCCTTATCGTTTTGTGTTCAGTCAGAAAAAAGAAAAATGATGAGAGCAATTCTGATAAAGGGGAAAAATATCTTATTTAAAATCATTAAATGGTTTTTTATATTAAGCATTGCCTCAGTAATCCTGTTTCGATTTGTTCCCGTATTTTTCACTCCGCTGATGGCTATTCGTTTTGTAGAACAAATGTTTGACCCGGAACGCGATATTCAGTTTAAAAAAGACTGGGAACCGATAAGTAATATTTCACCATTGCTTGTAAAAGCAGTTATCACCAGTGAAGATCAACGGTTCAATGAACATTTCGGCCTTGATATGGAAGCCATTCAGAAAGCTGCCCAATACAATGAAAAACATCAGAACAGGAAGAGAGGAGCAAGCACCATCTCACAGCAAACTGCCAAAAATGTTTTTTTATTTCCTTCGCGCACCTGGTTACGCAAAGGGTTTGAAGTATATTTTACTTTTCTGATAGAAATATTCTGGAGTAAACAACGCATCATGGAAGTTTATCTGAATGTGATTGAACTTGGGAATGGAATTTATGGTGCTGAAGCTGCTTCGCAATATTACTTCAACAAACCTGCATCAAAACTAAGTATGCAACAGGCTGCTTCGTTGGCTGCAATTCTTCCGTTGCCGCTCAAATGGTCGCCCGTTAAACCCAATGCCCGGGTAGTGCGAAGAACTGAATGGATAAAAAGATACATGCGTTATTCGGAAGGGCTGGAAGAAAAATAATTTTAGTGGTTAGAATACTTTAATAAACCATAATGGCAAAAACAAGTTACCCAAGAGAAAGAATTAAAATACTGTTGCTCGAAGGCATACACCCTGCGGCAGTAAGTCTGTTCAGAGAACATGGCTATCATCAGATAGAACTTATCAGCAAAGCACTTTCGGAAGAGGAGTTGCTCAAAAAGATAAAGCAGGTTCATGTACTGGGAATTCGTTCCAAAACAAAACTTACTCCGGCTGTATTTAGTCAGGCTGAGAAACTGCTTGCAGCTGGATGTTTTTGTATTGGAGTGAATCAGGTGAACCTTCCGCATGCCATGAGCAGGGGAGTAGCTGTTTTTAATTCTCCGTTCAGCAATACACGTTCAGTTGCTGAGTTAGTAATTGCATCATGCATTATGCTCATGCGAAGAATTCCGGAAAAGAATAAGGCAACTCACGAAGGTCGTTGGCTTAAAGACAGCAAAGGATGTTTTGAAGTGAGAGGTAAAACACTGGGAATAGTTGGTTACGGTCATATTGGAAGTCAGGTGTCAGTTTTGGCAGAGTCATTGGGTATGAATGTTATTTTTTATGATACGGAACCAAAGCTGAGTCTGGGCAATGCGCATGCATGCAAACAAATGAATGAATTGTTGTCGCGCGCGGATATTATTACCCTACATGTTCCGGGCGGAGAGACTACGCGCAACATGGTGAATGAATCATTCTTAAAAAAGATGAAACAAGGAAGTGTGCTGATTAACCTTAGCAGGGGCGAAGTGATGGATGTAAATGCTGTTGCCAAAGCCATCAGCAATAAACATCTCGGTGGTCTGGCAGCAGATGTTTTTCCTTTGGAACCTGAAGGTGCAGGTGATACTTTTTATTCGCCATTGCAACATCTCGAAAACGTATTGCTCACTCCACACATTGGTGGATCAACCATGGAGGCGCAGGAAAATATTGGTTTAGATGTTGCGGGTAAACTCATTCACTACTTGGAAACCGGAAACAGTATGGGAAGTGTATCGGTTCCACAACTTAACTTGCCTGTGCAGTACGATGCTCATCGCATTTTGCATATACATAAAAATATTCCGGGTGTGATGTCGAAGGTGAATAGTATAATGAATAAAAACAAAGCGAATATTTTAGGTCAGTATCTGCAAACCAATACGGACATTGGATATGTGGCTACCGATATTGACAAGAAAACATCTGCATCCATTTTATCAGAGCTGAAAAAGTGCAATGAGACCATCAGAGTGAGAACGGTCTATTGATAAATTAAAATCGATTTTTTTGAATATGCTTTGCTGAGATATTGTTCTGTATTTCATCGCGAGCGTGCCTCGCGACCACGCACGAAACAATCCATGCTGCCTTTCTAAGTTGACGTATAAAAAGTACCCGGAGCGGGAATCGAACCCGCACGGACGTATAAGGTCCACAGGATTTTAAGTCCTGCGTGTCTACCAGTTCCACCATCCGGATATGCTGTCAATGAACTTCAAAAAAAAAGTTACCGCTTTTCAGTAGCTGCCGGTTTATGTTGCTAACCAGAAGCTTTCTACACCGGTAACTTTTACTCTGAGCGGAAGACGGGGTTCGAACCCGCGACCTCGACCTTGGCAAGGTCGCGCTCTACCAACTGAGCTACTTCCGCGTATTTTTGCCAATTTCCCTTCTCGTTTGAAGGGATTGCAAAAGTATAAAAAATAGTGCATCTGCAAATTTTTTACTTGTTATTTTTTGTCAGCAGATTCTTGATTTCATTCAACTTGAACAGGGCCTCCACGGGTGTCAGTGAATTAATGTCCGTATTCATTATTTCATCCCTTATTTGCTGCAGCAACGGGTCATCCAGCTGAAAAAAACTAAGTTGCATGGCTTCTTTGGCGGCATTATGTTCAGCTTTTTTAAGCATTTCTTTGCCATGAGCTTTTTCGAGCAATGCCAGCATCTGCTGAGCTTTGGTAATTACTTTTGGAGGCATTCCCGCCATTTTTGCCACGTGAATTCCAAAACTGTGCTCACTGCCACCTGCCACCAGTTTTCGCAGAAACAAAATTTTATTTCCCGATTCTTTGATTGCCACATTGAAATTTTTTATCCGTGCATAGCTATTGGTCATTTCATTCAGCTCGTGATAATGAGTGGCAAATAATGTTTTAGCTCTTGCTGTTGGAAATTCGTGCAGATAATCTGCTATAGACCATGCAATGGAAATGCCGTCATACGTACTTGTACCTCGTCCTATTTCGTCAAGTAATACCAGGCTGCGGCCTGTTACATTATTGAGAATGCTTGCTGTTTCATTCATTTCAACCATAAAGGTTGACTCACCAGAAGAAATGTTATCACTTGCACCTACCCGTGTAAACACTTTATCAACCCAACCAATTTCGGCACTCTTTGCAGGAACAAAACTTCCGCACTGTGCCAACAGCACTATCAACGCAGTTTGCCTGAGTAATGCCGACTTACCTGACATATTAGGCCCGGTAATCATGATAATCTGCTGTGAGGCCGGATCCAGATATAAATTGTTTGAAATATATTCTTCTCCAAGCGGCATTTCTTTTTCAAGCACAGGATGACGCCCTTCCTGAATATTGATGACGAGGCTGTCATTTACCACCGGCCGGGTGTAGTTATTCTGAATGGCTGCTCTTGCAAACGAAAGTAAGCAGTCAACCTGCGCAAGTACAGATGCATTTACCTGCAAAGGTTGAATGTAATTTTGCGCAAAGCTGATCAGTTCATTATAAAGCTCTGTTTCGAGTGCAAGAATTTTTTCTTCAGCTCCCAAAATTTTTTCCTCATATTCTTTCAGCTCAGGTGTAATATATCGTTCAGCATTTACGAGTGTTTGTTTGCGTATCCACGTTTCAGGCACTTTATGTTTATGCGCATTGGTCACTTCAATATAATAACCAAACACATTGTTGAAAGCAATTTTCAGTGAAGTAATTCCTGTTTGTTCCGATTCGCGTTGTTGCAATTTCAGCAGATAATCTTTTCCTGAATAAGCAATCTCACGAAGCTCGTCCAATGCAGCATGATAACCTTTAGCTATAAATCCACCTTTGGAAGCAAGTGCAGGTGCGTCATCGGTTAATGATTCCTGAATTTTCTGCAATAACAAATTGCATGGGTTGAGTTGTTCTGCAAATACAGCAAAGGTTCTGTTTTCAGATGTCGCAAATAAATCTTTCAGCGGAGAAATCTGTTCCAGCGAGCGTTTGAGTTGTACCAACTCACGCGGAGAAATTTTCCGCAGTGCTATTTTCGAAAGCAAACGCTCCACATCGCCTGCCTGTTTCAAACTGTTGGCAGTATTTTGCATCAGCACATCATCAGAAGTAAATGCTGCCACAGCATGTTGTCGTTCTTCAATGGTATTAAGATCTTTTAATGGAAGCAACAGCCAGCGTTTGAGCAACCTCGAGCCCATTGGTGTCACAGTAAAATCAAGCACGTCAATGAGTGTTCGTGCATTTTCATGGGGTGATGAAATCAGTTCCAGATTGCGGATAGTAAATTTATCAAGCCACACATACTGGTCTTCGTCCACCCGTGATATGCCTGTAATATGTGCCAGCGATTGCTGTTGCATTTGTCCGAGATAATGGATGGTTGCACCTGCTGCAATCACCATCTCATCCATTTCCTGAATGCCATATCCTTTGAGTGAAGTAGTCTGAAAATGCCTGAGCAAAACTTCTTCTGTGTATGCTTGCTGAAACACCCATTCATCAAGTGTGTAGGTATAAAAACCTTCACCAAAACGCTGTTCAAATAATTTGAGATGTTGTTTCTGTACAATCACCTCACTTGGTTTGAAGTTCTGCAACAACTTTTCAATATAATCATCATTGCCGCGTGCCACAAAAAATGCTCCTGTAGAAACGTCAGCAAATGCTACTCCCGAAATTTTTTCTGTGAGATGAACTACTGCAAGAAAATTATTGCTGCCAAAATCGAGTATTTTGTCATTGTATGTTACGCCAGGTGTCACTAATTCTGTAACGCCACGTTTTACAATTGTTTTAGTTGACTTTGGATCCTCCAACTGATCGCAGATGGCAACACGCTGTCCGGCACGAACTAATTTGGGCAGATAGGTATCTAATGCATGATAGGGAAAACCTGCAAGCTCCATTTCAGAGGCAGCACCATTGGAACGTTTGGTCAGTACAATACCCAGTATCTTAGATGTTTTGATGGCATCTTCCTGAAATGTTTCATAAAAATCACCCACACGAAACAGCAACAATGCATCAGGATATTTTGCCTTAATGGCATTATACTGCTGCATGAGCGGAGTTTCGGCTTTATTTTTTTCTTTTGTCTTCAATTACGGAAAATGAAAAAATTAAAACTTAACGAACTCGGACGACTTTCAGTGAGCGAGTTCAAAGACTCCATAAAGATACCATTAGTTGTCATTCTTGAAAATGTAAGAAGTGCATTAAACACCGGTTCGGTTTTCAGGACGTGCGATGCCTTTGCCGTAGAAAAAATTATTCTCACGGGGTTCACCGCACAACCACCTCACAAAGATATTTTAAAATCTGCATTAGGCGCTACCAATTCAGTTAACTGGGAATATTTTTCGGATACTGCCACTGCTATTGAGCAGCTTCGGGCTGGGGGTTACAAAATTTTTGCTGCCGAACAAACTGACTCAGGTATTCTGCTTCCTGATTTTATGCCTGAAAGCAATACGAAACTCGTATTGATTTTTGGCAATGAAGTGGATGGTGTAAGCGATGAAACCCTGCAACTGTGCGATGGCTGCCTGGAGCTTCCGCAGTACGGCACCAAGCATTCACTGAATGTGGCAGTGTGTGCAGGAATTTTTATCTATGATTTATTCAGCAAACTAAAGCCATAAAAAAACGCTCCGTTTTTGCGGAGCGTTTTTTTTATTCTGTTTCTAAAGCTTATTTGGCAACTTCAAAGTCAACCCTTCTGTTCATTCTCTTAACACCTTTTGCCAATTGTTCTTTCTTACCAAGTGAAGTTGCAGTCAGTCGTGAGGCATCTATTCCATAAACTTTCACTAAGTGGTTGAGTGCTGCTTCTGCTCTTCTCATACCCAATTTATCGTTATACTGTTCTGAAGCATCCACATCACAGTTACCTATAATGTTAATCTTCAGGTTAGGATTCTTAATCAATACACGTGCAACTGTATTCAGGCGGTCAAGTGATGCAGGCTTAAGTACTGACTGATCAACATCGAAGAAGATAGATGGTAGCCATCCTGTTGAACTGCTTGTAATTCCTTCTTTTCCGTAAGAACCTTCAGGTGCAATGGTTACACCCTGGAAGTTTACTAAGTTTCCTTTAGGAGTATTTGGCTCCATATCCTTACTGTCAGGAACTCCATCGCCATCAGCATCCAGTTCCACACCGGTTGCACCAACTTTTGCTCCTTTATTTGAGTATGGGTCATCATCTTTATAGTCAGGAATTCCATCACCATCACTGTCTATTGCAGTTCCATCACCATAAATTTTCACACCTTCAGGTGTTGAATTGTCTTTATCAAATAAGTCAGAAACACCGTCTTTGTCTTTATCACCTGAAATAACATCAATACGGTTTTTCATATCTGAAAGGTCGTTGTAAACCACTTCCATTGGGTTTACCCACTCCATCATAGCTTGTTTCTTACCGAATGTATAGTTTAATGCGATTTGGAAGAATGACCAGTTGTCAGTTTCAGTTTTTGAATCATATACCTGATCAACTTTATCGGTAAGCGTTTTATTGAAGGTGTACATCAATCCGGCATCAAATCTCTTGAACTGGTATTTCAGTCCAAAACTTACAGGAATGATTCCTTCTACAACATTTCCTTTTTTCACATACTTTGTTCCATTGTCCAAATCTGTAACGGTAGGTGCAAACTGAAAAGCTCCAACTCCGATTTCACCATAGAAGTGAACACGTTTGTTGCGTTGCAGGAAACTGATGTTACCGATAGTGTAATTGATGTTAAAACTACCCTGTAAAACAGTAGATTTAAATTTAATATTTCTGGTAACTCTGTTAGGTCCGGTTACAGGATTAGGATAACTAAATGTAGTTTTATCCTTCTGGCCTGAAAGAGTAGTGTAATTACCTCTGACATTCAATTGAACTGAATGGGTTAATTGGTAACCAACTTTCAACCCAAAAACAGGGTCATGAATGTTCTTTAAAATACTGTTATTGTCCTTGGTATGGTCATTCAAGTCGCCCTGAAACCAGTTTAATCCACCGGTGAGTCCAACAGACCATTTGTCAAAATCCTTCTTGTTGGGAAGACTGTAATTTGAAGATTCCTGCGCAAAAAGCAGCTGACTTCCAGCCAATAAAAAAGAAGTAATGAGTAGAGTTTTACCTTTCATCTTATAGAGTGGTTTAATAAATTATCTTAACATTTCAAGGTGCAAGTATAATACAATGATTTTAAATACAAAAATTTAATTTTTATCTGAAAACGAAGGCTTTCAACAGTCAATCAGCCTAACTTAAAACCCGTTTTTCTGATTTCAGCCAAAATATGTTCAAAATCATATTTATTTTTGACAAAATCTAGTTCATTCGTATTGATTTTTAGTATTTTAATTGACTTCGGAGGCCGTTTTAAAAAGGAGCTATAAGCTTTATCAATGCGGGTCAGATATTCATCCTTAATATCCCTTTCATAACTTCTGCCTCGCTTCTTAATGTTTTTTTGCAACTGTGGTACTTCCTTATAAAGGAACACGATTAATTGAGGACTTGGTAATCCTGTATTCAACATCTGAAAAAACTGTTCAAACAATTTAAATTCTCCCGTTTTAAGATTGGATTTGGCAAAAAGCAGAGTTTTATGAAACATATAATCACTTACCACAGGAAAAGGCAGAGTATGTTTAGAGAAAAATTCTTTCATCTGCTTGAATCGGGCTGCCATAAATGACATTTCAAGCGGGAAGGCAAAAATTTCGGGGTTGTTATAAAATTGTGGCAAAAAAGTATTCTCAGCAAACTCTTCTAGAATAAGATGAAAATTAAACTCCTTTGCAATTAGTTTGGCAAGTGATGTTTTGCCTGCACCAATGTTTCCTTCTATTATTAAATATTTATTTCTGTACATGTGAATTCAGTTTTGTCACTGCCAGTAAGTCGTTGCATTCGTTGAGCAACTGACGTATAGTTTTATGGAGTTGAGGATGTATCAGATCGGGTACAATTTCATTCAGAGGTTCCAGTACAAACCTGCGATTTGGGATTTCAGGATGAGGAATGGTTAAATACTTATTTTGTGAAATTTCAGAACCGTAAAATAAAATATCTATGTCAATTATGCGAGATTCCCAGCGCACTTTCCTCTCTCTTCCCATTGAGGTTTCTATGTGCAAAATTTTGGTTAGCAGTTCGTCCGGTGATAATTTCGTTTCAATCAGTAATGCCTGATTCAGAAATGCCGGTTGTTGTGTATTGCCCCAGGCCGAAGTTTCATAAACAGCCGAATATTTTTCAACCTTACCGATTTCAAAGGCAATGGATTTGGCGGCCTGTTGCAGATGATGTAAGCGGTTGCCCATATTACTTCCTGTCAACAATATGGCTGAGTTCGGATTTAAATTATCAACGTGCAATTCTATTTTTTTAGCTTTGCAAAACTAAATTATAGTTACTTAACATTTATTTCAATGAAACAATTCTTCAAATATTTATTGGCTTCACTTACTGCCCTGTTTCTTTTTTGCATCATTGTCTTTTTCATCTTCGGTGCCTTATTAGGTTCTGCTTTTCAGAAAGAAGTGGCAACTGTTAAATCTAATTCAGTGCTTAAAATTGAATTCAGTCAGCCTTTGGACGAACGTACTGATAACAATCCATTTAAAAACCTGAATCTTGCTTCGCTCAAGCCATCTAATCAACCGGGACTGAACGACATTACCAAATGTCTTGAAAATGCAGCTGCAGATGCAAATATTAAAGGAGTTTTACTCAATCTCAATTATCTCGAAGGAGGATATGCTTCCATACGTGAGTTACGTAATGCGTTGATTGAATTTAAGAAATCAAAAAAATATGTCATTGCTTATTCTGAGGGTTATTCTACTAAAGCTTATTATCTGGCAAGTGTGGCTGATAAAGTTTACTTGCATCCGCAGGGAGCTGTTGATTTCAGAGGACTTTTTACACAGTTGGTATTTTTTAAAGGAGCCCTTGAAAAACTGGAAATTGAACCTGAAATTATCAGACATGGAAAATTTAAAAGTGCCATTGAACCATTTATTCTGGATAAAATGAGTCCTGAAAACCGTGAGCAAACTTCAACCTATGTAAATGCAATTTGGGAAACATTGTGTTCTGAAATTGCTGAATCGAGAAATATATCACGTGCAGACTTAGAGAATATTGCTGACAGTCTTACAGCTGAAAATGCAAATGATGCATTGAAGTTGCGTCTGGTTGATCAGTTAACTTATCAGGATGAACTGGATAAAATTATTGCAACACGTAATGGCGATGAAAAAGACAAAATCAATTTTGTATCACTCGTAAAATATAAAGATGTTCCTGCTCCTAAATCAGACAAAAAATTCACTCAGGACAGAATAGCTGTAATTTATGCTACCGGTGAAATTGTAAGTGGCAAAGGTGAAAGAGGTCAGATGGGATCTGATAATATTGCGGCAGCCATCAAAAAAAGCACGCGAAGACAGCAAAGTGAAGGCTATTGTATTACGTGTAAATTCTCCCGGTGGAAGTGCACTTGCTTCCGATGTAATCTGGAGAGAAACCAAATTAGCCAAAGAGGCAAAACCATTTATAGTAAGTATGGGCGATGTTGCTGCTTCAGGTGGATATTACATCAGTTGCCTGGCCGACACCATTGTCGCACAACCCAACACCATTACCGGTTCCATTGGTGTGTTTGGTCTGCTGATGAATGCACAAAAACTGCTGACCAATAAACTTGGACTTACTTTCGATACTTACAAAACAGGGCCTTATGCCGATATGGGTTTACCAACCAGAGCACTCACACCTATGGAGAGAGAAAAAATTCAGAAAGGTGTAGAAGAAGTGTATGATACTTTTATCTCACATGTTGCCGAAGGTCGCCACATCACTAAAGCTGATGTTGACAGTATAGGTCAGGGTAGGGTATGGAGTGCTGTTGATGCGAAGAAGATTGGCCTGGTAGATATGTTTGGAGGATTAGACGATGCGGTAAAATTAGCAGCAAAAAAAGCAGGTGTGGATAATTATCGAATCAAAGAACTTCCGGAACAAAAAGAACCTTTACAGGAGTTTCTTGAAGAATTGAAAGGCGAATCAGTAAGTGTGATGTTGCCGGACTATATGAAAGAAAGCCTCAACACCATGCGCTATATTCAGCATATTAGTCAGAAGGATAGAATTCAGATGCGTCTTCCTTTTGGAATAGTCACCGATTAACCAACCTTGGTTGATCAGTTACTGACTTATTACATTGTAATCTTTACAGGAACAAGGTCGTTCACACTTCCTCCATTGACTATTATATCACGAAGTATGGTAGAAGACAATGGTGCATGCTCAGGACTTGAAATAACAAAAACAGTTTCAATGCCACCCAGTTTACGGTTCATTTGAGCTATTGCTTTTTCAAATTCAAAATCACTGCTGTTGCGCAACCCGCGTATCAAATAAGCAGCATTTCTTTTTTTACAAAAATCAGCAGTAAGCCCCGAATATTGTTCAATAGAAATTTTTGGTTCGTTGCCGAATACTTCCTTAAGCCATTGCAATCGTTGCTCAGTTGTAAACAGATATTTTTTATCTGCATTCACCCCAACAGCCATAATCAGTTTGTCAAACAGAGGCAGCATGCGCTCTACTATTTCACGATGACCATTATGAATTGGGTCAAATGAACCGGGGAATACGGCAGTTTTCATTGTACAGTCAATTTATTTTGATGCGAATATACTGAAAGCTACGGCACCATATTTTCTTGTTTCGTCAGCTTCGGGGTTTGTAACAGGCTTCATGTTACTGCTGTGTTCTATTATCAGCAATCCGTCAGTTTTGAGTAAATGATTACTGAATATAATGTTTACTAATTCTTTCACCGGTGAATTTTCATAAGGTGGGTCGGCAAAAATGATATCATATTGCTGATGGCAGTTTTCCAGCCACTCTAAAGCATCAGAAGTTATTACCTGTGAATTATCTGCATTAAGTTTTTTTAATGTGGATATAATAAATGCAGTACATCCTTTGTGATAATCTACAGATGTAATATCCTTAACTCCTCTTGAAATAAACTCATAAGTAATATTGCCGGTTCCTGAATATAAATCAAGTACTGTGCAAGAAGCTAAATTTTTTTGGAATGAAAGAATATTAAACAGTCCTGTTTTGGCAAAATCAGTTGTAGGACGCACCGGAAGTTCAAGAGGTGCTTCAATTTTTTTGCCTCTGAATTTTCCGCTGATTATACGCACAGAAACTGATTATACAGACTGAAATGATAGTAAGGAATGACATCTTCAAAACCATAGCTGTAAAAACAAAATGCAGGACGCTGAGTAAACTGCGTGTTTCTTATGTATTTACGGATGAGAGTAAGCAATGCAGAATTCTTTTCTATGGTTCCTGCAATATTTAAAGTGTCAGTTTCAGGATTTAATTCAAGTTGTTCATATACAAACACCAGATAATACATAAAGTCTTCAGGTGTCTGAAAGTTAAACCTGTTGTAGTATTCAAGATCCCCACCGGTGGCAACCACCATTTCAAAATACCTGTTCTGAACATTGATAGTAACTACTTTGCCTGTAGTGTTTTTATGTTGAGTAAGCAAACCTTCAATCAATGGTGTAGCACCATGGAAGACGGAGAGATTAGAATAATACGAGGTGAAAAAATGATATAATTCCTTTGGTACTGCATACAGGTTTTTTGCTGATATCCGCCTCAGGTTATCATATAAAATCATTTCGTTATCTTCTTTAGCATGATTGATACTGAACAAAGTTTCCATTTTATCTGCATCAAAGAAAACATCAGGCAGTAAGGTGTTTTTAAACCCGCACAAACTCAGTGAAACACTGTCGTAACGATTATCAAGGAGCGTTTTATTTTGTTCTATAATACCAAGAATATTCTCATGCAAATCGCGTGTCTCCATAGGATACGGAAACCGGTAATCAATCAAGGCTACAAATTTATTTCTGTCGGTATCTAAAACTGCTGCTGCGAAGAAATCCGAACCGCATTGCAAAAATAAATTCATATTTCGCGACACATCAGCATTCAACGACTCGTCTATGACTGAAATCCATGCGTCACTTTGTTTTTCTGCATTCATGTTGCAAAGGTAGGTTATAATGATAATATTTTATAAGGCTTAAAAACAAAAAAGACTGCTTGTACGAGCAGTCTTTTTTGTGTCGAACTACAAAGAATTATTCTATAACAACTCTCTTATTCACTGTTCCCTTGTTGTTGATTGCTGAGAGCACATAAACTCCTTTAGGCAACATGCTTACATCCATTGTTGATGCATTTATACCTGTAGTGTTATGGATATTGTTTTCTTTCACCAGTTTTCCGGTAATGTCTGTCAGAACAATGTGTGTAGTACCTTGCTCTGTTGCATTCCACTCTATGGTAATGTAGTTGTCTGCAGGATTAGGATAAACACTAAACGCTGATGGTTGACTGTTCTCTTCGCCAAGGCGGCAGTTGTCAAGTGCTACTGCCTTTACTTTTGATGCACTTCCGCATGCATTTGACGACATCAGTATTACATTGCCTGCTGCAGCGCCCCAGGTTACTGTTACATCATTCGTGTTGCCGCCTCCGCTTACATACGTTGCTGTATTCGGATATATCCATGTCAACGTAAAGTCGCCCTGTATGTTGGTAGTATCTGCCGTGAAGGTTACATTCTGGTTGGCACATGCCAGACCCGGTGTGATGGATGCTGCTGCAACCGGTGCTCCTTTTACAGGAATACATCGTGTAGCACTGCTGCCACATGCATTGTAAGCCGATACACATACCTGTCCTTTAATGAAGACTCCGTACTGCACATTAATTGTTTCAGTATTGTTAGGACCGATGATGGTTCCGGGTGTAGTCCACTGGAAGTTCATCCCTGCCTGTGGTGCTACACTGTAACTAACATTGCCGTTACACAATCCGCTGCTCGTTCCTGTTATACTTACTGGGCGCTTGGGTACTGTTGGTGCTATGGTCTTGCATTTTGGCCCTGTAGATACTCCACATCCGCTGACTACCGTTACACATATATTTCCAACGTTATTATAATTGTTCTGGAAGGTTACCTCCACACTGTTGGTACCTGCTCCCTGTGTAATGTTGGAGTTGGATGGTGTTGTCCAGTTGTAAGTAGCTCCTGAAATGTTGGCTACACTGTAAGTCTGCACTGCATTGGGGCATGCCGTAAAGGTTCCGGTAATGGCTCCTATGGCTGCTGCAGATACTGATGAAGACAATGTCATACATTTTGTTGAACTGGTAAAGCAACCTACCTTGGCTGCTACACACAGAGTTCCTCCTGTCCATGCAGGGCCAAAGTTTACTGTTACATTTTCTGTTGTTCCTGTTACAGTTGCATCTCCTGATATTGTCCACTCATAAGAGTCTGCTCCTGTTACTGCTGTACAACTGTAGGCCACATTGTTGGTGTTGGCGCAGGCTACTGCATTACCTATCACTGCTGCAGGGGTTGATACCGATCTGCGGATAGATACTGCACGGGCTGGGCCCGTACCACAGGCATTGCTGGCTTCTACCATTATCTTGTAAGTGGAGTTGGATGTGGTTCCAAACTCTACATCTATACTGCTGCTGCCGTCAGGTGATAAAAAGTTTACTCCGGTAATATTCAAACCCGGATACCAGTGATAAGTAGCAGCATCAGTAGCACTGGTACTTAAAGTATATGGCCCGTCTGTTGGATTAGGACACACACTTGTTGGCGCACCGGTGATTGGATCGGGTTGTGAAGGGGGTGCAGCATAATCATAAGTAAGAGTTACATCAATTGTCGAACTACATCCATTTGCATCACTTACATAAATTGTAGTGGTTCCTTCGGATAAATCAGGTACTGTTGCCTGCGAAGTTCCCTGATAATAATTCATATAATCAGCAGTAAAATCATAATCAGGAGTTCCACCTGTAGCACCAATGGTAGCAGTTCCATCACTTCCGCCCATACAACCTACATTCTGAGTGCTGATAATGTTCAGTGTAGGATTAGGATTTACTGTTACATTAACTGAATCAGCTGCTGTACAGCCATACTGATTAGTTACAATTACAACATAATATCCACTGTTAGACGAGTTTGGATTTGTTACGTTAGTATTTTGTATGGTACTTGTAAATCCATTTGGGCCACTCCATGCAAAAGAGTTTCCTGATCCTTGCCCGGGAGCAGTATTTGCACTGTATAAATCAATGTCTGTTCCCTCACACACATCTCCACCACTACTTGCAACTGCTGTTGGAGCAGGTGATACGGTGAATGACCATACATTACAGGATGAACCACCTCCTCCAATCTGAGGAACTATCATCCAGTAGTAGGTTCCGCTTACGACTGTTGCATTATAGGTGGTGTCTGACTGATTAGCTGAAACTAATGTTGTTGGTGGGTTATTGCCATCAAAATACACGTCATATCCAGTAGCACCGGTTAATGTATTCCATATTAGATTTACAGTTCCATTTACAGGGCAACCACTGCCACCGTTAGAAGGTGATACAGGGGCATTTAAACAGGTAGCGTTTCCTATATTTACCAGATAATCCTCAGTTTCACCATAAGAATATGTGGTGCATGCCTGACCACTTGTTAGCGTTGTATTATATCTGTCGCGAACCCGCATGGCAGTGATACCCGTCTGGGGTGGTGAACCCGGTATATTTAATGTTCCATTTATGGTAGTGCCGTTTCCACTTCCTAAATAGGTATATTCAGATGCGTCAAATGTACCGCTGTGATCATAATCTATCCAAACAGCCACATGCTCAGTACCACCGGGGCCAACAGTTACAGACATTGGGTAACTGCCTCCTGCTGATAACTGAGGTATGGGCAAACCTGTTCTGTAGTCACCATATCCACCGGAAGAACAGGAAGAAGTATTATTAAGTGTACTTAGTGTGACGTTGGTGATTATATCATCCAGATTACAATTACTCGTCACGGAACAATAATTACACAAATAAAATGGATTTATCGTAAGTTGTGCAGCTACGGATGTATCTGTTGAAGAAGAATTGGTACATGTTACTATGCAACGATACCAGTCAGATGCACTGGCAGTGCCGTTATAACTGGATGAAGTCGCACCTGATATATCAGTATAAGTAATATTATCAGAAGATGACTGCCACTGATAGGTAATTCCTGTACCGCTGCTTGCTCCGGACAGCGAGGCTGTAAATGATTCTCCGGAACATAAAGTAGAAGGAGTAAGTTGAGTTGTACCTGCGCTCACAGCACCACTGCATGGTGGTGGTATTGTACATGTAATAGATATATTATCAATAGCCGGTCTGGCATATGGAGAAAAACCGTCATTCGTGTAAGAGAAAACTAAACGTACTGTACTTCCCGCCCATGAGGATAAGTCAATAGTGGACATTTGAGTAAAACCTGAATAAGTTGTTGCTGTGTTTTCAAACACCTTGGTATAACCTGATCCCGGCACCACATCTGTTACAGGAGTATTGGATGTGGTGGTAGTAAATACCCTGATATAATCATAACCGTTGTCAATAGTTGGCATGCTCAGGTAAAATGATAACTGCACATTGGTAGCACCTGACGGCACAGCCACATCACGGTAAAAATGATCTGTGCCCGATGCATTGGAACCATTATAATTAGAAGCAGTTCCCTCATAAGCAGCCTTGGTTCCCGGTGATACAGATCCGGCAGGTGTTCCTACTCTGAACCTTCTGTTATCATTATCCTGTACTTCTGTCCATCCATTAGCTGCAAAAGTGGAAGTACTGTTTTCAAATCCACCATCAGTTGTAGGGTCAAGTAAAACTGTTTGCGCATGGAGCGTAGGAGTCCATAGCAATAATAAAGCAAGCACAAACCCCAACTTGGTGAGGAATGTTTTTAACTGGTAGCTGTAAATGTTCATGTTTTTAATTTTTGATTATGTTAAAATAGAATTAAAATATTATGACCGATAGGTTAAGCCATCATGCATTAATTTAACAATGTCTTGTTGCAGTAAGAAATGTCTAGAACGAATTCTGTTTAAAAAAAATGCGGTTATTGGATTAACTTAAAAAATCAGTTTCAAAAATATAATAATTTTTTGAAATTGCAATAACTTATTAAATTTTATTTTAAAAGAATTATTAAGTGTGTGAGTTTTTAGCTTTTACCCGCAATCACTCTTATTTTAACTCTTTCTATATCATTCACCTGAAAAAGAAACTCATAAAAACATTCTTCATAATATTCTTGAGTATTCACCCAAAAAATGTTGGCTTTTACCAAATATCTAAGACTTCCGGGAATCTAATTTTTAGCTTGCATACTCAAATTACCAAAACAGTATTAATATGAAACAATTAAACAGAAAATCAATCGCACGTTATGGTTTGTTTATTGGAGCTATAATAGTGCTGAGTTTGTATTCAGGCAAACTCAAAGCGCAAACAACCCTGATTGACCCCGCAGGAGCCGGTGGTTTCGAGTTGGGTTCTACTTTCGCAGCCAATGGCTGGACTGATGCTCAGAGTGCAACCGGTAACAAATGGTATGTAGGTACTTATACGCATACTGCCGGAAGCCGTGGTGTTTATGTAGGTACCTCTGCATCTAACAACAATTATTCTAAGTGGGGCTTTTCTTCTGCAAGCAGAATACAGCATTTTTACAGAGATGTATCATTCCCTGCAGGCGAAACCGACATTACATTATCTTTTAAATGGCGTTGTGAAGGTGAGTACAATCATGATGATATTAAAGTATTCCTTGCTCCCACAGGTGTAACACCTGCTGCAGGTACTGCAATTAGCAATACATACTTGATTGGAGGAGCGTATGATGGCGAAGGAACATATCAGACAGTTACAATAAAACTGGATGCCGCAAATGCAGGTACAACTAAACGATTGATATTTCAGTGGAGAAACGATAACAACTTTTTTGGTACAGATCCGGCAGGAGCATTTGATGAGATATCATTATTTACATGTTTGCCATTACCTGCACCAACTACAACCGGTGGAAGCCTGTGTGATTTAGGTGGAGTACCTGTGAGTGCAACTCCGGGAGCAGGTGGCAATTCCATTAACTGGTGGGATGCACCTACAGGAGGTAACTTATTACTTGCTGACGCAGTGAGTGCTGTTGTCAATGTAAATGCTACAGGAAGCTACACTTTTTATGCAAGCACTTTAAATAATACAACAGGTTGTGGAAGTACTGTAAGAACTGCAGTAACTGCTACTGTTTATCCTAAATTAACTTCCAATCCATCTGCAACCATAACGAATGGTTGCCCTCCTTATAATACAACAGTGAATGGCGGTGTTTTGCGTACAGCAAAAAGTACAGTTAGTTATTCAGTGCCTGATAATAATGTAGCCGGTGTTACAAGCAATGTAGGTGTTTCCGGTTTTTCTACAGCACTTAACAATACAACAGTGCGTATTGAACAGGTAAAATTTAATATCAATCACACCTATGATCAAGATTTAATTATTAAACTAATTTCACCTGATGCATCACAGTTGGTACTGGTTAACCGCAGAGGAGGCAATGGTAATAATTTCACCAATACCGTAATTAAAACAGGTGGTACTCCTATAGCATCAGGCTCAGCACCTTTTACAGGAACTTATGCACCGGATTTTCCTTTCAGCACCTTCAACGGAAAAGATATTAATGGTACATGGGGATTAAATGTTTCTGACCGTGCAGGAGGAGACGTTGGAACCTTACTGAACTGGGAAATCAGCTTTGTTGATGATAATGGATTAACATATACATGGACTTCTACACCTTCCGGATTTACCAATAGCAGTTCTGAATTTACAACAAGTATCAATTCAAGTATTACATTTAATCTTACGGTAGATAATACATCACAGGGTTGCAGTGCAACAGGTAATATTGCTTTGACAGCATCACCTGCACCTGTGCCAGTTGCAAGCAGTGGAGGAGATGTGTGTGAAGGATCTGATATTTATCTGGTCAGTGATAACTTTGCTCCGGGTCAGGGAAGTGGCAATACGTATGCATGGACAGGCCCTGATGGATTTACAAGTTCTCAGCAAAACCCGGTTATCAGTATGCCGGGCTATAGCGCCAGCGGTACTTATACTGTAGTTGTTACCAACCAATATGGATGTACAGCGAGTGCCACAACTGATGTAACTGTTAACCCAAACCCAACACTTAGCATTGCAAGTCAGGGCTACATAGGTTGTGAAGGTACAGTAGATTTAGATGCAGCAGGCGGAACATCACCTTATGATTATACTTATGATTTTGTCAATTATAATCAGGATGGAGAGTTTTCAGGAATTTCAGCTCCGGGAAGCATAACGGTTTATGCAAGTGATGCCAACGGATGTCAGGCCACACCATTAGTTGTCAATTTTGCTCAACGTACTTTTGATATTACTTCAGTAGCAGGAGCAAACGGTAGTATTACTCCTTCGGGTGTAACAGCAGTTAACTGTGATGGAAGCATAACATATACCATAACACCTGCCAACTGTAATTATGAGATTTTAGATGTATTTGTTAACGGTTCCAGCGTTGGCGCAGTAGGAACATATACTTTTAATAATGTGATGAGTGAAGATTCCATTCGTGCCGAATTTACACTGAGAGATCAGCCGGAGGCTCCAACAGGTGCTGTTACTGATGCCTTTGGTGATGAAATTTGTATCGGTGGAAATGTGCAGCTTACTGCCAACGGAGGTGCATTTGGTGAAATGAGTGGTGTTTACAAATGGTATAAAGGAAGTTGTGGTGGTGTACTTGCAGGTACAGGCCAAAACATTACTGTTAGTCCAACTGCAACAACTACATATTATGTACGAATTGAAGATGCATGTGGAAACGTAACATCATGTGTGCCTGTTGACGTAAATGTAAAAACTGCAGCTCCTTCAAAAAATGTAGATGTACCTATCACAGGTATGCCATCCAATGCATGCCCCGGTACAACAGCAGCTCTATCTGTTCCAGTTGTTCCAAATGCTTCAAGATATATTTGGGATGGCCCTCCGGGTACAACTTTTGATGGCAATCCATCACCCTATACCTCTATGTCTCCAAACGTAAACATTGTATTTGGCACAACTAATAACTCAATGTATAAAATAGGAGTTCAGGCAGGAAACAGTTGCGGAAATACACTTCGTAAAATTCAGAAAACACGTTACATGGTGTCAGTTCCTGCTGCTATAAGTGGTGCAACAACTATGTGTGCAAATACATCAGGCGTGTATGAAATAGATCCTATAGAAGGAGCAAGCAGTTATCAGTGGACTATAACAGGTGATGCAACAGTGAGTGGAACAAGTACTACAGCCACAGTTAATTTTGGCCCTGCCTGGAATGGCGGAACCCTATGTGTAGCTGCTAAAACAAGTTGTTATACTTCTCCTTCAAAATGTTTAACCATAAGCACTTCTGCTGCACCATTAAATGCAATCTCAGGTTCATTCACTGCATGTCCAAACACTACATTAACCTTTAGTGTTCCTGCATCAAGCGGTGCTGCAAGTTATAACTGGACTTTGCCTGCCAATACATCTGGAAGTTCTTCAACAAACAGTATTAACGTTAGCTTCCTTCCGGGATATAATAATGTAGGAAATATTTGTGTGAGTGTGACAAGTATTTGTGGGGTAACTTCAGCAGTGAAATGTAAAACTGTAGCTCCCGGACTTCCTGCACGTCCTGCTTCAATCAGTGGAATAACCAATGGTCTATGTAGTATGCCTAATGTGAACTATTCAGTTTCCAGCGAACCAGGTGTAACTTATAACTGGACAGCACCCGGTACAATCATCGGAAACGGAAATAGTTCTGTTGGAATCAGCTACAGCACTTTCACTACAGGTCAGGTTTGTGTTTCAGCTACCAATGGTTGTGGTACAAGTGCTGAACGTTGTATCCCTGTAAAAGGTGCACCAAGTACTCCGGTGGCTCTGACTACTGATCCTACTGACTGGTGTGCCAATGAGGCAGGTATTGAGTTTGTTGCTGATGTAAGCAATGTAACAGGTATCTATAATCTGTCATGGTCTTATCCTGCAAGTACTACCTATATTCAGGGTGGTGGTAACAACTCGACTCTTGTACTTGATTGGGGAAGCAGCAACGGTGTTGTGATGGTATCAGCCAGCAATGCCTGTGGCAGTGGTACAAGAACCAAGAGTGTAGTTCTCAACTGCAGAGAGAGTGAAATGACCCAGGCAGCTAAGCTGAATGTTTATCCTAATCCTACTGCCGGAATGGTGAATGTGGAATTTACTTCTGAAAAAGGAAATGCACAGATTACTATGATGGATTTGAGTGGAAGAATGGTGATGCAGCAAACACAGCAAGTGGTTGCAGGTCAAAATAACATTCAACTTGACCTCAGTAAATTTGCTAAGGGAACGTATATGCTCAACCTTCGCACTGCAGATGGAAATCATCAGGTGAAAGTTGTGGTTGAGTAAACACCAATGTAAGTAAGACTAATCAATATTTAAAGTCTGGTAATGAGAGCAGCGCTTTGCGCTGCTCTCATTGTTTATTATGGTACTGTTATCATGGGCAATTAATTATTTTCGCGGTGCATATTGGAATTGCTTAACTGAGAAATTTCTTTGATTATAAATATTGATTTGTCATTTTTATTGCTGATACATTGCAAATACAGCTTAAAGTTTTGAGACTTGATTCTGAAGATGTAATAGCCGGAGGAAATAAGTCTTATAAACTAAAGTACAATATTGAAGAAGCAAGAAATCAAAACAAAAAATGCATCGTCACGTTGGGAGGTGCTTTCAGTAATCATATTGCTGCAGTGGCGCGTCAGTGTAAAAGGGAAAATCTGAAGTCAGTTGGAATCATTCGGGGAGACGACTTATTACCACGAAATATAACGCTTAAACGTGCTGAAGAGGATGGAATGAAACTCATTTTTGTAAGCAGAAAAGATTATCGCGAATTACGTACAGCGGATGAAACCCTGTTGCAAAGTTTAATCAATCCTTTGTTGGAACAAAATACCATTGATACTGCAACATGTTATTTGGTTCCTGAAGGAGGAAATAATCGGTTGGGATTTAAAGGCTGCCGCGAAATATTAAATCAACAAAAAGCTGACTACGATTTTGTATGTTGTGCTGCAGGTACGGGCACTACACTTGCGGGTTTGGCAGCATCCATCAAACCTCATCAAACCGCTGTTGGCATTGCCGCAGTGAAGGATTATGATTTTATAAACAATAATATTTCAACTTACCTTAGCCATGACCACCTTCATGGAACTTATAAGTTAATTATGGATTACACATTTGGTGGCTTCGGAAAAAGTAATGCTGAACTTCGGGATTTCACAGAAGAGTTTAGTACTCTTACATCCATTGCTATCGAACCTGTTTACACCGGAAAAATGTTTTATGGCATTTTGCAAATGATAAAGAAGGGGGAATTCCCTGAGGGCAGCAATATACTCTGTGTACACACAGGAGGATTGCAGTATCTTCAACCATAAGTGGAGGATATTATTACTTCAGAATTAAAGATTAGAGTTTCATCTCATTCCTGTGCCTTTTCATGCTATCTTTGCACATGGCAAGCCGCTCTGTCGCTCTATCGTTTTTAAACGGTAGGGAGGAAAGTCCGGACAACAAAGAGCATCCCGCCTTCTGTTAAAGAAGGGTGCAGCAAAAGCAATGATGCTGTAACAGAAAGTGCCACAGAGAACATAATTCCGGAAGCAACGTGTTGCATCCGGTAAAGGTGAAAACGTGAGGTAAGAGCTTACGTGGACAGGCAGTAATGCCCGTGCAAGGTAAACCTCGGGAGTTGAAAGGCAAAATAAATCACGAACATGCAGCTGCTCGTTGCTGCATGTGCTGAAAAGTACATCTTCGTGAAGGGTATGCCGCAACAGACAAATGGCAGAGAAACAATGAAGCAATTCATTGTTTACAGAATCCGGCTTACAGGCTTGCTTTTTCTTTTTAGCTTAACGCAGTTTTAGATACTTTAGCCCCGATGAAAAAGTGGTTACTGTATTTAAGCAACAGGCATGAAATAATTTTCAAACTGATTATTTTTTGTTTTACGGTTTGGGCTATTTTGCAAATGATGCCTCATCAGGTACGTTATAAGTTTGATTATTCTGTTTCCAAACCATGGACTGAGAAAGACCTGATAGCACCTTTTGATTTTGCCATTCTCAAAAACAAAGATTCTCTCCAGGCAGAAAAAAGACTGCTGCTGGATAATTCAGTTTTGTTTTTTGACCGCGATACTTCTGTGCCGGGTGTTGTGTTGGAAAGAGCATTGGCCAAAGCATCAGCTAATGATAAGTCTGTTGAACAGGAACTCAATGCCAACATTACACAACTTAATTATGAGCTTTACAAAAGAGGTGTAGCCGATGAAATGGTGAGGAGTATGAAATATGGGCAGGCCAAAATTATTGACGGTGATGAGTTGATTCCTGCCACAGAATTTTGTTTTGAGAATGATGCCATTGAAGCCCTGAAGCATATTGCATCCGGCTTGAAAATGGAAAATGCTGATATGGCAATAAGTACGCTGGCACCTCTTGTAGTCAATAATCTTACAGTGGATAAGGTGATGACAGAGCGGTATAAGAATCAACTTATCGAATCAGTTTCAGAAACACGTGGTGTGGTTAGAAAAGGAGATGTAGTTGTTTCGAGAGGAGAAATTGTAACACCTGATAAATTTCAGAAATTAGAATCGCTTAAACAGATTTCAGAAGAGTTTGCCAAACCAAACCGTCATGTTTTGTTCGGGCAGATTATTCTGGTTATTCTTTGTCTGCTGTTCATTATGATATTTCTTGCTCAACTGCGTAAAGATATTTTTCATTCCAACAGACGTATCCTCATCATCATGCTGATGGTGATTTTTGAAGTACTCATTTATACCTGGTCTCTGAAAACTGAAGTAGTTAGTATGTACATGGTTCCGTTATGTATTATGCCAATTGTAATACGTACTTTTTTTGATACCAGACTTGCCCTGTTCAGCTATGTGATGACCATTTTGATTCTAGGTTCCATAGCTTCGAATGGATTTGATTTTGTGTTCACACAGATAAGTGCAGGTGTTGTAACAATTTTCAGTATCAAGAATATGCGCAGACGTTCACATGTTTTCTGGGCGGTTTTATTGGTGTATGTGGCTTATTTTATCTGCTATTTCAGTTTGGAAATTGTTCATACAGGCAACATGGTAAAAGTTAACTGGGAGAATGCTTTCTGGTTGCTTGCTAACGTTCTGCTTACACTTTTTGCTTATCCTCTGATTTATTTCCTCGAGCGGATTTTTAAAGTTACTTCCGATATTTCACTTATAGAACTTGCAGATAGCAACAACCCATTGTTACATGAGTTGAGTATGAAAGCTCCGGGTACATTTCAGCACTCGCTTCAGGTTGCAAATATTGCAGAAGCTGCTATGTATAAAATCGGTGGCAATGCTTTGCTGGTAAGGGTTGGAGCTCTTTATCACGATATTGGTAAAATGGATATGCCATTGTATTTTATCGAGAATCAGGTGAGTGGTGTTAATCCACACGATGATTTGTCTTTCGAAGAAAGTGCAGGTATTATCATCAGCCATGTCATCAAGGGAGTTGAAAAAGCAAGGCGAAACAGTCTTCCTGATTTGGTAATAGATTTTATCAGAACCCATCATGGTACTACCAGAGTTCAATATTTTTACGAATCATTTCTTAAAAATTATCCTGATAAAATAATTGATGAGAATGCGTTTCATTATCCCGGGCCTAAACCATTCAACCGCGAAACAGCCGTGCTGATGATGGCCGATTCTGTGGAAGCAGCTTCAAGAAGTATGAAAAAACATGATGCAGAATCTATTTATAAATTAGTGAATGATGTTATAGATAATCAGATAGCGCAGAATCAGTTTTCGAATTGCAACATCACCTTCCGTGATATAACAGAGTTAAAAAGACTTTTCTGCAAAATGCTCGGCAGTATTTATCATGTAAGAGTAGAATATTCCGGTGCAGGAATTTAATTACCGCAAAGATTGTTTTGATTTCCTAAGTTGAATAAACTGAGGATTGTGACAAACAGAAATACACCCGGAAACAACATCAGCCACCATGCATCCATATTTTCTTTTGCCTGAGCAAGCAGGCTGCCCAGAGTAACCGTATCAGGCCCCATACCTAATCCTAAAAACGACAATCCTGATTCAGTCAGAATAACAGAAGCCAATCCAAACAAGAACAAAGGCCTTACAACTGTTTTCAGATTAGGGATTATATGCCTGAATACAATTTGTGATGTTGAAAGACCTGATGCAATACAACTTTCAATAAAACCTTCTTGTTTCATCTTCAGCACTTCAGCTCTGATAACTCTTGAAAGATCAGTCCACATAAGAAGACCGAAAATAACAGCAATCTTAAATGCTGATGGCTGAAAGAAAACAGAAAGTGTGATAATGAGAATAAGTTGCGGTACAGAAATAAAAAGTTGCGTAGTAGCTGTTATCCATCTGTCAGGCGAAATATTTATTTCTTTTCGGAGGAAAGAAATTCTGTCAGATATTTTTTTAAGCACCAGTATAATTGATGTAAGAATGATTATTATAAATAAAATTTTCAATAAAAAGTAGAATGAACTGTTACCTGAAAAAAACATTCGCCATTCATTGCTGAAAATATGATAACCGTAGAACCATATTGCCCAGACTAAGAAAACAAAAAACAGAATAGTTGACCATGAAATGCGAACGCCATACATACTATAATAGCCTGACATAATTCCCATTACCAATGCAATAATTAAGGCAATAACCATTGCAGTTACAGCAATAAACAAACTATGTCTTAAACCAAATACCACACCTGCTGCAACATCAGAGCCAATGGCATCTGTTCCCATCCAGTGATGAAACCTGAGAGGTATTACTGATTTTTTACCCTGAGAATTGTGATAGTAATTTTTTTCAAACGGGCTGTGTGGTCCTGAATTTTCTGCATCTGCAACTCCTGAAGAATAAGGAATGAGAGCAAAGAAACCACTGTTGTTTTTTCCGTCAAGACGTTGTTGGCGGTAGTCTGTATAGCCTGTTTTCAATTCTGAGGAGTCGAAGAAAAAAGGTTTTTCATTGGCAATAAAAGGGGCAGCAATTGACAGGAGCGTGATGAAACCCAGCCACAGGACAGATAACTTTTTATATTTTTTTTTCATCAGGCAGCAGAGGATTTTATTCTGGGATCAAGACGATAAACAGCAATATCTACTAAAGCATACATCACAATAGTTGCAAAACCTGATATAAGAATTATTGCAGAAAGCAATGGAAAATTTCTGGAAAGGCAAGCACGTACTATCTCATTTCCCATGCCGGGAATTGAAAATAACGTTTCAATGATAACAGAGCCTCCTATAATTGCCGGAAAAATATTTGCCAGTAATGATATCAATGGCGGAAGAACATTCTTCAATGCATGATGATATACGATTGTTTTATCATCTAATCCTTTAGCACGTGCTGTGACAATGTAAGGCAACAACATTTGACCGCGTAGTAAATCTCCGGTAGTACTTACTACAAAAGCCAGCAGCGAAAAAGTGTAACATATCAAAGGAAGAATCAGATATGGAATGCTTGCCCATAATTTACCCGCTATCGAAACGTTGTCATTCAATCCGATCGGCTTCACTCCTGATGAGGGAAAAATATTCAGCAAATCAGGATTTGAAAAAAGAAACAGCAATATAACTCCGACTAAATAAACCGGCATGGCGTAGCCTGTTGCAGCAAAAAGTCTGATGAACTTATCTAAATTTTTATTTTTCTTATAGACAATCCAGGCAGCAAGAGGAATTCCAATGATGAATGCAATAAAAATAGCTGTTAGCGAAAATCCCAATGACCATGCTATTTTATTTTTTAGCAATGAAGTGATTTTTTCTCCGGTAAAAAAGGATGTTCCCAGGTCGAAGTGTATCAGTCCCTGTGATAATGGTCCGCCAAAAAACCAGTCATTAAAACGGTTGTCTGCACTAAAAGCTATAGCAGGAGTATATGCTCTGTAGGAATGTGGTTGTTGTGAAAGCTTTTCCCAGGATTGTTTAAGTATAAGCGTCAATGAACGAAAGTCAGTTAAAGAATGATCTTTCTCTATCATCGTCCAAACACTGTCCATGTTGGTTGCAGCACTGTTCTTTTGAATAAATTGCAGATTACCTGAGAATTTATCAATCGCTGACAAGTTGTATTTTTTGTTTAATGCATCTAATACTTCATCAGCGTACTGACATTTACGTGCAAAAAGATATACTTCTTTACTGTTTCCGTATTTGCGAAGTAAATTCGAGTAATTATCTTTTTTGTTTTCAGTAGCAAAATAAATTTCGTATCCTGTCTCGGCAAGGCTCGACAGTCGGAAGTAAAAAAGCGGTTTGTCAATTCCCATGCGATGCGCCATTTCAATCTTTTTTATTTCATAATCAGAAGATGAAACAGATACCTTTTCCTGACGAAGCAACAAGTTATCTAATGCATCTCCCGGCATCTGCACAGCAATAAAGAAAGAAGTTAAAACAACGGCAAATCCGGAAAGTATATAAAGGGCAAGTTTTTTTGTCGGTGACGTATTCATGCCATGTACTTTATGGTGTGGTGCTTACATAATTTGCAGCATTACGCAACTTCAGAGTATTCAGCAGTAATCCCGGTTTTTCGAAATACATATTTACATGGCCAAATCGTTTGTGAACGGCAACTCTTCGCAGTGAGTTGAACAAAAATATGTAAGGTTGTTCATCAGCAACCATTCGCTGAAAACGTTTATCCATTTCATTTCTTTTATCATCATCTATGGTATATCTGATACTGTCAATCAATGCATCTGAAGCCGCATTTCCAAAGCCCGAATAATTGTCGCCATTGTCTGTCCAACTGCTGCTGTGCCAAAGTTGAGTAAAATCTTCAGGAGCTACACTGGTAGTCCACACGCTCATCAGCATATCAAAGTCATGGGAGCGGGCTTTTTCAATAAAGGTTGGCACATCAAGTGGAACAATATTCATAATTATCCCTGCTTTTTTAAGTGCTGACGAATAAAGTAAAGCTAAATCCTGCCAGTCAGTTATTCCTGCATATATGTGTAAATCAAATTTAAAATCTACAGTCTTTTGTTGTATCGTTTTATCAAGAATACCATCATTGTTACTGTCAGTCCATCCTGAACTGTGCAACAGCTCCACTGCTTTTTCAAAATTGTATTCTGTAGGTTTAAGTTTCTCATTGTAGTTGTATTTGTAACTGCATACAGGTCCGGCCTGACGTATTCCCTGACCTTTGTAAATAACATCATTGATTTGCTGATAGGGAACCAGCATTGCCAGTGCTTTCCTTACATTGATATCATTAAAAAGAGGTTTGTGTTTTTCTCCGTCAGGTTTCATGTTGAATGCAGCAAATGAATAATTAAAAGTTCCGGTAAACTTCGAATAATAATTTCTGTTGAACATAGAATCCTGCTGCAAAGCTGCCAGTGTTTTTACGGAGAGTGTAGTGCTGGCATCGAAATTCTGTTTTTTAAATTCAAGTAAGTTAACATTGGGGTCGGCACTTACTTTAAAAATAATTTTTTGAGGATAACTTTTTTCGGACTCTAAAGAAGAGTTGTCTGTCCAGTGATTTTTTTTCTTTTCCAAAACCAGATACTGCCCATGTTCCCATTCAGTTGGGAGGTAGGGACCAATACCGTTTAATTTCTTCAAATCAAATCCTGTATCTCCTGTATTAAAATTCTTAAACCAATCAACTACTTTCTGATTTTGTTTACCTGAAAAATTTTTATCTGCCACATCACTTATACTAAATTGCCCAAGCAAATTTTCCGGGTCATGAAATTTTCGTTGAAGGATGCTGATATCGCCCCAGACTGCTACATCCTGAATATAAGGCTTGTTAACTTTCAATTTAAATTCAAGCGGATGTTCAGGAATCAAAATAATATCGTTGAAGTTATCAAGATAAGGTTTGAAAAAATCATTTTGAGTAAGTACACATTTATACACTTTAAGAGTAAAAATAATATCATCCGTTGAAAGTGCATCACCATTATCCCATTTTGGTTCTTTGCGTAATTCAAAAGAGTATGTGCTGTCAGAAGCGTTAAAAACAGGAAGTTTTTCGGCAAGTTCAGCAGTAAGTTTATTGGTTTTGTAGTCAGTGGAAATGAGTCGCCCTTGGGCATATTGCATAATTTCCAGACGCATCAGTGTTTGACCGTTGGTAGGATGCAGATTGTCCGGTTCCTGCAGTACCTGATACATCAGTGTATTGTCAGTTTTCCAGCTTTTGTCGAAGTAATTTACCTCCGGAAGGTGAATATAATTCAGGCTGTCAGAAACTGACGCTACATCATATTTTTTTTCCTCCTTTGTATGACATGACATCAGGATGAGAAACCCCGATAACAGTAACAATGGCAACCTTTTCTTGCTCATGGAGACAATATTAATACATATTGACCCTGAAAAAAAATTATCCTTTGATTGAGATTTTGTTTACAACTACTTTTTGTTACCTTTGCCGCCCGTCTTAAACCCAGATTATTCAGTTGACCGGAAAATCTGCCTGAAAGTGAAATTTACATCACAAAACAGCAGGAATAAAGTCACTGAAAATTTGAGTGAAAGGTGAGGTGCCTGAGAGGCCGAAAGGAGCAGTTTGCTAAACTGTCGTACGGGGAAACCTGTACCGTGGGTTCGAATCCCACCCTCACCGCAAAAGGTTGCCTATCGGTAGGTACCTCAGAGATGCAGTTCTTTGATTGTTTAAAGTTGGAAGTAAGTTCAAGATACGTTTTCAGTAGTATAGAGCACCTTTCAATAAAATTCGGGGTGTAGCGTAGCCCGGTTCATCGCGCCTGCTTTGGGAGCAGGAGGTCGCAGGTTCGAATCCTGCCACCCCGACAACCACAAAAGTCTAAAGTGTTTTTCGCTTTAGACTTTTACATTTACAGCCATTGGGTCCCGTAGCTCAGCTGGATAGAGCAACTGCCTTCTAAGCAGTAGGTCATTGGTTCGAATCCAATCGGGATCACTCCTTAATCTGAAGTTGTTTTTCTGACAATTTTAAATCTTCAAAATCTTTCTTCTCTCAATTTCCGCAGCATCTTGCCTGAAAAGAATATTGTAATCAACTGGTAAAAGAAACGATGTTGCATAAGGTTATGGAATTTCTATTCGTTTTACATCAAACTAAAAAACGAAATCATGGAATTCATCTATTCAAACCGGTGGTGCGATCTGATGTTCGAAAACCGGAATAAAAAGTATGGAGCGTATTACCTGCGAAGAAAAAATGCAGACTATTTAATCTTAAGCCTCTTCATTGCATTGGCAATATTATTATCAGGAATAGGACTTTTTTATCAGCTTGGCGGTCCATCCAAAGCATTGATTGAACATTACAGCGACAAATCCAAAAAAGCAGATGATGTAGTATATACCATTGAAAAATTTTTGCCTCCTGCTATGCCGGCTTCACCTCAGAAACCTGTTGCACCTGCATCTGCGCAAGTAAAAGGGCAGGGTTTACCTGTAGTAGTTGACAGGACTGAACAAAATGTTCCATCAATCCCTTCAATTATTCCAAACACGAATGTAGTGAATACAGATATCCCTGCGATATCAGGAAACAACACTGCAACCACTTCAGGTGGAGGAGAAAATTTGGGAACAGCTACTACTGCGCCAATGCTCAACCCGGAGGTTATGCCCGAGTTTCCCGGAGGAGAAGAAGCACTCATCAGGTTTTTACAAAAAAATATTCGTTATCCGCAACAACTGTTGATGAGTGGTGTGCAGGGAACCGTATATCTTGGTTTTGTGATTGATAAAACAGGCAATATCACTGATATTAAAGTACTGAAAGGAGTTGCTGATGCATTTCAGTTTTCGGAAGAAGCAATTCGTGTTCTTAAAAAATCTCCTGTGTGGAAACCGGGAATGCAGGGTGGACATCCTGTGTCAGTGAGCTATACACTGCCTGTAACTTTTATCGCGAAGTAAGGATAAGGTTGTTATAGAAAAAGAGGGGTTTTGTCAGGCTGTTGCAGGGTGAGCAACAGCCTTTTTTTGTAGATTTGCAACTAAATATGGCAGTTATTCTAAGCATTCTTTTACTCATACTCACCGGAATTATCTTATTGGTTCTGGAAATACTGATTTTGCCCGGATTGATAGCAGGAATTATTGGAGCTATAATGGTTATCTCAGGTGTGTGGTATTCATTTCATGTGTATGGCCCCGAAGTAGGAATGTATGTTTCGTTAGGTACGCTTGCACTTACCGGAATTACTATTTATTTTTCTTTCCGCTATAATGTATGGCGAAAGTTCAGTCTGCAGCAACAAAATGACTCCCGAATTGACCGTGTTGATGAAATGGACATCAAACCGGGTACAATTGGAACTACAATTTCAGCAGTTCGGCCTTCAGGAACAGCCATGTTCAATCATCGTAAAATTGAAGTGCAGTCTATGGGAGAATTAATAGAAACAAATACTCAGGTAGAGGTGGTAGAAGTGCTGCCAAATAAACTTATTGTACGTAAGTACGCAACCAGTTAAATCATATAATTATGTCAAGTATCCCATTTCTAATCTTAATCGTTGCAGGTGTTATCCTGTTCTTTTTGTTTTTGTATTTCGTTCCTGTTAATCTGTGGATTACTGCTACATTTTCAGGAGTTAGAGTGAGCATTCTGAATCTTATTTTGATGCGGTTCAGGAAAGTTCCTCCCAGCGTAATTGTCAATGGAATGATTACTGCTACCAAGGCAGGACTCAGTGTTACCATTCCTGACCTTGAAACACACTATCTGGCAGGAGGTAATGTCAATAATGTGATTAAAGCACTTATTTCAGCCGACAAAGCCAATATTCCTCTTTCATTTAAAATGGCTGCTGCTATTGATCTTGCAGGACGTGATGTGGCTGATGCTGTTCAGTTATCGGTAAATCCACGTGTAATTGATACGCCATCAGTTGCAGCTATGGGCAAAAACGGTATTCAGTTAGTGGTTCGTGCACGTGTAACAGTTCGGACTAATATCAATCAGCTGGTAGGTGGTGCAGGAGAAGAAACTATCCTTGCTCGTGTAGGTGAAGGAATTGTTACCACCATCGGTTCTGCTGCCGACCATAAGAGTGTGCTCGAAAATCCGGATCAGATATCTAAAACCGTGCTCAATAAAGGGTTAGATGCAGGAACAGCTTTTGAAATTTTATCAATTGATATTGCCGACATTGATGTGGGCGAAAATATTGGTGCAAAACTTCAGATGGAGCAAGCTACTGCCGACCTGAAGGTGGCGCAGGCAATGGCTGAAGAAAGAAGAGCTGCTGCCGTTGCGCTCGAGCAGGAAATGATTGCCAAAGCTCAGGAAGCGCGTGCCAAAGTAATTGAAGCCGAAGCGCAGATTCCTATGGCTATGGCAGAAGCATTCCGTAATGGTAAGTTAGGCATTATGGATTACTATAAAATGGAAAATATACAGGCCGATACTGCCATGCGCGAATCTTTAGGTAAACCTCCTAAAGGAAATGCATAAATCTTAATGAGCGAAAAGTAATTTCTTTATCTTTGCGCACTCAAAAAATGGTTCCGTAGCTTAACTGAATAGAGCATCTGACTACGGATCAGAAGGTTGGGGGTTTGAATCCCTCCGGGACCACAAAAAAAGCGAACTTTAACGGTTCGCTTTTTTATTTTAAATCTTCTGATAAATCAGCTACGGAAGAAACCGGATGCCTGATATTTTAATGAAACCGGCTATTAAAACTTACGCAGCTTTTAACTTGCTGAGACTTGATTTTTCTATTTTTTCTTTTGCAAAATCAAGCGTAACTGTAAAATCTTTTTTACTCTTAGCTTGTGGAAGTTCGTACATCAGGTCAAGCATGATGGCTTCGCAAATAGAGCGTAATCCTCTTGCTCCCAATTTAAATTCAATTGCTTTTTGCACAATAAAATCGAGTACATCGTCAGCAAAATGAAGTTGAATGCCTTCCATGTCAAACAGTCGCTGATATTGTTTTACCAAAGCATTTTTAGGCTCAGTAAGTATTTGTCTCAACGCTGCAGCATCCAGCGGTTGCAGATAACTAATGGCAGGAAGTCGGCCTATGAGTTCAGGAATTAATCCGTATTTCTTGAAATCGGCAGGGGCTACATACTGATACAAATTTCCTTTGTCAAAATCGAGATGACTTTGTTGCGAACTGTATCCAATGGTTTGAGATTGTAATCTGCGTTCAATAATTTTTTCAATACCGTCAAAAGCTCCACCACAGATAAAAAGAATATTCTGTGTATTCACAGCTATCATTTTCTGATCGGGGTGTTTTCTTCCACCCTGTGGTGGGACATTGATAATGGTTTGCTCCAGCATTTTGAGCAGAGCCTGTTGCACACCTTCTCCGCTTACATCCCGTGTAATGGAAGGGTTGTCACTTTTACGAGCTATCTTATCAATTTCGTCAATATAAACAATACCATGTTCGGCAGCGGCAACATTATAATCTGCGGCCTGCAGCAATCGTGTCAAAACGCTTTCTACATCTTCGCCCACATAACCTGCTTCGGTAAGCACAGTTGCATCAGCAATACAAAAAGGCACTTTCAATATACGTGCAATGGTGCGTGCAAGCAAGGTTTTTCCTGTACCTGTTTCGCCAACCATAATAATGTTTGATTTTTCAATCTCTACATCATTTTCTTTTTTGCCGGTATTGGAAATGCGTTTGTAATGATTGTAAACAGCTACACTGAGCACTTTTTTTTGCATAGTCCTGACCAATCACATATTCATCCAGATGTTTTTTAATTTCTGACGGCTTAAGTAAGTTAAAAGCAGCACTGTATTTCCCTTTTACAAGTTCAACAGATTCCTGCGCGATAATATCCATAGCCTGCGTCACACACTGATCGCAGATGTGTCCGTTAAGACCTGCAATGAGCACCTGCGTTGCACTTTTGTCGCGCCCGCAGAATGAACATTTTACATCACTTTGTTTTTTCACGATGAAAAAAAATTTCTTTTATTTTGTTTGTTTATTGCGCAACAATACTTCATCAATCATGCCATACTCTTTTGCTTCTTCAGCAGTCATCCAGTAGTCGCGGTCAGAGTCTTTCCATACGGTGTCATAATCTTTTCCGCTGTGTTGCGAAATAATTTCATACAGTTCTTTTTTCAGTTTTTGAATTTCGCGTGCGGTGATTTCAATATCAGAAGCCTGTCCTTCAGCGCCACCCATTGGCTGATGAATCATCACGCGTGCATGTTTGAGAGCAGTACGTTTTCCTTTTGCTCCGGCACATAACAATACAGCTGCCATTGATGCTGCCATACCTGTACAGATAGTAGCCACATCAGGGTTGATGTACTGCATGGTGTCATAAATTCCCAATCCGGCATATACCGAACCTCCAGGACTGTTCATGTAAATCTGAATATCTTTTTTGGCATCGGTTGACTCCAAAAACAACAACTGCGCCTGAACGATATTTGCCACATAATCATTAATACCCACACCCAGAAAAATAATTCTGTCCATCATCAGACGTGAGAAAACGTCCATGCTGGCAACATTCATCTGGCGCTCTTCTATAATGGTTGGAGAAATATATCCTTCAGCTCTGACAGCCGACTCAATATAGTGATCTACTGCAGCACTGTTGATGCGATGATGCTTAGTGGCGTACTTGAAAAATTCATTTTTGTAGTTCATAATAATTCCCTTTGGTTGTTAAATATAGTTTATCTGATTTGTGATACGATATTATTAATGTTTATGTTCCCTTACGATGTGTGTAAATTCATCATAAGTTACGTTTTTAACATTTTTGGGCACCATTTGGTTCAGGTAATCAAACACCTTTTTGCTTTTTACTGCTTCAGCAGCTTTGCTCACATTTTCCTGCTTCTGAAGATAACGGTTGGCAAAATCTTCAATCATTTCGGCACCCAAAGAGTATTGGCCAAACTGTTGCATGATGACAGAAGCTGCATATTGCTTCAGGTCTTCCTGTTCAACTTTGATATTTTGTTTGGTGGCAATCTCGTTTTCTATCATACGCCACTGCATTTCTCTGGAATAGGAAGGATATTCTTTTTCCAGTTGCTCTGTAGTGATAGGTTTCTCATTCATGGTCATTATCCATTTTTTAAGAAACTCATCAGGCAAGGAAAGATTCATCTGTTTTAAAATTGCATCTTCAGTGTCGTGGTTAAACTTGTGGATAGATTCATGACGGAACATTGCAGCAATATCAGCTTTTACGCGCTCTCTGAAGTCCTGTTCAGTTGTTACTGTATTTTCACCAAAAACTTTATCAAACAATTCCTGGTTGATGTCAGCTTTTTCAACTTTATTGACTGAAAGAATTTTATACTGAAAGTCTGAAGTAAGCTTTTCCGCTTTGTCTTTGTCAATACGCAGCATGTATGCCACTTCAGTTACATCCTGCATGGCTTTATTCGGATTAAAGACTACAGAGTCATCTTTCTTAATTCCGATAAGTTTTTTTCTGGTGTCAGCGTCTTTTACCAGTTCAACCGAAAGAGTTGTTGTACTTGTGATGCCACCTTCTTTCACGTTTCCATTTTCATCCAGTTCAGCTAATTCACCGTACAGGATGCTGTTTTCTTCTGCTTGCTCAGGGTTTGAAAATTTTCCATGTTTTCTGCGGAGGTCATCAATATAAGTCTCCACACGTTTATCATCCACTTCAATCTCATAATAGTCAACTGCAGCTATGGAAGCAACATCAAAATTAATAGCCGGTGCCAACCCTATCTCAAACAGAAATTCAAAGTCTGAAGGATTTTCGAAATTATTGGTATGCTCTGTATCTTTTGGCAATGGGTCGCCAAGCACCATCAGGTTGTTTTCCTTTAAATATTCGTGCAATGATTTAGAAACGATGCGGTTTAACTCATCTGCAAGAAAAGATTTTCCGTACATTTTACGTATCATTCCTTCGGGCACATGTCCTGCACGAAAGCCGGGCATGGTAGCCGATTTACGGAATTTTTTAATGGCTGTATCCACATCATTTTTGTAGTCAGAAGGTGTAAGTTTAATTCTGATTAACGAATTGAGTTGGGTTACGTCTTCTTTTGTAATATTCATATTTACTGATTGTTATCTTGTTTAAATTTTAACAAAATAAGCTGAAACTCAAACGCTCCAGCTTATTCCATTTGTGCGCATGGAGGGACTCGAACCCCCACGGGTTTCCCCGCCAGATCCTAAGTCTGGTGCGGCTACCAATTACGCCACATGCGCGAGGAGATTTTTTCATTCAAAGGCTTTAAAACTTCTTCAGCCGGTCAATTAAAAATCGCGCACAAAGGTACATCTTTTTTTTACATAATTTTAAATTAAAGTTAAGTAGAAATGAATCATTCAATGCCTGTTTTAAACGCAGTTATAGCGCGTAACGACAACAATCACGGGTAAATTTATTCAAGTGGTTTATAGTTATATCATCATGTTCATGACAATGGCAAATTTCTGTTAATGCAGTTGATTGAAGAATCACCGAAAAACCGACAGAGAATAATGCATTTAAATGATTTGATTTAAACACAACCATTTTGTTGAAAAGATTGTATAAAATAAAGTCGGAGTAAAACTGTTGAAAGTATTTTTAACCTGCTTGAACTTAAAATGTAAAAACAGTAATTTTGTAAAATACATTTTAGTAATTCAATTTTCGGGGGCGGGGGTTATATCTCAATCACATAAATGGAAATACCAAAAGGAATACTTATTCCCATAGGAGGGAATGAGGACAAAGGAACGGAAGCAGAACCTAATTTTGCTCAGAAAAACAACCTCAATTTTTTTGCAATGCAAATCCTCAGTCGCATCAAACACGAGATGGGCGGAGCAGATGCACATATTGAAATTATTACCAGTGCCAGCAGCATTCCCGAGGAAGTGGGGGAAAATTATTTGGATGCTTTTAAAAAAATCGGTTGCACCAATGTGCACGTCATGGATATTCGCAATCGTGAAGATGCTGCCAATGAGAAGTATATAAAACGAATAAAAAAATGTAATGGGGTGATGTTTACAGGAGGAAATCAGTTGCGCCTGAGTACCATTTTTGGCGGGACTGAAATTCTGAACATTATTTCGGAGCGGTATATGAAAGAAGCGTTTGTGGTGGCCGGTACCAGTGCAGGTGCCATGGCCATGAGCAATACCATGATTTATCAGGGAAGCAGCTCAGGGGCTTTGATTAAGGGAGAAGTAAAAATCACCACTGGTCTTGCACTGTTGCGCAATGTGATTATTGATTCACATTTTGACAAACGCGGACGCTTTGGACGACTCACTCAGGCAGTGGCCAGCAATCCCAGTTGCATTGGTATCGGATTAGGCGAAGATACCGGTGTGTTAATCACTGAAGGGCATAAAATGGAAGTAATTGGCTCAGGTTTGGTAATCATTTTTGACGGACATAAAATTCGGTATAATGATATTGCAGATCTACAGGATGGCATGCCCATCAGTATTGAAAATATGATTGTTCATATCCTCACAAAAGGTAATTGTTTCGATATCAGTAACCGTAAGTTTTACTCAGAGCTTGAAAGCTGCAACAGCCAACGCTGATTTCAGAGTAACAATTTTAATTTCTTACATCAGTCTTACAAAATAGTTACAGTGGCATGTATGTTGCTTTTAATCACATACAACTGTAATTTTATTTTGCCTATGGTCTGAAACAAAAGTGAACCACGCAAGAAGCAACCGAAGCACATCAGCATCGGTTGCTTTTTTATTTTCCGTTTTTCAGTGATAGTATTATTTTTTTTGATATTAACAATTGGTAAAATTTTAACCGGCTGTTTTTCTTACTCAATATAATATTATCAACATTGGAAAATTTCAGGGTAACAAACATTATTTTTACATGCTGAAAATCCGTTGGTGGATTTTTATTTATCTCACTCATTAATTTATCCTGTCAATGCCTCGTTTCTCACATCTGCATGTGCATACACAATATTCGTTGTTGGATGGTGCAGCTGATATATCATCACTTTATAAAAAAGCCATAAAAGATAATATGCCTGCGCTGGCAATCACCGATCATGGAAATATGTTTGGTGTGTTCAACTTTGTTGCCGAAGCAGCCAAGCATAATACCAAAGAAAACCCCAATCTGATTAAACCTATCGTAGGTTGTGAGTTTTACCTCGTTGAAAACAGACATAAAAGAACGTTTACCAAGGACGACAGAGATGTGCGTTATCACCAGTTGTTTCTTGCAAAAAATGCAGAGGGCTACAAAAACCTTGTGAAACTTACTTCACTGGGATACATGGAAGGGTTGTATGGAAAATATCCAAGAATAGATAAGGAACTGGTTGAACAATACCATAAAGGACTAATTGCAACAACCTGCTGTCTTGGTGCAAGTGTTCCGAAAACAATTCTCAAAAAAGGAGAAGCCGAAGGAGAAAAAGAATTTAAGTGGTGGCTCGATTTGTTTGGTGAAGATTATTATATCGAATTACAGCGTCACAATATTCCTGAACAAAATAAGGTGAATGAAGTGTTGTTAGGTTTTGCTCAGAAGTATCAGGTAAAAATTATAGCCTCCAATGACTCTCATTATGTAAACCGCTCCGATTATAATGCTCACGACATATTGCTGTGCATCAACACAGGTGAGAAGCAAAGTACAGAGAAGTTTAAAGACGGTGATGAAGATGCATCAGTAAGAGGAAAGCGTTTTGCTTTTTACAACGATGAGTTTTATTTCAAGGAAACCGATGAAATGAGTCAGCTCTTCAGTGATATTCCTGAAGCTATTGACAATACCAATGAGATTGTAGATAAAATTGAAACACTGAAGCTCAAGCAGGATATTTTACTTCCACACTATCAGATTCCGGATGGTTTTTCTGATCAGGATGAGTATCTCAAACATCTCACTTTTGATGGTGCACGTACACGTTATAAAGAACTTACTCCCGATATTGAAGAGCGGTTAAACTTTGAATTGTTTACCATAAAGACCATGGGATTTGCAGGCTACTTTTTAATTGTGGCTGATTTCATCAATCATGGAAAAAATATTGGAGTGTTGGTAGGCCCGGGACGTGGAAGTGCAGCCGGTTCAGCAGTGGCATACTGTATTGGCATTACCAACATCGACCCGATAAAATACAATCTTCTGTTTGAGCGTTTTCTCAATCCTGACCGCAAGTCAATGCCTGATATTGATACTGACTTTGATGACGAAGGCCGTCAGAAAGTGATAAATTATGTGGTAGATAAATACGGAAAAAATCAGGTAGCACAAATTATCACTTACGGCACTATGGCTGCGAAAATGAGTATTAAAGATGTTGCCCGTGTACTCGATTTGCCGTTGCCTGAGTCTAATGCTCTTGCTAAACTTGTTCCTGAACGTCCGGGTATTTCATTGAATCGTATTCTCACAGCACCCATTGACGGAGAAAAAAGTCTGAAGACAAAAGAGAATTTAGGTTCTGATGAATTGGAGAATGTAAAAAAACTTCGTGAGATTATGAACGAAGAAGACAGTCCGCAGTCTGCTGTGCTCAAAGAAGCAATTGTCCTCGAAGGAAGTGTGCGTAATACCGGAATTCATGCTGCCGGAATCATCATAGCACCCAAAGATTTGACTGAAATTATTCCGGTTGCAACATCCAAAGAAACAGATTTGCTGATTACACAATTTGAAGGCAAGGTGATAGAAGATGCCGGTGTCATCAAAATGGATTTTTTAGGACTGAAAACACTTACCATACTCAGAGATGCAGTGAGACTGGTGGAGCAGAATCATGGAATTAAAATTAATCTTGATGAAATTCCACTCGATGATTTAAAAACTTTAGAATTATATCAGCGTGGCGATACAAACGGTACTTTTCAGTTTGAAAGTGCAGGAATGCAGAAATATCTGAAAGAGTTAAAGCCTGATAAGTTTGAAGACCTCATTGCCATGAATGCTCTCTATCGTCCGGGGCCTATGGAGTATATTCCAAACTTTATTGCCAGAAAACAGGGACGTGAAGAGGTTTCGTATGACCTGCCTGCCATGGAAGAACATCTCACTGAAACCTATGGTATCACAGTTTATCAGGAGCAAGTGATGTTGCTCTCACAAAAACTGGCAGGGTTTACCAAAGGTGATGCAGATACCTTGCGTAAAGCAATGGGTAAAAAACAAATTGAAGTGCTCAATAAAATGAAAAACAAATTCATGGAAGGAGCACAGGCTAATGGACATCCAAAAGATACTCTCGAAAAAATTTGGACAGACTGGGAATCTTTTGCCAGCTATGCTTTTAATAAATCACATTCAACATGCTATGCATTTGTTGCATTTCAAACAGCCTATCTCAAAGCGCATTATCCCAGTGAGTATATGGCAGCGGTACTCACCAACAACCTGAGCAACCTCGATAAGATTACATTCTTTATGGACGAGTGTCGTCACATGGGAATACCTGTTTTAGGACCGGATGTGAATGAATCGGAACAGCAGTTCAGTGTGAATAAAAATGGAGAAATCAGATTTGGTTTAGGAGCAATAAAAGGAGTAGGCGAAGCAGCGGCAGAATGTATTTTGCAAGAGCGAAAAACAGGAGGTGCATACACTTCTATTTTTGATTTGGTGAGCCGTGTTAATCTTCGTGCAGTGAATAAAAGATGTTTGGAAAATCTGGCTATGGCAGGTGCACTTGATTTTGATAAAACTTTCCATCGCGCTCAATATTTTGTTTTAGACCCAAAAGATAATCAGTCGCAACTTGAGAAGCTGATACGCTATGGAAATGCGCAGCAGGAAAGTAAAAACAGCACTCAGCAAACATTGTTTGGCGATATGGGAAGTATGGATGTGCCTTTGCCTAAAATATTGCCTGCCGAGCCTTGGAGCAATCTGGAGCAACTTAAAAAGGAAAAAGAAATCATTGGTATATATCTTTCGGGACATCCATTGGATGATTACAGAGTGGAATTGGAAAATTTCTGTACAGTAACACTTAATCAGATGGCTGATCTTAAGAAACTCAATGGACGAGATATTGCATTGGCAGGAATTATTACCACTGCCAATCATCGCATCAGTAAGAATGGTAAACCTTTTGGCACATTTGTAATAGAAGATTATCAGGACTCCTTTAGTTTTTCTGTGTTTTCAGAGGAGTATGCTAAAAATAAACACCTTTTGGAACAGGATGCTTTTGTATTCATCAGAGGAAAAATACAAACACGCTATAATAATGCAGATGATTATGAACTTAAAATAACTTCTGTGCAATATCTGGATGAGGTAGTGAACAAAATGGCTAAATCCATTACCGTATGTTTTGATATTAATACATTAGATGATGAAAAGGTGGTGAAACTGGGAGAAATATCAGGTAAACATTCGGGCAATCTGAAACTCAATTTTACATTACGAGATAAAGAGCAAAAGCATCTGGTGGAAACCTGGTCGCAAAAGATAAAACTCAGCTACAGCAAATCGCTTTATGAGGAGCTAAACAGCATTGCCGATGAAGTAAAATTCAAATAAATGCATTGGTTTATTATTCCATGAAATGAGTTTTGCCTGCTTAAGTTTTCTTAAAAACTTTCTTTACTTTTGAACGTTATTCATTATTCAAAAAAAATACAATTTATGGCAGTAGAAATTACAGATGGCAACTTTGAAACAGTTGTAATGAAATCAGACAAACCCGTATTGGTTGACTTTTGGGCTGAATGGTGTGGGCCATGCCGAATGGTGGGACCTATTGTGGATGAACTTGCAAAAGATTATGATGGCAAAGTAGTAGTTGGTAAGGTAGATGTGGACAGCAACCCGAATATCTCTATGCAATTTGGTGTAAGGAATATACCTACGCTTTTGATTTTTAAGAATGGACAGATTGTTGACAAACAAGTAGGAGTTGTTCCTAAAAATATTCTGGCAAAGAAACTGGATGCACAGTTGGGATAACATTATAAAAAACATAATCCGTTGCCTGTAAATTACAACGAAGTACAATCCCTCTCTCATCTTGAATTGTTAGCAAGGCAGGTGGTAGAGGGATTTATTACGGGGTTACACAAAAGCCCTTTTCATGGATTCAGTGTGGAGTTTGCAGAACACCGACTTTATAATACCGGAGAGTCAACCAGGCATATAGACTGGAAACTTTTCGGAAGAACCGACAAACTTTTTGTAAAACGCTATGAAGAAGAAACCAATCTGAGATGTCATTTGGTAGTGGATAATTCTTCGTCTATGCATTATCCTGAAACCAAGAATACAAAAGGACTTCTCAATAAAATTAATTTTTCAGTTCACTGTGCTGCAGCGCTCATCTACATGATGCGTCAGCAGCGCGATGCTGTTGGTCTTACGGTATTTTCAGATAAAATTGATTTGCAAACACAGGTGCGCTCCAGCAGTCTGCATCATAAAATGTTATTTGCAAAACTGGAAGAATTGCTCGAAGATGGTGGTACTGACAAAAGAAAAACGTCAACAGCTGCAGCCATTGATTTTCTGGCAGAAAGCATTCATAAGCGATCGCTTGTTGTTATTTTCAGCGATATGTTTGATAATATGAATGAGCAGGAAAAACTTTTTAAATCGCTTCAGCATCTCAAACACAATAAACATGAAGTGATATTATTTCATGTGACGGACAAGAAACACGAACTGGATTTCAAATTCGAAAGCAGACCTTATCGTTTTGTGGATGTTGAAACCGGTGAAGAGGTGAAAGTACATAGTCACCTTGTAAGAGAAAAATACATGGAATCAATAGCAGTATATAAAAAAATGCTGACTGAGAAATGTGCTCAATATAAAATTGATTTTGTAGAGGCGGATATCAACCTCGGTTATCAGCAAATATTGTTGCCATATTTGCTCAAACGCCAAAAATTGTATTGAAAAACACCTTGTTAATCTGATTTTTTTTGCGATGAAATTGTAGTAAAACTACATTCTGGTTTTAAATAACAATATGAAGATATTGTGCTATACATTTAAAAACAGGTAAACAAAAACTGAAAAATCTTACACCTTTATAAGCCAGAATAGCTTACCTGCTTTCTTTCATATTTTAATTCAGTCATAATCTTTTTATAAGGCTTGTTTTCTCTCTGCAAAGAGTGAAAAACTGCAGTCCAAATTCATAAATTAACCCCTGAACGGAATTGCAGTTGTCTTCTGTCAGAACTCATTTGATACTTAGGTTGTCGGGTAAAAATGAAATAAATCTTACAGTGTATTTTTTGGAATTTTTGTAATTAAATTAAATCAGAAAATGATGGCACGGTAAATGCAAAAATACAGGCATTGGAATAAATAGTTTACGACACATAATGAATGAAGCGCTAAGTAGAAAAAATATTACTCACAACAATATGTGAAAAATCCAGCTTTAAAATTGTAATTGTATTAATCTAATATTTATTTTTATGACCGAAGAAATTAGTAACATGACCGCAACTACTAAAGAGAATCCTACTCAACAGGGACCATTAATGGATGTGTTCCCGATTAATTATAATGAGAAACACATTGCCGAACTGGTGCATGAAATCAGACGCAAAGTATTCGTAGTGGAGCAACACATTGACCCTATGATAGAGTTTGATACGCATGAAAATATCAGTCAGCATTATCTGGCTTATTATAAGAATAAAGCTGCCGGCACTGCCCGATGGCGCGAAACAGAACAAGGTATTAAACTGGAACGTTTCAGTGTATTAAAAGAATATCGCAACAGTGGTATTGGCAGAATGCTTGTGGACAGAATTCTTGCTGATGTGATTCCTACCGGTAAAAAAGTTTACCTGCATGCCCAAACAACTACGGTTCGTTTTTATGAAAAAGCAGGATTTAAAGTTACCGGAGAATTGTTTTATGAGGCCAATATTCCTCATTATAAAATGGAATTTATTTAGAAATTTTCTGAGTACTTATTTTTCTCCCTCTTTCATATAATTCTGTATGATTAAGATTTCCGTTTTTGTCGTAAAATTTCCATAAACCTGTCCAGTAAAAATGCAGCGTACTGTCGTTTTCATTAATTAAGCAGGCTTTTCCGGTGCTTTCAATTTTTCTTTTTGGATAATAGTTAGTAATAGTTATCGAATCGCGGTTTTTATTGTATTTTTCCTTCTTCACCAGAGCGCCATCTATATTATAATATTTCCAGGTTTTTATTTCCTTGCCATGCTTATACCGGCCTTTTCGCTGGACATGTTTTTCTTCATCCCAATAGTGTTTCCATAATCCTTTTCTGTTACCCTCCTTGTCATATTTGTTGATGAACAACGGTTTGCATGATGGAAGTGTAATGCTAAAAAGCAGGAGTAGAGCCAATAAACTTTTGGTGTTATACTTATTATTTTTCACTGTTCATGGTAGCTATTGCTTCGCTGACAGACTCTACCGGCAGCAGGCATGAATGATTCCTGCAAATGTAAATAAACGACTTTTCGTCAGACTGTGTAGTTGCAAGAGAAAGCAAGGATGATTTATTAAAACGCGCACTGAGATAATTTGCAAAAACTCTGTTCTGAAAATCTTTCTTATTAGCAAGGGCTTGTTCTCCTGTGAATACGATTTCATAAAATGGGTATGTAAACCTAATGAGTAAGTTGGCCCAATTGGAGTAAGCACTGCCATAGGCAACCATATCATCCGTAAGTTTTTCAGTCATTTTTTGTGCTCTGTCAATCATTTCAGGTTGGTTAAAGTATTTACCTGTCAGAAAAAGATTATTCGCCATTACTGAATTACCTGAAGGAGTAACATTGTCTTCAAGTTCAGTTTTGCGTACTATCAAATAAAAGTCCTTACCTGCATCAGCATAATAGTTTATTCCGTCAGTATGAGAGAATAGTTCATCTGTTTGCTGTAATAATTTTTTTTGCTTTCATCAGCCATGCTTCATCCCATGAGTGTTCGTAAAGACGGATGTAAGCTGAAATCAGATATGCATAGTCTTCAAGATGCAAATTGTCAGAAGATGAATTGAGTGAATGGAGCAGGTCTCCATCAATATTAAATAAGTTTTTTTGAATAAAATTTGCAGCGGTTATCGCTCGACTAAAATAGATTTCATCCTCTAAAACTTCAGCACAATCTGTTAATGCTGTTATCATAATTGCATTCCATGAGGTAATCATCTTTTTGTCGGTAACTGGTGGTTTGCGTTTATTGCGATGTTCAAGCATTTGCTTTTTAGCAGCTTCAGTAATCAGAGAAAATTCTTCTTCGGTGAGATGATATTTTTTTTCTTATTTCACCTTCGTCTGATAGTCTGTTTAATACACAATAACCTTCAGCAGTTTTTTCTTTATCGTTAACCGAAAAATAATCACACATCAAATCAGTTATTGATATTTTTTTTGAAGGAAATGGATTATTAAAATTTACTTTTTCCATGTCGGCACAATTCCAGCAGTAATACCGCCCTTCTTCACCATCCACATCAGCATCTATTGAACTGTAAAAATATCCTTCAGCATCAGTCATGGCAGAAATAATAAAATCTACAGTTTTGTGAATGACATTTTTAAAATGTTCGTCCTTAAATATACGATAGGCAAGACAATAACAGGAAATCAACTGCGCATTGTCGTACAACATCTTTTCAAAATGAGGTACTTTCCAATAGGCATCTACAGAGTAGCGTGCAAAACCTCCTGCTAACTGATCGTTAATTCCACCACGACTTATTTGTGTGAGCGTAAGTTTGCAATGTTCAAGAACCTGTTTATCCTGAGTAAGCCAACCATAACGCATCAGAAACATCAGATTATCTGGCATTGGAAACTTAGGTGATCGGTTCAGCCCACCCCGAATGGGGTCAAATAATTTTTTCCAGTTTTCAACAAGAGTGAGGAGTGTGGTTTTATCAAAAGATTTCTGCGGTTTACGCAATTCCAATTTGTTGATTGCAGCTTTCAGATCTTCTGCATAGGTTAAAAATTTGTCCGGCTCTTTTTTATAAATGTGTGATAGTTGAAACAAAATATTGTTCCAGTCGGAATTGCGGAAGTAAGTGCCTCCATAAACAGGTCTTCCATCAGGCAATACAAAACAATTCAGCGGCCATCCTCCATGCCCCGACATCAGTTGTACGGCACTCATGTAAACAGCGTCAATATCCGGACGCTCTTCACGGTCAACTTTCACGCAAATAAAATTTTCATTCATCAACTCTGCAGTCTCGGCATCGTTAAATGTTTCCTCTTCCATTACATGACACCAGTGGCAGCTGGAGTAACCTATGCTAATCAGCATCAGTTTATTTTCATTTTTTGCTTTTTCAAAAGCGTCTTTTCCCCATGGCATCCAGTTCACAGGATTATGAGCATGTTGTTGCAGATAAAGGCTTTTTTCGTTAATTAAAGCATTAGTTTTTGCTGATTTTTTCATCATTCAAAGATAAAAAGTGTTCATGGTATTTACTGTTCTGTTGCAATAATTATTGAAAGATTAATCTCACATGGCAAACATTATTCGCCTACCTTTGTTCGGATTTTTATTAAGATGTTACGATTATTTATTCTTACCGGTATCGTTCTGTTATTAGACTTATATGTTTTTCAGGCAGTACGTTTGGTTACCCGCGATATTTCAGTTCCGGCTGCCAGAGTTATTTATTTTGCCTATTGGAGTATTACTGCTGTCACGCTGCTGATTTTATTCAGTGCAAGTTTCACCGATTGGCATAGCTGGCCTAAGGCTGTCAGAGTTTATTCATTTTCTTTTATTGTAATTTTTTTAATCTCAAAACTCTTCGTGCTGATTTTTCTTCTGGCTGACGATTTAGGTCGTGTTGTAAGATGGGGATATGCACAAGTGAATGGCAACATTTCGGAAAAAACAATAAGTTCAAAAACGGCTAAAGCAGGAATCTCACGTTCGCAGTTTATAGTGAGGCTTGGATTGATATTGTCAGCTGTTCCTTTCTTATCATTGATTTACGGAATGGTTAAGGGAAAGTATGATTACCAGATAAAAAGACGTAGAATACGAATAAAAAATCTTCCTAAAGAGTTTGAAGGTTTTAAAATAGTTCAGATTTCTGACATACATACAGGAAGTTTTTTCGATACACAACCCACCAAAGATGCTGTTGCTTTGGTAAATTCACTGAATGCTGATGTAATATTGTTCACGGGCGACTTAGTGAATGAAAAATCAGAAGAAGCGCTGCCACACATGGAAAACCTGAAACAACTGAAGGCGCCTTATGGAGTTTATTCCATACTCGGTAACCACGATTATGGCGATTATGTTTCATGGCCATCTGTTAAAGCCAAAGCAGATAACCTGGAGCAGCTGAAGGAAATACAAAAGCAATTAGGTTGGAAACTGTTATTGGACGAACATACTTTTATTGAACGAAACAATCAGAAACTGGGAATTATCGGTGTGCAAAACTGGAGTACACATTTGCATTTTCCGAAGTATGGAAACCTGCAAAAGGCTATGCAGAATATGGAGCCTGCTGCTGTAAATATTTTGATGACACATGACCCTTCGCACTGGCGTGCTGAAGTATTGAATAATCATCCGGAGATTAATCTGACTTTATCAGGTCACACGCATGGTTTTCAGTTTGGAGTTGAAATTCCTGCTTTGAAATTTAAGTGGAGCCCGGTACAATATGTTTATAAGGAATGGGCTGACCTTTACAAGGATGGAGCCAATCAGTATTTGTATGTCAATCGTGGTCTTGGTTATTTAGGTTATCCGGGCAGAGTAGGCATACTTCCTGAAATTACTTTACTGGAGTTGACTAAAGCGTGATTTATTACTCCTGATAATAAATCCTTTTTACTCTTTGTGATATTGCAGTTAAAATTTCGTAGGGAATGGTGTCAGTTTTTTTGGCAAGTTCCGAAACTGGTTGTTGGTTGCCAAAGATTATCACTTCATCTCCTTCACGTGCCTGACAGTTGGTAATGTCGAGCATACACATGTCCATACAGATATTTCCGATAGTTGGTGCCTGTCGTCCGTTTACTTCAAAACTTACATTGCCATTTCCCATACGTCTGCTGATGCCGTCAGCGTAACCAATTCCAATAGTGGCTATAATTTTATCCTGATCTACTTTGCCTTTGCGTCCATAACCTATGGTATCACCTTTTTTTACGGTGCGAATTTGTGAGATGGTTGTTTTTAATGTTGCCACATTCAACAACTGTCTCTGCTCAGCTGGTGATGCTGCTATTCCGTGCAAACCTATTCCTAACCTTACCATGTCGAGTTGCATTTCAGGAAAACGGCTTATGCCTGAAGAGTTTAATACATGTCGCAGAAAATCATATTGCAGATGTTTTGAAATGGTATCTGCCATTTGTATAAAACGATTGTATTGTTCCTTGGTGAAAGTATCCAGTGAAGGTTCGTCAGTTCCGGCAAGGTGAGTAAATGCAGATTCAACACGAATATTTTTATTGTTTTTAAGTCTTACAATAAGTTCGTTCATGTCGTCCTCTTCAAAACCCAAACGATGCATGCCGGTATCTAATTTCAGATGGATTGGAAAAGTTTTTTGTTCGCCATTTTGCATTCGCTTCACAACTTCACTGAATTTGCTTAGCACTCTGAAACTGTAAATCTCAGGTTCAAGATTGAAATGTATAAGATTTTCAAAAGACTGCTCCTGCGGATTCATTACCATAATCGGTACGTTTATTCCACTTTTGCGAAGCTCAACTCCTTCATCAGCATAAGCTACAGCAAGATAATTAACCCTGTGAAACTGCAATGTATTTGCAATTTCGAAACTGCCACTGCCATAGGCAAAAGCTTTAACCATGCACATCATTTTTGTGTCAGGACGCACACGAGCTTTATAATAATTATAATTGTGGATTATTGCGTTAAGATTAATTTCAAGAACTGTTTCATGACCCTTTTGCTGAAGCAATTTGGATATTCGTTCAAAACCGAATAACCGTGCACCTTTCAGTAGGATAACTTCATTTGCAAATAAGGTTGAAGAATAATTCTCAATAAAATCATCTGTGTCTTTGAAAAAACTTTTATTTACACGAAACAGTTCACTCTGTTTGCTTATGGAAGAACCTATACCAATCAACCTGTCAATTTTGTTGGCATGAATGAGATCTGCAACTTCTGCATAAAGTTGTTCCTCATCTTTTCCACTTTGTAAAATATCAGAAAGAATGATTGTCTTTTTGTTTTGGGCAAGTGCATTTGAATTATTTTTCTGACTCGTAAAACGGCTCAGAAATTCAAGAGCAACCTGCAGTGATCCTAAATCGGAATTATAACTGTCGTTGATGACTGAACAGTTATTGATTCCCTGTTTCATCTCCAGCCTCATTGCTACAGGACTCAGCAATTCCATTCGCTTACTTATCACTTCCTGGTCGTATCCGAGAAACAACATAAGCGTCCAGCAATGTATTGCATTCTCAACTGAAGCATCGTCACTGAAAGGAATGGTTATTTTAATGAACTGTTGATTAAATACTGCCTGAATGGAAGTTTCAGAATGATTTTTTTCAATACGACCAATCATCAGATCAGCTTTAAGCCTGCGCGACCAGGTAAAAGTTTTCAAACCGTTTTCAAGATATCCCGATTGCTGAATGGCATCGTGAATACCTGAATAGTCGCGACAGTAAATCAGCGACTGAGCATGTTGAAAGAGCTTGAGTTTTTCATTTATTTTTTCATCTAATGAAGAAAAATTTTCACTGTGCGCTTCACCAATATTGCTGAAGATGCCAATAGATGGTTTAATGATGGTTTCTAACTTTTGCATTTCACCGGGAGCGGAAATACCTCCTTCGAAAATTGCAAGCGTGTGATTTTCTTCCATCTGCCATACCGAAAGAGGTACTCCCGTTTGTGAGTTAAAACTTTTTGGACTGCGGACAATATGATTTTCGTTATGCAACAACTGATACAGCCACTCTTTGATAATGGTTTTTCCGTTGCTGCCGGTAATGCCGATTACGGGAAAATTAAATTTGGAACGGTGATAGGCTGCAAGCTGTTGCAATGCATCAAGTGTGTTTTCTACCCTGATAAAGTTTGCATCCTGATGTTTCAGATAAACATCAGTGCTTACAATAAAATTCTTTACGCCTGACTTTATCAGATCACCAATAAATTTATGACCATCATGTCGGTCGCCTTTAATAGCAAAGAATAATGATTCGGCAGCCATACCACTGCTGCGGCTGTCTGTAAGCAAAAACCTGAAATGCTGCGAATCAGGAACATTTAAGAATAATTGTCCTTTAATGACAGCAGAAATATCAGAAAGAGAATATTGCATGAAAACCCGGAAAAATATGGTGCAAATTTATCTGTAATGACAATGAACAGCGAATGCTATTTTCGTTTATTATAACAAGTTCTGCACAGCGGGATGTAACTTTCTTTTTCGCCTAAAACAATCAGCGAATCATCAGAAATAGTACGGTATGAAAACAAAGCCAGATCGCCACAGTCCATGCAGATGGCATGTACCTTGGTCACAAAATCGGCAATTGCCATTAAATGAGGTATAGGTCCGAAAGGAACACCTTTGAAATCCATGTCGAGACCTGCAATGATGACGCGCATACCCTGATTAGCAAGATTCAGGCATACATTGGGAAGTTCATTGTCAAAAAATTGTGCTTCGTCAATTCCAACCACATCCACGTCATTTGTAAGTAAAAGTATCTGTGATGACGACTGAACCGGTGAAGAAGGAATATAATTGGAATCGTGTGATACTACGTTGATTTCGTGATAGCGCTGGTCAACAGAAGGTTTAAAAATCTCCACCTTAAGTTTTGCTATTCGAGCACGTTTCAGCCTGCGAATCAACTCTTCTGTTTTGCCGCTGAACATGCTTCCGCAGATAACTTCTATAGCTCCACGCTTTCTTTCAATAACTTCTGTTGGTCGGTGATTCATGATTCTCAGGCCGCTAAAATATGTAAAAACCATAATAGGAGTAATGGGGAAAAGCAATGAAAATACTTTTTTAAAAACGATTCTTTTTTAAATTGCATCCAGTAATTTTGCTGCATCCATTCTATGATTTCTGTATCTGTCATCATTCCTACTTACAACAGGCTCAGTTTCCTGCCGAAGACGATTCATTCGCTGCTCAACCAAAAAGCTGATGATTATGAGATTATTGTTGTGGATGATGGTAGTACTGACGGCACGGAAGATTACTTTAAAACTTTTCAGCACCCACGGGTAAAGTATTTTAAAATACAAAACAGTGAGCGTGGTTATGCAAGAAATTACGGTGCCCGCTGTGCAGAAGGAAAATATGTAAACTTTTTTGACTCGGATGACCTTGCATACGATAATCATATTTCCAATGCCATTGCTGCCATCAGCCGACTGAAGACTCCTGAAATTTTTCACATGAATTATCACCTTCAGAATACCGAGGGTGATGAACTCGATTTTACGAAAATTTATCAGGACAACATCAATGAAATGCTTATCCGCAAGGGCAATGTTCTAAGCTGTAATGGTGTTTTTATCAGACGCGATATTGCACTCCAATTTCCTTTTTGTGAGAGTCGAGTATTGTCAGGAACTGAAGATTATGCTTTATGGCTTGCAATATCCACCCGTTTCAGGATTCATTTCATTCCTGAAATAACACACGTGGTGATAGACCATGAACAAAGGAGTATGGCTTCACATGATACGATACGGATGATAAACCGTAATATGTTTTTATTGGATCATCTGCAAACCGATGCTCATTTTATGCAATTTGTAAAAAATGATTTCAGGTTTATTGAATGTGAGTGCTATTCATTTATTTCGCTGCATCTTATTCTTGAAGGACGAAATAATGAAGGATTGTATTTCTTGTCAAAGGCAATAAAAGCTGATATTTTATTTCCATTCAGACGAGTAAGGTTCATGGCCATTATGAAACACTTAATCCGTACTACTTTTCGATTGAAATCAGCAAATACAGCTGAGGTTACCTGAAATTTTTAAGTTATTTTCGCGGGCAATGTACAGCTCCAATATGGTAAGAACAGTAATCCTGTCAGTAATTTTTTGCCTGATAAATTTAGCGACACACGGTCAGTCTGTTATCTCGGGAACCGTTACAGATAACCAGGGAAATAAAATAGCTTATGCAAATGTTTATTTAAAGCCATCTTTTAACGGAACTACAACCAATACAGAAGGATTCTATAAACTTGAAACAACACAGGGCAAACACACTCTGATATGTCAGTATTTAGGATATAAACAATTTAAGAAAGAGATTGAAATAAACACCACACCTGTTCAGTTGAATATACAACTCGAACCGGAATCGTTTTCGCTGAACGAAGTAGTCATTAAAGATGGAGGTGAAGATCCTGCATATCCTATCATCAGAAAAGCTATTGCAAAGAGAAAATATTATCTCAATGAAGTAGATGGTTATTCCTGTAAAGTTTATATAAAAGGGCTGCAGAAACTTACTAAGTATCCTGAAAAATTTATGGGGCAGGTAGTGGATTTTGGCGGACTTGTAGATTCAACAACAGGGATTTTTTATCTGAGCGAATCTGTTTCTGAATTTAATTTCAGCAAACCTGATAAGATTAAGGAAGAGATGATTTCTTCGCGAATCAGTGGCAACAGCCGTGCATTCAGTTACAATAAGGCATCGGATATGCTTTTTAATTTTTATGAAAACAGATTGATGGCTGAAGGAGTCGCTGCCAAAGGATTTGTGTCTCCAATTGCATCAGATGCATTGTTTTATTACAGATATAAATTGCTGGGTTCAGTAGTTGAAAATGATATGTTGATACATAAAATTGAAGTGACACCGAGGAGAAATTCCGACCCCGTTTTCAGAGGAGTAGTTTATATTGCAGATGAATTGTGGCGATTACAGAATCTGGATTTATATCTAACAAAAGATGCTGGCATTGAATTTATTGACACCCTTCGTGTAAGACAAACCTTTGTGCCGGTAAGCAATACCGTATGGATGCCGGCAACCAATCGTTTTGATTTTTCATTTCGTATTTTAGGTTTTGCAGGAGGAGGCAACTATGTTGGTTATTTTTCTGATTATAAAATCAACCCTGACTTTGGAAAGAGAACATTTACTTCAGAAATTCTGCGAATAAATAATGACGCAAACAAAATGAATATTGCATACTGGGATAGCGTCAGGCCTATACCTCTTACCAATGACGAGCAGGATGATTACCGAAAGAAGGACAGTTTGCAAATGATTCGCGAAAGCAAACATTATCTTGACAGTATTGACAAACGTGTAAACAAATTTTCAGTACAGAATTTCTTTTTGTTGGGTTATACCTATCAGCGTTCTTACAATAAAATGAGCTATTCTATAAAACCTGTATTTAACACCATTGCTTATAATACAGTTGAAGGATGGAATGTTACACTCAATACCGATTACACAAAATACTTTGAGAATAAGAAAAGGATAAATGCTGAAGCTGATGTGCGTTACGGACTTTCCAACAAACACTGGAATGCCGGTGCCTCCTTCCGCTATCTGTTCAACAGGTTTAATGAAAGCCATATCCGTATTTCAGGTGGCACAAAAGTCTGTCAGCTGAATGGAGATAATCCGATAACGCCTTTCATTAATACACTCTACACACTGTGGGGTGAAAAAAATTATATGAAACTTTATGAAAAACAATTTGGACTATTTGAGTATGGCAAGGAATGGTTCAATGGTTTTAATGCTGAGGTAAGTGCTGAATATGGAAGACGAAATGCTTTGAAAAACACTTCTGATACGCACTGGAAAGATTATAAACATCTGAGCTATACTTCCAACAATCCTTTATATCCCGGAGAAGATTTGTTATTGTTTACCCCACATAATTACGCTATGCTGAAATTGGCAATGACTTATTCGCCCGGCACCAAATACATTACCCGTCCCGACAGAAAAATAAGGCAAGAGTCGGCATGGCCTAAGTTTAATATGACATTGCAAAAGGCTTTTCCTGATATATTGCAAAGTAAACCTGATTACTTATCCTTTGCAGCAGGTGTCAGTCATCAGATAGATTTCGGAATGCTTGGCTACCTAGATTATCGTGGAGATTTTTATACTTTTTTGAATAAGAATGAAGTTTATTTTCCTGACAATTTTCATTTTAACGGAAACCTGACCTGGTTTACCAATTTTTGAGCTGAATGCATTTGGCCATCTCGATTACTATACGTATTCAACTGTTCATAATGCTTCGGCATTGCATGCTGAATATCATTTAAACCGGTTTATCACCAATAAAATCCCTTATTTCAGAAAATTGAAATTAAATGAGATTGTAGGCTTTCATTTTCTGCATGTAAAAGGGTTACCTGAGCATTATGAACTGACTATAGGACTTGAAAAATTCGGAATTGCTCGGGTAGATTTTGTGCAGTCATTCTCAGGCAAAAGCAGACCATGGTTTTCTTTCAGATGTGGATTGAAAATTATTGGACAGCAGTAATTTTTTGTATTAGAACTGAATATTAATTTACTACATTTGGCAGTGACAAAAATGAAAAAGCTGTCCTGCTCCTCTATTCTGCTTTTTTTATCATTCCTGATTGCAACTGCACAAAGCAACAAGGAATTGAAGTCGGTTTTTGAAAGCAGCAATGTTTCACTTTTTCCGCGGCCATTTTATTACGAAGGCAGCAGTGTTACAAAACTTCTTTCATCAGAAGAGCAAATGCTGCAGCAAGCGCAATCAAAAAATGTAAATAACGATATACTTATTCATGCCAACAATGCCGGGTATTATTGTTTGTTATCGGGAGATTTGATTCAGGCTATTAAATATTTTTTACTTGCATCAAATACCTATACAAATGATGACAGCAAAGCATTGTTGATTAAAGCACATCTGGCTTTTGCCAATGACATAGGTTGTCGCGATTCGCAGGCACTACGGCTTTATTCAGAATTGCTTGAATCAGCAACATTCTCGAAACTCAATCTTAAACTTCAGGCCTACATCAATGGACTGGCAGGTGTAATATATCTTCAGGAAAGGGATAGTGCCAGAGCCATAAAAGTGTTAAACATTTCTGAGAAGCAGTTGTTGGCCGGAAAACTTTTTAAATCTTTAGCGGATTTGTCGGAGCGTGAAGGAGAAATTTATCTGGCATTTAATAAATACAAAGAAGCACTCGTAAAATATAATCAGCAACTAAAGTACACTGATGCTTCAGGTGCAGCCATTGCAAACAGAAATATCGGCATGGTGTATTTTAAAAAGGGAGAGTATGAAAGAGCAGAAACTTATTTCAGGAAAAGTCTGAGTTTAAATAAGAACGACCTTGTAGAAAAATTGTTGAAAGACACGTATCTGAAAATAGTAACAGTAAGTAGTTTTAATCACGATTTTGACAAGGCAGACCGGTATCATGAATTGTACAGAGCACTAAAGAAAGTTGAAACCGTATCTAATGAAACGCCAAGACAAAAAGCCGAAAAAGATAAAATCATCAGTTTGCTTAGTGCACAGTCTGCCGACCAGGTAAATGTACTTACCAGACAAGAGTACGAACTCAGCCAGCAACTCACGGCATTAGACATTGAAAGGCAAAACAAAGAAAAGGCTCTGGAAGAATTAACGTTAGCTGAAGCACAGAAGAAATTGAAAGAACTTGAACTGGAGAAAGTATCTTCTGAAAAACTAAGACAGGAAGCAGAACTTACTAAGAAAGAATTGCAGCTGAACAAACAAAAGGAATTCAGAAATATTCTGCTGTTTGTGGCAGGAATAGTTGTAGTTGGATTGTTCTTTCTGTACAGCCGTTATCGTTTGAAAAAGCAATCGTTAACAGAGTTGAATAAGGCGCATGAAGAGTTGCGGCTTGCACATGATAAATTAAAACAGACCCAAGACCAGCTGATTCAATCTGAGAAAATGGCTTCTTTGGGTCAGCTAACAGCAGGAATTGCGCATGAAATTCAGAATCCATTAAATTTTGTAACTAATTTTTCTGCAACCACTCAAGAATTGATTCAGGAATATAAAGAAGATAAGGATGCAACTATTCTGGATGATATATCCTCAAACCTTGACAGGATTCAACATCATGGGCAGAGAGTTTCGGCTATAGTAAAAGGAATGTTGCTTCACAGCAGAAGTAATTCATCAGAAAGAGAAAAGGTAAGCTTTAATCAGTTGGTTGAGGATTCATTGTCTTTGGCATATCATGGAAAAAGATCTACGGATGCTGATTTCCACTGCAACATCATTAAGCAGTTTTCAAAAGATACAACCATATCAGTGATGACTCAGGATGTCCGCAGAGTGCTGATTAATCTCTTCAATAATGCTTTTTATGCAGTTATGGAAAAAGAAAAGTTGCATAAAAAGAATGGAGATGCTGCAACAGTTTCATATTTGCCTCAGATAGTGGTGACAACAAAATCGGATAATGATTTTGTTGAACTGATTGTTTCTGATAATGGAACCGGTATTCCTGATGAAGTGAAAGATAAAATATTCAATCCCTTTTTCACATCTAAACCTACAGGCGAGGGTACGGGACTGGGATTATCGGTGAGTTATGATATCATTAAGCAGCATGGAGGTAAAATTCACGCAGAATCAATTTTCGGAGACGGAACTTCATTTCATATATATTTACCTTTGAACCATTCAACCAAAGTGAACAATAATGCAATCAGTAAAGATATACAATCTGCTTAGCCTGTTTTTGTTAGGGATAACGGGTATGGCATTTGCGCAGGCAGATGTATCAGGATATACTTCAAAATCTACAGGCTGTATTTATGGCAACTGCGAGAGCGACAGTGGTGTCTATGTTTTCAGAAACGGAAACAGATATGAAGGATATTTCAAAAACAGTCAGCCCGAAGGCAAAGGAAAAATGGTTTACCGTGACGGCACAATTTACGAAGGTGATTTTGTACAGGGAAAAAAGGAGGGTAAAGGCAGGTTGATATATAAAAACGGCAACTCTTATACCGGTGACTTCAGAAATGATAAATTGAATGGTCGCGGAATATTCTTATACAACAGCGGCAATCAATATATAGGAGATTTTTTAGACGACAGTAAACATGGAAACGGCACATTTACATTTAATGATGGCAGTGTTTACACCGGACAGTTTGTTGACGATCGTGTGCAGGGAAAGGGAACATGGAGGTATGCCAATGGCGATTGGTATGATGGCGAATTCGCCAATGCAAAAAAGAATGGGAAAGGCATTTACCATTATCAGGATGGAAGCAGCTATGAAGGCGATTTTGTAAATGATATTTATAGCGGCCGGGGAAAGTTTATTTTCAGTGACAGCAGCATATACATTGGTGAATTCAGAAATGATTTGTTTAACGGATACGGCACCTGTTATTACTTCAACGGTGATGTTTATACCGGTAATTTCAAGGACGGATATTATTCAGGTGAAGGAACCTATGCTTATAATACAGGCGATTGTTATAGTGGTACGTTTTTGAATAATGTATTTAACGGAGAAGGAGTTTATATTGACGAAAATGGAGTGGAAACAACTACCATGTATGTCAATGGAAGAGCAGTAGGAGAGTCGAAGGTAGTTGACAAAAAGTCCCGTGGAACCAACTGCCGACACAAAACAACCCGAATCAAAAACAGAGAAAGAGAAGCAGACGCAGCCGGTGGCTAAAATTAAATGTACAGTTTGCGGAGGGAAAGGAAAAATTTTTCAGCCTGAAGTTAAAAGAAGCAGGTCAGTGGTAAAAGATATCAGCAATGGCATAGGCCCCAGAAATTTTGTTACATATTCAGTGATGGAAGTTGTTAAACCTGCAGCTTATGCAACATGTAAAGCTTGTGGAGGCAGTGGATATAAATAATAATTATGTATTTTTGACCTTATGCCCGGAAGGATTAGCTTAAAACTAATATTCATTGTTTGGCTGGGATGTTTCATCAGTACTGAAACATTCAGCCAGAGGAGTGATGTGTTCAGACATCTTAATACTTCACAAGGGCTTTCGCATAATAAGATTTCATGCGTACTGCAGGATAGCAGAGGATTCATCTGGATTGGAACAGAAGATGGTTTAAACCGTTATGATGGATACCATATAGATGTGTATAAGCATGACCCTGCTGATGCATCTTCGTTGACCAGCAGCAGCATCAGATGTTTGTTCGAAGATCACTCTAAGAAACTTTGGATAGGTACGGATGACGGATTGGCGATGTTCGACAGTGAGATTGAAAAGTTTGTTCCCTTTAAAATAAATAATTCGGGAAACTCCATAAGCAGCAATCAGGTAACCTGCATTGAAGAAGATGGTGATGGAAATCTTTGGATTGGTACTGCCGGAGGCGGACTCAACATATTTAATACTGCATCAGGTAAATGGACTGTTTATAAAACGTCAGCGGAAGAAGGTGCCATTTGCAGTAATAACATAACTGCCATCACAAAGGATAAAGGAGGAGTTCTTTACATTGGAACAGATAATGGACTTGCTATTGCAGATAAAGGAAACAAAGGAAAATTCACTGTTCTTAAAGCAATAGCAGGGAATAAAAATTCTATTCCGGAGAATGATATTACGTGTCTGTATGCAGACTTTCAGAATAAATTATGGATTGGTACATTGAATAGCGGACTGAGTGTTATGGAAATGAGTAATCGAAGTTTTACTCATTTCACCAACCTTGGCAATAACCAGAGCAATTCAGTCTTTGGAATAAATAAAGATCTGGATGGTAGTATTATAGTGGGTACACTCGGTAGTGGGTTACTGATTTTTAATCCCGAAGGAACATCTTACGAATCATATACTCATAGTAAAACGGACCCTTTTTCAGTAAGCAGTAATAATATATGGACTGTTTACCGAGATAAGGCAGGCATTATCTGGATAGGCACTGATAACGGATTGGATTATTATAAAGATGACCTGATGCGTTTTAAAACACTGTTACCACTTAAAGATGAAGTTACATCATCGGTCATACCCAATAAAAATTGCTATGCATTTTTAGCGGATGGAAACAATGTTTGGATGAGTGTATTAGGAACAGGAATAATCCTTAAAGACGAGAAAGGAAACATTCTTAAATCTTATTCCACTGCAGATGGACTTTCAGGTAATAATGTATTCAGTCTTTTCAGAGACAGAAACGGAGTGATTTGGGCAGGTACTTACAATGGATTAACTTCAATTGATATGAAGAATAATCAGGTGAAAGCTTATTATGCAAATCAAGCCGACCCGCAGTCGCTCAGTTCTAATAATATAAGAGCAATTTGCGAAGATGAAAAAGGAAATTTGTTTATCGGTACTTATGGAGGTGGTTTGTGTGTGATGCAAAAAGACAATGGAGTTTTTAAAACGTACAGAAAAGGAGATAAAAACAGTATATCGAGCAATATCATAACGTCTCTTTATTATGACGGCCATGGTAATTTGTATGTAGGAACCTACGGTGGAGGCCTTTGCGTAATGAACACTTCATCTGGAAACTTTACAACTTATACCAATACAGTAAATAAAAGCAACAGCATCAGCAGTAATTATATCAACTGTATTTATGCTTATTCACCGGATAAAATATTAATCGGAACATACAGCGGTGGTTTAAATATTTTTCATACAACTTCTCAAACTTTTACAGTTTTAACTGAAAGAAGCGGGTTGTCAAATAATAATATAACCAATCTTGTTGCAGATGCCGAAAAAAATATCTGGTTTACAACAGGCAATCAGATATGTAAGGCAAAAATTAATGATAAAGATTCACTGATATTTGTTCGCAACTACGATGAACAGGACGGTGTGTTTAATCATTTTAATGCAGGAGCATCACTGATTACTTCTGATGGCAGAATTTTCTTCGGAGGGAATAACGGATATAACCGGTTTAAACCATCATCCATCAAAGATAACCCATACATACCTCCGGTAGTCATTACCAAATTTTATTTATTTGAAAAACCCTATTACATGGACACCATTATCATGTCCAAAAATGTAATTGAATTAAAATACAATCAGAATTTCTTTGCATTCGAATATGCTGCGTTAAATTATATTTTACCTGAAAAGAATCAATATGCTTATATGCTCGAAGGACTGGAGAAAGACTGGATTTATTGCGGCACCAGACGCGACAGGCAATATACCGATTTGGACCCGGGTACATATAAATTCAGAGTAAAAGCATGTAATAATGATGGTGTATGGAATAACGAAGGCACCTATATTGTAATTATTATCAAACCTCCGTTTTGGCGAACGTGGTGGTTCTACATATTGTCAGCAGTTACGTTTATCGGTCTCACTGTAACGTACGTACGGCTTCGCACACGAACGCTCATGAAACAATATGAGGTGCTTGAACAAAAAGTGCAGGAAAGAACTTCGGAATTAAGAGAAGAAAAAGAGAAATCGGAACAAAAATCTTTTGAACTTGAGAAAGCATTCAAGGAGCTGAGAGATACGCAATCGCAACTGATACATGCAGAGAAAATGGCATCACTCGGACAACTTACAGCCGGAATCGCACATGAAATTCAGAATCCTCTGAACTTTGTAAACAACTTTGCAGAGTTATCTCAGGAAATGGTTGACGAAGTGCAGGATGCCAAAACAGACCAAGAGAAAAAAGAAATATCGGAGGAATTAAAAAATAACCTGGCGAAGATTCACGAGCATGGAAAAAGAGCAGAACGTATTGTGAAAAGTATGCTCATGCATAGCCGTACGCAAACTGCCGAGAAAACAGCTGCAGACATAAATAAGCTCGCTGAAGATGCAATGAACCTTGCTTATACAGGTATTCGCGCCAAAGACAATAATTTTGGATGTGAAGTAATCGTTGAGAAAGACGAGTCATTGCCGGAGATTAAAATTGTACAGCAGGACATCAGCAGAGTATTACTTAATATTTTCAATAATGCATTTTATGCAGTAAATCAGTTGAGAAAGACCAGCACCAATGATTATAAGCCGAAGGTTAAACTTAAAACAGAATACATAAGCAATAAAGTTGTAATACGAGTCAGCGATAATGGAGGCGGCATTCCAGATGAGGTTGTAGATAAAATCTTTCAACCGTTTTTCACTACGAAACCTACCGGTGAAGGAACCGGATTAGGATTGTCTTTGAGTTATGATATAATCACAAAAGGTCATTATGGATCTTTAAAAGTAAATGTAAATAAAGGAGTAGGTTCTGAGTTTATTATAGAACTGCCCGTTATGTAAAATAATATCCAACCAATGATACCTAATGTTTTAGTTGTTGACGATGAACGTGATGTAGAACTTCTGTTCCGTCAGAGATTTCGCAAAGAAATCAGAGAAAGAAAAATTGTATTTCACTTTGCATTCAGTGGTGAGGAGGCTATTCATTTTCTGCATGGCCAGTCACCATTAGATGTGATGATGGTTTTGTCGGATATCAATATGCCCGGGATGAACGGATTGCAATTAGCTGAAAAAGTAAAGACAGAGTTTCCATTGCTGAAGATAATAATGGTTTCGGCTTATGGAGATGACAAAAACATATTTGAAGCACAACAGAAAGGCGTAGATGATTTTGTGACTAAACCGGTGGAATTTGATTTGTTAAAATCAAGAATAAGCAAATTATTAAATGTAGAGTGATATGGCCAGTAGGATATTGGTAGTAGATGACGAAGCTGATCTTGAACTTTTAATACGGCAACGTTTCAGATCTCGGATCAAGAGCGAAGAACTGGAATTTGAATTTGCTCATAATGGTCAGGAAGCTTTAAATAAATTAAAGGATGATGCAACTATTGATTTGGTGTTTACGGATATTAATATGCCCATCATGGATGGTCTAACTTTATTACGTAAGATTAAAGAATCAAATATTCATTCTAAGGCAGTGGTAATTTCGGCTTATGGTGATATGGATAATATCAGAAAAGCAATGAACAGCGGGGCTTTCGATTTTATTACAAAACCCATAGACATGACAGACCTTGACACTACTATGAATAAAGGGTTGTCTGAAATGGAAATGATTAAGCAGGGAATAAGAGCAAAGGAAGAACTCAAAAATACTATTATTGAAAAAGAGGTGGCAGTGATAGAGAAGGAAAAGGCTGAAGAATCGAAAAGACTGAAGCAGCAGTTCCTTGCCAACATGAGTCATGAAATCCGCACTCCGATGAATGCAATTATAGGAACTGTGAACCTTCTGACTAAATCGGATTTAGATTCTAAGCAAAGTAAATATATAAACATCATTAAGACGAGTGCAGATAACTTGTTAGTGATTATCAATGACATTTTGGATATTTCCAAAATTGAATCCGGAAAATTTACAATAGAAAATGTTGCCTTCAATTTGAAGGAAAAAGTGATGCATGTTTATGAATCGCTGAAAGCAAAAGCTGAAGAAAAAACATCTGGAGTTAAATGTAAAATACAGTGATGACATTGGAGATTATTATTTGGGTGATCCGGTAAGGATAACACAGGTGTTGATTAATCTTACAGGAAATGCGCTCAAGTTTACTGAGAAAGGTTCAGTGACTATTGAAGTGAAGCAATGTTCGGAAAGCAGCAAGGGAGTTTGTTTTAGTGTGATAGATACAGGTATTGGAATTGCAGAAGATAAAATGAAATTTATTTTCGAAAGTTTTGTATCGGAAAGTTCAGATACCACTCGTAAATTCGGTGGTACAGGTCTGGGACTGACAATAAGCAAGCAATTAGTAGAATTGATGGGTGGCGAACTGAAAGTGAAAAGTAAGCAAGGGGAAGGATCTGTTTTTACATTTACATTACCTATGACACGCGTTGAGTCGCTAACTTCCGAAATTAATGACTCAAATGATAAAAAGGAATTAAAGGTAAGACCCGGGCTGCGCATATTGTTAGCAGAAGACAACAAGTTTAACCAAATGGTTGCTGAAGATACCTTGAACACACTCCTTCCTGAGCTGAGCATGACCATGGTTGATAATGGCAAGGAAGCTGTTGAAAAGTTAAAGGCTAACATTTATGATTTAGTTATTTTGGATATTCACATGCCGGAAATGGATGGTTATGAAGCAGCATCTTTTATTCGAAATCAGCTGCCACCTCCTGCAAATTCAATTCCTATTCTTGCAATGACGGCCAATGTAATTGCTGAAGAGATTGAAAAATGTTTTGATGTGGGGATGAATGCTTATGTGAGCAAGCCTTTCAATGAAGAAGATTTGCTAAAAAAAATTATAGCCTTAACAGAAATAAGAAAGAAATAAAAGGAAGAAATGCAGACGGTTGGTCAATTAGCTTAATAAAATTATCAAATTAAGTAGCGACAAAAATTTACTTGCCGGTATACATGTATTTTATTTCTGTGCGGATATTAATCTGATGATCTTCTTCAAGACAAAGTACACCTTTTCTGCAGTTATTTAACAAACGTAGTGAACCATAGCCTACTGCAATAATCCTGTCTTTATTTATACCTTTTTGTATGAGATATTCAGCAGCATGATCTGCTCTTGCCTGAGAGAGTATCAGATTATCTCTGTCGTTACCTCTGGAATCCGTATGACAACTCAGTTCTATTTTTACATTCTTATTGTCCGAAAGGATATTATACAATTTATTCAACTCTGCTTTAGTTGCCGGTTTTAAATCGGATGATCCTTTGTCAAAAGTAATTCCTCTCCAGATAACAGGTTTGTTGTACTGTAATTTATCAAGTGCAATATCTTCGTTAATGACCGCTGACCTTCTGTATCCGTTGGTATTAAAACTAACTGATGTTGTAAAATAATTTTTGTCTTCAGCACGCAAAGTATAATTCAGATTATTTCCTATTACAATTTGATATTCACCCTCGGCATTCACCGGCAGTATGGAATCCTTAGTGCCACCTGACAGAACCAAATAAATATTTTTCAAAGGTTTATTTGTTGATTTGTCTGTGATGCGACCTTGCAGAGTAAGGATAGGAGGATTTTTTATAAATGAAAAAATCTTATCCTTCTCATTAATTCTGTTACTGCTGAAATAGCCTTTTAACTCATTTTTTTCACAAATGAAACCGAAGTCATCGTTTGAACTGTTGATGGGATAACCCATGTTCTCAGGTTTAGTCCAGTTTCCATCTTTAAATTCTGTTCTGTAAATATCAAGACCACCAATTCCTATCATTCCATCACTCGAAAAATATAAAACAGAGTCATTCAACAGAAAAGGAAACATTTCATTGCCTGTACTGTTGATTTCTCTTCCCAGGCTTACAGGTTGTTTCCATGCTCCGTTGATATATTCAGTTCTGTATAAATCCGTTCCACCATAGCCCCATGGCATATCAGATACAAAAACCATTACATTGCCACTGGGTGATAAAGTTGGGTGCCCAACACTGTATTCTTTATTGTTAAAAGACATTTCACCGGTTATATTCCACTCTCCTTCTGAAGTTGTTCCATAATAAATCTTCAATACATTTTCACTCTGCTTATTCGTTACAATTTTTTTTCCTTCATTGTCATTGCGAGTAATATAAATAGATGAATAATTACTGTTAAAAGTACATGGACCCTCATTAAAAATTGAATTCACATTACCTCTCAGTGGAACAGGATCCAGCCAATTGCCGCCATCCGTTTGTTGAGCATAAAACAAATTATAGTCATCACCTACAGGGTCATTGTTGTTCTTGTTATTGAGATCACGGTTAGAAACAAATACAATTCCTGAATGGTAATATACCGGAGAGAAATTACTCTCATCGGCACCATTAATCTTCAATGCCTGAATACTGAATAAAAGCGAATCTCTGAATAGCATTTCAATAGAATCACATGATGCAAGCATATTCAGTGCCTTGGTATCAGATCGGTTTATCTGAAGATATTTCTCGAACCATTTACGCGCTTCTTTATACTTGCCATTTTGCATCAGAGCTTCAGCGTAGTAAAACTGATACAATGGATCATTACTGAAAGTGATTATTTGTGCATATAGTTTTTCGGTGTTTTTAAAGTTTCTTACATTACGATAGCAATCTGCAAGTTTTATCAGCGTATTCGCATCAAATTTTTTGCTGATGACTTTTTCGTAGTAAGGAATTGCTTTTTCATAAATATTCTGTTCATAATAATCGTCAGCTGTTCGCAACTTTACAGTGGTACATGAACAGATAACTAAAACAAGCGATAATAAAAAGTAAGTGTTTAACTTCATGGCATTAAAAATAGCGCGGAGTTTTGATTTTGGAAACTTTATAGCCAAAATCATAGCCTAACATAAATTCATGTGATCCTGCGGAATAATTTCTTAATGGTGACAGCGTATAATCAAAGGAATAACCTAATCTTAATTTTTTTGTGAGTTGATATTCCCCAATCAAAGCAACTGCATCGTTTGAACGGTATGAAGCGCCTACCCATATAATATTATTTAATAACAGATTCGCATTGATGTCAAATTGTATTGGTGCTCCATCAACATATTTTACCAACACAGATGGTTTTAATTTTACCTGTTCACTCAGTGAAAATACATAACCTGATGTAAGAAAATAATGCCTTCTTACTCTGTGTACATCATCCATTTCAACTGAAAGTGTTTTGAGCGGGTCGTAACTGATAAGAAGTGGTGCAGATATTCCTGCATAAAACAAGTCAGTGTAATAATAAATACCAAAACCTACATTGGGCAATACATTGTTTACAGTATTGTTTTCATAAACAGGGTCGTTATTGTCATTATATATCAAATCAGAAATAGTGGACTTGAGATATGTTAATCCTGCCTGAAGACCGAATGCAAGTTTTGACTCGCCATATTCTATACGGTAAGAGTAGCTTCCGAATAATTCAGTGCGGTTGGAGATGCCTGCATGGTCATTGCTGATGTATAATCCCAATCCAACTTTTTTCTCATCTAATGCACCATGAATACTTGCAGTTTCGGTAGTAGGAGACCCTTTAAATCCCGCCCACTGTTTGCGCACCATCATGGTTGCACTGGTAAAAGGTTTACTTCCTGCATAAGCAGGATTAATCACCAAACCATTGAACATATACTGCGAAAACACCGGTGCTTGCTGACCCTGAGAAGCGATGCCAATGAAGAGGAAGAGTATTGTTAAATAATTTCTCATGGTTTTATCTTCTTAAGTCAATATATGTTTTGAGAATAATATTTCTTGCAGGGATGCTGAATATGGCATAATAAGTTCCATCTGGCAATATCTGATTTGAATTACTTCTTCCATCCCAGTTATTTCTGTAGTTTTTCTTTTCATATACCAGATTACCCCATCGGTTATAAACTGAAAATTTGTTTTCGTTGTTGTCTAACCCGCGAATCTCATACAAATCATTATATCCGTCTTCGTTTGGTGTAAATCCTGTTGGTAATACAACATCTGTATAACATTGCTCAGGAGGTAATAAAGTAACTTTGATTGTATCTGATGAAGAGCAATTGCCATTAGTGATTGTCCAGATAAATCCGTTTACTCCCGGATTAAGATTTTCAACTTTTGTTTGTGCTGAGCTGTCATTTTCAATCTGACTTGTTCCGAAGAGAATTGACCAGATCCCTGAGCCTGATGATGGAGGAACAGCAGATAAAAACACGAATGAATCACAAACATCCTGATCAATTCCTGCATCAGCAATAATTTTTTCTTTCTTATTGATGATGTAGATGGCAGTGTCAGAACAGTTGTTGTCATATACAACCCATGCAAAAACATTCACCCCGTTGCCAATAGCGTTTATCTGGGTTGTAACAGAATCAGGATGTACAATTACAGCACTGCCTGATTTTAATATCCATTTACCTAAACCATATAATGGTGTTGATGCTGTTAAAGTAGATGTGTCAATTCCGCAAATAGAAACTGTAAAATCGTTGCCTGCATAAAGTGCAGGAGGTTCTGTTAATGTGAATGATTTCGTCACAGAGCATCCTGTTGAATCGGTTACTGTTACGGTATAGGGGCCGGCTGATAATGAACCCGCAGTTGCACCTGTTACTCCGCTTATGCTCCATTGATAACTATAGTCTGTTCCTGTAGTTCCGGGAATACCACCTGTAACAAATAAATTTATTTCGCCATCACTTTTTCCATTACATGAAATATTGTAAGGTGGATTTTTTTGAGAAATAATTTCAGTGATTATTATCTGTGGAGGCTCAGTGATAACAAAACTTCTGACGGTAACACAGTTGTTAGCATCAGTAGCTGTAAAAGTATAATTGCCCGGAGGAAGATTGTTTCTTGTTAAAGCCACAGAACTGTCATTCCACATGTAGGAGATTGGCTGTGCTGCGCCCGAAACTGTTAATGTGATGCTGCCATCATTATTTCCAAAGCAACTTACATTTGATGAATCAAGTACAGTAATTTCCGGTCCCTGAATGTTACTTACTGTTGCCAGTACCGTTACAATGCAGCCTGAATTATCTTTAACCCGAATAGTATCAACGCCCGGTGCTATATTTGAGTAAACCGAATCTGTACCAAAGGCACCATTATTCAAAGCATAAACAAATCCACCACTGCCTCCTGTGGCAGTAACTGAAATTTGACCATTGCTGTTACCACAACTTGCATTGTTGATATTAAGGACAGGTTGTATGGCAGTAAACAGATGATTTATAGTTACTGCTGCAGATGCTGTACATCCGTTTACATCACTGACTATGCAAGTATAATTGCCCTGTGTTAAGTTTACTGCTGTTGCAGTATTCTGAACGGGAGAGGTTCCAATCCACTGATAAGTTATAGGAGAGGCTCCTCCTGTAACCTGTATGGTTGCTGTGCCTGAACTATCACCAAAACATACTATATCGGTAGTGTTTACCGAAACAATCTGAGGTCCGTTTGTTGAAGGGATACTGAAAGTCGTATCGCGATGACAACCTGAATTGTCAGTTATTGTTAAAGTGAAAACGGTTCCTGCTACGCCCTGAACCAGTGTACCTGTTGAACCATCTGACCAAAGCAATGTTGGCACTGAAGATCCTCCGGATGGAGAAGCAACAGCAGAGCCGGGTGTTCCTCCGTTGCAAGGACCGGGAATTAAAATAAGTCCAAATTGTAATTGTGGATTTTGAGTAATTGTCTGAGTGATGGTAGTGGTACATTGTACAGCATCAGTTATCGTCACAGTGTATGTACCTACAGTTAGCTGTGAGATATTAGCAGTAGTTGCTCCGTTACTCCAAAGATAAGTCAGCGGGGGTGTCCCGCCACCTGCAGTAATTTGTATTGATCCGGTTGAATCACCATAGCAAGTGACATTTTGGAATGACGAAACAGATGCAGTAATTGGTAATGTCGAAGGAATATTCACCGTAACTGATTTTGAACAGTTATGCTGATCGGTTACTGTAACTGTATAATTCTGATTTGCGAGATTTACAGCTGTTGCATTTGTTGAACCATCAGACCATATATAAGTGTATGGAGCTGTACCTCCCGTTACCTGAGCTGTTGCACTTCCTGTTGGTCCACTGCATCCTGTAGGTGTGGTTGTAAATGTAATCGAAATTGAATCCGGAGATAAAATATTTATATCGGGCATAGTATAGCTGCATCCTGCTCCGTCAGTAACTGTTACAGTATATGTACCTCCCGGAATATTAATTAAGTCCTGCGTTTGTAAATTATTATAACTCCATTGATATGAATAATTACCAATACCTCCTGATGGTGTAATATAAATATTACCATCCCACAAACCATAACAACTTACATTGTTTGAACTGTCTAACTGTACCATGGTTGCAGGAGTTCGGTTCACTATCACAGTATCTTGCTTAACACAACCGTTTCCATCGGTAACAGTAATGGTATAAGTTCCATTTGATAATGTAGATTGTTGGTTGGTGCCTGTTGCACCATTGCTCCATAAATAACTGTAAGGTGTTGCACCACCTGTCACATTAAATATGGCAATTCCATTATTCAATGCACATGAAGCATTGGTTGAAGAGTGAGAAATAACCAGTAACGGTGGATTAAATAATGTGTCTTTGGAAGTGGCTGAGCAACCATTGATGTCGGTAACAGTTACTGTATATATACCTGCAGGAATATTGGTATTGGATGCGCCTGTAACTCCTGCCGGTGCACTCCACTGATAAGTATATGCAGGTGTTCCGCCTGATACATTTACAGTGAGTGATCCTGTACTGTCGCTGTTACAAACAGGATTAGAACGTGTAAATCCGTTAATGGTTGGGCCATTGATATGAGGAATAAAAACAGAATCAACTTTTGTACAGAGATTGGCATCTGTGACAGTAACCGAATACCATCCACTTGCTTTGTTGATTAATGAATCATTGGCTACTCCTGTATTCCATAGATAAGTGTAAGGCCCTGTGCCTCCTGATGCACTCGCTATGGCAATACCATTTACTTTATTACACTTTTCTGAAATTGCACTCAATGCAATATTTATGGCAGAAGGTTGAGTAACTAAAATAACTTTAGTTGCTGTACATGCATTCGTATCAGAAACAGTTACAATATATGTTCCGGCAGTTAAACCTGTAATAAACGAAGTTGTTTGTCCACCGGGAGACCATTGATAACTGTACGCACCATTGCCTCCTGATACTGTTGTGTAAATAGCACCGTTATTCCCGCCAAAACATTTTATATTAACAACACTATCCTGAATGGATGGTCCTCCGAGAGAATCAACAATAAACAGATGTGTCGCAGTACACAATTTAGAGTCAGTAACGGTTACAGTATAATTTCCTTTCGATAAGTTAAAAATAGTATCATTAACCGAACCGGTACTCCAGAGATAATTATATGGAGGTGTTCCACCGGATACAGTTGCCCAGGCAGAACCATTATTATTACTACATACTTCAGGTAATGCAGAGCCATTAATTACTAAAGGTAACACAGGGTTGATAGTAACGGTGATGGAGTCTGCGCAGTTGGCATTATCATGAACAACCAGTTTATATGTTCCCGGGCCCAGATTAAAAATAGAATCGTTGTTAGCCTGAGCTGGTGTCCATGTATAAGTATATACACCTGATCCTCCGGTAGCATGAGTTAAAATAGCTCCTGTATTTTGTCCGAAACATCTCAATTGAATAATACTGTCAATAACTATTTGTACTGACGATTGTGTGTTAACCAGTACAGGTTTAGAAGTAGTACAACCTTTACTGTCGGTTACTGTTACTGTGTAACTTCCTCCTGCAACATTTGTAATAGAAGAAGATGTTTGTCCTGTGTTCCACAGATAAGTATATGCAGGTGTACCTCCGGTAACTGATGCAGAGGCGCTGCCATTGGCACTGCCGCAACTTGCAGGCAATGAAGATACGGTAATACTTAATGCTGATGCAGGTTGAGTAATCACTTGCGATTTTGTTGCAACGCATCCGGATGAATCAGTTACAGTGACTGTGTAATTTCCGGCAACTACATTGAGTAGATTATTGGAAACAGCTCCTGTACTCCAGAGATAAGTAACCGGGCCATTGTTTCCTGTAACAGATATATAAATGGAACCATTGCTTCCGCCAAAGCATGAAACATTTTTCACGGAGTCAACAGTCACAACAGGGCCTGAAAGATTTGAAATAGTCTGACTGAAAGATTTTGTACAAAGTTTAGAATCTGTAACTGTAACAGTGTAAGTACCTGCAGCCACATTGGTAATTGAAGCAGTAGTAGCACCTGTATTCCATAGATAAGTATATGAAGGTGTAGTCCCCCTGAAACTGAAGTTGTGATACTGCCATTGTTTTGTCCGCAGGTTGCACTCACCGGAGTAAGTGTTGCAGCAATAACAGTAGGTTGAGTTATGGCTTGTGATGTTGTTGCAATACATCCCAAGGAATCTGTAATTGTAAGTGTATAATTTCCGACAACAACATTTAATAAATCTTCTGATATGCTTCCATTACTCCATGCATACGAAACAGGGCCATTATTTCCACTAACACTTATGTAAACCGCACCATCAGTCCCATTGAAACAACTTATATTTTTAACTGAATCAATAACTATCACCGGTTGAGTACTTGAAGCTACTACAAATGCAGCGGAATCTTTGCAGTTATTTATATCAGTGACCGTAACAGTGTAACTTCCTGCTGCTAGTCCTGTAATGTCTTCGGTAATTGCGTTATTCGACCATAAATATGTAAAAGCAGGCATCCCTCCGGTAACTGTAATATCAATACTTCCATTGTTATTGGCACAAGTTGTGTTGCTTATGTTATCTGAAATAACAATTTCATCGGGTTCTCTTAAAATAAAAGTTTCTATCGTTGATTCACTATTGGCATCAGTCACAGTAACAGTATAAGTGCCTGCAACTAAATTACTTATGTCTTCTGTAATAGCACCGGTGCTCCAGCTATAGGTAAACGGACCTATTCCATTAACGGTAATATCTATCCAGCCATCATTAAGTCCATGGCAACTGATATTCATGCCGTTATAATCAGATAAAGAAGAAGTAATCAAAGGCGGCAAAAAAGTTGACTTCTTACCGTAATTACTTGATAATGGGTCTGAAAATGAAGTGATTGAAAATGACAATAAAACAACTAATGTGCTGATGCTAAGCTTGAAGTATTGTCGTAAGAATCTCACAAACAAGTGTTTATTCTCGCGGTTCATATATTTTATCAGGTTCTCTCAGCCCAAAGATATAAAAAAAGGTTTTTCACTCTCAAAATAAGATAAAAATTAAAGAAATTCATCTGATGTAGGATTTCTTGATTAAATCCGCATTTTATTTTTCAAAAGTGATAACTTATCGGAGTCTTTTCCGTAAGAATTATCAAAAAAGTGCCCAATGTCTATCATCAAAGAAATCATATCAGGTAATTTTATCAAGTGCTTGAGTTTTTCTGTCATATTCAGCGCATTTACCTTTTTCTCATTCGGACAAAAGCAAACGGCTTACAGAGATGTGGATGTAGTACTGTGTATGGATTTAAGCGGCAGTACAAATGGATTGTTAGATAATTTTCGTGATAAAATGTGGGATATTATTAACCAATGGCAGATGTATTCACCACGTCCTGTTGTGCGTATCGGTCTGATAGGTTTTTCACGTTATTCTTTTACCGATGGAAGTGGTTATGTACGTGTTTTCAGTGATTTGACTGACGATTATGACGCTTTGTCAAAGCAAATGTTTGCCGTTCAGCCTTATGTTGAAAACGGAATTCAGTTTGTAGGTGCTGCCATTGGCACAGCTACTACACAACTTACCTGGAGTAAAAAACCTGATGCTGTTAAAATAATGTATGTATTGGGCAATGGGGTAGTAAACCTTGGAAGTTTTGATTACCGTGCACGTTGTGAAGAAGCAGCCAAGGAAGGAATTATTATACATCCGGTTTATTGCATTAAAAATGACAAACAGTTAAGACAAAAAGAAATTCCGGGCTGGAATGAAATTGCTACACTTACAGGAGGTGAATTTTCTCAGGTTTATGTAAATAAACGAGCTCCATTGGTTACTTCACCGGTAAATCTCATGGCTCTGGCATCTATTAATGATTCTATAAATAAAACTTTTTTGCCTTATGGGAAAAACGGGATTGATCATCTCAAACTGATGCTGTCCGCAGATAATAATGCAGTAAAAACTTATGAAGCTTATTTTTATTCACGATTGAAATATAAAATGAGTGAACACTATTCAGCGAGAATGTTGACATGGGATGTGACTTCATATAAAAATGCCTATCCCGAGTCAAAACTTGCAGCAGTCCGCAGTTCAGTAAAAGCAGATAATACAGGAGTTGTGGATTTGGAAGCACTTGCAAAAAATTATTCCGATACCAGAAACCGACTTTATCAGACTCTGAAATCAAACTTCCCGCAAGGAGAAGAAGAGCGTATTCATCAGGAAGTTTCTGCTGAGGAATATGAATTGGAAAACAGATTGGACAAAACACTCATTCGCACCTATCATAATACACTTGTAAAAGCCGGGTTCAAGGATTAATTCAAATTAAATTTTTAATAAAAATGAATTGCTGACTATCCCTGGCAGCAAAATCAAATCTATTTCCTGAATTTTTTCTTCGTCTAAAAACTAATGATACTTTTGTATTCATTTAAGAATGGAATGTATTAAAACACATTCTTAATTTTTTTGATAAGATAATAAATTTACATTTTAGTTTTTAAGAATGAAAAAGAGATACCTTGCACTTATCGTGTTAATCTGCTCCTGTACTACGCAGAAAAATTTGAACAAAGCAACATTTCAGAGTGATAATCTGGTACCTGACGGAAAACTTTTCAATGCAGTGTTTCAGCAACAGGCTGCCGAGTACAGAGCACTATGCTTTCAGGCATATAATATTGCAACACTTAGGCTGAACGAAATTTTGAAAGATACTTCGTCCGCCATGCCTAAAGCAATTGTGACAGATATTGACGAAACAATTCTTGACAACAGTAAATATGCCGTACATCAGGGTTTGATGGGAAAAGATTACGACACACAGTCATGGGTTCAATGGACATCACTTGCTGATGCTGATACTTTGGCAGGTGCATTAACATTTTTTAAATATGCAGCTTCCAGAGGTGTTGAAGTGTTTTACATTACCAACCGTGCTGCTGTTGAAAGAACAGGCACATTGAAGAATTTGCAAAAATTCGGTTTCCCGTATGCTGATGAATCACATTTGATCACCAAACAGGATCATTCCAGTAAAGAGGAAAGGAGAATGATGGTAGCAAAAACACACAATATTGTTTTATTGGTTGGAGATAATCTTTCCGACTTCAGTGCTCTGTTCGACAAAAAATCAGTTACCGAAAGAGAATTAAACACCCAAAAAAGTGCTGCTCTGTTCGGAAGTAAGTTTATTGTTTTGCCAAATTCGGGTTATGGCGATTGGGAAGGTGTTTTGTATAACTATAAATATGGCAATTACACCATTCAGCAAAGAGATTCTATTATCAAAAGTGTACTGAAGACTTACTGATTGTTTGCAGGCATAATCATTGATTTTTATTTCTGATAAAACTCAATGATTATTTTCCACCCTGCCCAGAAAAATATCAGGCTGCCGATAATTGAAATCAGTATGTTCATGATAGCAGCAGTTGCCTGATGATTTCTTAATAACATAAATGTTTCGGAGGTGAAGGCTGAAAAAGTGCTGAAGCCGCCACAGAAACCCGTAATGAGTAGAAGCCTTGTTTGATCACTGATGCGCGATACTTCAAACGCCAGGGCAACTAACGCACCAATGATAAATGCACTCAGCAAATTGCTGATGAGTGTACCATAAGGAAAAGTAGTTCCAAAAAATCTTATAGATAGATTACCGATGCCAAAGCGCGTAATACTGCCTAAACCACCTCCTACAAAAACCAGAATGTATTGCATGTGTTTGTGTTTGGTGCAAAGTAAAAGTAAAAATACATCACGTTTGACTGTTGCCTGCGTTTCTTATACCTTTGATTCAAAATTCAGTTTGCTTAATGAGCCATTTAAAAATTTATCAGTCATCAGCGGGTTCCGGAAAAACTTACACACTTGTAAAAGAATATTTGTTGCTGGTGCTGAAAAAGCCTTCATTACTTCGAAGCACTTTGGCAGTAACTTTTACCAACGATGCCACAGGCGAAATGAAGGAAAGAGTTGTGAAGGCACTATGGGAATTGTCTGTTGGCAAGAATGAAACTTTAAAAAAAGATATTGAAGCTTCAATAGGAAATTCTGTTGATATCAGAAAGGTGGCAGGAAATGTATTAACACACATACTGCATCATTATACTGAACTTTCCATACAGACAATTGACAGTTTCTTTCTGAACATCACCAAATCTGTAGCCTATGAAGCAGGACTTCCCGGACGATATAATGTTGATTTGAACCGTGACGCTGCTATTGATTTTATTACATCGGAATTGTTACTTTCTGCAGGTGACGATAAAGAGTTGACCAACTGGCTGCTCGATTTTGCATATTACAGAATGGATGAAAAGAAAGGCTGGGATATGCAAAACGATATAAGAAATATCAGTAAAGATTTGTTCGATGATAAAATTCAGAATAGTTTGCATCAATTATCTGTTGATGCAGAACAAATTAAACCAATTCATGCAATTGTAAATAATTATAAAAGTCAGTTGCAAAAAATGGCTGTCGGTATTATTGAAATATTTGAATCGGCTGGAATAACTGAAAATGATATATATCAGAAATCAAGGGGTTTTATAAAAGTGGTAAAAGCATTTTGTGCATACGACATGCCAAAAAAAATGATTTTTAATTCCTATTTCATGCAAGCTTGTGAGGAAGGAAGAATATTTGATAATCATATTAATGATACTGAATTAAGAAAAGATATTCAGGAAAGACTGAAGGAAATCCGAAACTATTTTGAAGAGGGTAAGAAAAACTACTTAACTGCTGAAGTTATTCTGAGAAATATTTATCTGAAAGGTCTGCTTCAATTTTTGAACCGGCAATTGTCTGTTTACAGAAAAGAAAATCAGGTAGTGCTGATAAGTGATGTGGGAAGTATTTTGAAGAATTTTATTTCAGGTGATGACACACCTTTTATATATGAGAAAGCAGGAAATGTTTATCGTAATTTTTTGATTGATGAGTTTCAGGATACATCAGAAACACAATGGAACAATATGCTGCCTTTGCTGATCAACAGCCTTTCGCAGAACAATCAGGTACTGACTGTAGGAGATGTTAAGCAATCTATTTACAGGTGGAGAGGTGGTGATATGAAGTTGTTGATGACGGAAGTTAAGGAGAAGTTGAAATCACATGCTAATAAAACAGATGTGTTGAATCTGAGTTCAAATTATCGCTCTGCTGAAGCAATTATAAACTTTAATAACATTTTGTTTAGTTCGGCTCCGGAAATATTTATAAGGAATGGCGAATTAAATCCACTTATTGAAAAAGCTTTTAAAAAAGAGCAGGTTATTCAAAAAGTAGAAAGAAATGACATGAAGGGTTATGTACGGATTGAAAAGTTAAATAAAGATGAGGAGCTGCCTGATTATGTATATCCGGAGTATTGCAACGAACAGCAAAAAATCTTCTTAGGAAGAACTTTGCAATACATAGAGCAACAATTAGCTAAAGGTTACAGTTATGGTGACATTGCTATATTGGTCAGAGAGAATAAAAAAGGAAGTTTGCTTGCGGATTTTCTTGTGCTCAACGGAATCACACAAATCAATTCGCGAGACTCTTTGTTAGTTACCGGTGCTCCACAGATTCGTTTTTTAATAAGTGCTTTCTCATACATCACTGATGTAACAAATGAAGTTGCCGAGAAACATATTCGCTGGTATGCATGCAAAATGCTTGGTTTTAAGAGTGAAAAACTTGATAAGATTTTCTTCGATAAAGTAAAACGGTTTCAGCAGATGGCACTGACTGAAGCCGGGGCTTCGCTGATTCATCTGTTCGGGTTAGACCGTAGTCCTGATGGATATATTCAGCGTTTTGAAGATTTACTTCTCGAGAAAAGTGGTAAAGGCTTGTGGGATATTCAGCTTTTTCTGAACTGGTGGAATGCAGAAAAAGAAAGAATGAGAATTTCTGTTCAAATGCCTTCCGATAATACTTCAGTTACCATAATGACCATTCACGGATCTAAGGGATTGCAGTTTCCAATAGTAATTTTGCCATTTGCGGAATTTGAATTAACTAAGAGTCAAGGACGCATTTGGGTTGAAACATCTACACAACCTTTTGATAAACTTGGTTTGGTTCCGGTAAACGTAAACAAAACACTGGAGGAAACTTATCTTAATGAATCATACAGGGAGGAACGTTTCGAGAAGCAGCTGGATGAACTCAATGCATTTTATGTAGCCTGTACCCGTGCAGAAGAAAAATTGTTTTTGCTGCTCGGGGAAAAGGATTCAGGTGCATTTAACAAAGTGGGAGATATCGTAAGATTTGCCCTGGGAAATGAAAATTTTCTACAACCGGTTATGGAACGTAAATCAGAAAAACTTTTTACGTTAGGTGAAGATACCAAGAAGCCTTTGCGCACCAAAAAGGTGAGTGATGATCCCGATAAATTTGAAGTTGATTCATTGAAGGAGTATCTGATTAATGAGAGAGGAGTACATAAAGGCTTTAAGATAAGAAAACATGTTTCAGAAGATGATCAGCGTACTTTTGGAATAAGACTTCATGATATGATGTCATCTTATTATTCAGCGGATGACAGTAAAAGGATTATACAGGAGATTGAATCTCTTCCGCTGAATGATGTTAAGAAGCACCAATTGCGTGACGATGTGCAAAGAGCAATGAATTTAATTGAAGAAAGGCAATGGACCAGCTCAGAGTACAGGATACTGAACGAAACAGAAATTTGTGATTCCGAAGGAAACATTATCAGGCCCGACAGAATGATGATTAAAGATAAAAAAGCCGTTGTGCTGGATTATAAAACCGGACAGCCATTGAATGAACATCAGCAGCAGATGCTGGGATATAAAGATGTGTTGGAGAAAACAGGCTTTACTTCGGTAGAAGCATTTTTATATTATGCTGAATCAGGAGAAATGTTAGCTGTGGGTTGATCAGCGTGCTGAGAAACGTACTGTTGATTGTGGCTGATACTTGTTTTTTTGTGGTTGATAATTTTCTGTCTGATATTTTTCAGTGCGATGGCGATTGTGAATCCTGTTGTCAGAAATCATCCACGTATAAGTAATCTCATTGGTTTCCTGATGATGCACAAAAACAAAATCGCAAATGCCGAAAAAATCTTTGTAGGCAAAAGGTATTTGTGGTACAAAAAATGGTTTGTTGTGATAGCTCAGGCACCGTATCTCAGGTTCAACACAGTTGAGCACAGGAAATTTTTTAAAAATATTTTTTCCCAGCATGTCACTGAGTGTAAATAACGAATCACAACTTTGAAGAATGATTCCATTCTTATCAAAAGTGATGATCTGACTTACACTATCCGATTTCATTTAATAGCTTTTTATTTTTTGGTAGTACGTTTCATTCATTAAGTCAGCAGCTATCATATAAAACATTTCATTCACCATGAAGTTGCTTCGTGCCGATGTGAAGAAGGTGCGGTAGCAGTCAAAGTCTGAAAAATAACTGCTTGTGTCTATGTTCAGGTTCTCATCAATTTTATTGCATGCCAGATATACAGGGGTGGAAGGCATGTGTTTTTTATAATGCTCCATCCAGGCATCAAAGTCACTGAAGCTGGAAGGATTGTTAATGTCAATAACATGAATCAGTGCATCAGTTCCCAGATAAAAAGATTTGAAAGATTTTAGTTGCGATGCAGCTCCCGGAACTGTCCATAAAATAAGATTGATATTCTTATTGTGGAAGTTCAATTCTTTCTTTTCAATCCTGAGTTGTTCGTCAGACGAATAAGAATAAGAAAACCTGTCGTTGGTGAAACGGTTTACCAAAGCTGACTTACCGCAGCCACTGTATCCCGTAACAAGAATTTTTTTGTTATTCATAATTCGAACTTTATTCTTTTATAGTATTTTTAATGGAAAAAGTTACAGCCTGTATTGAGAATTTATCACTCTTCCCGGTATTGATGTGTGTTTCCGTCTGTTGTTTTGATGGTTTTCCAGTTCCCGTTTTCGTCCTGTTGTTGTATTTCATACTTTTCAACACCCTCTTTCCATCCCTGATAGGGAGTCCATTCGAGTCGCGAACCATTCATATCATCCAGTGAACCTTTTAGCAGAATCGTTGTAGATGCAGGCGTCAAACCTGTATTCACATTACAGATATTTTCAACTTCTATTTTGTATGAATAGGTGTGATTGATTACATCAGTATTGCGATCGGTATAAGAAAAAGTATTGTTGTCCACTTTATCAATAAAGGTGTATTCATTGGGGTTGGAATCATCTGCACGATAAATAAGATAATACGCAACCAGAAAACTCATGGTATCCGGTTCTTCCCATTCAGTAAGTACATATTCGTTCTTGACAACAGTAGTACGTTTGATTTTTGGTTGCAGGTTTACAGCAGGAGGTTGTGGTGTGGCACTGTCATTATTACTTTCTGAACTGAAACTTGTGCCCTGAAATGCTGCTTCTACTTTATACTGGTATGGTATAGCACAGTAAGCTGCAGTGTCAACATACATCAGGTTGGGAGTTTCTCCAATCAGATCATAGTTTAATCCATCGTCACTTCGGTAAACATAATATACGTCAACAGCACGTCCTACATAATTGTTCCATTCAAGATTAACCTTGCCAACACCCGGTGTTGCTTTCAGATAAACTGAAGTATGTGCCTTTGAACTGTCAAGCGTAAATGAATTATCACAAGTATTGATGGTTTTTAATTTATAAGAATATGATTGCAAATTCGGCAGAACTGATGAGTCTATATAAACGGATGTCGGACCCATGGAAGTGTTGTTCGAATTGTTTAATACGCTGATAAGGTTGTAATGGATTTTATCGTCAGAACGATAAAGCTCGTATTGTTTCAGATTAAGCGCTGCGGAGTTGTTCCACGTAATGCGAATGGATGATGAGTCAAGTACTGTGATATAACTGATATCAGCAGGAGTAATGGGAGCACTGTTGAATGCTGTAATAGCATTTGTTTTTGTGATACTGTCGGAGCACAGATTGTCATTTGTGACAACCAGTTTGGGTGAATAATGTCCCGGATTGTCGTACTGAAAGGTTGGAGCGTAAACAATAGATTGCAATCCATTGTCACTGTACCACTGATATGTTGCATTCTGCAAATTGCTGCAATTGTTAGTAAATGAAACACTGAGCGGAGCGCATCCTGTGGAAGGGTTAATGCTGAAATCGGCTGTTGGCTGAGCAACTACCCTTACGAGATTATTTTTTGTCACACTGTCAGCGCAGGCGGCATTGGATGCAATCATGGTAACTGAATAGATGCCTGCATTCTGATACTTATGTGTGGGTGAGCATTTATTTGAAACAGTTCCGTCACCAAAATACCATTGGTATTGTGTGGCACCTGTAGTAGTGTTTAAGAAGCTTACAGTTTGCGAACTACACAGAACAGTATCACTTGCAGTGAAATGTAATAACGGTGCAGCATAAACTTTTATGGAATCAGCTTGAGTAAAAACAGACTGACATCCATTGTTATCTGTTATTACCAACGAAACCTGATAGGTACCTGCATTGGCAAATGTATGGACAGGCGATTGCAGTGTTGATGAATCACCATCGCTGAAACTCCAGAAATAACTTGCAGCCTGTTGTGATGAATCGGTAAAAGAAACCGTTAAGGGTGCACAACCACTGCTGATGTTTCCCGAGAACCATGCACGCGGTCCCGGTACTATAATAGAGTCATTCAAAATATGAGTGGCTGTACATCCTGCCGAATCTGTAATTGTCAACGAGACCTGATAGTGGCCACCTGTTGTGTAAATATGTGTTGGATGTTGTTGTGAAGAAGTAGATCCGTCACCAAAATTCCAGAGGTAACTTGCTGCATTCTGAGAAAGGTTGTTGAACTGTGCAGTTACAGGTGCGCATCCTGATGTTATACTGTAATTGAAATTGCATACAGGTTCAGTTATTTGCACCATAGTGAGTGCTGATGTATCCGAACATCCGAATGAATCGGTTGCTATTAATAATGGTGTAAAGTTCCCTGTCTGTGTATAGGTGTGTGTTACAGCACTTGCAGTATCAGTTGTGCCATCGCCAAAATTCCATTGCCACTGACTTGCATTGATGCATTGACTGGTAAACGATACAGGCAGAGGATTGCAGCCACTAGTGTCAGAAATTTGAGCAACAGCTTCAGGGAAAATTAAATTGTCTTTTTCAATCTGCTTCACACATCCGTTCACATCTTCTGCAACAAGAATAATTTTTCCGGTTGGAATGGTGTGGAAGGTATGAACAGCATTTCTTACAGTGGATGAATCACCATCTCCCCAATACCATTTCCATTTGAATACTTCATTGCTTGAGTCAGCAACTGTTACGGTAACAGGCAAACAGCCATTGGTACGACTATAACTGAAGTCGGCATAAAAGTTTGGAATATGCACGGCATTGTTTATTGTTTTAGTTGACGAGCAACCATTTTTGTATGCAGTTAGAGTTACTGCATAATTTACCGGTGCAATCTGATTGTTGTAATAATAATAATTACTGCAGTTGGTTTGTGTGGAAGTAGCTCCATTTCCCAAATCCCACAGATAATAAGTGCTGCCTGATGAAAGATTTGTAAAATCATAATGTACCCAGTTGCAGTTGGAAGTAGGTGCTCCCATACTGAAATCTGCAACCGGTTTGTTGATTTCAATGGGTGCAGCTGCATTAAACGTCTGATGACAACCATTGATATCCGTTACTTCAACACTTACAGGATAAAATCCTTCTTCAGAATAACTGTGCGACACCGTACTGCCCGTTGCCGAAGTGCTGTCGCCAAAATTCCACTGATATGAAGTATAGTTGGAATTGGGTAAACTGAATGATAAAACTTCATTGGCGCAAGCTCTCGATTTATTTACCATCACAGGCTGACTACCGGTATAAGAATAGAAAGAAGTACTGTAAACAGAAGTACAACCAATGGAGTCGGTGAGTTGCAGAGAAATAATGTAGTTGTTGGAATTTGTAAAAGTATGTGTAGGCGAGATGGCTGTACTTGTTGTCTGATCACCAAAATCCCAGAGATAAGTGGCAGCATTCTGATTTTGTGGTATGGCAATAATGTTGACACCTGCACAGGTTGAAACCGTTTGCAAACTGAAAGAAGCATTGCTGCCTGCAACTTTCACAGCATGCGATGTGTAAATGGTGTCTGGTATTCCGTAGATATCCACACTGATGAGCATTACATCATAAATGCCCGGCATGGTATAAGTATGTGACGGATTAAGTTGTGTGGAAGTATTGCCATCACCAAAATCCCAGTAGCTGGATGCTACATTGATTAGCGGATTGTGAAAGTTGATGGAAAGAGGTGCACAACCATCATAGTTCATGGTATAAGTGGTTGAATCGGTAGTTTCATCAAACATTGTTCCGCCTGCACCAAAATCAGTTGGCGGATAGCTGTAAGTGGTAGTACAACTGTCATTTGAAATAGTCAGTGTAATGGTAAATGGTCCGTTCGTGGTATAAGTATGAACAGGATTTTCAAGCGTGGAAGTATCGCCATCACCAAAAGACCAAAGCCACGAAGTTGCACCCACCGTATTGGCATAAAACTGCACATCCATAGGAAGAATGGAATCAGTTGTAGTTGCTGAAGGTGTTGCTCCCAACGAAGTAAAACTCATTGCATACTGATGTACGGTACTTGCCTGACATCCATCTGCTGTTGTAATGGTAAGCGATACATTATAGTTGCCTGTTTGAGAATAAGTATGAGTTGGATTTTGAACGGTGGATGTTTGTCCGTCACCAAAGTTCCACAACCATGAAACTGCGTTTACAGAACTGTCAGTAAAATATCCTATAAATGGAGGACACAATGTTTGTGTATAAGTAAAATCGGCAATACCACCACCTACCTGATAGGTTGCAAAATCAGATATCAGTTGCGAACAATTGCCACCACTGCTTTGCGTTTGCAGCGATACGGTATAAGTTCCCGGTGAAGTATATGTATGTGTTGGATTTTGTTGGGTAGAAGTTGTGCCATCGCCAAAATTCCATAACCACGATGTAGCGCTTGAAGAATCACTCAGGCTGATTGTCAGTGGTGCACAGCCTGAAATGGGTTGAGATGTGCTGAAATTATTTACGGTGCCTCCGGGATGAATGTAATTCACTTTAGTCAGTGAGTCTTTACATCCTGATGCATCGGTACCATAAAGTGTAACACTGTATGAACCTTGTTGCTGATAAGTATAAGTGGGACTGAATGCAGTTGATGTATCACCATTTCCAAATTTCCACAACCAGACAGAAGCATTGAGACTAAGATTGGTGAAGTTTACAGTAAGTGGATTACATCCTGTAGTTTTATCAGCTGAGAAATCAATATCAGGTCCACTTACAGTAATTCCATAAGCAAAACTGTACTCAGTGCTGCAACCGTTGGCAGCAGTTATATTTAATGTCGGATAATAACTCCCTGAATGTTGGTAGGTGTAGGTAAAAGTTGATCCGTTTCCAGTGCCACCATCATTGCTGTTCCACTGATAAGATGCTCCGTTGGTCACTTGCGGACTGAAAGTAACGGTTAATGGTTTACATCCATTGGTAATGTTTGCAGTAAAATTTGCAACAGGCGATGCAAGCACCTGAATGCTAACCGGTGTTGCACTATTGCTGCATCCGTTGGGATAATTTGCAGTAAGTGAAGGCTGATAGGTACCGGCAAAATTGTATAATGTGGCAACAGAAGTCAGTGTAGAAGTAAGTCCGTTTTTTAAATCCCATTGTAATGAAACAGCACCGGGTGCAGCAGCATTGAGCACTACTGAAAAAGGTGTACATCCCGAAAGTGATGAAGCTGTAATAACAGGAACCGGATTGCTTAAAACAGTAATAGAATTATTAAGTGTTTTTGTTCCCGTACACCCCGAAGCAGATGTTGAGGTAACAGTAACTGTATAACTTCCGGGAGCAGTGTAATGATGTGATACATTATTACCGCTGCCTGTAGTGCCATCACCAAAATCCCATACCAAAGCACCTGCAGGATTAGATGTTCCCGTAAACTGAAAAGATTTATTGGCGTCACATGTTGCAATCGTATCAACGGTGGCCGTGATAACAGGTAATGCATGAATAGTGATATAATTATTTTTTGTGAGTGTGGCTGTGCATGCCGAACCTCCTTTGTAAAGTATTAAAGCAACAGAAAAACTTCCTGCCAATGAATAGCTGTGCGATGGATTATTCACTTTGGAAGTAACACCATCACCAAAGTCCCATTCGCAGCTGTCATAACCTGCACTTTGATTGCTGAATGATATAAGTTCATTCATGCAGGCAGAAGTTTTTGAAGCAGAAAACTGAACGGTTGGTTTGTTGGAAACCTGAATCAGATTAGAAAGAATAACAGAGTCGGCACCTGAAGCATTTTGTGCAACCAGTTTAACGGTATAGTTTCCTGCATTATTAAATGTAATTACCGGACTGGGCAGGGTTGACGACATACCGTTTCCAAAATCCCACCGGTATGATGTAGCGTTCTGACTGTTATTGATAAAGTTTACAATCAATGGAGCACAGCCCTGCATTTGATTAGCACTGAACGATGCCACAGGTTGTTGTGCATATACATTATGCGTATGTAACAACAGAATTATTACACTACAACCAATGACTTTCCTGAAATGATTTGTGGTTAACACTGTATGCCCAATTTCAATTTGTTTTGAGCATATTTACGCAGAAGGGTAAAAAAAGTTATAAATCTTACAAATCATTGTAAAGTGGCTGTATTTCAGTATTTTTGATTTTGTTGATAAACATCAGTTTGATTTTGAAACTATAATGCTGTTATTATGGTTTAAGTTATATATTTTTAACTCTGATATTAAAAGACCACATTTATGAGTACTACACAGGAAAAATCCGCTTCAGTTAAGGGGGGAGAGTTTATTATTAAAGAATCATCAGCAGAGAATACATTTATTCCTGAAGAGTTTAATGAGGAACATCTCATGATACAACAAACTGCACACGATTTTCTGAAGCAGGAAGTTCAAACATGTCTCGACAGAATTGATGCCATGGAACCGGGGCTGATGCCTTCATTGATGGACAAATCCGGACAATTAGGATTATTAGGTGTTTCTGTTCCTGAAGAGTATGGCGGATTCGGAAAAGATTTTATTACTGCAACATTACTCACCGAAACGCTGGGTGCAGGCCATTCTTTTTCTGTTGCATTTGCAGCGCATACAGGTATTGGCACGTTGCCGATTTTATATTTCGGAACTCCTGAACAAAAACAAAAGTATTTACCTAAGCTGGCTACAGGTGAGTGGAAAGCTTCTTACTGTCTTACCGAGCCAGGTTCAGGATCGGATGCATTGGCAGCAAAAACCAAGGCAGTACTTTCATCAGATGGAAAACATTACATCCTCAACGGTCAAAAAATGTGGATTACCAATGCAGGATTTGCAGATGTATTCACCGTATTTGCTCAGGTCGATGGAGATAAGTTCACCGGATTTATTGTAGAAAAAAATTATCCCGGACTTACCCTTGGTGAGGAAGAACATAAAATGGGAATAAAAGGTTCCAGCACACGTCAGGTGTTTTTTAGCGATTGCAAAGTGCCGGTAGAAAATGTTTTGGGTGAAATAGGTAAAGGCCATCTTATTGCGTTTAATATTTTAAATATCGGAAGATTGAAATTATGTGCTGCTGCTCTTGGTGGTGCCAAGGAAGTAAGTTCACTCTCTGTTTCTTATGCCAACACACGCGAACAGTTTAAATTGCCTATCTCAAAATTCGGAGCAATCAGATATAAATTAGCACAACAGGCAATTCGCATTTATGCCTGCGAAAGTGCATTGTACCGGACATCATTTATGATTGATGAACTCGAGAAGCAAAAATTGAGCGAAGGAGTGGAACATTCAAAAGCATTGCTTGAAGCTGCCGAAGAGTATGCAGTGGAATGTGCCATGCTTAAAGTGGATGGCTCCGAAACTTTGGATTATGTAGTGGATGAAGGAGTACAGATTTATGGAGGTTATGGTTTCAGTGCTGATTTTCCAATGGACAGAGCTTATCGCGATTCGCGAATCAACAGAATTTTTGAAGGCACCAATGAGATTAACCGTCTCCTTACTGTTGACATGATTCTGAAACGCGCCATGAAAGGAAAGATTGATTTGATGACTCCTGCCATGAATGTGCAGAAGGAGTTGATGGGTATTCCTGATTTTGGAGAGCCGGATACAACACTCTTTGCCGAAGAGAAAAAATATATTTCTAATTTCAAAAAAGCATTACTTGTGGTTGCAGGTGCTGCAGTTCAAAAACTGATGATGACACTTGCCAAAGAGCAGGAAATTCTGATGAACATTGCTGATATGGCAACTGCAATTTATGTTGGCGAATCTATTTTGCTTCGTACAGAAAAATTGGTTGGCATAAAAGGCGAACAGGCATGCGCTTCACAACTGGATATGATGCGTATTTATATTCATGATGCTGCCGATAAAATTAACATTGCCGGAAAGGAAGCTATTTATGCTTTTGCCGAAGGTGATGAACAACGTATGTTACTGATGGGACTAAAAAGATTTTCTAAAGTGCAGCCTTACAATACCAAGGAAGCGAGAAGAAGAATTGCAGCACAGTTGATTCAGGAAAATAAATATTGTTTCTAAATTTTACTTCTAAGGGAGTAGCACGATAACAGGCTTTTACTGATTAAACTTTTGATGGATGAAGAAGAAAATATTTCTTGCCATCGGTTTGTTGTTATTAATTGGATTTTTTGCCAACAGAGATATTATTGTTTATGGATTCAGGCAACTACAAGGACAGCTTGCAATTATCAGAAACACTGAACCTGTTGACAGGATACTTCAAAATCCATCTGTTGCTGATACCATCAAACAAAAACTCAGACTGATTGAAAGTGTACGCAAGTATGCAATTGATTCCCTCGGTTTAAAGAGTACCAAGAACTATCAGACATTTTACGACCAGCAAGGCAAGCCTTTGTTATGGGTGTTGAATGCAGCGCCACCATTCAGCATGGAGTCTTATAAATGGAAATATCCTTTTTTGGGTAAGTTGTCTTATAAAGGATTTTTTAACAAACAAATCGGATTAAAAGAAGAACAACAGTTTATCAGCAAAGGATATGATACTGATTTGTCACCGGTGTCGGCATGGAGCACACTGGGTTGGTTCAGCGACCCTGTGCTGTCGGGTATGTTAAAACGTTCAGAAGGTTCGTTGGCCGAACTTATCATTCATGAGATGACACATGCTACGTTATATGTAAAAGGTGATGTAGAGTTCAATGAAAACCTTGCCACCTTTATTGGAGAAAAGGGTGCAGAGAAATTTATCTCTGAAATCATACCCGATAAACTGAATGATTATAAATTCAGGCTGGAGGACAACAAACTTTACAGCAGTTATGTGGTCAACTCCGTGAAGCAACTTGATTCACTTTATAAGGACACACATTTCTTGTCGCTCACAAGCGAAAAAAAATATACTGAGAAGTACAGACTGATAGCTTCCATATTGGCAGAGATGAATAAACTGCCTTATCACATGCCTGAGAGATATCGTTGGGATTTCAGTAAGGAGAAACTTCCCGGCAATACCTGGTTTTTATCATTCAGCGATTATCACAAAGCACAACCCATGCTGCAGCAGATTTACAACGACAGTTGTAATAAAGATGTTAAAACACTGATTGAATATTTCAAAAAGAAATATGGCAAGTAACTACAATGCTGCCAGTGCATTCAGAATATCATTCTCTGTAACCACCTGCATGTTTAACGGTAATTGCTGATTGGCGCTTACAGTAAACGTCTGCTGATCCATTACAAAATCATTGTTTTGTTTTTGTCCGAATGCAATGAGTGTTACACTCTCACCCAATGGAAGTGATGTGGTTGTTAAATTTTCAATTCGCATTACACCTTTAAAGTTGGCGAAGGAAACATACACCTGAATATTCTGAGTATTTGTTCCAGGAACAGTAAGTGTAAGAGATGTGTTGGTTGCAGGAAATATTTTTGCCGGACTGAACCATCCTGTTGTTGCAGGAGTGGTTGTGTAGTAAGTTGATGAAGCAACTACCGATGAAAGAGTATCAGTAAATCCCGGAATAAAATCTGAAATATTACTTGTCCAGTTGTTGCTGCCATTTGAATCATAACCGTAATACGACTGCATGCTGTTATTTGTAGAGGGTAATGCAGCTGTTTCAAGCCAGTATTTTCGTCCTGATTTTAAAAACACTTCAGTGCCGTTTTTAAATGGTCTCACTCTTACTTCAGCACTTGTTTCAAGCACATTTCCTGATGCTACCGAAGGTATTCTTCGCAAAATCATGTCCTTGATGGAATACAGTTCTATCACCTTAAGTTGAAAAGGATAGGTAACAGCGCCACCACCGGTAAATTCAAACATGTCAGCACCTACACAAATTTTAGTTCCTTTTTTGCACACCAGCGGACAGTTTCCTGTTGAGTCAATGGTGTATTCCTGTTCTTCTTCCTCATGGTTGCTGTAAAATGAATCCATGTCCTTGTAATCGTCCTGCGGAACGCGATCTTTCTTACATGAAAGTATAACGGTTGACAGCAATGCCACCAGACATCCTGCAACAACAATAATTTGTTTTTTCATTGTTTGTTTTATTAAAATGATTTTTATTAAGTGCCTTTAACAGCCGGACATTTTTCTTTTTTTCTGCTCTTGCCGCATTGTCCCGGGTAATAATAAATACCAAGGTGTAAATGATTTTCTTTCCATTTAAAATCATAACGGTCTTCTATAAACGGTCTCCAGCATCCTCTGTTGCGCACCAACCCTGCACCTGCCTGAGGCGAAAGGTTGTGTTTTTTACGCTGTTCAGGTGCATAATCATCAGCATTCAGCCAGTTGTGATAATATGCACCGGCAAGCGGATAAAAAGTATAACTTCTTAACGCAAACAAATCATATTGCAATGCACCGCCTGCAAACAAATCATGATAGCGGTTGAAGGATGGGAAATAGGATATTTCGGGTACAGCATATAAATTGCCGATAACAGGAATTCTCACTCTTACTTCAGCACCAAAGCCCTCTGCCTGAAAATTATAAATTACACCTGCTCCATAACCCCAGGGTTGTTTTATTTTTCTGCGTTGGGCATAAGCACTCACAGAAAAAATAATCAGAAAAAATAGCGCTGCTGTTGTTTTGACTTTCATTGGTATTTCCGGTATGAAATGCTAATTTCTGCATTTACTTTAAGTCAATAACGGCAGGAAAAAATATTTATTACTTTGTTTTAAACGTGATGTAATAACAGAACAGTTAATCCAATAACTGCTGCACATTCAGAATAAAACTGAATAAAACGCTTTAAATTATTTGTTGATAGTACGACTCAGCAACATCACATCTGAAATGGTTTTTTTCAGACGGCTGATGGCTTTTATGCGTGTGGTACGTATTTCTACCAATGGAATGGAAAGTGGAATTTCCTTGATGCGAATATTCTTGTCTTTTGAAGCACGGATACAAAATTCGCTTGGCCACACTGCATGTCGTGTTACACATCCGTTGGTGATATGGTCGAGTTTTGATTTTTTAAAAGTCTTCAGCCCATGTGTTTCTGTCAGTTTCAAACCGCAGGTAATGCGCAGACCGAAATTATAAAGTGACGTAAACAGTTTGCGTTTAAAAGGTCGCTGATCCATTTCGCCCGCAAGTTTTTTGGAACCAATAATCAAATCGTACTCCGAAAGCAATTCATTTGATTTTTTCAGGAAAATCATATCCAGATAATCCACTTCCAAAATGGTTACATTGTCAAATTTAGCTCTGTTGATACCATTTATCAGAGCCTGCCCATAATCTGCCGCACCATCATCAATCTCAGCCACCACACAACTGAGTTCTGAAGCAAGTTTTCGTATGATGTCTTTGGTGTTATCTACACTTCCGTTTTCGGTAATGATAATTTCAAACTCTCGGAAATAATTTTTCAAGTCTTCCGAAAGATCACGGATTCTTTTCTCAAGAATTTCTTCTTCGTTAAATACCGGTATTACTATGGAGCAATTGTCAGTCATTTGTTCTAAATTTATCAGCCAGGAGTTTTCCATCCATAATGGCATCCTGCATACTTGAATATTCCCATCTGCCATAGCGGCCAATCTGATAAATACCGTCTTTCTCCAACGTTGTTATCAGTTGTTCTACAATGGGTGGGCGTTTGGGTTCGTAAATACAATAAGCAACCGGAATTTTTATGGAATGAACGAATACGATTTCGTCAATCTGAAAAATTGGCATTCGCTTAATTTCTTCAACTACTTTTTGTTCTATCTGATCAATGCTCAGGCTGTGATTGCGGCTTCCCACTTCTACAGCAATAATCTGTTCATCATTAGGTGTAGCTTTCTTAAAATAATTCTTCGGATAGCTTATACGATAAAAAGACAATTCTTTATCCGGAAAATACATCCAGTGCGTATCAGGAACTTTTCCTTTGATAACAATGTTAACTGTATAAACAGAGGTATAAACCAATTCATCAGCCAGCGGTTTTAAGTCATCTCTGTCACTGTTTCTGATAATGGATTGCAGCGGAACTGTTGATGCCAGGCGATTATATTTCACCACTGTGCCATCAGACATTTCAATGGTTTTATTTCTCGTATTAAAAAATTTAGCAGTAGTATTGAGTTTGATATTCCCCAACTGCTGCGCAAAAATATCAGCCAAATCCTGAATACCTTTTTTCACCGGATAGTAGAAATCAACATTATAACCAAAGCTGTCAGTGTTTTCTTCAAAGGCGTTTTGTTTGATTTTGTCCTTATCAACAGTTATCAGATGCGACATAAATTCGCAAGTCATATCTGCCGGATCGGTGTCCCATATTTTTCTGTTGTATGGCAACAAATAATGGTTTGCAATACCGCTTCCGAAACATTTCAGTGCATAATCGCGGTAGGAGCCTTTGCGTGTTTCAAGTTCTTCTTCGCGGGTCAGGTGTTTTACCTCATTCAATCCTTCCAGACATTCGCGTTTGGTTTTTTCACTCAGATTTAAAAGGTTCAGTTCGAAAGGGTAGGGGATGATGACCTTATCGTAATAAATGTGAGCTTTACGCTTATGAGTTTCAACCTCCAGTCCAAGTTTGTCGAATACCAGTTCGCGTACATACGGATTGCGCAAATGCAGCAGGTGAGGGGCAAGATCAAATTTGCAGCCTTTATAGTCAATGGTGCGTACCAGTCCGCCAACAATGTCGTTCGACTCGTAAACAGGTAAATTTTTATCGTAATGGTAGGCAAAACTCAAACCTGCAAGGCCAGCGCCTATGACCACCGTATCGTGCTGAATCATCAGAAAAATCGGATAAGGGCGCAAAAGTAGCTAAAATAGCCCTAATCACAAAGGAAGAAAATGCTTTAATTTGATATTCAACAGAAGGCTGTTTTTCGGAGAATATGGGTCTCGTGCAGAAGCAAAATTGCTTATCGTAAATCTACCACTTCTACGCCCGGATGTTTTTTGACATCAAACATAAACTGTGCATCTGATACAGCAGCATCAGGTGTGTACTTGGTAATAGTGTAAGTCATTATGCTGCCATTATTATTGAACACCTTAGCCCCTGCAATGGTTTTATCGGTTTTATTGATTTGTAATTGTATTTTGAAGTAAGGTTTGGTCTTATCCAAAGGCGTAAGGTCAATGGTTTGTACAGCTTTGCCACCCATAGTTTTCTCATCTACAAAGCGGGAATTAAATCCTTTCTCATAAATAGTGAAAATATTGGAAGGAGAGATAGCATCATCTTTTGAAGCCCCATCATTTATCTGCACTTCATTGGCATCTTTCAGATACGTCCATGATGTTTTTCCGTCAGAAATAATTTGCTGACCGGTTAATGTTAAATTGTATTTGTTGCCACTTAAAATCATTGACCCGGCCTGATTTTGTGTGGTATTTGATTTCTGATCAACAATATTAACTTTAAATGTTGCGGACAATGATTTTAAACTTTTGTATTTGGCTGAAACGGCTTTAAGTATTTCCTGCGACTTGGCATCTTTCTGTGCATTTGAAACAAAAAAAGATAAGCAAAGAAACAAGGTTGCAAAAGTTCTGTACATGATTATTTTTTTAGTCATTACCATAAAAACAATGCCATTAACGTCTCCCTAGGTGAACGGCTAATGAAATGCAAAAGTAAAGATTCTGATTAATTTATTTCATGCTCGAAAGCAGGTTCTCCAGATCTGTTGGGTCTTTGAACTTCACTTCACGTGCTTTGCTGCCTTCAAACGGTCCGATAATTCCGGCTGCTTCCAGCTGATCAATCAGTCGCCCTGCGCGGTTGTAACCCAATTTCAATCTGCGCTGCAGCAATGATGCAGAACCTTGCTGATGTTGCACAACCATACGTGCTGCATCATCAAAAAGCGGATCGCGGTCAGCCAAATCTACTTCGCCATTGCCACCTTCGTTATCACCCACAAATTCAGGAAGTAAAAATGCATCCGGATATCCACGCTGCGAACCTATAAAGTCAGTAATTTTTTCAACTTCAGGAGTATCTACAAAAGCACATTGCAGACGTATTAAATCAGCACCCAGTGAAAGTAGCATATCTCCACGACCTATCAGTTGGTCTGCCCCGCCACTGTCGAGAATGGTGCGGCTGTCAATTTTTGATGTAACTCTGAACGCAATACGTGCAGGGAAATTGGCTTTGATGGTACCGGTGATAATATTAACTGACGGACGTTGTGTGGCAATAATTAAGTGAATACCGATGGCTCGCGCAAGTTGTGCAAGTCGTGCAATGGGTGCTTCCACTTCCTTGCCTGCTGTCATAATCAGGTCGGCAAACTCATCCACCACCAAAACAATAAATGGCAGAAAACGATGTCCTTTGTTTGGATTTAATCTGCGTGCAACAAACTTGGCATTGTATTCACGGATATTTCGCACCTGTGCTTCTTTAAGAAGTTCATAACGCTGATCCATTTCAATACATAGCGAGTTAAGCGTATTCACTACTTTCTTGGTATCGGTAATGATGGCTTCTTCCTCACCCGGAAGTTTTGCCAGAAAATGTCTTTCAATTGTTTTGAAAAGTGTAAGCTCAACTTTCTTGGGATCAACAAGAACAAATTTTATCTGTGATGGATGTTTTTTATAAAGTAATGAAACGAGAATAGCATTTAAGCCAACGGATTTTCCCTGACCTGTTGCCCCTGCCATCAATAAGTGTGGCATTTTTGCAAGGTCGGTTACATACACTTCGTTTGAAATGGTTTTACCTAATCCTATCGGTAAATCCATCTCTGAATTTACAAACTTGTCAGAAGCAAGTACAGATTTCATGGCTACCATTTCCTGATTTTTATTCGGTACCTCAATGCCGATAGTACCTTTACCCGGAATAGGTGCTATGATACGTATTCCAAGTGCTGAAAGACTTAATGCAATATCATCTTCCAGATTTTTGATTTTTGAAATACGAACTCCTGCCTGAGGAACAATTTCAAATAAGGTGACAGTAGGACCAACCGTAGCTTTTATTTTTTCAATAGCAATGTTGTAATGTCCCAGCGTTTCAACAATTCGGTTTTTGTTACTCTCCAGTTCTGCTTTCAGTTCATCAGGTGTGAGTTTGGATTTGCTCTGATAGTTTTCAAGTAAATCAATGGACGGAAACTGATAACCTGATAAATCAAGTGTAGGATCGTATTCTCCCAATGCCGACATATCAGGTATTTCATCATTTACAGTTGTTTCACTGCTGACTTCTTCAACCGGTGTTTCAATTGACAATGGGATGGAATCATCTTCAGCTTCAACTTCTGCTTCATCAGTGTTGTCTATTTCGAGTTCAAGTGAATTGTCATTGGAGTCAGTTTCCTGTTCTGCCGGTGTATCCATCAAATCCTGAATAGCTTTTTCCATATCCGGTTCAGGAGTCAGGTCTATTGGTTGCGATACCTGTTCTGTCTCCGGTTCTTCCTCTGTAATATCAGCTACTGTATTTTTGAAAGTGTTACTTTCAACATTTGCATCAGCAATCATGATATCTTCGTGCTTGTCATCTTTAATACCGGGCTGTGGGAGTTTTAGTTTGAACTTGAATGTTACCATGCTAAATGCCAGTAGTGTGAAACCAAGAAACAGTCCTGTACCTGCATTTCCCATCATGAGTTGCATCCATTGTGAAATTTCAAAACCAAACGAACCACCCATAAACAACAAGGTACTTGCATTTTTAAACAGATAACCCATGGCTACAGAAACAAATACCAAGAGGAAAACTGAAATGCGTATTGTACGTCCGAATGGAAGCAAAGAATGTTTGAATACTAACTTAAAACCTGTAAGAAAAGAAATGAGGACGAAAAGAAAACTGCTTATTCCAAAACCATTATAGAAAAATGAATTGGCAGAAAGTGCTCCTGTTTTTCCAAGCCAGTTTTCTGCTTTCAAATCTTTATTAGATATAAATGACCACCATCCGGATTGCACCTTGTCGAAGTCTGCACGCCAGGTGAAGAGATAGGATATAAAAGCAATTATTAAGAAAATACTTATTAATATCAGTAATAAACCTGCAATCTGATGAACCTGCTCATCAAAAATCCACTGAAATCTCTTTTTTGAAGCTTTGGGTTTCTTACTCCTTTTAACTTCTGCTTTTGATTCCGTATTTGCACTTTCAAAAGTGTTTGCTTCTGCAACAACAGTATTGCGTTTGCCCATTATACCTGATGTTAATCGTAAATTATTATTTCAGCTAAAGTAGGTCAGAATGAAGTTTGTATTATTCTTCATCGAACAACAAAATGAACATTTTATTGTGGATAAAAACGCATGTTATAAAAATTCAATAATTTATATGTGACAGCTCACCACCATAATTTTGTAATAACAAATTTTACTACTGAACAACTCTTAAATAGACAAATGCTTAAGACTAATCAAATTCATAAGACATAACAAAATAACATAAACCAATATGCTGTACAATCCACACACTTTTTTAAAGAGAGTTATTATCAGATCATTAATAACTCTGTCATCCATTTTCATTCTTGTGAATACTTCACAAGCACAATGTCCTCCATTGGGAAATTTCTCAGGAATGTCAGGCGATTTTAAGGCTTGTCCGGGCATGTCGCTTACCTACACCATTAATCCTGTTGCCAACGCAGCAAGTTATACGTGGAATCTTCCTTCAGGTGCAACCATCAGCGGGCAAAATCCATATAATACTACTGCCACTACTGTAACTGTTGATTACGGGCCATCATTCAGTGCACCCGGCAACTTGTGTGTGAATGCCAACGATACCTGCGGTAATTTTGTAACCTATTGCAAAGGACTTACAGCAGCAGGAGCACCATCAATCCCTTCGTATATTTCAGGGTCTATTTATGCCTGCCCCGGTGAAACATTTATCTACAGTGTTTCGGGTCAGCCGAACCGAACTTATGACTGGTCAGTTCCTGTTAATGCAACAATATTAAGTGGGCAAGGCAGCAACTCTGTAACCGTTCAGTTTAATGCAGGATTTAGCGGAGGAAGTATTTGCGTACGTGCAAATAATGGTTGTGCCTATAGTTCATTCCGATGTATGAATTTGTACGCCTCAAAACCATCAACTCCTTTGGCAATTTCAGGACCTGTTCAATTATGCGGTGGTCAAACAGCAACTTTTTCTACCGGTATCAGCGGAAATGCACCTGTAAGTTCTTTTACTTGGTCAGCTCCTGCAGGTAGTGTAATAGTAGGCCAGGGCGATAGTATTGTGCAGATTACCATGCCTGTGAATTACAACTCCGGAAATATTTCTGTTGTAGCCAACAATAATTGTGGATCAAGTGGACAAAGAGTTTTACAGGTTCGCGAAGTGCCTAATGTTCCTTCTCCAATTTCCGGATTGGCCAATGGAATCTGCAGCGGAACCACTTCTTATTCTGTGCAGACTGACACTACAGCCGTAAGTTACAACTGGACACTGACAGGACCCGGTTCTATTGTCAATGGTCAAGGTACAAGAACAATTGACATAACCTATCCGTTGAATTTTACATCTGGTAAAATTTGTGTAACAGTTACCAATTCATGTGCTACAAGTGGACCACGTTGTTTGAATACTTCAAATGAAATTATTATTACGGGACAACCTCAGAATTTCGAGACTTGCAGCAGCACCGAAGCATACTTTACTGTAAATGCATCAGGATTAGGATTGCAATATCAGTGGAGGAAAAACGGAGTTGATTTAACTGACGGAGGAAAAATTTCAGGAGCTCTTACAGACTCACTGGTTATCACAGGTGCTGATAGTTTGGATGCAGCAAATTATGATGTGGTAGTGTCTCATCAGTGTAACTCACTGGTGACATCTGCTTCTGCAACATTGACAATTAAAGAAGTTCCTGCAACTCCCGGAACAATATCAGGAGTGATGCCTGCAACCTGCCCCGGTACAACAGGTGTTGTTTATTCTGTGCCATTGCAACCGGATGCAACAGGTTATGTTTGGGGATATAGCAATGGTGTACAAATTCTGAGTGGACAAGGAACTAATTCTGTAACTCTTGAATTTGATTCAACCACCAACTCAGGTTATTCTGTATATGTTTTTGCTACCAATGAATGTGGCTCAAGTCTTGATTCATCCAGATCATGGACACGTTATTCTATTTCATATCCTGTAATCAGCGGCCCGGCCAGAGTATGTGATAAACTCAGTGGTGTTGGATACAGTTCTCAGGTGATTGCCGGAGCAAATACGTATGACTGGACAGTACCTGCAGGTGCTACTTTGGTCAGCGGTCAGGGAACAAATTCTATTATTGTTGATTTTGGTACATTATACACCGGTGGTGATATTACAGTTACCGCATCAAATATTTGTTTCACTACTCCGGTTAAAAAATTAACTACAGTAATAGATGTACCCGGAGTGCCATCGTCATTGACAGGTTCTTATTATGGAGCATGCAATACACAACTGAGTTATACAGCAGGAAATTCAAATTATGCAACCAGTTATACATGGACATTACCTCCTAACAGTTCTATTGCATCAGGTGCAGGAACCAATGCGATTACAATAGATTATCTTAATCCCGGCAGCGGAACGCACAGCCTTTGTGTTGCAGGAACCAACTATTGCCGTACAGGTAATACCCGTTGTATTCCAATCAAAGCTGTACCTAACAAGCCTGATGCGATTACTGCAAATCCATCAGTATTTTGTGCCGGACAAACGGGAGTACAGTTTTCAACAGCAGGTGGTTTTGGAGCAACTTCTTATCAGTGGACTGTGCCATCAGGAACAGTAATTGCATCAGGTCAGGGCTCCAACAGCATTACTGCTGATATGGGAAGTAACAATGGAATTGTTGGTGTGAAAGGAGTAAATTCATGTGGTAACAGTGGTACGAGGACGTTTAATGTAGTAATGAATTGCAGAGAAGCCGGTGAAGGATTGGCTAACGATGCTAAAAATAATTTGACATTATCACCCAATCCTGCAGTTAATTCTGTTGATGTTAGATTCAATGCAACATCAACATCCGGATTTACAGTAAGTGTATATGATATTCTCGGTAAAAAACTTCTTGCTGAAAGTGGAGTAACTAATGCAGGAGAGAATATATATCATCTCAATGTAGATGTCCTGAGCAAAGGAATTTATGTGGTAGAGGTAAATACAAAAGACTTCACTGCAAAGAGAAAACTCGAGATTAAATAAATATTCATCTGATTAGATACATACGGAAAGTCAGCATGACTTTCCGTATATTTTTATAGCGATGTCATTTCAATTATAGTGATTAAAACACAACAAAATATTATTCCTGCAGTTGTGTAAGTTTTTCTTTCAGGTATTTGCCGGTGATGGACTTCTCACATTCAACAAGTCCTTCCGGTGTTCCCTCAAAAACTATCTTTCCTCCCTCATCACCGCCATCAGGACCTAAATCAATAACCCAGTCGGCACATTTTATTACATCCTGATTATGCTCGATAACCAAAATAGAATTTCCGTTTCTTATTAATGCGGTAAATGCATCTAATAATTTCCTGATGTCGTGAAAGTGCAAACCTGTTGTAGGTTCATCAAATACAAAAAGTGTATTTGAAGTTGCATTTCCAATTCCAAGATAAGAAGCTAATTTAATCCGCTGAGCTTCGCCACCACTCAGGGTGCTGGATGCCTGCCCTAAGGCAATGTAACCAAGACCCACATCAGCAAGAGGCTGCAACCGTGCAATTATTTTTTGTGTAATGCAAATAGCGCTCATCCGTTTCTTCTGCAAAAAAAGCAATGGCATCAGCCACCGTCATTGTAAGTATATCGTAAACGTTTTTATCGCGATAAGTGATACCAAGAATTTCATGCTTAAATCGTTTCCCCTGGCAGGCTTCACACTTCAGCTGAATGTCGGCCATAAACTGCATTTCTATTGTTACCACACCTTCCCCCTGACACATTTCGCAACGGCCTCCTTCAACATTAAATGAAAACAGAGCAGGTTTCATCATGCGCTGACGCGCAAATGGTGTTTCCGACATCAGGTTTCTAATTTCATCATAAGCTTTTACATACGTCACAGGATTACTTCTTGATGATTTTCCTATTGGATTCTGGTCTATCAGTTCAATACCATGTAAAGAAGTGTAATCGCCATTCAGTCTGTCATATTTTCCTGATTCATCATCATAACCTCCCAAAACTTTTTTTACTGCAGGGTAAACAATTTTTTTAATCAGAGATGTTTTACCTGAACCACTCACTCCGGTTACTGCGGTAAATATTCCAAGCGGAATTTTCACATCTATATTTTTCAGATTGTTTTCTCTTGCACCGGTTATTTCAATATGCTGTGTCCATTTTCGTCTACGGCTTGGCACGTGAATATATTCTTTGCCTGTAAGATAGCGGGCAGTAATGCTTTCATCGTTATGCTGCAACTGATCAAAATCTCCCTGAAAAACAACCCTGCCTCCGTTGGTTCCTGCCATCGGTCCCATATCAATCAGTTCATCGGCACTGCGCATAATTTCCTCATCGTGCTCTACAACAATCAATGTGTTTCCTGCTTTTTGCAGCGATTTCAATACGCCAATCAGCCTTTCGGTATCCCTTGGATGCAATCCAATACTTGGCTCATCTAAAATATACATGCTGCCAACCAGACTGCTTCCTAATGATGTGGCCAGGTTGATGCGCTGTGACTCTCCTCCTGAGAGTGTGTTTGACAAACGGTTAAGAGTAAGATAGCCTAAACCTACATCAGACAAATATTGTAAACGGTTGGTAATTTCAACGAGTAATCTTCCTGCAACTTTTTGCTCATAACTGTTTAGCTCAAGCGACTTGAAAAACGGAAGACTCTTGCTTACCGGCATCAACACAATATCAGTAATGGAATGATTGTTGATTTTTACATAATTGGCATCTTTTCTCAGTCGTGTTCCTCTGCATTCAGGGCATACAGTTTTTCCGCGATAACGGCTCAGCATCACTCGATATTGAATTTTATAAGTCTGAGATTCTACATGATGAAAAAATTCGCGGATACCTTTTACCTGTTTGTTACCATCCCACAAAAGTTTTTTATCTACTTCGTTTAATTCATAATAAGGGCGGTGAACAGGAAAATTATTTTTATAAGCTTTAAGAATAAACTTCTGTTGCCACTCCGACATTTTCTCTCCGCGCCAGCAGGCTACGGCACCATCATAAACCGATAAAGATTTATTGGGAATAACAAGGTTTTCATCTATGCCGATTACATTTCCAAAACCCTCGCAGTTTTTGCAAGCACCATAAGGATTGTTGAAACTGAAAAGATGTACGCTTGGTTCTTCAAACTTAATTCCGTCTTCTTCAAATAAATTGCTGAATGTGTGATTGATATTTCCATCATCATTCAGTTCAGTTAATGTGCAATAACCTTGTCCTTCGTTAAAAGCAGTTTGCGCAGAGTCAGCATATCTCGACCTTAATTCATCAGTCCATTCCTCCGGTATGATAAGTCTGTCAATCAGAATTTCAATCTCAGGAAATGAAGGTTGATTTTCTTCACTGTCAGATATTTTTTTACGTCCACGTTTTTTAGGTGCCGGGTTTTCAGTTTCAGGAGGCAATGCTGCAATGGCATCATCAATCTTTATCAGTTCTCCCTGCTGAATGATTCTGCTGAATCCTTTTTGTTGTAATGCAGTCAGCTCATCACTGAGTTTACGTCCCTGATGCGGGTGTAATTTTGCCAGTATGTAAAATTTTTTTCCGGCAGTCTGTTGAAGCAGAAAATCCACCACATCTGTTACGGAATGTTTTTTCACAAGATTTCCGCTGATGGGCGAATACGTTTTTCCAATACGTGCAAAAAGCAATTTCAGATAATCGTAAATTTCAGTTGATGTGCCCACTGTACTGCGCGGATTTCTTGAATTTACTTTCTGTTCAATTGCAATTGCCGGAGCAATGCCTTTAATATACTCCACTTCAGGTTTGTCTAATCGCCCCATAAACTGGCGGGCATAACTCGACAAACTTTCCACATATCGCCTCTGACCTTCGGCATAAAGTGTGTCGAATGCCAGTGATGATTTTCCTGAGCCTGATAATCCTGTTATGACTGTAAAACTGTTGCGCCTGATGGCCACATCTACTTTTTTGAGATTGTGAACAGCAGCACCTTTTATGATTATATATTTTTTGGGATCGAGTGATTCTATCGGATGCATAATTGACTGCGCAAAAGTATAAGCATAGTAATAATGATTATGCCGTTGTTTTGTTTTGTTGAAAAATAAAATTTCAAAGCGAATGAACCTCTTAGCGTATCAGAGTTACTGTTCCTCGTTTATATGCTGTTTGATTGTCAACATAATTCCGGTAAGTAATCACATAAAAATACACACCCTGAGGAGCTTTGTCACCCTGATATCTGCCATCCCAACCATCCTGAGTACCTGATGTTTCAAATACAATATTTCCCCACCGGTTAAAAATTTTGAGGTTGTAGGTTTTTATAAATCCTGACAGTGGCAACCAGGTGTCATTCAGTCCGTCATTATTTGGAGTAAATGCATTTGGAGAATAAACGGTAGCTTGTTGTATCAGCGAAACTTCGTTGCTGGTGGAGGTTAATCCAAGCGAATCACTGTTAGCCGCAACATAATAATCAAATACGCCATCATCCTGAGGTATATTATCATCTGTAAATTCAAATTCAGTTGACGGCAATGTCGCAATGGCGGCATAGGTTCCTCCATTGTGATTTTTTCGATAAAGCACATAACTGCTTACGCCTCCGGCCCATTCTGTGTATGGAGTCCATTGCAATTTGTGTTGAAGCGGAATGCTGGTGCCGGTTAGCAAAATGCTGCACGACTCATTACTTACCGGACTGATGTTATTGCAGAAATTTTGTTTGGTAATTCTGTAGCAAAAAGATTTTTCGGCAACAGGCTGATTCATATCTTCGAGCGAATCACCATTAATCCCATTCAGTGTCAGATAAGGTTCGTAACTAAATCCGTTTTCGTTTTGTTTTTTCTCAATATAAAAAACAGAGTTGATATTATCAGCAGCATTTGTCAGTTGAATAACAATACTGCTGCCGCTGATGTGAGAGCTATAAAGTGTCAATGGTTCAACGTTAAGCTGGTTGTCGGAGCAGATGGTATCTGAACTGCTTCCGTATTCGCCACAACGATTTACACCCCGTATGTAATAACAATAATTATTTACAGTACTGTTTACAGCTGAGTTGTCTGTAAAACTTTTCTTTGTAGTATCCACGCTTCCCACTGAAGTGAAGTTGCTTCCGTTTACACTGCGGAAAATTTCAAACCGGTCTATGAATCGCGGCATATCAAATGTATCTCTGAAATTGAGTTTAATGGAAGAGTTGAGTGTGTCCACTGCCAGACAATACAGCACAGGAGGAGGAATAGAAGGTTGAGGAAGAACATAAATCAGCAAACTGTCAGTCGAAGAAAAATGTGTAGGACATCCATTGTCTTCTACCTTGTAGGTAACGTGATAGGGTTGCGTACGTCCGTGATTGCAAGTGGTGTACCAGCAGAAAGAACTGGTAACTGTTCCATTTCCCGAAGCAGTTGATGTAGTTGCAAAAGGCGGAGTGATGCCACTTCCCGAAAAAATATCTCCTGTATAGGTCAGCGTCATCGAATCGCTGTCAGTAGCTTTGATGGTAAAGCATAAAGTATCTTTTTCGTAAACCGTAAAGGTCAATCCGTTGACGCTGGCAGTAGAATTTTCATAGGTGATTTGCGGTGCAGTATTACCGAGGCAATTAATTACTGTAAACTCTATTTCTCTTCTGATAAGACCAATTAGCACACCTCCTCTGTATTCACGCACCACTACTGCCATAGCATAATATCCCTGCAATGAAGCTTTAACCTGCATCAACCCTGTATTACTGTTTAAGGTCATTGGTGGCGAAGTGCCTGTGATATTGCTCAGGCTGTAACCGGGAGCCCACTGAGCTGATGCATAAGGCCCGGGAGAAGGAGCTGCCCATACAGGCGATGTAGATGTTTTAACCGGATATCCAAGGTCACCGGCAAGAGGTGTTTCCAAAGTGTAAGTCAACACATCACCATCAGGATCGGTAGCACTGAAATCGAAGGAAAAATCCTGACCTACACACATAAAAGGAAAAGGATCAGTGGAGAAAAACGGAGAATTATCAATGATAGCAGGGTCGGGAATTTCCATGTAATAAGCTATTCCTGTATCACCCGGACGATTCAGGTTGAGCGTAGCATTGTTGCGGCAGCAACGCTCCCACGATATATAATATCCGCTGGGGTTATTTGCCAATGTAATGGTATCTACATAGGTACATTTATCCATGCATACACCCTGTGGTGGTGTAAGACATGATGAACCTGTTAGTGTCAATCCTCCTGAATCCTTTAATGCAACGGTATAAGAACCTACCAAAGCATTGGTGCCTTTGTTGAAAACGCCAATGAGAATGGTATTGTCAAACGGAACAAAGTCTGCACAGTCACGAAAAAGTTTTAGCGTGATTTCAAATTGATTTCCTGTCAGCCTCCTGTATGTGAAATCACCTCCTGCAATATGTTTGGACACAGCATCTTGTCCCAACAAAATGAGCATGAATGTGAAAATGGCATACCTGAATTTCAATGGCATGAGTTTGACAGATTATTATCTAAGCAAAAATAAACAAAAAAATGCGAGTTTTTCAGCATCATTTTCAATGCTCAAGGTTTTTTCACTGATTTGATATTGTTGCAAGAGAAAATTATGTGTACTGAGGCAATAATTATGCCCGAGAAACCTACTTTTGGCACCATGACGAAAACGATTGATGCGCTTGAAATTATTGACATAGCTGATGAAGGCAGAGGTATAGGAAAATGGGAGGGAAGAGCAGTATTTGTAAAACATGTAGTGCCCGGTGATATTGTTGAAGTAGAAGTAAAACGAAAGAAGAATAAATTTATTGAAGCTTTCGTAAAAGAATATAAGTCGTATTCTCCTTTCAGAATTAAACCTGAGTGCAGGCATTTTGGTGTTTGCGGAGGATGCAAACGGCAGGACATGACTTATGAAAAGCAGTTGTTTTATAAGCAGAAGCAGGTGAAGGATGCACTTGAGCGAATAGCACATATTGAAAATCCTGTAATAGAAAACATTCTTGCTTCGCAAAACATTTTCCATTATCGTAACCGTCTTGATTTTGCTTTTTCGGATAAAGAATGGATGACCAGCGAACAGGTTCAGAATCCTGAATATGTTTCGCAACCTGCTTTGGGTTTTCATGTTACCGGGCGTTTTGATAAAGTTCTCAACATTACAGAGTGTCTTTTGCAGGAAGATTTGTCGAATAAAATCAGAAATTTTGTTCGTGAGTATGCTTTGAAACACAACTTTACTTTTTTCAATCGCATCAGTCAGCATGGTATGCTGCGGAATATGATTGTAAGAAATACCACCAAAGGTCAGTGGATGGTTGCAATCATGTTTAAAGACGCCACTCAGCCTGAGCGAGAGCAGTTATTAAAGGCAGTTGCAGAACAGTTTCCTCAGATAACATCACTTTATTCTGTTGTCAACCCAAAGAAGAATGACACCTTCTTTGACCTTGAGTTTGAGCTGTTCAGCGGTGCTCCTTTTATCACTGAGGAGATGGAAGGTTTAAATTTTCAGATTGGTCCTAAAACATTTTATCAGACCAATCCTGTGCAGGCGTATGAGTTGTATAAAACAGCACGGGAGTTTGCTGAACTCAGTAAAGATGATCATGTGTACGACCTGTACACAGGAACGGGTACCATTGCTGCATTTATTGCTTCGCAATGCAAGTATGTTACAGGAATAGAAAGTGTGGCAGAATCCATTGAGAATGCAAAGATCAACAGCCAACTGAATCATATTTCCAATACATCATTTTTTGCAGGTGACATGCGCGAAATTCTGACGAACGGATTTTATTCGCAGCAAGGTTTTCCTGATGTAATTATTACCGATCCGCCTCGTGCAGGAATGCATCCTGATGTGGTGAAAGTAATATGCAACAGTGGCGCCAGAAGAGTTGTTTATGTAAGCTGCAATGTGGCAACACAGGCACGCGATATAGCTCTGATGAAAGAGCATTATCGTTTTATAAAATGCCGTCCGGTAGATATGTTTCCGCAGACTGACCATGTGGAGAATGTGGCGTTACTCGAAAAAATCTGAGCAATTCCTGACTGCAGAATATTTTTAGACAGAGTATAAAGACTAACATTTTCAGTATGAAAACTTCAGAAAATTGTAAAACCAACACAGGAAGAATTGCAGAAACTAATTGTATGTTTGCTTTCTGATGAATTCAAATTAATTTTAAAATATATAAAAATAGAAATCAATGACAACAGAATCAGGCGTAGAAATAAAAATTACACACAAAGGAAAAGGAGCAAGACCTTCACAGGGCGATCGTGTTATTGTGCACTATACCGGTAAACTTGAAGATGGAACAAAGTTCGACAGCTCTGTTGACCGTGATGAGCCATTCAGATTCAATGTAGGTGTAGGTCAGGTTATCAGAGGATGGGATGAGGCATTCATGATGCTTGAGCAAGGCGATAAAGCTACTCTTACCATACCGGCAGAAGCAGGTTATGGCAAACGTGCTGTTGGAATAATTCCTGCTAATTCCACTCTTGTTTTTGATGTTGAATTGTTGGAGGTAATTCCTAAAATAAAAGTAGTTCCATACAATGTGGATGGTCTTGAAAAACAAAAACTGCCATCAGGACTTGAGTATATCATGCTGAAAAAAGGAAACGGAAAATCTGCAACGCAAGGCTCGACAGTTTCTGTTCACTACAGCGGATATCTTGAAGATGGCACACTTTTCGATTCATCAGTTGAGCGTGGTGAGCCAATTGAATTTATGTTGGGAACAGGAAGAGTCATTCAGGGATGGGAGCAGGGAATTCAGTTACTTAATGTAGGCTCACAATGCAGATTAATAATTCCCTATCAGTTGGGTTATGGTAAGCAAGGCTATCCTCCTGTTATTCCTGAAGAGGCAACCTTGGTTTTTGATGTTGAACTGATGGATGTTAAAGATTAACAATTTTTCTTTTGAAAAGAGTTCTGCTGATTACCTATTATTTCGATCCGGGAAATGCTGTGGCTACTCCCAGAATTATGAGCTGGGCAAATGATTTTTTTAAACACGAAATAGATTTAACGGTAGTCACACGTCATTTCACAGGCAATGAATCACACTGGATAGATTTTACGAAGCCAACAGATAAGGAAATTGATGTTGTAAAGACGGAGGCATTTACAGCACACTTTTTGCCATATAAACCAAAGAAACCTTCCTATACTGAAAACAACAGGATGCTGAGTAAGCTGTATCATCTGAAAGAGTTTGCATCCGGACACTTTAACCCGGAAATAGATGCATATCATGCCTTCAGAGATTATTGCAGAAAATTACTTTCAGAGAAAAAAACGGACTTGATTTTAATTTCAGCACCACCACACAATCTGGTGCGACTTGCCAGTGAGTTGGGAAAGGAATTTAACCTGCCCTATGTAGTGGATTTTCGTGATATATGGAATAATTATATCACCGGTTCAGGTCATCAGATGAGTTGGCGTGGTAAACTGATGAACAGCATGGAGGAGTTTTATATTGCCCGATGGCTCAAAGATGCAAACCTCGTGACAACAGTGAGTAAAGCACTGGTACATCAGATTGAAAGAATTTATAAAGGAGAAACCGCTGAAATTACCAATGGATTTGAATGGCGTTTGTTTAAACCGGTTCAGGAAACTTCTCCACCTGCCGATCAGTTTGTTTTTGCAAGTATTGGAACTATCTATCCTTATCAGAATATTTCGATTCTTATTGAAGGTTTAAAAAAATTCTATACTCAGCTGGAAGATAAAAATTCTTTCAAACTGAATTTTATTGGAGTAAAAGCAGTGGATTCTATTGCAGACAGAATCAGCACTGAGCTTAGTGAAATCAAACCGTTCATCACATCCAAACTGCCAAGAAGTGAAGTGTTGAATTATTACAAACAAAGTCACATGTTGTTTATACCTGCATGGAAACAGTATCAGGGAATTTATACAACAAAAATTTTTGAATACCTGGGCTCCGGTCGTCTGATAATGGTTGCTCCCGGTGATGATGATGTTGTGGATCGGATGGTGCAAAATACACAACGCGGATACATTGCCAATACAGCTGACGAATTTGCTGCTGCACTTACCGAGGCTTATCAAATATGGAAATCAGGTAATCTGAAACCATTGGCAGTAAATGAGAGAGAGTTGTTTTTCTCACGCGAGAATCAGACGAAAATTCTTGCAGATAAAATACATCATATACTGAAGTCATGAAGCCATCGGTATGCCTTATTTTATCTTTTCACGACAGAGCAGTTCAATATGAATGGTTCATTGAGAAAGCACTGGAGCAACAAATGAAGCTGCATTTTATTTTTTTGAATCCTGAACAATGGCATATCGAACGTTATGTGCGTCATCGGAAAATTCCATGTCTTTTTATAAAATATAATTCTAAAAAAGATATTCCAAGAGCAACAGCTTTAATCTATCAGTATCTTTTTAAAAACAAAATTGATATCGTCCATACTCATCTGTTTGATGCCAATATATCGGGGCTGACAGCTGCGTGGCTTGCACGTGTGAAGAAGAGAATTTACACCCGGCATCATTCCGATTTTCATCATCGTTTTCATCGGGGTGCTGTCAAGTACGATCGTTATTGCAATCGCCTTGCTACGGATATTGTTGCTATCAGCAAAAATGTAGAAGAGATACTGATAAATACCGAGCAGGTTAAGAAATCGAAAGTGCATCTTATCCATCATGGATTTGAATTGGATGCTTTTAAAAATGTAAATACAGAGGAAGTTGAACAACTACGTGTAAAATATAATTTAAAAGACAATCATCCAGTGGTAGGAATGATCAGCCGCTATGAAAAAGGAAAAGGAATACAGCATGTGATTCCTGCATTTCAGAAATTGCTGAAAGAGTATCCGAATGCTGTTCTTGTTTTAGCCAACAGCCATGGCTCCTATGCCAGGGAAATTAAAGCAATGCTGAAACAACTTCCTGACCATTCGTATAGAGAGATTCGGTTCGAATATAATTTGTTTGCATTATATAAATTGTTCGATGTGTTTGTGCATGTACCTGAGTATGCCGAGTATGAAGCCTTTGGTCAGGTATATGTTGAAGCATTGGCAGCCGGAGTACCTTCTGTATTTACATTAAGCGGTATAGCTCTTGAATTTATTGAAGACAGAAAGAATGCACTGGTGTGCAAGTATGGTGATTCATCTGATATTTATAACGCATTGTCCGAAATTTTATCAGATAGTTCTCTGCGTGAGTTGATTATTTCAGAAGGCAGAAAAAGCATAGCACATAAGTTTAGTATGAATCTTTATTTTCGTAAACTGTTAAATTTATATAACTATACTGATTGATATGATTGGTAAATCAGAGAATGTATTTCATGTCATACTGTTCTATCAGGGCAATCAGTCTTTGCTGAAAAAAAAATGAGCAAATCATCAACCGGCAATATCTCAGTAAATATGTTATCCATATTGTAGTTGATAATCAGTACAGCATTCAGTTTAAGTCGGAGTTTGGTGAAGAGATTGCTGCAGAGAAATGGATTGTTCATTGTGTAAATGGTAATGCACTTGAAGATATAAGTCTGTTGGCAGATGTGATAAAAAGAATACCTGATGGATGGATTTGTTTTCTGAAACCTGATGATGAGTGGATGCCATATCATCTTACCGCCATGAATGATGCTACGGAACAATGCTATGGCGAGAAGTTTTTTTTATACTCAGAATGCAGGAGGAAGTTTAAAATGTATCAAACAGCCGATTTTGACCGAAAACCGTATTGACTTCAGCAATGTGGATTTTAATGAATATGTAAGTCTGAGTCAGATGATGATTCATCATTCTGTTGCGCAAACAGTATTGCTTCCGGGATTATGGTTTGAATCACATTCGGATCTGATGGTGAAGCTTGCTTTTATGAAAACATTTTCACTGCAGCGTATCAACAGGTTTACATGTGTATGTAAACCCCGTAAGAAAACTTACAGCAGAAATTATTTCGATCAACTGATACTTACAATGAGTTATGCAGTGCGTAATCTGATTGCAGATAATTCATTGCGTATGCAGTTAATGAGTAAAGCTTACAGAAGCAGTGTGTTGATGTTGATGCGAAGAATGAAGTTGATGTATTCATTCATATTGTTAAGCGAGATGATGTGTTGTATGTCAGGTTTACGCAAAGGCATGAAAGGAGGGATGGCAAATGTTGACTGATGAGCAACCCTACTTCAGCGTTATCATGCCGGTTTACAATCGTGCTGAACTGGTAAAACAATCTATTGACTCTGTCTTAAGGCAGACGTTTCAGGATTTTGAGTTAATATGCATCAATGACGGAAGCACAGACAATACACTGGAAGTACTGAGTGAACTGGAGAAAATAGATTCGCGGATTAAAGTTGTTTCGCATGAAAATAAAGGAAGATGTCAGGCCCGTAATTCCGGCATTGCACATGCTAAAGGAAAATGGATTGCTTTTTTGGATTCAGATGATTTTTATTTGGACAATCATTTGGAAACGTTGCAAAATCTGATAAGGAGGTTTCCGTCATTCAGCGGCATTGCAACTGAGCTGGTTTTCGAAGACAGAATAAGAGATCATAACAAGTGCAGATATTATCGTGATTTTGTGGTGCTGAGTCTGGATGATTTTGCTGATACCAATCCTATTTCGCTCAATCAGTTTTGTTATAACAAAGCCAGTTGCCCTGATTTGTTGTTTCCTGAAATAAATATTCTCGCAGCAGAAGATTTGCTTTTTTTCAGAATGTTCAGCAACAGATATAAGATTCTGAAATCCGGAATCATCACTAATTTTGTAAACACTCACGAAAACCGTTCTGTAAATCTTATTTCACCTGAGTTGTTTGTTTACTGGAATGTTTTTGCTACCAATTATTTTATTGATAATTTTCATGTGCCTGAAAAAATTGAGAAAAGCATGAGGCAATATGTTCAGTTGGTTATCAGCAATGTTTATCTGTCAGCAAAAAAAACAAAGGAAGGTTCGCGCGAGCTGCTGAAAGTTCTGAAGTACCCTTCTACCTATAGAAAAGTTCTTTTTTATAAAGCACTTATCAAATTATTTATAAACTGATGTGTGGAATAGCCGGTACTTTTTCTGCTAAAGGATTTTTCAGCAAAGCTGATATACAGGCTGCAGGTGAAAAACTGCATCACCGCGGACCCGATGGTTATGGTTTTTTTGAAGAGGAAGAAGTGATGTTATTGCATCGCAGATTGTCCATTATAGATTTGGATAACCGTGCTTCACAGCCTATGTCGTCACATGATGGACGATATGTGATGGTGTACAATGGCGAAGTGTACAATTATGTTGAACTGAAAGAAAAAATCATTCAGGAGCATAAAGGTACAGCAATGGCTGAGTTTAAAACTACCAGCGACTCCGAAGTTGTGCTCCGGTTATTCGAGCTGCACGGAAGAAATTTTGTTTCGGAATTGAACGGAATGTTTGCTATTTGCCTTTACGACAGGCAAGAACACAAACTCTATTTATTCCGCGACAGGATGGGTATTAAACCCTTGTTCTGGTATAGCGATAGGGAAGGAAATATTGCATTTGCATCAGAGTTAAAAGCACTCACGGCATTTGAAAGTATTTCCAAAGAAGTAAATCATGAATCCATATTTAATTTTTTGCGTTCAGGTTTTATTCCGTCACCATTTACTATCTATAAAAACATTCATAAACTTGAGAGTGGAACCTGCCTGACAGTAAGCAGAAGTGGAATTGAGAAGAATAAATTCTGGGAGCTGACAAAACAGGTTGATGGAAACAAACTGAATAATGAGAAGGAAGTATTGGTGAAGTTGGATTCGATATTAACAGAAGCGGTGAAGATTCAATTGCGCAGTGATGTTCCTTACGGTATTTTTTTAAGCGGAGGAGTGGACTCCAGCCTTGTTACAGCTCTTGCCACAAAACATGTGAATGGTAAGTTGAATACTTTTTCAATTGGCTTCAGAGAGCAAACACATAACGAAGCACCGCATGCACGCGCAGTGGCTTCACATCTAGGAACAAATCATCATGAGTTTATCGTTTCACGTTCAGATGCTATAGCTTTAATAGAAACTTTTTTTGATGTTTATGATGAACCTTATGCCGATACATCAGGAATTCCTACCATGCTCGTATCGAAGCTGGCTGCTCAGCATGTTAAGGTAGTTCTGTCAGGTGAGGGAGGAGATGAGTTGTTCTATGGTTATGGTACACACAACTGGTCGGTGCGGCTCAACAAATTTCCTTTCGACACATTCAGAATACCGATGAGTATTTTGTTTAAGCAATTATCATCCCGATATAAGCGTGTTGCTGAATTGCTTAAGTATGATTCAGATAAAACATTTTTACCTGAGCATATTTACTCCCAGGAGCAATACCTGTTTAACTTTGATGAGCTGAAAAACTTAATGTTAAACAAGCATGTATCTGATCTGAATCAATTCACCGAAAAATATTTTACTTCTTTTTCGTCCACATTTAGTGGATTGCAGAATAAGCCATCTGAGGAATTGCAGTCGTTATATGAAATAATGTATCCGTTACAGGACGATTTGCTCACCAAGGTTGACAGAGCTACTATGCAACATTCCATTGAAGCACGTGTGCCGTTGTTGGATAATCATTTGGTGCAACTTGCGCTGCAGATTGATTCGTCACTTAAAATCAAAAATGGCATCAATAAATATCCGCTTAAAAAACTTCTGGCAAACTATGTTCCGGAAGAAATATTCATGCGGCCCAAACGCGGATTTTCCATTCCGTTGGCCAAATGGCTGAAGACAGAGTGGAAATATTTAATTGATGACTATCTGAATGAAAAGGTGATTGCAGAAGTTGGTCTGTTTAAACCTGAAGAAGTAAAGAAAATGATTCGGCAATTTTATTCAGGTGATGATTACCTCTACAACAGGTTGTGGTGCCTGATTGCTTTGCACCGTTGGCTGATAAAAAATCAATAATCAGATTTGCTCAATATCTCTGGTTCTGACCCAACCTTCATTTCCATTAGGGATACGGATTTTTTTCCAATCCTGGAGTTCATCTGTTACCGTAATTTTAGTGCCTTCGTGCAATTGAAATAAATTGGTACCTTTATCATCAGGAGAACTTTTGATATAGGTGCTTTGAGACATTATTATAGCACTGTTTGTATTATCGTTTAACCTGTTCTGTTGAAGCGTGACATAAAAATAGAATAATGCGATTCCTGCAAACAGAAATGAAAGGAAGAAGAAAGTTTTCTTTACGGAATAAACTTTAAAGTAAACATACAACCCGAACGATATAATTGCCAGCCAGAAAATGATAAGAAAAATAACAGCACGTGTAGTGGTTGTTGAATAAGTCAGATAATTATCCCACCATTGTTCATAAAACACTTTGGGAGCAGGCTCAATTTTATCAATGGTATTTTGATTTGCCAGTGCAAGGTTTAAGGCAACATCGCTGTCATCCGGTTTTAATTTCTTGGCGCGCTCGTAGTTCAGAATGGCCTGAGTAAAATTGCCGGTTTTGTAATAAGCATTTCCAAGATTGAAATACACTTCAAAAGAAGTTACACCTGATGCCAGTATGCTGTTATATTTTTCTATTGCCTGATTATAATTTTGTTTAAGATAAAAATCATTACCTTCTTTAAACAGGCTTTCAGCACTTTGTGCATATAAACCTTTTGCAAAAAAGCAGAGTGCGAATATCAGATAAATTATTTTTCTCATGGAATTATACATTTAAAGCGTTCTCAAGTTCGGTTATGATTGAAACACTGTCGGTATATATCTGTTGTGGATTGGTACTCTGAAACTGTGAAGCAAATCTTGCAAGTTCGCAGGTGTCAATGGTTGTAATCATTTTAGTAGTGAGTGCTTCAGAAATATTGTTTTCCTTCAGTTTACGTGTTAGAGTTTCTTTGTTGAGATCTGCCATGTCAATCCCCAGTTTATCCGAAGCATAACCGTTGAGTCCTTTAAAAATTTCTTCGTAAAACAAATCTGTTTTTCCTGCATCCAGTTGTTTTTTGGCAGCGGATAGTCTTTTTTGTGCCATCTTGGTAGCTCGTGTACTTCGCATGTAGGCAACATTTCCTGATAATTTTTCTTTTCGTTTTTTATAAATCAGATACACTGTAAGTAAAATCACAGGTAGCAATAACAATACATAAAATAGCAGGCTTCCGAAAAATGTACCGTGGGTGTAAGTAGTCATCACACCGGTTTTAATAAATGCAATATCTTTCCCCAAAAGTTTTACATCTGTTTTATTCTGATAGGAGGCAACTGATTGCGCAGCAGAAGCATCACCACTGATACCTTTTACAGTAATCTTTAATGGAGGAGAAGTAAGTTGAACATATTGCTTTTTGTTAAGGTCGAAGTAAGTGAAGTGTACAGGTTCAATTGTATAATCACCTTCATGACGGGGGATGATTAAATATTCAAATGTTTTACTTCCGGTTACTCCGTTTTCTGTTACCGAAACATTATCGTTGATTTTTGGATCGTAAGTTTCAAAGTCGGTGGGAAGTTTTATTTCAGGAGCATCTATCAGTTTTAAATTTCCTTTACCGCTTATTTTTATTTTAAGATTTACTGCATCATTGGCTTTTACCTGATCTTTGTCTAATGCTGCCTGCATAGTAAAATTTCCCACAGCACCTTTAAAATAATCATCCGGAGCCGGAGGCAGGTCCTTGACATTAATTTTTACAGGCTCGCTCTTCACATTCACTTTTACATCTCGTGCAGAATTGAAAAACGGATCATTAAAGAATGGATCATTAAAAATATCAAAAGGATTGTTGGAACGCTTGCGTTGATTTTGTACACGTGCAATGCAACTTCCCTGCATGGGGTCAATGGTAAGTGTACCTGATTGTTGTGGAAACAGAATTACTTTTTTTACAATGCCTACCCGGTATTGTTCGCCATTTATTACTTCTGTTCTTAACTCAAGTTGATCAGGCATTTTAAGTTCCTGCGACCAGAAACCGTTTAATGCAGGAAGTTTGTCAATGGTATAGTTAACTAAATTAACCTTGGTATAAAGTTTATAAGTTGCCAGTATGGCTTCGCCTCGATAAACAGAAGATTTATCAACGCTCACACGCAGAAATACACTTTTAGTAGTAATGCCGTCATCATCTCCCTGCGAATTATTAGTGCCGGCCTGCGGCTTACCCTGACCTTTGACAACGTTTAATGTCAGTGCATTTGATTTTATTTTCACACCATTTACTTCAATGGTAGCCGGGTCAATGCGGTAAGTTCCTTCGGACTTTGCTTGCAGATAATAAGTAAACGACACCGACTGTGACATATTGCCGTTAATAAACTGCATGCTCGTACTCTGATTCGGACCACTCAGAATATTAAAATCTTTGAATGAAGGAGCCTGAAAATTGCTTGCCTGGGTATTTATTGTAAATGTGATTGAAAATTGTTCATTGGTTCCTATCGGATTTCTGTTTACAGAAGCTGTAAAGCTTATTTCAGCAGCGTAAGTTGAATATCCTGACAACAATAAAACTACTGCCAATAAGTGGCGCAAATTTTTAATGAGTTGTATTTTCAGATTCTTAATTGTCATTACCATTGTTTTTCAATTCGAACACGTGCACCTTCTTTTTTAGCCATTTTCTTTTGAAGTTCTTTTTCATCATTATTAACAGCTTGCAACATCCGTTCGGCATCTTCTTTTGAAATTTTTGGCTGCTGAGCCTGCTCTTTCTGATCCTTCTGATCTTTCTGTTGTTGGTTTTGATTTTGTTGTTGATTCTTGTCGTTCTTCTTATCGTCTTTCTTGTCCTGATTTTTCTGCTGATCTTTATTCTTGTCTTTGTTGTCCTTTTTGTTTTTATCCTGTTGCTGTTGTTGCTGCTGCTGCTGTCTTAGTTTAGACAGCGCATACACATAATTATAACGTGCATCTTCATCATTGGGATTTATTTTTAAGGATTCTTTGTAGGCATTGGCGCTTTCCTGATATTTTTCAGCTTTAAGAAGAGCATTCCCCTGATTGTAAAACGATTTTGCTTTTAGGTCTTTATCTGGTTTTTCATTCGAAAGATTCTGAAAAGTACCGGCAGCTTCATCGTATTTCCCCTGTTTATATAAAGCATCACCCAGATTAAACTTACCTTCCTGAGTCTTGTTGTTTTTCTCAATAGACTTGCGATATTGCAATTCAGCTTCTGAAAAATCTCCTTTCTTATAGTCACGGTTGCCTTTGCGAACCAGCGACTTTTCGTTTTGAGCCATCCCCATAAAAGGTATGAGCAACATGAATGACAGCAGAATTAAATTATTTTTTCTCATCTCCTCCTCCGAATAAATTAAGTTCTTCTATCCATTTACTTCTCTTTTCTGAAATGATAAATTCTATCAGCAATAATAATAACGAAATTCCTAAAAAATATTGAAACTGGTCAGCATAATCGGTAAACATTTTACTGCCGAATTCATTTTTCTGCATGGCATTAATTTCTTTCATAATAATTCCAAGCCCGTCATCACTGTTGGTAGCACGAATAAATTTCCCGTTGCCTGCCTGTGCAATTTCAGCAAGAGTATTTTCGTCAAGTTTGGTTATTACCGTCTGACCATTGTTGTCCTGCATATAACCTGTGCGCTGGCCGTTGTAAAATACAGGTATAGGAGCACCATTTACCGAGCCCATGCCAATGGTATGAACAATGATGTTGTTTTTATATGCATTTTTTGCAGCTTCAACAGCATCATCTTCGTGGTTCTCACCGTCTGTTATCACAATAATGGCTTTGTTTTTCTTGGCTGAATCGCTGTTGCTGAATGACGACACTGCCAGATCAATAGCTTTACCGATGGCAGTTCCCTGTGTGGGCACCATACTGGTGTTGATAGACGAAAGAAAAAGTTTAGCTGCACCATAGTCAGTAGTAATAGGCAACTGCGTATATGCCTCTCCCGCAAAAACAATCAGTCCGATTCTGTCTCCCTGCAACTGATCAATCAATCTTGATATAGCCTGCTTTGAACGTTCAAGTCGGCTGGGTTTAATATCTTCAGCATTCATACTGTTGCTCACATCCAGAGCAATTACCACATCAACGCCTTTTCGTTTTACCGTTTCAAGTTTTGTTCCTATCTGAGGACCTGATATTCCTATTACCAAAAAAGTAAAAGCAAGAGCCAATAAAATAAATTTGATGACAGGTTTTGTATAAGCCTTTCCCGGTGTGAGCTGTCGTACCAGTGCGTAATCACCAAAAAGTGAAATTGCTTTCTTACGCCACCTCAGTAATGCAATAAATAAAATTACAAGAACAGGAACCAGTAACAATCCATATAAAGCTTCGCTATGTGATAATCGGAACATCTTTTCTGTGTTATGGTAATTTACGCATCCATGTATATCGCAACAGTATTTCAAGTGTCAGAAATATTCCCGCTGCCAATGCAAATGGGAAAAATTCTTCGCTGTATCTTCTGAACTCTGTCACTTCTATTTTTGTTTTTTCAAGCTTGTCAATTTCATCATAAATTTCTTTCAGTTTGCGGTTGTCTGTTGCCCTGAAATATTTTCCGTCAGTAGCATCAGATATCTGTTTACAAACTGCTTCGTCAATCTGCACTTCCATATTCTGATACTGAATTCCAAAAGGTGTTTTGAAAGGATATGGAGCCATTCCCTGAGTTCCAACACCTATGGTGTAAACTCTGATGCCAAAAGTTTTTGCAATTTCGCCAGCAGTAAGTGGGGCAATTGAACCGGCATTATTTACTCCATCGGTAAGCAGTATAATTACTTTACTTTTTGTTTTAACATCTTTCAGTCTGTTCACAGCTGTTGCCAACCCTTCGCCAATGGCAGTTCCATCTATCAACATACCGCTTTCTATTTTCGAAATCTGATTTTTCAGAACGGCATGATCGGATGTAATGGGGCACAGCGTAAAACTTTCACCAGCAAAAATTACTATTCCTATCAGGTCGTTTGGTCGTTTGTCAATGAATTCAAGAGCTACTTTTTTAGCAGCTTCTATTCGGTTGGGTTTGAAATCTTCGGCAAGCATACTTCCTGAAATATCCATTGCAAGCACTATGGAAATTCCTTCAGATGTTACCTCCTGACCTCTGGAGGATGACTGAGGACGTGCCAATGCAACAACAATGGATGCTACAGTAAGTAAACGAAGTACTAGAGGTGTAAAACCTATTTTCTGACGAAGAGTGGGTTGATAATTTTTGAATCCTTCATCAGTAGAAATCTTAAGACTTACCTTCTTTTTTGAATTTACCTTCCAGTGCCATAGCAATAACAGCGGTAGCAGCAGCAACAACCAGAAAAACTGCGGATAGGCAAAATGTATGTTATTGAAATATTCCATGCTGCGTCAGGAAGATTGTTCTTTAGCGGGTAAAGTGTTGATGTCAACTTTCTGTTCCTTGGTTTCTTCCACAAAGGTGAAAGCGTCAGCTATTGCCTGCTCATTTTCGGGAGCTACGGGTGTGTATTTTGCAAACTTGGCAAGGTCGCTGATGGTTAAAACAGATTTAATTCGGTTGTAAGTTTCATTGGAAACATGCTGGATGAAACTGCTGTGCATAATTTCATCAGTAGTGCGTTCCATAGCATCTATATTCCATCGGTTTGAAATATATTCTCGCACTGTATCAGAAATACCGGTGTAGTATTGTTTAATGTTTCCTTGCTGCCAAAGTTTAGCATCCTGCAGTTCGTGCAATTTTTCAAGAGCAATTTCATGAGCAGGTCGTTTAACGACTTCCTGTTTTACCTCTACAGGTTTAAGTTTTCTTTTTCGGACTAAGTAAATGATTAGCAAAGCAAGTGCAATAAACACCAATCCGATAATGACATACATGGCAATTTCCTGCCACGATATTCCTACTTCTATCGGTCCTTTTATGTCGCGAATGGCTTTGGTTGTATCTACAGGAATAAGATTTACTGTAAGCAATTGAGCTTGCGTTTCTGCAAGATATGTTGCAGTGTCACCCGGTTTATGATAATTAAAACTAAAAGGAGTAATAACATAAAAACCTGAGTCAAAAGCAGTGAGTGTAATTTTTTGCTCACGTGTGAGTATTTTTTGATCCGGACTTTTAAGGGTATCTATCGGGCCTTTATTTACAAAGTCAATCCCGTTGAGCGTATCAGGAATAACCGGCCATTGCGACTGATAATTTGCAGGTATGCTGAACCGTAATTTCCCTGTTATTTGCTGACCCACTAAAATTCTGTTGCTGTCTAATTCAAATACAGCATTGGCGTTTTGCGCATAAAGTGCAAACACACTGCAAATATTGAACAGAAAAATCAGCAGAATAAATTTAACCAGCCTCATTTTTTCTCTCGTTTTTTAAATAGTTTCATCAAAGGCTGAATATAATTTTCACCTGTGTATAAATCTGTTTTATCCACTCCACTTCTGCTGAATATGGTGTTCAAGCGCAAATCATGTAATTGTCTTTGTTGTTTAAAATTTTTACGGACAGTTGCATCAGATGTGTCCACAATCATTTCACGTCCGCTTTCTGCATTTTTCACTCTTACCAAACCTATGTCAGGAAGTTCAGTTTCTCTTCTGTCGTTAATTTTCAATGCTACCAAATCATGTTTTCTGCTGGTAATTTTAAGTGCTTCTTCAAAAGGGCTTTTGGTAGATGTGCCGGTAAAGGATGTATCATAGAAGTCGGAAACAATAAATGCAATACTTCTTTTCTTAATCACATTGCTCAGATATTGAAGACCTGTGGCAAGTGATGTTCCTTTTGACTCAGGTTGAAATTTAATCAGCTCACGGATTATACGCAAAATGTGCGAGCGACCTTTTTGCGGAGGTATAAATTTTTCAATTTTATCACTGAACAAAATCAATCCTGTTTTATCATTATTCTGAATGGCAGAAAACGAAAGTACTGCACATACTTCAGTAATCAGTTCTCTTTTAAATTGTTTGTTTGTCCCGAAATTTCCTGAAGCACTGATGTCAACCAACAGCATAACGGTAAGCTCACGTTCTTCTTCAAACACTTTTACATAAGGATGGTTGAGCCGTGCAGTCACGTTCCAGTCAATCGCTCTGATGTCATCACCCGGAATGTATTCTCTCACCTCGCTGAATGCCATACCACGACCTTTAAAAGCAGAATGATATTCACCTGAGAAAATCTGACTTGATAATCCCCGTGTTTTGATTTCAATCTTCCGTACTTTTTTTTAGCAGATCTGTTGTTTCCAAGATTTATTTTACTGTTTAAGTGAAAGTAACAGTTTTAGCAAATAGAAAAATTTCCCTGTTAAGGTACTTCAACTACATTCAGTACTTCGTTAATCACCATATCGGTAGTGTAATTTTCTGCTTCAGCTTCGTAGGTAAGCCCTATGCGGTGACGCATTACGTCATGGCAAACTGCGCGTACATCTTCGGGAATTACATAACCTCTGCGTTTGATAAATGCATAAGCTTTGGCAGCGAGTGCAAGGTTGATACTTGCACGTGGCGACCCACCGTAATTTATCAACTGTGCTATTTTATCAAGTTTGTTATCCTTTGGAAAACGGGTTGCAAAAACTATATCAACAATATATTTCTCGATTTTCTCGTCCATATATATTTCTTTCACCAGCTGACGTGCTTTCAGAATATCAGCAGTGCGCACAATAGGAGCAATGGTAGTTTTGTCCTGCGTCAGATTCTGACGAATGATTAATTTTTCTTCGTCTTTGGTAGGATACCCTATTACTACCTTAAGCATAAAACGGTCGAGCTGTGCTTCTGGTAAAGGATAGGTTCCTTCCTGCTCAATGGGGTTTTGCGTAGCAAGTACAAGAAAAGGCTCTTCGAGTTTAAATGTTTCGTCACCTATGGTTACTTGTTTTTCCTGCATGGATTCAAGCAATGCACTTTGAACTTTTGCAGGTGCACGGTTAATTTCGTCTGCAAGAATAAAATTTGCAAAAATGGGTCCCTTTCGAACTGCAAATTCTTCTTTCTTCTGATTATAAATTAATGTTCCAATTAAATCGGCTGGCAACAAATCGGGAGTAAACTGAATACGGCTGAATCGTGCATCTATTGCCGATGCAAGAGATTTTATGGCTAAAGTTTTTGCCAGACCCGGAACTCCTTCAAGCAGCAAATGCCCATTGGACAACAAACCTATCAGCAGTCGTTCTACCATATATTTTTGTCCTACAATAACCTTGCTTAGTTCTAACTGAAGCAGTTCGATAAATTCGCTTTCGCGCTGAATCTTTTCGTTTATTTCTCTAATGTCAAACATGTTTTTTAATATGTTTTAAGCGATGCAAGTTTATAATATTAGCTGTGAATGGATGGTGAAATAGTGTGTTAATTTATGTTAAGTGGCCGCTGCAAATATAACATTATGGGATGATGTTAAATCTTATTTTTGGAGCGTATGCAAAGGTATTTTTTAGAGTTGTTTTTTAAAGGAACCCATTACAGTGGATGGCAGATTCAGAAGAATGCTGTTTCTGTTCAGCAGAAGTTGAATGAGGCAATTAATACTCTGCTACCCGCCAACAACAATATAGAAACAACAGGGTGTGGCCGCACTGATGCAGGTGTGCATGCTACCCAGTTTTTTGCACATTTCGATTCTCCGGAAATTATTTCCGACAGTGAAAGTTTTATTTATCATCTGAATGGGATTTTACCTGCTGATATTACTGCTGTTCATCTACATAAAGTAGCTCAGGAGGCTCATGCCCGTTTTGACGCTGTTAAACGCACCTATCATTATTACATCCATTCACAGAAGAATGGTTTTCTTTCAGAGTATTCAGCATGTTATTTCAAAAAACCTGATATTGCACTTATGCAGCAGGTAAGCGATTTGCTCCCTGAATATTCTGACTTCAACAGTTTTTGCAAATCAAGAGCGCAGTCGCGAACTACTTTGTGTAAAATTTATCATGCAAAATGGAAAGAGAAAAACGGATTTCTGATTTTTGAAATTACTGCCGATCGTTTTCTTCGTGGTATGGTGAGAGCACTGGTAGGAACAATGGCAGATGCAGGCCAGCAAAAAATAAGTGTGGATGATTTTAAGAATATCCTTGACGCAAAAGACAGAAGAAAAGCCGGCCATGCTGCTCCTGCCTGCGGACTTTATCTTTCAAAAATTGAATATCCTTATTTAGCAACTAAGAATCACTTCAACTTTCCATTTTAAAAAAATAACATGACAACCTCAACTGTTGGAGTTCAGCTGAGTATATGTTTACATTTTTATAATTCGTTGGGTAAATATTCTGTTGTCATCTTCCACTCTGATAAAATATATACCTGACCTTAGTCCAAGGTCGTTCAGGCTGATAATATCACTTGAAGTGTTTTCATGACATATATGTTCTATCAGCAATTTACCATGCATATCAAAAAGTCTTATAACACTTTTTTCGCCATTTAAATTGCGAATGGTAAGAATATCTTTTACAGGATTCGGACTAACAGTAATACTCAGAATATGGTCATCACTTCTTTCAACAGTTACAATCGGTGAAATATTCTGACTATTGTCGAAGTCAACCTGTTTGAGGCGATAATAAACGATATGTTCACTGACGGGTTCAAAATCTTTGAAGCGATACACATTCGGCACATTGCTGTTACCTTTGCCATCTACAAAGCCTATGGAACTGAATTGCATGTCAGACAAAGCTCTTTCAATATAAAAACCTTTGTTGTTATGCTCTGATGCAGTTTTCCATGTGAGCAGATTATATTTTTCGAATGCTTTGCCGCTGAGATAAACTAAAGTAACCGGCAATGGACTGTTAGGTGGTGCTAAAATTTCAAAATCATCAACTGCTGCTCCCGCATAATTTACAGACTGATCAGATTTGAACCTTATTCTGAATGCAACATTTGAATTACCTGCAAGAAATGATACATCATACTGGCAAAGCGTAAAACTGCTTTTGTTGACATTAAAATATGCTTCGTTCAGAGGGAATGAAGTGTTTGATACAGTATTAGCAAAATCATACCAGTTGGGAGAAGTCACCAAACTCAGTGGCACCCAGGTGTCACCTTTGTCGAGTGAATATTCCACACGCATACCATCATAACTGCTTTCAAAAACATTTTTGCGATAAAATTTCAAAGTGTAAGTGCCTGCTGCCGAAAAATTATAATTAGGTGTCATCAATCTTGCATCACTGTTGTCGGCATAGGTTGTTGCAGTGAGTCCTGTTACCCATGCATTACTTCCGCTAAGTGTTCCGTTTTTTCCGGCAATAGCTGAGTTGCCTCTTTGCCAGGGTGTACCTCCGGCTTCTTCGCAACCAAAGTCATACGGATTGATGTCGAAATTTCCTCCTGCAATAATTGTATATGGTGTACCTCTGTTTGGTAATATTTGTATGTAGGAAGTTTTAGTTTCTACAAGTCCGGCACTGTTATTAATTTTTAACGATACGGTATAAACTCCGGGCGTAGTATAAGTTTTAGTTGGGTTTTTAACATTAGAATTTGTAGCATCACCAAAATCCCAATCCCACGATACTGCTTTAAAAGAAGCATCAGTAAATTTTATAGGTTTATTGACATAAGTAATTTTTTTATCGGCAACAAATTCCGGATGCGGGTCAGCAAATACATCTGTAGAGTAAAGACCCCGCCCATGAGTAGCTGCAATTACTACTTTGTCTGAAGCACGCAATTGCAACATCTGAGTACTCACATTGGCAAGACCATTATTGGAAGGACCCCACACGGTAGCAGCACCGTTCAGCAAGTCAGTAGTCCACACACCAAGTTCTGTTGCAAGCATTGCCTGCGTGTTATCATTTGGATTAAACAATGCCCATCGAATTGGCATATCAGGAAGATTTCCTTCTACGCTTTGCCAGGTTGTTCCTCCGTCTTTTGTTTCCCAAACACTGTTTACTCCGTAGTTGGAATAAGTTACCAGCAAATGATTATCGTCTCCTGTTTCAACTTCTATGCAGGAAATACTTCCTGTAGGCATACCTGCACTGGAATTAATCTGCACTCCGGCCGAACCTGATGGCACTGTGTTAGCATTATCCACTCTCACTACTCTTCCACTTCCTACGCCCATAAAAACTCTGTTGGGAGTGTTAGGCGAAACAGTAATTGCACGGATGGTTCCAGTTAGTCCGGGTGACAACGCTACCGTTTGAAAAGTTGCTCCGGTTGTTGCATTAATCCAACGCACATAGGTACCACTGGATGAATAAGCATACATGATATTGGCTGCATTATCATAGTCAGAAGGATTTACAAAAGAACCTCCGCTTGTGCCAACACCGGTAAATGATGCACCTCCGTTGGTAGAACGGTAAAAGTTATTATATACATAGGAGGTAAACTGATATTGCGGTTGATCCTGATCAATATGTGTAAAGCATCCATCTCCTCCGGTTACTTCTACTGTTGCATTGATACCTCCTGAATTATACTGATGTGAGCCATTGTCCTGTGCTCCCGCTAAAAAATAATTGGTATAAGCAGTAGGATGAATAGCACAGGCATAGAACTGAGTTACGTTATAATTATCGCTCTTAAATTGTATTACAGGTGATGCAGCTGCTGCATTACTACTTCGGTAAACTCCTCCATCATTTCCAAAATAGATAACATTGGAATTTCCGGGTTCGTAAATGGCTATATGCTGATCGGCATGTGCATACTGATAACCGAAACCACCATACCAGTGTGCAACCTGTTGCCATGTATTTCCACCGTCTGATGATTTAAACAAATCCACTCCACCTACATAAAGCGTATTGCTGTTGTTGGGGTCAACGGCAATACTCATGTCATACCAGTATTGAGTCCTTGTAATATCATTTCCTATACCTCCATCAGCATCTACCGGTTTAGGAAGCAAAGTCCAGTTAGCACCTTCATTGGTTGTGCGATAAAAATTTACACCTCCACCTTCAGCAACAAATGCATAGCAGACCTGTGAATTGGAAGGCGCCAGTGCAAAATCAATTCGCGAAGCTCCAGTAGCAGGGAAACCATTTGTTCCTGTATTCATTTTCACCCATGTACCTGCATTGCCATTTGACGAACGGTAAATTTCACCATTGGTGCGTGTGCTTGCCCAAACAGAATTATTGGTAGAAACTTCTACATCACTGATGTTATTGGTTGCTGCTCCTACACCTGCACCAAGTACTTTAGTCCAGGTGGCACCATTATCCTGAGAGCGAAACAAACCGCTGTTGGTAGCTGCATATACATCACCGTTTGTATGTACAACCATTCGGTTTACGTAGTAAAAATTAGCATTGTTTGTTGATGCAAGTTGAGCCCAGTTGGTTCCACCGTCAATAGATTGCCAGATACCTAAACCTCTGATCGCATCGGCATTGCTGTAGCCTTCGCCTGTACCGAAATACATGATTTGAGTGTTGGCCGGATTGCTGCAAATGGTAGTAACAGCAAGATTCGCCATTAAATCATTTACCGGTGTCCACAACGGACTGGGTGCAGTGATATCAATCGTTTTCCACAAGCCTCCGCCAACACCTCCTGCCCATACAGTTTTTTTGAAACATCATTCGGGTCAATCATAATTGCCCGTGTGCGTCCTCCGCAATTACTCGGGCCTCTCTCTGTCCAGTTTACTCCGGGCAATGCGCCCATCATGCGATTTGCTGATTGCTGTTGCTGCAAAGCTTCCATGTATCTCATGCCTGAAAGTAATCTTTCTCTTGGTACAGTGCCGGTAGCAGGGTCCATGGTTCGTTCTGTTTCCTGCTGGTAGTACATATCCATTCTGTCGCGTTTGGGAACTCTTCCTTTTTTCTTTCTTTTATAAACATCTTCAAAATGATCGCTGTACAGTTTTTTATAATGCACAATGGTATCCTCAGGCACTACATAATAGGCAACTGCAAGCAGAATAAAAACACTCAGAATACTTAAAGTAATTTTCTTAATCATTCAGAATGACAGAATGTTGCTGTAAATGATACAAGGTGTAAATTTAATATAAGGGATTCAGAATTCAAATGATAAAGTTATGAAAGTTTAAAATGGTATAACTTTTATTAAACTCTTTATTTTTTATACAAGATTAAATACTTTTTCAAACGCATAAATAGGCTTAAAACCAAAATATAAATCAATAATTCCCGGCATTGATATGGTTTGTTTTTAAGATTTGAGTGAATTCAAAAAAGTATGTATTTTTTTTGAGTTGTTATCAGGAGCATCCGTATTGTTTATTTCAAGAACCTTTACACCTGTTTCTGCAAGCATTTTCATATAATCAGCATATTCACGTAGAGCAGTATGTTGTAGGGCAACTAATTCATCAAACGATTTATTTTTATGCTGTGGTAATATCCTGTTGGTTTCTTGCTCACGTTTCAGAATTTGTTTTGCAACTCTTTCCGCAGAAGAGTTGCAAAAGATTACTGCTCTGTTTTTAAAATTGTCACTATGAAGTTCGTTGCGGTTATGCATTAACTGTCTTATTTCTCTTCCGAAATTGTGCAGCAATCCTTCATCTGAAACAACAATATACTCTTTATTTAAAGTATGTACTTTATAATCCGAAAGGAGGGTTTTATAAAAATAACTCAGTACCCGCAATTTATCCGCACCGGCATAATCGTAATGAGTTACTGAATTTAACTTCTGAGCAGCTAATTCATGATAAAAAACACTGTCATCAGAAATATATTTTGGCTCTTTTTTCAGAGTAAGAAAAAAATCTCCTGTGTTTATCCATTTATCTCTGATATTACATTGCTTATAAAGACTAGTTTTTCCAACACCGGGGACTCCTGTAAATTCTACATTAAACGGTTTTAATGTTTTTGCGTAATTCTTTCCGGGTTTTACTCTCTTTACTTCAACTCCCAGCTGACTAAATAATTTTGAAAAAAGTGTTTGCATATTTCAGTGTTAAATTTAAAAGTTGAACATTGTAAATGTTGTCATTCAATTCAAATTTAATAAGCGTTGTTTGATAATGGTATTTTAATTCTTTATTAAATCAAAATTCAGGAAGACTATTTGAAGCAGAGGCTGCATGAATCTTATTACTTTCCGGTCAAATAGCTTAATAAAATAAAGGTTCAAAATTATACAATTTATTAAGGGTAATATGAGATAATTGGGCTTGCCGGTAAATCTTTGTAAAATAAAAAAGCTGCCTTAACCGACAGCTTTTAATTAGGGCAATACTTTTGCAATTAAACTGACTCTGCCAGTACAACCACTTTATTTTTCATCATTTCCACAACACCACCTTTTACATTAAATTCAAGTGTTTCCTTAGCGGTTTTTACTTTCACTTTTCCTTTTCCCAATGTAGATATAATAGGTGCGTGGTTGTTCAGCATCTGAAATTTTCCGTCAGCGCCCGGTACTGAAACCGAATTAACTTCGCCAGAGAAAACCGTTTTGCCGGGAGTAATTATTTCTAAAAACATATTGCTGTTCGATTTTTATTATTTTGTTTCGGCAAGTAATTTTTTACCTTTTTCTATCGCATCATCAATGGTACCTACCAGGTTGAAAGCTGCTTCAGGATATTCATCCACTTCACCGTTCATAATCATGTTAAATCCTTTGATGGTTTCTTCTATTGGCACAAGCACACCTTTGAGTCCTGTAAACTGTTCTGCTACGTGGAAAGGTTGTGAGAGGAAACGTTGTACACGTCTTGCACGGTGAACTGCCATTTTATCTTCATCACTTAATTCGTCCATACCAAGAATGGCAATGATGTCCTGCAATTCTTTGTAACGCTGCAACAATTGTTTTACACGCTGTGCAGTCTGATAATGTTCTTTTCCAACAACTTCCTCAGTAAGAATTCTTGAAGTAGAATCCAAAGGATCCACAGCAGGGTAAATACCAAGCTCAGCAATCTTACGGCTCAATACGGTTGTAGCATCGAGGTGAGCAAAGGTGGTAGCAGGTGCTGGGTCAGTAAGGTCGTCAGCAGGTACATATACCGCCTGTACTGACGTAATTGAACCACGTTTGGTAGAAGTAATACGCTCCTGCATCAGTCCCATTTCTGTTGCCAGGGTAGGCTGATAACCTACAGCTGATGGCATACGTCCGAGAAGTGCTGATACTTCAGAACCTGCCTGAGTGAAACGGAAGATGTTGTCAATAAAGAAAAGGATGTCGCGGCCACTGCCTGTACCATCACCATCGCGGAAGTGTTCAGCAACTGTAAGACCTGACAAGGCAACACGTGCACGAGCTCCGGGAGGCTCATTCATCTGTCCGAATACAAGAGTTGCTTTTGAGTCGGCAAGTTTATTGTAATCTACCTTGCTCAAATCCCATCCGCCCTGTTCCATGCTGTGTTTAAATTCTTCGCCATAGTTAATTACACCTGACTCAATGAACTCACGCAACAAGTCATTACCTTCACGAGTACGCTCTCCTACACCGGCAAATACTGAAAGTCCGCTGTATGCTTTTGCAATGTTGTTTACCAACTCCATGATGAGTACCGTTTTTCCTACTCCGGCACCACCAAACAAACCGATTTTACCTCCTTTGGAATAAGGTTCCAAAAGGTCAATAACTTTAATTCCGGTAAAAAGTACTTCTGATGCAGTAGAAAGCTCTTCGAATTTTGGAGCCTCACGGTGAATAGCCATTCCTTTTTCTTTAGAAACCGGTTTCATTCCATCCACGGCATGACCTACTACATTAAATAATCGTCCTTTAATAGCATCTCCGGTAGGCATTTTTATGGCATCGCCTGTGGCAATTACTTCCATACCTCTTACCAATCCGTCAGTAGAGTCCATTGAAATTGCTCTCACAGTGTCTTCTCCAATATGTTGTTGGCATTCCAGTACCAAAGTTGTACCGTCTGGACGCTTTATTTCAAGAGCTTCCAGGATATGAGGAAGTTTTGAATTCTCATCTTCAAAGGATACGTCCACCACCGGACCGATTACCTGAGTTATTTTACCTTTATTCATTGAATTAAAATATTACTTTTTTATTTAGCTTAAACCTTATTTTTCAAGGCGCGAAATTAGTAAAAATCAGCTACTAAATTTCAAAGCAACAAGAATGTTGTCAACAATTTGTAAATTAGTCGTTTAACATTAAAAAAGGCGCTATGAAAGTGAGTCATAGCGCCTCAGGGGCTTATTACCGATTAGTTTGGCTTTCAGGTCAGCACAAATGTGTTTTCAATTTGCTCAAGGTGTTTACTTTCTTTAGTTTTTTTAATAGCCTTGTCTTTCATCTGACGGACACGCTCGCGTGATATTTCCAGGTGATCGGCAATTTGCTCTACAGAATAATCGCTTTCGTGTTCAATGCCATAATACATCTTTACTACCTGACGCTCGCGAGGTCGCAGAACGGTTAAGGTTTGTTGTATATCGTGTTTTACAGATTCACGCTCCAGGCTATTGTCGGCAGGGAGTGCCGTGTAATCCGGTATAAACTCATAAAGCGATGATGCGTCATCTTCAGAGCCAACAGGCATATCAAATGAGATTGGTGATACATTCAGGCGGATGGCTTCTTTAATAGCCTGCTCTGAAAGTTGAGTAGCCTCAGTAAGTTCTTTGTCATTCATTTCACGGCCATACTTTTGTTCAAATGCCGATTGCATTCTTTTGATTTTTGAATACTGGGTAACCTGATTAAAAGGTACGCGAATGAGTCTCACTTTTTCAATTAATGCAAGCATAATAGACTGGCGAATCCACCAAACGGCATACGAGATAAATTTAAATCCTTTGGTGGCATCAAATTTTTGTGCTGCCTTAATCAGACCGATGTTTCCTTCATTAATCAAATCAGATAAGTTCATTCCCTGATTCTGATATTGCTTGGCCACACTTACAACAAAGCGCAGGTTGGCTTTTACAAGTCTTTCCATGGCTGCTTTGTCGCCTTTCTTAATTCGTGATGCCAATTGCTCTTCTTCTGCAGGAGTGAGCAATTGTTCCGAGGCAATTTCATTGAGATAACGTTTCAGGCATTCGCTTTCACGCAGTGTGATGGAGTTGGTAATTCTCAGCTGTCTCATAGCTGTAAGATTTTTAGAAAATGTGTTATACTTTTTTGATGTCTTGAGATATTTTGCAACAATCTTGCCAAAAAATTCATCGTAAACACATTTGACGCGTTATGAACGCTTTGTAAGGTTTTTACAAAAACAGATTGAAAAGCATAGATTCATCTTTGATTGTTGTTGGGCGATGACTTTATAATTTTTCATTTATATTAACGGAATCGTTTATCAGCAATATAATTTAGGGTTGAACATTTATTCGTTTCACCCAATTTTTATGAGATCATCAGCACATCTGTAACAGGTTTTACGTTATATTTTCTTTGTAATTTTACCCTCATCAGAAAATTGTATATGATTAAAAAAAATTTTGTGGTTGCCTGTTGTAGCAGTTTGCATGTCGGGTTGCGTTTCACTCAAAATGCCTGAAGTAACAGGCGTGAGTAATTTGCGCCTTACCGATCTTTCAAAAGATATGAGCATTCAGTTTGACCTTGGATTGAAAAATCCAAATTCTTTTGGCGTAACTTTAAAGTCAATGAAAACTGAAATTTTGCTTGCCGATAGTGTAGTAGCTTCAGTCGGACTCAGACATAAACAGCGACTTGCAGCAGGGCAAAAACACAACTCCCTTTTACGGTGAAACCTGATGTATTGTCCATGCCCAAACTTGGATGGCTTGGAATAACACAATTATTTAAGAAAGACGATAAGAAGTTTGCCGTTAAAGGGGAGATCAAAGTCAGGAAGTTTATTTTTTCCAAGAAATATAAATTCTCCTATCCTAAATAAAAGTTCATATTGTGGCTGTCACTGTTACTGTTGAAAGTGTAATTCCTCACATACTACAAAATGATGCTGTATTTCTTGATACACGCAGCCCTGCAGAGTATGAACATGCACATATACCGGGAGCACTTTCATTTCCGCTGATGAGTAATGAAGAGCGTGCAATTATCGGAACTATTTATAAGCAGCAGGGCAGACAAGCTGCCGTTACTGAAGGGTTCAGGCTGATAGGTCCGCGTTTTGCTGAATTTGTTGAAAAGGCTCATCAGATTACAGAGGGAAAAAAAGTGTTTTTGTATTGTTGGAGAGGAGGTATGCGCAGTGGTATCATGGCATGGATTCTCAGTATGGGAGGTGTGCCTGTTACAGTAATTAAAGGAGGTTACAAAGCATACAGACATTGGGCGCTCAGTACTTTTTCGGTGCAAAAATCAATTGCCATTATCGGAGGTAAAACCGGCAGCAGAAAAACTGAACTGTTGCATGAATTGAAAAATAACAACCAATATATAATAGATCTTGAAGAGTTGGCGCACCACAAAGGCTCTGCTTTCGGAGCGTTGGGAATGCTACCACAACCTTCAACAGAACAATTTGAAAACAGTCTTGCATTGCTATGGCATCGCGCACCTGATGATGCTCCTGTTTGGCTTGAAAATGAAAGCAACAAGATAGGAAGATGTGCCATACCCATGTCCTTGTTTGAGCAAATGCGCGAAGCTGTGTGTTATGAGTTAGATGTGCCTTATGAGGAGCGTAAGCAACATATACTTAAAAGCTATGGTTGCTTCGACAGGGAAAGTCTTGCAGCATGTAACTGAAAAAAAAAAAAAACGTTTGGGAGGGCTTCGGCTAAAAAATGCACTTGAAGCACTTGAAGAAAACCGCCTTTCCGACTGGTGTGATATTGTGATGGAGTATTATGATAAAACCTATGCACACAGCAATATGCAGCGTGATGCAAATAAGATTATTCGTATAGCGGCTCAAAAAGATGTTGCTCAGCATCTGATAGCCAAATCAAAAGAAATTATAACCAATGGATACAGCAATTAAATTAACTGAATACAGCAAGCATGGAGGTTGTGGTTGCAAAATTGCACCTGATGTACTTACTCAGATTCTGAGTGGAAACAGCTGCAGTTTCAATTCTGCTCAGCTTCTTGTAGGAAATGATAGTAATGACGATGCTGCAGTATTCGATTTGCAGAATGGTACGGCTATCATCAGCACAGCCGATTTTTTTACTCCTATTGTTGACAATCCATATCATTTCGGACGAATAGCAGCTGCCAATGCTCTCAGTGATGTGTATGCAATGGGTGGAAAACCATTAATGGCAATAGCTATATTGGGATTTCCGGTGAGTCGTATTCCGGTATCTGTTGCAGCTGAAATTAAAAAGGGAGCAGAGGAAATTTGTGCCGGGGCAGGAATTCCTTTAGCAGGAGGCCACAGTATTGACAGTGCTGAACCTTTTTTTGGTCTTTCAGTTACCGGTATGTCAGCTTGCGAAAACATCAAACGTAATAACACCGCACAACCGGGTGATGTGTTATTTCTGACAAAACCACTTGGCACCGGCATAATCACATCAGCCCTGCGCAAACAAAAAGTTCAGCCTGACGATCTCGAAGCAGCAATTCAAAGTATGACAACATTAAATGATATGGGTGCTGCAATTAGTCATTTACCGGGAGTTCATGCCATGACTGATATTACAGGTTTTGGTTTTCTTGGTCATCTGATGGAAGTGTGCAAAGGAAGTAACGTGTCGGCACATATTCAGTTTAATGAATTGCCTGTGTTGCCCGGTTGCAAAAAATATATTTCAGAGTTTTTATATCCTGATATGACCACAAAAATTTTTGCAAATATTTCTAATGATGTAAATGAACTTACATCGGATCAGCTGTTCATTGCCTGCGACCCACAAACCAGTGGAGGACTGCTTATTGCAGTGGGTCATGACAGTGTGCAGAAATTTAAGGATATATGTGCAGAGAGAGGATTTAATCCCGGAAACCCGGTAGGTGTAGCGGTGGAAAAAGAAGAAAAATATATTTCTGTTTTTTGATTGTATTCAAACTTTATAACTTCGTCACAAATAAATCAGAAGAAGATTATACTGAAACCTCATTAAAAAATAATTTTTATGTATCCATATCAGATTAAGTCAGCAGAAGAATACCGCAAAGCATATCAGGCAAGCGTAGAAAATCCTGAGAAATTTTGGGGAGAGATAGCGAATAATTTTTACTGGCGAAAAAAATGGGATAAAGTACTCGACTGGAATTTTGCAGATCCTTCGGTAAAATGGTTTGACGGAGCTAAACTGAATATTACCGAAAACTGCCTCGACAGACATATTGAAAAATCGGGTGACACACCGGCAATTGTTTGGGAACCCAACAACCCTGACGAAGCAGGCAGAACACTCACTTACAAAGAACTTCTCTTTAAGGTGAAACAATTTGCAAATGTGCTTAAGAATAATGGAATTAAAAAAGGTGATCGTGTTTGTATTTACATGGGTATGATTCCCGAATTACCTGTTGCTATTCTTGCCTGTGCGCGCATTGGTGCCATTCATTCAGTGATATTCGGAGGGTTTTCTGCACGCTCCATTGCCGACAGGGTAGAGGATGCACATGCAGAATGTATCATCACCTGTGACGGTGCTTTCAGAGGTGCAAAAGATATACAGCTGAAAGCAGTGGTAGATGAGGCCATCGAAAATTATTCTTTTGTAAAAAAAGTAATCGTTTATCAGCGAACCAATACACCCGTAAACATGGTGAATGGCCGCGATGTGTGGTGGCATGACGAGATTAGAAAAGTAGAAGCAGCAGGCAACCCCGACTGCATTGCCGAAGTGATGGATGCTGAAGATATGCTGTTCATACTTTATACTTCAGGTTCAACAGGAAAACCTAAAGGAGTGGTTCATACCACAGCGGGTTACATGGTTTGGGTTGATTATACATTTGTAAATGTTTTTCAGTATCAGCCCGGACAGATTTATTTCTGTACCGCAGATATCGGATGGGTTACCGGACATAGTTACATTGTTTATGGCCCGCTGAGTGCCGGAGCAACATCACTTATGTTTGAAGGAATTCCAACCTATCCTGATGCAGGACGTTTTTGGGATATCGTTGACAAGTATCAGGTGAATATACTTTATACTGCACCTACCGCCATCCGAAGCCTCATGGCTTATGGTTCAGAGTATCTGAAAGGTAAGAAACTTGATTCGCTGAAAGTGATTGGCTCTGTTGGCGAACCTATCAACGAAGAAGCATGGCAGTGGTATTACGAAAATATCGGAAAAGAAAAATGCCCTGTAGTGGACACCTGGTGGCAAACAGAAACTGCAGGCATTATGATATCATGTCTGGCAGGCGTTACACCTCATAAACCTGCTTTTGCTACCTTGCCGCTGCCGGGAGTTCAGCCATGTCTGGTTGATGAAAAAGGTAATGAAATTAAAGGTAATAACGAAAGTGGAAATCTGTGTATCCGTTTTCCGTGGCCGGGTATGTTGCGCACTACCTATGGCGATCATGAGCGATGCAGATTAACATATTTTACAGCTTATAAAAATATGTACTTCACAGGTGATGGTTGCCTCCGAGATGATGAAGGGAATTATCGTATTACAGGAAGAGTGGATGATGTGCTGAATGTAAGTGGTCACCGTATTGGCACTGCCGAAGTGGAGAATGCCATCAACATGCATCCTGATATTGTAGAAAGTGCTGTTGTAGGATTTCCGCATCACATCAAAGGTCAGGGTATTTACGCATTTGTTATCAGCCAGACTTCTGTTACTGACGAAGTGAAACTAAGACAGGAAATACTTCAAACAGTAACAGATGAAATTGGAGCCATAGCCAAACCTGATAAAATACAAATTGTAAAAGGTCTTCCAAAAACACGTAGCGGTAAAATCATGCGAAGGATATTGCGCAAAATTGCCGAAGGCGAAATGTCGAATCTCGGAGATACTACTACACTGCTCGACCCTCAGGTTGTGGAAGAAATCAAAAGCGGAAGACTATAATTTTTTTACTCCTAAAATTAACATCATTGTGTAAATAACATTGATGTTGCAAAGGTTTGTTGCAGCAGCTTAGCCTGTAGCTTTGAAACATATTTTTTTAGTGTGAACAGAGTTGTTGCATCGTCCATCATTTCCATTTTTATTATTGCTTTGCTGGCAGTAGGATATTATTACTTTTCTGTTTACAAAGAGAAATTTTCTAACCCTGAAGAAGCCCTTCCTCCAAGTGCGGCTTTAATCATTAAAGGCAATATCAACAGTATTTACACTGAACTTGATAAGCAGGGTATATGGAATCAACTCGATACCTTGTCACTCATTGGTGACATCAGAAAGGAGTTTGAAATATTACTTCAGAACACAGCTGATCAGTCAGAAATTGCTGACCTTTTGGAGTCATCACAAACTCTGGTTTCGTTACAGGTAACAGGAGCAGAAAAAGCTGATTTACTTTTTCTGATGCCATCGCCAAAAGATATCAGCATAACCACCATGCGCAAAACGCTGTTGGGCGAGCAACCTGATGAGTACAGGCAACGCTCTTTTTCAGGGAAAGAAATTTATGAGATCAATTTTTCACAGGGATGGCAGTTTACTTTTTCTGTTTCGAATGGAGTATTCATTGGAAGCTTTACTTCAGGATTGGTTGAAGATGCAATCCGTCAGCAGGAAACCGGAAAAGCTTTTTGGGGAAATAAAAATCTGGTAAACTTATTCAGTTCAGTATCGGCATCTGCTCAATCTGTTGTTGCAATAAATTACCCGCAACTAAGCAGTTTGTTTTCTGTTTCACTCAATTCTGATTTTAGTGATAAATTGCATGAGTTGTCAGTATGGGCCGGTTGGTCCGTTCATGCTTTAACTTTTGAAAAGAAACAGATTACTGCAAAAGGTTTTATTCTGTCAAACGACTCCATGCAAATAATATCAGGGTTTAATAATTGTCATGGCGGAGTGTCGGAAATTGTAAAAGTTTTATCCCAAAATACCATAGCCTATCAGACATATTCTTTCTCTGACGAATGTAGCTGGATAGGAGAGAACAGAAAAAAAATGTCCGAAAACGAGTATGTTCGTCAGGCAGAAAAAAATATATCTAAGACCGAAAAGGATGCCGGATATCCTATAAGAGAAAAATTTAAAAAGATAATAGATACTGAAGTAGCACTGGCTTTGTCAGGAAATCCATCCGGAAATCTTGATAATAATACACTGGCATTTATTAAAGTAAAAAGCAAGAAAGATGCTTTGCAGATAATGAGTCAGATAGATAAAGCAATCAAAAAAAATGGTAAGCCTGCAGCAGTGGAGCAGTTTAAAAATCATGAAATTCGGTTAATGGATGTAGATGGGTTATTACCTGCTCTGTTTGGTAACTCATTTTCTGTTATCCGCAAAAATTATTTCACGATACAAAATAATTTTCTTGTCTTTGCAAACAAGCCCAGCCTGCTTAGAAAATATATTGAAGATGTAGAAGGAGGTTTGCTTGTCACTCAATTACCTGAGACCATGCAGGCCGAACTTAAAAAGGCAGAACATAATATGTATGCATTGTTAATACGTCCGGAACAATGTACACCTGTGTGGCAATCAGTTTCTAATGAAGTAACAAGAAAGATGTTATCTCGCAGTAATTATCTTGAAAGGTTCAGTTCATTTTATTATTCCGTATCCAATGTGCAGAATTCAGAAGGTAATTGCACTTTTATTATAACAACTCAAAATCCTGAACCAAAGCAGAAAGTAACCAAGCTGTGGACTTCTTTTTCTGATACAACTTTACTCAATGGTCCGTTTATGTTCAGTAGAGATAAGGAAATATTTATTTTATATCAGGATGATGCGATGATACTTCATTGTTTGGATCAGAACGGAAACAACAGGTGGACGCTTCAGTTGGATTCATCTGTCATTGGAAAAAATTTGTCAGGGTATATCAGATAATGATGGCAAAATGCAGTTCGATTTTGCTACAACTTCACAGGTTTATATAGTCAGTGAGAATGGAACTATTGCTACCAAATATCCACAAAAACTTCCTGCAGCAACAACTATTGGTTTAATTTCTTCTCCTGCAAGTGACATTTACTTTGTTCCCTGTAATAATCAGATTATTTATGCTTATAATTATGGTGGGCGTCCTGCAAAAGACTGGAGCAACATTAAATGGAGTGGAAACAAAATTGAAAGTACTTTCAGTCCTGATGGAAAGTACATAGTTTTCATTGATGATCAGAATTTGATGTATTACACCATGGATGGCCAAAGTCGTCTGGTAAAACCGGTAAATGAACTTAATTTATCAAATTATCACTGGACAAACGATTCTGTTCCTGAATTTGCATGCTTAGATGCGGATGGAAGTAAATTGCGAATCAAGAATGATGGAACATTTGCCAAGATTAACGGTATGCCTGCATTGCAATGGTTAGGTCAAACCACAGAAGCGGGCAACATCTTTAATTATATGCTAACTGAAAATCGGATTTCAAAAATTTCGGCAGATAACAATATTATAGCAAGTGCAGATTTAAAAGGACAAGTTGGAAAATCTTCTGTGTTATCAGTTGAAAACAATACGTATTGCGCTCTGAGTATTGATAATAATCTTAACTTGTTTGACAGCCATCTGAAACAGGTATCAGGATTTCCGGTGCCGGCAATGGGTTATGCTACAATGAGCATGGGAAGTAAAATTTATTTGTTGGTTCTTGAAGGCAAAGACAAACTCACGTTATACGAACTGTAATTTCTTATTCGTTTTTTTTCGAAACGATACGGGTCATAGTCAACAAAGTCATTCACTTTTACCGTTATTGATTTTACTTTTCCATTTATAATTTCAAGAGGAAACTCATGAATTCCATACGTTGGGTCAGTGAATTTACACAATAATGTTTCTGCGCCTGTAGGTGTCAATTCACCTTTCAGAAACGGATGATGACTGAAATACATGGTCAGACCTTTTTTGCTTTTTCTGATTTCTATTTCGCCATACACTGGATTTTTGTACTTTCCTGCAACAGCATCATTGCTTACCGATAATTTAGGATTTGATTTTGTTTTGTCTTCAAGTGCTTTAATTTCTTCCTGATCTTTCTGGTCGTTAGCTTCAAATCTTTTGTAGTAAGCAGCACTGATATTGGCATAAGGTTGTCCCGTAAAATAATTGATCAGTTGCTGACGTAATGCAACATAAAACCAATTGGCATCGGTATTGGTGAGAATAACAAAACCGGCATTATGTTCAGGTAATAATGTGGTGTTTGTTACAAAGCCATTAGCACCTCCGTTGTGCGAAACTACCAGTGAACCATACATATCCTCCAGTTCCCAGCCTAAACCATAATTCGCAAAGTGATTATATGGCCTTGATGGACTTGACGATTCTCTGTCAATCATGTAAGAGTTCCTTGTAGTTTTAATAACTGTTTCAGGCACCACTTCTACTCCGTTGTAACGACCATTGTTTAATTGCATGAGCAACCAATGTGTCAAATCACTTACACAAGAATTGATTCCTGCACATGCACCTATATTATCAACATTTGCATAATCTAATCTTACAAGTTGTCCATTTACCAAGGTATAAGGTTTGGCAGCATTGCTGTCGCTTATAATTTTAGAGTAATAAACTGAACTCCTTTTCATAGCTAATTTATCAAAAAAACGATGTTGGAAAAAATCCTGCCATGATGTATCAGTTACAGCTTTTATAACTGCTCCTGCAGTAACAAATCCCATGTTGCAATAACCAAATTTATACCGGAATTTATATTTGGCATCTACATTACGCATATTTTTAATCAGAGCCTCTTCAGACAAATTGCAGTTCCAGTTCAGAAAATCACTCTGAAAAGTGCTGAATCCAATCCGATGGCATAAAATATCTTTAACGGTCACCATCTCTGTGGCATTAGGGTCTTTTAACGCAAACCAGGGCAGGTATTTGCGAACTCTCTCATCAAGATTTAAACGTTTTTCGTTGTCGAGCATAGCAATTGCAGTTCCGGTAAAAGCTTTGGAATTACTTGCAATCTGAAACAATGTGTTTTCATCTATTTTGTCTGTTCTGCCCATTTCCCTCACGCCATATCCTTTTAAAGCAACAACTTTTCCATCTTTAACAATGCCGACAGCAACACCCGGTATCTTCCATATATTCATTTCGCGGATGATATAACTATCCAGACTGTCTTTTATAAAATCATCTTGGCCAAAACTTAATGAGGCTGCTCCAAGAAAAAATAAAATGGCAACAAATACTTTTTTCATTTTTTAAAATATTTAGTTCAAAAGTATGAAAAACCAAGAGTAATGGCACCTTAATATCGGTTTTCCGGATAAACCATTTTTACTATCTGATATGCAGGCTGTGTTTTCAACATGGCTTGCATTTTTTTTGTTATCTGCATTTCTGATATACGACATCTGTGATTGTAAATTTTTCTGATGACAGAATAGAGAAATACAGAAGTACGGTATTAAAAGTTATAAATTGAGGTTTTGAAACGGCTTTTGTGGATGATTTTTTTGATTCCTGTTTATTTGATAAGTTTAAAACCTGAAATTTACCGCTGAATAACTCTTTTATGTTCGATTCAATGTCTTATCAGAAACTGATTCAGGAGCTAAAACCTTATCAGGCTACCCTGGTTGCTGTTTCCAAAAAAAAACCTGTAACTGATATTGAACTTGCACTCACCGAAGGTCAACATATTTTTGGAGAGAACTATGTTCAGGAACTTTGTGAGAAGCAACCTCAGCTTCCGCAGAATATCGAGTGGCATTTTATCGGACATCTTCAGAGTAATAAAGTTAAGTTTATTGTACCCTTTGTTCATACAATTCAAACCATAGACAGTGTAAAACTGCTCTCGGAAGTTGATAAGATGGCCGGCAAACACCAGCGAAAAGTTGAGGTACTTCTTCAGGTGTACATTGCTACAGAAGAAACAAAGTTTGGTTTTGATACAAATGAGATATTAAAGCTGTTTGATAATGGTTTTCCTTCTTTACAAAACATTCGGGTTGCAGGACTGATGGGTATGGCGAGCAACACTGAAAATACTTCTCAGATACGTGCAGAATTTAAATCACTGAAAAATCTTTTTGACAAAATAAAGCCGGGATTAGATAGAACAGTAAAACCTGTTTTAAGTATGGGCATGACATCAGATTATAAAATTGCACTTGATGAAGGTAGTACTATGATACGTATTGGTTCAGCATTATTCGGCAGCAGATGATAAAAATAATTAATAGAAAGTTTGCAGGCATTATTTCAATGTGTAGTTTCTGTATTTGTCAGTTGGCAAGTACAGCTTTCGCAAATAATGATAAAGCATATTTTCAGCAGCAGGTAGAGTATAAAATTTCAGTAACACTTGATGACAAAAAACATCAGTTAAGCGGAGATGCTGAAATGAAATATATCAATCACTCTCCCGATATACTTACTGAAATTTATTTTCACCTCTGGCCAAATGCTTATAAAGACAGAACTTCGGCATTGTGCAAACAGTTGGTAAGTGAAGGCAATATGCAATTATATTTTGCTCCTGATTCACTCAGAGGATTCATGGATGAGTTGGATTTTAAAGTGAACAACAAACCGGTAACTGTTGTCTATGATTCTCTGAATGCAGATATCTGTCGCCTTATATTAAATCAACCTCTTAAGCCGGAAGACTCGATTACCATTACAACACCTTTCAGAGTGAAAATTCCTGATGCTAAGTTTTCAAGACTTGGACACATTGGTGATTCTTATATGATATCGCAATGGTATCCCAAGCCTGCTGTTTACGACAAATTTGGTTGGCATCCAATGCCATACTTGTCACAGGGAGAATTTTATTCGGAATATGGTTCGTTCGATGTACGTATTACACTGCCTGAAAATTATGTAGTAGCTGCAAGCGGATATTTGCAGACACCATCAGAAATTGAATTTATAAAAAATAAAATTGCAGAATCATCTTCAGTCGCAACTTACAGTTCCGATAATTCTTTTCCAATATCATCCGATAAATTTAAAACCATTCAGTTTGTTATTGACAGTGTGCATGATTTTGCATGGTTTGCAGATAAAAGATTTCATATTAGTCATAAGACAATTCAACTGCCACAATCAGGAAAACAAGTGGAGTGCTATGCTTATTTTACCAATTCTCAACCTTATCTGTGGTTGAAAGCTGCATCGGAAGTAGCAGATGCTGTAAGATTTTATTCTGAGAAAGTAGGAGAGTACCCTTATGGCATTTGCACAGCTGTGGATGGCACACTTGCAGCAGGAGTGGGAATGGAGTATCCTACCATAACTGTTATCGGAAATTCAACTTCGGAAGCGGATTTGTGTGAATCCATCACGCATGAAGTAGGGCACAACTGGTTTTATGGTATTCTCGGCAGTAATGAACGCGATCATGCATGGATGGATGAGGGTATCAATTCATTTTATGAAATATCATTAAGAGATTTTAAGTACAAGGATAAAAATTACATCAGGGATTACCTTCAATTGCCTGAATGGATGATAAAAAAAGCAGGTGTAGAAAATTTGAAACCGTTTGATTTAAACAACCTGTTTTATCAGTTACTTGCAAGACAAAACAATGATCAGCCCGGTGACTTAAGCAGCAGTTGTTATACACCATTGAATTATGGCGCAGTTGTCTATTCTAAGACTGCTGTAAATTTTTATTCGCTGAAAAAGTATTTGGGAGATTCGCTTTTCGATTCCTGTATGCAGCAGTATTTTCAGGAATGGAAATTTAAGCATCCTTCTCCTGATGATATCCGGCAAGTGTTTGAAAAGGTATCCGGAAAATCACTTAATTGGTTTTTTAAGGGAGTAATTACTTCGAAGGATAAATCAGATTTTAAAATTGTTGGTGTGAAGAAAGTGAGTAACGGTTACAGTTTAAGACTGAAAAATTCAGGTCAACTCTCAGTGCCGGTTTCCATTTCGGCTTATCGCAATAATCAATTCTTAAAATCAGTGTGGGTTGAACCTTTCAGTAATAAAACGGATGTTACCTTCACAACAGATGATGCAGATTATTTTCTGGCGGACAGCCCCGATTATTCATTTGATTATTACCCGTTGAATAATTTTTGCAGGAGCAGAGGAATCTTTCGCAGGTTCAATAAAGTTGAATTTTCATTCCTGTCAAAATATGAAAATCCATTAAGCACACAATTGTTTTATCTTCCTGCAATTGGTTATAACAGCTATAATGGTTTGATGGCAGGTGTCATATTGCATAATATCTCAGCACTGAAAAAGAAATTTGAGTTTTCATTGATGCCGATGTATGGCTTCAAATCGCGCACTCCTGCCGGTACGGCCATGTTTAACTATAGTTTTTTATTGGACAAAACTTTTATTGACAGAATTGATGTTACTGCCAATCCACGTTATTTTCGTGCAGACAGGCAATATTTGAATTCAAGAAATGAATTCTACAATCAGGATTATTTTTCATTGCCCGTACACATAAAGTTTCGTGTAGCCAGGGCTTATTGTAAGCCTGATGTAGAGTACAGTTTCAGAGTAAGTAATATTTTGAATCATATCAGACAATATGAATACAAGCCTGATCATTTATACTGGCAAAGAAGAATGTATCAGCAAGTTGCATTATTGAGAAATAGTTACAGCCAGACAGACCCTTCAACTGTTGAATGGATGACGGAAAGAGGAGAAGATTATATCAAGAGTCAGATTTCAGTGGAGAAGGAATTTACACTTACTAAGCACAAAAAGGATTTGTATCTGAGATTTTTTGCCGGAACATTTTTGTATAAAAACAATTATGACGGTGAAGCTAATTTTACCTCAAGTGCCTGGATGGGCAGAGATGATTATCTGTTGCAGGAATTTTTTAGTGGACGAAATGATGGTTCCGGTTTCTGGAGTCATCAAATGGTGATGAGAGCCGGAGGAATGAAAGCTTATTATCCTGTAAAGACTAATCACTGGATGTTTGGTATCAACACTTCTGTAAAAACTCCTTTACCCGGTATCAGAGTGTTTGCAGACCTGATAAGTTTTTACAAAGCATCAGCAGTTACTCCGGGAGCTTCGTCAGTAAGATATGATGCAGGCATCTGTCTGAGTATTTTTAAAGATGCGGTTGAAGTTTATCTCCCGCTTGTTATTTCCAAAGAGATAAAAACCTACTATGATTTGAATGACTATAAATACACCGACAGGATTCGGTTTGTATTTGATTTACACAAACTGAATCCTGTCAGGCTAAGAGACTTATACAGTCGCTGAATTATTTATACTCTGAAAGTTTTATTCGATAAGGTTTATCGTTGAAGTACAGTGTTACGTTGTACAATCCTGCAGCATAACCTTCAGCAACTGCACTGAAAGGAATTCTGTAATCACCACCTGATTGATAACCTAAATCTATATTCTTGATAATTCTTCCGGTAACATCAGTTATGAGTATTACTACTGTTCCATCTTCGGGCAACGAATAAGTAATCTTAGTGTTGCCATGATAAGGATTCGGAATAGCTGAAATAGTCACCTGATTTCTGCTTGAAATTTTAGCATTTCTTATCGGGCTGTATTCAAATTCGCCATTGTAGTCAACCTGTTTCAGCTGATAGTAATACATCACTCCGGGTTTAACATTCTTGTCTTCGAAACTATAATTGTTCGGAGAGTTGGTTGTTCCATTACCATCTATCCAGGCAATATTTTCAAAGTTGTATCCGTCAATGCTTCGTTGCAGATTGAATCCTGCATTGTTCTTCTCACTCGCAGTTGACCAGGTGAGGAATATCGAATAATCACCGGCAGTAGCTTCGAAAGAAATTAATTCGACAGGCAATGGTGATGGTTTACCCTGTAAGGTTCCCATTAAGAAAGGCTGACCCGCCTGAAGATTCATTCCTACACCATTTCTGAGAACAGCAGTAACCGGTGGTGTAACGCATGGTCCTGTGATTATTGGAGGGATAATCCATCCAAGTCCTTCAGGATTTGTACCAACGGTAAAATTGGATTTCGCATTTGTATAGTTGGTGTTGTAAAGTGTTACATTAGCCTGACTGTTTGCAGTACCTGCAGGAGTCAGCGTCCAGTAACCGTTGTTCAACATAGTGTCACCATAGTTTACCAAACAGGGTGCATCCAATCCAATACTCCATACTACAGAGGAGAATTCATTAAATTTTGCCTGAATACTTCCCACTGCCGGATCAATTCCATTGTACAAATCAAGATTTATTCTCTGGTAACCTTTGGTTGCATTACCCACAGGGAAATCATAGTTGCGCGCTGCAATACTTGAAGGCACATTTCTTCTCAACAAACCTTCAACATAGCTGGATGCATTACCCGGGCTTACAGCAGCGGATGCATCATTCATTATTTGTACCTCATTAGCACCTGTAACAATTTTTGAAGATAGTAAATTCAAACTTCCTGTTGGGCCAATCTTCATGTTACTTAAAAGATTTACTGTCCCTCCGGTTTTATTTACAATAACATTTGTAAGCGTGTCAACATCATAAATATTCTGAGTTGTAGTGCCTGATAATACTAAATTACCATTGTTACCCATATTAAATTGTCCGGCAGCATTAGTAAGGTTTCCATTCAGAGTAAGCGTTTTGTCTAAAGCATCAAATCTGGAACTGGAGCCATTTATCGTAAGACTTCCCTGCATATCCATATTTTGTTTTAAGGTGACAATACCACCGCTTTTATTTATCTGAATATTTCCAATTCTGTTCGGGGCAACAAGGTTACCGTCTATATCCTGATTAACTGCAGGAATGGTCATCATGAATCCTGATCCCGGAGCTATATCTAAGAATCCTTTATTGGAAATATTTCCACAAACAGTCAGATACTGGAAACTGTTGATTGCTAAAGATCCTCCTGCTTCAACATTTAAATCTTTGCAGGAAGCGCCTGCAGTTTTTACGTTAGGCTGATAAGCACTCGAGAATGGAATAATTGCATTTACTGTACAACTTGGAATATTGCAACCACCCCAGTTGAGTGGATTAAACCAATCATCATCTTCAGCACCTGTCCAGTATGCATTTGCTCCTGCTGCTGTATAATCTACCGGTGAACCTGAAGGGAACTTTAAAGTAAATCCGGATGAGCTGTTGGTATAGTTACTTACAATGAGCAAGTAAACTTCTCCTGCAACAACATTAATTCCTGTATTATATGCTCCCCCAAAACCAGGATATTCAGGCGGAGCAGTATTATTAGTTGTGCTGTAAAGGCCGGTAACACCTAATGGGCTGTAATTACATCTAACTGCAGCAGCACCGGCTTTTATTCCATTGCAATCAGTTGCTCCTGCACCTGCAATTTTCCAGATAGCAAAATCGTAATCGGTACAGGCAGTTGTCGGGGCTCCAATCCAGTCGTTGGGAACAATAGAAAATTCTAAACGACCGGTAGCATTAATATTTATCTGATACCATCCGGATCCTCTTTCTGCTCTTGCAAGACAAGTGCTGTTTTTTGGAAAATCGCAACTGTTTCCAAAAGCCTGGAATCCCGGATCACCAACTTTTATTTCACTATTACATACAATGATTGGTGATGAACATTCCTGTCCGAAAATTTGTGGTATGGCAGTTCCGGTTTCAATTGCAAAAATGCTGAATGAACCTGTTGCTGAACCTTCACCATCAACCATAACATAATATGTCTGACCTGATGTTAATCCGGTTAATTGCAACTGTGAAACAGAGGTAGGTGAGCCACCACAGGATGGTGCATTTGTATTACAATCAACCAAGGTCATTCCACTGCCGCATGTTCCGCTATATACTGCAATTTGAGTTTTTACCATAGTTCCCTGTACTGTTCTTACTGTAACATTGCCTGATGCAGGTGCTACAAAACTATACCATACAGTATTTACAGAATTAGGAGTGGTCCAGCATGCAGGTGCGGGTGGTTCTCCACTGCCATCAGCACAATGTGTATTACCTGTATAATAGTTGCCTAATACCATACTCTGTGCATTACATGGAAGATCGTTGGCAACAGTATTGTTATTTGAAATGCTGATGTTATAATCTGCGTTAAATGGATTTGCTTTTGTGTCAACTATGATATAATAAACTCCTGCAGAAGGTAAAGTTACACTTCCGGTTAACGAACCACTTACTGCACCACCCATCGAGCCAATGCAGGTTGCAGAACCACTGCTTGGACATCCTTTGTAAACCTGATATCCGATATCATTGGTACTTGCACCTGTAATTGTTATTGAAATACACTGCGCAGATGCAACAGCCAAACTGTAAACTTTATCTTCGCCCGACTCATAGTCTGTACCGCATGAACCGGGTGAAGCATTTGTGTAATCATTGCCAAAGCATGCAGTTGTTTCATGATATTTTGTATATGGAAGAGTTGCAATTACCACAGGTGTTGCACATGTATTTCCAGCCGTACTTGTTGAAGGTGCTGAAATAGAAATTTTATAAGGGAAACAGGCGGCTCGTGAATCTACTACAAGATAATAAGTAGTTCCGGCAGTTACATTAACGCACAATGTAATATCATTGTCACCTGTTTGATTAGCCACACAATTTGGAGCACTACCGCAACCTGACGGGCAGCCATCATATAAGAATACACCGGTATTATTAGTACTTGAAGTAATTCTGATAACAATATTTCCTGATGTTGCAGGAGTAAAAGTGTAAACATAATCTTCTCCCGCCTTGTAGGTATTATTGCCACATGTTGGCGTATTACCTGATGTCAAATCATTTACTGCACTACATGTTGTTTGGTATTTTGCAGAGAATGGTAATGAACTGATATTGGTTAAACCTGTTCCTGTATTGCATGTTGGTGCACTGATTGTAAAGTTTGTAAAGTTTAAACAACCTGTTCCTGACTGACAGTCCATCACTACATAGTAAGTTGTGCCTGCCTGTGCGCAAAAGTTGACACTCTTATTTCCGTTACCTTGTTGATAGGTTACACAATTGGCACCATTGCCATTTAATGGACATGCATCATAAACAGCCAGATTATTCCCTGAAGCTCCTGATGAATAAGAAACTGTAATATTTCCGGATGTAGTTGGAGTAAACGACCATACTCTGTCTTCGCCATTAAAATATGCTGCAGAACCGCAGGTTGTTATTCTCGAAGCATCAATATCATTCACCATGCCGCAAGTTGTACCTGATGCAAGTGTGTATGGAAGAGAAGCTACTGTAGAGTAACCTGTACCTAAACCACCCGGACAAGAAAAATCACAAGCAACGCTGTAAGTTGGTGCAGTGATATTGAAATTTGTAAAAGCAAAACACGAAGTGCTGGTTTGACAATCAATCAAAACATAATAGGTAACTCCGGCCTGAGCACAAAAGCTCACACTTTTATTTCCGGTGCCTTCCTGAGTGGCCACACAGTTGGCACCTCCACCGGTTAGCGGACATGCATCAAACACCGAAAGAATAGTTCTGTTAGCACCACCTGTATTGTATGAAACAGTCACATTTCCGCTTGTTGCAGGAGTAAATGACCACGCTCTGTCTTCACCATTATAATAATTTGCTGTTCCGCATGTAACTATTCTTGTTGCATCAAAATCGTTATTGTTTCCACAGGTAGTTCCTGAAGCCATATTATAAGGTAACGATCCAATAGCTGTAAAATCTGCTCCTAATCCACCGGGGCAAGAGTTAATACACCAAGCATCATATACAGGAGCACTTATGGTAAAATTTGTAAATGCAAAACATCCCGGGGATGTTCTGCTGTCAACCAAGACATAGTAAGTAGTTCCCGCCTGTACACAAAAACTAATGCTCTTTGACCCTGCACCTGATTGCGAACTGATACAACTTCCACCGTTACCAGCTAATGGACATCCTTCATATATTGCAAGAACACTTGCAGTGGTTGCAGTATATGATACAGTTACATTTCCACTTGTTGATGGAACAAATGACCATGCCATATCTTCACCATTATAATAACTTGCTGCACCACATGTTACAATATCACCACTGCGTAAATCATCAACCTGACCGCAAGTAGTTCCTGAAGCTATAGTATATGGTAACGAAGCTACGGCAGTATAACCTGTTCCTAACCCTACAGGGCATGGCACTGAATATTTATAGGCAAGCGTTCCTAAGTTCCATTGGGTATTGCAATTACTTCTTGATGTAACAACCCTGTATGTTCCTGATGTTGCACAAGTCCACTCCAGATAAGAGCGGCTTCCGCAATAGTCATCATTGTAAGCTCCGGGCACAGCTACACCTCCACTGGTGTTAATTGTTATCTGCGTATTATAACTTGAACTACCTCCATCAGCGCCACAGAAAGAAAAATAATAAGTGTACCCTGCTGTGGCAGAGAAAGAGTAATAGTATTGCCCGCGTACAGAAGTTGTATTCCAACTGTTTGTTGGAGTAATGCTTCCTCCATTGGAACCACCTGTACATTGTGCCTGTACCTGCAGATTCGAAAGAATCAACAATACAATGCATACTATATTTCCAAATGTTAAATATTGTTTCATATTTTAACTTTTTTGTTTTTAATGTTTAATTGATTGAACGACTATAATTGATTTCATCTTTGGCATTGCAGTCCTTTTCAGCACTTTGGAATGTGCCTTCTCTTTTTACACGATATAAGTAGTCATGACTTTCTAACACGTCTTGAAATTTGATCAGACTGGATTCAGGCATTCGCACCATTAACAACTTTCGGCTTTCGCAAAATCCATAAAATTCCAGGCCGGGGATTTCATTTAATGTTGATTTAAACGATTTCATTTGTTTATCCAAATCCATATAAGGCATTTCAAACACATATTCTTTTGAAACCGGGGATTTGGTTTTTTCAGTTTGGGCAAATACGTTTATTGCAGCCAACATGAACAACAAGAGGTATGTAAATCTTTTCATATTAAAATGATATTTTCGATGCGGTGTATACGCCTTGCCTGCCGGGGTGGTTACAATTTCCTCAAGTTGTTTTAAGTGTAAGGATTTTGAGTAAAAACAATTGTTATTTGGTTGAATAGGAGTTATGAATTTGTATCGTTAAAATGTAGAAATTAGCACCGTTTTCAGAAAAAGGTTTTGAGTCAGAAAAAAATATACTTCTTCAGCGATTTTCACCTTGGTGTTCCTTCTTATGATGAGAGTCTTGTAAGGGAGAAGAAAATATGCCGTTGGCTGGATGAAATTAAACCCACGGCATCAGAATTATTTATTTTGGGCGATGTGTTTGATTTCTGGTTTGAATACCGGCATGTGGTACCTAAAGGCTATGTAAGATTATTGGGAAAATTGGCAGAATTTACTGATTACGGAATTCCCGTAACCATTTTTACGGGCAATCATGACATGTGGATGTTCGATTACCTGCCGCAGGAAATAGGTGTTAAATTACTGAGAGAGCCTAAAGAATATGATTTCAACGGCAGCAAATTCTTAATTGGGCATGGCGATGGCTTAGGCCCGGGAGATCATGGATATAAGTTCATTAAAAAAGTTTTTGCCAATAAATTTTGTCAGTGGCTGTTTGCCAGATTGCATCCCAATTTTGGTATTAGTATGGCTAATTTCTGGAGCCGTAAAAGCAGGCAACATACCGGCCATCATGATGCCGTTTATCTTGGAGACGACAAAGAGTTTTTGGTTCAATACATAAAAGAAACCGAAAGGACCCGTCATTATGACTATTATATTTTTGGTCACAGACATTTACCGATTGATAAACAAATAGAGAACAGCCGTTATATTAATCTGGGCGATTGGATTATGTATTTTACTTACGCTGTCTGGGATGGCCATAAACTTGAATTAAAAAAGTTTACCTAATCTGAAATGCCTGTTGCTGAACGTAAGTTAAATCTGAAGGCCGGTGCATGGTATTTTCTTTCAATAGCAATACTGGCAATTTGCATTGCAAGCAGGTATTTTAAATATATGCAAATTGATGGCGACTGGCTTACTGTCATCTATCTGTTCGCAGCTACTGTCAGTCATTTCGTTTTACTTTCAATGATTGTTTATGCAGTCTTATTTATTCCTCTGATATTTTTTATACGCAATAAAAATATCCTGCATTGGTATGTTGCATTAATTTCTACTTTGACTTTGTTGCTGCTATTGCTCGATACTTATGTTTTTGATTTATATCGTTTTCATATTAATGAATTTGTTTTGAATCTGGTTTTTGGTGGTGCTTTCAGCGAAATTTTTTGTTTTAGACACAATACTTTATATAAAAGCAATCACTGCCTTTATTGTAACTTTAATGTTGTTGTATCTGCTTGCAAGATTTATATGGCGAAAAAACTGAAAAAGGAGTTTTGAGGAATGGTAAGGTTATAGCTTACCTGATGGTGGCATTGTTTTTATTTACTCAGTTTACACATGTTTGGGCCAGCGCAGTGTCTTACCGTACCATTCAACAGTCATCTTTGTATTATCCGCTTTTCTTTCCGTTGAAGGCTAATAAACTACTTGCTAAAATGGGAGTAAAATCCAACGATCGGTATAAGGATATTAATATGGACGAATTTGATAATAATACTCTGCATTATCCTTTAACAAAACTGGAGTTTCAGAATACTGATAGCGTTCACTTAAATATTTTGTGGATATTGATTGATGCATGGCAGTACGAAACATTTACCAAAGAAATATCGCCCAATATTTATTCCTTTGCACAGGATAAAATTACTTTCGACAGGCATTACAGCGGAAGCAACGGTACGCGTGGAGGTATTTTTTCTTTGTTCTATTCATTGCCTTCTTTATACTGGAATGATTTTCTCTATAGTCGTACTGCACCTGTTTTTATGGATGTGCTGAAGAAATTTAAATACACGCATGCCATATATGCAAGTGCACCACTTACCAGCCCTGAGTTTGATAAAACCGTTTTTGCAGGAATGAAAGATGTAAGACTGAAAACACCCGGAAATAAATTTTATGAAAGAGATATACAGATAACCAAGGATTTTTGCAACTGGATTGATACAAGTACTACCGGCAATCCATTTTTTGGATTTCTGTTTTATGATACACCGCACAATTATAATATTCCACCTCAGTTTCCGCATCCGTTTAAACCGTATTGGGATGTTATTGATTTTTCAAAATTGTCAAATGACTGTGATCCAACGGAGTTTTATAACAGTTATAAGAATACAGTGTGGTTTACTGATTCACTGATTGGACAAGTATTAGACAGGCTAAAAGAAAAGAATCTCACAGAAAACACTGTCATCATCATTTCGTCCGATCATGGACAAGAGTTTAACGAGAATAAAAAAAATTACTGGGGACATACCAGTAATTTTTCTAAGTATCAGCTGCAGGTTCCGTTTATTATTTCATGGCCGGGAAAACAACCTGCGCATATCAAAAAATTTACTTCACATTACGATGTTGTACCTACTTTATTGCATGATATTTTTCATTGTACTACATCATCCGATAAGTTTAGCTTTGGAACAGACTTGTTTGATACTGTTCCTCCAAAGAGTTTTATTGCCGGAAGTCGAGAGCATTTTGCTGTTATTGATTTAGAAAATAACAGAATAAATACGGTATTTTTTAATGGAACAATATCCGTAACCGACATGAAACTGAATGAACTCAGAGAAAAGCCCAAGGGTCAGTTAATGAATAATGCTTTGCTGGAATTGAAAAAATTTTACAGAAATTAGTTGAGATATTTAGGTTTCAAAAATATCTCAGCAAGCATACACCTCACACTTCCACCACCGGTAGCTTCAATATGAGGTATGCCGGAATGTATGATAGCTGTATGTTTTTCGAGCTGTTTAATCTGAGATGGTTCAAACGACTGATAAGCTTTGGTTGACATAGCTAAAACAGGTTCTTTCTTGCTGTTCTGCAACTGTAATATATTTCCACAAAAATTATTTAACTGATTTCGGGTAATTTTTAATACCTCCGTTTCTGTCTCGGCCAATAGATTGTTCAGTTTAATTTTTCCTGCCTCATCGGCAATATTATCTTCAGCAACAACTATAAAGCCATTGCCAACACTTAAACACACATTGGTGTGATAAATTTGCTGATGTGCATCATCAAGAAAAGCAATGTTGCATGATTGCATACTGCAATGTTCTGAAATTTTCTCAACAAGATTTGGATTTGTTCTGATGGAGTCTGCTGCAAATACTATTTTATTTTTTGTGTCAAAAACAAGACTACCTGTTCCTTCCAGATATTGTTCCTTCATGGCATAATCTCTTAAATCAATAATTTGCCCTACATCAAAATTATAGGAGAGATAGTCAATGATTTTTGAATTGTATTCTTCGCGCCTCGATGGCGAACACATCGGATAAAGAATTATCGTTCCGTCTGTATGTGTGGTAAACCAGTTGTTTGGAAAAACGGCATCGGGCAAGTTTATACCTGATTGCTGATGCATATACAGCACTTTAATATCATTATCCACCAAAGTCTGTCTCAGTTTTTCAGATTCTTTGATTGCAGCATTTCTCAATTCATCAGAACTGAGTTTGCTGCTATGCTGAAAAGAATTGCTTGCAGCGGTCTGATGATTATACCCAAATGAATCGGGCCTGATCATCAAAACAGTATCTGCAAACATTGCCAATTATTTTTTTCCAACCATCACAGTCAGTTCGGCAAGCCGAGTGCTGTATCCCATTTCATTATCATACCAACCTACAATCTTTGCCATAGTACCTAACACTGAGGTAAGCAACGAATCGAAAATACATGAGTATGGATTTCCTATAATGTCGAAAGATACTATAGGGTCTGATGTGTATTCAATAATTCCTTTCATGGTTGTTTCAGATGCATTTTTAAATGCTTTGTTAATGCTATCCACATCTGCAGGTTTTTTTAAAATGCAGGTAATATCGGTGAGTGAACCATCTATCACAGGCACTCTTATTCCTGCTCCGCCAATATTCCCTTTAAGATTTGGAAATATTTCAGTAAGTGCTTTTGCAGCTCCTGTTGTGGTTGGTATGATGGAGTTGGCAGCAGCACGCGCTCTTCTCAAATCTTTATGAGGTGCATCGTGGATATTCTGATCTCCTGTATAGGCATGCACTGTTGTGATGTAAGCACTTTCTATTCCCCAGTTATCATCTAAAATTTTCAGCATGGGTGCTGCATTGTTCGTTGTGCAACTTGCATTGGATATTACTTTTTCGCTGCCATCGAGTATATGCTCATTCACACCAAGTACTACCGTTTTTAAATCACCTTTTCCGGGAGCTGATATAATAACTTTCCTCGCACCGGCTTTTACATGTGCTTCCGCAAGTTCAGCTTTTGTGAAATGTCCTGTTGATTCAATCACCACATCTACATTTAATTTTTTCCAGGGCAGGAGTGAAGGATCCTTCTCAGCAAACACAGGAATATCTTTTCCATTGATGACAAGAGATTTTTCAGTCGAGCTGACTGTTCCTGAAAATTTACGGTGAATGCTGTCGTATTTAAATAAGTGAGCAAGTGTTTCAGGCGATGTCAAATCGTTGATGGCAACAATTTCAACTTCGTTATAGGTAATTAGTTTTTTTAAAACGGTTCTGCCTATCCGTCCAAAACCATTAATTGCAACTCTGATCATAATTGATGGAAATTAATTTTCAATATTAAAAGTAAGATGTCTTTCTGCATGATAACTCGAACGCACCAAAGGTCCGCTTTCGACATACTTAAAACCCATTTCAAGGCCTAATTGTTTATACTCGGCAAATTTATCAGGGTGAACAAATTCCTGCACAGGCAGATGTTTTGTTGTGGGTCGTAAATATTGTCCAAGTGTTAGAATGTGTACACCGTTTTCAAGCAAGTCGTTCATCGTTTCAATTACTTCTTCGTGTTTTTCGCCAAGGCCGAGCATAATACCTGATTTGGTACGTAGTTTAAATGCATTGATACGTCTTAAAGCTTCAAGGCTGCGTTCGTATTTTGCCTGCACTCTCACCAGTCGTGTTGTTCTGCGAACGGTTTCAATATTGTGGGACATGATTTCCGGCTTCTCTGTCATCACACGTTCAAGGTTTTCCCATTTACCTGCAAAATCAGGAACCAGTGTTTCCATAGTGGTGCCTGGCGAATACTCGCGAACTTTTCTGATAGTTTCTGCCCAAATTTCAGATCCTCCGTCTTTCAGGTCGTCACGGTCAACGCTGGTTATCACACAATGTTTAACACGCATCAGTTTTACTGATTCGGCTACGCGATGGGGTTCTTCCAAATCGGGAGCCAAAGGTCTTCCTGTGGCAACTGCACAAAACTGACAGGAGCGTGTGCAGATATTTCCAAGTATCATAAAAGTGGCTGTGCCTGCTCCCCAACATTCGCCCATATTAGGACAGTTGCCACTCTCGCAAATCGTATGTAGTTTATAATTGTCAACCAGCCCACGCACTTTTCTGTATTCTTCACCGATTGGCAATTTTACTTTCAGCCATTCAGGCTTTTTTATATAATCGCTCTTTTGTTTTATCATCCATTCTGCAAAATTAGGCAAATTGAAAGTTAAAGACAGTGTCAGGTTGACTTTGTTTGAATGATATTAAGGCAAATTGATATTTCAGGTTTGAAATAATTACAAAGGTTGGTAAGTAAGAAAAGAGTGGAGAAGATGGGACTCGAACCCACGACCTCTTGCATGCCATGCAAGCGCTCTAGCCAACTGAGCTACATCCCCAATGTATTTTTCGGGCACGCAAAGAAAATAAAAATACCTTTCACCATAAAATAAAAAGAGGTCGCCATACAGGCAACCTCTTTTTATCCTTAATTCAAAAGATTATTTCGCAATAACCATTTTCTTCACTATCTGATTGTCATTATGTTTCAGAATGTAGAAGTAAACACCACTTGCCAAATCGCGTGCATTAACTGTTACTGAGTAAGCACCTGCAGAAAGTTCTGTATTTACAGGTGTCATTAAAACTTTTCCTGTAACATCTACTATACTCAATTGCGTCATGCCATGATCAGCAATGCTGAACGAAATGGTTGTCTGATCGCTGAATGGATTTGGATTGTTCTGTATCAAATCCATACCATGTGGCAGATCTTCAATTCCTGTAGAGCAGGTAGTAATTGGTGATTTTACTTCAAAACATACATCATCAATTGCCCAACCGTCATCACGCACACTGAAGTCAGAATTAAATCTCCAACGGAATATAATTTGTTGTGTGCCTGCAACCGGAAGACATAAATCATGATTTACCTGATTCCATCCGTTGCTGTTGCCTGACCATCCCGGGTGAACAGGAGGAACAGATCCTAAAGCAGTAATGCTGTAAGTATTCATCCAGTTTGGATCATGGTCGTCACCAAGTGCAGTCCATGTATTTCCAAAGTCTGTAGAGTATTCAACGGTACCTCCATCTTCATTACGCTCTGTCATAAAGCTATGCCAGAAGTTCAGATTATAAGTTAATCCTCCTGTTACAGAAAATACAGGTGAATAAAGAGCTGAAGTATCACGGTTAGGATATTGACTGGTAAGGCTGGTGAACCATGCATTTACCGGACTGTGAGGACCGCCAAATTTTCCTGATGTACCTAAATCCCAGCTTGTGTTATTGGTATATGATGAAGCATTTAATGTTACCCAGCGATAACCACTTTCAAAGTCATAACATTTCTGAGTGGCATTGGCATTTACTGAAGCTGAATCAAATACCTGTATCACAAAGCAAACAGTATCGCCAATAGGTTTAAGATCGGCAGACTGATTTGGATAATAAGTAGAAACACACACATCATGATATCCCGGTGATGCTGCCCATGAATTGGCAAACGTATAGAACATAGATGTGCTAGGCGCTAATGGTGTACCCGGAACAACAGTATCATTTGAAATGATTGTACCGTCAATAGACAGTGTTGCTACAAGACTTGTTACTGCAGAAGTTCCGTCATTGAAAATTTTTGACTTGAATAGAATATTCTGACCCGGCAAAATAAATGGAGGTCCGGGATTAGCTGTTGAAACTTGTAATGGTGTAACGGTTAATGGTACAGGTACAGTCATACAGAAATTATCAATAGAGTAACCATCTGCTTGCACAGATGCATCACTAGTGAAGATAAATCTGAACTGTACCTGCGGCTGGTTGTCAAAAATACTTCCCAGTCGTGTATAAGTTCTGAACCATCCTGCCGGAAGCGAACAATTCTGGGTTCCTGCAGTCCATGCATATTGTGTTGATGAATTCAAACTTGATTCATTATACCAGTTATATTGGCTGTTGAATACAGTATCACATGGTGTTCCTAAAATCGTCCAGGGACCATTTCCAATTCTATATTCCATACGAGTTCCGTCCCAACCTGATTCAGAAGCAACATTCTGATAAAATTCAAGTCGCGTATCTACTGCATTCGATAAATCAAATATCGGAGTATATAATTCAGCATTTGCAGAGGGGCCATAAGAACTTGTCAGATTGATATCCCAACAATTTACGCCACTGTAAGCTGTATTGGTAGTACCGAAATTTGGAGTACCGAATTCCCAGTTGGTATCCGGTGGTCCGGGATTTTTTGCCGTCCATCCGATATTTCCGTTTTCAAAATCATCACAATACGAATTATTGTAATTAACGGTTATAATCGGAACACCAACTGCACTGCCCGGCAATGAGTCATTAGCCGGTTCACAATCACCACCGGTAAGATCTGTCCATGCTAATATAGTGTATTGACCTCCGGGAGTTGTATATGAAGTAGGCAGAATTAATGTTACATTTCCGTTTGGAGCTAAAGTGCCTGTCCATGTATATGGAGGATTGATAACCGTACCGTTTATAGAGTAAGAAATATTGACACTGTTAACAGTGTTTGTTCCATAATTATGGATAATAACTCTTATTGAATCCTGTGTTCCTGCGGGCAATGTGTTACCCAGGAAAGTGTTATAAGAACCTACTGTAGTAACACCTACATCGTTAGGACAGGGTATTGTTACACAGAAATCGTCAATAGATACACCATCGCCTCCTACTGAGAATACAGAAGCAGCAAAAATGAATCTGAAACGTATGGTTGTAGGATTGGATGCCAATATATTATTAAGGAAATAGGTAGATTTAATCCATCCTGAAGAATTGCCGCTGAATGCAGGTAGGCTGGTATTATTCAAATTGGCATTATTATACCAATTGGAAGAGTTTGGATCAGCAACTGAACCTAAACGTATCCAGTTATTACCGTTAAGAGTATATTCCACCCAGAATCCATCAGAGGCGGAAGTATTATGATTGCGCCAGAACGACATGCTAAGGTTACTTGCTGTCAAACCGGTTACATCATATATTGGAGTAAATAAAGTATCCGTTTCATTTGCAAAATAAGCTGAAGCAAGGTTGATATCCCATGCATTTACTCCTGAGTGAGCACCTGAAGTAGCTCCATAAGCAGGAGTTCCCAATTGCCACTGATTACCTCCACCGGTTGGTGTTGAAACCCATCCGTTGTTTCCAGATTCAAAATCATCACATGAAGTAAGAGTTAATACAGGAATTCCAACACCACTCATACATGTTGTGTCATTAAATGCCAATCCATCATTTGGTAAGGAAGTATATGCACACAAACTAAATGCGCCTGATGGTATGGTATAACATGGAGTAATGGTAAACTGTGTAGATGCTCCGGGGGCAAGTGTTCCTGTCCATGTAGCTGTTTGTGTGTTACCTTGTCCGTCAGTATAAGTTACAGGAGTAGAGGTTATAGCTGACTGCCAAAGTTGGTAATGGTCACTTCTACCGGAATACATAATCCTGCAGGTGCCTGTGTCGGAGGTTGTGATATTAATGTTACTCCTGCATCCTGTGGTGGTGGTACAAATATGCAAAGGTCATCTATGGCAAAACCATCAGATGTTACAGATGCATCAGAAGTGAATACAAAACGAAGTAAAACGCTTGGCTGATTGTCAAGCATACTTAATTTATGCATTGCTTTAAACCATCCTGCCGCACCTGAAATGGTAGTACTGTTACCTGACCATCCCGGCTGACTGCTGGAGTTGATGTTAGTGGTATTATACCAGTTGCTGCCAATCGGGAATACATCTCCAACAGCTCCAACAATATTCCAGGTAGTTCCATTATCCAATGAGTAATCTAATCTCACGCCATCCCAGTTCTGTTCTGAATTGGCATTTAACCAAACTTCTATCTGCGCATTAAACACGCCAAGGAAAGATAACGGAGGAGAAGTTAAATATGCTTGTGAGCTGTTAGCGTATTGTGCATTCAAAGCCACTTCCCAGATATTAGGACTGGAATGTGCTGAACCCGGCCATCCGGTAGGAACACCAAGCCCCCAGTGCGATGAGGATGCATTACCTACGGTTTCTGTCCATATATTCTGGTTATCAAAATTATCACAGTAAGGGAAAGTTATACCCTGCGAAGCCACAAAACTTACACAGGTTCCGTTATTAGGGAATGTTTCCGAGTTAAAACAGCCGGAGTTATCTATGGCTGTAATGGTATAACAAATAGTGTCACCATCATTCACGGCAGGCAGTGAAACGGTAAAATCTCCATTGCCCATATCGGTCATTGGAAGACTGTTTGGAGCACCATTATTGACTGTATAATCACAAGTTGCAACCAGAATTCCTGATGCATCATTAATCTGAGCTGTAATGGTAAATGGTCCAAGATTATAAACGGTTCCCTGAGGGTATCCATTGTTGAATGTAATGGTAGGAGGTACTAACTCACATACGGCTGCCTGAATGCAAATATCATCAATAAACCATCCCGGATATCCGCCTGAACCACCACCATTGGCGTCTGTTGATTTAAAACGCAAACGGAAATCCGTTGCTCCTCCATATTGTGAGAGGTCAAATCGGGCAAGATGCCACATGGAGTTATCAGTTATCGTAGTAACATCTCCGGGCAGCCAGTCCAATGATGTAGCAGATGACCAATATAACTGACCTGAAAATGCTGCATAATCAGGCAATGTATTGTCAAATTCAGCCGGGGTTAAAGTTGTCCAGGTTTGACCACCGTCAATAGAAATTTCTACATCTCCACGGTCAAAGAAATCAATACGGCAAATTTGCCTGTATGTCAAAGTTACATAGAAGTATCCAGAAAGATCTATCGGATCTGTTTCGAGATAAGTTGTAACTCCGTTCTGTATGGACGCTGAATCGCAACCGTTGCCGGTAAATGCTAATCGTGTGTTCTTAACCCAGGCATTGACCGGAGTAGATGTAACCACATCAATGGTATCCATGTTTTCCTCGAAATAACAGTTGGATTGCGAAAATCCCCACAAGGTTGTTAAACCGAGACAAAGTGTAGTAAACAGTTTTTTCATTACTTTGATTTTTAGCTACTATAATTAATATTTGATTTTTAAGGATTTCAAAAGTAGGTATTTATTAGATAAACAAGTAGGTAAAGCATAAAAAAGTTAAAAAAAATTTTGAGGTTTAGTTTGAATTATTTTTCTTTACATCCTCATTCCTATAGTCCTTCAGTCGTATGGCTCGTTTTAATGAAGATTATACTTACAGGGATTACAGTTTCCTTCAGGAGATGGGTACGGTTGTTATCCTGCTTCTCATTTTCATTTATTTTTTCATCACACATTACAATTTTTTAATTTTTTTATCTCCCGTAAAATAATTTTACCGCTGCATTTCCGGTAAATTTTGTTTTAATAAACTAATTTTGTCAAAATTTTTTTCGCTTTATGAATATTCATGAATATCAGGGTAAGTCCATACTCAAGTCTTTTGGTGTGGCCATTCAGGAAGGTATTGTTGCCGATACACCTCAGGAGGCAGTTGATGCAGCCAAAGAATTACAAAAACAAACAGGTACCAATTTTTGGGTAGTTAAAGCCCAGATTCATGCAGGTGGCCGCGGCAAAGGAGGAGGAGTTAAACTTGCTAAATCGCTCGATGAGGTGAAGGAAAAAGCTTCTGCTATTATTGGAATGCAACTGATAACTCCGCAAACAGGTCCACAGGGCAAAAAAGTCAATAAAGTACTCATCGCTCAGGATGTATATTATCCCGGTCCGTCAAAAACTTCAGAGTTCTACATGAGTGTTTTGCTTAACCGTGCTGCAGGACGAAATATCATCATGTATTCTACCGAAGGAGGTATGGATATTGAAGAAGTAGCTGCCAAAACTCCCGACAAAATTTTTAAAGAAGAGGTTGATCCCAAGGTAGGGTTGCAGGCATTTCAGGCACGAAAAATTGCTTTCAACTTAGGACTTAGCGGCAATGCATTTAAAGAAATGACAAAGTTTGTTTCAGCATTATATAAAGCTTATTTAAGTTGCGATGCTTCGCTTTTTGAAATCAATCCGGTTTTAAAAACTTCTGATGACAAAATTATGGCTGTTGATGCCAAAGTAAATCTGGATGAAAACGCATTGTACCGTCATCCTGATTATGAAGCCATGCGCGACAAAACCGAAGAAGATCCTACTGAAGTAGAAGCAGCTGAACATGATTTGAACTATGTAAAGCTTGATGGCAATGTAGGTTGTATGGTCAATGGTGCCGGTCTTGCAATGGCCACTATGGATATTATCAAACTCTCCGGTGGCGAACCTGCCAACTTCCTCGATGTTGGCGGAACTGCAAATGCGGCTCGCGTAGAGCAGGCCTTCCGCATCATTCTCAAAGACCCGCATGTAAAAGCCATTCTCGTAAATATTTTCGGAGGTATTGTCCGTTGCGACCGTGTAGCACAGGGCATTGTAGATGCTTATAATAATATCGGATCCATTCCTGTTCCCATCATTGTAAGATTGCAGGGCACCAATGCCGAAGAAGCAAAATCTATTATTGACAAATCAGGCCTCAAAGTGTTTTCAGCAATTCAACTGAAAGAGGCAGCAGCGTTGGTTAAAGAAAAAATTGCATCATGATAAAAGCACTCGGAACTGCACAAAATTTTCTCGGCATTCCCGAAGAAGAATTTTTTTCTTATGCCAATTCCCATTATGTCATTCAGCAGGTTCCTTATGAATATACAAGTTCATATCTTTCAGGCTCCGACAAAGGTCCTGCTGCCATTGTCAGAGCATCTCAGTATGTCGAGCTTTATGATGAAGAACTCGACATGGAAACTTACCGCAAAGCAGGAATTGCCACTTTAAAACCTCTCGATTTCAAAGGCCGCCACGACAAGAAAGCTGTTGACTTTATCGAAGAGCAGACATCACTCTTGCTCAAAGACAAAAAGTTTGTGGTTTCATTAGGTGCCGAGCATACCGTTACACTCGGATTTGTAAAAGCTCATCAGAAGTTTTTCAAAAATTTTTCTGTATTGCAGATAGATGCACACAGCGATTTGCGCGAAGCATATCACAGCAATCCTTACTCGCATGCCAGTGTTATGAAACGTATCCACGACCTTGGCATTCCACTGGTGCAGGTGGGCATACGTGCTCAGTGTATTGAAGAAGCACAGCTGATTAAAAAATCAAAATCAATTCATACCTATTATGCACATCAGATTCGCAGCAACAGCAAGTGGGCCGATAAAGTGGTGGCCGATTTGTCTGACAATGTGTATGTAACCATTGATGCAGATGGATTTGATCCTTCTATTATGCCTGCCGTTGGCACTGCCGAACCAAATGGACTTTTCTGGAGTGAAACATTGAATATGCTTCAGAAAGTAGCTTCTCAGAAAAATATTATCGGTTTCGATATTGTGGAATGTGCTCCCGCCAAAGGAAGCATTCTCTCTGAATTTACTTTGGCAAAACTTGCTTACCGGTTAATTGGTTATATAGAAAAGTACAAAAAGAAGCGGAAGTAATTTTTATTAATACATAGTGTATGGAGAACTTTAAAGTTTCAAATAAGGGTTCTGCAACATTGTTTAAGAACTCTTTTCTCGAACGTCTCACACGTACCAATTTCTTAGTGCCTGTATTACTTTATTCTTTTACCGGTGTGGCAGTAGCGGTGTATGCTGCATGGTCATTACCACTGCCTGTTTATGCACTGGTGCTTTTGTTTTTTGCAGGATGGATGGTGTTTACTTTATTCGAATATCTCATTCATCGTTTTCTTTTTCATTTCGAAGCCATCACCCAAAAGCAAAAGGAAGTGCAGTACAAAATTCACGGAGTGCATCATCATTTTCCAAAAGACAAAGACCGTCTGGCCATGCCTGTTGTGCTTTCGCTGGTGCTTGCTGCAATGTTCTTTTTCCTTTTCACATTTTTATTGGGGAAAAACGGATATCCTTTTTTCGCAGGATTCATCATAGGCTATGCAGCTTATTTATATATTCATTATGCCGTGCATCGCTACCGTCAGCCGCATAATTTCCTCAGTATTTTGTGGAAGCATCACAGCCTCCATCACTACAAATCCGAAAATACTGCCTTTGCTGTTTCCAATCCGTTGTGGGATTATGTTTTTGGAACTTTACCTCCCAAAAAGGCAATAAAAAAGGAAGACATCGAACGTCTTCCTGATGAATAAAATATTTATTAAAAGCCTTGCTTAACTGTTCATCGAAATCAGAAACTCCTCATTCGATTTAGTACCTCTCAGTCTTTCGAGCAAAAACTCCATTGCCTCCATTGGATTCATATCGGCAAGGTGATTGCGCAGCACCCACATACGCTCCAGCATTTTTCTGTCGAGTAACAAGTCTTCTCTCCTTGTACTTGATGCCACAAGGTCAATAGCCGGATAAACACGCTTGTTGCTGAGTTTGCGATCCAGTTGCAACTCCATGTTTCCTGTTCCTTTAAACTCTTCAAAAATCACTTCGTCCATACGCGAACCGGTGTCAATAAGTGCTGTGGCTATAATGGTCAGCGAACCTCCTTTTTCAATCTTACGCGCAGCTCCAAAAAATCTTTTTGGCTTATGCAGTGCATTTGAGTCCACACCTCCCGACAATATTTTTCCTGATGCAGGTGCCGTAGTGTTGTAGGCACGTGCCAGTCGTGTTATCGAGTCAAGCACTATCACCACATCATGTCCGCATTCCACCAATCGCTTGGCTTTCTCCAATACAAGATTGGCAATTTTCACATGCTTCTCGGCAGGCTCATCAAAGGTTGATGATATTACTTCTGCTTTCACACTGCGTGCCATATCTGTTACCTCTTCAGGGCGCTCATCTATCAGCAATACTATCAGATATACCTCCGGGTGATTGGCTGCAATGGCATTGGCTACTTCTTTCAGCAAAACAGTTTTTCCTGTTTTGGGTTGAGCTACTATCAGTCCGCGCTGTCCTTTACCTATGGGAGCAAACATATCCATGATGCGTGTACTCATCGTACTGTTTTCGCCCGAAAGGTTCAGTTTTTCATGCGGAAACAGCGGAGTCAGATAATCAAACGGAATGCGGTCTCTCACTATCGTTGGCTCTAATCCGTTAATCATTTCTACTTTGGTAAGCGGAAAAAATTTCTCTCCCTCACGCGGTGGTCTTACTTTTCCTCTCACCGTATCACCTGTTTTCAGAGCAAATGCTTTTATCTGCGATTGCCCTACATACACATCGTCCGGTGAACTCAGATAATCATAATCAGATGAACGCAAAAAACCATATCCTTCCTGCATGATCTCAAGCACACCTTCAGCATTAATCACACTGTCAAATTCAGTGTATTCACTATTCTGATTTCTGTATTGGTTTTGTTGAAAATTATTTTGTTGATTGTTGTTATGCTCTGTAAATCTGCGTTCGCGGTTTCGTTCACGGTTCTGGTAATCGCCTTGTGGAGCAGGGGTAGTGGCAGGAGCAGGCACTGCAGATTTTTCTTCTGTTGGGCTGCTTGCCGGTTCAGCAGTTGCAGCAGCCACTGCCGGTTGCTGCACAATTTGTGTGGTAGTATTTTCTTTCCTCTGAGCCACTCCTTCCGGTATCACTCGCTTTCTGCGGGGGCGCTCAGCTTCCTGAGTATTCTCCTCTGTTGTTTCAGGTTTTTGCTCTGCTAATGCAGGTGCCTCAACTTCTTCAGGCTTACTTTCTTTTTTCTCAGCCTTGGGTTTGTCTTCCTTTACCTTTTCAGGCTTGGCTTTCTCCTGTTTTTTGGCTTTGGCAAGTTCCGGATGTATGGCCTGATGATCCAGAATTTTATAAATTAAATCTTGCTTTTTCAGGCCTTCATAGTGTTCAATGTTTAGTCCTTTAGCTATCTCGCGCAGTTCGGCAACGAGTTTGTCGCTAAGCTCAAGTATGTCGTACATGAATTAAATTGATATAAATAAAAAAATAAATGTGGCTTTGTATTATTTAAACAGAAATGTTTTATGGATGCCGGTTATCTGAACGCACAAAAAAAGATTATGGTTTAACGCTCAGAATGCGCTGCAAACGTATAACAAAAATTCCGGTTGTGCAAATGCTTCATCAAAATATATTCACTTACATGTATCTTTACCGCACCATAATTTTTTAACAACTATTCATGATTCAGCGTATCCAGTCCATCTATCTTCTGCTCTTTGTTCTCTCCTGTGCTGCACTTTATGCACTTCCGCTGTGCACTGCCACAGAGGGCAGCAACATGCAAATTTTTTCCATCACCAACATTCAGGTTTTTCAGGACAATGCACTCACACAAACAACACCTGTACCCCTCTACAGTATTTATAATGCAGCTCTTATTGTTTTGGGGCTTGTATGCATATTCATGTTTCGCAACCGCAAACTGCAACTGCGCCTGTGCAGCTTGCTCATTCTGGCTACCGTAATATTTATTTTTCTTGTATTTCGTCAGTCCGATGGTCTTATTGCCAATGTCAAACCCATTTATCATGCAGGCATGTATCTGCTGGTAGTTTCCTTGCTGTGGATTTTTCTCGCTATGCGCAGCATCCGTCATGACGAAAACTTAGTTCGCTCTGCCGATAGGTTGAGGTAGAATCTGAAAAACAGAGCAAAAAAGTTGAATTTAGTAGTTAGCGGTACGTAGCTCTGCACGCTGTCAAGAGTCAAGAAGGTTTAATTAGATTTGCAATGTATTGATTGTAAAAATGCAGGTTTAATATGAAAAAAGTTTTATTGTTATTGAGTTTCATTTCACTGATTTTGTCAGGCTGTACGAAATATAGTATTCAGATTTTTGATACATTACCAAAGGAAGGTTTTTCAGACATTAAACTGAAAAATGATTATTATGAATATGAATCAGACACATTAAAAATACTTTATGAATTTTGGACTACAAGAGGTGTAATGGCTTTTTCAATCTTTAACAAGACGGACAAACCCATCTATATTGACTGGAAAAAATCATCATTCATCTATAACAGCAAAAAGTTTAACTATTGGAATGATGAGCAAACTACGATATCTGTGGGGGCATCTTATCAGACAGGCTATTACTACAATGGACCTTTAATATTGCCTGGTTTTACAATATATGAAGGGTTAAGCACAGAAGTGTCAAAAGCGAAAACAAAAAAACCTGAGCGTGTTACAATAATTCCTCCCCAATCATACGTATATCCCGACATCAATTTTTCCTTATTCGATGATTTTAAATACAAATTTGGCAATAGAACTATAAGTGTTGTTACCAATCGTAATGATAAGCCGGCAAAGAAAACAACAGAACATATTGAGGAATTCGACTATAAGTCAACACCGGTCAGGTTCAGGAACTTTCTTGCATTTTCATTTTCAGAAGAACAACCATCCTTCTTTTTTATAGAAAACGAATTCTATGTTAACTCAGTAAAGGAAATGGAATACAAACATTTCAGGGGGAAGGTGGTGAAGACAGTAAATGGAGTAAGGATTTATAGTAAACCATTAAAAAGCAAACACAGGTTTTATATTAAATTAAAAGGTATAGAAAGAACCAGGTTTAAAAAATAAAAAATTCCTGATCTGTTTGTTGCTAAAATAGAAACGTGTCAGCGCCATTGAGGACTACGGGTGGGCGTAGGTAATGCAACTTTCCTGACTCCCGGCAGGTTATCGTAGATTCCTGCTGGGTGTAAAACGTAAACAACCCAGCAGGAGCTAACGCGACCTGCCGGGTTGGAATCAGAGGAAAATCACCTTGCAAAAGAAAATTAATCTGAAATAGAATTCTTCAAATTCTCCGGTAATCCTCTCAACCCCAGTTCAACTACATCCAGATCTTTTATCGTTTTATTTTCAATGGTAAACATTACCATTGTTCTCAAGTGATGAAAACCATGTATGCCGGCAGCTCCAGGATTGATATGCAGTAATCCGGGAATGTTTTTATCAGGCATTATTTTTAAAATGTGCGAATGTCCGCTGATAAATAAATCGGGCTTGGTGATATTAATTTCATTCTTCACTTCAGGAGCATAGTGCCCGGGATAACCACCAATGTGCGTCATCCACACATGCACTTCCTCGCAAAAAATTTCTGATGCAGCGGATATATGTTGCGCAACAGATGTCCGTCCACATTTCCGTAAACACCTCTCAAAGGTTTTATGGCAGCAAGCGCATCTGCAACCTCAAGGTTTCCAAAATCACCGGCATGCCATATTTCATCAGCCTGTTGCACATATTTCAGAATTTTTGCATCCAAAAAACCATGCGTGTCCGATAACAAAGCAATGCGTTTCACTTCGCAAAGAAACCGGAAATACTTTTACAAACCAGTTCTGTTTGTTCAGTTGTAAGCTCATAATACATGGGAAGACGCAGCAGTGTATTGGTGAGTTTGTCAGCTACAGGCAGTTCGCGCCCGTCATGTTTTTTCTCATAATATGCCGACTTATGCAGAGAGATGTAGTGAAACACTGCATGTATTTCAGCAGATTTGAGATGCGTAATCAGTTTGGTACGTGTATCCAAATCGTTCAGCACTATATAAAACATGTGAGCATTGTTGGTAGCATAATCAGGAATCTGAGGCAGTTGTAAAAAACCTTTTTCCGCCAATGGTTTCAAACGTTCATAATACAGTTCCCACAATTGCTTTCGCTTGTTTTGAATGACGTCAGTCTTCTCCAATTGTGCTAACAACACAGCTGCAGTAATTTCACTTGGCAGAAACGAAGAGCCTGCATCTACCCATCCGTATTTATCCACTTCACCTCTGAAAAATGCAGAGCGGTTGGTTCCTTTTTCGCGGATTATTTCTGCACGTTTTTCAAACTGAGGATCATTCACCACCAACATTCCGCCTTCGCCACTGATAATATTTTTAGTGTCGTGAAATGAGAATGCAGCAAGATGTCCGATGCTTCCCAAAGGTTTTCCTTTATAATAAGAATCAATAGCCTGAGCGGCATCTTCTACTACAAACAGATTATGTTTTTCTGCAATCCGCATGATGGCATCCATATCGCAAGCCACACCGGCATAATGCACGGGCACAATGGCTTTGGTGCGAGGTGTTATCAGGGTTTCAATTTTTGTTGCATCTATATTTCCGGTGGAAGCTTCACTGTCTGCAAAAATTATTTTAGCTCCTCTTAAAACAAATGCATTCACGGTTGAAACAAATGTATAAGAGGGAGCAATCACTTCATCACCGGGCTGTATGTTCAGCAAAATTGCACAGGCTTCCAGTGCATCGGTACACGATGTAGTTAGCAATACTTTTCTGAAGCCATATTTTTCTGTAATCAGCTGATGACAACGTTTGGTAAATTCACCGTCACCGGATAATTTTCCTGCACGGAATACATCTGAGATATAGTCAATTTCTTTGCCTGTAATGTATGGTTTGTTAAAAGGAATTGGCATGAACAGTTTATTTTTTTACGAATCTAATATGTGTTATACTTTCTGTTGTACGCAATTCTATGATGTAGGTTCCCTTTGCAAGGTAGGGCACGCCAAAGCTGAAACTGTCATAACCTGAAGAAATATTTCCGCTGAAAAGATTTCTGACTTTTTTTCCTGCAGCATCATATAAGGTGAGGTCAGCTTCGGAACTTGCCGGCTGACTGATGTGTATTTCCATATTGTCTGTAACAGGATTGGGCGTAACCGACATGTGAGTTTCATTCTGATTCAGTGAAATACATTTTTCATTGTTGTCAGGATTGGAATCTTCTGCACCATTTGCTGCAACTATTCTTACGCAGGTATAATCAGGCAAGGTGTTTCCTGTATAAATTTTAGTTTTTAGAGTAAAAGTTTTTTCAGTGCCCGATGGAATGCTGAACTCTGCACTTTCGATAAAGGCACTTTTGTTTTCAGTAGTTACTCTTAAATCAAAAGAATTAACTGAATTGTTACCTATGTTTGAAATGAGTGACTGAATGGAAAGATATCCGTCATCCACAGAATAAAGTAATGCTTTCATCCATAAATCGGTAAACGGAATGATTACATCATACCATTGTTGTTGCTGTGCTTCGCAACCGTAGATACTCTGAGCAGTTAGTGTAACCAAATAAGATCCTGTATCTGCATAAACATGCGTTGCGTTGGCTACATTGCTTGTGGCAGAGCCATCACCAAAATCCCACTCATACTGCGAAGCGCCTGTAGAATTATTGATAAACTGAATAGCATTTGAAGGTGCTCCTGTTTCAGGTAAAATGCTAAACGCTGGCTGCGGTGCAGGTTTGATATTGATGACCGTTTGCATGGAGTCATTGCAACCACCTGCTGCATTTGCCAACAGTGAAATGGTGTAATTTCCCGGAGTGGAAAAAGTATGTGACGGCATGGAGTCTGTTGAAGTTTGTCCATCACCAAAATTCCACTGCCAGTTAAGTACGCTGGTGTTGTTCAGGTTGGTTTGATTGATAAACTGTACAGGTTCATTCTGACAAATGCCATCAGATATAAACGATACAACAGGGCGGTTGTAAATCGTAATGGTATCGAACTGTACATTTTGGCATCCGAAAGAATCAACTACAGCAAGCGATACAGGATAAGTCCCGCTGTTTGCATAAGTATGTGTAGTGTTTGGAATAAATGAATAAGTATTATCTCCAAAAGCCCATGTCCATGCATAACCTGAAATGTTATTGTTAGGAAGATAATTAAACGCAGTTGTTTGCCCTTTGCATATTCCGCTGTATGAAAACGTAAAATCAGGCTGAGGTCGTACATTGAAATTTTCGGTGTGTGTATTGCTGCAACCATCAATTGTAGTTACGGTAAGAGTAGCAGATGCCGGACCTGCTGAATTGAAAATGATATTCGGTGACGGGAAGGTACTGCTGCCGCCATTGCTGAACTGCCAGTTCCACTGGTTGATTATTCCATTGCCGATATAACTTGTGTCGAGAAAATAGATATCACTGTTCTGACATTGCAATGCCTGAATAATAAAACCTGCAACAGGATTTTCAAAAATGCTGATGATGTGTGAAACAGTATCTGAACAACCGTTGTCGGCAGTTACCTGCAACACGGCATTATAATTTCCGGGCAGGCTGTAAGTATTGTTTGCGTTTTGCGATGATGCTGAATTGCCATCACCAAAAATCCACGACCAGTTGTTGATGTTGAGTCCTGAAGGTGCAGATGACGAATCACTGAAAATTAAATTGCTTCCTTCGCAACCGTTAGCTGCAGTAAATGCAGCGGCAGGGCCAGGTGTTATGTTGATGGTTTGACTGAGCGATGACGAACAGTCATTGCCTGCAGAAACGGTCAATGTTATAGTAAAGGTTCCTGCATTGTTGTAAGCATGCACCGGATTCTGAGTATGTGAAGTATCGCCATCGCCAAAATCCCAGAACCAGGAGTACAGATTGTTTCCTGTAGTAGCGTCAGTAAATGCAACAGGATTTCGCTGACAACTGGTTGAAGCAAAACTGAAATTTACAGTTGGAGGAGTAGAAACTACAACATTTTGAGTCAATGTATCTGAACAGCCCTGATTGGAATAAGCAATCAGAGATACAGGATAAGTGCCTGCACCCGGGTAGGCAAATACAGTATCTGTTTGTTGAGTGGTAGCTCCTGAAAACCCTAAATCCCACAAATAGGTCAACGGGCTTCCATCATCAATGACAGAAGTATTTGTAAATTGTACGGTATCACCTTCGCAGGTGTTTGTTGTTGTAAAATTACTTTGAGGAGTAGAGTGTACCACTACTAATTGTGCGGTAGTATCTGTACAACCATCGTTGGCAATAGCAATCAGTTGTACAACATAAGTATTACCTGTTGCATAGATATGAACCGGATTTTGATCAAAAGAAGGCTGGGTTAAATCTCCAAAATCCCATTGCCAGGTTTGTATTCCCGACACAGAATAGGATGAATCTGAAAATATTGTTGGTGAAAATGCACAGGATGTGGTAGCACCAAAATTTACCACAGGCAAAGCATGTATTGTTACAGGAATGATGGTATCTTTTTCGCATCCTGCAGTGATAGTAAGTTTGACTTGATACGTGCCCGGTGATTGAAACTGATGATATGGAAATTGTTGAGTGGAAGTCGTACCATCACCAAAATCCCACAGCCATGCAGTAACCGGCCCTGAAGGCGATGACGATAAATCACTGAATGAAATACTGTCGGCAGGATTGAAACAAAGATTATTGCTGAAAGTAAAATTAGCCGTAGGCCCACTGATGATGTACACACTGTCGTAAGCAACAGACTGATAACCGTTGCTATCCGTAACTGTCAGAGAAAATTTATTCCAACCTGTGGTGAAGTAACTAAAATCAGGATTAGCTGCTTCGCTGTAATAATTTATGCAGGAATCAATATATACCTGCTCGACAAAATTCAGTGATGGAATATCACAAACCACTAGTTTGGTGATGGATGAATCAGTGAGAGATTCAATCTGATTTGGCCCGAAATAAAAAGTAGGTGATGTGTTTACTGTTGGTGATGAACTGAAATCGTTGTTTGCAAACTGGAGATATTTCAGTTGTTTGTTGGCAGAGTCGGTAAAATAAACATAGTAACTTTCAAACTCCTGCGAAATATTTACTGATTTATTTCCTGAAGATCCTGTGCTGCTGTACGACTGAGATGTAGGAGGTGCATTCAGTCCTGTTGAGAATAATAACTTAGTAATATCACCTGTTAGTGCATCTGATAAAAATGCAACAGGAGGGCTGCAAGTCATACTCAAATCAATATCTGTTAAACTTCCTGCTCCGGCAACTGTGTAAGTATAAAGTTCAGTAGGAGCATTGGTCATCGAATTTCCGAATGAAAGACAGGTTATGGTTCCGTTACCACGATTGGCAATAAATGCATAAAAGTTTTGATTGTTTTTGACCAACCTCAAATCAGCAGGATTGGATAAAGATGGAAATGCTGACAATGGTGTAACAACAGGAGTGTTTAAAATTCCGGCAGGAAAAGACAAAAGCGAAAGTGAATTAGTAGGTGAATAACATGCAAGACCGTAAACAGATGAATCGCCCTCGATAATAAAATCAAAACAATTAAATTTTGGAAAAGAACCGAATGTCTGAGCATTAAAAGGTCGTGAGGAAAGATGATTGCCTATGGTGCCAATTACTAAATTGTTGCTGATGGTATCCATTGCTATCATGTAATATTGTCCACCTGCTTTCAGCAAATCAAAATCAGTCATGGTGGATAGCGTGTAATTGGAGTACCTGTAAAACTGATATTGCGTAAGTCCGTGTTGTTCTTTCGGGCAGAAGTCCCACTTAAATGAAAGTCCGTCACCGGTAGAAGTGTTGATGATGGGTAGCGGAGTTCCGCTACAGGCAGTATCAGGCAAGCTGAAGGAGGCTACAGGGCATTGTGCAAAGCCACTGCTGTAAAGTACAGTTAGCAGCAGTGATAACAGTATTCTTCGCATTTAAAGGTGGTTTTTAAAAATTGAAAGTAAATGTATATAAATTTGACGTTAAAAAAATGAGGGAATTACTTTTTTGTTCTAACAATATTCACAAAACAGAAGAAATACGAAAAATGCTGCCTTCAGGTTACAGAATATCGAGTTTGAAGGAGGCAGGAATTTTTACAGATATACCTGAAACAGGAGAAACTTTTGAAGAGAATGCCTTGATAAAGGCAAGTGCAGTTAAATCAAATAATCATTCAGGATGTTTTGCTGACGACAGTGGGTTGTGTGTTGAATATTTAGATGATGCACCCGGAGTGCATTCTGCACGATATGCTGGTGAGCACGCTACTGATGATGAGAACAGAAGTAAACTATTGAATGAATTGAAAGATATCAGCAATCGCAGAGCATATTTCATCACCGTAATTTGTTTACTGATGGATGAAAATGTTTATTATTTCGAAGGTCGTATTTACGGTAGAATTGCAACAGAAGAAAAAGGGTTTGGTGGCTTTGGTTACGATTGTATTTTTATTCCCGATAGTTATGATAAAACGTTTGCGGAAATGACTTCAGATGAGAAAAATAAAATCAGCCATCGTTATCTGGCACTGCAAAAAATGATGCAGTTTCTGAAAGAAAAACAAAATATTTAATTACAGATTAAAACTTTGTCCTTCTTCAGGAATTTCTACATGACGGAAACCTTGTTGCAGTAATTTTTCTTTAAAATCGAGTTGCACTTCATACTCACCATGAACAAGAAAAAGTTTCCTGACTTTTGAAACATCCTGACACGACAAATATTGTTGCAACTCTTTGTAATCGGCATGTGCACTGAAAGATGAGATTACTTCAACTTTTGCTTTTACAGGATATTCAACACCAAATATTTTTACTGTTTCGGAGCCGTTCATCAGTTGACCACCAATGGATTGAGGTGTGCAATAACCAACAATTAAAATAGTGTTTCGTGGATTTTCAATGTTGTTTTTGATGTGATGTTTTATACGACCGGCTTCAATCATACCTGATGCTGATATGATGATACAAGGTCCGTTGTAATCGTTTATCTTTTTTGATTCTTCCACCTTGCGTACATATTGTAGCGTACTGAATCCGAACGGATCTGAATCCTTCTTCATATACTTCCTCACATCAAGATTAAAGAACTCGCTGTGTTTACGCATTATGTTTGTGGCATCAATGGCAAGGGGGCTATCCACATAAACCGGTATCTCCGGAAGTTTTCCTTCAGTTTTATATCGGTCAAGTGTATAAATAATTTCCTGTGTACGTCCCAGGCTGAAAGCTGGAATAATTAGTTTGCCTTTGCGAACGGTGCACGTATCTAAAACTATATCTAAAAGTTTTTGTCGTGCATCACCACTGTAATCGTGCAAGCGGTTTCCATAGGTTGATTCGCACAGTATGTAATCAGCCTGCGGAAATGCAGCAGGTGGTTTTAATATCAAATCATGATAACGTCCTACGTCACCTGAAAATGTCAGATGTTTTACATTTCCATTCTCAGTAACTTTTAAATTTACACTGGCACTTCCCAAAATATGTCCTGAATCTGTGAATTGAAACGAAACTTCGTTATCAATCTTTTTCCATTCGCCAATGGCAACCGGCCTGAATAAGGTCATTGTTTTTTCTACGTCTTCTACATCATATATAGGTTCTAATTTAGGCTGTCCGTTTTGTTTTCTTTTTTTGTTGATGTATTCAATATCACTTTCCTGAATAAAGGCACTGTCTGTTAGCATAGTATTGCAAAGATCAATAGTAGCCTGAGTGGTATAGATGGTTCCTTTAAAACCTTGTTTTACCAGATTGGGAATATTTCCTGAATGATCAATATGTGCATGAGAAAGAATCAGAACATCAATTTCAGTTGGGTTAAATGCAAAATGCCTGTTTACTCTGTCATTATCTTTACCTCTGTTTTGGAAAAAGCCACAATCAAGCAGAATTTTTTTTCCTTGTGCTGTAGTTATCAGATGTTTACTGCCTGTAACATTGCGTGCAGCACCATAAAATGTTATTTGCATAATTTACAAAACTACTGAAATATTAGATGCAATTATTTATCAACATTATGACCATAGTTTAAGATGTGTTTTTAGCTTTGCACCCGATAAAATTGCTTAAACATCAGAGCATGTCTTTACTTCAATATTTTCTTCCAAACGACAAAAAGTTTTTCCCTTTATTTGACCGGGCAGCAACAAATTTGCAAGAAGCCGGAAAAGTCATGTATAAGTTGGTTACAGCACAATCTCAAGATGAGCGAATGCAATTTATCCGTCAAATCGAAGACCTTGAACACCGTGGTGATGAAATAACTCATGAAGTATTTAAAGAACTCAGCACCAATTTTATTACTCCTTTCGACAGGGAAGATATCCATCGTTTGGTAAGTGCTATTGACGATATACTTGACTATATCAATGGTTCCAGTAAACGAATTGAACTTTATAAGCTGAAGGAATGCACTTCAGATATGGTTAAATTGTCAGAATTATTGCAAACGCAAACTGAAGAACTTATGAGGCTGATTCATGAACTGAAGAATAAAAGAAATTTGCGAAATATAACAGAGTCACTGGTGCTCATCAATTCCATTGAAAACCATGCTGATGATATTTTTGATAATGCCGTAGCCCGTTTGTTTGAAACTGAAACCAATGCAATTGAATTGATAAAGCAAAAAGAAATTCTTTCAGCTCTTGAAACAGCCACCGATATGTGTGAAGATGCTGCAAATATTATTGATTCGATTATAGTAAAAATGGCATAATGATTATATGAATGAAGCACTAATCATTATAATTGTTCTTGCGCTGGTTTTTGATTTTATCAATGGTTTTCATGATGCTGCAAATTCTATTGCTACAGTAGTTTCAACCAAGGTGCTCAGTCCGCTCACTGCAGTTATTTGGGCAGCTTCATTTAACTTTCTTGCTTATTGGATTTTTCACCTTAAAGTAGCTGACACGGTTGCAAAAACAGTTAATCCGGATAGTATTACTTTAATGGTAGTTGCATCAGGTCTTGTTGCAGCAATCATCTGGAATCTCTTAACCTGGTGGTGGGGAATTCCAAGCAGTTCATCACATACACTCATAGGTGGATTTGCCGGTGCCGGTATTGCTAATGCAGGAAGTTTGCAAGCTGTACATTTAAGCACAGTATTACCTGTAATTTATTTTATTGTTCTCGCTCCTGTAATGGGAATGGTGTTATCTTACATTATTTCAGTTATAACCATCAACATTTGTAAGCGATCAAATCCCTCCAAAGTTGACAGAATATTCAGGAGGTTGCAATTGTTGTCATCGGCAGCCTATAGTTTGGGACATGGTGGTAATGATGCGCAAAAAGTAATCGGGATTGTGGGTGCTGCCATGCTTTCGCATGGAATGATAACAGATATTGAACATATTCCGGAGTGGGTTCCCTTATCCTGTTATACAGCTATTGCTTGCGGTACTTTATTTGGCGGATGGCGTATTGTAAAAACAATGGGTCAGAAAGTTACCAAACTCACACCTTTTGAAGGTTTCAGTGCTGAAACTGCCGGTGCTTTGACACTTTTCTGGACACAACATTTTAAAATTCCGGTAAGTACAACTCACACGATTACAGGTTCCATTGTAGGAGTAGGAATGACAAAAAGAATATCTGCTGTAAGATGGGGTGTTACCATTAAACTCATCTGGGCATGGGTGCTTACCATTCCAATTTCAGCAGCTCTTGCTGCCATAGTGTTTCTGATAGCTAAGAAGTTTGGTTTAAACTTTTAGCATCGGATAATTCCGTAAAAATTTTCCAAAACAACTGATTAAGCATAGCTTTGATTTAGCAGTGCTATTCAGGTATTTTATTAATTTTGAATTCAAATTAACTCATGTCAAAATTCCTGATGAAAATAATAATCATTCTTTCCATACTATTTTTCCTTGCGGTAATTTGGATGACAGGAAAATATTTGGCAGAGCGTGAGTTTGACCGGCAAGTGGATACTCTTTTTAAAAACTCAGGTGAGATTCAGAATAAAAATTTTCAGTATTCACAGTTGCAGAATTTACCTGAACCGGTTCAACGATATTTTAAACTTGTTCTCCCTGAAGGACAACCCTACATCAGCTACATCAGATTAGAACATGACGGACAATTTAAAATTGGACCCGATAAAAAATGGACAAATATTGAAGGTGAACAGTATTTTACAACACAATCACCTGGCTTTATCTGGAAAGGTTCAACAAATATGTTTACTGCAAGAGATATGTTTTTGTCAGGGAAAGGCAGTTTGACAGTATCGCTTTTTTCGGTAATTAAAATTGTTGATGCCAAAGGCGAGAAGTATGATGATGGTGAACTTCTCAGATGGCTTGCCGAGAGTGTTTGGTTTCCTACTAATTTTTTACCAAGTGATAATCTTAGATGGACAGCTGTGAATTCTGACCAAGCTGAGCTAATATTTACATTTGATAAAAAAGAACTGAATTATCTGGTAACTTTTAATCAGAATGGTGAGATTGTTTCTTTTCAAACTAAACGTTATATGAATGAGGATAGTCTGGAGATATGGGAAGGGAAGGTGTCATCTTACAAGAGAATAAACGGAATGCTGATACCAACAATGATTGAAGCAGTTTATAAACTTAAAACAGGAGATTATAGTTATGCAAAGTTTAATCTGAAGAATATTGAGTATGATATTCCTCAAAGGTTTAAATAAATGTAAAGGATTGAATTGAAATTAATACGGAAGGTGTTTTTATTAAGTTTGTTTATAAAAGAGTACAGACATAAAAGAAAAAGCGGAAGACGCATTGGTGTTCCGCTTTTTTATCAAACAATTTACAAAAAGAGTATCATAATTTTTTGATAGCACCTTCGGCAACCCATTTGTCACCGAATGCTTTTTTATCAAACTGAATGTGATACTTATTTTCGCCCACTTCAATAATTGTTGCAGGCTCGGGTATCATACCATATTCAACTTCTACTTTATCACCTACTTTAAATTTTGTCAAAGGAGAAGGCGCTGTTTCATTAGAGAAATCTTTCAGCCTGTCAACAGTTACCCACTCATTCCAGCTGTCGCCCCAGCCATCATAAGTTACGAAATAAGTTTTTTCTTCGGAGTTAACTTTCAGAATTTTTCCCGGATACCAGGAACCATTAGAGTTAATCTGCACTTTGTCATTCACCTTTTGTGCAAGCGTAATGGTGAAACTGCCTATGATAAAGGCAAGCGTTAAAATAATTTTATTCATAATATTTAATTTTGTTGTCGAAGATAATCTTTTGAAGATTAGAATTTCTGAATAATTTTTAAAGTTTTCCAACATACACCGTATAATCATCAGTAATAAATTTTTTTTGAAACAGCATTTACTGTGAGCATGGTTATTTAGGAGTGTTTTTTTTATTTTTGAACGGTTATTAAAGTCATGGCATTACCGATAAAGACACGTATTCTTAATAAACTCAGGCTCATCAACCAATTACCTTTTGTTGAAAGTTGGTTGGTTAGCCGCTCATTAAAGAAGGATATGTTGGCAAGGAGAATTATCGGAGGGCAATATCTCTATAAGCATGACACCATACGGAGATGTACGCGTCAGGGAATAAATTATGAATTGCACATTAACGATTATCTGGATCACGGGATTTACTTTGGTTTTCAGGATACGGATGATTTTAATCGTGACAGTCTGATGAAACTTGTAAAACCGGGAAGTGTGGTTTTTGATATTGGAGCCAATATAGGTGATACAGCACTGCACATTGCTCACATGCTGAAAAACAGTGGTGCCGTTTATGCTTTTGAACCTTCACCTAAAGTATTCCAAAGGCTTGAGGTCAATGCCGGATTAAATCCTTTTACCAATCTGAAACTTTATAACATGGCCATGGGTGATAATGAAGGGCAGTTGTCTTTCGTAAGTACGAGAGAGGAACACACCGGAGGAGCTTTTGTAAGTAAAGTACTTAAAACCGATATGCAGGTTAAAGTAATAACACTCGATAAGTTTGTCGAACAAAATAACATTGAACGTATCGACTTAATAAAAGTGGATACTGAAGGATTTGAAATGTTTATTGTCAAAGGTGCTGAAAACACTTTAAGAAAATTAAAACCTGCTTTATTTATGGAAGTAAGTGAAGACCTTCTTCAGCGTGCAGGAGCTTCAGGCAAACAGCTCATAACTTTTCTTGAGTCGCTGAACTATCAGTGCACCCATGCTGAAACAGGAGAATCCGTTACTTCTCACGATGATTTTAAGCACAGGCATTTTGATGTAATTTGTACTCCTCAGTAACCGTAATTAATTTAAGGTCAAACGTTTATTGTGTTATAAAAAAAATTATCTTTGCAGCCTCTAAATTTTAATCGTAAAAAATGACGAATAAGAAGAATTCCGGCTTTGATGTGGAATCTACAATGGACAGAGCAGAATTGTATATTCAGGAAAATAAAAAAAAGCCTTACAATTATTGGAGTAGTAGCCCTGTTACTTCTGGGCGGATATTTTGCATACAATCAGTTTATCGTGAAACCTCAGGAAGAAAATGCCGAGAAGCAGATGTTCATGGCAGAATATTATTTCAAAAATGATTCTTTGGATAAAGCTATTAAAGGTGATGGCAACTTTCCCGGATTTGAAGAGATTATTTCCAATTATGGTTCTTCCAAATCAGCTAACCTCGCTCATTATTACTTAGGAGTTTCCTTATTGCGCAAAGGTCAGTTTGATGATGCCATTGCAGCTCTGTCTAAATATGATGCTGAAGATGATATAACCGGTGCTATTGCTTTCGGATGTATTGGCGATGCTTATCTTGAAAAAGGAGATAAGAGTAAAGCAATGGAATTTTATAAGAAAGCTACCGATTACGACAATAATCAGTTTACTGCCCCGATTTATATGATGAAACAGGCACTCGTTTACGAACTGAACAACGACTATAAATCAGCTGTAGAAATATATAACAATATCAAACGCGATTATCCGAATTCGACCGAAGCACGACAGGTAGCTACCTATCTTTCGCGCGCTCAGGCCCACATCAACTGATGAGGTGCAATGGCTCAATACGGAGATAACACAGAACTTTTTAATCCGAAAAATTATCCTGACGGATCAGGAATCAAAGTTGGCATTTCCACTTCGCAATGGAACAGTGAAGTCACCGACAAACTGCTGGCAGGTGCTATGGAAGTGCTTTCATTAAGCAAAGTTTCAGAAGAGAATATTTACAGTATTGCAGTGCCCGGAAGTTTTGAACTTACTGCCGGTGCACAGTGGCTTTTTCAGCATTATCCTGTGGATGTGGTAATTTGTTTAGGCTGTGTAATACAGGGTGAAACCCGCCATTTCGATTTTATTTGTCATGGTGTGACCAATGGACTCAATGGTGTCATGCTGAAATTCGGTAAACCCGTTATTTTCGGAGTACTTACTACCGACAATCAGCAGCAGGCACTGGAGCGCTGTGGAGGAGCACATGGACACAAAGGCCGCGAGGCAGCACTCACCGCTTTGCAGATGGCACTGCTCGACAGCCAAAAAAGTAAAATCGGATTTTAGTTTCCTGATTTATTTTTTAAGAAAACGTTTTTACGTTTCCTTCTGCAGTTCTTACTGTGTAAACACCCTGAGCCAGTTGGCTGATGTCTGCCTGTATACACTGTTTATCTGACGAAACTTTCATTACTGTTTTGCCACTCATATCCAAAATCACAGCATTCATTCCGGCATTGCAGATAGAAATCTGTTCTGATGCCAAAGTTGGATTGATGGTAAGCTGAGGTAAGCTTATTGTTGGGTTATGAATGCCTGTAGCAGAAGTTGCAGTGATGCTGACGTCATCCACAGCAAATGCAGGATCAGTAGCAGTCATGGAAGTATTATTTACAAACCTGAATCCGAAACGAAGAGTTGGCTGATGGGCAAATGCCGGAAGTGAAACATTGATGTTTGTCCAGGTTGACTGATTATAATATTTTGTTAATGGAACTGAAGCCTGTGTCCAGTTAGCACCGCCATCCGTACTGTAATAAATTTCTCCATAGTTGTTGTTACTTCCTGAACAAAGCCACCAGAAGTTCACACTAACGCTGTCGTAATTGGATGTGTTGATGTCTGTATTCATGGCTGCAAAATAGTTTTCAGTCATAAAACACAATCCGTCAGCAGTCTGAAAACAGCTATTATTGACTCCGGCAGCAAGAGCAACCACGCTGTTTAGATGCATATACCAACCCGAAGGAGAATTAAAAATTCCGTTTGGTTGAGAGGGAGTTGCAGGTACTGTAAAAGTAAATGGTATTCCCATGCAGGTAACTGCACCTGTGCCGCCTGCATACGCATTATTTATAACCCACATATTGTAACCAATGGGATTACTGCTTACATCTGATGTATTTAATGTAAATGCTGCGGATGTGAAATTTTCAAAATTTTCAGTAAACAATGTGTCCTGAGCGAATGATGCAGTGAGTGTTGCTGTGGTAAGAAATGCTGCACTGAATAAATGTAGTAGAGTTTTTGTCATATCGTTTTATTTTAAATGTTGATTTTTGGATGATATTGTTAAAAATAAATTCTAAAACAAAAATTAGTCAGTCCAAATATACATAATTCATTTTCTAATTTCTAAGAAAAATGGGAATAAAAAAAGCTGCCCCGGAGTAGGACAGCTTTTTTTATTCATGAAGTTTTTCAGTTATGCATCCACCTTGGCATATTTTGCATTACGCTCAATAAACTCTCTGCGAGGAGGCACTTCATCACCCATCAGCATACTGAAAACAAAATCAGCTTCAGCAGCACTTTCAATAGTTACCTGACGCAATGTTCGTGTTGAAGGATCCATGGTTGTTGACCAAAGTTGTTCAGCATTCATCTCTCCCAAACCTTTGTATCGCTGAACATTTACACTGCTTTCTTTTTCACCTGCAAGTTCTTTTACTATAGCTATGCGCTCTTCATCAGTCCAGCAATAACGTTCTTCTTTTCCTTTTTTCACCAGATAAAGTGGAGGAGTTGCAATGTAAACATAACCATGTTCTATCAACTCTTTCATGTGGCGGAAAAAGAAAGTAAGAATAAGTGTTGTGATATGGCTTCCGTCCACATCGGCATCGGTCATGATTACGATTTTATGATAACGCAATTTATCCAATACCAATGGACGACCTTCCTGCTTGTCATCGCGATAAATTCCCAAAGCAGTGAAGATATTTCTTATTTCTTCGTTTTCGTAAATTTTGTATTCCATTGCTTTCTCCACATTCAGAATTTTACCTCTCAGTGGAAGTATAGCCTGAAAATTTCTGTCGCGACCCTGTTTGGCTGTTCCACCTGCTGAGTCTCCCTCAACAAGAAACAACTCACAGCGCTCAGGATCACGCTCTGAGCAGTCTGAAAGTTTTCCGGGTAAACCTGTTCCGGTAAGTACATTTTTGCGTTGAACCAGCTCACGGGCTTTGCGTGCAGCATGGCGTGCTGTTGCAGCCAGAATAACTTTGTTGACAATAGCCTTGGCTTCTTTAGGATGCATTTCAAGATAATGCACCAGCATATCGCCTACAGCCTGATCTACATAACCTATAACTTCATTGTTGCCTAATTTTGTTTTTGTTTGTCCTTCAAACTGAGGTTCGGCAACTTTTACAGAGATAATTGCAGTAAGACCTTCACGAAAATCATCACCATCAATATCGAATTTGAGTTTAGCGAGAAATCCTTCTTTGTCGGCATAGGCTTTTAGTGTACGTGTCAAAGCCCTTCTGAACCCTGAAAGATGTGTTCCACCCTCGTGTGTATTGATATTGTTAACGTATGAATGAATATTTTCAGTAAACGAAGTGTTATACTGCATAGCCACTTCAATAGGGATACCGAATTTGTCACTCTCAAAATAAATGCAGTCAGGAATAAGTTTCTCGCGGTTGGCATCAATATATTCTACAAACTCACGCAGTCCTGATTCGCTGTAAAACTCATCACTGCGCGGATTACCCTGTTCATCCTTATCACGCAAATCAGTGAGTGTAATGCGAAGTTTTTTATTCAGAAATGATAATTCGCGGAGTCGTGATGCCAGTGTGTCGTAATTATAAACCGTTGTGATAAAAATAGAAGGATCAGGTTTAAATGTTTGAATCGTTCCGTGGTCAGCGGTTGTTCCAATCTCTTTAACATCATAAAGAGGTTTACCCAAACTGTATTCCTGAACGAAAATTTTTCCGTTGCGATGCACTTCGGAGCGCATGTGTGTACTCAATGCATTCACACAGGATACACCCACACCATGCAATCCACCTGAAACTTTATAGGAGTCTTTATCAAATTTTCCACCGGCATGCAACACAGTCATTACTACTTCAAGTGCTGACTTTTTTTCTTTGCTGTGCATGTCCGTAGGAATACCACGTCCGTCATCTTTTACGGTAATGGAATTGTCTTCGTTTATAGTTACACTGATGTTTTTACAATGTCCGGCTAATGCTTCATCAATGGAGTTGTCCACAACTTCATATACCAGATGATGTAGTCCTTTGGTGCTTACGTCACCAATATACATGGCAGGACGTTTACGAACTGCTTCAAGTCCTTCCAGAACCTGAATGCTGTCGGCAGAGTAATTATTTTTTACTTCCATTTCCACTATGTTATCTACTGTATTCTCACTCATTTTATGATGGTAATATTTTTTTTAAGAAACGTTCAAATATAAGAAAAAAGCCATTAACACAGGGTGGCAAAAGGCTATAAATTCAGCTTTTTTTTAACAAAATTTTCCTGTAAATCTTCAGTATAAAATCGCTTTTAATTTAAGAAAATTATTTCAGATAAAAAAATATTTTTCTTGACGAAAAACGTATGTCAGCTTTTAATTTATGGAGTAAATCGCAGCCTAACACGCCATCAATTTCCTTTAATCCCAACATTCTGTAAGTTTGGTTGATATGTGATAAATCCAGAACAGCAACTTTTCGTCTGTGAAGAGTAAGTTCTCCTAACCGGATTGTTTTCAACTGTGTAACTGAACTCTGCATTTCATTGGTTCCAAGTCCTGTTGAGAGGGCATCCTGTTTTTCTAATTTTGGTTTGTCCGAAAAACGACTCAGGCGGTTGCTGTCGAGTACCGTATGTGAAGCACCCGTATCAATTACAAAATATGCTTCAACATCGTTTATAAAGATTTTACTCACCGGATGTGAACCCTGATTTTCCATCTTTAGCAACTTAAAATCCAAACTGTATTTTCGTTTCATAATTTTATTATCAAAGACGATTTATCTGTTGTGCGGACAAAGGTCGTTATTTGAAAAGAAAATTTTATGAGAGTATGACATTGGAGTGAGAAATTATGTTTATTTTTATTTCGTAAAAAAATATAAATGGCCATTATCAATTCCATACTAGGATGGATTATCAAAAAGCGAATTCATCAGATAGAGCTTTTCATGAAATATCCCTGCGAAGTGCAGGAAGAATGGCTTCGCAAACTGATTGCAGCAGCACAACACACACAATGGGGCGAGCATTTTGGATATAATTCGATTGAGAACACCAGAACCTTTAAAGAACGGGTTCCTGTTGTTTCGTATGATCAGTTGCAGCCACAGATAGAACGAATTATGCGTGGCGAACAAAATATTTTGTGGCCGACAGAGATAAAATGGTTTGCAAAATCATCAGGAACTACAGGAAGTAAAAGCAAATTTATTCCGGTGAGTATGGAGTCGCTGGAGGAATGTCATTTCAAAGGAGGTAAAGACTTGTTGTCAATTTATTTCAACAATAATCCCGATGCACAGTTGTTTGACGGAAAATTGCTTTCACTCGGAGGAAGTCACAGCGTGAATGCTTTTAACAGTGAATCGTATTATGGAGATATTTCAGCTATCTTAATTCAGAATCTTCCCTTCTGGGTGAAGATTATGCGTACTCCTGATATTTCCATTGCATTGATGGATAAGTGGGACGATAAAATTGAAAGAATGGCTCAGGAAACAATTTCTGAGAACGTGACAAATATTTCAGGTGTGCCGAGTTGGACGCTGGTGCTGTTGAATAAAGTACTTGAACTTTCAGGGAAAAACAACATTGCAGAAGTGTGGCCTAATCTGGAATTGTTTGTACATGGGGCTGTAAATTTTACACCGTACAAAGAGCAGTTTTATAAGATTATCGGCAAGCCTATTCAATATCTTGAAACATATAATGCATCAGAAGGATTTTTTGGTATTCAGGACAGAAATAATTCAGACGATATGCTGCTGATGCTCGACTACGGTGTGTATTACGAATTCATACCACAGAGCGATTGGAACAGCGAACATCCTGTGACTTTAAGTCTCGATCAGGTGAAAACAGGAGAGCAATATGCTGTTGTGATTACTACCAATGCAGGTTTGTGGAGATATAAAATCGGTGATACCATTCAGTTTACATCCACAGATCCCTATCGTATAAAAATAACAGGACGTACAGCTCAGTTTATTAATGCTTTTGGCGAAGAACTCATGGTTGATAATGCCGAACGGGCGATTACAGAAGCAGGCAAACGTACAGGAGCACTGGTAAGAGAATATACTGCAGCTCCCATATATTTTGGCAACAACAAAAGCGGTGCACATGAATGGCTGGTAGAGTTTACAAATGAACCGGCAAGCATGGATGATTTTACAAATGCATTGGACGAAGAATTGAAAAAACTCAATTCAGATTACGAAGCAAAACGATTTAAGAACATGACACTTGATAAACCTATTGTACATAAACTTCCTCATAACACGTTTTATGTTTGGATGGAAATGAGGAAAAAATTAGGTGGACAACATAAGGTTCCACGCTTAGCAAATAATCGTGATTTTGTGGATGAAATACTTACCTTGCAAAACCGAATGGTATGAGGTTTTTATTGAGTATGCTTCTGATTCCGGTCTTGGCAATTGCGCAGACAGAAACAGATGTTCAACGAATATTTCCTATCCAAAATATTTCTGTATTCAGTGTTGATCGTCTGGGAAATATTTATGCTGTGGTTGATGGAAATATTATTAAAGCAGATACAACAGGAAAAATATTACAGACTTACAGTAACAAAACAGTAGGTGCTTTCGAACTGATTGATGCCTCCAATCCGCTTCGCATTCTTGCTTATTCAAAAGAATTTTCAACCATATTTTTCTTCGACAATAAATTGTCTGTACAGTCAACCGTAAATCTGCGCGAACAGTTTATGTATGATGCAGGCACTGTTGCAACAAGCAATTCTGATGGGTTCTGGCTTTATGACAACATTCAAAACAGATTGTTCAAGTATAGTTACCTGCTGAAAAATACAGCACAGTCGCAACCTTTTAATCTCCTCGTTAACGATGCATTAAATATTACCGGCATCATTGAAAATGACAAATGGTTGATTTGTCATAACACAGGAGTTGGGTTTATGCTGTTTGACAGATTCGGCAGTTATATAAAAACTTGGCGTGCTGTTGATGCTACAGCATTTATGATTCTTGAAAATACCATGGTGTATTTCGAAAAAGGTGATTTGGTGTTTGTAGATCTGGCATTAAACAGTGAAATCAAACGAATACATACCAGCTACAGCAATGCAGATGAAATACAATGGTTTTATAATTCTTTCTATATGCTGCATCATCAGCAAATAGGGATTTTTTATATCAGGGATTAGCAGTTTACCAACAATCTTCTTTTAAAACCTGAAACGTTGGTTGAATTATTTATAAATTTTTTACTTTAGCGCACTTCTTAGAGAGAACGTTTTTTATAAAACCAGATTGATTTAAATATATGCATATAGCTATTGCAGGAAACATCGGCTCCGGTAAAACAACACTCACCGGCCTACTTGCCAAACAATTCAAATGGGAGCCACATTACGAAGATGTGAATGACAATCCTTATCTGAACGACTTTTATGATGACATGCAGCGTTGGTCGTTTAACCTGCAGATATATTTTCTGAACAGTCGTTTTCAGCAGATATCAAAAATTAAAAAACATCCTAAGACCATCATTCAGGACAGATCTATCTATGAGGATGCATACATTTTTGCTCCTAACCTTCACGCAATGGGATTGATGACCACACGTGATTTTCAAAACTATCAGCATTTGTTTGAACTGATGAATAGTTTTATTTCACCGCCTGATCTCATGATTTATCTCAGAGGCTCTGTTTCTGCATTGGTAAAACAAATTGAAAAACGTGGCAGGCCTTATGAAAACAATATCCGCATAGATTATCTGAAACGACTCAACGAGCGTTATGAAGCATGGATTTCTACTTATGAACTTGGTAAGCTTCTGATAATTGATATTGATGAGATAAACTTTGCCGAAAACAAAGAACATCTCGGAATGATTGTAGAGCGCGTTCAGGCTGAATTGACAGGATTATTCAGCAAATAATCGTTACATATTATTTTATTATTACTTTTGCCACGAAAAGTTCTTTCATTCATTACTCAACCGGCTAAAGGTTCTTTCGGATAAAGAGAGATTAAAAGGGAATCACGTGTAAATCGTGAGCTGTTGCGCAACTGTAAGTAACGCAAAAATTTCTGCACAGTATTTTTACCACTGTTCACACCAGTGAATGGGAAGGTCAGCAGAAATGTTACAAGCCAGGAGACCTGCCATTGCCCCGCTGTATTAAACAGCAGTTGACCATGCTTTCGCAATAAAAGCATAAGTCAAAGAGGTGTACATTCCAGTTTCAACTCCTCCTTCCTTATTCTTTTGTAGCAAATCATGCAATGAATGCCTGAAGTTATTCATGCAACTACAATGAATTGCAACATGGTTAGATCCACTATTCTTTGCCTGTTATTTGCAACAGGTTTATCTGCACAGAACACAGAGCCTGATACGGTTTTGAATCTGAAGGATGTTACCATAGCTGCATTGCGGCAGAAGGATTTTTCAAACGGAATGATAATACAGCATTTCGACAGCATTCAGCGCAAGTCGTATCAACTGGCATCGCTGGCAGAATTATTAGGTGGTGAAAGCGGAATGTTTATTAAATCGTATGGCATCGGAAATATAGCCACTGCTACAATGCGGGGAAGCAATGCAACACAAACAACGGTTTTGTGGAATGGATTTTCTATCAATAATCCGATGTTGGGTCAAACGGATCTTTCTTTAGTGCCAATAACTTTTATTGATAACATCAGTATAGAATCCGGAGGCGGAAGTGCATTATGGGGAAGTGGTGCAGTAGGTGGTGTGGTGCATTTGAATTCATCCTCACAATTTGATAAAGGTTGGTCGCTCAAAGCCGGAACTGCTCTTGGCAGTTTTGGATTTAATCAGCAAAATGCTCAGGTTAGTTTTAGCAATACCAAATGGATTACTTCACTGAAGTTTTTTAAAGAACATGCAGAAAACGATTTTTTCTTTCACAATCATTCAATTGCTGATAATCCATTACAGAGGCAAAAACATGCAGGAACACAGGCCATAAGTCTGATGAATGAAAATATTTATCGTGTGAACGATAAAAATAAGATCAGCATGGCTGTCTGGTGGCAAAATAACAACAGGAAGGTGCCACCCACTGTCATGCAACAAACGAGCGAAGCAATACAAACTGATAAGACATTAAGATTGACAGCGCAGTGGACACATACTAATATGTTTTCTTCTTACGCTTTGCGTTCGGCATGGTTTACTGACATCATCAACTTCGAAGATGATTTATCCAATATCAGCAGCAACAGTCATGTTCAGTCCTGGATCACTGAAGCTGAAGGAAAATGGTATGTTGGTAAGCATCGTATTATTAGTGCAGGTATCAATAACACATTAAACATTGCCGAGGCTGATAATTTTTCAAAAAAAAATAAATGAAAACAAACTTGCTTTATTTATTACTGAATCGGCTTCTTTTTTCAAAGGCAAGTTACGTCCTCTCGTTGCAGCACGTCAGGAATTTGCAACTTCAGGGTATCATCCGTTTACGTGGACTGCAGGAATGGAGTATGTGTTGATTCCAAAGGTGATTTTAAAAGCAAATGTTTCAAGTGTATTTCGTCAGCCAACACTTAATGACAAGTATTGGGTTCCCGGAGGAAATCCGGATCTTAAACCTGAGAAAGGCCGTACTGCTGATGCAGGAATTGAGTTCAGGCAATCAAATCAGAATCAACGAATGCAATGGCGCATCAGTGCAACTCTGTTCGACAGACAAATGACTAATCAGATAATCTGGTTACCAGCCGACAACTTCTGGAAACCGCAAAATTTGCAACAGGTATGGAGCAGAGGAGTGGAGAGCAACAGCAGCGCCTGCATAAGAATACAATCATTTAAGCTTATTGGACAATTGACTACCGCTTACACTTTGGCAACCAACCAAAAGAAACTTTCAGACAACGATGCATCTTATCATAAGCAACTGATATATGTTCCAATGTACAATGCCAATGCGTCATTTGCAATTCAGTACAGACAATTTTTTGTTGAGGTATTCTTATCAGTACACCGGATATCGCTACACTTCTTCAGATAGCAAAGAGTACTTAACTCCCTATCACTTACATTCCTTATACATTTCTTACAGTATTCCGATAAAGAAAGTGAGTATTTGATTTGTTTTTACGAATCAATAATTTGTTTGACGAAGATTATTACGTGATGCAAAACAAGCCAATGCCATTACGTTATTTCCGCACGGGTATGAACATAAATTTTAATAACAAGTAAATATACAATGAAAAACATGTACACTAAAATCGTTTTAATGATCAGCGCAGCGCTGATTTGTCAGTCAGTAAATGCACAAACCACTTCTGATTTTGAAAGTTTTAATCTTACTGCAGGTAGTTATCTCAATGGCTCTTCACAACCGGGAGGGATGACCTTTACAGATGGTAATGCTGAATTCCCCAATTTTTATGACCCTTCATTTCAATATTGGTTATCAGGGTGGGCTATCAGCAATATTCAGGACAGCACTACTGCAGGATTTACAAACATGTATGCTGCAGCTGCATATTCAGGAGTAAATGGTTCTGCTACCTATGCCATCGGTCAGCAAAATGCAGTAGTTAGTCTTACAGGTGCTGCAACAGGAAAAGTGATAAGTGGATTTTACATTACTAATTCAACTTACTCTTACATCAGTATGCGCGATGGTGATACCTATGCGAAAAAATTTGGAGGCCCAACAGGCAATGACCCCGATTATTTTAAGCTCACCATTCGTAACTGGTATAATGGAGCACTCACAAATGACAGTGTAGAGTTTTACCTTGCTGATTACAGATTTAATGATAATTCATTGGATTATATTGTAACAAACTGGCAATGGGTTGATCTTACTTCACTGGGTAATTCCGATAGTATATTGTTCACGTTAAGCTCTACGGATGTAGGCTCATTCGGTATAAATACACCATTGTTTTATTGCATTGACAATTTCACAACAGCTGATTCTCCTGTAAGTGTTGCTGACATAAAAAGTAGCGCAAGAAATATTTATGTATATCCAAATCCTGCACAAAACGAAATTTTTATTGGTGGAATAACTGAGAAAAGCATGGTTATTATTTCAGATATTTCAGGCAGAGTAATTTTGCAAAGCAACATAGAGCAAGGAACTAAAATAAACATAAGCACATTGCCTGCAGGTATGTATATTGTTTCGTTAGTTTCGAGAGACGTAAAACAAACAGTTCAATTAATAAAAAAATGAAAAAAGCGATATTGATTTTTGCAGGTATTCTGTTTGCCGCAGTTGCAAATGCTCAGTTTGCGCCACCGGCAGGCATTTCCGGCACTACAGCAATTCATAAAGACAGCAGTGTTTTTGTCAGCTGGGCTACGGGATGTACTGTTAACAGAGGTTGGCAGGACATTTCAAATACTTCTGCTGGATTAGCTACTATTGGAGATAGCAGTAATGCATTGGGTATGGCAGATGGTTTAAGTGTTGTAAGCCTTGGTGATGGCGGCAGTGCAACACTTACATTTGATAATCCTGTGACCAATGGCCCGGGCTGGGATTTTGCAGTTTTT
>LNBX01000047.1 GCA_001567275.1 Bacteroidetes bacterium OLB10
TTATAAAGTCAGCCAACTTTGAATTAAAATCAAATATATTAATAATTGCTATTGAAAATTTCCTCAGTACCTTGTTTTAGAGGTATGGCAGCAGTAAAACAAATTCTATGATTTTAATTTAGCTTACATCAGCCTTGCAACATACTTTCCGATAATATCAAATTCAATATTAACGGTATCACCCAGTTTCAAACTACCAAATGTAGTGTGTTGCATTGTGTAAGGAATAATGGCAACAGAAAATGAAAAATCAGAAACATCCACTACGGTAAGGCTAACTCCATTAACAGTAACAGAGCCTTTCTCTACCATCAGATTTTTGTAGCTGCCGTCATTCTCAAAAACAAAAACATGACTTCCATTCTTATCTTCAATACTTGTACAAATAGCTGTGGCATCAACATGCCCCTGCACGATATGCCCGTCAAGACGACTGTTCATCAGCATGCCACGTTCAACATTTATTTCATCACCGGTCTTCCAGAAATTCAGATTGGTACGTTTCAAAGTTTCGTCAACAGCAGTAACTGAATAGGTACTGTCGCTTAGATTTATTTTTGTAACCGTAAGGCAAACTCCATTGTGAGCCACGCTCTGGTCAACTTTAAGCTCGCGAGTGAAACTGCATTGTATGGTGAAATGTTTGTTACTTCCCTCCGTGGCAATGGCAACCACTTTAGCTTTTTCTTCAACAATTCCGGTAAACATTATTTGCCTCCTATCAGTTGAACTGCACCATGTATTGTTCGTGCTTTGATGCCGTCAATGTATATTTCGTAAACGGTACATACATAATAATAAACTCCGTCACTCAGTCTTACCGAGCCATTATCCTTAGTACCTTTCCATTTGATATCCTTATCTGTTGTTTCAAAAACCTTATTTCCCCAGCGGTTGTAAACCGTCATTTCGATGTGGTCAACAAAACGATACGGGAATGGAACAAACAAATCATTTTTTCCATCATTGTCAGGTGTAAATACATTGGGTAATGTATAGACAGGACAGGTTTCAGCACAAACTATATCACTTTCAGCGCTTCGGTTTCCAACAGAGTCAACAGTTATCAGGTAATAACATCCGCGAATACTGTCGGCTACATCCCGTGTATATGAAGTTATATTCCTGTCATGTAATTCAGCAATCAGATATGGCTGTTGCGCATGTGTTGGCGAGTAATACAATTCATAAGTAACCACATCATTGCCGCAGGCAGAATCAGGTTTATTCCAGTTTAAATCTACAGATTCACGTTCGCATGCAGCCGAAATGGTTAATCCACTGACTGCACAGGGTGGAATATTGTCAACAGGAATATCACATTTCTCCTCTGAAAAATTCAGAATCGGATTTACAAATGCAGGTGAAGTATAACTACCAATGGTTTCAATTTTATAACAGAACAATGAATCATTGGCAAGACCTGTATCATCATAAGTTGTGGAAGTCACTGTATCAATCACTGCGTAAGTGCCACCACCGTTCTGCCGCCAGATGACATATTGCGAATTAGTCCATGGAACTATGGCCTGCCAGGAAAGCTGAACGGTGTTATCGGTTGCTGCTGTAGTTAAATAAACACTTGATGCCGCTACCGACTCTCCCATTTTAAAAGAATTTCCGGGAGTAAGGTTATACATTTCTACTTTGTAGTTCCATCCATGATCGGCAGTGTTCAGTCCTGTGTCAGTGTAAATGGTGTCATTCAAATCGCTGAATGTTGCAATCTGTGTAAAGGTAGTTCCTGTTAAGTCCTGTGCGCGCAGCAGACGATACTCAAACGGGCCGGGGGTTTGCGTACTGTCAATGGTTTTTGGTTTGGACCATGCAAGGTATATGCTTCCTGCAGATTGATTGGTTGTGACCACACTCACGTTTGTCATCACAGGGAGATTCTGAATAAGAATAGCGCAGGTTTCATTGGAAGCATAACTCTCTGCACCGTCATCAAAATAAGCTATTACCATGTAGCAATAGTCATTACCCGGAATCAGACCTGTTCCGTTGTTATCATCCTTAAAACTGTTGTTCGAAATTCCCTGTATGGTAGTGAGCAATGTATATCCGGTATATGCAGGTACACCTGTTTCACACTGAGAAGGCGTGTAACCATAAAACCCAATACGTCTGTAAATTTTATAACCTGTTGCATTGAAACATGTAGTTTGATTCCAGTTAAGTTGAATTGAATTATTTCCTGTTGGCACGGCCGTAAGATTCTGTGGTGCCGGTGCAACTACAGTTATGTTCATCCTTTTCAGATCAACCAGATTGATGGGAGTAACATTATCCCGTGCTTTAAACAAAATCTGATAAGGAGCCTTTCGCACATGCACACATTCTGTTTGCCAGGAAAAAGTTCCGGTAGCAGGAGAGACATCGGTAATTTCGGGAAACGAAGCAGTGCTTATAGGAGTATATGCCGTATCCAATGGCGCACCTGTGGCCGAAAGAGTAATCATATTACCATCAGGGTCAACGGCAGTAACAGGAAACGATATGAAATCACCTGCCGTAACACAAATATCATTCAGGTTGTTTATCACAGGAGGATTGTCATTGGTCACTCCTATTTCAATTTGCATATCACGTTCCACAAAACCAATTTCAACACCATTACGCCATTCGTGAATGAGAAACGCAACATTAAACTCACCCTGAATGGTTGGTGCATCCCAAATCAAATCGCCTGTAACTGCATCAAGCGAAAAAGAATTGGTAGCTGCAGGATAAAAATATCCCGGAATATCAAGACCACCACTTCCTTTACATTTTATCAGTTCATAAGAAAGGCTGTCGCCATCAGGGTCGTAAGCGTTGGGATTATGTATAAATATTTTTCCGACAGCTCCATTGTCAATAGGTGGTTGCAACAATACAGGTGAGTTGTTATATCCCAATATTGGGTTGATGATAATTTGTGACTCAACATAAAAAGGAACATTCACCGAACCGGGAATATTTACAACACCACCATTGCGGTTAGGATCTTCAAAATACACTGTGTAAGCTGACGGGCCGGGAAAAGTATGAACGCCTTCATAATAACATCTGCTGATGTCGGGGCCTACCGTAGTTTTACTGAGTCGCGGCAATGAATCTTTAGTACCATCGCCCCAGTTCATTTCCAACAACGGTCGGTCGGCAGGGCTGCTGGTTTTGGTATAAGTAACAATCTGTACACGATAAGTCAGTAATGCAATCTGCTGATAGGTTATTTCACCTGCACGGTTATGGGTAGCCATACTCTGAAAACAAGAGAACAGAATAGCAGCAGTAAGGAAAATTATTCTTCTGAACATATTATTGTATCAGCGGTTTAATGTTTGATTTTTCATTCTGAAAATGGATGTTTACTGCCCCAAGTTTGTTTTGCAATTTTAATAACATTCACCTGCGGGAAGAATGTATTTTGCAACAGGCAAATTAAACACATTCCCTTTAAATTTATACATTCTACAATATGGTTCAGCCACATTTTAAAGTTCATAGTACTGTGTGATATCTTCTATCTGAAACGGAGAAAAGTATTAAATGTTTTTTTAATTTCACGCCCTCGGAACTGATAGATTTTAATGTGTAAATTTATATAAATTCCGGTAAAGCTATTTAGTACTTCATCTATTTTATACAGTTTCAATTAACCACAGGCATGATTCAAAAAAGCAATACAGGAGCCAACGCTGATACCCATCTGATTATACTTACCAATAACGCACAACGCTTTAACGAAAAAGCATTTTCTGCCGATGAACTCAGATATGTTAAGCAGGAGCTGAAGGACGACAAGAAAACAGTTACGGTAAACCAATACAATCGAATGGTGTTTGTATGCGTTGCCGGAAACAAAAAGAAGCCGGTCTATCAGCAGAAAGAAGAATTCAGAAAAGCAGGTCATCAGATGGCCGGTGTGCTGAATAAGATGAAAGCTAATACAGTAATTGTTCAGGCTGACGGTTTACGTGAGGAAGCATTATGTTTTACAGAAGGAATGGCATTAGCCAACTATCAGTTTCTGAAGCATAAACCAAGTGGCAAAAAAAATTCTCTTGAGGTAATAGCATTGCAGTCGTCAAAGGTTACTGATGCTGATATGCACTGGTTGAATTGCACGATTGAAGCAACGTGTAAAGCCCGCGATTTGGTGAATGAACCTGTCAACTATCTGTCGGCAGTTCAACTTTCCAAAGAATTTGAAAAATTAGGTAAAGAAGCCGGCTTTAAAGTTACCGTTCTGCATAAAAAAGAAATTGAAAAGTTGAAAATGGGAGGTTTGCTTTCTGTTAATTTAGGCAGTCAGGACCCTCCTACTTTCAACATAATGGAATATAAACATGCACGTGCAAAAAATAAAAAACCATTTGTGTTAGTGGGCAAAGGCGTGGTGTACGACACAGGTGGTTTGAGTCTGAAGCCCACTGCCAACAGCATGGATTATATGAAATGCGACATGGGAGGATCGGCAGCTGTTGCATGTGCACTTTATGCAATAGCTAAAGCAAAACTTCCTGTGCATGTGGTGGCGCTGGTGCCTGCTACCGATAACCGGCCAGGAGAAACAGCCTATGTACCGGGAGACATCATCACCATGTACAGCGGAAAAACAGTAGAAGTGCTGAATACCGATGCCGAAGGACGACTGATACTTGCAGATGCATTGCATTATGCCAAAAAATATAATCCGTCATTAGTGATGGAATTTTCCACTCTTACCGGAGCCGCTTCAAGTGCTTTGGGAAAATATGCTGCTGCATTTATGACCACAGCAGCCAATCAGAAACAGGCTGTTTTGAAGAGTGCTGAAAATGTATTCGAGCGTATTGTAGAGTTTCCTTTGTGGGATGAGTATGGCGAATTGCTGAATTCAGATGTTGCTGACCTGAAAAATATCGGAGGACCCGCAGCAGGAATGATTACTGCTGCAAAATTTTTAGAAAATTTTATTGACTATCCATATATGCACTTCGACATTGCAGGAACTGCATTTGTACATACCGAAGACAGTTATCGCGGAAAAGGTGCAACAGGATATGGTGTAAGACTGATTGCTGATTTTATAAAAAACAAGAGTAAGTAATGAGCGAAACAGAAAACGAAATAAAACCTAAAATAGGAATCACCATTGGTGATTTCAATGGAATAGGTATTGAAGTTATCATAAAAACATTTTCCGATAACAGAATATTATCAACCTGTACACCGATAATATATGGTTCATCCAAAGTGATATCCTATCACCGGAAAATGCTGAACCATCAGGAGTTTAATTTTAATACCATCAAAAATCCATCTGAAGCAAGTCATAAAAAAATCAATGTTCTCAATTGCTGGGAAGAGGATGTGAAGGTGGACATTGGAAAGCCCTCCAATATTGCAGGCAGTTATGCATTCAATGCGTTGCAGGCTGCTGCCAAAGATGCGCTCGACAATAAAATAGATGCAATAGTTACAGCACCTATTGATAAAAGTACCATTCAGGGTGATGGGTTTAACTTTAAAGGCCACACAGAATATTTTGCAAGTGTGTGCGGCAATGCCGAGCCCGTTATGCTGATGATAAGCGACCGTCTGAGAGTGGGTCTGGTAACCGGACATATATCTTTACGTGAGGTACCTGCTGCAATCAGCAAAGAAAAAATTATTGCCAAAACAAAATTAGTTTATGATTCGCTGCGAAAAGATTTTGGTATTCGCAAACCGCGTATTGCTGTTTTAGGATTGAATCCTCATGCAGGTGACAGTGGACTTTTAGGTAAAGAAGAAACCGAAATTATTGCTCCTGCTGTGGAAGAACTCAACAGCAAAGATGTTTTTGCTTTCGGACCATATCCTGCAGACGGATTTTTTGGTTCATCCAAAATAAAAAGTTTTGATGCCGTTATCGCAATGTATCACGACCAGGGATTGGTGCCTTTCAAATCTTTAGCTTTTACATCAGGAATTAACTATACAGCAGGATTGCCCATAGTACGTACTTCGCCCGACCATGGTACTGCTTATGATATAGCTGGAAAAAATATTGCTTCTGAAGAGTCATTTCGTGAAGCAGTATATGCAGCATGTGATATTGTGAAGCAACGTAAAATCACTGAAGAAATAACAGCCAATCCACTGAAGTTTTCTAAAATGTCTTCCGACAGATAATTTTATTATTTTTTCAGAGCGGTCAACTCATTAGCCAGGCCGGAGAATCCTTTAATATCCATTTTCACTGAGCCTACAAGAATTTCTGCCTGGGCGCGAATAGGAATTTTGTTTTCATCATCACTTACCCACAGCGTCATGTCGTCTTTATTCTTAAATACACGACCTTCCAAAAGTTGCGGATGAAATTTCATGCAGCGAATGGTTCCGAATTTTGTTTTGAGATCTTCCTTACCTACATAAACAAATTTTACAGGAATAATAGCATCATCAAGATATGCTGCTATCTCAAAAACATCACCTTTTTGTGCATTGGTATAATCCAAAGTACGGGCATAGTAAAAAGCAGAAATCAAATCCTGAACATTTTTTGGCGTTGCAATAGTTGCTTTTTTGCTTACAGCAATATTTTTTACATGATTGAAAGCTACATCCTGATTAATCTTATACCCACCTTCATTCACTCTTCTGATAAACAACCAGGGAATTAATGCCTGTGAATCAATAAAACTTTCATAACGGTCGCGCACTTTAAAAAACCAGTCGAATGCGCCTTTGGTTTGTCCGGTGCCAACAACATGAAACACTTCGCGTGGGCCGATAGACTTCTTCTCCGGCATCACTTCCAGTCTTGCCTCTCCGGCATCAATGATACCATAATGCACTCTGTATTCAAGAACTTCACCAGACCTGAATGCGCGATTTTCAACTGTACGCAGTTTGGTATCCTGTGCAATTACATCAGACTGAATAAGCAGCAAAGAAAGAATGGCAGCCAACATAACAAGAAAACATTTTCTGAAATGCTTAACAAAACACAAGCCATTAAAATGAAACACGCTCTGCTAAAATGAAATTGTAATTAAGTTATCAGTTACTTTCGGCATCTTGCGTTTTTCCATTTTCTGCCGCAAGGTTTTCGTCATCAGAAATTTCCGATGCAGCAAGTTCATCGCCAGTTGCATCTTGCATCTCTAAAGGAACTCCAATTTCGTTTTCGTCAAACACTACATCTTTCAGTTTGGGTAAATCCTTGGCCGACTTCAGTCCGAAGTGATCCATAAAATTTTTGCTGATGCCATAAAGTATCGGTTTGCCCGGGCCATCACCCTTTCCCTGCATCACAATCAACTCCTTTTCGAGCAGTTTTTGAATAGAATAATCGCAGTTTACACCTCTTATATTTTCAATTTCAGGTTTGGAAACAGGTTGTTTATATGCAATGATGGCTAATGTTTCTAAGGCTGCTGTAGTCAGTTTCTTTTTTGAATTTATCTGCAACATCGTATTCACTATGCCATAATATTCTTTCTTGCTCAAGAAACGGAAGCCTCCGGCTATTTCAACAAGTTCAAATGCATATTCATCAGATTCGTATTTGGAAGTAAGCTCTGCAATTACCTGACGGATATTCTCATTGGTAACTTCCCAACCGTAAGCAGCTTTCAACGCACCCTGAATTTCATTCAGTGTGATGCTTTGCTCTGATGTAAATATTAATGCTTCAATATTTTGTTTTAAATTCTCCATTTGTGCCAGTGCTACTTATATTGCTGTCGCATAAAAATGTATGCAAAGATAACGATTTCCACCAAGAAATTATTCCCTCACAGAGTGAAAAAAACGACTTTTATCTTCGTAACCTGAACTTATTTTTGGTATAATCAACTTCTTCACCCAGCAGAAAACCGTAAGGTTTCAGATAATCTACATTATCACAAACCACTTTTATCATTCCGGTTAAGGGCAGACAAATAATCATTCCTGTTACTCCCCACACTGAACCACAGATGAGCAGAACCAAGGTTGCTGTAAGCGGATTGATACTTACACTGCTGCCAACCACGTAAGGTGTAATAAAATTGTTGTCAATAAACTGTACAACCACACAAACTCCTGCTGCTCCTATGGCATAACCAATTTCATCTTTTGTGAGCAAGGCCATCAGCACAGGCAGAATACTTCCGATTAAAACACCGATATACGGAATGATATTCAGAGCTGATGCAAGCACTCCGAAAAGTATGGCATGCTCAATACCAAGCAACATAAATCCGGTTGAATTGAGAATGGATAATATCAATACGTCTAAAAATATTCCTTTGAGATATTTTTGTGAAACACCTGAAACTTTCTTTATAATTTCCATCACATTCTGATGTTTTTCGTCTGCAACTACTGCCACCACAAATTGCTTAATTTTCTCTTTATACAGTGTAAGAAAGAAAATATAAATGGGGATGAGTGCAAGATTTGCAAAAAATGCACCGGTAGCACTGAATAAACCAAGCAGCAATGTACCACTTGAAGATGCATTTTCAGCAAGCTTCGACTGAAGAAAATCTATTTGTTCGTCTTTTGAAATTCTGAAATTTCTGAACACAAAATTCTGAATGCCCTCCACTTTATTCATCAGCTTTTCCTGTAATACAGGCAGGTCATCGGCAAATGATGCAATCTGATAATAAAAGAAGTACAAAAATCCCAAGACAACCAATATAGCCAATATGATACTTATCAAGATGGCAATAACCGGAGGAAACTTCCATTTTCGAAGTGTGTTTGATATGGGCAGTAACATAAAAGTAAACAATACTGCTATGATGAATGGGATAAGAATATCCTGTGAAACATTGAGAACATAAAAAACCAGAATTGCAAGCAACAGTTTAAAGGTAATTCTGATATAGTAAGGAGGTTGTTGATACATGATTTTTATATTTTCGAAACTAAAGATACGTGTATTTATCTTACGTCATTTGTCAAAAATACGGCACACTTTGATGCCACATAATCGCCATCAATTGCGGCTGAGATAATTCCACCTGCATAACCTGCACCTTCGCCACATGGAAACAAGCCTTCTGTTTGCACATGCATGGCATTGTCATTATTTCTTGGAATACGTACCGGTGATGAAGTGCGCGATTCTACTCCGGTGATGATTGCATCATTGGTGTGATATCCTTTTATTTTTCGACCAAAATTTATAAATGCATCAGCAAGACCTTTTGCAATAAACGAAGGAAGTACATCATGCAGATTGACAGAAGTAACTCCGGGAATATAGGAGCATGCCGGCAGTGTAGAAGATGTTTTTCCCGCTACAAAATCAGCTATACGCTGTGCAGGTGCCTGCAGGTTTCCACCTCCTGCATTAAATGCATTTCTTTCAACTTCCTCCTGAAACTTCAGAAATCTCAATTCTCCGAATGAAGTATATGCCTGTACATCCTCATCTGTTACACTAACAACAATTCCCGAATTGGCAAACGGATTATTTCTTTTCGATGGACTCCAACCATTAACTACTACTTCGTCAATGCCTGTAGCGGCAGGAGCAATAATTCCTCCAGGACACATACAAAAGGAATAAATTCCTCTGTTATTATATTGATGTTTCAAACTGTAAGATGCCGGTGGCAGATAAGGGCTTCGTACCGACTGGTGATATTGTGCAGCATCAATCACACGCTGATCATGTTCTGCACGTACACCTAATGCAAATGGTTTACCTTCTATGGCAATACCTTTACGTTGCAACAGGTAAAAAATATCTCTGGCAGAATGGCCGGTGGCAAGGATAAGTGCCCGCGATTGAATAATTGTTTCAGCATCATTAACTCCACGCACTGTTATACTTTTAAATTTACCACCTGAACAGTTTATGTCCACCAGTTTTGTGTTAAATAATATTTCGCCACCGCACTCGAGTATCATCTGTCGCATGGCAGAAATTATTACGGGAAGTTTATTAGTGCCTATATGCGGATGAGCATCAATTGCAATATCTGGCGCAGCTCCAAACTCAATAAATGTGTTCAGCATTGCCTGTATGTCTCCCCGCTTATTGGAACGTGTATATAATTTACCATCGCTGTAAGTGCCTGCACCTCCTTCGCCAAAACAATAATTGGATTCGGGATTGACTTTACCTTGCTTATTGATTGCAGCAAGGTCGCGTCTTCTGTTGCGCACATCCTTACCTCTTTCAATAATTACAGGCTTAAAACCACATTCTATCAAACGTATAGCAGCGAACAAACCCGCAGGGCCACAACCTGCAATAAGTACAGGTTCAGCATTGGAAACATTCTGCCATTTTCGCTTTTGAAAAACTTCTTGTTCAGAAGAATCAGAGAACACTTCAATAAGCAATCGGATTTTTACATTACGTGAACGGGCATCTATGCTTCTCTTCAGAATACGAAAATGATAATTTCTCCCATAACGCGCAGAAACAGCTTTTCTGATGGATTGCTCTCCGGAAGCTTCTTCAGGTGAAAGTGCAAGCTCAAACCGCTGCATTTAAAATCAGATTATTCGAAAGTCAATGAAAGTGTAAACATCTTGGTGAACAATCCATCGAGTGATTGCGAATAAACAAGATTGTCTTTTACAAGCAGGTTGCGTACACCATGATACATTTTTATCTCAGGTGAAAATTTAAACATTGGCAAATAAAAATCACATCCCACTCCTATTTCATAGCCATAATCATTGCGCTGCAACTTTACGAACTCTTTGTCTTTTGCTTTTACTTTGGCCTGCGAAACCATGTCAATGCTGTATTTAACTCCTCCCAGTACATACGCTCTGAAATTATTCAGCCTTGCTGATTTAAATTTTACATCGAGAGGAAATTCAACGAAGGTACTTTCCACTTTTTTTGTCACAACATTCTCAAGCGGACGTCCGGGTTGAAAAGTGTAAATGAGATTACGTGATGCAAAAGCCAATCCCGGTAAAAAACGCAAATCAAAATGCTCACCCATTCGCATATTGGTAACTATCTGCAAATTGAAACCCGACATGCCTTTTGATTCAATGGTATAAAGTGAATCAATAAGGCTTAATCCTGAAATACGGTCAATCACAAAATCTGTTTTGTTGATACCGAGAATAAACCCGAAGTGAAAGCGTTGCCTGTCGTATTTTGGAAGATTGAGTATTTTTTGTTTTTGGGCTTCGGCCACATGCACTACTGCAACAAACAATATTGCAGCAATCAATTTGAAAAAAACCTTTCTACGACCTGTCATACCGAAGCAATGTATAAAGTAACCACACCAAATGTCAGTGGCATAATTTTAACTTTTGAATACCCAACGTGGAGCAAAACTTTTTCGAGTTCCCTTCCTGACGGAAAATTACGGATAGATTCCGGAAGATAGTTGTAAGCATTATTATCACCTGAAAAAAATTTACCCCAGAAAGGCAATATGAAACGTGAATAGAAAGAATAAAATTGTTTTACAGGAAATTTTTCCGGATGACTGAACTCAAGTATAAAAACAGCACCATTTTCGCGCACTACTCTTCTCATTTCTTTAAGCCCTGTTTCAAGATGCTGAAAATTTCGAATACCAAATGCCACCATTGCCACATCAAACTTTGCATCATCAAAAGGCAAATTTTCACTGTCGGCTACCTGAAGTGAAATAATCTTATCAAGTTTTTTTTCAGCCACTTTTTGCCTACCTAACTCAAGCATTTTTTCTGATATATCAATTCCTGTAATTTGTTGAGGATTCAATCGTGCGGCTTCAATGGCAAGGTCTGCTGTGCCGGTTGCTACATCAAGAATGTTTGTATGTGCAACCTTACTTATCTCACGAATAGTTCTTTTACGCCACCTTTTGTCAATACCCAATGAAAGAAAATGATTTAAAAAATCATAACGGTGAGCAATGTTGTTAAACATGTCACGAACCTGTTCTTTCTTCGCTCCTTTATGCTCTGTTGATACTTCCATTTTTTATTTGGCAGAAAGTCTTTTTACCTCATCCAACAACAGTTTTCTTTCAATAGGCACTACTCCTACTTTTTCGCAAACCAATCCTCCGGCAAGGTTGCTAATTGCTGCAATTTCTTTTAATGACATTCCTGAAGCCAAAGCCAGCGAAGCTACGCTGATCACTGTGTCGCCAGCTCCGCTTACATCGCTGATGTTGCGTAAATGCGCAGGTATAATTCCGGCATCTTTTTTAGAAAAATAATACACGCCTTTTTCTGAAAGTGTAATCAGCAATGATTTTATTTTTTGTTTAGATGCAAAATCCGAAGCAACTTTTGTCAGTGCTTTCTCCGAAGGGTTTTCCAAATCTGTTTTCAAACCTTCACGCAGTTCTTTCAGATTAGGTTTGAATAATGTTACGTTACTGTAATGAAAAAAATTATTTTTCTTGGGGTCAACTGTTGTTGGAATACCATGTTTATCTGCTTCGGCAACTATAGCTTCAATAACTGTTTTATTAAGAACACCTTTGTCGTAATCTTCAAAAATTACCACAGATGGTTTCTTACTTCGGATAAGTTGTGCTGCTTTCTTGATCAGCAAATTACTGTCAGTTTGTGACAATGGGTTTACCACTTCTGAATCAACACGCATCAACTGATGATTATTACCAATCACTCTTGTTTTGATAGTGGTTGTACGTTTAGTGGAAGTTATAATTCCATCATCAGACATACCGCCATCAGTAATCAGTTTTTTAAACTCAGCTCCTGCACTGTCTTTTCCGATAACAGAACAAATGTAGGGTACTGCACCCAGCGAATAAATATTTACGGCAACATTGGCGGCACCTCCCGGCCTGCTCTCGCGCTTTTCAACTGCCACTACAGGTACAGGTGCTTCAGGCGAAATACGATCTACTTTTCCCCATAAATAGGCATCAACCATTACATCGCCTATTACCAAAGCCCGCATTCCTTTTACCTGCTTCAGAAAATATTCGGTTTTTTCTACATTCACCTTTCTTGAATTGAGCCGCAAAAATAGGTAATGTACATTACTTTTCCTGATAAAGATTTCAGACTGAGGTTTATGGCTTAAAACACTGATTTGGGCTTCATTTCATCTGTCAGCGCAACCCATACATTTTTCATTTTAAGTAATAAAAAAACCGGCATCTCATTGAAGAAAGTACCGGCTGTGCCAACATCAAAAAAAAATTTTCTTATCGCACTTTAACGGGAATAAACTCCATATCAATCTGAAGAATTTCAATATCATTTGAAGTTACAGGTGCTGACCGTTCTACCAGCAACACACATCCGTTTATCACCTGCAGATTTCTATATTTATTGCCATCACGCGTAATCAGTTTTACCCTGTGGTATTCAGGATTATTGATGTTTTTAAATGCATGATAGAGGTAATTCAAAAACCTTTCTGGAATTATTACTTGCTTGTAGCTCATTTTAACAGATATTTTAAAGCATTATTTACGATGACAGGAGAGTAAGGTTACACTTTTTTCATGCCTGTGGGCTTCTATCCTTATATTTGCCGCTCAGTTTTTTTAGTATGAATTTTATTGATGAGTTGAAATGGCGCGGTATGTTGCATGATGCCATGCCCGGAACAGAAGATTTGCTATCTAAAGAAAAAGTTACAGGATATATCGGTTTCGACCCTACTGCTGATTCTTTGGGAGTTGGAAATATGGTTCAGATTATGACCTTGCTGCATTTTCAGCGGGCCGGACACAAACCAATTGCTCTTGTGGGAGGTGCTACCGGTATGGTGGGCGACCCATCAGGAAAATCGCTGGAGCGCAATTTAATTGACGAAGAAACTTTAAACCGTAATCTCAACTGCCAGCGCAAACAACTTGAAAAATTTCTTGATTTCAATTGTGGCGAAAACAGCGCTGAAATTGTAAACAATTACGATTGGTTTAAAGGATTAGGATTTTTGGAATTTATTCGTGATGTAGGAAAACATATTACGGTAAATTATATGTTGGCGAAAGATTCTGTAAAAAACCGACTCGAAAACGGCATGTCGTTTATGGAATTCAGCTATCAGCTTATTCAGGGATACGACTTTTTTTATCTGTGGCAAAACAGAGGAGTAAAACTTCAGATGGGCGGTTCTGACCAATGGGGAAATATCGTTACAGGAACAGAGTTGATTCGCAGAAAAGCCAATGGTGAAGCATTTGCTCTTACCACTCCACTGATTAAAAAAGCTGATGGTACCAAATTCGGAAAATCAGAAAGCGGCAATGTATGGCTCGACAGAAATAAAACATCACCTTACAGCTTTTATCAGTTTTGGCTCAATGCAAGTGATGAAGATGTAAAGACCTATATCCGCATCTTCTCACTGAAAGATCAGGCAACGATAGAAGCACTGGAGGCTGAACATATTCAGTCGCCACATTTAAGATTGATGCAGAAAGAACTTGCAAAAGAAATTACCATACGCGTACATTCAGAAGCCGATTATCAGAAAGCAGTGGAAATTACAGAAGTATTTTTCAACGGTGGTGCTGATGATTTACAAAAACTTTCTGCCGGTGATTTGGGTGATGTGTTTAACGGATTAGGTAAAAACGCATTCACTGTTTCGCTTTCCAAATTAAAAGATGGCATTGGTATTCTTGATTTGCTCGCTGCCGAAACTTCAGTGTTTGCAAGCAAAGGCGAAGCACGTAAAATGATTTCCGCAAACGGAACTTCACTGAACAAAGAAAAATTTTCAGATCCTGCACAAATCATTAACACTGCAAATCTTCTGGCAGAAAAATATATCCTGTTTCAAAAGGGTAAGAAGAATTTTTTCCTGTTAAAAGCTGAATAAACCATCAGGACTGAGTAAGCTGCTGAAAAACATCTTCCAGCCGGCTTTCTTCTTTCTGCATGCTTAACACAGTCATATTTTTTGTGACTGCCAGATTGAAAATATCTTTTCGCACATCTTCATCGCCCGAATAAGCAATTGTCCACTTATTGCCTCCACTGTGCTTTACGTCTGTTACATGTGGCAAATTTCTGAGTAATGAAGCATCCATTTGCCTGTCGAATTCTACCTGAATTATATGAGAAGGTTTAACCTTATGACGCAACATTCCTGTATCATCATCGGCAACAATTTTTCCTTTGTTGATGATGATAACACGGTCGCAAATGGCTTCCACTTCCTGCATAATGTGTGTAGAAAGAATAACGGTTTTCTCTTTACCGATATGTCTGATAAGAGCACGTATTTCGGCTAATTGATTTGGGTCGAGACCGGAAGTCGGCTCATCAAGAATGAGCACTGCCGGATTATGAATCATTGCCTGTGCCAGACCCACACGCTGACGATAACCTTTTGAAAGTGCTCCTATTTTTTTCTTACTCTCAGGAGTGAGTCCCGTAATTTCAATCATTTCTTCCACACGTTTTGCAACATCCTTCTTCTTCAGATGTATTCCTCCAACAAACCCGAGATATTCGCGCACATACATATCAGGATAAAGCGGGTTGTGTTCAGGAAGATAGCCTACATTTTTTCTTACTTCAATAGATTGCGTAACGGTACTGTATCCGCATACTTTAACCACACCTTCACTCTCTGGAATATAACAGGAAATAATTTTCATCATGGTAGATTTTCCGGCTCCGTTAGGGCCCAGCAAGCCTACCACCTGCCCTGCATTAATGGTAAAACTTACGTTGTCGAGAGCACGCTGGCTGCCGTAAAGTTTGCTTACTTTTTCAACTTCAACTGACATGATAAAAACGATTAAAGCTTTGCAGCTATACGGTCGAGTGTAATTTCTATTAAACGATGCATGTTCTCTTCGTAATGACTTGAAAACTGCTGTGAAATACGGTTGGCAACTATCAGATTTACGGCACAGCAATGGTGTCCGAGTAACTTGGCAAGGCCATACATAGCTCCTGTTTCCATTTCAAAATTGGTGACTCTGTGTTTGCCATGCTGAAAGGTGTGAAGTTTATCAACCATATCGGTACGTGCAAGCTCATAACGCAACACCCTGCCCTGAGGTGCATAAAATCCTGAACACGATGCCGTAATTCCTTTAAACATACCTTCTGAAATGGCTTCTTCAAGTTTGGGTGAACAGCGAGTAAGATATGACTGAGGCAACACTCCCATGTTTGGGTAATGCTTTCTGAAACTTTCAATGATTTCTTTTTCCTCAGCAGTATTATCGTATTTGTAAAAATTTAATAATCCGTCAAGTCCTAATCCGAAAGTCGAAAACACGAAAGAATCCACAGGAATTTCAGCCTGTAATGCCCCTGAAGTGCCTATTCGTATGAGATGCAGGGCTGTAAGTTTATCCTTCACTACCCTGTTTTGTAAATCAATATTTACAAGCGCATCCAGTTCATTATAGACTATATCAATATTATCTGTTCCAATACCTGTTGAAAGCACTGTAATTCGTCTTCCTTTATAATATCCTGTATGTGTTACAAACTCTCGTTTCTGCTTTTTAACTTCAATACGGTCAAAAAATGAACTTACCTTACTTACCCTGTCAGGGTCGCCTACATTAATTACCACATCTGAAATATCTTCGGGTAAAAGATTCAGGTGATAAATACTACCGTCTTTGTTGAGTATCAGTTCCGATTCGGGGATTTTATTCATAATAAAAACAATAAATGAACGGCTAAAGTAAGGGATATTGTTTCAATTTGAAATGAAGGACTAAAATTCGTAGAAAGATAGCTACGATGGCCAATAAATGAATATAAAATCAGTAAATAAAAATGCTATAATTAAGCCACTTCAGTGATTTTAATCAATAATTATTAAAATGTGATTTAGAACGCATTAATTGATAACTTTTTTCATTCCTTTGTTTTATATTTGCAATAGATTAAGCCACCTGAGGGTATGAACCAAGAGAAGAAGATTATTATATCACCTATTGATTTTTCGGAACAATCACTTATTGCGTTAGAGCAATCTTATAACTTAGCACGACTTACAGGCAGTGATTTAAGGCTGTTATATGTCATAGATCAGGACTTTATAACACATCTGACCAATGCAATTTTTTCAAAAGAAAATTATGCTGATCAGGTAAGAAATGATATTGAACGCAGACTTGATGAACTTGCTATAAAAATCAAAAAAGAAGAAGGAATTAACACATCCACTCATATCCGTACAGGTAAAATTTATGAAGAAATTGTAACTGAAGCTTACGACACGGATGCTACATTTATCGTAATGGGCACTCAGGGAGCAAGCACATTGCGAAAAAAGTTTTTAGGCTCAAATACTTCCAGAGTCATTCGTGAAGCTTTGTGTCCTGTTATCACGATTAAAGGGCATACACATTATAAAGGATGTAAAAATATTGCTCTGCCTTTAGACCTCACCAAAGAGACTCGAGAAAAAGTAAACTCCGCTATAGATTTTGCGAAACTTTTCGGTTCTACAATTCATGTATTCTCTGTATTAGAAACAAACGATGAATTCCATGTTAGCAAACTGGAACGACAACTGCAACAGGTAAAATCATTTATTACCGATGCAGGTATTCATTGTACAGGTGAACTTATTGAAGAAACGGATGATGTGCCAATGTCTATTATTGCATATGCCGCAAAAAAAGATTGCGATCTCATTGTGATAATGACTCAAAATGAAACAAACTTTACAGATTTGTTTATCGGTACTGCTGCACAGGAAGTGATTAATAATTCAGAAATACCCGTATTATGTATCAGACCAATGGTACGTAAGGATTTAACTCAATCAGTACTTTCATAACATCTTATTCCTATGTCAACAACAACTTTTGAAATCAAGCGAATTCTGATTCCGTATGATTTTTCGGAAACAGCAAAATTGAGCCTTGAACATGCAGTGTTTATGGCAAAACTGCTTAAGGCAGATATTTATCTGCTTCATATTCTGGAGTCTGTTTCTTTTACTTCAGCATTTGGTGCCGCATTTGGCAGCGTGGATAAAAAATTAGAGACAGAATCAAACCAGAAACTGGAGGAAATTGCACATGAAATATACTCGAACAGCGGTGTAACCATCAAGTGCTTTACAGAGGTCGGGCGTATTTACAAGAAAATAGTTGAAGTTGCCAAACGAGAGAGTATTGATATCATTATCATGGGTACGCATGGCGCTTCAGGTTATACCAAATTCAGAGCCGGAACAAATACCAGCAAGGTTGTAGAAGAAGCAGTGTGCCCGGTTATCTCTGTTCAAAAAGTAAGCCACCGTGTAGGATTCAAGAAAATTGTAATTCCTATAGACAACACTCCACAGTCGCGCCAAAAAGTTAGTTATGCACTTGAAATTGCAAGAGCATATAACTCACATGTGTATGTGGTAGGATTAATTAATTTTTCCAATGAAGAAAATAAACGTAAGTTTCATATAAAAGTTGATCAGGTAGAAGAGTGGCTGGCACAACATGAAGTAACCTCCGAAAAGAAATTTGTTGAAGGAGATAATCTTGCCAAAATGACAATGCAGGTGGCCGAAGAACTGGATGCTGATTTAATTGTAATTATGACTGAACAGGAACCCTCCATCACAGGACTATTCCTCGGTACTTATGCTACACAGGTAGTTAATCACAGCAAAATACCTGTTATGGCAGTACATCCACAGGCTTCCGACTTAAGTACAGCAACATTAGGTTATTAAACAATAGTTTTTTCATTATTAACACACGAGCACTGTTTGCAGTGCCTCGTGTGTTTTTGTTAATTTCGCATTGTTATTTTGCAACAAAAGTTTTTAGATGAGTCGTCTTAAACGGGTTTTCCGTTTTCTTTTAAAGTTTATTGTCTGGACAGGAGTTGTTCTCATTGTGCTTTTCCTGTTTTTTCTCTGGCGAATACAAATTCCGTTACCTCAGGTCAACAGTAACCTCAAGCCATCAGATCTCAAAAGAGTTCAAACCGGAACCGACAGTTATCAGATAGGAAAAAACTGGCTTCGCAAGAACAAAGAAGGTATTTGGGTAATGTATATTGAAGGTAATGATTACGAACGTGGAGTGGTTTATGGCGCATTAGCTAAAGAATTAATGGAGGAACAGGAAGATTATTTTATTGCACAGATTAATGAAATTATTCCTCACAAAATATATCTTCAGTTTATAAAAATGTTTGTAGCATGGTTCAATAAAGACATCTACAAATATGTACCTGCTGAAAATCTGCGTGAAATATACGGAGTGTCTTTGTCCTTTTCGGATAAGTATGATTATATAGGACCAAAATATTACCGCATACTCAATTATCATGCAGCTCACGACATAGGCCATGCATTAACAGATTTTCAGTTAGTAGGATGCACCTCTTTTGCGGTGAATAAGTCATTATCTGCTGACAGCACTTTGCTGATAGGCAGAAATTTTGATTTTTATATGGGTGATGATTTTGCAAAAAACAAACTGCTCTTATTTGTCAAACCTGATAGTGGATATGCTTTTGCTTCCTATTCCTGGGCAGGTTTTACAGGAGTAGTTTCCGGCATGAATGAAAAAGGCCTGACAGTAACTATCAACGCTGCAAAATCTGATATACCATTCGCTGCAAAAGATCCTATTTCACTTCTTGCGAGAGAAATTCTTCAATATGCCAAAAACATTGATGAGGCAACTGCTATTGCAAAAAAAAGAGAAACTTTTGTATCGGAAACTTTGCTGATAGGATCGGCACAGGATAATAAAGCAGCACTGATTGAAAAATCGCCTTCGAAACTGGATGTTTATTACTCGCCTGATAATTTATTGATTTGCTCCAATCATTATCAGGGTGATGTGTTCAAGAATGATGATGAAAATATCACAAACATCAGCAACAGCGACAGCAAATTCAGATATGACAGAATGAAGCAATTACTTGAGGAACACATTCCACTGAATGCCGATAAAGCGGCTGACGTGTTGCGCAACAAAGAAGGCCTTGACGGAAAAAGTATAGGCTACGGCAATCCAAAAGCTATTGATCAACTGCTGGCACATCACAGTGTTATATTCAAACCTGAAAACCTTGACATGTGGGTATCAACCATGCCTTATCAGGATGGAGAATATGTACATTTTAATCTCAGAGAGTTTTTATCAGGAGTATATCATGACCATGACAGTCTGGATATTCCTGCTGACGCCTTTACCCAATCGGATGAGTTAAAAAAATTTGAGGCCTTTAAGATTATCAAACAAGAAATTTACAGACATAATACTTTTGGTCAGCATTTAAATCTTTCAGATGATGAAATAAAATCTTATATTTCAAATAATCCAAACAGCTATGTTACCTACATGAGCCTTGGCGAATATTATAAAAGCAAGAAGCAATATGAAACAGCCATTTCATATCTTGAAAAATCATTGCAACATGAAGTAGCTTCAAGAGCAGAAGAGTTAAAAATTAAAAAGTTGATAGAAGAATGTCAGAAAAAACTGAAAAACTAATCCGGCCCGGTGAAATAGAATTTGCTGACACTGAAACAATCCGTCAGATGCAGGAGCATAAATTAGCTGAAATGCTCTCCTTTATAAATAAATACTCGCCTTTTTACAAAGCAAAATTCAAAGAACTTAATATTGATATCAGAAATGTTTCCATTGATAACCTGAAAGAATTACCCTTCACCACCAAGGATGATTTGGCAAAATTTAACGAGCAATTTTTATGCACAGACAAATCAAAAGTTGCAGATTATATTACTACATCAGGAACTACCAGTGAGCCTGTAACATTTTATCTTACATCAAACGACCTCAATCGGATAGCTTATAATGAAGCCGTATCGTTGCAATGTGCCGATGGCAGCAGCAATGATATTTTTCAGATCATGATTACAATTGATAAACTGTTCATGGCAGGTATGGCATACTTTCTGGGAATTCAAAAATTAAATGCTGCAGCCATTCGGGTTGGACCCGGCACTCCAAATGCCCAATGGGAGTACATACATCGTTTTAAACCTTCAACACTCATTGCCATTCCATCTTTTATTCCTAAACTAATAGAATACGCTCTGGAAAATAAAATAGATTACAAAAATACTTCCGTAAAAAAAATTATCTGCCTTGGCGAACCGGTTCGTCAGCCTGACTTTAGCTTTAATGAATTAGGAAAACGTATCACCTCTCAGTGGGATGTGAAATTATATTCTACCTATGCATCTACTGAAATGAGTGCAGCATTTACTGAATGTGGAAAAGGAAATGGAGGACATTCTCATCCTGAATTGCTCATTCTGGAAGTGGTAGATGATAATGGAAATAAGGTAAGAGAAGGTGAACTGGGAGAAGTGGTAGTTACTACTCTTGGCGTTGAAGGTATGCCTTTGCTCAGATATCGAACAGGAGATTTGTGCCATGTATATTATTCAAAATGTTCGTGCGGTCGCAACACCACCAGACTTGGTCCTGTTATGGGGCGAAAACAACAAATGATAAAATACAAAGGCACAACACTGTTTCCTCAAACTATCTTCAATGTTCTTGATATGCTTCCGCAGATAAAACTTTATCAGGTAGAAGTAAAAAGAGATGAGTTTAATAATGACAGTGTAACTGTTTATATTGATATACATTTAAAAACTTCACCTTTCATTCAGGAGCTATTATCACTCTTTAAATCCAAAATACGTGTCACTCCCCTTTTGGAATTTATTTCTGAAGACGAATTAAATTCCCGTGTTCACAAAACAGATAAGCGCAAAACTGAAAAAATTATATATCTTTGAAATAAAATTTAAAAAAATGAAAAAAACAATTTTATTCTTAACCGCATTTTGTGCTTCTCTATCAGTGTATGCACAACATTCAATGAAAGACTTGTTTGAAAACAAGACTAAACTCATATTTATGGGTTATGATTTATCACAGGCAAAATTTATCGGAACACTTGGTTTCACAGATCCGGCTGCTATTAAAGACCGGTTTTTATATGCCTGGAACAACACCTTTGTAGCAGAATATGAAAAATACAGTCTGCAAAAAAGTTTTAAACTGACGAATGATAAGTATGAGACCAATGTTGACAACAATCAGGACATCAACAGTAAAATAAATGTACACGAACGTATAACCAACGAATCGTATTCAATCACCGAAGATGATGTTAAAAAAGCTGTGTCGCATTATCATTCAAAAGAAAAAGATGCAATCGGACTTTCATATGTAGTTGAAAGTTTTAACAAGTTGCAGGAAAAAGCAGTTATTTGGGTAACATTTGTTGACCTCTCCAATAACAAAGTATTATACACTGAAAAAATGGAAGCAAAAGCTGGAGGATTTGGGTTGAAGAATTACTGGATGGCTTGTGCTACTAAAATCAAAAAGGACATAGAATCTTCCAAGTATAAACAATGGAAGAAAAAATTCAGCTCATAAATTTGAATGTAAAAAAGAGGAGTGCCTGCAGGCACTCCTCTTTTTTTTTGCATACATTTAATTTGTCATTTCAGCCATCATATAAAGCGAGATTCATTTTACAATCTGTTCACACAAACTACTTAACTCAGAGGAAAATTTTCTTTTCTTTGTACGCTCAAAGTAACTGATCATCAATTATGGAAACCGGACAAAAAACAGAGGAGAAAAAAAGAGAACTCTCTGCCTTTGAAGCAAAAAACGAAGCCCAAAAGCTGGCCTTTGCACCTGTAGTGTTTCAGGTGGTAGTAGCTATGCAAAGGCTTGGTATTCTTCCGTTGATTTGTAAACATCGTAAAGGAATTAATATTGATGAGATAAGTAAACAAACTCAGGTAAGTAATTATGGTGTAAAGGTATTACTCGAAATGGCTGCTAATGCCGATATTGTAAAATACCTGGATGATGATACGGTTACAGTAACTATGTTAGGTTATTTTCTTAATTCTGATGAAATGACAAGGGTGAATATTAATTTCACTCATGATGTATGTTATGATGGGTTTAAGTATCTGACAGAATCAATTAAAAACGGAAAACCTGAAGGCTTAAAAACTTTAGGTAACTGGAAAACTATCTATCCAGCTTTAAGTATTTTACCTGAACCTATTAAGAAATCATGGTTTGAGTTTGACCATTTCTACAGCGATGATGCATTCCGTGATGCATTAGAAATTGTTTTCAGAGAAAATCCTCAAATGATTTTCGATATTGGTGGCAATACCGGAAAATGGGCATTTGCGTCCTGCGAGTATAACCCTGATGTAAGAGTTACCATTCTTGATCTTCCATCACAAATTGCAGTTGCAAAAGCCAATGCCGAAAAAAGAAATTTACTCAACAGAATATCGTTTTTCGAAATAAATCTGCTCGACAAATCAAATAAAATTCCTCAGGGCGCTGACGTGGTTTGGATGAGTCAGTTTCTGGATTGCTTTGGTGAAGATGAGATTGTTTCTATTCTTGAAAATGTAAAACAGGCAGCATCACCTCATACAACTGTCTTTATCCTTGAACCTTTTATTGATAATCAGAAATTTGATGCAGCATCCTATTGCCTTACTGCCACATCACTTTATTTTACTGCATTAGCCAATGGAAACAGTAAGATGTATAGCGTAAAAGCTATGACCACACTGGTAGAAAAAGCGGGATGGAAAGTGGTAGAAGAGTTTCCTCTGATAGGTGAAAGTTTTCACACCATACTTAAATGCAGATTGGCTTGATTAAAGAAAATTCTGCTTTTAAACTTCTGCTTTTACCGACTGAATAATTTTGCTGTAATAAGCTTCGTACAAAGGAAGAATTCTATTGATATCAAATTCTGAAGCACGTTTCAGCGCATTATGCTTGAACTGATTCAAAGTATTGTCATCTTTCAGAATTTTAAGAGCATTACGAGCCATGTCATCCACATCACCAACCTTACTCAGATACCCGGTTACACCATGTACATTCAGTTCGGGCATACCTCCTGCATCCGAAGAAATAACAGGCACCTGACAAGCCATTGCTTCTAATGCAGCAAGACCAAAACTTTCAGAAGCACTTGGCATGATAAATAAATCACAAACCGAAAGTATTTCTTCAATGGCATCCTGCTTACCCAGAAAACGAACATCGTCACACAGGTTTAAATCTCTGCAAAGCTTTTCAATAGCAACCCGTTCATCACCGTCTCCTATCATCAGCAATTTTGAAGGTATCACCCTATTCACTTTCTCAAAAACATGAATTACATCCTCTACTCTTTTTACTTTTCTGAAATTGGATGTATGCACAAGTAACCTTTCTCCTCCGGGTACAATTGCTCTCTTAAAGTGATCCTTTGGTTTTTTGGAAAAACGTTTCAGGTCAATAAAATTATAAATCACTTCAATGTCCTTGCAGACATGAAAATTAGCGTAGGTATCATTTTTCAGACTTTGTGAAACTGCCGTAACACCATCACTCTGATTGATAGCAAACGTCACCACAGGCTCATAACTGCTGTCTCGGCCCACAAGGGTAATGTCAGTACCATGTAGAGTTGTTACCACCGGAATATAAATTCCTTTGGAAATCAGAATCTGCTTGGCAAGATAAGCTACAGAAGCATGTGGTATAGCATAATGCACATGTAAAATATCAAGCCCTTCATGCATGGCAACGTCTACCAGCATGCTGGTAAGTGCAGATTCATAAGGTGCATATTCAAACAAAGGGTAATTGCTGATTTTAACCTCGTGATAAGAAATATTTTCAGAAAAAATATCGAGTCTGACCGGTTGACTGTAGGTTATAAAATGAATACGGTGACCTTTGGCTGCAAGCGCCTTGCCAAGTTCTGTGGCTACCACTCCGCTACCGCCAAAAGTCGGATAGCAAACAATGCCTATTTTCATCGAAAGAAATGTTTTAGCTAACCAACAAATATAGGTTTCTAAAGTTTAGAAAAGGAATTTAAGATTGAATTATTTTTCAGTTTGAGAATGAATACAGTCGTAAAATATCTGTTGAATATTGGTACGAACACTCAATTGGTTCAGCTTTTGATTGGTTGCAGTAGGATAAACTCTGTTAGACAGAAATACATACACCAGTTTATTCTGTGGATCAGCCCACGTGCATGTGCCTGTGAAACCCTGATGACCAAAAGCCGAACCCGAAGCACTTTTGCATGCAGGGCTTGCTTTACTTTTATCGGTAACAGGTTTATCGAATATCAATCCTCTTCTGATTCCGGGCAGAGGTGCTGAGGTAAACAAAGCCACTGTTTCAGGTCTCAGATATTGCTTTCCGCCATAGCTTCCGCCATTGAGCAGCATCTGCATCAGTATTCCTACGTTTTGTGCATTGGCAAACACACCTGCATTTCCGGCAACACCTCCCATTGCTGCAGCAGCAGGATCATGAACATATCCATGAACCAATACATGCCTGAACGAGGTATCATCTTCCGTTGGAACAATTTCATTTTTGCCGAATCGCGTCAAAGGATTAAACAATATATGAGTAAGCCCAAGGGGTTTATAAAATTCCTCATCCACCAAAACATCAATTTTTTTTGAAGCCTGTCTCTCTATAATTTTCTGAAGTATTAACATTCCTAAATCAGAATAAACATATTGTCCTTTTTCAGTCAATGGAGATTTTTTTATCATCTCATCAATCTTGCTCTGAAATTTTGCATTGGTATAAAGGCTGTCTGTTACTTTGATAAAAAAACCATTTCGTTCCGTTTTGGAAAAATATGATTTCATCAGTTTCCCATCTCTGCCGATAGCTGCTTTATAGAAAGGAGTCCATGCCTGCAAGCCTGCAGTATGAGTCATGAGCTGCTTAATTGTTATATCACTCTTGTCAGAATGTGCATATTCACTCAGATAATATCCAACCGTTTGATGCAGATCGAGGAGATGATGATCATAAAGCCACATGGCAGCCAAAGCAGTTGATGAAATCTTGGTTACTGATGCTATATCATAGAGCATTTCATTGTTCACAGGGATGGTGTTATCATAAGTAGTGTAACCAAATGATTTGTTATAAATAACTTTTCCGTCAACTGATGCATATATCTGGCATCCCGGCATTGCTTTTCTGTGAATGGCATCATTCACAATGGAATCAACTTTTATCAGGCAACTGTCATCTATATCAAGTTCAGCAGGAAGCGTGTACTTCACAATATCACTTGAAGAAATCAATGAAACACCGCTGCCACGTACAAATTTTTCAGAAACAGTTACCGGCAATCTTCCTCTCATACTTACTGCACCAAACAATGCCTGAGCTGTAATGTACTGAGGCAGATATGTATCTTCATAAGCTATAACAAGGCCTTTTACAGAATCAGGTAATTCAAGTTTGCTCAGACAGTAAGAGTTACCAAACAGCACAACAATCACTTTTGTTTTTGATGACAACTTTTCTATCAGTTTGTTCATACTTGCAGTAATCCCAAAGTTTGATTGCGGCTTTGTTGTGGTATTATGTATGCTGACTATAACTGTTGAATAATCAGACAAAATATTTGTCAGGCTGTCAATGGCAGAATCAGGTGCATCCTTTATCATCGCAAATGTATTTACAGGCGCAAACAAGTTCAATGTATTTTGAAAAGTATTGTTGAGTGAGTCATTAATTTCAACAGAGGCTGTTGTAATTTCAGATGAATGTTGCAGTGGCAGAATGTTGTCGTTATTCTGCAATAATGTAACAGCACCTTCGTAGAGCCTGTAATTCAGAAAAGATGCATCTGCAGGATTGAGATCGTAATAGATGTTGGTTGTGTCTATGGGTGTATAGTGATTGAGCCCTACCCAGTGTTTTACCATCAATATTTTTCTTACACGGTCATCCAATTTACTCTTACGGAACTTTCTCTTCTCTACTGCAGTTTTTATTTTTTCAAAAGCCTGCGGAACATTTTCCGACATGAGTAAAATATCATTGCCGGCAAGCAAAGCTTTAAGTTCCATATCACCAGGCTTAGCTCCTTCAATCATTGCACCTTTCATATTCAATGCGTCAGAAACAATTATCCCTTTAAAATCAAGGTCTTTCTCGAGATAAGTTCTTATAATTTTTGATGAGAGTGAAGCAGGATTATTTTCATCGTCAAGCAATGGCACATTCAAGTGTCCTGTCATTATACAATCTACTCCTCCATTTATCAACTGCTTGAACGGATACCACTCCAGTGTGTCAAGTTCTTTTTCTGATTTATTAATTACCGGTAATGAATAATGAGAGTCGGTATCTGTATCGCCATGTCCGGGAAAATGTTTGGCGCATGCAATTACCTTGTTGTCCTGCAGTCCTTTCATATACTGCATTCCATGCCGGCTTACAACAATTTTGTCGTCACTAAATGAGCGTGTATTGATAACAGGATTTAAAGGATTATTATTAATATCAATATCAGGTGCAAAATTCAGTTGTATTCCCATTCTCTTGCATTGTCTTCCTATTTCAGCAGCTGTTTCGTATATCATGGAATCATTTCCCATAGCAGTCAGCGTCATTTGCCTTGGGAAACGGATGGTGCTGTCCATTCTCATACTCAGGCCCCATTCACCATCAATGCCCACAAGAAGCGGGACAGATGCTTCTGATTGCATTCTGTTAATACACTCAGCCTGACGATAAGGTCCTCCTTTAAAAACTATTATTCCACCGATGTGATAGTTACGAATAAGTGATGCCAATGAATCAAGATCACGTTGTGGCCATACACTTTGCATCTGCACCATAAACAACTGACCAATTTTTTTCTTCGAGCGTCATTCTGTCCAACACACTGTCGGCCCAGTTGTATGATTGCGGATTGATAAATGGCGGTAATTTTTTTCTGTGCGTTTGCAACTAAGCAACAGCCTGACAGAAACAATATCAAAAAAAAATTTTTCCTCATGCACATAGAGCAAAAATATTTTTTACATGCATTGTATAATTTCATGCTGTAAAAGAATAAATAACACAACGTTGTTAGGAAGATATAATGGATTTCTTTGCACACAACAGACAAATTTCATTCAACTGATATTTATTCACAAATAAAAACAGTCGTTTCTCTTATTTCCTTCCGAAATCAGCAGGATTCTCACCCCACAATTTTGTTTCCCACTTCAACACCGGATTACTGTAGGTGTTTTCCTTTAACCATTTTTCAGCACGATCTATAAGGTCGAATAACTCTGTATTGTTGTTTGATGATTCGAGTTTGGTTTTTGCATGTTTATCGCGTACCCACTTCATTGCGGTAACACTGTCGGAATAAATCGGAACAGTAAGCTGATGTTTTTTGCAATAAGCCAAAGCATGTACCAATGCCAGAAACTCCATGATATTGTTCGTTCCTTCAGCAAAAGGACCTCTGATAAAAAGTTGTTTCCCGGTGCTTACCTCCACTCCCCGATATTCACTATCTAATGTTTTCGTATTCCATGCTCCGTCAACAGCTATGCTGTGTTTCACAGGATGCTTGGTTACATGAGGTTTTACTTCAAATATTTTCTTCTGATCAGCCTTCACACTAAATCCTGAAGAACCTTTGGCAAACGCATCACTTGCAGCTGCTTCAGTTTCAAAACTCTTGTACAATGCTCCGGTAAATCCCTCTACTTGTTTACGGCAATCTTCCCAGGTGCTGAACACACCGTTCTCACGACCTTTCCAGACTACATAAAACTTTTTCTTGGCCACAATCAAAAATGCAGATTACTCTTGAATAATTTCACTGCAATTGCCAACAAAATAAAACCAAATACTTTCCTTACAATTGCAATTCCTGTCGGGCCGAGAATACGCTCGATAAAACCAAGATTCTTCAGACTCAGATACACTAAAATCATATTTAACAACACACCAATAACGATAGTAAGGATATCATATTCGCTTCGCAAGGTAAGCAGCGTTGTCATGGTGCCGCTGCCGGCAATCAGTGGAAATGCAATAGGAACAATACTTGCTGATTCCGGCATTTCGTCTTTATAGAGTTTGATACCGAGAATCATCTCGAGTGCAAGAAAAAACAAAACCAGCGAACCTGCAATGGCAAATGAAGAAACATCCAGTCCTATAAGATTCAATATGTTTTCACCCAGAAAAAGAAAAACTATCATAATCATCAAAGCAACTATTGAAGATTTTTCAGGATGAATACTACCTACATTCTTACGAATACTGATTATTACAGGTACAGACCCAATGATATCTATTACCGAAAACAAAATCATGGAGACGGTAATAATTTCTTTGATTTTCATTTCAGAAATTTTAGTTATTAAATATGTATAGCTCTGTTTTCAGTTGCTGCCAGACAAGCTTCTTTGATAGCTTCAGTAAATGTGGGATGTGCATGACTCATACGAGCGATATCTTCTGCAGAAGCACGATACTCCATTGCCACCACCGCTTCAGCAATCATATCAGCTGCCCTTGGTCCAATGATGTGAACACCCAATATTTCATCTGATGTTTTGTCAGCCAATACTTTTACAAATCCATCTGTATCCATACTTGCCCGCGCTCTTCCACTTGCTTTAAACGGAAAACTTCCTGCCTTATACTGAGTTCCATTTGCTTTCAATTCTTCTTCCGTGAAACCTACTGATGCTACTTCAGGCCAGGTGTAAACCACACCGGGAATCAACCTGTAATTGATATGCGGTTGTTGTCCTGCCATTACTTCTGCAACGAGTGTGCCTTCTTCACTTGCTTTGTGTGCAAGCATGGCTCCTTTAATCACATCGCCTATTGCGTAAATGCCTGATACGTTGGTTTGAAGATTATCATCAGTTAAAATTCTTCCGCGTTCATCAGTTTTTACTCCGGCACTTTCCAATCCTAAATTTTCAGTATAAGGTTTACGCCCGACTGCTACCAGACAATAGTCACCGCTGAGTTTAATTTTCTCTCCTTTACTGTTCTCAGCTTCTACCTGAACATCTTTGGCACCGCTTTTTACAGATGTAACTTTATGACTCAGCAAAAATTCGAATCCTTCTTTGGCAAGCACCTTTTGCAATTCTTTGCCTAATGAACGATCCATGCTGGCTATGATGGAATCCATAAATTCAACAACCGTAACCTTAGCGCCCAGTCTTGCATACACCGAACCCAGTTCAAGGCCAATAACACCACCGCCTATTACGATGAGGTGTTTAGGTATCTCTTTTAACTCCAATGCTTCAGTTGAAGTTATTACACGCTTCTTGTCAATAGTAATGCCAGGCAATGTTGAAGGCTTGGAACCTGTTGCAATAATTGTACGCTTGGTTTCTACTTCCGAAACTTTTCCATCAGTTCCTGCAATTGAAATAACTGTAGCATTTTTAAAAGTCGCATGACCCGTGATTACAGTGACTTTATTTTTTTTCATCAGAAAACTCACGCCATCACAGGTTTGCTTCACCACCAAAGCTTTTCTCTTTATCATCTGTGGCAGATTTGCTTTTGCCTCTTTAATGTCAATACCATGTTCTTTGAAATGTGTTGTGGCATTGAAAAAGTGTTCCGAAGAGTCGAGCAATGCCTTTGATGGTATACAACCCACATTCAGACATGTTCCTCCTAATGTATTGTATTTTTCAATTAATGCTGTCTTAAATCCAAGTTGCGCACATCTTATTGCTGCAACATATCCTCCGGGCCCTGAGCCTATAACCGTTACATCAAATGATTCCATTCGTCTTTTATTATTACGGCAAAGGTCTGAAAAAATCTAAATGCTTTTCCTTCTCTTGAGAAAAGCTGTCAACAGCAGTGGAAGAATCAGGCATGCTGCTATTACCCCAATGTAATCGCCATAACGTACATAAACTGTTTTTTGATTATTCAGTGTAATACGCTCTCGTATTACTGCTTCCTGCCAGTAAGGTGTTTGCTGCAACACATCTCCACGTTGGTTGATAAAACCACTGATACCGGTATTGGCGGATCGTGCAATATCTCTTCGCAGTTCTATAGCATGAATACGTGCATACTGAAAGTGTTGCCTGTAACCGGGCGTATTTCCCCACCATCCGTCATTAGTAATTACTGCTATCCATTGTGCTCCTTTGCGAACATACTCTGCGAGATAATCGCCATAAATAGATTCATAACAAATGACAGGTGCTGTTACAACAGAATCGGAGGATATAAAAACGGTAGGCTCCGGTTGCACTCCCAGACTTCCTGAAGTGCCACCCATATTTATTGATAATTTTTCGAGAAAGCCAAAAAATTTTTGGATAAGGCATTCGCTCTACGCCCGGCACTAATTTCGACTTGTGAAAAATCTGTAATGGTTTCTCACTCTGAATAAACAATGCTGTATTGTATGAATCATAATAACCATCCTGTTGAGTAAATCTGCGGGCAGTAGCTGAAAGTTTTTCATCAGAAGCATACAATTTATTGGTAGAGGCTCCAATAATTAATCTGACATGAGGGTATGCTTTGATGTAACTACGAAGGAGTTTAATTTCGGAATAATTTTCAAGCTCAGATTCCCAAAGCGAATTTGCTATAGCAGTTTCGGGTGCCAGTATATAGTCTGCAGAGTCAGGTGATTCAAGATTGGCAAGTTGCAACACCCTGATAATTTGCTCTTCATTGCTCATACCCGAAAACTTCTCGCTATAAGGATCTATATTCGGTTGTGTTGAAACAACTCTTATGGTTTTTCCTGCTTCTGTATAAGTATAATATCGTATGGCTGATACTGCGCAAGGAATCACTATCAACAATAATACTGAATACATTTTTTTTCTCCTTTTTTCTTCACCGGTTAACAGCCATTGAGTAATCAAAATATTTACCGACAATATCCAAAGAGAACCTCCCAGCGAGCCCGTCCATTCATACCACTGAATCCACATTGGCTGCGTTGAAAAAACATTTCCCAGGGTCAGCCAAGGCCAACTGAGTTCCCAATGCAGATGCAGGTATTCAAATGCAAGCCAGAAAATTATCAGTGAGCTATATCCTAATACATCTCCTGCTCTTCGGTGAACAACATGAAACAGCTGAAAAACCACCGTCATAAAAAGTGCATTGCAAAATATTGCAAACAAACCGCCTCCCAGTGTGGCATTACACACCCACCAAGTAGTAGCACCATTCCATAACAAAAATGTGAGATAGGTATATCCGAATAAAGTTTTATTAGTCTTATCCTTTACAGCATAATGTTCAAGGAGTAACAACGGCACCAGACTGATAAAAACCAAAGAAGTGAAGCCGCCCGCAGGCCAGCAAGCCCATAACAACAATGCAGAAAATACTGATAAAAAAAACTTCTTGTTTCTTGTCATCTCTATATTAAATCAATGCAAAGAAAACACAATTTAGGAGAAAAGGATAGAATCAAATTTTAATAAAACTGATTTATAAAAAGGCCGATAACTCATTCTGCATTCTCAGTTATGAGATATAAACTTTAACCGTTTGCCCTTATCGCTTCCACCGGATCAAGTTTTGAAGCAGAATATGCAGGAATAAATCCTGATATTAAACCAATAGCTGCTGAAATAAGAATCCCCAATGAGATGTTTTTCATAGTAAGGGTTAGTGTAAAATCTGCAGCATAAGTAATAATCAGCGTCAGAATATATATAATTATAAGTCCAACCAACCCGCCAATCACACAGAGTACAATTGCTTCAAATAAAAACTGCATCAGTATGAAATAATTTTTTGCACCAAGTGATTTCTGAATGCCTATCTGATGTGTACGTTCTCTTACAGAAACAAACATGATATTGGCTATACTGAAACCTCCTACCAGAATAGAAAATCCGCCAATGATAATTCCCGCAACATCGAGCGTACTAAACAAACTTGTTATGTTATTGCTTAACAAACTCGACTGATTAATTGAAAAATTATCTTCCTCTACAGGTCTCAGCCTCCGCAAACTTCTCATAATACTTTTCAACTCATCACTTGCGTACTGTATAGATACTCCTTCTTTTACTTTTGCTTTAATAAATGGATCAATCCTGTCGCTGCGTATATTGATGATATTTCTTCCAAAGTTAAGTGGAATCACAACGGTGTTATCCATCTCGGTTTCCAACAGACTTTTCCCTTCTTCTTTGAACACGCCAATTACTTCCAGCTTTCGGCCAAATACATTAATCTGCTTTCCTATCGCCTTATTATAATCACCATATAATCCTTTCGCCACACTGCTGCCTACTATTGCAACAGGTCTTCCAGAGTTTGATTCTGATTCTGAAAAATAACGTCCATCTGATAATTCAAAAGATTTAATTTTATTAAAATCATGTGAAACTATCATTACGGTTGCATTCTCAACATTGTTATCCAGATACTTAATTGTTTGCCCGGCTACCATAGCTTCAAAAGATAATGCTTCCAAACTTTTAGCACGATTGGCTACTTCATGCATTTCTTTTACCGATGGCAAAGGTCTTTGCCAGTATTTCCACCACGGATAATCACCCCCAAAAATCCATGGCCATTTCTGAACATATACCGTTCTGTCGCCCAGAGATTCCACGCTGCTACGAACGTTATTTTCCATAGCATCCACCACAGTAAAAACGCTGATAATGGCAAATATCCCTATGGAAATGCCAAGTAATGAGAGGAGTGTTCGTAATTTATTAGCTCTAAGTGCATGCCATGCAAAAGATACACTTTCATTCAGCAGTTTTATAAAAATTCCGAATCTTTTCACGTCAACAAAAATAGCAACTTGCTCAAAGCACCACCGCTACAGAGATGCAATTATTTTCATTTTAACAAATTTTAAATGATTCCCTTCCCTATTTTTGCAAATTCTTCAGCAAGATACATAACAATTAACTGAAAAGTGAGAATCAGAAGCGCACTTATCTCCGTTTATTACAAAACAGGCCTCGAACCGGTATTAAAAGCATTGCACGAAAATGGCGTGACACTATATGCCACCGGTGGAACTTACGATTTCATTCATACACTGGGATATAATGTTACAGCTGTTGAAGATGTAACGCATTATCCTTCCATTCTTGGAGGAAGGGTAAAAACACTTCACCCCAAAATTTTCGGAGGTATTCTGCATCGCAGAAATGTTCCTTCCGATCTGGAAGAGATAAATACTTACGAAATTCCTGCTGTAGATCTTGTGATGGTGGATTTGTATCCTTTTGAAGAAACCGTAAGTTCAGGTGCTTCTGAAGATGCCATCATAGAGAAAATTGATATCGGAGGAGTTTCACTCATTCGTGCTGCTGCAAAAAATTTCAACGATGTTACTATTGTTTGCAGCCCTGCCGACAGACAATTATTCCTGCAACATTATATAGATTTGAGAGGAGAAACCACTCTTGAGTTACGCAGAATCTTAGCAGCAAATGCTTTCAGACTTACCAGCAACTATGATTTTGCCATTCAAAAATATTTTAGTCCTGTTGAGAAAGATTTTCCCGAAGAAATTAATCTTTATCTCCATAATGGCAGAAAACTGCGTTATGGCGAAAACCCGCATCAGCAAGCCTCATATTATGGCCCGCTGAATGAAATTTTCGAGCAACTGGCAGGCAAAGAATTATCCTATAACAATTTGCTGGATTGTGATGCTGCTCTCAATCTTATCTCCGAATTTAAAGAGGAAGACGGTGTCACAATTGGAATTATCAAACATAATAATGCCTGCGGACTTGCAACACGCACCTCTTCTGTAGAGGCTTGGAAAGATGCATTAGCAGGTGACCCTGTTTCTGCATTTGGCGGAATTATTGTTTGCAATGCAGCAATTGATGCAACATTAGCAGCAGAGATGAAAACATTATTTTTTGAAATACTCATTGCAAAAGATTTTACTGCTGACGCTTTAGCTCTCTTAAGCGAAAAGAAAAATCGCATTCTATTAAAATTAAAACCATCAGTTTCTAATGCTGCTTCCATACGTTCAGTGCTCAATGGATATTTAGTACAAACCAAAGATCACGAAGAAATGACTGCTGATAACTGGGAATATGCAACTACAAGAAAACCGGTTTCACAGGAAATTTCAGACATGCTTTTTGCAAATAAAATAGTGCGCAATCTGAAAAGTAATGCCATTGTACTTGCAAAAAACAAGCAACTGCTTGGAATTGGGGCCGGTGAAACTTCACGAGTAGATGCTCTTCAGCACGCCATTGCAAAAGCAAAACATTTTGGATTTAATCTGAATGGAGCAGTAATGGCAAGCGATGCCTTCTTTCCGTTCCCCGATTGCGTGGAAATAGCATTTAATTCGGGGATTGAAGCTGTAGTTCAACCCGGTGGTTCAATTAAGGATAAGGATTCAATTGCCTTCTGTAACAAAAACAATATGACAATGGTATTAACAGGAAAACGACATTTCAAACATTAAGCTGAATTACTAAAATTGACATATTCAAACTGATTAAATAACATAAACAAATTTTGATTTTCTTTATAACATCAAAAAATAATTAAAAAACTTTAATAAAAAATAGTATAATGGGATTATTTGATTTTCTCACTCAGGAAATAGCCATTGACCTCGGAACAGCAAACACATTAATCATACACAACGATAAAGTAGTGGTGGATGAACCCAGTATAGTTGCCATTGACCGCACTTCGGGCAAAGTACTTGCTGTTGGCAAACAAGCTATGATGATGCACGGGAAAACTCATGAAAACATAAAAACAATACGACCGCTGAAAGACGGTGTAATTGCTGATTTTGATGCAGCAGAACACATGATTAGAGGAATGATAAAAATGATTAACCCTAACAGAAGATTGTTTCAGCCTTCTCTGAAAATGGTTATTTGCATTCCATCAGGTATTACCGAGGTTGAAAAACGTGCTGTGCGCGACAGTGCAGAGCATGCCGGAGCTAAAGAAGTTTATCTCATTCACGAACCTATGGCTGCAGCTATAGGTATTGGAATTGATGTGGAAGAACCCATGGGAAACATGATTATTGACATTGGAGGAGGTACCAGCGAAATTGCTGTTATCGCATTGGGAGGTATTGTTTGTGATCAGTCTATTCGTGTTGCGGGTGATGGTTTTACGATGGATATCTGGGATTATATGCGCAGACAACACAACATCTTAATTGGTGAACGCAGTGCTGAAATGATAAAAATAGAAGTAGGATCTGCTCTTCCCGAATTAGACAATCCACCATCTGACTATGCAGTTCATGGCCGCGATCTGATGACAGGAATTCCTAAAGAAATTACCGTAACTTACTCTGAAATTGCTCATGCGCTGGATAAAAGCATCAGCAAAATTGAAGAAGCTATCCTCAAAGCTCTGGAGATGACACCTCCTGAACTTTCTGCAGATATTTATCGTACAGGTATTTACCTCACAGGTGGTGGTGCTTTGCTCAGAGGATTAGATAAACGGATATCAATGAAAACAAAATTGCCTGTGCATATTGCAGAAGACCCGTTGCGTGCCGTAGTACGCGGAACAGGTATTGCTCTTAAAAACATTGATCGCTTTAAATTCCTTATTCCTTAAAAGCGCTCTTAGAATTTTTCTACAGCAGTCTTTCTCCGATTGACGGCTGTCTTTTTTTACAGTGATTAAGAAGTCAATTTAGTTTGTTCAAACGTCTTCTGACCTGTTAAAAATAACGTTCAATACTTCTCCATTGCTACAACTTATTCAGTTGAAGTCATGCAGGATTCTCTTTTATTTTGCTCCTCAACATCAATATTCCTAACTATGTTACGACATTGTATTCTATTTATCTTACCATTTTTATTCTCTTCAGTTATAAAAGCTGAAAAACTTCAAGCCGGTTATAACCCTAAAGAGTATATAGAATTATTGAGTTATCAGCTCAAGCAGGTTAATCACAATGACGCTCTGTATCCTGATTCTGTTCAGATGCATCATTACCGGAATGTTTATACATCACCAGAAGTGGGATTACAAAATCAATGGTCCTTGTGGGGAAGTAATGATTCAATAGCGGTTATAAAAATAAGAGGCACAATTGGTACCAGTGAAAGTTGGTTGGCTAACTTATATGCAGGAATGATTCCGGCAAAAGGATTTCTGATATTGGCTCCCGGTGATACTTTTAATTACCACTTTGCTTCTAATGACTTGGCTGCAGTACATGCCGGTTGGACATTATCTACAGCCTACCTTATTCGAGATATGCTTCCACGCATAGATTCCTGCTACAAATCCGGAATAAAGGATTTTATTATTACAGGGCATAGTCAGGGAGGGGCAATTGCTTACCTGATTACATCATTGCTTTATTATTACAGAAGTAATCATCAATTGCCTGCTGATATCACTTTCAAAACTTATTGCAGTGCTGCACCTAAACCCGGCAACTTATATTTTGCTTATGAGTATGAAAATATCACTCGCAACGGATGGGCTTTTAATGTGGTTAATTCGGCTGACTGGGTTCCTGAAACTCCGATTTCTATTCAAACTATTCATGATTTTAATAAGACCAATCCACTGATTAAGGCGCGTAAAGGAATCCGAAAGCAAAAATTTCCTGCTAATTTAGTTACAATGTATGTATTCAACAGACTTAGTAAAACACCTTTAAGAGCAATGCGTCAATATAAAAAATATCTGGGTAAATATGCAGGTAAGCTTGTAACCCGAAACCTAAAAGAGTTTGAAAAACCTGAATATGCAAACTGCACTAATTATGTTCGCACAGGTGCTACCATTGTGCTTTTTGCTGATGAAGATTATTACAAATTATTTCCTGATAATCCAGATAAGATTTTCATCCATCATTTTTTTGAGCCTTACCTTTATCTTGCTAAAAAAAGAAATTAAGAAAACTGAAATTATTTTTATTTAGCAAAGCAGTTCATTTCAATATGTAACCTCATAAAAAAATAAAGCCTGCGATTGCTCGCAGGCTTTATTTTATCTGTCAGTCTTTCGACTTACTTTTTACTCCACTACAATCCTTACCTGATTGCTGCTGCTTTGAGTTTGTACATTCAGCATGTACGCTCCCTTAGCTACTCTGCTCAGGTCTAACTGCATGGTGTTCTTTCCTTCAACTGAAGGCTGTGTCTGTGTCATCACTACTCTGCCGCTCAGGTCTAGTACTGTTA
>LNBX01000048.1 GCA_001567275.1 Bacteroidetes bacterium OLB10
CGATATCATTTACATAGAAAACATGTCACTCGCTCTTGATTTTAAAATTATGTTTTACACACTGAAAATAATTATTCAGGGACGAGGTAAATAATTCAGAATAAAAAATTAATAACGATAAATAATAAAGTATGAAAAACATTGCAGTTATAGGTTCGGGTACCATGGGCAACGGTATTGCCCACGTATGTGCACAGTCAGGATATTCTGTTTCATTAGTTGATATTTCAGATAAAGCTTTGGAAAAAGCATTAGCTACTATTACAGCAAATCTGGACAGAATGATAACCAAAGGCACCATCACTACTGAAGTTAAAACTTCTACTCTCGCAAACATCAAAACCTATACTCAGTTGAAAGAAGGTGTAAAAAATGCAGACCTTGCCATTGAAGCTGCGTCTGAAAATGAACAGATAAAAACTTCCATCTTCAAAGAACTGGATGCTGCATGTAAACCTGAATGTATTCTTGCAACCAACACGTCCTCTATTTCTATCACCAAAATTGCTGCTGCTACTCAACGTCCCGATAAGGTAATCGGCATGCACTTCATGAATCCCGTCCCCGTTATGAAACTTATAGAAGTAATTCGAGGCTATAAAACAAGTGATGAAGTGAACAACACGATTTTTGAAATCTCAAAAAAACTCAATAAAATACCTGTAGAAGTAAACGACTATCCCGGCTTTATTGCCAACCGCATATTGATGCCGATGATTAACGAAGCGATTTACTCATTGTATGAAGGTGTTGCAGGTGTTGCTGAAATAGATACCGTGATGAAACTGGGTATGGCACATCCGATGGGGCCATTGCAGTTAGCAGATTTTATAGGCCTGGATGTTTGTCTGGCTATATTACATGTGATGCACGATGGCTTCGGCAATCCGAAATATGCACCTTGCCCTTTGCTGGTGAATATGGTAACCGCAGGTAATCTTGGAAAAAAATCAGGAATTGGTTTTTACGATTATTCAAATGCCGGCAGCAAAGAACTTATTGTTGCATCATCCTTTAAAAAATGACTCTACCCTATGCTGAGATAATTCTCAAAAAAGGGAAAGAAAAAAGTATTGAAAATTTTCATCCCTGGATTTTTTCAGGTGCTGTTGCACAGAAACCTGAGACATTAAAAGATGGTGACCCTGTGCATGTGTTTTCGGCCGGAAAAGAATTTTTGGCTACCGGTATTTTTCATTACTCCAGTATTGCAGTTCGCATTCTTTCCTTCAGGAAGGAATTATTGGATGAGAATTTCTGGATTGAAAAAATAAAAAATGCCCTGGCATTAAGGCAGGCATTGCAATTACATAACAACAATGCTACAAATGCCTATCGGCTAATCCATGGCGAAGGTGACGGAATTTCAGGACTGATTATTGATGTTTATGGCAAACATGTGGTGATGCAGGCGCATGTGCAGGGAATTTTTAATTTCAGAAAAGAAATTGCACATGCATTGCAAACAACTTTAAATCCTGAAACCATTTATGATAAGAGCGAAGACACTTTTTTTACTGCTGATGAAAACAGGTTTTTATCAGGTACCTATTCTGACTGTGAAATAAAAGAAAACAATCTGGTGTTTTATGTAAACTGGGAAGAAGGACAGAAGACAGGATTCTTCAACGATCAGCGTGACAACAGAAAACTGCTTCAAAACTTTTGTAAGGATAAATCCGTGGTCAATCTGTTTGCCTATTCAGGAGGATTTTCAGTTTATGCACTTGCTGCGGGAGCTAAAAAGGTTGACTCTGTTGACAGTTCAGCAAAAGCAAAACAATGGGCAGAAAATAATGTTGCATTGAATAAACTTAATCATCATCAGTTTTACTGCGAAGATGTTTTTCAGTTTATAAAAAACTGTGATGAGCAATACGATGTTTGGATAGTAGATCCTCCTGCTTTCGCAAAACGGATAGACACTGTAAAAAACGCAATGATAGGTTATCGAAACCTGAATACAGCTGTGCTGAGAAAAGCTAAAAGTCAAAGCATTGTTTTCACATTTTCGTGCTCACAGGCTATTGACAAAGAACTCTTCCGCAAACTCATTTTCCAGAGTGCAAAACAAGCTTCAAGGCAGGTAAAAATATTACATCAGCTGTCGCAACCTGCTGATCATCCCGTTTCAATATATCATCCTGAAGGCGAATATTTAAAAGGATTAATTTTGTATGTTTCCTGAAAGGATAAATTAAATTAGATTAGCGAAATGAATATACTGCATCAAATACCCAACATTAAACATCTGTCATCCGGAAATTTTTTTTCTGATGGCAGGACCCTGCGTTGTTGAATCAGAAGAACTCTGCATGTCGGTTGCCGAAAGAGTAATATCTATCACCGATAATCTGCAGATACCCTACATCTTCAAGGCAAGTTTCAAAAAAGCAAACCGCTCACGTCTCGACTCATTTACAGGTATTGGTGATGAAGCTTCTTTGCAGATTCTGAAAAATGTTCGCGAAAAATTTAAAGTACCTGTGGTAACCGACATTCATGAAAGTCATGATGCAGCTATGGCAGCACCCTATGTTGATGTGTTGCAAATTCCGGCATTTCTCTGCCGTCAGACAGATCTATTGGTGGCAGCAGCTAAAACAGGGAAAGTTGTGAACGTAAAAAAAGGGCAATTTTTATCTCCTGAATCCATGAAATTTGCTGTAGATAAAATCAGACAAAGTGGGAATGATAAAGTAATACTTACCGAACGCGGAACCATGTTAGGTTACACCGATTTGGTAGTGGATATGCGAGGTATTCCGGAGATGAAAAAGAATAATGTTCCTGTAGTGATGGACGTGACTCACTCTCTTCAGCAGCCCAATCAGTCATCAGGAGTTACCGGTGGAAAGCCTGAATTAATCACGACTATTGCCCGTGCGGCTATAGCATCAGGTGCTGATGGTATTTTTATAGAAACCCATCCTGAACCTTCAAAAGCATTAAGTGATGGTGCCAATATGTTAAGGTTAGATTTGCTGGAAGAATTGCTCAGCTCTTTAATTAAAGTGCATCAGGCTGTCCGTTAGTAAAAAAGTTCTACTTTTGATTTCACCTTTCAAAACCGCAACCTGAAGTGTTATCAGTTAAAAACAGATTTATTGCTTTTGTCATCATTGCAGTTGTTCATCTGACAGGACAATTAGTTTCTAATGAATGGATAATTTGGATGACAAGACCATTGCTGATGCCTTCGCTATTATGGTGGTTTCTTTCGCAAATATCAAAACCTTTTTCTTTCGCTCACAAACGAATGATAGCTGCTTTGTTGCTGGCATCTGCAGGAGACATCTTTGCCCTACTGGCAAAATTTAACGACTGGTTTTTCTTTGCTGATATATTGTGCTACTTATTTATGCAACTGATGTATGTACTCATCTTTTTATCTATTGTCCGATTTCAGGATGTTTCTAAAGTTTATATATCAATTGCCATTTTAATATTTATCGTTTATGGAATTATTTTTCTGAATTATCTGCTTCCTCATTCAGGATGGCTGACTTTGCCAATTCTTATTTATGCTTCTGCTGTAACTTTAACAATCATTTCATCGGCCATAACAATTACTTATTTCCCCCGTCCATTATTCATTATGCTGATGGCAGGCACAATTATTTATTTAATTTCTGATACTATTATTGCCACTAACAAATTTATAACGCCTGTTCACCTTTCAGGATTTTGGGGATTGCTGGCATATATCGTTGCACAGGCACTCATCACAAAGGTGATTAGTAAATACAAGAATGAAACTGATAATCGTGAAAATTAAAAACAATACCCTATTCCTGTTTCAAGGAAATCAGCCTGTCCAAAATTAGTCTTAATGTAAACACCAGCGTAAAAATTGGAACCGGTATGTACAACAGCATCTCTGATGTAATATTGAAATCCAAGCCTTGCAGTAATCCAGCCTTTAATTTCTTTTTTTAAGTTTGAATTATCCTCCGTCTTCAGTCTTTTATGGTAAGCAGGATTATATACATAAACTCCACCATTTACCAACATACTGAAATGTCCAAATAAAAACTCATTACCAATTACAGTTTGAATAGCAACAGAACGCCAGTGTTCTTTATCGTCATACAATCTCTGACTGGTGATGTAGTCATACATACCTGCATTGTACCATCCTTCAACTCCTGCATGAAACTTATTGACAGGCGACAGATATTTTGTTGCATACATAGCAACCAGATACACAGGATAACGCGGACCATTGACAGGGAATGTACTTGCGCCTTGCTCATTTTGCCCCAAAGCCAACCGTATCTGTCCATGTATTTTTTTGTCACGTTCAAGATTTCTTGACCCCATCAATATACTTGCAGGTTGAATATGATACCGCACTCCTGCTGAAATTACCGGAAGATTGATGCCAAGATTTGGCAATTTATAATGTGAGTTTGAGCAATGATAAACTCCTGCATTCAGGTTCACAGACCAAAACGGAGACAGATAATACCTTAACAAAAGTCGTGCAGAAGCATTAAAAGTAAAAGTTGAACCTACGACAGTATTTTCCGGATTGTTTTCTATGTCATAATGCCTTGTGAATCCTGCAACACCAAATCCTGCCACTGCTTCTGCATACAACTTATCACTGAGCCTGAAAGGAAACTCAAGTCTGTAAAGTCCGCTTATCATACTTCCCAAAACCTTTGAGTTTCCAAGTGTTCCATAATTTATCTCGAAAGAAGCAACCGGATAGCGATAGTAAGGATGCCATGCTTTGGTACCATTCAGCCTGCTGCCCATAACAAAACTGTTCACCCAGGCAGCATTACGCTGCGGAAAAACAGGGTAATTTTTTACAATTCTTCCGGTGCTAACATTATATTCCACAAATGCAGGATGCAACAACGACTGCGAAAATGCCGTATCCGTTAAAAAAATTAAGATAAAAACAGCTAAGTACCTCACCTGCCGAATCAGTCTTTCATTGCTTTAATAATCGTAACAAAACTTCTGGATTTTAAAGATGCTCCTCCGATGAGTCCCCCATCCACATCTTGCAGTGCAAAAAGTTCAGCAGCGTTATTCTCATTACAACTGCCTCCGTATAAAATGCTGCATTGCTGTGCTATGGTATCAGAAAAAACAGAAGCAATTAATCCGCGAATATGATGATGTATTTCCTGCGCCTGAGCAGGTGAAGCAGTTAACCCTGTACCAATAGCCCACACAGGCTCATAGGCAATAACACATTTTCTAAAATCATCTGCTGAAAGCCTGAGTATTGTATTCTTCAACTGTTCTTCCACAACACTGAAGTGTATCCCTTTTTCACGCTGTTCCTTTGTTTCACCTATACAAAATATCACTTTCAGATTATTCGCCAAAGCAGCCTTTACCTTTTTTAAAAGCACATCATCTTCCTCTTTAAATAATGTTCTTCGTTCACTGTGTCCAATAATCACATGTGTTGCTCCACATGAAGCAATCATTGCGCAGGAAACCTCTCCCGTAAATGCTCCGCTATTTTCAGACGCACAGTTTTGGGCTGAAACCTGAATAACTGAATTCTCTGTGAGTTTGTTCACACTGGTCAGAAATGGAAATGGCGGAGCAAGAATAATTTCTGCATATCCCTTCACCTCATCTTTTACCATTGAAACAATTTCGGATGTAAGTTTAAAGGCCTCTTCGTAAGTGCCATTCATTTTCCAGTTGCCTGCAATTATTTTTTTTCTGCTCATAATTTATTGTTTGATGACTAAAGTAGTTAATAGTTTTAATCTCCGGGATATTGGATTGAATCATTCAATGAGTCAGTATGAAACTCATGATGCTGATTTAGGTTCAATGAGTCTGTCAGCAGCGAATCAATTGCGAGTGAGTCTAACCCTGCAATATCATAATCTTCCATATCGCAGTAGTATTCTTTTTTTATTCTTGTTTTAGGTTTGACAAACTTACCTGTGGTAACACCACTTTTCTTATCCTTATATGCTTTTTCCATCATTTTGGCAAAGATGGGTAATGCCAATCGCGAACCCTGTCCTGCAGAACCTCTGAAATGAACACTCCTGAATGGTGCACCTACCCAAACTCCCGTCACAAGGTCATGTGTGATGCCCATATACCATGCATCAGAATAATTGGAAGTAGTGCCTGTTTTCCCTGCAATCTCATTACCATTACCAAAAACATTGTATCCCCATAATGCCTGTGATGTGCCACCGGGTTCCTGAATAGTTCCCTGCAACATGTAAAGCATCAGCCATGCATTTTCTTCAGTAATTACCTGAGTAAAAACAGGGCTATATTCTTCTACTAAACTTCCATCATGGTTATAAATTGATTTTACAAGAATCGGTTCTGTCTTCTTTCCACCATTGGCAAAAGCAGCATAAGCACATACCATTTCATACACGTTCACATCACTTGAGCCAAGACAAATGGAAGGTACTGTATCTAACGGACTTTTAATACCCAACCTGTGCGCACATTCCACAACTGTTTCCCAACCTACATCCTCAGTAAGTTGTGCTGTTATGGAATTTACAGATTGTGCAAGTGCCCGCCTCAAGGTCTTGCTTGTATAGGTGTAAGTTCCGGTGCTGTTTCTTGGTTCCCACACCTGGTCGCCATCATATACTATTCTAACAGGAACATCATTCATTCTGCTGCAAGGGGAAAAAGTATCTTCCAAAGCTGCCAAATATGCAAATGGCTTAAAGGTTGAACCTGCTTGTCTTTTGGATTGCCATACATGATCATACTTAAAATAATCATGACTTATTCCTCCAACATAAGCTTTAATTTCTCCTGTAAGCGGATTGACAGACATCATCCCTGTATTCAGAATTCTTGCATAATATTTCAGTGAATCCATGTATGAAAACATGGTGTCCTTGCCTCCCGTATAAGTAAACACCTTCATTGGTCTCTTTCTATTCAATGCAGCAGTTACGGAGTCTTTATTACCATCATACAATCGCATCAGACGGTCGTACACAGGTGTATAAACAATTGCAGCTTCAGCAAAATTTTTCAACTCATTACCACGATCATCACGCCAGGGCACTGATGATCCCCACTGCTCATCAAACTGTTTTTGTATTTTTTTCATGTGATCAAAAACAGCTTCTTCTGCATACTTCTGAAGATGAGAATTGATGGTTGTATAAATTTTCAAACCGTCTTCAAATAAATTTAATCCCTTTGCATCACAATTCTGCGACACAATACGATATACCATTTGTTTAAGATAAGAATCCTTGGTGCCCGGATTATTTTTTGCTCTGTTCAGTGTGAGAGGCAACGAACTTACAGAATCTGCCACCTGCTCTGATATGTATCCATATTTCTCCATCTGTGAGAGCACTACATTTCTGCGTTTCAGTGAGCGTTTTTTATTCGTCAGCGGATTATAAGAACTGGTAGCTTTAAGCAAACCTATCAGTGTTGCGCTTTCCTGCAGATTAAGTTCAGCAGGTTGTTTACTGAAATAATTCTGCGATGCTACTTTAATACCGAACCAATTATTGCCAAAGTCAACAGTGTTGAAATACATCTCAAGAATTTCTTCCTTTGAATAAAATAATTCAAGTTTTATGGATGTAATCCATTCCTTGGTTTTGCTGATCAAAGTCCCCACAAAGCGTACACGTTGCAATAACCCCTGATTATTCCGTTTGCGAATATTGTACATGTTTTTCGCCAACTGTTGTGTTATGGTGCTGGCTCCTCTTTCATCACCTTTTGTAGTTGAATAAACACCACCCGCAAGAGCAAACAAATCCAATCCATGATGTTTATAAAACCTTACATCTTCAGTGGCAATTAACGCGTCAACTGCATTTTTAGAAATCTCAGAAAATTTTACAGGAGTACGGTTTTCATTATAAAATTTACCAATGAGTACGCTGTCTTCTGTATAAATTTCTGTTGCAATGGCCACCTGCGGATTTCGCACATCACTGAGTTTGGGCATATAGCCAAACAACCATAAAAAAGTTGATGTGTAATGCCACAACATAATATATGATTAGCATAAAAAACTTTGCAGTCCACCTTAAAACCCTGTTACTGATAGCATCCAGATAAGAAAGTGTGAAAAGTGCTTTGAGAAAAGAAAAAATCCTTTGTAATATTTTCAGCAATAAGCTCATTCAGCAATTTTAAGATGTCAAAAATAACAGTTCATTTATTATTTAACCTCTAAATGACAAATCCATTCCAATTCACTTATTTTTGCCCTACCAAAACTTAAAAAAATTATGGCTGATCGTAATGCATTTATCGAACAAATAAAAGCCGGTTATACGTTTAAAGGAGATAGTATCATACTGGGTGCTCCCGTTCTTGAAAATGAAACTCTGACCGGAAATTATATAAAAGCTCCTCTCAAAACTTTTAATCGCCACGGCCTTATTGCAGGTGCTACCGGAACTGGAAAAACAAAAACCATGCAGGGTATTGCTGAATCATTATCTCAAAAAGGTGTTTCGTGTTTGCTGATGGATATTAAAGGTGATTTGAGCGGACTTGCAGCACCTGCTGCACCTAACCCTAAAATTGATGAACGTTATCAAAAGTTAGGACTTACATGGAAATCGCTACAGTTCCCTGTGGAGTTTTTAACTTTATCAGATGAAAAAGGAGTGCGCCTCAGAGCTACTGTGTCTGAATTCGGCCCTGTTTTGTTTTCTAAAATTCTCGAGCTGAACGATACACAGCAAGGCGTTGTATCACTTGTGTTTAAATATTGTGACGACAATAAACTTCCGCTACTCGATTTAAAAGATTTTAAGAAAACTCTTCAGTACCTGACCAATGAAGGTAAAGACGAAATAAAAAATGAATATGGAGCTATCAGCACAGCATCAGTTTCTACAATCATTCGCAAGGTTATTGAAATTGAACAGCAGGGAGCTGAAAAATTTTTTGGTGAAAAATCATTCGAGGTAGAAGACCTTATGGGTGTTGACGAAAACGGATTCGGAAAATTGAATGTCATCAGGCTGGTTGACATTCAGGATAAACCGAAATTATTTTCTACATTCATGCTGAGTCTTCTGGCAGAAGTTTACAGTACTTTCCCTGAAGTGGGTGATCCGGATGCACCACATCTTGTAATTTTTATTGACGAAGCACACTTAGTATTTAATAATGCCAGTAAAGTTTTACTCAATCAGATTGAAACCATTATTAAACTTATCAGGTCAAAAGGTGTGGGAGTGTTTTTTGTAACGCAATCACCGGAAGATGTGCCATCTTCTGTTCTTGCTCAATTAGGAATGAAAGTACAACATGCTTTCAGGGTGTTTACTGCAAATGACCGCAAAGCATTAAAACTTATTGCAGAAAACTATCCGCTTTCTGAATTTTATAAAACAGATGAGTTGCTCACACAACTTGGCATTGGCGAAGCTGCCATTACTGTTCTTAATGAAAAAGGAGTGCCTACTCCACTTGCGCATACTTTACTTATATCGCCCGCATCACGTATGGATATTCTCACTCCCTCTGAAATTGATGGTGTTGTCTCCGGATCGAAGTTGACGAATAAATACAATGAAGAAATTGACCGTGAAAGCGCTTCAGAAATGTTGTCGAAGAAAATAGAAGAACATACAACTGCAGCAAGTGATGATAAAGATTCCGGTAAATCAGATAAGAAAGAAAAAGAAGAACCCGGCATGCTGGAACAGGCAGTCAACAGTACAACAGGAAGACAGATTATGAGAACTGTAACTCGTGAACTTACAAGAGGATTACTGGGAGTTTTAGGCGTTGGGTTAACACGAAGAAAAAAATCCGGTTGGTTTTAACCTGAAATTCTATTTATGGTTGAAACTTCTACAGCTTATAATTCTATCTCCACCATTCATTATTCGAAATATTTAAAACGCGAAGTAAGAGTTGACTTTTACTTTCCGGCTAAATATCCAAGAAATTGTCGTTTGCTTATTTTAAACGATGGGCAGGATGCAGGCCAGCTAATGCTGAAACCAACATTGAACAATTTATATGCTGCAAAAAAAATTCAGCCGTTGATAGTGGCTGCTATCTATGCCGGAGAAAAAAGAATGCTTGAATATGGAATTGCTTCCAAAGCTGATTACTTAAAACGTGGTCGTCTGGCAAAATACTATACGCAATTTGTTATAAAAGAATTGTTACCTCTTACATCGCAGTTGATGCAACTAAAAACAACTCCTGATAAAACAGCTGTTGCAGGATTTTCGTTAGGAGGATTAACTGCCTTTGATCTGGCCTGGAATCATCCAGAAATATTTGGAATAACAGGAGTATTCAGCGGATCTTTTTGGTGGCGTAAAAAAGATTACACTGCCGGATATACCGATAATGACAGAATCATGCACGAAATTGTTCGTAAAACCAAAACTAAACCTGAATTGAAATGCTGGATTCAGACAGGTACTGACGATGAAAAAGCAGACCGTAACAAGAATGGAATAATAGATTCAATTGATGATTCTCTTGACCTTATCAAAGAAATGAAGGCTAAAGGTTTTTCTGATAAAGACATTCAATATGTAGAAATTAAAGGAGGACAACACAACCAGCAAACATGGGCATCGGCATTACCAATGTTTCTGCAATGGGCCTTTGGCAATAAAAAGAAAGTGGATATTTATTAAACGATGGAATTGTTATGCACAAACTTCCTGTGCAAGCTTCTTCAAATCAATACCATCAAAAGTACCTGAACTCATCATCAGCAGTACAGACTTCGTAAATCCCCTACCCGTCAGATATTTTTTTAGCTCTTCTGAATTAGTAAATATTTTTAAATCGTTCCGCAAGAATGCTGCTCTTACCTTATCCGTAGTTATCGGTTTCAGCTTTTTGTGTTCAATGGTTTTTGGATTGAAGTAAACAATAGCTTCATCGGCTTCATCCATAGAATGAGCATATTCATTCAGAAAAGTCTCATTAAGGCTGCTGAAGGTATGCAATTCCATACAGGCAACAAGTTCATGCTTCGGGTATTGATTTCTTACTGCATCCACAGTTGCTTTCAATTTTGAAGGTGAATGTGCAAAATCCTTATACACTACCAGTTCGTCTGTACGCAATAACAGTTCAAGTCTGAGTGCAGCTCCTTTAAAAGATGCAATGGCTTTATAAAACTCAGCAGCTGTCACACCTATAGCTTCGCACACAAGCCTTGCCCCTTCCAGATTCATGAGATTATGCGCTCCGAAAATCTGTAATTCAATTTCTTTTAATTCTCCTCCAACAGTTAAATAAGTTTTGCCATCTCTGATTTCATGTGGTGGAATGGTGTATGCATGCCTCTTTGCTTTCACCTGACTTTCTTCGCATAAATCTTTTAAAACTTTGTCGTTTTCACAATAAATCAGTTGCCTCCCGGCTCAATTTTATCAATAAAAATCCTGAACTGATCTACATAATTCCCGAATGTAGGAAACACGTTGATGTGATCCCAGGCAATTCCACTCAATAATGCCACGTGTGGTTTGTACCAGTGAAATTTAGGTCTGCGGTCTATTGGCGAAGTGAGGTATTCATCCCCCTCTAAAATAATTACAGGAGCATCAGCAGTAAGTTTTACCATTGTATCAAAACCTTCAAGCTGCGCACCAACCATATAATCGAAAGCCCGCCCTGTTGATTTAAGTACGTGCAAAATCATGGATGTGATGGTTGTTTTGCCATGACTGCCGCCTATAACTACACGTGTTTTGGTTTTTGATTGTTCATACAAATACTCCGGATACGAATAAACTTTTACTCCTTTTTCTAATGCAGCCATCAATTCAGGATTATCAGGTCGGGCATGCATTCCAAGAATTACTGCATCTAGGTCCTGAGTAATTTTTTCAGGAAACCATCCCGTTTTTGCAGGCAAAATACCGGCCTTTTCCAATCTCGATTTAGCAGGCTCTGTAATCTCATCATCACTGCCTGTAATGTTATATCCTTTATGATGCAATGCCAAGGCCAGATTGTGCATAGCACTACCCGCAATAGCTATAAAATGAACCTTCATATCAATACGATTTAAAGGCTAAATTAGCTGCACATTCATTTTATGTGATGATTTACTGAAAGACTTATCAACGAAATAGCTAACCTTGCACAAAAGTTAAAAAATACGCGGATTAATTTAGTTTTGCACTAAAATTTTTCAGTTTGAAGATTAAGATTTTAGACTTATACATCATCCGGAAATTTCTCGGCACATTTCTATTCTCCATAGCACTGATAGTGGCTATAGCAGTGGTGTTTGACATTTCAGAAAAAGTAGATGATTTTATTGAACGGCATGCCCCTCTGAAAACGATTATTTTTGATTACTACCTTAACTTCATTCCCTATTTTGCCAATTTATTCAGCCCATTATTTGTTTTTATTTCCGTAATTTTTTTCACTTCCAAAATGGCAGGTCAAACGGAGATTATTGCTATACTCAACAGCGGAATAAGTTTCAACCGATTCCTGCGACCGTATATTATTGCAGCTACTGTTATTGCCATTGCATCGTTTTATCTCAATAACTGGGTAATACCTCATGCTAATAAGGGAAGGCTTGCTTTTGAAAATATTTATATCAAGAATCCTTATGTTTACAGCAACAGGAATATACACCGCCAGCTGAAACCCGGCCAGTACTTATATTTTGAGAGTTACGACAACAAAGCTAATACAGGATTTTTGTTCAGCATTGAAAATTTTGAAAACGGACAGATGAAGTCAAAACTGATGGCCGACAGAATTACATGGAATCCCGGTTCCAAAACATGGACGTTAGAAAATTACACCATTCGATATATTGATGGAATGCATGAACAACTGATAAGAGGAATCAGAAAAGACACAACACTTGCAATAAACCCTGATGAGTTCAACCGAAGATTAAACTTTATTGAAACAATGGATTTTGGAGAATTGAACAGCTATATTAAAGAAGAAAAATTGCGAGGGTCAGAAACAATTCCATTTTATGAAGTTGAAAAATACAGGCGCACTTCTTATCCGTTTGCAACTTTTATCCTCACTATTATTGGTGTCTCCATATCAAGTAAAAAGGTAAGAGGAGGAATTGGTTTGCAGTTAGGAGCCGGAATATTGTTGAGTTTTACGTATATCATGTTTATGCAGGTGAGCACTACATTTGCAACAAACGGTAATCTTCCTGCACTGATAGCGGTATGGATTCCCAATATTTTTTATGCTTTTATTGCTATTTACATGCTTAGAAAAGCTCCAAAATAAAAACAATCCGGAAAAAGTCCGGATTGTTTTCAAATCATATCAATTAACAACTATTTTACAGTATCAGCAGGATAATCCTTTGGATTAAATGCCGTCTCCGGATGATTAACACGATAACGATAACCAATTATTGGAACAGCAATAGATTTTAATGGTTTGTTTGAAGGCATCAGTCTGTAATAAGCAATGCGGTTTTCCATAGGTGTTTTGTCAACAAAAGCATATGCACGCAGTACATCTGAATTGCCGTTAGCTTTTACAGCACCAATGCGATAATATTCAATTGCATCAACTGAACGCTCTACAATGAATGAATCAATATCTGTTTCTCTTGAAGTGTACCAACTTACCATCACATGTTGCTCTCTGGCTTCAGCCTGAAATGCAAGTAATGTGATTGGCAACTGTTGCACATGAGTAGTGCTGCGGATAATAAAATTATCCAGTATGGTTTTTTCTGTTCCTCCACCATTCATGTTTCTTCCAATTATGATATTGTCTGACGACTTCCAGAACATGGCACGTTCTTTTGGACCCTGATAATTCCACACAACTACGCCATCAACCATAATCTCTCCTTTTCCTGAATTTGGGTCGTATGCAAAACGATAAGTTCTGAACTCATCATCTTTGATCAACTCATAATTTACCGTTTCATTTACAGAATAGCTTCTGCCTTTTTCAAGATTAACCTTATAAGATATAATGAGTTTTCCATTTTTCATTCCAAAATTGAAATACCTTCCGCGGCTGATAAAATCGCAGTTATCATCCAATCTTTTATAGTCAAAACTTACATCAATACCATCTGCATTAAAATAATTATCTGTAGGAATAACCATATCAATACCATCCTTTGATTTTCCACCGCTTAAACCGTTGGTACCATCCACACCTTCAGACATTACAGCAGCAAACGAACTAATTTTAATGGCATCAGGGCCTTTACTCGCCTTGGTAGGGTCATCACCATTCCAGTCAAATGCGAGGATGACTTCACCGTTATTTACATCATACCCCAGCATCATATTCGACATTGCACTTGCTCTTGAATCAGTGACATTGGATGTATTCATCACTACCGTAAGATACACAGCAAGACCTAATACTGATGATCCCGCAGTAACCAAAATGGCTTTGTGCATGAGCGACATCTTCTGACGCTGACGTAATCTGATTCTCTTTGCCATAATTAAATTTTGTTAATGAACCTTCGGTTTATACTTTTCAAAGGCTCTAAAAGTTTTAGAAAAACCTAACTACTTTTGAGGTTTTCTTACAAAACATTATCGGTGAATGAGCTTTTTGACAATGGATTTCTTAAAGCCTTTCAGCTCAAAAAAATATACACCCGGAGGTAATTGCAGCGATTCGGGAAGAATAAACTCATTGGCTCCGTTTGTTACCTGCTGCTGAGTTTTATAACACAACTTTCCTTCGGCATTAACTAGTGATATTTCGGCTATTCCATTGTTCGGAGTGTTGAAATTTACTTTCAGATATTGATCAAATGGATTTGGAAAAGCTGAAATGAAATTCAAATCACCTGAAGCTGTCTCTGAAGGATTCTCTGATGGAGTTTCAACTTGAGGAATATTGATGTCGCCACTCTTTGCTAATACAAAAATTCCATTGGCAAAAACATTCTGTAAGGATACCTGTTGCATTTCATCTCCTGCAGGCATTGCAGTTTTACCTGTATTTTTCCAACCATTCTGAAATTGCATCAGCATCAAACCATCATCTTCAGTTAATCCCTGAGGCAATTCTGATTTTGAATAGTTGAGAGTTATGTCTGTTTTAAAATTACCTTGAATTCCAAACCATCGCTTCACTAAAGAAATATCAGTTATGTCTTTTGAATCAGAAATAAGTGGCGTAACTCCTGCTGGCATCGCTGAAGACATTGTTGAAGATGGATAAGAATAAACAATTGCATTACCATTTTGCGAAGGTGTCAACTGCATTTTGCTAATAATTTGCCCATTGGCAGAAAAAGGTATGGTATATGTTTTTCCGATTTGCAAATCCTGCCATTCCAGTTTATCTGATTCACTTCTGCATTTGAAATATCCATTGATAATTTTCACAGCAACGGGATTTCCATTGTTAAGTACAAGTTTTTGATTGTTTAAATCAATAAATCCATTATTTATCTCAATACTGTTTCTTACAACCACGTTTGCACCTGCAAAAGCACTTCCTGCAATTTTCAGACTACCATATTGCTTTGACGGAGATGAAAGTGGGTCAGTGCCTGTAATCAGTTGATTGGTTCCTGCATATTCTACAATACTTTGATTATCGAGTGAAAAATCCATATTGCCTTTAGAACATATAGCTGCCGATTCTGATTTATTATACAAACCCTCCGTTCTTGAAAACGTCAGCACGCCTTGCGACTGAATAGAAATTCCGGAGTTGGCATACCTGGCATTAGAAATAATTTGTGCATTGTTTAAGATAAGTTGTGCCGAAGGTGAAATGGTCAGATAATCCGTTGCGGCAACCTGATGACTGCTTACCATAAAATTACCTTCTGTCATTTGTACTGTGCACCCCTTTGCAATGGTTTGTTTTATCTGATCAATCACAGCAGCAACACTTCGTTTGTACAGTACTGTTCCTTGTCGCGCAAAGGTTAATCTGCCAAAAAAATGTTCCTGCACCTGCTCCTGCCCGCGTCATCAAAGCATTACCTGAAGCTTGAAATTCCTCTCCATAAATTTTTAAAGCTGTGTTATTGCTGCCCTGTAAATTATCATCAAAATTCAATACACCATTCAGGTGATGAAACTTTCCGAAAACGGATAAATTAATCGAATCAGCAGAGCCAGTGAGATTATTAGAATGAAAAAGCAACAGTCCCCCACTCTGCACATAATCTCCCTGCAAGTTGGCATTTACCGTTCCTACATTGTTTTTTAACATCAGTATGCCTGACGATATTTTAAGTTTTTTACTGAAGTTATAAATACCGATGCCGGGCATTTTAGACAAGCAGGTTGTTCCTCCATTTACATTAAAATCGCCTCCTACATTGAGTTTTATTGTATGGCTTCCATAATTAAAATTGTTAGTCAAACCACTTATGATGACATCACCCATAAAATTATTCTCCTCTGCTCCAACACTTCCGCTTGACGTAAACTCAGCAGCTGCATCGCCTGATAACTTTGTAATACCATTAACTGTGAGCAACGATTTTGCTTTGCTGTACTGCCCCATCAGTGTTGTCAAACCATTTATTCTGAACTTATCACTTGCATTAGCAAAATCAATAACAAGATTCTGCTGCACTGTAAGTGTATTTTGCACACCCGATTCATTGCAACCATAAAAACACATAAAGATTCCTCCATACAGTTCCAGGTCGCGAATAGTCATGTCCACTTTCCCCGCCTTTACTGTTGACAGATTAAATATCCCTCTGAAATCGCCATGTGTCTGCTTCAGTTTGCCTCCAACTGTGAGCTGAGCATTTCCTTTACCAAGATTTGCAACACCGGCATTATAGATTAATTCCACATTCCCCATGTTCAGAAAACCTTTCAGAACATTCAGATGTATATTTCCATCTCCGTTAAAAATTCCATTCAGTTCTCCTCCAATGTTGGCTATACTGTCAACTGTAACTTGAAATGATGATGGATGTGTGCCGCTATGCAAGTCCAGTACAGAGTTCATAGAAGACAAAACAATGTTTCCGATTTTTGTATTCGATATTCTTCCTGACTTATCCAATACCACCCAACCATCATCAATGGTCAGAGTTCCTTTGATTTCATGGGTTTCAAACTGATTGTCCTGATTCCACTCGAACAATGTATTACCAATGCGTGTATTGATTTTTACATTTCCAAAATTGCCGGTGACTACTGAGCCAAGAGGTACTGTGGTAAAGGAATACCATTTGTTTATGCTGAGGGTAGAACTTGCACTAAACGATTCAATTGAACGAGCAAATAAAGTTGCTCCACCAACAGTATTATCACCGGGATTCCAGATAAATGTTCCTGTGTTACCTATTGAAAAAGTTGCATTCGTCAATGATTGAGTGATATCTCCTCCGTTCATATCAAGCAATCCATCCACACTTAATGGACCATTTAACGTTAATTTTTTGCCTGATATCAGTTTACATTGTGCTGTTGCAATTACATGCAGTGACTTACTGCCAGCGTTGATATTAATCTGAACTACATTTCCTGCTGCAATGGTTACATCATCAGAAGATGTGGGAACACCTGCAGGATTCCATATTGACGGGTTCGACCAGTCACCGGATGCAATAGAAACTTTGTTGGCTGCATGAGCAAAAAAGTTTATAACAGAAATAAACAGTACTAAAACTAACTTCCTCATCCTACTGATTGTCCTTTCTGTTATCGGTTTCAACTACATTTCTTACTCTGGCTCCCATCATCGTTTCCGCCTTAAAATCTGTTTTCAACTCAGCTACATTAAAGTCAACAGGTTTTGCTGTAGCAGTTGAAGTAGTTGCCTGAGCTTTTGATTTTTTTGAACCGGACAACTGAAAAAATATCACAAGGCCGGCTGTCAATAAAGCAACAACGGATGATACAACCAGTACCATCCTGAATGTTATTCTCATCTTCTGCCTTTGTCCGGATCTTAAATTTCTCCTGAATCTGCGTTTACTCATTCTACAGTTTCCCCTGAATCTTTATATGAAAAAAATGAAAAAAGGTTGCATAAAAAAAGCCGCATTACGGTGCGGCTTTTTTAAAATATTACAATTATTACAAATTAACGAACATCAAATCATCTACTGTTATAGAGCCATTGTCTGCAAGAATAGCTGCACGCTCCATCACTGCTTTCAACTCACGTATGTTTCCTGGCCATTCATAGTCGAGCATAAACTTAGCTGCTTCTTTTGTAACTGTGGCAACAGGAGTTTTATTGGTTTGTGCATATTGTTCAAGAAAATGTTTGGCAAGTAAAATCACATCATCACCTCTTTCCTTCAAAGGAGGCAGGTGAATCAGGAATCCCTGAATACGGTAGAATAAATCTTCTCTGAAACGACCTTCTTTAACTTCAAGTGCCAGATTGCGGTTGGTAGCAGCTACCATTCTGAAATCAAGTTTAATGGTTTTATTACTTCCTATACGCTGCACTTCTTTTTCTTGCAACACACGCAACAATTTTGCCTGAAGGTTCAATGGCATTTCACCAATTTCGTCCAGAAATATAGTGCCGTCATTGGCCTCTTCAAACTTTCCTATTCTGCGTTCACGGGCATCTGTAAATGCTCCCTTCTCATGACCGAAAAGTTCACTTTCAATCAATTCTTCGGGGATAGCACTCATGTTTACGGTAACAAAGTTTTTTCTTGCACGCGGTGAATTATAATGCAATGCCTTGGCAACAAGTTCCTTTCCTGTTCCGCTTTGCCCTGTCACTAATACCATCATATTGCTTTTTTCTACCTTCTGAATCAGTCGCAACATCCTCAGCACAGCATTGCTGTTTCCAAGAATATTACTGTACTTATGGCGATCTATAATCTGATCTTTGAGCATTTCATTTTCTTTCTTCAATACCACATTGGCACTGAGGTTGGCAATGGAGTTCTCCAGATTTACAAATAAATTGTCGTTCTTAATCAGATAGTCCTGTGCACCGCTTTTGTAAGCATCAACAACCACTTCAAGGCTTTCCTGACCTGAAACCAACACGCACATAATAGATGAATTGTAACTTTTAATTTTACGCATCAATCCCACTCCATTCATTCCGGGTAAGTGATAGTCAATAGTCACAATGTCTGGATTGAGATGAAGGTTGTTCAGACAATCCTCTGCTGACTCAAAATGTTGAATCTCGTAATTCGGATTCTTTGATAAAGTCTGACGCATGAGGGTAACCATCATGGCATCATCTTCTACAATAAATATCTTCGCCATAGTTATTATTTGTTTATGCTTCTTCTTGTTTTAATTCATTTTCAAGTTCAATACATGCTACAGCGCACTGGTCAGAAACTTTCTTTATAAGAGCCGGCATATCATCCAGATTAATCAACTCTTTTGCATTCTTTTCAATTGCCATAACATCCTCATATGTTTCCTTTAAACCTACATAGTTTAAAGAAGGTTTCATTTTGTGTGCTGCCTGTCGCACTTTTTCCCAATCCTTTTGTTGAAGCCCGTCTTCCAAATCGGTAACTGATGCAGGGATATTGGTGACAAATAAATTCAGAAACTCTCTGATAAAATCTGCATTACCACCTGACATTTCATTCAGGAAGGTAAGATTGGTGAGTTTTGCTGCATTTGAAACAGGTGCTTCTTCTGAAACCTCAGCAGCACCTGTGTTTTCAACTTCCACGCCCTTATCTTTTCCTGACAATTCAATTATTTTATTTTTAACCTCAATTGGATCAAAAGGCTTCGACACATAGTCATTCATTCCATTGGCAAGACATTTTTCCTTCTCTGTTGATGTAGCATGTGCCGTCATTGCCAGAATAGGAATATTTTGTTTTTTGCCTGTTAATGTTGTTCGTATTTTTTCAGTTGCAGCATATCCGTTCATCTCCGGCATTTCAATATCCATCAATACTACATCAAAATCTTCTGCAATAATTTTTTCAATTGCTTCTACTCCATTACATGCTTCGCCATGATCAAAACCCCAGTCTTTGATATGCTTATTAATGATCAATCGGTTAATCTCATTATCCTCTACCACAAGCAATTTTATCTTACCTGAAAAATTGACATGCTTCTCTGCAACTCCTTTGTTTTCTGTTTCAGCTTCTCCGGGTGCTGGTAATGCAAATGGCATCTCAAACGTAAAAGTTGTTCCTTTTTTCAGAACACTTTCCACTTGTATTTTTCCGTCCTGTAATTCAACAATTCTTTTTGCAATACTTAAACCAAGACCGGTTCCGCCATATTTCCTTGTAATATCGTTTCCTGCCTGCGAGAATGATTCAAAGATGGTAGCAATTTTATCTTCGGCAATGCCGATACCGGTGTCTGCTACCTTAAATTGAATGCTTGCTGTATTGTCTTTAAAAGTCATCAGATGCACATTCAAAGTAACTGAGCCCTGATGTGTAAACTTAACAGCGTTTCCCATCAGATTATTTATCACCTGGCTTAATCTTACAGGGTCACCTTTAATTAACTCAGGAAGTTTAGTATCGTATTCAACTTTTATTTTCACGTTCTTGTCGGTGACACGTGCTTTAAACAATTCGTTAATGGTGTTTACCAGCTCCTTTAAGTTGAAACATACATTTTCAAATGTCATCTTCTCCGCTTCAATCTTAGAGAAGTCGAGAATATCATTAATAATTACCAGCAGATTATCAGCTGATTTTTTTATTGCATTCAGATAGTGCGTTTGTTCTTTATCTAGTTTCGATTGCTGAAGAATATTTGTTATACCAATGATTCCATGAATTGGTGTGCGGATTTCATGACTCATGTTAGCAAGGAACTGCTCTTTCATTTTTTGAGTTTCACTGGATATAATTACTTGTTGCCGCAACTGGTCTTCCTGCTCTTTGTGTCCGGTAATATCTGTTGCAATACCCATCACACCTGCAAGCTGGCCATCAGCACCAAAAGATGGAATGTAATGCACTTCAAAAAAGCACCCTTCATACTCCATGTTTTCCTTCACTTCTTTTCCTAACAGCGCATTTTTTACATCTTTAAGTTTGACAGGAAGTTTATTCCATATTTCAAAAACTGATTTGCCTAACACATCTTCCTCGCAGAGGTTCAGTGTATCCATAGCACGGCCTTTGAAAAGTGTAAATATTCCTGATTGGTTTATGTTGAACAGAATTAATTGCGATTTTGAAATCACGGCATTCAGAGTTCGCTCAGTTTGCAACAGCACACTCTCCATCGAACTTTGAGAAGTCTTAGACAGCTTATTCTTAAGAGCTGATTTTATGGCATTGGCTATTGTCTCAGGTGATAAGTTTGATTTGGATAAATAGTCCACTGCACCTGCCTTCATTATTTCAACTACCACTTTTTCATCAGCCTGTGCTGAAATTACAATTACAGGAGCCTGACCTCCTTGCTGTGTATATTCTAAAATAAAATCATAACCTGTAAGACCTGTAAGGTAATAGTCAATAATTAACGTATCATATTCTTTACTCAATGCAGCCTCCATCCCCTGCTCGTATGTTTCAGCAATGGTCAGGTCAGCATTAAATCCTGAAGATTTTATCGCACGCTTGATAGCTATTCTGTCAACAGCATCATCATCAATCACTAATATATTTACTTTTTTCTCAGACATTCTCCTTAATTTTAATCGGGTAAAACAGAAAGATTCCAGTATGAGTTGAGCACACCTATTGCTTCAACTAATTTGTCGAAAGACACCGGTTTAATGATATAACCTGCTACATTTTTTTTGTATGCCGCCAGTCGGTCCTGATCATCTTTGGAAGTAGTCAGCATAAAAACGCTGATGGTTTTTAATTCCTCATCATCACGTATAGCACTCAGCAGCTCGAGCCCGTTCATGCGAGGCATATTGATGTCAAGCAACATGATTTTTGGCATGTTTTCATATTTGGCATTGCCATTTATGCCTTTCAGATGTTCATAAGCTTCTTCTCCATCACGTGCAATCAGCAATGGGTTGGTAATATTATTTTTTGCAAACGCACGCTTCACAACCATTCGGTCTATCTCATCATCTTCAACAAGTAAAATGCTTGGTAATTCATCAGTCATCATACTCATACAATTTTTTTTAGTATGACTTATACTGAATAACACCTGTTAAGTTACCTGCATCTTCACTGACTCCGGGAAAGCTTTTGTAAGAAATTTGAATTTTCGTTCAAAATCAGACACTCCGGCTGCGGCATTTACTCACTTCATGAGTTCGCCTTTCGGATTGAAAAATATTTTAAAGTAAAAATCCTGCTCCGATATTTTCGAAGAGATTCCTTCACATTTTATTGTCTGCGTTTAAATGTAAAGAATCAATGACGAAACCAGTTCTTATCTATTCTTTTATAAAAATCCCACTTACATTATTGAGAGTTCTGCAACATGGCCTCAAAACAAAAAAAGCGAACTGTTTAGTTCGCTTTCTCATATTCCCTTTAAAATCCTATTTCACTCTTTCCACATAGGTACCTGTGCGGGTATCTACTTTTATTTTTTCTCCTTCATTCACAAACAATGGAACCTGTACCACAGCACCTGTTTCAAGTGTTGCTGCCTTCAAAGTGTTGGTAGCTGTATCACCTTTTACTCCGGGTTCACTGTAAGTAATCACCAGTTCTACAAAAGTAGGTGGTTCTGCAAGAATTGGATTATCTCCTTCGAATGCAATCTTCAGCATCATTTCCTCTTTCAGATATTTGGCACCGTCACCAATCATCACTTCAGGAATGTAATGTTGTTCAAAAGTTTCGTTGTCCATCACTACCAGATTCTCTCCGTCTTTATAAAGGTATTGCATCATTTTGTATTCAACACGTGCTACCTCTACCGACTCACCTGCTCTGAAACGGTTCTCGGCAAGTTTTCCGTTTTTCAGGTTGCGTAATTTAGCCTGATAAAATGCCCTGAGGTTACCGGGTGTGCGGTGTTGGTATTCCACTACCTGATAAAGTTCACCGTTGAAACGTATTACCGAACCTATACTAATATCTCCTGTATCTGCCATTTTCTTTTTTTATTATATGATTAAATTAAACAAAACAGGCAACGTAAATAAACCGCTGCCTGTATGAAGTATTCTCAACTGAGGTTGTTATGCATTGTCAACAACATCAAAGTTTACTTTAGCTTTAATGTCGCGGTGCAATGCAACTTCAGCAGTGTAAGTGCCGGTTTTACGAATGTGTTCTTCAGGCATTGAGATTTGCTTCTTGTCAATGGAATATCCCATTTTTTTCAGTGTATCAGCAATGTTCTGTGAAGTAACTGATCCGTATAACTTGCCATTCTCTCCAACTTTGGCATTGATAGTAAGAGTAACACTTGAAATAGCATCTGCTAATTTTTCTGCATCACCTTTTATCTTAGCCATCTTATGAGCACGTTGCTTCATTGTTTCAGCATGCACTTTCATGTTGGCTTCGCTTGCAATAACTGCAAATCCGCGTGGTATCAGGTAATTTAGTCCGTAACCGTTTTTAACTTTTACGACTTCATCGGCATAACCGAGGTTCTTGATGTCTTGTTTTAAAATCACTTCCATGTTAATTCCCTCCTTGTTATTTTAACAAATCACCTACATAAGGCATTAAAGCAAGATGTCTTGCACGTTTTACTGCCTGACCAACTTTGCGCTGATACTTTAAAGAAGTACCTGTGATTCTGCGTGGCAACAATTTGCCTTGCTCATTCACAAACTTCAATAAGAAATTAGCGTCTTTATAATCAATATACTTGATACCAAGTTTCTTGAAACGGCAATATTTTTTCTTTGCTGTTTCTACTGCTACAGGATTTAAATACCTGATTTCTCCTTGTTTTGAACTCATTTTATTTTCCTCCTTTTATTTAGCAGTTTCTACTTCGGTTTCTTTCTTCTTCAACTCCGCATTCTTTCTTTTCTTTTCGTTGTAAGCAATTGCATGCTTATCGAGTGCAACAGTTAAAAACCGCATTACACGCTCATCGCGTTTGTATTCGATTTCCAACTTATTGATGAGTTCTCCGCCTGACTGAAACTCGATCAGATAATAGAAGCCCGTGTTCTTCTTCTGTATCGGGTAGGCAAGCTTGCGTAATCCCCAATTGTTCTCGTGAACAATCTTGGCACCATTGTCGGTGAGGATTTTCCTGAATTTGTCAACCGCTTCATTCATTTGCTCATTGCTGAGTACGGGTGTTAGAATGAACACGGTTTCGTACTGATTTGACATTTGTTTATATATATTTCAGTTTAATAGCCTATTTTTAAACGGACGGCAAAGATAGAAACTTATCCCTTTCATTAAAACATTTCTTCCATTTTTTATTCAGATGAATCCTTTGGGCATATTGTGAGGAAAATTCACAAGATTCTTTATTAAATATTTAATTGAATATGATTAATTTACTACATTTATTATCAATTATTTACAATATAATAAAGTCAGAGCGTTTGGTTCGGCAGCATGTGTCAGCTATCACAACTTTTTCAATACTGAATCAAACCGGTTGTTCTCAAAAAATATAGCCTACATTGCCTTCATCAATAATTATAGTACACCTGGATCTTCAAATATTTGCCAAAGAAATGAGTGCTTAACTTTATTTTCGCGCCCTCAGATTATGGGAAAAGACAAACTCAAGCGTTTTGCAGAAATGGAAACCTTTCAGAGGGTGTTTCAGCCTCAGGTGGATTATCATTCACCCGAACACGAGTTAAGAGGTTGCTGGAACGAAAAAGTGTTTTTCAATACACATCCTATTGTTCTGGAATTAGGATGCGGCAGAGGCGAATACACCGTTGAATTAGCCAAACGTTATCCCGACAAAAACTTTATCGGCATTGACATAAAAGGAGCACGAATCTGGCGTGGAGCCAAAACCATCAATGACGAACAAATCCTCAATGCAGCGTTCTTACGAATCAGGATGGAAACAATTGAGAAGTTCTTTAACAGAGCTGAAGTGAGTGATATTTGGATCACCTTTCCCGACCCTCAACCTCGCGAAGCAAAAGAAAATAAACGGCTCAGTTCATTGTTGTTTCTGAAACGTTATGCTTCTTTTCTTAAACCTGATGGAATTATACACCTGAAAACAGACAATTTTCCTTTGTATGATTATACTTACAATCTTGTTGAATCTATAAATGCTTCAGTGATTGCTGCTACTGACAACCTCTACCACTCAACTGACATTCCTCTAAATCTCGACATCAAAACGGCTTACGAAAAAAAATACCTCGCTGAAGGCAAACCTATTTGCTATCTGGCCTTCCGACTGCCTTCTGATTTTATCAGTAAGATTTCTTTTGCAAAGTCTGATCAATTGCCGTAACGGCATGTTCCATTCTTTTCATTCCAGTTCCGGAGATAATCTGAAAAGGAATATTGAAAAATTTTAATTCTCGTACATAAATGTCAAACAATTCCTTCCGCTTATGCGGATGTTCTCTTAGAGGATCGTATTGCCAAGGCATATCAATATCCATCAACAGGTGAATTAGATAATCCTGCTCTTTGATTTTTTCAATTATCCAAGGCTCTGTTCTTCCGTATTTAAAATCACTCCACACCTTGATGACTATTAAATTGGTATCGCAAATAAGCAGTTGCTTGGCTTGCGTACTCAATTTCTCCTCCGCTTCCAGTTGTTGAAGTGCTATTTTTCCCAAATCATCATAGTCATACTGTCGGGATAAATTTTCAAGATAAGTTCTTGCCACCTCGGGCACCCATTCTGTTTGATAATGTTCAGCTAATTGTTTGCTTAACTCCGTCTTACCTGTTGATTCAGGCCCTACAACAGCAATTTTAATTGCTTTCTTCATGAGCAATCAAATGATTCTGCCATTTGAAATAGCCAACTATAGCCATCAGTAAGTAAATAAAAAAACAATATGGCATAAAGCGGTAATCCTTTGTAAAGATATATTCCGATGTAAATAATATTGGCATCTATCCACACTAACCAGTTTTCAATTTTCTTTTCAGCCAACATATACTGAGCAGCAAAACACAAACTCGTGGCCAGTGCATCCCAGTAAGGCACTGATGCTCCGGTGTAGGTGTGAAAAAATGTTCCCATTAAAATCGTCAGCACCACTACTCCTCCCAGCAATGCAAAAATCATTTTCTTTCCTGCATTGGTTACCGGCATATCAGCATCAGGTTTTTTGCCTTTCAGCCATCGCATCCATCCGTAACTGAGCAATGAAATATATACCAGCTGCTGTATGACATCAGAATACAGACTTTGGTGATAAAATATGTAGAGCGATACACAAACATTTACTAAACTGACTGGGAAGTAAATAATCTTCTCCTTGATGCCGAAATAAATTCCTGCAATGCCGAATACAAAACCAATCCACTCTAAAAGCGGGATGCCAAGAATTAAAAGAGAATCAACATTCACTGTTTTTCCTTTTGTAAAGATTGATTTATCAGTTTTTTCATATCAGCAATTTCTGTCATCAACTCAGCATTTGTTTCAATGGCATTGCCGATGACTACAATATCTGCACCCGCCAAATATATTTCTTTTGCTTTTTCGGCAGTACGTATTCCGCCACCAACTATTAACGGAACTGTCAACTGCCTCTTCACCTCCTGAATCATTTTTTCAGGAACCGTTCTTCTGGCACCACTCCCCGCTTCGAGATAAATAAGTTTCATACCTAAATACTCACCGGCTAATGCTGTGGATACTGCAATTTCAATCCCATCATGTGGTATGGGTTTGGTGTTGCTTACATATTGTACGGTGGTTACGTTTCCACTGTCTATCAAAATATATCCTGTAGAAATTACTTCCAAGCCAAACTCTTTAATTGCCGGAGCACTGATTACATGCTGACCAATCAATAAATCAGGATTTCGACCGGAAATAAGAGATAAATACAACAATGCATCTGCCTGTTTATCTACCTGTGATGCATTACCCGGAAAAATGATTACCGGAATGTCAGTCTGCTTTTTGAGTGCCTGTATGGTGTAATGAATATTGCCATGCGTAATAACACTGCCACCTACAAAAAAATAATCCACCTCATTTTGCTCCGCGTATTTACAAATGTTGCTGAGCTGATCTGCTTCTGCTTTGTCAGGATCAATCAACACAGCCAACTGCCTGATGCCCTTCTTAAACTTCTTCAGTATTTGATTATTATAAATCATTTGTCAATCGCATTGGCTTTTAAAAGTCCGTTATCTATAGAATAATGAATATCAAAATCAGTGGTTTTATTATCCAGAATCAGTTGACCTTGTACGTTACCTTCCTGTTTAAGGTTAAAGGGTAAAATTCGAAGATTGGTCTTAAAGTCAAGTGATTTTTTACCATAAATCTTATACATCACTTCCTTGGCACTCCAAACCACAAATGTTTTGTGCAAACGCTCATCGTCTTTTCCCTCTATCATTTCATCATCTCTTAAAAACTTGGTGCTGATTTTTTCAATTCTTTCATTAATTATTTCCATATCAAAGCCGCAGTTTGAATGCTTATGATACATCACCCCCACATAACCGTGTGAATGTGATATGGAAACAAAACCTTCGGGTTCGGTTAAAAAGGGTTTTCCATATTCATCATATCTGATTTCAAACCTCCTGTCAGGCAGCATTTCATGTAAAATCAACCGCACGGCATACCATTCGCATATTCTGCGCTGATGACTGTAATGAGGCGGAATCTGATAGGATCCGTAGTAATTCAACATCTGCTTCAACATGCCTGAATTTTCATCCAGGTGCCAAATACCTATGCTGCTCTTATCGTTTTTAATTATTTCTGTTAAAGGCATGTTAACTGCTTTGCCGTTAGCTCTTTATTTTGTAAATTTGCGCAAAATTTCAAATAATAAATTATATATCTTAAAAAAATGTCAACAGCAACAGAAACAAAGTTGAAATACAAAGTAAAAGATATTTCACTTGCAGAATGGGGACGCAAAGAAATTAAACTGGCTGAAGCAGAAATGCCGGGACTAATGTCGCTCCGTGAGGAATATGGAAAACAAAAACCATTGAAAGGCGCACGCATCGCAGGCTGCCTCCACATGACCATTCAAACCGCAGTATTAATTGAAACATTGAAGGAACTGGGTGCAGAAGTTACCTGGAGTTCATGTAACATTTTTTCCACTCAGGATCATGCTGCCGCTGCCATAGCTGCTGCAGGAATTCCTGTTTACGCCTGGAAAGGTATGAACAACGAAGAGTTTGACTGGTGTATTGAGCAAACACTGTTTGCTTTTGAAGGTGGACAACCTTTGAATATGATACTTGATGATGGTGGTGACCTTACCAACATGGTGTTCGACAAATATCCTGAACTGATTAAGAACATAAAAGGACTGAGCGAAGAAACCACTACCGGTGTTCACCGTCTGTATGAGCGTATGAATAAAGGTACACTTCCTATTCCTGCAATCAATGTGAACGATTCAGTAACAAAATCTAAATTCGACAACAAATATGGATGCCGCGAATCATTACAGGATGCTATTCGCAGAGCTACCGACCTGATGCTTGCAGGAAAAGTTGCTGTAGTTGCAGGTTATGGTGATGTTGGAAAAGGTTCTGCTGAATCGCTGAGCAGCGCAGGTGTTCGTGTAATTGTTACTGAAATTGATCCCATCTGCGCATTGCAGGCTGCTATGGAAGGTTATGAAGTAAAAACTATGGACAATGCTGTTAAAGAAGCTGACATTATTGTTACAGCTACCGGAAATCACAACATCATTGTTGACCGTCATTTTAAAGCAATGAAACATAATGCTGTGCTTTGCAACATTGGTCACTTCGATAATGAGATTGACATGGCATGGCTGAATAAAAACTATGGCAAAACAAAAGATACCATCAAACCTCAGGTTGATAAATATACCATTGACGGAAAAGACATCATTGTACTTGCCGAAGGCCGTTTGGTGAATCTGGGCTGTGCAACAGGACACCCATCTTTTGTGATGAGTAATTCTTTCACCAATCAGACTCTTGCTCAGTTAGAACTTTGGAATCATTCAGATAAATATGAAAACAAAGTTTATACATTGCCTAAACATCTGGATGAGAAAGTTGCACGTTTGCACCTGAGTAAAATTGGTGTGGAACTTGAAACACTTACTCCAAGTCAGGCTGAATACATTGGTGTTAAAGTTGAAGGTCCGTTTAAACCTGAATATTATCGCTATTAATTTAATCAGGGCATATACAAAAGAGGCTGCTTTTTAAAGGCAGCCTCTTTTATTTAAAACAAAACGCTTGTCATCCAAAATCAAGGCTTCCCTGACCATTATTTTTCCGTACTGTTTTCTTTTTAACCGGTGCTGGCATTTCTCTTACCTCAAGCATATTATCTTCTAATGGAACCAACATGGCATCTGCTTCAACAGATGTTGTGTTTACATCAAGCCATCGCTTTAGTTTTTCTTCTGTTAACACCACCGGCATTCTGTCGTGAAAAGGTTTTACTTCCTTATTGGGTTCGGTAGTGATGATGGCAAAAGTTTTTATAATCTCTCCGGTTTCAGGATCGGCCCAGTGATTATAAATGCCGGCAATATTCATTGGTTTGTTTCCCTGATGTTTAAAAAAATAATTTTTACCTGTGGCTCTGTCTTTTTCATAAAATCCTGTTGCACACACCACACATCTTTGTTTTTTCAGCCATACTTTTTTCCACGTTGGCTTACCGTTCAGCGAATCAGCTCTGGCATTAAAATTCAGTGCTGACTGCCTGATTTCTTTTGCCCATGAAGGCAGAAAACCAAAAAAATAAAATTCCTGGGTTTGTGATTCAATCGGAATAACCACTACCTCTGCTCCCGGAAATACACTCCATGGTTCAAGATCAACTTCAGAAGAAATAATTTTCTTTTCAAAAGGCGTAACAGAAGACATCGTTTCCTCTTTGCCAATATCTCGGATGCTCCTTTTTATTCCTGCTCGTGTCAGCGCTTCGTAATTATAACACATGCTGTAAAATTAACATTTAAATTTTCTCCTTCACTAACATCTTATCCAATATTTATTTGAAATTTAAACTTATTTTTACCTACTTAAAATCGAACTTTCTATTCCGCAATAAAATGAAAGCAAAAAAATTTCTCACGCTGTTATTCTCATTGGCCTTTCTGAACCTAAACATGCAGGCACAGTCTGTAACCGATAGCATACATGTGGCACACTATTCAATTTCTATTGACACCGTTGCATACAGTCAGCAAACCATCAGAGCCAACACCACACTTCAGATTGTTTCTAAAATGAACAATATTTCAACAGTATCACTGGATCTGCTGGTGATGAATATTGACTCTGTATTTAATACTTCAGGTACGCTCAACTATTCTTACAACGATACCACACTTGTAGTGCAACTGAACAATCCTGTTAGCACTGGCGATACTTTAGAATTTAAGGTAGTTTATAACGGCCATCCGCAAAAAGATGCTTCTGGTTTCGGAGGATTTTATTTTTCTCCTACCATGGCTTTTAATATGGGAGTTGGTTTTGCTGCCATTCCACATAATCTGGGAAAAGTTTGGTTTCCCTGTGTGGATGTATTTGATGATAAAGGCGCTTACGATTTTCATATACGAACGCTTTCAAATCACAAAGCATATTGTAATGGTTTTTTGAATGATTCTATCATTCACAGCGATGGCACCACTACCTGGCACTGGATAATGAACGATCCTATACCCACCTACCTTGCCTGTTTGGTTACCGGTCCTTACATTTCATGGACACGCAATTATTCAGGTATTCCGATTGAAATTGCAGCACTGCCTGCCGACACTGCTAATGTATCGGCAACATTCACAAACCTTCCTGCTGCTATCAACACCTTTGTGGATTATTACGGACCATATCCGTTTAATAAAATTGGTTATTCACTGGTGAATTTCACTGCAGGCGCCATGGAACATGCTACCAATATTTCAATCGGACGTGCTTTCATCAATGGTACTTTGGGTTACGAAACATTGTGGGCTCATGAACTTTCGCACATGTGGTGGGGCGACAAGGTTACCTGCAAAACCGATGCTGATATGTGGCTCAACGAAGGTTGGGCATCTTTCAATGAAGCACTTTTTACTCAGGCTTTGTATGGAAACACTGCTTACAAAAACTGGATCAGAACCAATCACCGCAAGGTATTGCAGTTTGCTCATATCAGCGATGGCTCCTATCTGGCTCTTAATGCCATTCCATCAGATTATACCTATGGTGCTACCGCCTATCAGAAAGGTGCTGATATTGTTCATACCCTCAGAAACTATCTGGGCGACTCATTATTTAAAGTTGGAACGCAACATTACCTCGACTCATTTGCTTATGGAAATGCTTCGAGTGCCGACCTGCGCGATGCACTTACTTCTGCAACAGGAATAAACATGAGCAGGTTTTTTGATGATTGGATTTTTACGCCCGGATTTCCACATTTTTCAATTGATTCAGTAGTGTATTTTCCCGGAGGGCTTGATCACTATTTTGTTTATACCCGTCAACGCTCAAAAGGTAATCTGCATGTATATAAAATGCCTGTTGATATTACTTTCAGCAATGGAATAACCGACACAACAGTGACTGTTGTTATTGATTCTGCTACCAATATGTTTCACATACCTTTAATCATAGCAAATGCTACCTGGGTATCATTGGACAGAAATGAAAAAATAAGTGATGCAATAACTGATTTTGAAATAACACCAACTTCTACAAGCAATCAGAATATGTCCGAAACAAACACTTCTCTGAATGTTCAGACTTTAAGTTCCACTCCTTCCACCATCAGAATAGAACATAACTGGGTGGCTCCTGACGGCTTCAAACAAAGTAATCCCGGAATCAGACTGAGCGATTATCACTACTGGAAGGTGGACGGAATCATTAATCCGGGTTTCCTGAGTAAAATTACATTTCAATACAATGGCTCTTTAAGTACTTCATCAGGTTATCTTGATAATACACTTATTACAGGAACAGAGGATAGTTTAGTATTGCTCTATCGCCCTTCTGTTGCCAACGACTGGCAAATCATCAACGCTAATCACAATATAGGCTCCGCTTTTGACAAAATAGGAAGTTATACTGTTGACACTATGCTGATAGGAGAATATGCTCTGGGTTACAGAGATTATACTGTAAGCATAAACAATGTTAGTCCTAAAAGAATTATACTTTCCGTACAGCCCAATCCGGCTTACGATACCTGTCGGATAAATGCACAATTGATGAAAAATGAAGTTGGTGTTTTAATTTTACTGGACGTAAGAGGACGAGAAATCAGGAAATGGAAAATTGATGCAAAAAACAGCGTTGTAATTGATTGTACTTCACTTAAAAACGGAGAATATGTTGTGCAGTTGTTATCGCAAAATAAGCTATTAGATACAGCCAAAATAATTATTCACAAATGAAATAATTTAAATCATTAAATTAAAAAGCATTTTTTATATTTGCGTTTCGAAAATTAAAAATCAAATAAACATGAGGAAAATTTTACTTACAATTGTTGCAGCTGTCTTCTCGCTGACAACTCAGGCGCAGACATGGGTTAATCAAAACCTGATGCTGACTGCCTATGACGGTTATATGTTCGACATAGAAACCGTAGATGCAAACGTTGCATGGGGTGCATTATGGAATGGCACTACAGGTGCAGCAACTCCCTACACTGCCGATTATGCCAGAACAATTGACGGTGGTACTACCTGGACAATAGGAACAGTTACCGCTACTGCAGGTTTGGTAATTTCTAACATCTGGCCAATTGATGCCAACACTTGTTATGTTGCAATGTGCGATGTAAATGCAGGCGGTGGAGCAATCTACAAAACTACCGATGGCGGTGCTACCTGGACACCAAGTTCTACAGCAGCTATGTATTCACAATCTACATCGTTTTGTAATGTAGTGTACTTTGCTGATGCTCAAAATGGTTTTGCACAAGGTGATCCTGTTGGAACCGGTGCAAACAAACGCTATGAACTTTGGACAACCGCAGATGGTGGTGCTAACTGGACACAAGTACCTGTTGCAAACATTCCTGCTCTCACCAATGCCGGTGAATATGGTATTACTAATTTGTTTTCTGCTATTGGAGACGACATTTGGTTTGCTACTACCTATGGTGATGTTTACCATTCTTCTGACAAAGGATTAAACTGGACAAAAAGTGCAACCGGTTTACCTTCAAATGTAAACTCAGGAAACCGTCAGGATATTTCAAATATTGCATTCAGTGATGCTATGCATGGAATGGTTGTACAGGTTAATTCAACAGGTTATTTAATCAAAGCCACTTCTGACGGGGGTGCAACATGGACAAGTGTTACTCCTGTAGGTACTTTCTATCCGGGTGAAATTTCCGGTGTACCCGGTACATCTGTATTTGTTTGCGGTTCTTCTAATGCAACTTACGGATATGCTTCTGCCTTCAGTACAGATTATGGTGTAACATGGACTGATATTGATAACAGCGCATCTCACACTTCATTCTCTTTCGTTAATGATTCAACAGGTTTTGGTGGTGAATTTATTGCTGCAGGAAACGTAGGTGGTGCATGGAAATTTTCAGGACATCTTGCACCGGCTGCTACTGTATCTTGTGGTGATCCTACTATCAGCAGTGGAATAACAACCGTTAATAACGCAGTTATTTGTTTCGACAGTACTATGGTTGCTACTACCAATGGAATCCTTGCGCCAACAGTTGGTACTGTACATGGATTCAGCCTTATTGTTTCAAGTGGTGACATCAGTGGTAATACAGATCCTAACTCTACCGGATTGGTTTTAGGTGGAACAGGAACTATACCTGCCACTTCAGGAACAAGTTCCACTTCTTTGCCTAACGATGGTACAATTTTCCCTGCAGGAGTTTATTATCTTACTCCAATTGTATATGGTAATGCAACCGGCACAGGAAGTATCTTCAACTTAACTCTTGATCCTAACTGTACTTACACGGGCAACTCTGTAATGGTAACTTTATTGGCACAGGGTGTAGCTTGTCCTACTTCAGTTAAAAATCTTGATAATACCACTTTTGCTGTAACAGGAATTTATCCTGTTCCGGTTAAGAACACTCTTAACATGATGGTTGAATCTCAAAAATCATTAGTGGCAGAAGTTACTGTTAAAGATGTAACAGGTCGTGTAATAAGCAACCAGACATTTACAGTACAGAATGGTCAGAATACTGTTTCTGTTGATGTTAACTCATTGTCTGCAGGCATCTACACTGTAACCGTAAACAACGGAAATGAACAAGTAACTAAGAAATTTGTGAAAGAATAATTCCGTTTCAAATTATTTAAAAAGGCTGTCTTTTCGAGGCAGCCTTTTTTATTTTATCCTTACAAGTTTTTTGTTTACCTCTGTAGAGTTTCCAATTTGAATATTCAAACCATAAATTCCATCAGTCAATTGAGAAGTATCTATTTTTAATCTATCACTATTACATTTTTTGCGAAATAAAACCTGTCCGGTAATATCAGTAAGCTTAACTTGACATGATACCTGTTTTGAAAAATGAACTGTAACATAATCAGCAAAAGGATTTGGATAAACCTGAATATTGTCTTCTGATAAAAATGGTATTAAATAACCTGTTGGACTAAAACTATATTTAGCAAAATAACCATCACGCGAGCCTGCGCTGTTAAGAAAATTTATTCCGCTTGCAGGATTAAAATCAACAGATTGCTCAAATCCGCCTGCTATGTAAATAGCATTTTCTCTATCAACAACAAAATTCCTGGTAAAATCAAATCCTGAACTCCCACACCTGAAAGCATTCATATAATTACCGCTGCTATCATAATGGGCTACAAATAAATCTGCCAATCCACTCGAATTAAGTGATGCAATGGTGACGTCAGGGTCAAAGTCTGCTGTGTTGGAAAAATAACCTGTAAACAAAAGTGTGTTATCCTTCAGTTCACGAAATGCATATCCTACATCCATTCCACTTCCACCTACACGTTTAGCAAAAATAAAATTACCTGAACTTGTATATTTTGCAAAATACGCATCATAAGTTCCTTGCGATAACAATGCCGATGTATCAATGCCCGGATCAAAATCTGTGTATCCGCTAAACATTCCACATGTGAGAATATTATTGTTGTAATCCATGCTGATTCCGAAAGGAATACACCCCTTAATAGCAAACGCCCATGAGTAACTTCCCATGCTGCTATAAGAAGCTACAAAAGCAGTCGTTCCAACTCCATAAAGTGTGTCCGAATTATTTATAACGAGTGTATCATTAAATGTACCCGTAACATAGGTAAAGCCATTAACATCAGCAGTAATATTATATGCATATTCATTTCCATAGCCTCCGATTTGTGAAACCCAAAGCAAATTTCCTATTGGAGTAAATTTACCTAATGCCACATCTGTATGCCCATTACCATAAAGCCCTGACTGAGTTAAGCCATTATCCAAATACGCACTGTCAGCAAAAGCACCTGTAAATAATATCAAATAGTTTTTATAATCTATCCTGTAAATAATATCATTACTGCTCCCACCCATTCCTCTTGCCCAAATGAGCGTGCCTGTAGAATCATACTTAGCAATAAATCCATCCTGGCTTCCACGGTTGCTCAATAAATAAGTTTGCCCATTCGGATTAAAATCAGCGCCTGTATCAAATACACCACAGACGTAAATGTTGCCATATTCATCAACTGCAGGGTCTGCGTAAGTTAGTTCCTCACCTGCACCTCCTATGGCGATTGCCCATAAATAATTACCTGCACTGTCATAACGTGCTATAAAAATATCATTCCCTCCGCTGCTCGTCAGGTTATGTGTTGCTGCCGAAGGATCAAAATCGGCAGTACCCGAAAAATACCCGCTGACAATAATATTACTACTGCTGTCAACGGCAATCCCCATAGCATTCTCAAACTGCGTTCCTCCCACCCTTTTCGCAAAGTTGAATGTCTGTCCGCAGGAAATAACCGGGACTAAGAATATTATACAGGCTATCAGCTTATTCATAGTGATCTGTTGATACAAAGTAACACAATAATCTCAATTCTTTACTACTGCTTTAGAATCATTGGTTATATTCAATAAAAAAGCGCCTCTTAGTGAGGCGCTAATCATATCAATTAATAAACTTTATAATTGCTTTTCAACTATGACTGCAATATCACAATCATTAATACGGACTTTCTAATCCCTTTTCGTGTTTTGTTTGCTTGAAATCATCTTTGGTTACTGCATCTTTCTTACCAAGGTAACTCCATTTAATAGCTGCAGTATATTTATTGAATGTATTATTGATGTCTTTAAGCTTTGCACTATTAATTTTTTCAGTGAATGCATCATCCATTTTCCATGAGCCTGCAGCTTCACTTTTTCCCAATGCACCTGACTGAGCTTCTGATGTTTCCAATTTCTGATAATAATTAGTAAGGAATTTCTGACGCATATCCTTCAATTCCTTCTCTGTAAATCCATTTTTCTTTACAGAATCAATTATAGCAACCATCACATTCAGAGCCGCCTTTGGATCGGTAGTGGTGATATAAACGTATGAGTAAGGAGATGTTATAGCTCCGCTGTTATAACCTGCAGCAGGAGCATAAGACAAACTTCTTTTTGTTCTGAGCTCTACAAAAAAACGGTCATATAACATTCTCATGGCAAGACTGATTTGAACACCTTCATCAGAATTAAGGGATGGGGCACTCATAATTCCCATTAAATAATTTGTAGCTATATCACGATCTATAATTTCTACACTTCCTTTAGTAATCAATAATTTATTTTCCACTTTAGGCTGTGTGCCAATTGGCAGTTTTGACAATGACTCTCGAACACGAACTATAATATCATTCTCTGAAAGATCACCTACTACAACGAGATATGCACGTCCTTTAGTTACTATACTTTTGTAATACTTAGATACATCATCCAATGTAAGTTTTTCAATACTTGCAACGGAACCATCGGGCAGCTTGGCATAATTACGTCCCTGAAAAGTTGATTCCATTGCTATAATATTCAATGAACCATCTGCATCAGATTCTCTTTGTTTAGCACCTGAAAGTGCTTTCTCTTTTTCCAACTCAAATTCCTTAGCATCAAATGCAGGATTCATCACAGCATCTGCAAACAGATTCCATGATTCATTCCAGTATGGCTTCAGGCATGTCATGCTCAGATTTCCATAATCCAGAGAAGTCATTGATCCAAAACTTGTACCTATTTTTTCTGCAGCATCGTTAAAGGTGACTTTGTCCATTTTCTTAGTACCTCCGTTCATTGCAATAGCAAAAGCAAGTTCTTCAATACCTTCCTTATCTTTTGTATAATTAGCAGTTCCTCCTTTAATATACAGACGCACACTGATTACTTCTTTAGGTGTATGTCTGAATATTACTTTCAAACCGTCAACATTAATTTCTTTTGTTGATTGTGACAAAGCTGCTGTACTTATAAGTGCAGCTATCATCAGGGTGGTGATATATTTCAATTTCATCTGATTTCTGTATTAAAGTTATTTTAAAATATCTTCTGCACTATTAACTCCTAACTTCTCTTTAATAGTAGGAGAAAGTAATAACCCTGTTACTGAAGGTTTGTCTTTGATGTACTTGTCCACATAATCTTTAATGTCTGCACGGGTTACTTTCTTAATCATATCATTATAAGTAGTATAATAATCTATACTTGCAGATGCCCACCAAAAAGTAACCGTATGTACATAAGCCGAGGTTTTCTCTTTTGAATAAATATCGTCCATGATCAGCTTATTTTTAGCTGTTTCAAGTTGCTCGTCTGTAAAATAATCAGGAGCATCAAATCTCGAAATCTGTTGAAGCAGTTTACCATAGAAACTTTTTAGTTTCATTGGATTGGGCACTATAAACAATTGTATTGGCCCGGTATATTTACAGGTTTGATATCCGATAATTGCCTGCAAAGCATATCCGCTGTCAACTAATGATTTTTGAAACTCAGATGATGTTAAGCCCAAAATGGTACTGAACACATCAGCTGCATAAGTTGCCTTAAGATCATTTCGTGTGTCAGGCCCGTGAAATCCCATTGTCAGCATGGGCATTTTTGCATTTTTATCTACTGTTAAGAATTTAGTCTGCCCTACCAAAGGAGCAAATTCAGGAATAGGCCATTTCTGAAATGGGTCAAAATCGCATGGCTTCCAGTCTCCGAAAACAGTATTCGTTTTATTAAACACTTCTTCATGATGCACATCACCTGCAATCACCAATATGGAGTTATTCGGATAGTAATACTTATCTTTAATTACATTCATTTTTTCTGCTGTAGCAGTTAGTATCACATCATGCAATCCGATAGGATTTTTACGATAATAATTTTGCCCCCACATCTGACGGTCAAAATCCTGAATCAGGAAGAATGCAGGATTAGATTCTGCTCTTTGAAATTCTCCGTCTACCACAGGGTTCTCATTTTTCATTTCCTGCTTTAAAAACAAAGGATAACGAATTGCATTATTCATAAATTCGAGCCCCTCATCTATCAACTTATTACTAAGTGTAAAGAAATAATTTACACGCTCGTTGGATGTGGTACCATTAAACGAAATACCTAACTCGTTTACACGCTCAAGAAATTTTTCCTGAGAAGGAATGGCTTTATTGGCTTTAAAAAACATGTGCTCATATAAATGTGACAATCCATTATATGCCGAATCTTCGGTGAATGAACCGTTTTTAACACATATTTCTATTGTTACCAATGGTACTGAATTGTCTTCAATAACCAACACCTCCAGGCCGTTAGGCAACTTTTTCATAAAGAAATTGGAAGGCAGATTTTTTTGTGCCATTGCTGATATCGAAAAACATATCAGGCAGACACCGGTGAGAATTTTCTTTAACATTTGTGATTTGATTTGAAGATTACAAATAAAGGAACTTAACGTTCGTTAAAAAGTTAAGATTAAGTTATGATTGTGAATAAAGTTTCTTATTCAGCCACTACAAATTTTTGGTTTGCAGTTATTACACCATCTCGGTGTGTCCTTACTAAATAAATCCCTTTGCTCAACTGACTGATTTCAATATTTACAGTACGGCTTCTCTCAGAATATGAGGTTTCATAAACCATTTTACCAGATAAATCGCAGATTGATATTTTATCAAATCCTCCTTCAGATTGTATTCTTAAAATAGATGTAGCAGGATTTGGATAAATTTGAACATTGTCTGTTGATGTTAAATCATCAACTCCCGTGAAAGTTAATACACTCGTATAGCGGGCCACTGCAAAATTATTCACTGCCCCTGAAGCATAAAATCCTGCAGCTACCATATATTTATTGGATGGTTGTACTGCAATTGCTGACACCCCTGAATTACCCGGAAATGATGTGAAATTAAAACCACTTCCATTATATAGCCAGTCTAATGTGCCTAATGTGTCCATTCGTAAAGTTAAGAAATTACTTACCCCTCCAATTGTGAATGACCCGGCACCAACAATATATTCATCTTGTGGTGCAATTGCACTTAAAATATCGATGCCCCCAAAATCGTTGAGTGAAACTCCATTGGCACCAAAACTATTATCAATGCTGCCATTACTTAAAAATCTCAAAACAACTGCATCAACATTGGTTGCTATCTGAGAGGTGCCACCCGCTACTACTCTGTTACTGCCATCAATGTAAATTGAATTTATTATTTCAGACTGAGTGAACATAGTATAAGTTGAAATACCGTTTGACCCGAATGTATTATCAATAAATCCGGCTGAATCATATCTCGCTAATGCGTATGCATTAGATGTTCGTCCGGCAACTACAATCTTTCTCGTACCGGGCTCGAGAGCCATTGCATTTATCTGATCCCATGTAGTGCCTAATGATGTACGCACTTTTCCTCCATTGGCGAAATATGGATCTATAGTGCCATTAGGATTATATCTTACCAGTGCAAAATCTCCGTTGTTAAGTGTATCGAAAGAAACTCCTGCTAAAATTATTTTTCCATCATTGGGTTGTATGGCCATTGCGTATGCAGTATTGAAGCCCGGAACTATGGATGTTTGTGTCTTACCTCCGGAGCCAAAAGACGCATCAGGTTGCCCTGTATTGGTCAATCTTGCAACTGCAAAGTTAGTCTGCACCGGTGTCTGATAACTTCCTGCAACTACAATGTATCCATTGGACTGAATGCTTATAGCTCGTGCTACACTGTTGCCGGAACCAAATGAAATAGTAGTCTTTCCTCCAGTTCCGAATTGATTATCTAATGTGCCATTTGAATTATATCGTGCTATCGCAAACTGATTACTAGTTCCGTTACTGCTTTCCCCTGCAACTACAATTTTACCATCTGACTGTATAGCAACTGCTCTTGCAATACATGCATTACTGTTAAATGCTGTCATTACCTTGCCATTTACTCCAAATGTTGAGTCAAGTGTGCCGGGTAAATTAATTTGTGACCATGAAATTCTGGGCAAGGTCAACATTGCTGCTAAAGCAGATATTAGTATAACTCTGTTCATGAAAATAGATTTTATCCGCAAATATAGAATTTAAGTCAAAATATAATAATTTTTGAAAAGAGACTGGATATAAACTGATTGATAAAACCAATTAAAAATAATCTCTTCTGAAATTGTCAATAAATTAAAGACAATTTATACGTTCCTTCATTCAATAAAATCTTACTTTTGAGCGATAAAAAATATTCAGATTTATTATGTCGCAAGTGGAATTAAAAATGCCCAAAATGGGCGAAAGTGTAGCAGAAGCCACCATTATTAAATGGTTAAAAAATGAAGGTGACCGCATTGAACAGGACGAACCAGTTTTAGAAATAGCAACCGACAAAGTAGATTCAGAAGTGCCGTCAACTGCTGCAGGAATACTCGTTAAACATCTTTTCAAAGAAGGCGATGTTGTTGCTGTAGGCGCAGCCATTGCTATAATCGGTGAATCTGGGACCGATGCTCCTGCCAAAGTGGTAGCAGCACCATCAGCAAAAGCTGAACCTGTTGCAGCTCCTAAATCTGAACCTGCTATTTCAAAACCTATACAACAATCTACTACCTTAATTACTGCAGCAGGCGGAAATCGTTTTTATTCACCTTTGGTTAAAACCATTGCTCAACAGGAAAATATTTCTGCTGCAGAGTTAGACACAATTACAGGCACAGGTGCCGAAGGTCGTGTTACAAAAAAAGACATACTTCAGTATCTGCAAAACAGAAATGATTCAAATGGAAAAGTTGCTGCCTCGCCTGCCCCTTCTCCGGCACCTACTCCATCTCAGACTGCCGCAAAACCTGCTGCTTCAATTGATGGTGATATAGAAATCATTGAAATGGATCGTATGCGAAAACTCATTGCCGATCACATGGTAATGTCAAAGCATACATCACCTCATGTGACTTCATTTGTTGAAGCTGATGTCACCAATATGGTAATGTGGAGAAATAAAATCAAGAATGATTTTGAGAAACGAGAGAAAGAAAAAATCACCTTCACCCCTCTTTTTATCGAAGCTGTCGTCAGAGCTATTAAAGATTTCCCAATGATTAACTGCTCATTGGATGGTACGCGTATTTTAGTAAAGAAAAATATAAATATCGGAATGGCTACTGCTCTGCCATCAGGAAATCTGATTGTGCCTGTGATTAAAAATGCCGACAGAATGAATCTGGTAGGATTAACAAAATCAGTAAATGATTTAAGCAATAGGGCACGGAAAAACAAACTGTCACCTGACGAAATCCAGGGAGGCACATTCACCTTAACCAATGTGGGTACTTTCGGCAATGTCATGGGAACTCCTATCATCAATCAACCCCAGGTAGCTATTTTGGCAACAGGTGCCATCAGAAAAAAACCTGCGGTAATTGAAACCGAATTCGGAGACACAATTGGCATAAGACACATGATGTTCCTCTCCTTATCTTATGATCACAGGATTGTGGATGGAAGCCTTGGCGGAAGCTTTGTTCGCAGAGTGGCTGACTATCTTGAACAATTTGACATTAACAGGAATGCTTTTTAAAATGAATTACAAAAAAATTTATGCAGCTTTTATTGTTGTTTCGTTTTGCGTAACTTGCTCCTTTGCGCAACAAACCAAAAAACCGACAAAAAAAGTTCAGTTATCTAAAGAACAAATAAGTTCTATTAAGAAAGAAGCAGCAGAATATTATAAAAGCGAAAATTATAAATCGGCACTTGAGCTTTATAAGCAATTGCAGGAAAGTGTTCCTGATGATGGTGAATTTAATTACCGGTTAGGTGTATGTTATCTCAATACAAATGTTAATAAAAAAGCGGCTGCAGAATATCTTGTAAAAGCTGCTGCTTCAAAAGATGCTCCTAAGGATGTGAACTTGCATCTTGGAAGAGCATTGCTGATACTTGAAGAACTGGATGATGCTGCCGATACTTATGAGAAATATAAAATTGATAATCATGGCAAGGTAAATCCAAAAGTTAATTTGGAAAATCAGGTTGAATGGTGCTATCATGCACGCGATTTGAAGAAAACTCCAATTGAAGTAACTTTTACCAATTTAGGGAAATTAGTAAATTCCATCAATAATGACTATCGCCCGGTTTGTAATCTCATTGGCGACAGAATTTATTTTTCATCCAACAGAAAAGGTAATACAGGTGCTATAGTAGATGGTTATGGTGAATTAATTTCTGACGGATATTTTACAAGCAAGGATACCGGCTTTGCAAAAGCAAAAAATCTTGGCCCAAGTATTAATGATATGTATTATGATGAACCTCTTCACTTAAACACCAATGGCGACAGGCTTTTGCTTTACAAAGAAGGAGGCTCTGCTGCTTCACCTCTTTACACCGCTGAATTAAATGGGAAATCTTTTAATAAAGCCGTTCCTGTACTGAAATTTCCTGCAGGTAAAATAGAAGGAGCATCCATGTCTTCCGATGGCAAGACAATTTATTTTTCTGCAGATTTAAAAGGTGGAAAAGGTGGAAAAGATATTTGGAAAACTACTTTAAATGATAAGGGTGTTTGGTCTGAACCGAAAAACCTTGGTGATGGTATCAACACAAAATATGATGAAATAAATCCCTGGTTGTATTTCGATGACCAAACATTGTTTTTTGCATCTGAAGGTCACAACAGCATGGGAGGCTTTGATATTTTTATGAGCACTCAACCTGATGCTGCTATGGAATGGAGCAAAGCTGCTAATCTTGGATATCCGCTCAATAATACAGACGATAATAAGTATTTCAGTCTGACTGCAGATGGAAAAACAGGTTTTATTGCAGCTTCCACCGAAAATGGTATTGGTGAATTGGACTTAATAAAATTTGTGACTGCCAAGCCGATTATACAACCTAACCGGGTGGTAACAAAAATTATTCTTCAAAAACCTGATGGTACACCTGCTCGTGATGCATTATGCTTATTGATAAAAAACGATACCGGTGAAAATATCGGACTTTATAAAGCAAACAGCGCAACGGGAATTATGTTGGCATATCTTGCACCCGGAAATTATAAACTCAAAGTAAAAGGAGTAAAATCCGGAAGACTGGATGAGGATTTCACCATTACAGGAAATGAAAAGGATTTGCAATATATCCGCACTATAAAACTTAACCCTCTTATCAAAGACAAGAAATAATACGCGTAATGAAATTAAATCTGCACAGACCTTTAGTTACTTTCGACCTTGAAACAACAGGTGTTGTGGTTGGACTCGACCGTATTGTTGAATTAGGTGTTCTTAAAGTATTACCTGATGGTACTCAGTCAGTGAAAGTGTGGCGAATAAATCCTGAAATGCCTATACCTGCAGCTGCATCACGTGTTCATGGTATTTATGATGCTGACGTAGCCGATTGTCCTACCTTCAAAGATGTTGCTGCTGATATAAAGCAATATCTTACCAATGTTGACCTTGCAGGTTACAATTCCAATCGTTTTGATGTGCCCATGTTGGTGGATGAGTTTCTGCGTGCAGGAGTTGAGTTTGATATCCGAAATCATAAGTTGATAGATGTACAGCACATCTATCACAAAATGGAACCTCGTACTCTTTCAGCAGCATATAAATTTTATTGCCAGAGCGAACTTACCAATGCTCATAGTGCCGAAGGGGATATAAGAGCTACCTATGCAGTTCTTGAAGCACAGCTCGAGAAATATGACCAGTTTCTAAAACCTGATGTAAACGCTCTGCACGACTTTTGCAATAATTCTAATAATGTAGACCTTGCGGGGCGCATTGTGTATGATGACCAGAAAAGAGAAATTTTTAATTTCGGAAAATATAAAGGCAGACTTGTTACTGAAGTTTTTAAAGCAGATCCCAGTTATTATGACTGGATGCTAAAAGGTGATTTTTCGAGAGATACAAAACAGGTCATTACAACTCTTCGGCTTCAAGAACGAAACCTTTAAAACACTTAGCTGTTTATTTATACAGATTCATTAAATTTATTTCTTAAATTCATATCTTTAGCCTGATGGAATTAGGCAACGCAAACCAAAAAACGGGTAAGACCTCAGAAAATAATTCATCCAGACAAAAAACTAAAGATGGATTAATCATAGATCTTGAAGCTGAAAAAAAAGAAATCAGCAAACGTTACAGGCATTTGCTTAAAGCATGCAAAGCCGACCTCGATAAAAACGATAAAAAGTTAATTCGACTGGCATTTGACACTGCCCTCGAAGCACATAAAGACACACGCAGAAAATCAGGCGAACCTTATATTTATCACCCCATCGCTGTTGCACAGATTGTAGCTGATGAAATCGGCTTACGGTCTGCAATACCTGTAATTTGTGCATTGCTGCACGATACTGTAGAAGATACTTATATCACCCTCGAAGACATCAGATCTATGTTTGGCCCTGTTGCCGAAAAAATTATTGACGGTCTCACTAAAATTTCAGGAGTATTTGATCAGACAAGTTCTCTGCAGGCAGAAAATTTTCGTAAAATGCTTCTTACATTGAGTGATGATGTAAGAGTGATTCTGATAAAACTTGCTGACCGTTTGCATAACATGCGCACTCTCGGCAGTATGTCACGCGACAAACAACTTAAAATTGCTTCTGAAACAGCTTATCTATATGCTCCTTTAGCTCACCGCTTGGGTTTTTATAACATCAAAACTGAATTAGATGACCTTGCTCTGAAATATACAGAACCCGAAGTTTTTAACAGCATTGCTGATAAACTTCAGGAATCCAAAAAAGAACGTGATAAATTTATTTCTGAATTTATTCAGCCTATAAAAGCTGAATTACTCAAACAAGGTTTTAAGTTTGAAGTGAAAGGACGACCAAAATCTATTTTCTCCATCTGGAATAAAATGAAAAAACAAGGCGTAACATTTGACGAAATTTACGACCTGTTTGCCATCAGAATCATAATTGACACTCCCCCTGAACATGAAAAAGCTGATTGCTGGAAAGTATATTCTATAGTTACTGACTCTTATGTACCAAATCCTGACAGGCTCCGCGACTGGATTTCTACACCAAAATCCAACGGCTATGAATCACTCCATACTACTGTGATGAGCGATAAAGGTAAATGGGTCGAAGTTCAAATCCGTTCTCAACGCATGAATGAAATAGCTGAAAAAGGGTTTGCTGCACACTGGAAATATAAAGAATCTGCTCAAGAAACTGCTTTGGACGAATGGCTCACCCGCATTCGTGAATTACTCGAAAATCCCGAAAACAATGCTCTTGATTTTGTGGATGATTTTAAGTTGAATTTATTTGCTGACGAAATTTTTGTTTTTACACCAAAAGGAGAATTAAGAACTCTGCCTGTAAACAGCACTGCCCTCGACTTTGCTTATGAAATTCACTCCGACATTGGAAGCCATTGCATCGGTGCAAAAATCAATCACAAACTAGTTCCTATTTCACATAAACTCAACAGTGGCGACCAAATTGAAATTCTTACTTCCGACAAACAATATCCTAAGGAGGACTGGTTAAGCTTTGTGGTAACTGCCAAAGCAAAAGGAAGGATTAAAGCAACTCTCAAAGAGGAGAAGAAACATTTGGCTGATCAGGGCAAAGAAATTTTTCAGCGTAAACTGAAACACCTGAAAATTCCTGACTCCGAAGTAAACATGAACGACATTCTTCTCTACTATAAACTTCCAAGTGCACTGGAGTTTTTTTACAGAGTAGCAATGGATGCAATTGATTTGAAACAACTGCGCGAAGCTGTTAGTTATAAAGACCAACGCCTGCGCAGCGAACGAAGGGAACCTACTCTCGAGGAAATTGTCCACAATATCAGAGGCTCCTCTGATATGCTGGTTATTGGTGAAAATCTCAGTAAAATAGATTACAAATTATCACCTTGCTGCAACCCGATTCCCGGTGATGATGTATTTGGTTTTATTACTATCAATGATGGAATAAAAATTCACAGAATTAATTGTCCTAATGCCATGCAACTGATGAGTAATTATGCTTACAGGATTGTAAAAGCCAAATGGACAGGCCAGGAACAATTATCTTTTCTTGTCGGTATCAGAATTACAGGAATGGATGATGTGGGTGTGGTGAACAACATTACTAAAATAATTTCAAGCGGATTAAAAGTAAACATGCGTTCCATTTCCATTGACAGCAACGAAGGATTATTTGAAGGAACTATCATGCTATTTGTTCACGATACTGAACACCTCACAAAACTGATGAAAAAACTATCTAACCTTCCGGGAATTCTAAGTGTCACTCGAATAAATTAATTGCATTATGTACATCCCTTTCGATCAACTCCATCCCAATGCCAAAATCTGGATTTATCAGTCCGACCGTAAACTCTCTGAAACAGAACAACGAGATTTAGCAAATCAGCTTACAGATTTTATTGACGAATGGACATCTCATAGCAATTTACTGAAAGCTTCATTCGCTATTAAACATGATTTTTTTATCATTCTTGCTGTTGACAATGATTACGCAATGGCAAGCGGATGTTCTATCGACAAATCGGTTCAGTTTATAAAATCAATTGGCAATAAAATTAATGTAGATTTTTTAAACAGACTGAATATCCTGACATTTAATGAAGGAAACTATTTCATGTTTGACTTCAATTCAATAAAAGAAAAGTATAAAAACAAAAGCTTTCTTCCTGACACTAAAATTTTTAATAATCTTGTAGAGTTAAAATCTGATCTTGACAACAACTGGTTGATTGATTTAGAGTCTTCATGGTTAAAAGCATAACAAGTAATTAAACAATTTTAAAACAATGAATTTTATTCTCAAACTTATTATCACCACTTTGGCAGTTATATTGGTTTCATACATCCTGCCCGGTGTTCATGTTGACAGTATCATGACGGCTTTAATTGTAGCTTGTATTTTGGCTTTTCTCAACACCATCATAAAGCCTTTATTAGTCCTTTTTACTTTACCACTTACCATAATTACCCTTGGATTGTTTCTACTGGTGATAAATGCTATCATTATCATTCTGACAGATAAACTCGTAGATGGATTCGCTGTGAAAAACTTTGGTGTTGCTTTGCTTTTTTCTATCCTTCTTAGTATTACTACCTCTGTTTTGGAAATGCTATCAGGTAGCAATCGAAATAATCCATAAAAAAAGGAGGCTTTTCACCTCCCTTTTATATTTTTTAAAATTCCTAGCTTATTTACCTCCTAAGAACTTCGATATCTTCTCAAAATACAAATTCTTGTCGGTAATAAAATTATCGTCATTTTTTGCTGAGTTTTTCACTACGTATGTTTCACTGATTCCTTTTATCTGTTTTACATCAGTAGGATTTATCAATGCATCCTGTGGCGAAACAATTACCATCAGCCCTTTCATACCTTTTGGTTTTTCCATGGCATACATAGGCTCATAATTTTTGTCAAAACCAAATGGCATAACCACATCCTTACCCAGTTTATCCTTTATTTTCTTTTTCATCACCTCAAGCCCAATCCACGGTCCATCAGCAATTACTTTCAAAGTTTCTGAACGGTTGGCCCCTACTCCTATTGACAAGCCGGCACCAATACCTCTACCATACAAATTAAATTTAGTTATTGCTCTTGACTTGCGCATATAATCTAAAACAGCATTCATATCTACAATAAATTGAGGATAAATAAACAAATCAGGATCTATCTTAAAATCACTGCTTGTTCCATAACCACGGTAATCATACATGGCCACATTATATCCTGCACTTAAAAATGAATTTGCTATCTCTATATTATCTGCCATATTGCCATCACCACTTCCACTCATCACAACCCAGTTAGTTGTTTTCTTCGGCAATTCAAACATCCATGCATTCAATATAGCACCGTCAGGAGTTTTTATCTTTTCTTCCTTATAAGTCATACCATATTTGTCAGGCAAAACCTTATACTCTCTTGAGGGATTTAAAGCCTTTGTCGGACCAGACAGTATAAAACTTAATACTGAGCAAACTATTAATGATTTTTTTAACATAGTAATAAAATAAATTAAAGTTAATAAACCTCAAAGTTATAGTGTAACTCTGTTCCATAAATTATATTTTATCAATATTTACTCACAATCATCAAAAATTTAAACTCTTTACTTCTTACAGTCTTTCTCCTCAACTTTTAATAATTTCGGCCCGCTTTTCATTTAATTTCAACATTCCGTTCATGCGAAAAATATTAGTCCTCGGTGCTGGCAAGTCTTCTTACCATTTAATAAGTTATTTACTTCAGAATGCATCATCTCAAAACTGGCAGATTACAGTTGCTGATGCTTCACTCGAATTAGCCACTTCTAAAACCAATAATCACCCTTCTGCAAAAGCCGTTAGTTTAGATATCAGGAATGAAGATGAACGAAATTCATATATTTCCACTCATGACATTATTGTTTCGCTTTTGCCACCTGCACTGCACTACCTTGCAGCACTTTCTTGTTTAAGTAATAATAAAAATCTGGTTACTGCTTCTTACGTATCACCTGAAATGCATACATTACATAATGATGCACAGAATAAAGGTCTCATTTTTCTGAATGAATGTGGTCTCGACCCCGGAATTGATCACATGTCTGCAATGAAAATTATTCATGATTTACAATCACAGGGCGCAGAAATCACTTCGTTTAAGTCCTATACCGGTGGTCTTATTTCTCCCGAATCTAATAATAACCCGTGGGGATATAAATTTACTTGGAATCCCAAAAATGTGATTCTTGCAGGTCAGGGAACAGCTACCTATACTCAAAATCACCAAACCAAATTCATTCCTTATCACCGTCTTTTTTCTCAAACAGAAAAAATAAATATTGAAGGTACAGGCGAATTTGAAGGTTATGCCAACAGAAATTCTAATACTTATTTAGAAACGTATAATTTACAAAAAACTGCAACTCTTCTTCGTGGCACACTCCGTTATCCCGGCTACTGCTCTGCATGGAATCTTTTTGTACATATAGGTATCACTGACGATAACTATCAGGTCAATAATCTCTCTTCTCTTACCTATCACGACTGGATTACCTCCTATTTTCCCGATTCAGATAAACCACTGTTAGAAGTACTTCAGGAAAAATTTCAGCATCTCAATCTTTCAACTCAGGATTGGAATCGAATTCAATGGACTGGTATTCTTGATAAAACACCTATACCTCTAAAAAATGGAACTCCTGCCGATATTCTCCTCAACCTGCTTCAGTCTAAATGGAAAATGCAACCTGGTGATTTAGATTTGGTAGTTATGCAGCATTCTTTTGAATATACTCAAAACGGCAAAAAGCACTTTCACACATCATCACTAAGCGTGAAAGGTGAAAACGAAACTGCCACTGCAATGTCTAAAACAGTAGGCTTACCTTTGGCAATTGCCACAAAACTTATTCTTAATGAAAACATTAAATCAAAAGGTGTTGTCATCCCTGTTCTTCCCGAAATTTACAATCCTGTTCTTGACGAACTTTCACAACTGGGAATTACTTTCCACAGCTAAATTCAAAATAGAAAAAAATGCAGCTGTAAAATGTACCAATAACTACATAATAAACTATACAATAAATAATACACTTACAATCGCTCCGGCAAATGAGTATAAAACTCCCGCGTCAATTGTATATACTCATCTGAATATTTCCCGTCCTGGCTCTGTATTGATAAGGTATCTGTCTTGATCTTTGATCGGACTTTACTAAATCGAAGCAACATTCGCTTTTCTGCTTTTCCAAACTTCGTTCTCACTCTGATTATTTCATTAACAAACAATCCTTGCCTTTCTCCTTCTTCTATTAATAAACCGCCTTCTTTTACCGGTAAAATCAACGAAAAACTACCATCAGCTGTAAGCAACTTTATAACTGCCTGTATCAACTCCACCATTGTTAATGTCTCATTAAAATGTCTTGCAACATTACGCTCTACAAAGCTTGACTTATGTGCATTCATGAAAAAGGGTGGATTACTAATAATTAAGTCATACTTCCTATTCGCAATATCAGCAAAAGTCTGAACAGAACATTGCTTCACATGCAATCTTTCTCTCCATTGTGATGCCTCAAAATTTTCCTTTGCATGCATATAAGCCTGCATATCTATATCTATAGCATCTATAACCGCCTGGCTTCTTTGTGCAACCATTAGCGCCAACAAGCCGGTGCCAGTTCCTATATCTAATATGTATTTAGCGCTGCTACATGCCACCCATGCCCCCAATAACACAGCATCTGTACCAACTTTCATGGCACATTGCGTCTGCTTCACTTCAAACTTTTTAAAATAAAATACCGAATGTTCTTCTTCCGCCATAAATTTAACCTCATATTCACTATTTAATCTATTCATATTCAACAACCTCACGTAATATAAAGGATTGTGAATAAAAAAGATCAAATAATATTTGGTGTATTACAAAACTGATGTACCTTTGCAGCCCCAAAATAACCAAAAAAGGGTTTAACTCAACGGAGTTAAAAATAAAATAAAAAAAGTTTAAAAAATATTTGCGTAATTGAAATACAAGTTCTACTTTTGCGCTCCCATTTTGAAAAACAGAATTTAGTTTATCAAAATATATTTAAACGTTCTTTGAAGATTTAATAGGAAATAACAAGCCTGACCTGATTTAAAAAGCACAAATCAGGATTTGAGTAAAATCCCAGAGCATTATATTCTTAATTATAGATTTATCTGTAAAAAGAATCAAAAGACAAACTACAACGAAGAGTTTGATCCTGGCTCAGGATTAACGCTAGCGGCAGGCCTAATACATGCAAGTCGAACGGGATTCAAGGTAGCAATATTTTGATGAGAGTGGCGCACGGGTGAGTAACACGTATGCAATTTGCCTTTAACTGGGGAATAGCCCTCCGAAAGGAGGATTAATACCGCATAACATTTCAGAATGGCATCATTTTGAAATTAAACCTCCGGGGGTTAAAGATAAGCATGCATCCGATTAGGTAGTTGGTGTGGTAACGGCACACCAAGCCAACGATCGGTAGGGGGTCTGAGAGGATGATCCCCCACACTGGTACTGAGACACGGACCAGACTCCTACGGGAGGCAGCAGTAAGGAATATTGGACAATGGAGGCAACTCTGATCCAGCCATGCCGCGTGAAGGAATAAGGCCCTATGGGTTGTAAACTTCTTTTAGACGGGACAAAACCCCTTTACGTGTAAAGGGTTGATGGTACTGTCAGAATAAGCATCGGCTAACTTCGTGCCAGCAGCCGCGGTAATACGAAGGATGCAAGCGTTATCCGGAATTATTGGGTTTAAAGGGTGCGTAGGCGGACTGATAAGTCAGTGGTGAAAGCCTGCAGCTTAACTGCAGAATTGCCGTTGATACTGTCAGTCTTGAGTACAGTTGAGGTAGGCGGAATGTGTCATGTAGCGGTGAAATGCTTAGATATGACACAGAACACCGATTGCGAAGGCAGCTTGCTAAGCTGTAACTGACGCTGAGGCACGAAAGCGTGGGGATCAAACAGGATTAGATACCCTGGTAGTCCACGCCCTAAACGATGATAACTCGCTGTTGGCGATACACAGCCAGCGGCCAAGCGAAAGCATTAAGTTATCCACCTGGGGAGTACGACCGCAAGGTTGAAACTCAAAGGAATTGACGGGGGCCCGCACAAGCGGAGGAGCATGTGGTTTAATTCGATGATACGCGAGGAACCTTACCTGGGCTTGAAAGTTAGCGACCGACTCCGAAAAGAGTCTTTCAGAAATGACGCGAAACTAGGTGCTGCATGGCTGTCGTCAGCTCGTGCCGTGAGGTGTTGGGTTAAGTCCCGCAACGAGCGCAACCCCTATTCTTAGTTGCCATCAGGTTATGCTGGGGACTCTAAGAAGACTGCCCGCGCAAGCGGTGAGGAAGGTGGGGATGACGTCAAGTCATCACGGCCCTTACGTCCAGGGCTACACACGTGCTACAATGGCCGGTACAATGGGCAGCCACATGGCAACATGGAGCTAATCTTTAAAACCGGTCTCAGTTCGGATTGAGGTCTGCAACTCGACCTCATGAAGCTGGATTCGCTAGTAATCGCAAATCAGCAATGTTGCGGTGAATACGTTCCCGGGCCTTGTACACACCGCCCGTCAAGCCATGGAAGTCGGGAGTACCTAAAGTCCATAACCGCAAGGAGTGGCCTAGGGTAAAACTGATGACTGGGGCTAAGTCGTAACAAGGTAGCCGTACCGGAAGGTGCGGCTGGAATACCTCCTTTCTGGAGTGATTTTACATGCTTGTTATTTCCTTTTTTTCTTCACTTTTAATCTCACTCGAGTTAACGTGGTGCTTACACGAGGTACTATTCCTTCTAATAGTCCCGTAGCTCAGCTTGGTTAGAGCACTACACTGATAATGTAGGGGTCAGCAGTTCAAATCTGCTCGGGACTACATATTAATCAGGTTTAAAGTTTCACAACTTTATCTTGATTCGGGGGTGTAGCTCAGCTGGCTAGAGCACCTGCCTTGCACGCAGGGGGTCATCGGTTCGAATCCGTTCACCTCCACCATCTTAACTCAAACTTATTACAACGGTAATAAGTATCATTGTTTAATTAGCTTAATGCAAAAGCATTCCCTCGGGAATCATAATGGTGCAAACCCATTATTAAACACAAATCCTTCTTCATAAGGATACGTTCTTTGACTTACTGGCAATAAAAATATTATAATAAATTGAGAAAAAAGTTACTAAGGGCACATGGTGAATGCCTTGGCTCTCAATGTCGATGAAGGACGTGATTACCTGCGATAAGCTTCGGGGAGGTGGAAATAACCTTTGATCCGGAGATCTCCGAATAGGGAAACCTTTAGTATTGAAGATACTAAATCTAAATAGAAGACAACCCAGAGAACTGAAACATCTAAGTACCTGGAGGAAAAGAAAACAACCGTGATTCCCCAAGTAGTGGCGAGCGAACGGGGAACAGCCTAAACCAAAAATGTTACGGCATTTTTGGGGTCGTAGGACTGCAACGTGGACTTTTAATCGAAAATGGAAGCTGTCTGGAAAGCAGCATCATAGAAGGTGATAATCCTGTACATGAATTCGATTAAATACCTAGCAGTATCCTGAGTACTACGGGGTCGGAGACGCCCTGTAGGAATCCACCGGCACCATCCGGTAAGGCTAAATACAATTGAGAGACCGATAGCGAACAAGTACTGTGAAGGAAAGGTGAAAAGAACCGCGAACAGCGGAGTGAAATAGAACCTGAAACCATGTGCTTACAAGCGGTTGGAGTCCTGATTTATCAGGATGACAGCGTGCCTTTTGCATAATGAGCCTACGAGTTACTCCTCTCTGGCAAGGTTAATCCCGTGTACGGGAGCAGCCGAAGCGAAAGCAAGTCTTAATAGGGCGAATAGTCAGAGGGGGTAGACGCGAAACCTTGTGATCTACCCTTGGTCAGGATGAAGGAAGGGTAACACCTTCTGAAGGTCCGAACTGGTAAACGTTGAAAAGTTTTCGGATGAACTGAGGGTAGGGGTGAAAGGCTAATCAAACTGGGAAATAGCTCGTACTCCCCGAAATGTTTTTAGGAACAGCCTCGATTCAATTGTCATAGAGGTAGAGCTACTAATTGGGCTAGGGGGCTTCACCGCCTACCAAACCCAGATAAACTCCGAATGCTATTGACATATAATCGGGAGTGAGGCTCCGGGTGCTAAGGTCCGGGGCCAAAAGGGAAACAACCCAGACCATCAGCTAAGGTCCCTAAATATATACTAAGTTGATAAAACGTGGTCTGATTGCTTTGACAGCTAGGATGTTTGCTTGGAAGCAGCAATTCATTTAAAGAGTGCGTAACAGCTCACTAGTCGAGCGATCGGGCGTGGATAATAAACGGGCATTAAGTATATTACCGAAGCTATGGTCTCGTCAGCAATGACGAGAGGTAGGGGAGCATTCCAGCGGCACTGAAGATTTTGTGTAAACAAAATTGGAGCTTCTGGAAAAGCAAATGTAGGCATAAGTAACGATAATGCAGGTGAAAAACCTGCACACCGTAAGACTAAGGTTTCCTGATCAATGCTAATCAGATCAGGGTTAGTCGGGGCCTAAGGATAATCCGAAAGGAAATGCCGATGGACAACTGGTTAATATTCCAGTACTGGTTATTGTAGTGATGGAACTACGAAGAAGTGAAAGGTCTGCGCACTGACGGATATGTGCGTTAAAGCCCGTAGATATAAATTATACAGGAAAATCCGTATAGTTTGTCGAAGGTGACAGTACCACAAGTCTTCGGACAAGTGGATAATGACCCTAAACAGGCTTCCAAGAAACATTCCTAAACTTATACAATAACTACCCGTACCGTAATCCGACACAGGTAGTCGAGGAGAGAATCCTAAGGTGCTCGAGTGAATCATGGCTAAGGAACTCGGCAAATTAACCCTGTAACTTCGGGATAAAGGGTGCCACGCGCAAGCGTGGCCGCAGTGAAATGGCCCAGGCGACTGTTTAACAAAAACACATGGCTTTGCTAAATCGAAAGATTACGTATAAGGCCTGACACCTGCCCGGTGCTGGAAGGTTAAGAGGAGATGTCAGAAGCAATTCAAAGCATTGAATCGAAGCCCCAGTAAACGGCGGCCGTAACTATAACGGTCCTAAGGTAGCGAAATTCCTTGTCGGGTAAGTTCCGACCTGCACGAATGGTGTAACGATCTGGGCACTGTCTCAGCCATGAGCTCGGTGAAATTGTAGTATCGGTGAAGATGCCGATTACCCGCAACGGGACGGAAAGACCCCGTGCACCTTCACTACAACTTTGCATTGAGTTTGGGTAATTGATGTGTAGGATAGGTGGGAGACTTTGAAGTGGTGGCGCCAGCATCATGGAGTCAACCTTGAAATACCACCCTTTAATTATTTGAATTCTAATCCCGTAATACGGGAGACAGTGCATGGTGGGTAGTTTGACTGGGGTGGTCGCCTCCAAAAGAGTAACGGAGGCTTTCAAAGGTACCCTCAGCACGCTTGGTAACCGTGCGTAGAGTGCAATAGCATAAGGGTGCTTGACTGTGAGACCGACAAGTCGAGCAGGAACGAAAGTTGGATATAGTGATCCGGTGGTTCCGCATGGAAGGGCCATCGCTCAAAGGATAAAAGGTACGCCGGGGATAACAGGCTGATCTCCCCCAAGAGCTCACATCGACGGGGAGGTTTGGCACCTCGATGTCGGCTCGTCACATCCTGGGGCTGGAGAAGGTCCCAAGGGTTGGGCTGTTCGCCCATTAAAGTGGCACGCGAGCTGGGTTCAGAACGTCGTGAGACAGTTCGGTCCCTATCTGTTGTGGGCGTAGGAAGTTTGAGAGGAGCTGACTCTAGTACGAGAGGACCGAGTTGGACGAACCTCTAGTGTACCTGTTGTGGCGCCAGCTGCACCGCAGGGTAGCTACGTTCGGTTAAGATAAGCGCTGAAAGCATCTAAGCGCGAAACTTGCCTCAAGATAAGACTTCTTTATAAGGGTCGTTAAAGACTATAACGTTGATAGGTTGCAAGTGTAAAGGCAGTAATGCCAAAGCTGAGCAATACTAATTACCCGAGACTTTTATTGAAAACAATTTATTATAATATTTTTTGCCAAGTAAAGTCATATTAAAAGAAATTATGGTGACTATTGCAAGGGTGTCCACCTCTTCCCATACCGAACAGAGAAGTTAAGCCCCTTAGCGCAGATGGTACTACAGTAACATGTGGGATAGTATGTCGTTGCCGTAAATATTAAGCTCCGGAGTTTTACTTCGGAGCTTTTTTATTTTTGTACAATTCTATTTAAAATTTGATGATTTCCACAAAAGCAATTTATAAGATAATTCGAAAGATTCTTGTCTTTTTGTGGTTTATATTAGCTTCTACAAGTACGCAGAGCCAGAATATTGATTCTATTGGTGTAAATGATTATGAATCAATAAGAGAATATTTAATGTTTTCCAGTGGTAAATTCAAGAATGCAGGGATTGAATCTCAGATATACCGTGAACATTTGGGCAATCAAATATTTTCGAATTTAAACAATAAGAACAATTTATGTTTAATTGATGATACCACAACATTTAGTTTATTAAGATATTCAACGCTAACACCCAAAACTGCTTACCTGGAGGTTAATCACCATCAGAGGTTATTAAAATCACTTTTAGCAACAATACATTTTGAAAGTAATAAGGGTGATGGTTATTACCAGAATCAGGCTTTCAGATTTAATCATTTAGATGTTGCTCTATTTAGTACGCAATCTTCAAAATTGAGATATCTGATTAAAGGCCGTAGTTTAAAATATGTTCAAGAGGAAAGTGGCGGCATTAAAAATGATTCTGCCTTCATTCATGAAAAAAAGAATCCAAAGCTATATGAGTTTTCTCTTCTCAATTCAACATCAACAACTAAAGAAAAGAGTGCAGAAGGATATGTTGATTACAATTTAATTAAACAATACAATGATTTCAATCTCTCCCCTACTCCATTTGAATTAAGACCTTTTGCTGATATCAATATCAAAAAATTAAGTTATCTATTTGAATCGGATTCTAAAGAAGAGTATTATTTAAATAATTTTCTTGATACTAATATTACAAGTGACTTAATGAGTGTGTTAACATCAACAGGAACTTTGGGGTTGAAAGTTATAAATTTTCCAATTTTTAGAGCAAAGTATATAATTCATTCACAACTGGATTATTCTCTTTCTAAAATCACACTTCAACAGCCAATTATTGACAGTAGTTTTTGGCTTCATCAAATTAAATACGATATCACTTTAAACGACTCGTCATTTACAAAGTCAATTCAACTAGTTATTGAGAATAACAGACTAGCTGAACTGCAGAAATTAAATCACACTAATGTTTATTTTACCGCAAACGGTACTTTTTTTAAGAAATATAAAATAGAGGCAGGTTTGATTTTTCAACAACAAGTACCATCTCTGTTGGATAATTATTGTTTAACGAATCATTTTGAATGGGCTAATGATTTTGGATTAACTAAAATTATTAAGCCATTTCTTAAAATAGGTCTTCTGAAACTTGGTTTAGATGTAGAGTATCAGCATTATTTTATTAATGATTTAATTTATTATAGTCCATTATTTCAACCAATACAAGCCTATAGTCAAACGCAATACGGTCAGGTTAATTTAGTATATAGTTTGAATCGGGAAAAAGTGCAAATGAAAAACCAACTCTTATGGAATACTGCATCGAATAATGATATTTTAAGAGCGCCAACTTATGGATTGAAATCAAGTTTGACATATAACTTAAAAATAAAAGGAAATCGCTTAGTAATATCTCCAGGAATTAACTTGTTGTATTACACTCCATATAAAGGTTATTCATATGAGCCTTCATTAGGGCAATATTACTTAAGTGCAGAAAAGAACTGCGGAGGTTATCCATTTGCAGATATTTTTGTTGCCATTAAAATAACCAAAGCAACTATCAAATTAGCCGTTGATCATGTTAATTCAAATTTGATGGAACGCAACTATTTTCTAGTGACAAATTATCCAATGAGTGGACGACAGTTTAAATTCGAAATTAACTGGTTACTCCGGAATTAAGTTTTTTATCAGGTCGTGCCCAAATACGAATTCCAATCAATATCACTATAGTAAGAATTGCAGGTAATGCAATAAATAAAAGACCGAAACCAGGTTTATTTTTCCCAGTCAAGGGGTCGTATTTAAAACAAGAAAAAAGATTAGTATTAGAAGGTAATTGATAGGTAGGTGTATACTCATTATTAATACTTGAAATTAATAATGAAATATCCTTTTCACTTCTTATTCCAAATAACTTTTTACAAATGTATCCCTGACTATTTACACCAACAAGCAGAGCATCATGATCAAACTGCTTAATTGCAGGATTCCAGACAGGATGAAATCCAACAGACTTATTTAGAGAAGTAATATTATTTGTTACTGCAAACAGCCATTTTTTATCATTGAGTAAATCGAATTGTCGGGCCATATAAGACATATCAGATAGAGAATCTTCCGGATCGAAACTTAAAACCAAAACATTATAAGGCTTAGAATTATCTCGAGAAAGTGCACGGAGACTTTCTTTTAACTGTAATAAGTAAGGAGAGCATAATCCGGAGCATCTTGTAAAGACAAATGCTATTATTAATGGTTCACGTTCAGCTAAGCCATGAATTGTAGTAGTTTTTCCGTCAGTTAATTTTAACTGCGCATTAAAAATCTGATTATAAATATTCTCTTCCTCACGTAAATCCTGTTGAGATTGACCCAACGTTAAATTCAGATTGCAGGAGAGAAATAATGTTAACGTGCAAAAAGCATACTTAAACACCTTCTTGAAATATTAACAAAAAACATCAGAATTGCTATCAAATAAATTATTGCAGATACTGCTCCTAACAAAGCATATGATTTACCAGCAGCCAGTTCGGCAGGATAATTACTATAACGTCTTGGTATAGAATCGGCACCCGCAATATAAAATGCTGCTAAGAAACCTATGCCACCTAATATCAAAAGTGCAATTTTAAGAGATTGCAATTTATTGGTGACTTCTGATTTTGAATACTGAACAGAAAACCAATAAAAGAAACCAAGACTGAATAATACGTTGCCCATTGCATTATAAGTATGAAAATGAGCAGGCACCCAAAGTGTGTTGTGCAATACGAAGTTATTAGAAATAGTTGCATCAATGAGTGCTCCTACTCCACCTATAATCCAACCACAAGTTCCTATGATAAAAAGAAGATTTGCCATAGACCATTTTATTTTGGTTCGATATACTGCAACTATGATACTGAATACTGTAACAGCAGCCGAAGGTAAACTTGCAAGATAAGAAGCAAACTGTCCTATTAACTGTAATGATTGAGGTTGCGCAAAATCCATGTACATATGGTGTAAAAAAGCAGCTAATACGAAGAATAAGGTCAAGTTCCATGCTATGGCAACATACCAAGTAGTTTTCCATTTTGGACGGCCACTTATTTCAGCAAATAATTCATAGATGACAGCAAGTCCAAGGTATAACATTTCATTAGCGATGGTATGTCCGAAGTAATAAGTCAGATTTTTCATCAGCAACGGGTCGTTTGAAAAAGTACCATTTGAAAAGAACTCCCAAAACAATAAGACCAATACAACAACTGCTGCAATCAGGCTGGTTAAAACACCCAACAAACTAATCATTGAAATTAACACAAATGGCGGTGTCTCAATTTCAGGATTCTTATTACCAATATGCTGCCAAGCAAAGACCTGGGAAATGGAATACTTTCGGAGCAATGCTGCCATTAAGCTAACTGTCCAAACCAGCCAACCAACTCCGAGAATGGATAATGAAACAAGAAATAATACAATTGACCAACTATCCCATAATGGTCTGAGAGGAAGCGGATAAAGGAATGTCCATCCGGCATGAAATTTTCCAACAAAAGCTGAGACCCATAACAATATTACACCAATAACCGTAAATATAAATGCAAAAAGGTTGGCTGAATAACTTGTTTTTACATAACGCTCCATTATAAAGTTTACTGCAGCCATACCAGCTACAAACCAAATACCAATCATTGTTAAGCCATGCACTGTCATATTCTCATAAAAACCTGCAGGACTAAGTTTCATTATAGCAGCCTGATTAAGACGCATAATAATACCCAGAGTGATGGCAGCTACAAATAATACAAGCACTGCAACAATCCAAATTGCTGTAATTTTTCTTAATCTTATATTTTCCATTTTATATCTTATTTAACAGTGAATGATGAACGCATAACCTGATGACCTGAGCCACAATACTCGAGGCAAAAAATATTATAATCACCCGGAGTAGTAAACTTATAACGCAATCTGTTTACATAGCCCGGCATTGCCTGGGTTTGTGCTATAAGTACGTTTTTGTCATTATAAATTCCAAAGTTGTGATTCACATCGAGACTTGTAACTCTAAATTCGACAACCTGATTTACGGGAACTTCGATTGACGGATCACTACTTGGATTTTTTGGATCAATTGCATTATAGGACATCATAAAATAAAACTGCCCGGCAGCAACGTGTATTACTTTGGCAGGAGTATCATTCGCAAAAGCAAAATATGGGGATTTCGGAATAGTAATAGAAGCAAACATTGCTAATACTACCACCAATATCAGCAAAAACCACCCTCTTTTATGTAAAGCATTTTTCATTCCTTTACTTTCCTCATTTGCATTTACAGATGACAAATAAACATAGACGAATACTCCAACAATAACTAATGTGAGTATTGCGAAAAATATTAAGATTGAATGTTGCATAAATAAATTTTTAATCGTTAATAATAAGATTGTTAACTGAATGCGCAGTTTCTATTATAACTTTCAATATTATAAAATTTTGCCGCAAAAGTATATCAAATTTTTTAATTTCGGACAATTTTGTCCTAATTTATTTGATTGCAGTACAAAATATGATATAAATCATTTTGAAAATCTTGTCATTTAACAGGCAACTTTCTAAATCAGAATTATTTACACAATTAACAATGACCATTTATTAAAATCTGCTTTATACAAATATTCACCATTATTAGAAAAACTGTGTTTTAATTCATAAAATGCTAAAGATTAATATGAATTTTTAGTAAACAATTTTATATCAGTTCTCTGATAAACATCTAATCAGAACATTGAATGAGCAAAATTTTGAATAGTATTTGCTGCACCTTTCAATAACTTAATTACAAAAATTGAAATGGTTATAAGTAAACCAATTCCGGCAAAAAGAAAAGCAATGAAATAAGGTTTTAAAGATTGCATCATGACTGAATAGCTACTTTGATTTTCACTTAATTGCCATAATCCTTTTTTGAAACCGGCAATATTCAGTGATAGAAAAAGCACAATCAAGCAAATCTGCAGTGTCCAAAAATTAAGATTAATACTGAATGTTGGTTTCATATCGCGATACAATCCGGGTTTGAGAAACTCGAAGCATGCAGCAAGGAGAATCATGCTATTAATTCCAATAGTTGTACCCATGGCATGAGCTACCGTAACATGTGTGCCATGCGTATAAATATTTATTGCAGGAATTGACAGCAGGGATGCAAGCCCAATGTTTATAAAAACCCAAAAATCAGATGCCATTATTAACCTGTAAGGGAAATAATGATAATGTTTTTGAATATCACTTACACTTTTCTTCCAGTTATAAATAATCCTGACGAAAAAAATCCACTCCGTCATGCTAACCGCATAACCAATGTATCGTATATACTTATCTGTAGGAAGAGTGTAAATATGATGTCCCCAATTGAACATGAGATTAAACAAACCCAGAAAATACATTGCAAAAGCAAGATTGTTTTTCCCGACAGTTTTAGTTCCGGAAATGCGATCCATCAGAAAGAATGCTGTTCCATACACTAATTGATTCCAGGCGCCAACGAGAGAGCCATTCACCTTCCACTGAATTGTCATATCAGTAACAAAGTGCTCTCTGAAAACAGGAAATAACCAAAGATAATTTTCGGTAAAGGAGAAAAAGAAAAATATCAGACCTGTGAACCACATCCACATATATACAGGCCAGTTGCGTACTTTATAAATGTGTTTGTAAAAATTGATAAAAAACAAAATCCAGGCAATAGCAATAGGAAGTGCCCAAACCGGATCGAACTCCCAATACTCTCTTCCACCGAAATGCTTTGTAAAATAAGAAATGAAAATTCCGCTTATGGCAATCATCCAAAGAATCCATTGCGTTAATGCTATTGCATTATTCACCTTTTGTCCTGTAACTATCATTACACCGTTATACACACTTCCGGTTGCGCCAAGAAATATCCAGAACAATGCAGAGGATACATGCAATGGTCTCAATGAAATAAATCCTAAACTGTTTTTTAAAAATTCAGGAGAGATATACACTACTGCTGCAAGGACTCCAAAAAGTAATCCTGCCAGCAACATGATAAGTGCTGAAATCAAAAAGAGATTACCTATATTCAGTTTATTTATACTCATCCTGTTCTATCATGCCAATGTTATTTGTTTTAAAAGCTCTTGGATCTGCTCTTCCGCTCAAATCAGTTGCTCTTAGAAATTCTGCCAGCTTATGTATTTCATCATCCGTTAAATCAAATGCAGGCATTTGTTTAATTCCGGATTTGACCATTGCCTTAAGAAAGGGTTCTCCCCTTCCGGGAGCTGACATAAAATTTGTGAGATCAGGTCCGAGATATCCTCCCAAACCATAGAACTGATGACAACTCTGACAATTATATTTTTGCCATACTAATCTTCCTTCAGAAACAAGTTCTCTATTTAATCTTTTATCATACGCAGTGCTGAAAGGATGCAGATATATACTAAATGAATAAGCAAGAAACAGAGTGCTTAACATCAGAAATATATGCCTGGCTTTAAACCTCATATTACCTTCGAGATAATTATTTCAGTCTTTCAAACCTTGCCTGGAAGAAACGCAGATACTTTGGTTCATATACCATTTTAAGTCCTTTGATATATTTTCTTCTGTCATATACAGCAGCTGCTGATTCAGCAATAACATCCATGTGTGCCTGAGTATAAACCCTTCTTGGTAAAGTGAATCTGACAAGTTCGAGTTTGGGATAATAATTCTCGCCATTAGGTTTGCGTCCTGCTGAAACTATACCGCGCTCCATTGTGCGCACTCCCGAATCAATATAAATTTCGGCTGCGAGCGTTTGAGCAGGAAACTGGTCCTGTGATAGATGAGGCAGAAAAGATTTGGCATCAACAAATATTCCATGACCACCGATAGGCTTTACAATTGGTATATTATACTCCATCATCTTATGACCAAGATATTCAACCTGCCCTACCCTTGCCTGCTGATGATTATCATCAAGACTTTCTACAATACCAACTGCAATTGCTTCCATATCACGGCCGGCTAAACCTCCGTAGGTATGCAAGCCTTCGTATACAACCACCATATTTCTTGCTTCTTCAAACACATCCCAATCGTTGATGGCAAGAAAACCTCCGATGTTTACCAATGCATCTTTTTTTGCACTCATTGTAGCACCATCTGTATAAGAGCAAATCTCTTTTACAATTTCGCGAATACTTTTCTTATTGTAGCCCTTTTCACGCTGCTGTATGAAATATGCATTCTCGCCAACACGTGTCATGTCATGAATAATGCGGATACCATGTTTTTTAGTATAAGCCCTCAGTTCTTTAAGGTTTGCCATACTGATTGGCTGACCTCCTGCCATATTTACATTAGTAGCTATGCATACATATGGAATTTTTTTAGCTCCATGTTTCTTTACCAGTTTGTCGAGTTTACTGATATCAACGTTGCCTTTAAATTGATGTTCGTTGAAAGGGTCATGAGCTTCATCAATGATAATATCTGCAAATGTTCCACCTGCCAATTCCTGATGCAAACGTGTTGTTGTAAAATACATGTTACCAGGAACGATATCACCTTTCTTTATCAGAATTTGTGAGAGAATATTTTCGGCAGCGCGACCCTGATGAGTGGGAACTACATATTTGTATCCATAATACTTTTGAATAGCTTCTTCGAGAAGATAATAGCTTTTGCTTCCAGCATACGCTTCATCGCCAGTCATAAATGCACTCCATTGGCGGTCGCTCATTGAATTGGTACCGCTGTCTGTAAGCAAATCAATATAAACATCAGCTGAATGAAGAAGAAAAGTATTGAAACCTGCTTCTTTAATTGCTTTGGTACGGTAAGGCTTGGTAGTCATTTTTAATAATTCTACCATTTTCATTTTATATGGTTCAGCCCATGAACGCTTTTTAATTATTGCCATTTTAAGAATTTTATTTTTTAGTGTATGTTATTTTAAATTTTTTTCGAGCAGTGCAGAGAAATGTCTTAGAAATGGAGGTTCATAGGTAATTTTATAACCGGTCTTTTGATTTCTTAACTCAAGAATATCATCAAATATGTCGAGAACATAATCAATATGACTTTGCGTGTAAACTCTTCGGGGAATTGCTAACCTGACCAACTCATTTATTGCAGGAATCATTTTACCGTTGACATCATTTTTTCCAAACATCAAACTTCCGATTTCAACAGCACGAATTCCTCCTTTGATGTACAGATCACACACAAGAGCCTGTCCGGGAAATTGCTCTACCGGAATTTGATTATATAATTTCTTAGCATCTACATAAACGGCATGACCACCAATTGGCCACACAACGGGAACTCCTTTACTTTTTAACCGTTCGCCCAGATAAGCAGTGCTCCTGATTCGATAATGCAAATAATCTTCGTCAAACACTTCAGTAAGACCAATTGCGAGGGCTTCCATATCGCGACCTGCAAGGCCACCATAAGTAGTGAATCCTTCGGAAATAATTAATAGGTTCTTACATTTTACTGCCAGTTCTTCGTTGCGAACAGTGAGCAAACCTCCAATATTTACAATAGCATCTTTTTTGGCACTCATTACAAATGCATCACCAAGTCGGAGCATTTGTTTGGCAATTTCTTCGCATGATTTATTGCTAAATCCTTCTTCTCTGTGTTTGATGAAGTAAGCATTTTCGGCAATTCTGCAACCATCAATCACAAGTAATAATCCATATTCGTCACAAATTTTACGTAATGCCTGAACATTAGCCATGCTTACAGGTTGCCCACCTGAAGAATTGTTTGTAACCGTAATTATTACTGCAGCGATATTTTCTTTACCATGTTTTTTAATTAACTCCCTGAGTTTTTCAAGATGAATATTACCTTTGAAAGGAAGATCAGCTTCCGGGTCCTCAGCTTCCTCATAAACAATATCAATAGCAGTAGCACCGGTAAACTCAATGTTTGCACGAGTAGTATCAAAATGTGTGTTGCTGATAAAAACTTTTCCTTTACCTCCGAGAATACCATAAAGGATTCTTTCGGCAGCACGACCCTGATGAGTTGGAAGTATGTAAGGCATCCCTGTAAGGTCCTTGACCACTTTCTCCAAATGCTCCCAACTTCTTGCACCTGCATAACTTTCATCTCCCATCATAATTCCGGCCCATTGTTTATCACTCATGGCACCTGTGCCGCTATCAGTTAGGAAGTCTATAAAAACATCACTCGATTTTAGAAGAAATGGATTATAACCTGCTTTTTTTAATGCTTCTTTTCTGTATTCTTCGGTAGTTACTTTAAGAGGTTCTACCATTTTAATTTTAAAAGGCTCTGTCAGAGTCCTCATTTTTTCACTCATAATAACTTTAACTTATTTCGGACAAAATTATCCTTAAAGAACCCATTCTTCTTATGACGAAAGTCATACTTTAGAGAAGCATTTCTCTTAATCCTTAAAATCAAGTAATTGCCGGGTAACCATCAGACTGATAATTCTCCTCTTTATTTGCACTAATAAAAGTGAGAGTGATGATGGATGAATTAATGTCAGAAATAAAAAAATCTGTTATACAGTTCACCCGATTACAGAAGTGAGCATTATAAAAAAGAAAGCGGCTATCATCCTGATAGCCGCTTTAAAAAAATCATTCCTAAATAATTTATCTCAGGATATACGATGTTGCCCCGCTAAGATTACCATCAATATAAACTTCAATAAGATAAGTTCCCGGGCCGAAGATTCTTTCAGGCTCTTCATAACTCATACAATTTTCCACATTCGCATTTTCGTAACGGAGAGAAGAAACAGAGGTACACATCACTTCTTCACCACTAGGCAGAGTTATTGTTGTAGATCCTGATGAACGATTACCCATAACCTTTCCACCCGGTTCAATAATTCTCAGATAAACATTTTTCTCCCCTGCTTTGGCAATTTTATTTTCGAGAACAGTGAAACATACATCCAATTTATTTGTACGCTTTGACAGAGCAGTAGAGGTATATTTTCCATTACCTTTTTTCTTGAAAGATGAAATTTTAAAGTACTCTGATTTAAGTACAGACGCTGTATTTACAGTTGCCTCCAGGTTTTTTGACAGTGTTTCAACTGTTCCTGTAAGCTGGCTATTATCTTCTTTTAACTTCTGATTCTCTACCATGAGTGTATCTATCTTGTCAAGATATTCATCACGAAGTTTTTTCAAGGATTCAAGTTCAGCAAGTAACTTTTTGTTAAGCGTTGCAGAGTTAGACTCACTTCTGAGCAACTTCTGAATCCGTGTTTTTTGTTCATCTATTTTAGCGTTAGCTTCTACCAAAAGGCTATCTAAATTCTCATTTATCCCTTTGTACTTATTCAGCTCTTCAATTGTAGCACCCAGTTCTTTTTCAACATCAACCCTGGCAGTAACCAGGCTATCGCGTGTTATTTCAAACACTTCAGTTGTTGTTTGATGATTGCGCCACTGATAGACATTAAAAAGTGCTGACAATACGAACAGTATTATCCAGATTTTGCCTTTACTTTTATTTTCGGTATTTTGATTTTCCATTTGTAAAGTATTTTGCAATTTGTAACAAAATTACACTATCAAACTGACTTTGAACATTATTTCTGATGAGTTTATCAACAATTATCAGATAGTTCAGAACACCAAATTCCGTTTATTGTAAAATTAGTCTTGCCTGCGGGGCCAAATCAAGGGTTGAAAAGTCGTTTTGGAGGTATTTAAAATAAGCAGCAATACAAATCATCCCTGCATTGTCGGTACAAAGGGATAATGGCGGGATATAAACATTCCAACCACTAAGTTCCGCTAATTTTTTTAGTTCATTCCTTAAGCCGCTATTGGCCGAAACCCCACCTGCAATAGCTATGTGCCTTATACCTGTCTGCTCGGCTGCTTTTCTTAGTTTTTTCAGCAAGGTTTGAATAATTGTTTTCTGAACTGATGCACATATATCGTAAAGGTTTTCCTGAATAAAATCAGCATCTTGTGCCAGCTGTTTTTTTAAAAAATAAAGCACAGCAGTTTTTAACCCACTAAACGAAAAATCAAGTCCAGGAATATTGGATTCAGGAAACTGAAAGCGATGAGCGTTGCCTTGACCTGAATACTTATCAATCAAAGGTCCACCCGGATAAGGCAGGTTAAGGACTTTGGCAATTTTATCAAAAGCTTCACCGGCAGCATCATCCAGCGTCTGTCCCAGTATCTGCATATTATCAGGAGCACTCACAAGAACTATCTGGGTGTGACCTCCGGAAACGGTTAGGCATAAGAATGGAAATTCAGGCGTTTTAGCATCATCACTGTGTATTGCAAAATTCGCAAGCACATGTGCCTGCATGTGATTTACTTCAATGAGAGGCACTGACAACGCTGCCGATAACGATTTGGCAAAAGAAACACCAACCATCAAAGAGCCTATCAATCCGGGGCCGCGAGTTACTGCAACTGCATCAATTTCATTTTTTTTAATTCCGGCTTCCTTCAATGCCTGAGTAACCACAGGAATAATATTTGCCTGATGCGCCCTGCTTGCCAACTCCGGTACTACACCACCATAAGCTTCGTGTATTTTCTGTCCTGCAATAATATTGGACAGGATGCGCGTATTCTTAGAAACAGCAGCCGAAGTCTCATCGCATGAAGATTCTATACCTAATAGAATAATATCCTTTTTATTCATTCTGTCTTTAACCATTCCGGATATCTTAGCAAGTCACAAAAATAAGTTAATTCTACGGCCTAAACAGCCTTTATCAACTTAAATAATTCGTGTAATTTTAGCCGCTTAACATTTCAGCCTATCAGAAAGTTTTTTAAAATATTTTTTATAGTCACAGGTACGTTATTACTACTGTTGGGTTTGCTTTCTATAAGCCTGAAATTTCAAAAAGTTCAATCGTTTGTAGTTAGCAAAGTAGCCTCTTATCTTTCTTCTGAATTAAACACAAAGGTTTCTGTAAAAGGTGTGAGGTTTGAATTGATAAAAAACTTTGTTCTTGATGGGGTTTACATAGAAGATACGGAACACGATACACTTTTGTACGCCAACACAATTTCAGCAACAGTTGCTTTTCAGACTCTGTTCGCTCACGACAAGAAACTTATTCTTGATAATGTTAATCTGAGTGATGCAAGGATTAATCTGAAAAAATCAAAAGAAACAAGGGACATGAATTTTCAGTTTATCATTGATTATTTCAGCAAACGCTCTGCCGATACTACTTCATCGCCATTTTATTTTGCCATTAATAAAATCAACATACAAAATGTGCATTTTACTTATCGTGATTTTAAATGGAATGATACCACTTCCTGCATAGACTTTGAAGACATAGATGTGCGTAATTTCAATGCAACAATTTATAATTTGCAACCGACAGACAGCGTAATAAAATTTTATGGGACAAATATTTCGCTCGAAGAAAAATCAGGATTCAAACTGAATCATCTTTCCACCTATGCTGCCTTTTCAAATGACAGCATGAGTTTCAGTAAGATTATAATACATACACCCTACTCGGATATTGATGCACCACATTACAGTATGAGTTATTCATCTATTCTGGATTTTGATGATTATATAAACAAGGTGTATATGAAAGGAGAGTTTACTGAAAGCCGAATTTCCTCAAACGACCTGCAATATTTTGCCAGTGAGCTAAGAGGTTTGGATAAATATGTAACTTTCAAAGGCTCGGCACATGGCACCGTAAGCAATCTGAAAACAAAACAACTTAGTATTGGGTATGGAAACGATACTCAATTTGAAGGAGATATAAGTATGAATGGTTTACCGGATGTTAACACTACATTCCTAAATTTAAATATACGAAAACTGACTACGAGCAAACACGATGTTGAAAGCATTAAGATGTTTCCGTTTACAGATAATAAATTCATTCAGTTGCCTGACAATCTCGCTGAATTAGGTAAAATAAAATACAAAGGAGTGTTTACAGGATTTTACAATGACTTTGTTTCGTATGGAAATATACAGACTGCATTAGGTGATTTATCAACTGATATCAACCTGAAGTTCAACGAAGATATGGATAAGTCGTCTTATTCAGGAAAACTTACAGCAAATGATTTTGACATTGGGAAATTCTGGAGATTAGGTTCTCAGGTTGGAACCATTTCATTTAATGCAGAATTAACAGGATCAGGATTTACTTCAGACAAAGTAGCAGCAAGGTTAAAAGGAACAGTTGATCACGTTACTTTAAATAATTACACATACAGCAATATCACAGTTGATGCCAATGTAGCTCGGAAATTATTCAATGGTATTCTAAATATGCATGATGCGAATGCAACACTGGACTTCAAAGGAAGTGTTGATTTCCGAGAAAAACTTCCGTTTTTTGACTTTGCCGCATCAGTAAAAAATGCAGCTCTCAGCAAGTTAAAATTGTTCAATCGCGATTCCTCTGCATTGTTTTCGGCTGATGCAGACCTTAAAATGCATGGTCTGAATTTTGATGACTTTAATGGTGCTATTCAACTTAAGAATATTTCCTATTCCGAAGAATATAAAACCGCTAATATCAATTCACTTAAAATAATTTCTATAAAAGACTCCGGTGAAAGATCAATTAAACTCAACTCTGATGTACTTGATTTTTCGCTGAACGGGAACTATACACTTACGAGGATTATTAATTCTGTTGGAGAGTTGCTGAATGTTTACCTTCCACCGTTCTTAGTAAATATCAAATCATCTGAAAAAAACCGAAATGATCAATTCAATTTTTCAGGCAAGGTCAAAGACATCAATCCGTTGCTGAATATTTTTGTACCCGGATTAACGTTCAGCAATCAAACCACCTTTAATGGAAGTGTGAACAGAATTTCTGATCATATTTCATTGCAGATGGAATCGCCATGGACTAACTTTAATAATCTTCAAAATAAAAATCTTAAAATAAATATTTTCACTTCTGATAAAAGACTGAATGCTGACATCATCTCAGATCAGTTAAGAATAAGTGACAGCCTTGTATTAAAAAATATTAAAATAGATTCTGACTCAAAAAAAAGCCGTTCTACAATTGCCGTGAGCATTGATAACGACTCTACATCAAACTCCAGGTTAAAATTAAGTACAGAACAATTATTTTCTGAAGGACGAACAATTTTTCATTTTCTACCCTCCATAATATTAATTCAGGGCGAGAACTGGAACATCAATCCTGCCAACGAAATTGTTTTTGACAGCACACAAATAAGTTTTGAGAATCTGTTTTTATCAAATCAGAATCAGTCAGTGCAACTCGGTGGCAAAATAAGTAAATCAACTACCGATAAATTAAAATTAAGTTTATTTCAATTTAACACCAAAGTCCTCAGTCAGCTATTATCGCTTTATGATATAAAAATCAGTGGGATAGCTGATGGTGAACTATACTTTGCTTCACTCTATTCCAAACCGATTATAACCGGAAATGTGAAGGTTAAAGATTTTGAATTTAATGATGATTTACTTGGAGATGCAATTGCAAATATTGACTGGCTGACCGAAAAGAAAACCATGCACATTGAAGGCGCAATTGAGCAAAATGGAAGAAATTCAGCTGTGGTTACCGGCAATTATATTTTCAAACCTAAACATGATGAAATAGATTTTAATATTAAAACAGATAAACTCAGCATCTCTCCTCTGGAGCATTATTTCAGTGGCTTTGCAAGCAAGTTAAGAGGGCTTGCAACTGCTGAACTTCACTTATATGGAAAAGCAAATGAACCGTTGCTAACGGGTAAAGCCAGATTACAACGAGCTTCAATGGTAATTGATTTCTTGAATACACGTTACTCCGTAATGCCAGAACAGGAAATTATTTTTGATGAAAAATATTTTGGATTCAACGATGTTTTAATTTCTGATGATTTTAACAACAAAGGAAGTGTGAACGGAAAAATATTTCACAAAAACCTTAATGATTTTGTTTTTAATCTGCGAATTAATGCCAATAAACTTCAATGTCTGAATACAAATGCATCACAAAATGAATTGTTTTATGGTAAAGCATTTGCAACCGGTTATGCTAAAATAATGGGAACTCCCAAGCTGATGAAAATGGAAATTGTAGCAAAATCTGAAGATGGAACACAAATATTTATTCCACTGTCGAACCCTGAAGAAATAACGCAAAGCAATTACATTACTTTTATTAATGTAGCTGATACGACTAAGCTGACAACAGGAATTAAGAAAACAGAAATATCGGGAATAGATATGGATTTGCAGGTTGAAGCTACTCCGGAAGCAGAGATTCAATTAATTTTTGATTCTAAAATAGGTGATGTAATGAAAGGTAATGGCAATGGAAACATAAGAATGTTGCTCAATCCTGCAGGCGAATTTAAAATGTATGGAGATTATCATATACAATCAGGCGACTATCTATTTACACTTCAGAATATTGTAAACAAACGTTTTAAAGTAAAAGATGGCGAAATACGATGGGCAGGGTCACCTTATGATGCCAATATTGATATAACAGCAAAATATAATCTTCGGGCATCAACCTTTGAATTGATTCCCGATTCATCCAATCGCAACCGAGTGCCGGTGGAAGTAATTTTGCAATTGAAAAATAATCTGATGAGCCCTGATGTACTCTTTGATATTAATGTCCCCAATGCAACTCCTGCAGTTCAAACAAGCCTGAGAAGTGTATTGGGTAACGAACGTGAGATGAACCGGCAGGTTTTCAGTTTACTTGTACTGAACAGGTTTTCGGCTCCTGAAGGAAAAACAAGTGCCGATGAAACAGGCTCGGGAAATGCAGTGGGACAAAACCTAAGCGAATTTGTTTCGCAACAGTTATCTAACTGGGCATCGCAGCTGAGTGACAAATTTAATATTGGATTAAATTACCGTCCGGGTGACGCTTTAAATAAAGATGAGTTTGATGTATCTGTTTCGACAGAGTTATTTAAAAACAGAGTTGCGGTGGAAAGCAATGTTGGAGTTGCCAACAACAGCAATCAAACATCAAACATCATTGGAGACTTTACTGTAGAATTTAAAATCAGCAAGGATGGAAATTTGCGTGCAAAGGCTTTTAACAAAACCAATACCAACAACTTGATTAACAACCTGAACTCACAATACACTCAAGGCATTGGTGTTTTTTACAGAAAAGAATTTAATACGGTAAGCGATCTTGTTGAATCATTCAGAAGAAAACGTAATGAAAAAACAAGCAATTAAATTTCCATAATGGATGCACTGCCTCCTACCCAATCCATATTCTTATTCTGACTTACGCCAATCATTGCGCCTTTACTTAGTCGCGTAAGATTTAATACCAGTTGTGGTGCAGCATCATTATCAGGCCATATATAAAGCAACCTTACTTCAACCTTGGCATTGCCTGAAGGAGTAACAAGACAAGGCTCATACTTAACCTTTTTTTGTAATAAAAAATTCTTTCGATCTTCAGGTTTGATGGCATCAAGCATATCGGAAGTTACATCTATTACAACTCCACTTCCTGCAAATGAATACAGTGGTTTCAGAACATAATTCTCCAAATCGGAAGGCCACTGATTCAAATCACTTAAGAAACTGCAATCAGAAGCATATTTACTTTTGATGAAAGGCATACTATACTTACTAATCTTGAAAAACCAATTCGGGTGTCCGGCCCACTCCACTTCCACATCTTCAGTAAGGTTAAATGATCTTTTTAAATCATTTCGTTGCAGCAACTCATCAAAAATAACTCTGTTATAAATTCTTTTAATCAGAATCTTACGGTTGTCTTTCTCATAATATAACAGGCGGTCTTCTTTAACTATTTTTGATATACATACAGGCTCAACACCGAGATGTGTTTTAGTTTCCCAGAAGTCAATCCATGTTTTTTGTTTCTCAGGCTCAATCTCAAGTAATATCACGTTTTCAGGATCATGATTGCCAACAATTACTTTTCTCATCAGTTCGCGATGCGTTTTAGTATTATATCCGTTGAAGAAATGAGAGAATCCTTCAGGAACAAAAAAAATATTCCTTATACATGCGTGGCAATAAATCCTGCCAAAAAAAACAATGAAGCAAAACCTTGTAACTCTATCAACTGTGGCAGATAATTACCTGAACTATCTTTTGTGATGGCAAAGTCAACTGCTATAAAATTGGGATGAACTGCCTCATTCGGGACAACCAAATCCTTTGGAATAGCCTTGTTACTCTGAGCTAAATATTCATCACTTAAAACATTTCTTAGAATATCATCACCTGCTTTTATCAGTTCCTCCTTCAGCAATTTTGGAATAAATACAGGAGTCTCTGCAATACGAAATTCTACTTTGCGGTTATACAGTTGATCAAAATAACTGAGAAACTGCTTATAAGTTTCTTCTTTAAACCCCAGGTTATATTCTGTACGAATTTTCTCTATCATATCTTAATTCTTATCAAATGCAGGAGACAAATATAAATAGTCACGCAGATTTACTTTGATCTAATATTTGCATTTTATTTCACGATAATGCTTGTGAGTTAGCTTATTAAACCAACCGGCTTATCTCCTTTACTGTAAATCCGGTATATGAATAAAATCATGGCTTTGCTCCCCGAAAATTCACTGTAAATTGTATTTTCGCAAAAATATAATTTATGCTTTTTCAACTATCAGAGGAACATTTAATGATTCAAAAGGCTGCAAGAGATTTTGCACAAAACGAATTATTACCGGGAGTTATTGAACGTGATGAACATCAGAAATTTCCTGCAGAACAGATAAAAAAATTAGGAGAGCTTGGCTTTTTGGGAATGATGGTAAGTCCACAGTATGGTGGTGCCGGTCTGGATGCCATTTCGTATGTGCTGGCAATGGAAGAAATATCAAAAGTAGATGCCTCTGCTTCGGTAGTGATGAGTGTAAACAATTCGTTGGTGTGTTGGGGTCTTGAAACCTTCGGTACTGAAGAACAGAAGAAAAAATATTTAGTTCCCCTGGCAAAAGGTGAAATCATAGGGGCATTCTGCCTGAGTGAACCTGAAGCGGGCAGTGATGCTACTTCGCAAAGAACAACAGCAATAGATAAAGGAGATCATTATTTACTGAACGGAACCAAAAACTGGATTACAAACGGAAATACTGCAAGTGTTTATCTGGTAATGGCACAGACGGATGTGGCAAAAGGACATAAAGGAATTAACTGTCTGATAGTAGAAAAGGGAATGCCCGGTTTTGTTGTTGGACCAAAAGAAAACAAGTTAGGTATTCGCGGCAGTGATACTCACTCGCTGATGTTTACAGATGTGAAAGTACCGAAAGAAAATCGTATTGGCGAAGATGGCTTCGGGTTTAAGTTTGCAATGAAAACTCTTTCGGGAGGCCGCATAGGAATAGCATCGCAGGCTTTGGGAATAGCATCTGGCGCTTATGAACTTGCTCTTAAATATTCTAAGGAAAGAAAAGCATTTGGAAAAGAAATCAGTAAACATCAGGCTATACAATTTAAGTTAGCTGATATGGCTACTGAAATTGAAGCTGCACGATTGCTGTGTTTGAAAGCTGCATGGCTCAAGGATCAACATTTAAACTATGACCTTGCAGGAAGTATGGCAAAACTTTATGCATCAAAAGTTGCAATGGATACCACAGTTGAAGCAGTGCAGATTCACGGAGGTTATGGTTACGTGAAAGAGTTTCATGTTGAACGACTCATGCGTGATGCTAAGATTACTCAGATTTACGAAGGAACATCTGAAGTGCAAAAAATAGTAATTTCAAGAGCGGTGACTGCTTAAACAGGAGCAGCTATTTGCTAAAATTAAATATCATGAAAGATTATACTCATTCAACCGCAGAGCGGATGATGCGTTATGCAAAAGTAGATACTACCTCTGACCCAAATTCAACATCACAACCAAGTACACTGAAACAACTTGATTTGAGTAAGTTGTTGGTCAATGAGCTAAAAGAATTGGACATTTTGGATGCATCACTTGATGAGTATGGTTATGTGTATGCAACCCTGAAAGGAAATAGTTCTAAAAAAGTTCCTGTCATTTGCTTTTGTTCGCATGTGGACACTGCACCTGACTGCAGTGGTACAAATGTGAAACCCATTTTACACAGCAAATGGGATGGCAGCGATATCATCTTACCTGATGACCCCACAGTAGTAATCAGCAAAAACAAGCATCCATATCTCAAAGAAAAAATCGGTGATGATATTATTACTGCATCCGGATTGACTTTGTTGGGTGCTGATGACAAAGCTGGTGTTGCCATAATTATGGACTTTGTACAGTACATGAAACAACATTCTGAAATCAAGCATGGCGATATTCGAATTCTTTTTACCCCTGACGAAGAAGTCGGTAGAGGAGTAGATAAAGTTGATATGAAAAAACTGGGTGCCGAATATGGATATACCTTAGATGGAGGAGAGTGTGGTACCCTTGAAGGTGAAAACTTTTCTGCTGATGCATGTTCGGTAAAGTTCTATGGAATCAGTGCCCATCCGGGATATGCAAAAGGTAAAATGGTAAATGCACAGAAAGTATTGGCGCATTTTATCAGTTTATTGCCATCAGACAAACTGTGTCCTGAAGCTACTGAAGGTTACCAAGGGTTTGTTCATCCTGTAAGTATTTCAGGAGGGCTTGAAGAAGCAGAGGTGAAATTTATAATCCGCGATTTTGAAACTGCAAAACTTGCTGACCATGTAGCATTGTTAAATTCACTTGCGGAAACTACCATTCATAAATTCAAAGGCTCACGATTTGAAATAAAACGCACTGAACAATACAGAAATATGAAAGAAGTGCTGGATAAATATCCTTTGGTGATGGACCATGCCGAAGAAGCATATAAACGAAGCAGTATCAACTGCGAAAGAAAAAATATCAGAGGAGGAACGGATGGTTCAAGACTTTCGTTTATGGGAATGCCTTGTCCGAATATTTTTACCGGTGAAATGGGTATTCACAGCAAAGAAGAATACGTAAGTGTTCAGGATATGAACAAAGCTGTTGAAGTGCTGGTTAACCTTTCACAGATTTGGGAAGAAAATGCATAATGCGTTTTTTTCAGTAATGAAATAATTCCAACAATTGTTTTTTGAATCTGTCGCGGGGGAGGAAATTCCATTCTAATCCATGCGACATGGGTACCGGTGTATCAAGACTTCCACATCTTGCCACAGGAGCATCGAGATACTGAAAACATTCCTGACCAATTACGGAAGCAATCTCTGCCCCTATTCCGCCAGTAAGCGTGTCTTCGTGAAAGACAATAACTTTTCCGGTGCGTTTTACTGAATCAAGCACCATGTCTTTATCCCATGGCAACAATGTTCGTAAGTCAATTAAGTCAGCATTTATCTCAGGAAATTCTTTTAGTGCCTCCAGTGCCCAGTGAACTCCCAAACCATAAGTTACAATGGTTATATCATCGCCCTGCTTTACCAAACTTCCTTTGCCAATTGGAATTGTAAAGTAATTATCACTCACCAATCCGTTCACACTTCTATACAAAGCTTTATGTTCAAAATACATTACAGGATTGGGATCTTCGACAGCTGCATCCAAAAGTCCTTTGGCATCCTGTGGAAATGCGGGATAAACAATCTTTAATCCGGGCACGTGAAAAAACCAGGCTTCTGTTGACTGCGAATGAAAAGGCCCTGCACCCACAGCTGCTCCTGTAGGCATTCTGACCACCACATCAGCATTTTGTCCCCATCGGTAATGAGTTTTAGCAAGATTATTTACTATCTGATTAAAACCACAGGTAACAAAATCGGCAAACTGCATTTCTACAATTGATTTGTAGCCATTAATAGAGAGACCTAAGCCGGCTCCTAATATGGCAGATTCCGTAATTGGTGTATTCCTGATTCGTGCTTTTCCAAACTCTTCAACAAATCCTTGTGTTGCTTTAAAAGCACCTCCATACTCAGCTATATCCTGTCCCATGATAACAAGATTTGAATGCTTTTGCATTGCCTGTCGCATTCCGTCAGAAATGGCATCGAGAAAACGTTTTTCTGTTTTTTTATCCGATGGATGAATAGCAGGAACTTCCTTTTGATAAAACATGTCTCTCAGTTCGAGTTGAGTGTCAACATCAGGATCATTTTCTTTATATGTAATCTGAAGATGTTCTTCTATTTCTGCCTTAATCTTGCTGCGTATATCATCAACCTCTTGCTGTGTGATAATTTTGTTTTCAAGAAGATAATTTTCATAATTGGCAATCGGGTCTTTTTTGCCCCATTCATCAAACAGGTACTGCGGAACATATTTGGTTCCTGATGCTTCTTCGTGACCCCGCATACGGAAAGTGCGTGCTTCAAAAATTACCGGTCGTGGTTTTTGTCTGATATCTTTCAACAGCGTATTAAGGGTGTGATACACTTCGAGGATATTATTGCCATCTACACTAACACCTTCAATGCCGTAGCCAATACCTTTGTCGGCAAAACTCTTGCATCGAAACTGCTCTGATGAAGGTGTAGATAATCCATAACCATTATTTTCAATCACAAAAATCACAGGCAAATCCCACACAGCAGCCACATTCACAGCTTCGTGAAAATCGCCCTCACTGGTACCTCCGTCACCAGAAAAGACAATTGCTGCTTTACTATTTTGTTTAAGCACATTAGCTAATGCAATGCCATCAGCTATTCCGTTTTGGGGACCAAGATGTGAAATCATACCGATGATATGATATTCCTGCGTGCCGAAATGAAATGAGCGGTCGCGACCTTTAGTGAAACCACCCGGTTTGCCCATCCATTGTGAAAAAAGACGGTGTAAGGGAATTTGCCGTACACTAAACACACCTAGATTGCGATGCATTGGTAAAATATACTCATCAGGTAAAGCAGCCATTGCAGCACCTACAGCCACAGCCTCCTGTCCGATTCCCGAAAACCACTTAGCAAGTTTTCCCTGCCTTAATAAAACCAACATTTTTTCCTCTATAATCCGTGGTCTTACCAGTTCAGAATAAAGTCTTATTAATAATTCATCGGAATAGTCCTTTCTGTCGAATTGCATGATTAAATTTAAAAAGCGATTGCAAAAATAACTTTATTGGAGTAGTTTTGTTGTAAGGTTATGCAAGAAATTCTCATTGGTGTAATTGTAGGGTTGGCTGTGGCTTTTTTAATATCAAAATTCAGCAAGCCTCATGGTGGTTGTTCAAAATGTCAATCCAATAAACTGCCGGATAATCACAAATAAAATTTATTAAATAAAAAAAGAGGCCGATACACTCGACCTCTTTAATACAATTTTAAAAATTATTAGTGCTGTGCGTTGTCTCCTGAAGTTTGAGTATTTTCAGGGGTAGTAGCAGCAGCAGGAGCTGCAGAATCAGTTGCAGCAGCTGCAGCAGTAGCTTCAGCAGCTTGCTTGTTAGCTTCTTCCTGAGCAGCCTGCATTTGTGCTTCAGCGTTAGCTATTGAATCCTGACGAGCTTTTTCAGCAGCAGCTTGTTCTTCTGCGCTTGGGCCACATGATACCAGAGTAAACATGCCAGCAACGGCCATTAATGTTAATAGTTTTTTCATCTTACAAAATTTGATATGATTTAACACATCAAAAGTATTTCTGTTTTATTTTACGAAGAAGAAAATTCTCCATTAAAAATGAAAAGTTTTGAACAACTTTATCATCAATGAATTCCATGCATCATTTTGATAAGTTTGCGGTAAATAGCAAGGAGAATCAGCGCTCCGGCACCACTTAGCACAATAAACACACAGAAGAAAATAAATAAATTGTCAATCTGAACACCAAGGAACGATGGGATTTTACCTGCCGCCTTGGTTGCCTCACCGGCCCCGGGAGGAATTAGTGCACTGAGGGTTCCTGCAAACTTATTAGCTGCAGCATTTGCCAGGAACCATGTACCCATCAGTAGTGAAGACAATCTGATAGGTGCAAGTTTGCTCACCATACTTAATCCTATTGGTGATAAACAAAGTTCACCCATTGTGTGAACAATATATAATGCAAACAGCCAGAACATACTGATTTTAACTGAAGGATCAACACCATGAACTGCATAAGCAATAATCACAAATCCTAAAGAAACAAGAGCAAGACCCATTGCCATTTTTAATGGTGAAGGAGGCTCCATTTTCATTTTGGAAAGTTTACCCCAAAGCATGGTAAACAGTGGAGCTAATACAATTATGGCAAGAGGATTTACTGACTGAAACCATGAAGCCGGAAAATCATTTTTGGTAAAATCTGTTATAGTACCTGTGAAAGTAAGCACCAAAAGCGCAGCAATTCCTATTATCTGAATAGAAAGAATGATCTTTTTGGACCACTCAAAAAACCAACCCAATGCTTTTGTCAGATAAAACACAAGTGCAGAAGCACCAATAAGAATAATGTATTTACTGATATGAATTTTTACCGCACGATCAACTTGCTCATCAGCAAAAATGGTAAGAGAAGCACCTGCCTGTTCAAAACAGGCCCAGAAGAAAATAACGAAAAATGCCAGTATGAATATAACTGAAATACGTTGCCTCTCAACAGATGTCAGTGATTTATCGGTAAGAATAATAAGAGGCATGATAATCATAGAGGAGTAAATAAGATATCCGATTAAATCAAGATTAGCAATCGTATAAGCTGTAGATCCTTCAACAGCTACTGCGGCAGTTCCCGCAATAAGTTCTACTATTTTATGATAATTTAATAATGCATAAATAAGCAGAGTTGACCCAATAATTACACCAAGAGTTTTCATATCCATACGCTGTTTTGGCATACCTAATGGCTTTCCTTCCGGATCAACTAAATGCTTATTCTTTAAAAGCTCAAATGAAATAGTACTAACTACCATACCAATACCTGCAGCAAGAAAACCCCATTTAAATTCAGTAGGAATATGCTCACCGGAAGCATCAAACACCTCTCCTAATCCACCACAGATAAGAGGTGAAAAGAATGCACCAAGATTGATTCCCATATAGAAAATAGTAAAAGCACCATCAATCCTGTGGTCGTTTTGAGGATAAAGTTGACCAACCATTGTAGAAATATTCGGTTTGAAAAATCCATTACCAATAATCAATAAAGTAAGGCCTACCCACATCATGGCAACGGCTGCCTGACTTGCTTGTCCGGGAACTACTAAACCTCCACTGAAAAACAAACAAAACTGACCTAAGGCCATCAGAATTCCACCTACCAGAATACTTTTGCGGTTGCCCCAAAATTTATCTGAAATATAACCTCCCAATAGTGGGGTGAGATAAACCAATCCAGTAAAACTTCCATAAATATTTGAAGCAGATGCGGCAGACAACAGCAACGCTTTTGTCATGTATAGAACAAAAATGGCTCTCATACCATAGTAGCTGAAACGCTCCCACATTTCAGTAAAAAACAATAGATATAGTCCCCGTGGGTGACCTTGCTGTGCTGTTTGACTCATATATCAGATTTAAATTTCGGAGGGCTAATGTAAATATTTTTTAATTGGAATGTGGAAACGGATTCCCGAATTTTAACATAAGAAGTTAAATTTCCAATGCGTCAATATCCATTAATTCAGTCTTATAATATTTCAAAGCCGAAATAAAATGCTCCACACATTCATCCATGCTGCCATCAAAGCGGCCACCGGCTGCGTTGTGATGTCCTCCTCCGTTAAAAAATTTTTTTGCCATGTCACGAACCGAAAAGTTACCCTTTGAACGAAATGATATTTTAACACCCCCATCCTCCTTTTCAGTAAAAAGAGCCGACATTTTAACTCCTTTGATATTTAATGGATAATTAACTATACCTTCTGTATCTCCGGTTTGATGGTTAAACTGATCCAATTCGGTAAGTGAAAGTGAAATATACGATGCATGAAAAGCATGAATCAATTGCATTTTGTCGCGTAAACAATATCCGAGGAAACGAATACGATCTTCAGTGAAAGTATCAGAAACGGATTCGTGAATTTTGACATGATCCATTCCTGTATCCATGAGAGCAGCCACAATGCGATGGGTATCTGCTGTCATTGATGAAAACCGGAAAGAACCGGTGTCTGTCATGATGCCTGTATAAAGACATTCCGCAACATCAGATTTCATTTTGTAATCGGACTTTAGTGCATAAATGAAATAATAAATCAGTTCGCAAGTGGCACAAGATTGCGGGAATGAAAACACATAATCTGCCTTAATCTGTGGTTCAATGTGGTGGTCAATAACAACTTTTATAGCACTGTTGTCCATCATAATATGCTGCATAGCCTCTACCCTGCTCTGCTCATTAAAATCGAGACAAAAAATAATTTCAGCTTCGCGAAAATATTTTTCAGCCTGCTTTGGTTTATTTTCATAGTTTATCACCTTGTCATTACCCTTCATAAAACTGATGAACTCAGGATAATCACTCGGCACAATAGCTTTTACTTTATGTTTTTGAGAAGTTAGAAAGTTATACAAACCCAAAAGTGAGCCTATAGCATCGCCATCCGGTTTATAATGTGTAGTTATAGCAATTTTGCGTGGTTCGGTTAAGAAGTTTTTTAACTCTTTTATGAGTGTCGGATTAAAAACAGGAATCATTCTTTAAGCTATTGGCATTTTTACAAATGTATGCATTTAATACTGTAGGACGCATAGTTAAATCACTTACTTTTGCAGCCTCAAAAAATAAACGAAATAAATTCAAGAAATGAGTACAATAACCTTCACAATGTTAAAGCCCGATGCAGTGGCCAATGGCTATACGGGTGCTATTCTGGATCACATTATTAAAGCAGGATTTAAGATTAAAGCTATGAAATACACCCGTTTAACAGCTGAAAGAGCCGGTGAATTTTATGCTATACACAAAGAAAGACCATTTTATAATGATCTGGTAAAATACATGTCATCAGGTCCTATTGTTGCAGCTGTTCTCGAAAAAGATAATGCTGTAGAAGATTTCAGAAAAACAATAGGTGCTACCGACCCTGCCAAGGCTGAGGCAGGCACCATCCGTAAACTATATGCAAAAAGCATTGAAGCAAATGCCGTACATGGTTCTGACAGTGATGCAAATGCCGCTATTGAAGCCGGATTCTTTTTTGCAATGACTGAAAGATTTTAACCGGGAATCGGTCTTTGAAATGAATAAAAACTGAAAATCCTGCCGGAAAGAAAAAAATTTGAACTCTGGCAGGATTTTTTCGTATCTTTACTTGAAATAAAAAATAAAAAAAATACGGACTACACAATAATAGAAGTATTGCACCGTTAATAATCTCAAAATAAAGTTTCACTTTTTAATTTAAACAGGAGGAAAAAATATAGCATAAAACTCTACTTACACATTCAAACTGAAAAAAGGAGTCTATTATGCAAAAACCTGTTCTTACCGACCAGCAACTGGTCGAATTGTACCAACAAGGAAACGAAAATTGCCTTACAATTTTAATTGAACGTCATCAGAAAAGAATTTTTTCTGCCATTCTTTTTTTGGTTAACGACCGTGAAACTGCTGAAGATATCTTTCAGGATACCTTTGTTAAAGTTATCAATACTCTGAAACGAGGTGCTTACAATGAGGAAGGAAAATTTCTTCCATGGGTATTGCGCATTGGTCACAATCTGGTGATAGACCATTTCCGCAGAAACCAGCGTATGCCACTTGTGCATGACAAGGAAGATTATTCTATCATAGAGTCACTGAAACTTACTGATGAAAATGCACAGGATAAAATGATGAGAGAACAGATTTATAAAGAAGTGCGCCTGCTTGTGGAGGAACTGCCTTTTGAACAAAAAGAAGTGGTTATTCTGCGTCATTTTGCCGATATGAGTTTTAAAGAAATTGCAGATGCCACAGGTGTAAGTATAAATACTGCTCTTGGTCGAATGAGATATGCACTTATCAACCTGCGTAAAATCATAGAAACCAAAAAACTGGTGCTGGTATCATAAAAAAATGTGCAGTTATATACTATTCTGCAACAGGTAGCGTTATAAAGGCAAATGAACAATTATTTGCCTATGTACGACAACTTTACTCACAACCACTTAATTCTTTATTACTTCAACGAAACCGACCTCCCGGATACGGTAATCACACAACAGCATATTGATACATACCCTGAAGTGGAAGAAGAATATGATGCCATAGTAAAAACTATGGAGAAGATAGAACAGGCATTAGTAAGCCCTTCTCAGGAAAGTATTAATAAAATTCTTGCTTACAGCAAAGCTGTTTCAGGTTAAAGTAAATTATAAAGAGTTTCAGAAAAGTCACCCGTGGTGATTTAAAAATAATTTACAATGCCAAAGTGTATCTTGGCACTGCGGAACTGAATTGGATTATTAAACTGTTTTCCTACTGCATAGTTTAATGAGAAAATGCCCAGTTTGGTTTCGAATGTAATGCCTGCACCAAAGCCAAGAGGCTTATCATATATATTTCCGCTGATGGTTTCTGATGCATAGTATGCCTGATTGTAAAAAATCTGAAGAAAAGAATTGCGGTCGAGAATATATCTGAACTCAGCTTTACCAATGTAATATTGAGTTGCATAAATTGATTCCTCATCAAAGCCTCGCAATGTTTTCAGTCCTCCTATTCTGTACTGTTCGTTTTGAAAAATATTTTTTGAATTTAACCATGCTGCGCTCACCCCTGTATTAAGAACAAAACGATTGCCCACAGGAAAAAACAAATCTGCAACAAGTTCGGCCTGGTACGATTCGGAGTTAAGTTTTACATTGTTGTATAGTTCCTGATTGAGAGCTGAGTTCTTCAGGATTTTTTTTCTTCCTGCACCTGCTGTCACGTCAACTATGTATCCGGTAGTTGGGTTAAGTCTGTAATCAGTTTTTTCTCTTCGCAGATTGAGTCCATAAGTGGTGTTCACCATATCGTTAATCGGTGGCAATACAGTTGCATTCCTCAATGAAGAAGTTGATAGCAGAGATGATTTTTTATTGGTCACAAATAGTTTCAGATAGCTGTTGCCTCTGAGAAGATATTGAACTGCTCCACTCAGATTTACATCAATATAGGAAGTATCACGTTTGTAAATTGCAAGACCTCCTTCCACTCCAAATGGTGTAGAAAACAAAAAAGGATAATTTATTCTTGCACGCAAATCCTGTGTATTTGCAACAGGTTGCTTCCAGTTGACTTCAAATTGTTCGCCACGCCCGAAAGCACTGATTAATTTAAGTCTTAAGTCGCCACTGAGTTTAATTTTCCCTTTCTTATTATCATCCGGCAATAAACCAATTATACCATCGGCCTGTGAAGCTTTTCTGTTGTCCAACGACAATATGACAACGGCTTTCCCTCCTTCAAACGACACTACAAACGGTGCAGTTTCGTTCACCATAGGCAATTCTTTTAGCCGGGTTGAAATACTTCTGATGACAGACTCATTATACACGTCTCCGTTCCTTACGTTGATGTAATTCTGAAGATACACTCTGCTCAGTTTGGCATTACCTATGACGATTACACTGTCAATGGTTATCAGTTCATTTTTTTCAACATGCATTTGCCCGGAAAGTGTATTGCCTTCCCATTTTCGGTTAATTAACTTTAACTCTGCAAAAGGATAGCCATGGTTTTCGTACCATGCAAGCAGCGATTTAAAAATTCCTGCATAATTTTCAGGAGTTATTCTGGTGTTCACCCATCGTTTTTCACTTCTGCCTGTTTCATTCCAAACTCTTTCGTCCACATTTCCGCGACTTAATGATGCCCATTCAAAGCGTTCACCTGTAACAATAAATGCTCTTACTTTATGCTGATTAAATATTACACTATCTGCTGAAACAGCCAGATAACCATCTGAACGCAGCTGAAATAGAAGTTTATTAATTTCCTTAACTACTTGTCCTGAATCTGCCAGGATTGTTTTATATTTTAAAGGAGGCAGTTTGTTACCGGCAACAGTAAGTTCATACTGCGCCAATGCCTGCACGGGTGTAGCAAGACTCAAAAGCAGAATAAATTTTATCAGATGCCTCAATGATCAGGTTTTGTTGATATTCCAGTCAACAGGAGTTTTTCCTCCTGAGATTAATAACGCGTTTGCTTTTGAAAAATGTCGGCAACCGAAAAATCCCGTAACCGAAAAAGGTGAAGGATGAGCTGCTTTCAGAATGTGATGTTTTGAAGTGTCAATTAATGATTCTTTAGCCTGAGCAAATCGGCCCCAGAGCAGAAAAACCAAACCATTGCATTGAAGTGACAACGTTTGAATCACAGCGTCAGTAAACTGCTCCCACCCGTGTCCGTTGTGTGATGCCGGTTGCCCTTGCCGAACTGTAAGAGTGGCATTGAGTAAGAACACACCCTGGTTTGCCCATTTTTCCAGATTGCCATGAATGGGAACAGGTATTCCCAAATCAGTATTCAGCTCTTTAAAAATATTAACTAATGAAGGTGGAGGTTTAATTCCGTCAGATACGGAGAAACAAAGTCCATTAGCCTGACCCGGGCCATGATATGGATCCTGACCAATTATCACCACTTTAACGTCTGAAATGGGAGTATGATTAAATGCGCTGAAAATCTGATTCCCCGGAGGAAATATATCATACTTTCTTTTTTCTTCTATCAAAAATGCTTTTAGCTCCTGAAAATAGGGCATTCTGAACTGGTCAGCCAAAGCCTCCTTCCAACCCGGTTCTATTTTCACCTGTAATTCAGACATGGTAAAATCTTGAGGCAGCTAAATTACTTATTACTGTAAATTCATCTTAGAAACTCCACATCATGCCACAAACCACCATACTGTTAATAAGTCATTTCTAATTTTTCTGTAATAACTCTGTAATTATCCCGTTTTTTATTTCTTTGCAACGCAAATACAATTAAATAATGAAAAAGACACTTGCTGCTTTCCTGCTAATCGCCATGGTAATCGTTTTGAACTCTTGTAAAAGTCGCGAAAAATGCCCTGCTTATGGTAGTCATTCAACACCGGGCACACATCAACCTTCTTAATACTTTTAGGTCAGATTAAAGCAGCTGCCTTGAAGTGGCGGCTTTTTTATTTCTTAATGTTGAGTTGGGCAGATTAAGGAAATATAAATAGAAAACTTTGCTTAAATCTCTTCTTAGCGTTCCAGGAAAACATCCATATTTTTCACTTCTTCGCAAACCATTGCAATACCGTCAGGAAGGTTGATACGATGTTTCCATCCCAGCGAATGCAGTTTGCTTACATCAAGCAATTTACGAGGAGTACCGTCAGGTTTGGAAGTATCAAAAACCAAATCCCCTGTATAGCCAAGTGTGTTTTTAACAAGTAAAGCCAGTTCTTTGATACTGATATCCTCACCAGTTCCTATGTTGACGGTAGATCGGTCGCTGTAATTCTGCATCAGGAAAAAACATGCATCAGCCAGATCGTCCACATGCAAAAACTCCCTTCGTGGCGAACCTGTTCCCCATATTTCTACTGAAGGAAGACTATTCTGTGATGCATCATAAAATTTACGAATCAATGCGGGCAATACATGTGAGTTTTTCAGATCATAATTATCATTTGGTCCATACAAATTAGTTGGCATGGCCGAAATATAATCCACACCATACTGGTCACGAAAAGCTTCACACATTTTCAATCCTGCAATTTTTGCAAGCGCGTATGGTTCGTTAGTCGGCTCAAGCGGACCAGTAAGAAGATATTCCTCTTTGAGGGGCTGGGGCGCCAATTTTGGATAAATACAGGAAGAACCAAGAAACAATAACTTTTTTACCTTATGATCAAAAGAGCTTTTAATCACGTTACATTCTATGGCAAGATTCTCATAAATAAAATCAGCACGATAAGTATTATTGGCAACAATGCCTCCTACTTTGGCAGCAGCAAGAAAAACATATTCGGGCTTTTCCGATTTGAAAAAATCTTCAACAGCAGCCTGATTTCTCAGGTCAAGTTCTTTGGAGGTGCGGACAAGTATATTGGAGAATCCATCTTTTTCAAGTCTGCGAACAATGGCAGATCCCACCATTCCACGATGGCCTGCCACAAAAATTTTAGCACTCTTTTGCATAGTACTTACGCTTCGTGATAATTAATAATCTTATGTCCCCCTGCTCTGAGATATTGGTCGCGTTTGAAAAGTTCCAAATCACAATGCATCATTTCTTTAACGATAGACTGCAGATTGTGTTTAGGTTCCCAACCCAATATTTTTTTTGCTTTAGAAGGATCGCCAATGAGTAATTCTACTTCTGAAGGACGATAATATTTAGGGTCAATACGCATAACCACATTGCCCTGTGGCAACTGATAAGCGGGATTATTACATTTTTTTACCACTGCTATTTCTTTCTCTTCAGAGCCACTGAATTCTATTTCAATTCCCACTTCTTTAAATGCAAGAATGATAAAATCACGTACCGTTGTAGTTACGCCTGTTGCCAGCACAAAGTCATCAGGTTTATCCTGTTGAAGCATCAGCCACATTCCTTCTACATAATCTTTTGCATGACCCCAATCGCGTTTTGCATCAATATTTCCCATATAAACAGTATCCTGCAATCCTAAGGCAATACGTGCTACTGCGCGGGTAACTTTACGGGTAACGAATGTTTCGCCACGCAATGGTGATTCGTGGTTGAATAAAATTCCGTTGGTTGCAAACATATTGTAAGCTTCGCGGTAGTTGACCATAATCCAGTATGCATAAAGTTTGGCAACAGCATAAGGTGAACGTGGATAAAAAGGGGTTGACTCACGTTGAGGCACTTCCTGTACCAATCCATAAAGTTCACTTGTTGAAGCCTGATAAATGCGGCATTTATCTGTCATGCCCAGCATACGAACTGCTTCAAGAATACGCAAAGCGCCAATGCCATCTGCGTTGGCTGTATATTCAGGCATATCAAAACTTACACGTACATGGCTCATGGCACCAAGATTGTAAATTTCATCCGGTTGAACTTCCTGAATAATGCGGATAATGTTGGCAGAATCTGTAAGGTCGCCATAATGCAATTTGAATTTTACATTCTTCTCATGCATATCTTCATATAGATGGTCAACCCTTTCGGTGTTAAAAAGCGAACTTCTGCGCTTAATGCCGTGAACTTCATAGCCCTTTTCTAAAAGTAATTCACTCAGGTAGGCGCCATCCTGTCCGGTTACACCCGTGATTAAAGCTTTTTTCATTGTTGATTTGAAATTAAAATACAGTTAACGAAAAGTGGTTCATTATAGTTACTTAATAAGTTAAAAAATTTCACTCATGCATTAAGATAAGCCGAGGTAATTTTTTAATTTTGTGCAAATTAAATAATTTTAAACCACCAACATCGAACCATTTACTGAATTTCACAGTATAAGCGGGTTCATACTATGACTATATGAATAATCAAAAAGTTGTTAAGAACCAATCAATTATTGATGCTAAGGATGTAAAAACCGCATTAAATCTGGTGCTGAAGAATTGGTACTGGTTTCTGATTTTTATTTCCATGGGAGTAGCCGGAGGCATTTTCCTCTATTATAAAACCATCCGCATATATGGAGCTGAAGCCAAAGTATTAATCACTCCAACTAAGAATGCATTCAAAGATGCCCTTTCCACAAGTCTGCCAATGGGGCCAAACAAAGAAGAGGTGTCCAATGAAATTGAGATACTTTCTTCTACCCGTTTAGTGAGTGAAGCCATTAATAAACTTAATCTTGATATTTCATATTATATCAAAGGCCGGTTGAAAACAGGAGAAGTGTATAAAGGCACACCTTTTAGTGTTGAAGGAAAAGTGCTTGATGAATCGTTTTATGGCACTCCGTTCAACATTCGCATCATTGACAAAAACTCTTATACGCTTGAAGTAAGTACTCCAACTTATTCCTTTAAAAAGACATTGAAGTTTGGTGAACCTGTTGTTACCGAAAAATTCAGCATTGTAGTTAACGGAAGAGAAGATGCCATAGAACACAATCCGAAATTCAGTGAATTTCAGTATCTGTTTATAATAAATAATCACCGTTATTTAGTAAAAAAATATAAAGATGCATTGAGTCTGGAAAAGGATGAGGATGCATCCATAATTAATATCAGAATTGAAGATGAGGTAGAAGAAAAAGGAGTAGATTTTCTGGATACGCTAACCAAACTTTACATTAATTATTCTATTGCAGTTGCAAGAGAAATCAATGAAAATTCACTTCGGTTTATTGAAGATCAACTGAAATATACCGAAGATCAGCTGAATGGAGTTGAAACGAATCTGGTAGAATATCAGCAACAGAGCGGAGCAATTGATGTAACCAACCAGCAAAGTACGCTTGTAAAAGAAAAAATGGATCTTCAGGGAGAAAGAGCAAAACTTACAGCCCGACTCAGTTCTGTAGATTATGTTTACAATCAACTCACCAGTGGTGGAAGTGATTTTTCTACCCTTACACCGGCATTATATGCTGATCAGGGAAATCCGGGATTAGCATCAGCCTTTCAGGACTTAACGGCTCTGATGCAACGCAAAACAAATCTTTCCTTCAGCCTGACTCCCAACAGTCCGCAAATGAAAGAAATTGATGGTCAGATTAACAAGGCTAAAGAAAATCTGATAGGCATTGTGATGAATATCAGAAAAGACTTGGTAATGCAGATAAATCTCATCTCTCAACGTGAAGGAAATTTTGCTGCATCACTCAACAGGATGCCATCCACCATTAAAGGTTTGAGCGATATTACAAGGAAGAAAGAGATCAATGAAAAAATGTATCTGTTCCTCTTGGAGACAAGAGCTCAAACAGTTATTGCCAAAGCTGCTATAGTACCTGATAAATCTATTCTGGAACCGGCTTCCAGTATAGGACTACTAAAACCAATCAGAAACAAGATGTTGTTTACAGGTGTTGGCGTTGGTTTGGCTTTAGCTTTCCTTGTAATTTTCCTCAAGAGTATTTTCCTCAATTACATCTATACGAAAGAAGATCTTGCAGATATTACTCATCAACCAATTATTGGAGTTATCGGTAAAAGCCCTGAAGCCAAGAAGGACTATCTCGTGGTTCATTCTTCTCCGCAGTCGCTTACAGCAGAAGCATTCAGGGTTATTCGAACGAATCTTTCTTATTTTGCTCCTAAATCTGCTTCAAAAGTTATTCTGTTTACCTCTACAATTTCAGGTGAAGGAAAGACATTCTGCGCTGTGAATACAGCAACTACATTGGCAAGAGCGAAGAAAAAGGTTGTTATTATTGACCTTGATTTGCACAAACCCAAGCAGGCAACTGCCTGGAATATGACCAATGATACGGGCGTGACATCTTATCTGGTTGGTAAAGCCAATTTGAATGAAATCATTAAAGACACTCCTGTAGAAAACCTGAAAGTGATATTAAGTGGACCAAAATCTCCTAATGCATCTGAATTAATTTTAGATCCGATGATGGAACAACTCATTCAGGAACTGAAAGAACATTTTGATTACATATTGCTTGACATGCCGCCTGTGGGATTACTGTCAGATGCACTGGTAATGATGAAGCAATCTGATTTGAATCTTTATATAACAAAATCAGGCTACAGCAAGAAAGATTTTGTTGAGGTAGCACATCAGTTAATGGAGAAAAATAATATCAAGAGTCTGAGCTTTATCTTAAATGGTGTTAATCCTAAGAACATGCCGGTAGGCTATGGCGGAGCTTACTACAAATAAACCTGAATCGCATTTATGGCATTAAGCAAAAAAAATTATTCTTCCTCACAGGCTTTCAGGCAAACTTATCAGAGCCTTAAAGATCATCTTTCCTCATCACAAAAGAAAAAACTGAAGTGGATTGCTTTATTGATTTTTCTCTCAGCAGTATTGGATGTTTTTGGACTTGCATCTGTTTTGCCACTTGTAAAAATGGCTACTGAACCTCAGGTGATTCATACAAACAAATATTTCAGCATTGTGTATGACAACCTTCATTTCACCAGTGATAAAAATTTTATGGTATTTTTTATTGTGGTAATACTGTTATTCCAGTTCTTCAAAACAGGATTTGGAATTTTTGTAAATTACATTGAAGGGAAATTTATGGCAGATGTTGCCAATAATATTTCACGAAATCAGTTTTCAAAATATTTTTCTTTGTCTTATTTCAATTTCAACAGTGTAAAATCATCACGAATAATCAATCACGTGCAACAAAATCCTGCTTCGTTTACGGCATGGGTAATGCTGCCTATACTCATGTTGTTTTCAGAGTCCATTATTCTGATATTTATTGTAACGCTTATTGCAGTATATAATCTGAAGTTATTTCTTTTTATACTGATGATTATAGGGCCTGCTTCATATCTGTTGTATAAATCTGTAAACACCAAGAATGAGCAGATTGGCCGCGGACTGGATAAAATGTTTCCACAGGCACTGGCAGCTATCAATAATTCCATTATGGGTTTTGTTGACATTAAGCTGGCTAATAAAATTGATTTTTACAGAGAGAAGTTTCTGAAATATCAGAAGGAATATCACAACCTCTCCATGAGTTCTATTGTCATCAATATGATTCCTTTCAGAGGTTATGAATTGGTGGCTATTTTGGGTATCGTTGTGATATTTGTTTACGCAATTTTTATTGAAGGCGGAAGTCAGGATGTGATAATGATGGTAGGTGCATTTGCTGCAGCAGCTTATCGTTTGATGCCTTCGCTAAACCGTATCATGAATGCCATTATGCAGGTCACCAAAAATCAGGTTGCCATAGAAAACCTGAATGAGTATAACGAGCTTTATGTAAAACAATCGGTGATGAACCGCAATGTGCCTATCCCCTTCGAAAAAGAAATCACTTTTGAAAACATCAGCTTTACTTTTCCTAAATCCAAGGATCCTGTTCTTAAAAGTATTTCATTTACGGTAAAAAAGGGAGAGAAAGTTGGGTTTGTAGGAAGTTCAGGGTCAGGTAAAACTACACTGATGAATATTCTGTTGCGTTTCTTTGATGAGGATAATGGCCGCATTTTAATTGACGGTCAGCCATTGAAAGAAGACAACCTGGAATACTGGCGAAGTATGATAGGCTACGTGAAACAGGATATTTTTATGATAGATTCCAATATCATGGAAAATGTAGCCTTTGGAGAAGACAAAGTAGATAAACATCAACTTGACCTTGCTGTCAAACAGGCATCGCTTGAAGATTTTGTAAAAACATTGCCTAAAGGTTATGATACAGAAGTTGGAGAAAGAGGATCACGCCTGTCAGGTGGACAACGTCAGCGAATAGGCATTGCCCGTTCACTCTACCGAAATGCACAAATTCTTGTGTTTGATGAAGCAACCAGTGCTCTCGATACTCAAACAGAGCGTGAAGTAAGTGAGGCTATTGACTCATTGTCTGACACCAATAAAACAATATTTATTATCGCCCATCGTATAACCACCCTTAAGAACTGTGACCGCATTTACGAACTGAAAAACGGAGAAATTTCCGGTGTTTATACTTACAATGAGCTGGTAGAAAAAGTTATTTAACTATCCGACATGATACGCAAATTAGTTTCTCAGCTACGAATGCGTTACCTGAACCTGCGGGCGCAGACTTCAGCAGTTGACTTATCGGATGACGAGCGATTAATTTTAGCTTTGAAATGGTTTCAGCAGACACTGTTACCCGGAGGCGGCAGTGCTGCCAAGTATTCCATGATGTTTAATAAATGGTTTCCCTCCTACCCCGAAACAACTGCTTTCTGGATAAACACACTCATCTATCTTCAACGAGAAAAAAAAAGAAATATTTTCAACTGTATTTGGAGAAAGACCAATTGTTGATGAATTAGTGAAATGGTTGATGACCACACAACGCAAAGATGGAACATTTCCGGGTTCTTATGGTGATTATAAAAATCAACCTCCGCGTGTATTTAATAACGGACAAATCATTTTTGCTCTCATAGATTATTATGAGCATTTTGGAAATGAAAAATGTTTAGAAGCAGCTATTCAAAGTGCTGATTGGATTCTGAAAGTGCAGGATGGTGATGGCGCCTGGCGACAATTTACATTAAACCAGTTAAGTTCCAATACACGAACTGCATGGGCATTAATCCGATTAGGAAAACTTACCGGTGAGAACAAATATTTACAAGCAGGCAAAGCCAACATCAACTTTGCATTGCAATTGCAGGACAAGAATGATTATTTCATTGACAATGGATTCAGTGAAAATGAAATACCAAGTACACATACCATCGGATATGCATTACGCGGAATTGTAGGCGCAGGAATAGATTTACAGGAAGATAACTGGATTAACGCTGCTGAACGAGCCTATCAGCGCATAATGCCTTTGGTTGGTAATGACGGGTTTTTAGCAGGTGAACTGGATGAAGAATGGAAATCGGATGCAACGTTCTGTTGTTTACCCGGAAATTGCCAGCTAAGCGTGGTTGGATTTGCTCTTGAATCACACACGCATCGTCAAGAATATGCATTAACTGCATCAAAATTATTGGACTATGTAAAGGGAAAACAATTATTATCACATTCGCCAATGGTAAACGGAGGTGTTTCGGGATCATGGCCGGTATCAGGCGGATATTGTTCGTATGATATTCCTAACTGGTCAGCCAGATTCTTTGTAGATGCACTCCTATTGGAGGAACAGTATATCAATAAACAGAAGAAAATATCCTAACATATTTAAACAATAAACGTAAAAGGAGGCAAATAATAACAATGAAAAGGATTTTAATAGTAGTAGGTACACGCCCCAACTTTATAAAAATTACACAATTCAAAAAAATCAATCATCAGATGGGCCTCCCATTTGACATTAAGATAGTTCATACCGGTCAGCATTACGACAGCAAAATGGCTGATATCTTTTTCGATCAGTTTGAACTCACTCCTGATTTCTGGCTCAATATTCCTGCAGGATCACCCAACTCACAGATGGCAGAAATCATGTTACGTCTGGAGAAAGTAATGATGGAATACAAACCTGATTTACTGATGGTAGTTGGCGATGTAAATTCTACATTTGCTGCTGCACTTACTGCCAATAAAATGAACACGAAAATTGCTCATATTGAAAGCGGGTTGCGAAGTAATGACAGAACCATGCCTGAAGAAATTAACCGTATTCTGACCGATGCAATTACAGACTATTTCTTTATTACCGAAGACAGCGGTCAGGAGAATTTAATTCTTGAAGGAAAAAAACCGCAGCAGATGTTTTTTGTGGGAAATACTATGATAGATACACTGGTTGCCTTTGATCATAAAATTCAACAGTCTGATATATTGAGTAAATTAAATATCTCTTCAAAAGAATTTGTGTTGATGACTATGCACCGTCCCGCAACTGTTGACTTTAAAGAAGGGCTGAAAAAATTATTTGATATTATCAGACTCATTACTAAAAATCACAAACTTGTTTTCCCGATACATCCACGCACAATGCACCGAATTGAAGAATTTGGATTGCAGAATGAAATAAAAAATAATGACAAGCTGATATTGACTGAGCCGCTTGATTATTTTGCATTTCAGAAACTGATTCATGATTGTGCATATATTGTAACAGATAGCGGAGGAATTCAGGAAGAAAGTACCTTCCGAAGAATTCCCTGCCTTACTTTAAGAGCCAATACTGAAAGGCCAAGTACGGTTGAGATTGGTTCCAATGAATTAATGCCATTTGACATACACGCCATTTCAAAGAAAATTAATTCCATTACGAATGGTAAATATAAAAAGGGAGCTATACCTCCGCTTTGGGATGGAAAATCAACTCAACGCATTTTGAAACATTGTATTAATATACTTGATGTAAAGACCAGAATCACCTCACTTACTACATGAAACAATTATCCTGGCTTAACCCCAAAGACTCAGAACTGCTTTCCGGATTGAATAATAATTCTCCTTTTCAATTCTTACCCGGATTCAGTAAAATCTATAAAGAATATTCCGGAGAAAAAGTTTTTTTGATTTACTCTGAGAATCTGAAGGCATTTTTACCAATTCGTTTATTCACTTCTCATTTCATTAAGTTCATACAAATATTGCATGCACCTATTCGTGACAATAAGGAACTTAATTCAGAAGAACAACTGCAGTTTTTTAATGAGTTTATTGAATATTGCAAGACCAACAATTTGTGCGAGCGACTGGTACAACCACATCCCTATGGAATTTTAAGTGCTATTCCTAATGGATCAAAATATTGCGAGTTCGGAACTTATATTACAGACCTGGCAACAAAATCTGATGAAGAAATCTTTAAACAGTTTCATCCTAAATATCAAAAGGCAATACATCATACTGAAAAATCCGGTGGTGTAGTAAAATTCGGCATAGAAGTATTAGAGGATTTCTATAAATGCTATGAGCATACCATGCGCAAAGCCGGTGCGATTTCAGAAAACATCCAGTATTTTAAAGCTTATTGTAAATATCTTGGTTCCGAAAATGCAACTCCTGCTGTAGTTTATGATAATGGAAATCCTGTGGGTGGAATTTTTGTCGTTCACACAAATTATTCTGCATTATGTACACATGCAGGAAGTATGGGCGATACCAAGTTGTATGGCTCAATGAAATATTTACACTTTGAAATGATGAAAAGAATGAAATCACTCGGTGTAAAGAAATATGATTTGGTCGGAGTACGAATAGGTAATAATGATCCTGCTTTAGAAGGTATCTTTCGTTTTAAAAAAGGTTTTGGAGGGGAGTTGAAAAAAGGATATCTATGGAAGATTGATATTGATCCGCTTAAGACAAGAGTTTATGATTTCCTTCTTAAATTAAGACATCCGGGCAATCTGTATAAAGACATCATTGATCAGGTTAATTTATCTTCATCAAGAGGAATGCACATTTTAATCATTCCATCCTGGTATAAATCTATTACAGAGCCTGTGCTGGGAACTTTTTTTGAAGAGCAGGCGCGCACCTTAATGAAAGCAGGTCATAAAGTGGGAATCATTTATCCTCAGTTTGCCTCTGTAAGCTCCCTGTTTCAAAAAAAGGATGAGATCGTGAGTTTTGTTGATGACAACGGGCTGCCTACATACTCTATGGTACATCAGGCATACATTCCGAAAATGCGTAAACTAAGTTACAGAATTTTCAATGAAGCCGTACAGCGTATTTACAATAAATATACTCAAAAGTATGGTATTCCTGACATCATACATGCCCACAGTATTTTTCATGGAGGTATGGCAGGCTATTATATTGCAAAGAAAAACCATCTCCCATTTGTCATAACTGAGCATCTGACCTCATTTATGACCGGTGATATTAGCCATCCTGAAGATATTGAACTATCCGGTGAGATTTTTTGTAATGCTGATGCCGCATTAATTGTAAGTAAGAATTTCAAAAATGATATTGAAAATTCCTTACATCTGAGAAATGATACGTTTAAAGTAATTCCTAATCTGGTTGCTGATATTTTCTTTGATGATTTTAAAATCAAAACATATCAGAATGGAGAGACTTTTGTCTTTTTCACCAATTCGTTTCTTCTGCCCAGAAAAAATCACAAACTTATTTTCAATGCACTTGAAGTATTATTAAAAAAAGGAGTTAAGAACTTTGAGTTAAGAGTTGGAGGTGATGGCCCGTTAAGAAACTCCTTACAAACAATAGTTAAAGATTGCGGCCTTGACAATTACGTAAAATTTTTAGGTGCACTGAACAGGCAGCAAGTTAAGACAGAAGCTTCCAATTGCCACTGCTTTTTGCTGACAAGTACCTACGAAACATTCGGAGTAGTACTTATTGAAAGCCTTGCCTCAGGGCGTCCTGTTATTACAACAGACTCTGGTGGACCAAGAGATTTTATCAATAGCACCAATGGAATCATCCTGAAAGAGCAAACCCCGGAATGTTTAGCTGAAGCTATGATTCAAATGATGCAGAATTATAAGAATTATAATCAGGAGCAACTTTCAAAAGATTGCCGGCAATTATTTTCAGAACAAAAAATTGAAGGCGACATTGAACAAATGTATCGTAAAGTATTAGCTGAGTTCCCCAATAAAACACGTATTGTTTCCAAATAATGAGTAAGCAGAAGAAACAGGTTCTGATTACCTTCGATTATGAGTTATTTCTCGGCAACCGAAGTGGTTCAGTGGATGATTGTTTAATCAAACCTACCAATCAAATTCTAGATGTCATAGAAAAACACGGTGAACGAGCTATATTCTTTATAGATACCACTCACCTGCTTACTCTTGAGAAATATGCAGAAAAATATGATGCATGCTCTAATGATTTGGAAACAGTTTCTGCACATATTGCGTCCATAAGCAAAAGAGGACATGAAATTTTTCCTCACCTGCATCCTCACTGGCTGGATGCAGAATACCTGCCACAAACAAATGAATGGAAACTAACCGACACTGATAAATACAGATTTTTTCATTTGAACGAAAACGAAAGAGAGTTGATATTTACAGGATCGGTAGAGTTGCTAAACAAATTTATTAAACCACACAATCCCGAATATATACTAGATGGATATCGAGCAGGAGGATGGTGTATTCAGCCATTTTCAGCATTTGAGCCGTATTTTAAAAAACATAAAATAAAATACGACTTCAGCGTGCTTGGCAAATTTTATTTGTTTAGCAATGCGCAGTATTTTGATTTCTCTGAAGCACCTGAAAAATCGGTTTATCATTTTCAGAATGATATTGTAAAAGAAAACGACAAAGGATTATTCACGGAGTTAAATATATCTTCTGTTTTTATTCCAAAGAATGTTCAGTTCTTAAACAAAATTTTTCAGAAGTTCTACTTTAAACTTACCGGAGATCATAGCTTCAACCGTGGAGAGGGACAAATTGCAGTGAAGATAGACCCTTCGATTGTGAAGCCAACGACTCATGGATATGATATTTTAAATTCGAACTGGGAGCGTGTGGCTATTGAATTAATGTCGCAGATAAAAATGCCTGTATATAAGAAGTTTATTCAAGAACAGGATTATATGCATTTTATATCACATCCTAAAATGCTGACTCAACACAACATCAGAATGTTTGATAATTTTTTATCCTATGCGGGCAGCAGATATGAAATAGAAACCGATTTCCGTAAAATGGTCTGAGGATATTTTTACTTCAGATATTTGTAATTGTTTGTTATATTTGCCCATGTAAAATCCTGACGGATGAAGATTGGCAATTATATCAACGACCTCCTGCATTATCACGACTGTGTGATAGTTCCGGATTTTGGCGGATTTGTAACCCGCTATCAAAGTGCTGCCATTCATCCTGTTCAGCATTTGTTTACACCACCATCCAAATCAGTTGCATTTAACAGTGAACTAACCACTAACGATGGTCTATTGGCTAATTATATTTGTTCACGGCTGTTGTTGACTTATCCGGATGCATGTAAAATAATCAATGATTTTGTAATGACCTGCAAAACACAACTTGACAACAACCAGCGACTGGTGATTGACAATGTTGGTGAATTGTTTTACGATGTTGAAAAGAATCTTCAGTTCACACCAAAAGGCCAGCAGAATTTTCTTCTTGATTCGTTTGGATTGGCACCTGTACAGTCGCCAGCAATACAACGTGAAAAATCTTTTGATATATTCGACAACCAGGATGCTTCAGTAGTTCCTGCAGAGAAGCATAAAAACTATCTTAAGCCACTGTTAAGAATAACAGCAGTTACAGGGATTGCAGCATTGGTGGCATTTGCTTATTTCAATCCATTTATATCTTCTAAAATATCAAAAGGTATTGCAAGTATAATACCGGTAGTTAGTCGTTCTTCTGATAATACACCGGCCAATGAAACTAAAAAAGTTAACCTGCCTGTTAAAGAAGAATTACGTCAGTCAGAGTTAAATCCTGATAAAAATATTTACGAAGAAGGAGCAGAAACCTCTGCAAAGATTCCTGAAAACAGCCCTTCCGCTGAAACAGTTGTTTCCACAACTCAGTTACCTGCACAAAGTGTTGCAAGTGAAAATAGTTCAACTCCCATTACAGAAAATAAGCCGGAGAATACGTTGAGCGTACAAGAACCTCTATCCTCCCCTGCTGTTGCTGTTACTTCTCCTGCACCGGTTGAAAATGCATCGGTTTCGAACAGCGATAAGGTTTATTTTATTATCGGAGGTTGTTTTTCTGTATATGAAAACGCTCAAAAACTGAACTCAGAATTACAGAGTAAAGGTTATACATCTTCCCTCATAGGTAAAAACAAAAACGGTTTGGAAATGGTTGCTGTGACTTATTTTGCGACACTTTCAGAAGCAGAAGCAGGTATCCAAAAAATCAAAAACGAAGGTTATGCTGATGTTTGGATTTACAAAGGCAAACAAACTCGCATTTCAAATTAATTTTTCCTTCCCATATTTAAATAAATACGAGCCCTCTAATCAATGGCACTTAAAGGTCATTGGGTAATATTTATCTGAGATAAATAAATTGATTTCAATTTGTCAAAAAAACAGCTCCTTTGAATGGAGCTGTTATAAATCAGCGGTCTGGACGGGACTCGAACCCGCGACCCCATGCGTGACAGGCATGTATTCTAACCAGCTGAACTACCAGACCTGATTTTTAAGAGGCGCAAAGATATATTTTTTTATTTATCAATAAAACTCTTTTTCTTAAAAAAATTCGTCCTAAATGCCACTTACAGATTCATTCTGAACAGATTATTCAATGACTGAAGCTACCGGGAGCATCTGCATAATGATTCGAAGGCTATACAACACCCTACGAAAACCCTAAAAGAACTTTTAAATTATGTTGGCCCTGACACTAGAAAAGTGAATCGTGCTCATGCACAACCAACAGAGGAACCTTGGTATTGAACGATACTTTCTTTGACAGGCTTGGCTGATACAAATCCTTAAACAGGTTTCTGTGTCGTGTAAACATCACCAAGGCATCTGCCTTATATTTCTTTAAAAAGAAATCTATACCTTCCTTCACTGAAATATCAGTACACACAAAACCTGACTGTTTAGGATATTTTACTTTCTTTCTCACAAGAGCTCTGATTTTCTTAACATCAACATCATCACCTGAGAGTGTCGTTTTATCTACGTATAAAAACAGCAATTCACTGTTAAAGACCTTAGCTAAAGGTATTACAACCTTTACTCTGTCCAAATTATCATCAGACAGGTCAGTTGCATACACCATTTTTCTCAGTCCTGAAAACTTTGCCCCCCGAGGTATCAAAAACACAGGACAGGGAGCATTTTTAGTTACTCTGGCAGCATTACTTCCGATGAGTATTCGCTCTGCAGCACCGGTACCTGTTGTACCCATTACAATTAAATCAGCTTTTTTCTCGGCAGCCACCTCATTGATTCTGGCTGATGCAAGTCCTTGTTGAAGGACTAATTCAACTTTGATGTTACTAAACTTATCTTTAAAAAATTTTTTCTTTAAACTTTCTCAGTTTTTCAGCAGCTGCATCGTGCAGTATTTTAAAATCATACTGCATGGTTACAAACGTTACATCCGTGTAAAGTATTGGTGTTTCGAATGTGTGCAAGAGTAGCAATTTTGCATTTAATTTCAATGCCATTTCAGCAGCATAAGCTACTGCATGAGTTGCATTTTTTGAAAAATCTGTCGGACAAAGAATTGATTTCATACGTAAGTTGTTTAATAAATATTAAAATAATAATCAAGTGAATAAATATTCCATGAAATTGGGGCAATCATAAGAAATATCAACAGTGCAAATCGGGGAAAGAAGTACTGCATATCCCACATAGGGCGAGCTATACTGAAAGCTATTGCGGCACCAATAAGATTTAGCCCAAGTATTGCCAATACCGGTTGCATGAACAGTCCCGGCAGCAGTAATATTCCACCTAAGAACTCAATCCAGGAAGAAATAAAAATAGAAGGTTTTATCAATAGACCAGGAATACCACGCCTGACTAACTCAGGTTTGTAAACAGATTCTACACCGGAGATTTTAAACTTAAATAATTTGTCATATCCCTGAAACAGGAATAACACTCCTAATAATATTCTGCTCAATAACACTGCGAATGCTTCCCACTCTAATATCTGATTCATACATCTCTATTTCATTACAAAATAAACATATTATATTCCGAAATACTGTGACTTTTGTCAATCAAGAAAAAGAATCTTCGTCATCAAAATTAAATTACAATAAGAAAATAAAATAGTAGATTTGCATGAATCTGAATCTATGTTTGAATACATTTTAGATAAGTTTTTTCATTTCAGGCGTGATTCCAACGGCAACAGAAAGACACGTTCGCGTTATGTAGTAGCTCACGATTATTTCCGATTCAGGATTGCTCTCCGACAAACATTATTGTCATTTGTATTTATATCATTGGGAGTGCTTTCAGCCGGGTTTGGTTTACGGGGATTTTTATTGCCTAACAAATTTATAGATGGAGGTGTAACCGGCATATCACTGCTCGTAAGCTTAAAAACGGCAATAGATGTCTCTATTCTGATAGTAGTAATCAATATCCCTTTTCTGATACTGGCTTACCGTCAGATTGATTTAAAATTTTTTGTTAAGAGTATTGTAGCGATTATATGTCTTGCTCTTGCAGTACATTATATTCCTTACCCAATCGTAACCAATGACAAATTGTTGGTTTCAATATTCGGTGGATTTTTTCTGGGTATGGGAATTGGATTTGCCATAAGAGGTGGTTCCGTACTTGACGGAACTGAAGTTCTTGCAATTTACATAGGACGAAAGTCAGGCCTATCCATAGGCGAAATTATTTTTGCTTTTAACATTGTAATTTTCAGTTTTGCTGCATTTCTCATATCCATTGAAGTTGCATTATACTCTGTACTTATATACATGGCTGCATCACGAACGGTTGATTTTATTGTTGAAGGAGTAGAAGAATATACCGGAGTCACAATCATCTCATCTCATGGTGAGGAAATACGCAGGCTAATTACTGAAAAACTAAATATGGGTGTAACCATATACAGCGGTAAAAGAGGCTATGGCAAAAACGGCCACAATCTTTCAGAGATAGAAATACTATATACCGTTATCACAAGGCTTGAAGTAAACAAACTGAAAGTAGAAATTGAACATATAGACCCTCACGCTTTTATCATAATGAATACGGTAAGAGATACAAAAGGTGGTATGATAAAAAAGAGAACTGTGAAAGATTTTAAATAAAAAAAGGCATCCGGTTCAGGGATGCCTCTTGTGGTTTTAATCAATCCGTATTATTTCAACTTCAGTTTTTCTTTTACCAATGGCATGATATCGTCAGAATCGTTGCTGTAAAGCAATACTCCTACTCCTGAATCAAATACATAGGTATATCCTTTTTCTTTAGCAACTGATTTAATGGCTTCTTCAGCCTTTTTGATGATTGGTGAATATACTTCTTCCTTCTTTTTCTGTACAGATGATTGTGCAGATTCCTGGAAATCCTGAATTCTATCGCCTAAATCATGTATTTCTTTCTCTTTAGCCTTGCGAATAGGATCAGCCATTGATGCTGATTTCTCCTGATAATCTGCAATCTTCGAATCGTATTCTGCAGACATTGTTTTCATCTGATTTTGTAATGTTTCTCCAAATTTCTGTAAAGTGCTGTCAGCCACTTTTGTTTCAGGCATCATACTCAGCAACTGAGTGGAATTGATATGTCCTAATTTTATCTGAGCATTTACCACCATCGAGCTGCAAGCCAATAAGCCTGCAAATAATAATTTAACCGGTTTTGTCATGATTAACTTTTATGAGTATTTATTTTTAATAATATTTATTTTCCTTCCGTTGGTCTTTGAGGCGCATCCTGTTGGCTACCGCCTGTTGTTTTAGTGCCACTGCCACTACCTGACGAACTGCCACCAACACTTCCTTCAGTAACCTTTGCTTTGTATCCCATTGCTTTCAGTATTTCATCGCTTTTATCGTATTTAGGATTTGTATAAAGCATAATTAAGTCGCTTGATTTGTCAAAAATTACTGCGTAACTCTGATCAACAGCCATTTTCTTAACTGCATTGTAAATTTTATCCTGAATAGGTTTTACGAGTTCTTGTTTCTTCTTAAACAATTCTCCTTCGTAACCAAACTTAGCTTTCTGAAACTCTTTCACATCTTTTTCTTTATTGGTTATTTCAGCTTCGCGTTTACGTTTCATGTCTTCGGTAAGAAGAATCTGTTCAGCCTGATAATCTTTATATAATTTATCTATTGCTGCATATTTAGTTTCAATTTCCTTTTGCCAGTTCACTGAAATCTGATCCAGTTGTTGCATAGCAGCTTTGTATTCAGGAATATTCTCCAGAATATACTCTGTGTTTACATAAGCATATTTTTGTGCCAGAGCGGAAATTGCAGTGCCGGCAACTAATGATAAAACAAGAATGACCTTTTTCATAATACTCTTATTTTTAAAGTTTGCAAAGATATAATTTTCGCTTAAAGTATCACTAAATACCGTACCAATTAATCCTGAAGCAGTGAACAACGGATGAATGCATTTATCAGAATTGCTGCCCTATGACAAATGAGAAACGACCAATACCGGTACGAGAATCATCAGGCTGTGGGTCGAGGCGCCAGCCATAATCCAGCCCCAGCAGACCAAACATAGGCAGGAAGACACGCAAGCCTACACCTGTAGAACGTTTTATGCTGAACGGAGCAAACTCTCGAAAAGTGCTCCATGTATTTCCTCCTTCAAAAAATCCGAGAACAAAAATTGTTGCACTTGGATTTAAAGATACAGGGTAGCGTATTTCAGTTACAAATTTGTCGAATATGGTTCCACCAACTGTATTGCCTAAGTTGTCTGTTGGTGTGAGAGCATAGTTTTCGTAACCACGCAATGCAATAATTTCACGACCGTCAAGTGCATAACCTGACAAACCATCACCTCCAAGATAAAATCTTTCGAATGGCGACTGACCGATGGTGCGGTTGTAGAAACCAAGGAATCCAAACTGAAGTTTGTTGTACATTACCAGATTACCCAGCAGTTTGGTGTACCAGCCCACACTGTACTTCCATTTATGATACTCAATCCACTTGTATTTTTCTCTTGAATCGAGGTTGGTGTAATCTTTATTATTAAATGCTGAATAAGGTGGAGTTAATTGCAGTGAGAAACTTATCTCAGAACCTTTTCTTGGATAAATTGGCTGATCAACACTGCTACGTGTTAGATTTAGTTCAAATGATATATTGTTGGAAGTACCGTCTGTAAAAAGAAAAGTTGACTTATAATTCTTCAGCGTATAAAGCTGGTAATTCACCCCTGTATAAAGCATAAAATAATCGTCAGGCCATTTTAGTCTGCGCTGTAAACCAACTGTAGCTCCGGATATGGTAATAGCCTGTCTGTTGTCATTGCTTTTCTTCAGTCCGTTTGTTTGCAATGAATGATAAAGCGAAACGGTAAGAGCATTGGGTTTCTTGCCACCAAGCCATGGCTCAGTAAATGATGCATTGTATGACTGATAATAGATACCATTGGTAGTAGCTCTAACACTCAGTCTTTGTCCGTCACCTGCAGGAAGAGGTCTCCATGCTTTGCTGTTAAAAATGTTGCGGGCAGAAAAATTGTTGAATGTAACACCTAGTGTACCTACAATCTGATTGGCACCCCAACCTCCCGATAATTCCACCTGATCATTGGGGCGTTCTTCTACTTCATACTCTATGTCCACCGTTCCATCCACAGGGTTTGGTTTTGGATTCACTCCCATTTTTTCAGGGTTGAAATATCCTAACTGCGACAATTCGCGCTGCGTTCTGATGATATCACTACGACTGAAAAGTTCTCCGGGTTTGGTACGTATTTCACGCATAATAACACGGTCGTTGGTCTTTGTGTTTCCTTTAACAGTAACATGGTTAATACGGGCTTGTTTGCCTTCGTAAATACGCATTTCAAGATCTATAGAATCATTTTCGGCAGAAACTTCTACGGGATCAATATTAAAAAACAGGTATCCGTCATCCATATAAAGTGAAGTGATGTCGCGGCTGCTTTCACTCATGTATAAAGCACTTTCAAGTCGTTTTGCATTATACACATCGCCTGATTTTATTCCCAATACCTTACTAAGTTCAGCGGATGTATATTTAGTGTTGCCGAGCCAGGTGATATTACGGAAATAATAACGGTCGCCTTCATCAACTTTAATATCAATATCAATTCTTCTTTTGTTATAAGCATAAACCGAGTCTGACAATATACGTGCATCACGATATCCCTTCTCATTATATTTAGAAATCAGATTTGCTTTATCCTCTGCATACTTATCATCATCATACTTTTTAGAGTTGAAAAAGTAACGCCATGTATTTTCGCGGGTTCCTTTCATGGCGCGTTTCAGTTTCACGGCAGAAACTTCTTTATTGCCGATAATATGTATGCGATGAATTTTAATTCTGTTACCTTTATTTACATCAATAAACAAAACTTCACTGTTAATTTCGCTGGTATCAGGAACTGTTCGGAGATTTACCTGTGCATTTAAGAAACCTTTCTCTCTGTAAAATGCAAGAACATCAGATTTTACTCCCTGAAGTGCATTATCCGAAAGTACCTTTCCCTTGGTAATGTGCATTTTTTCGCGCAGTTTATCTGCATGTCCTTTTCTTACACCATTAAATGCAAATTTGCTCAGGCGTGGTTTTTCCTGAAGCTGCAAATCAATAAAAATAAGATTACCCTGAATACGTGTGGCCACAATCTTAATGTCAGTAAGCAAACCCTGTTTCCAGAGGTTTTCTATTGCTTTAGAAAATTTTTCTCCGGGCACTTTTACCTTCTCCCCAACACTTAGACCTGAAAGAATTTTAAGTGCATTTTTATCAAGGTAGGTAATGCCACTCACTGTTATTGCTCCAATTTCATATTCCTTTGGATTACCGTAATCAATATTTATGGAGTCGGCACCGAGAGAAACCTGAGCAGTTGATGCTTTAACTATAAATAATAACAAAAAGAAAAAAAGTGCAATTTTTTTAAGCATGTCCGGTAGCTGTTGATTCGTTTACACCGCCAAATCTGCGATCGCGGTTTTGATAATTTACAATGGCTTCATAAAGATCCTCACGTCTGAAATCAGGCCACAATTTTGAGGTAAAATAAAATTCGCTGTAGGCAATTTGCCAGAGGAGGAAATTACTGATGCGGTATTCTCCACTTGTGCGAATGAGCAGTTCAGGGTCGGGAATACCTGCTGTTGAAAGATATTTTTCAAAAAGGCTGTCGTTAATGTTGTCGGGTGATATTTTTCCAGCTTTAATATCAATGGCCATATTTTTGATGGCATGTGTTATTTCCCAACGTGCACTGTAGCTCAATGCCAGAGTCAGGGTCATTCTGTTGTTGGCATCGGTTTTTTGCATTGCTTCCTGAAGATTTTTATAACAGCGTCCTGGAAGACTTTCGAGATCGCCAATGGCATTGAGACGAATATTGTTGTCCATAAGCGTTTTAGTTTCCTTATGGATGGTGTTGATGAGCAATTCCATCAAGGCATTGACTTCTAACTTAGGGCGATTCCAGTTTTCGGTGCTGAAGGCATAAAGAGTCATATACTTTATCCCCAGTTCTGCACCAGCCTCTACAGTATCGCGAACAGCAGCCACACCATTCTGATGTCCAAAGACCCTGAGTTTACCCTGTTTCTTTGCCCAACGGCCATTACCATCCATAATGATTGCTATATGGCTTGGCAACCTGTTGAGGTCTATCTGTTCTTTAAATCCCATTTACCTGAAACGAAGGCGCAAATTTAGAATTTTACCCGAACTGAAAGACTGTCTTAAAACTAAGTATTCCCATGTTTTTATTGCTCATGGAATTTTCAGCAGATTGATGCATTATTAAGCAGATTTGAGTCGTTAAAACTGCATTTCTCTGTCCTTCGCTTTCAAACAATAACATTAAACTTCAAATAATGAGGAGGTTTTATAACAAATCAAAAAAATATCATCGCTCCCTCCTTGTTGAAGTTTTAACGAAAGTGTCGCATAATTATTTCAACTATACTTTTAATGCGTCTTTATTCTAATTCGTTCAACCTGCTACAAGAAACCATCCGACATTACCTCTGATTAGGAATATCTTCAGGAGTCATTTCAAATTTATCTTCCTTCTCCTTGTATTTCATTATCTGGTCGAGTGCATCAGGTATCACATCACTGCATATCACAATGAAGGAGCCTTTCTTACCGTTTTGGATTGCATGGTCAATTGCTTCTCGCTCCAAAGGAATTACCGTTACTTTCATCTCAGGATTTACATTTTTTATTCCTTCGAGCATGAGGTCAATAATTTCCTGTTCTGTTCGTCCGCGAAGATTCCTGTCCTGACGGATGATGATTTCATCAAACATTTTGGCAGCAAGTGTACCGAGTGAAATGATATCTTCATCGCGCCTGTCGCCTACACCTGCAATTACACCTACCTTGGGTTTTGCCTCCACTTTTTCGAGGAATCTGGAGATAGCCTGGAAACCTGCAGGGTTATGTGCATAATCAACCATAACAGTAAACTTGCGGAACTGGAAGATATTCATACGTCCCGGAGTCTGCACCGGTGAAGGAATAAACGTTTCGAGTGCCAAACGAATATCTTCCATCTTGAAGTTGCGGATAAATGCGGCAAGTATAGTAGGAAGTATATTCTGAATCATAAATACTGCCTTGCCTGAAAAAGTAAGAGGTATATTGATAACCTTATGCACACGCAACTTCCATGTTCCTTTACAAATGGTAACATAGCCATTTTCAAGAATGGCAGCAAGGCCTCCGTTTTCGCAATGTTTTTTAATAAGCGCATTATTCTCGTCAAGACTGAAATATGCAACGTTACAATCGAGGTTGCGTGCCATAGATGCAACAAGTTCATCATCTGCATTGAGTATTGCATAGCCATTTGGTAAAACGCTCTCAGGTACCACTGCTTTCACCTTGGCCATTTCGTCTAAGGTATTAATGCCTTTAAGTCCGAGGTGGTCAGCAGCTACATTGGTAACAATAGCAATATCGCAATTATGGAATCCAAGACCTGCACGCAAAATTCCTCCTCGTGCCGTTTCGAGCACAGCAAAGTCAACAGTAGGATCTTTCAGAACAAATTCGGCACTCTGCGGTCCGGTACAGTCGCCACGTTGCAACATTTCATGCTGAATATAAATTCCATCAGTAGTAGTGAATCCAACTTTATGTCCACATGTTTTAGCAATGTGAGCCATCAGGCGTGTGGTAGTGGTTTTGCCATTGGTTCCGGTAACAGCAATGATGGGAATACGATAGGCAGTGCCCGGAGGATAAAGCATATCCACCACAGGTTCGGCAACATTGCGTGGCAAACCATCTGTAGGAGCAATGTGCATACGGAAACCGGGTGCTGCATTTACTTCTAGTACTGCTCCGCCAATCTCAGTGAGCGGTTCGCTGATATCGGGAGTCATAATATCAATTCCGCAAATATCGAGACCAATAATTCGGGCAATACGCTCGCACATGAACACATTATACGGATGAACAATATCAGTAACATCAGTGGCCGTGCCACCGGTGCTGAGGTTAGCAGTACGTTTCAGAAAAAGCTCCTCCCCTTTTTTGAGTACACTCTGCAGGGTGAGATTTTTCTCAAGTAAAATGTTTTCTGTCATCTCGTCCACCTTAATGGCAGTAAGTACTTTTTCGTGACCATAGCCTCTTCGCGGGTCTTCGTTTACCTGATCAATGAGTTGCTGAATAGTGCTTTTGCCATCTCCTGTAACAGCAGCAGGTTTACGCTGAGCTGCACAAATAAATTTATAGTTGATAACCAAAATACGATGATCATAACCGGTGATATATTTTTCGACTATAACAGAACGTGATATTTTTTTTGCGATAGCAAGTGCTTCCACAGCCTGCTCAGAATTGCGTATGTTGATGGTTGCCCCTCTGCCGTGGTTGCCACTAAGAGGCTTAATTACGAGAGGAAACCCTAAATCTTCAATTGCATCTTTTAGTCCTTCCTCATCGCGAACAATTTTTCCTTTAGGAACAGGGATAGACTGTGCCTCGAGGAGATTTTTGGTATCTTCCTTGTCGCATGCAATTTCAACAGCTATGCTGCTGGTGGTGCTGGCTACTGTTGCCTGTATTCTTCGCTGATTGATGCCATAGCCAAGTTGCACGAGTGAATGACGGTTAAGTCGTATCCATGGAATACCTCTTGAGGCAGCCACATCAACAATAGAACCTGTACTAGGTCCAAGTCGTTCGTCTTCGCGAATTTCGCGAAGTTGCTGAATGTCGTCAGCCAAATCATATTCTTTATTATCAACCAAAGCCTGAGCAATACGTACAGCTGCACGGGCTGCATAAACTCCTGCTTTCTCTTCGATATAAGAAAACACCACATGATACACTCCATGTTCGCCTGCGCCACGCGTACGGCCAAAACCGGTATCCATTCCCGCCAGCGTCTGAAGTTCGAGAGCAATATGCTCAATGACGTGGCCCATCCAAGTTCCCTCTTCTACACGGTGAAAAAAACCACCTTCGTAATCTTCGCTGCAACGATGCGAATACATGGAAGGAAACATGGCTTTCAATCTCTCTAAAAATCCCGGAATCTTATCTGTAGGTTTCTCCTCCAGTTCTTCCAGATCGAGCTTCATTACAATCAGTTTATGTCTTCTGATGCTCCAAAAGTTTGGCCCACGCATGGGGCGAATCTCTAGTACCCTCATAAAAAAAAACGTTTGGTTATGGCACGAATATAAATGATTCGTACGAAACCAAACGTTTCATGAAGTCCGTTTTACTTACTGAATAATAAGTTTTTTCATTATTGAACCATTCATTGAAGAAATTTTAACCAGATAAAGGCCGGGTGCATAGGTGAGTTGTACATTTAAAAATTTATCCCGTGTATTGAATTTTTGAAGCAGCTTGCCTGACACTTCCATTATTTCTATTATCGCATCATTATTACTCAGAGCACTTAAGTCAATCTGAATGTTGTGCGATGCAGGATTCGGATAAACGGAAACCTGATTCAGGAGTGCTTCTGTTTCATTTACACCTGTGTAATAACAATTACTGCTTGAACTGATTGCTGCCACCCATCCTGTTGAGGTAAAACCATTGCTTGTGATAATCTGAAAAGTAAGGCTGCCATCAACAGCTGTAGATGTAAAACTTGTGTCTGTTGCATCAGCTTTAAGAACAGCCAACAAAGGCGCATTGGTTGAATTGCCATTGAAGATTCTGATGGAATCGGAACTGTTGTAATTATAGAAGTAATTAAAGTTAACCGTTAAGTAAGAATTGGACTGTTGCGGTGTAACAGTTATCACATCATTTGTATTATCGTTATAATTAATATCAGGACCACCATTATCCATTAAAAAACCGTTATCTGAATTGTAATTTCCTGTCATAGAAAAAATTTTGGGTGCTGCATTCACCGTAATATAACCTGACCACCCAGATTGATTAAATCCACTGCTTGTGACGGTTTGAATAGTCAGACATCCGGTGGGATGTGTTGAAACAATGGTTCCGTAACCACCATCACTTCCCAACTTTGCAATAACGGGGTCGGTAACTGAAGGCCCATTATGCACTTCTATATAATCATTATTGTCGTAATGTTTAAATCGTGAAAACATAATACTCACTTTATCACCTACATTCGATGGCCGCAAACAGGTTATCGTGTTTTCATTATCGGTATAGTTTGCATGAGGCCCACCTTGATCGTAAAATGTTTTTGGCTCATTGATGGTGTAAGTGCCGGGCATTGAAATAACTTCAGGTAACGAATCAGTATTCAATATTGCTGCCCATCCTAAGGAATTAGAACCATTATCAGAAACAAATTTTACAGTTAAACTTCCAGTGGGGTTAGAAGCTGAAGCTTTAATAGAACCATGACCTGTACGATTATTTAATACTGCAATGATGGGGTCGGTTATGGATGGCCCGTCATGTATTTCTAAAAAATCATTAGCATTATAAGTACTCACGAAAACAAACTTAAGTGAAGCTTTATCCTGTGCAGAAACCGGAGTAAACGTAAATATATGATTATACTGATCGGTATAATTACCACCATTACCACCGGCATCCATAAATATACCCTCATTAGCTACATACGTACCCGGTAATGAAAATACCTGAGGAATAACTGTTGTTGATATATATGCAGCCCATCCGCCTCTGTTAGATCCTCCATTAGAAACAAACCGAAAGGTGAGGCAACCTGCACTGTTGGTAGCTTTAAGTGTGCCATAGGCTGCCCTGTTATAAAGCTTGCCAAGCATAGGAGCCGTAAATACATTGTCACCATCATACACTTCAAGGTAGTCATCAATACTGTAAGTATCAAAATACGTAAAAGATACACTAAGTTTTTCATTTGAATTTACAGGAAAGAAAGTAACCACACTGCTCAAACCTGAGTTGTCGGAATAGTTGGCATTTGGCCCTCCGTTATCGTAAAAATATGCAGAAGAAGTTGTGTAGTTTGCCGAAGTATTTAAAGGCATGTTGTAACTCTGAATACCGGAAGAACAATTCACTGTAGCAAACCAACCGATATTATTTCCGCTGGTATTCGAAACAAACTTAAAAGTTAAACTACCTGTTGCATGTGTTGACTCCAATGAAAAAGAATTCAGGGTACCGGTATAACTTCCCAATAAAGTGCTGTTGGTATCAGGTCCGTCATATACATACAGATAATCATTTGCTGATAATACAAATGAATGAAATGTAATATTCAGTTTATCGGTAGCACTTGAAGGGAAAAGTGTTGTTACACAATTTTTAGCGTTGGCATAGTTATCAACCGTTCCGCCATTATCATAAAACCGTGCAAAGCAGTTTACCACAAAACTCTGATTGGCTAACATGGTTATTTCTTCTGCAGTAGTATGGGTTGTAACCGATGCTATCCATCCCGGTGCGCTTCCTGATGCATTGGTTACAAACCTGAATGTAAGCGCGCCTGTTGCATTGGATGCATGAACTGTTCCCGTATTAAGTCCGGTAATTACAGCCATTGGCGTACCGTTTACATTATCGGCATCAAAAACCTCGAGATAATCTCCTGAGGCAATATCACACTCATGAAATGTAACAGAAATCTTTTCGCCAGCACTTTTAGGTAATATGGTAGTTACAGTGGAGTTGGCTCCTGCCGGGTAATCATTGAACGCGCCACCACTGTCGAAAAAACGACCTGTAGAAATATTATAGACACCATTGGCCATAGTAGTTATGTCTTCGGGATGATAATTAGTAATAATGGAGGCTGTCCAACCTGCCTCATTAACTGATGCATTTGAAGTAAACACAAAAGTGAGCGAACCATCGGCCGCTGATGAAGTAACTGTTCCATAATTTACTGCTGAGCCTGTAATCTGACCGATTGGGTTTACGCCTGCTGCTGAGCCATCAAAAATGGTTAGGATATCGCCCTGACTAATATTGCATTCATTAAAAACCACACTTATTTTATCACCGGGATTTTCAGGAAAAATAGTAGTAGTAACATTTGCATTGTTTTCGTAATTATTGTTTGGGCCGCCACTGTCGAAAAAACGACCACCGGAAGAGTACCATTTTCCGGAAGCTATCATGGTAATATCATCGGGCAGGGTATCTAATGTAACTGAAGCAAACCATCCCTCGGCATTTGATGTATTATTGGAGTGGAATAATAAAGTAAGGCTGCCATCAGCAGCCGTTGATTTAATGCTACCATATTTAATGCCACCGGACAATTCCTTAATCAAAGGTGCTGCTACGGAATTGCCATCGTAAACGCGCAGATAGTCATTGATATTCTCTACATCAAACTTATGGAATGTAATACAAATTTTTGCATTGGGTAGATTCGCAGGCGGATATATGATAAGAGTATCCTGCAGGTTATTTGCATAATTATTTGCAGGTCCTCCCTGATCGTATAAGTTAGCTAAACATGTATAAACAACACCTGAGTGCATATTAATACCATTGCCACAAAGGGCAGGTAATGTAAACCAACAACACAATGTTGCTAAGAGTAAGAGTTGCTTTTTCATTTTGATATATTTTAATTGATTTAGAGTTGTACTTTATTTCAGAGGGTTAGCTTTAAGTTAAATCAAAGGAATCACTTCAATGATGAGGTATATTTTCTTGACAGTTCTTCTAAGGGTGTCACTTTATTTTTAACCTTATAGCTTTTATCCAGTACATAATGTGAATTCTTCCACACATACACCGGGAAATCAAATCCCGGACCTCCTACCTGAATTGCAGGCAATTCACTGTTGCCATCATAAATTAATTCGGGAATACCGGGCAGCGACAAAACTGATTCGTATTTACTATTTCCGTCTTTCATCAACAGCGTAAATCCCTGCCCCGTATTGCCGTATAAGAACATACTAAAGGTGATGATAAATATTTCTTCCTTCTTGTCATTATTCATATCCAAAGGCATCAGTTGCACCTCTGCATCCTCCCCTTCCATCTGAAACCTGCCAGTTTCATTATTTATTTTCAATCCGGATATTTCTACTACCTGATTCTTTTCATCAGGTGTCAGGGTTGTCTCAACACCACTAAACATCATCTGTGCTTCCATAGTATTTGTAAGCACCTCCTGCGGTTGCCTGTCTTCTTCCTTGGAATGGCATCCATTAGCCAACCAGCAGATGGCTCCGGTCATAAGTATGCTTATGATTGATTTAAGATATTTGTTCATTGTATTATTTATTTACAGTAATATTGTTCTTAAGAGAAAAGTCATAGAGTTTGAGAGAGGACTTTTGGTCGCTGCTTTTATTGTAGTAAAAAGCATATTCACCAGCAGGCAAGTCATTTTCAAAATAAACCTTATACAGGCGATCTGAAACTTTTTTAATCTTAAATTCAATTACCCCTTTGGCAAACCCCTCTTCTTCAGAAAATGCTGATCTGCGTGCAATTTGTATTTCGCGACCGCTTTTATTTTGTGTTGCCTTTACCAAAACAAATTCTTTAGGACTTGCCACACCTTCTCCGGTACTTTCTTTTACCTGATTTACATCCTTTCCCGACAGAGAAAGGTAGAAATAAAATACAGGGCGCTCGTCTTCGATTGTTGTGCTGGAGTGTGCACCTGCAAGACCAACCCGTGTGCTGATACCCGAAATTCCACCTGAGTAATGATTACCGATTGACTCGCCAAAACCACCTTTTTTAGTTTGATTGGTTGTTGTAGGCTCAATCATTATGTAATCTACCTTGGGTGTAAACTGCTCATAATATATTCCGGGTTCAGACAGGTTTAAAGGTGGCTTAATATCTTCGGGATGTGGTTTGTGAGTGGCTGTTTTATTTTCAGTTCTGGCAGATGCTGAAGGTGTACTCATCATTACTTTAATTACTGACTCCGGAACTTCAGCAGATTTCAGTGTTATTAATGCATCGGTTGAAGTGTTAAAATTACAAGGCGACAATGAGATTTTTTTCAGGATGAGATCTTTACTTATTTTTCCGGTGTTCAGCTTCATCACATCTTCGTTTTTCATAAGTGGAAGATCCCTGCAGGCAAGCAACATTTCTTTTAAAATATTGTCAGGAACTTTCTGTCCTTTTAATTCAATTAGTTTCTCTGAAGACAAATCAAAGGCGTTTGCAGAGCTTTTTATTTTGTTAATGATAAGAGAGCCTGAAACTTTGGCCTGAGTGAGCGAAACAATACTTTCGTTGGTAAGTGTTTCCTGAGCTTTGACACTTGATGTAAAACATGACAGGAACAGACTTAAGCAGGTAATGGATACAATTCTGAACATAATTTTATTTTTTTTCCAAATGTAAGGTGGCACTCCCGGCCCCAACAAGCAACATTTATCAGAAGCCGCATGCCAATGAGTATTTGCAGGCTTTCATTTATTAAATGCAATTCATAGATTTGACCTGTAAAACCAAATCATCATGAGAATCCTGATACTAATCCTCTTAGGTATAGTAACCTCTATTGCTAATGGCGAGCACAATGTATTAGATTCACTGCTGAAGCAGGCACAGCAATACCGCGTGGAAGACACCAACCGTGCTTCTGTTCTGAACCAACTTTCCATAGAACTTAGTAATTCTGATTTTGAAAAAGGAATGGCGTATGCTGATAGCTCCATTTCACTTTGTAAGCGGATTAATTCAGATATAAAACTGGCAACTGCCTATTATGCCAAAGCACGCAACTTAAGTTCTGATGGGCAGGACTCTCTGGCAATAGCTAATTATCAAATTGCTTACGACCTCAATAAGAAAATCGGTAAAGAGCTGGCATGCGGTACCATGTTACAGAATATGGGAATTTCGTTCTATAACCTTTCGTATTATAAAAAGGCAACTGAAATGCACACCAAAGCTCTTGCTATTTTTAAAAAACTGAAAAATGAAAAGGGAACGTCTGCTGCGCTTAACAGCCTTGGTATTGTTGCCATGGAATTATCCGACTACTCTCATGCTATCGAATACTATTTCGAAAGCCTTGATTTGGCAAAACGTAATAACGATTCAGTAGTAATTGCTAATGCCCTAATGAATATCGGCATTGTATATAAAAACTTAAGCGATTTAAACAAAGCTATAACGTATATGAATAATGCGTTGCGGATATATCAACAGCAAAGCAATGACCTTTACATCGCTAAAGCTTTTAATAATATTGCTAATGTTTATGGCGAAATGAAACAACCTGGTAAATCATTGGAATATTATCAGAAGGCTCTTGAAATAAATAAGCAATCAGATTATGAATACGGCATTGCAAGCAATTATATCAATATGGGAATAGAGCTACGTCAGCTAAACCGATATACTGAAGCATATAATGCTCTTGATAAAGCAGGTAGCATTTTTCGCAAAATTGATGACAAAAATAATTATGGTATATCGCTGAAAACAAAAGCCGCACTTCTGTTGGCTGCACCCGATTCTGTTTTCCCATCCTTGGGGATTTCTGTTTCACAACGAAATTCAGTCAGTAAAAACTTACTCCATGAGGCACAAAATATTTTTTCAGAAACCGGTGACTATGCTTCACTATCAGATGTGAGTGATGACCTTTGCAATATGTTCGAAAAAAGTGGCGACTATAAAAATGCCTTAGAACTATATAAGCAGCGTGTTGCCTATCGCGATTGTGTGTTGATTGATGAAAATAAAATAGAAGTTGAAAAACTTGAGATGAAATACGACTATGCCACACGTGAACAGGAATTAAAAGTTGCCAATATTCAAAAACAGGCTGAACTTAAAAGTGAACAACTGAAAAGGAAATACACCTTAGCAGGAGGTATTGCACTCATGTTGATTTCGGGTGGATTTTTTGTTTCATATAAAAGAAGAAAGGATGCCTTGCATAAACGAAAAGAAGCTGAGTTAAATACCGAAAGAATTGAATCGGAATTAAAAGCATTACGACTTCAGATGAACCCACACTTTATGTTCAACTCACTTAACTCCATCACTAATTTTATTGATCAACATAAAACGCAAACTGCATCAGACTATTCGGTAAAATTCGCAAAACTGATGCGCATGGTTCTCGAAAATTCAGAAAATCCGGAAGTGCCATTGGCAGACGAACTTCAATCTACTGAGCTTTATTTATCGCTTGAAGCAATCCGTCTAAAGCCTAAACTCACTTATTCCATAGATATTGAATCTTCACTGGATGCAGAAAATATTATGATACCATCCATGCTGCTGCAGCCCTTTGTCGAAAACAGTATTATACATGGCATCACACCCTTGAGTGACGGAGGTATTATTTCTATTTCCATCAGGCAACAGGAACAATGGCTGTACATAACTATTGATGATAATGGCGCGGGTATTTCACCCGATAAACCTGCTTTGACAGAAAGAAAATCAATGGCAATAAAAATCAGTAATGAAAGAATAGCACTGTTTAATGAAAGACATCAAACACATGCTTCTATTGAATATGTACAACTCAACCCGGGTACAAGGGTTGTAATTAAAATACCTCTTACTTTACAATTCTGATAACAAATATATAAGATGATTAAAGCTGTAATTATTGATGACGAACAACATTGCATTGACAGACTATGCAACCTGTTGCCTGAAATAAAAAATCCGGTGATTCAACTGTCAGGTACAGCACAAACAGTTGATGAAGGTATATCATTAATAAGCAAACATCATCCACAATTGGTTTTTTTAGATGTTCAGATTGCTGATAAAACCGGTTTCGATTTATTGAAAGCGATTCCTGATGCTCAATTTCAGGTAATTTTTACAACTGCTCATGACAGGTATGCGCTGCAGGCATTTAGATTTTGTGCACTTGATTATTTGCTCAAGCCTGTTGATGCTGATGAATTGCAAGCGGCTTTGTTGAAAGTTAATGCTTCAAAAAATAACTCTGTTATCAGCGAACAAATTTCAGAACTGCTAAAAGGTGTTGGTACAAAGCCGCGTAAAATTGGTGTACCCACGCTTAACGGAATCGTTTTTGTACCGGTATCCGAAATTATACGTTGTCATGCTGACGGAAATTATACAGAGTTGCATTTGGCAGGTAAAAAACAAATGGTGGTTTCAAAGACATTGAAAGAATTCGAAAATCTCTTGGCTGATTATTCCTTTTTCAGGGTTCATCACTCCGACCTAGTAAATCTTGATTATGTAAAAAGTTATAACAAAGGTAAAGGTGGATATTTGATGTTAGACGATAATTCATCAGTAGAAGTATCCTCTCGCAGGAAAGAAGAACTGCTGAAAAAATTAGGAAGCATGTAAATGTTGAACCTGTTAAATAACTATTTTTCGGCATTTCGTATTTAAAGATGTTGGAATTACCTGCTGATTTTTTATCAATGCTTCCGCTTTCGGAAGAAGAGAAAGAGAAGTTTGTTCTTTCTTTAAATGAACCGTCTGTATCTTCTATACGTAAAAATCCACTAAAGAAAGTAACCTTACCTGAGGGCAATCCTGTTGCATGGAGTCGCTATGGATATTATCTGCCGCAGCGTCCAGTGTTTACATTAGATCCATTATTTCATTCAGGTGCATATTACGTGCAGGAAGCGAGCAGCATGTTTATAGAACAGGTCATCATGCAACTGTCGTTGGATGAAAAACCAATTCGCATACTTGATGCCTGTGCATCACCGGGAGGCAAAACCACCCATTTGCTTTCGCTGCTGCATAGGGAGTCATTGATTGTTGCCAATGAATCTATCCGCTCGCGCCAACAGGCATTGATACATAATGTGTGCAAATGGGGATACAACAATATAGTAGTTACACAAACCGATGTAAGCCGTTTTGCATCATTAGCAGGATATTTTGATGTGATACTTTGTGATGCTCCCTGCTCAGGCGAGGGATTGTTCCGGAAAGATACGCAAGCTACAAAATTGTGGAGCAAAGAAAATGTGATGCACTGTGCATTGCGCCAACAACGGATAGTTAATGATTTGTGGCCTGCACTAAAGCAAGGAGGCTTATTTATTTATTCAACTTGCACTTACAACGAAGAAGAAAACGAAAAAAATATTTCACATTTTGTGAATGAGCTGGATGCTGATTGCATAAAACTGTATATTGAAAATTTTAACGGTGTGAAAGAACATATCCAAGATAAAGTAATCACTTATCGTTTTTCACCTCACAAAATACAAGGAGAAGGTTTTACTTTAAGCGTACTTCGCAAAAACAACAGCGAAGAAAAATCTCTGTACAACAAAAGCAGCAAGGTTGAGGAAGTCAATGCGAATATCCGTAAACAGGCAGGCAACTATATTCTTAATGCTGATGAGTCTTATTTTTTTATGCATCAGCAGTCTGTACGATTTTTTCCTCTTTCGCTGAAAAGGGATTTGGCATTACTCACCGGAATGAATATTACACATGCAGGCACAGCCATTGCCACCATCAAAGGTAAAGACTGGATTCCCTCAGTGGAACTGGCATTGTCCACAGCACTCAATACTGACGTTAACACGGAAGCGGTTGACAAGGAAACTGCATTACGTTTGCTCAAAGGCGATACACAACTTGAAACTGCTCATCCTGAAGGATACATACTGGTAACTTATCAGCAATTACCACTCATGTTTGTTAAAAAAACAGGCAGACGCATCAACCATCTTTATCCGCGGGAGTGGTATATTCGCATGAAGCTTGAACAATGATTTACACATAAGTTAAAAATCTGCACAGGTGAATCAGAAGAAAAAAGATAAAAAGGTAATTATTAGAAAAGAAGAAACACCTAAGGGAACCGAAACCCGTAAACTCATAAGGTGGCTTTCCTTATTGCTACCGGTGCTGGCATTTGCGCTGTACGCCAATACTCTTGGCAGCGATTACACCGTTGATGACGGAACCGTCATGCAGAATAATAAAATTGTAAAGAAAGGAGTAAGCGCCATCCCTGAAATACTTACCACCCCCTATCGCAAAGGATTCTGGGACAGAAATGAGAGTTTGTACAGACCATTATCAGTAGTGATGTTTGCAATAGAATGGCAATTAGCTCCCGAAAATCCCATGCCGGGCCATATCATCAATGTGGCGCTTTATATGCTGACTGCATTTTTACTGTTTCGGTTTTTGTTGCTGTTGTTTAACCAAAATATACTTTTAGCTTTCAGTGTTGCACTGTTGTATATTGTGCATCCCATACACACCGAAGTGGTTGCCAATATCAAAAGCCGCGATGAAATATTATGCTTTCTGTTTATCATACTTTCCTTCCATCAGTTTTTGAAAGGGTTGCAAAACAATAAACTTTCACATCATGTATATGCAGCTGTGTTTTTCTTTTTGTCACTCATGTCAAAGGAAAGTTCTATTACCTGTGTGGCTATATTTCCGCTGCTTGCGTATTTTGTTCAGTCGAAGAAACCGTTAGAGAGTCTTCGTTCTTCCATCATTGTCTGGTGTGCAGCACTTGTTTATTTAGGAGTCAGATTTATGGTGCTTAAGGGAGTTACCAACTTTACGGAAATTCTGCCAATCAACAACTCACTTGTAAATGCTACAACAATTACTGACAGGCTTGCTACAGCCATTATGATATTAGGCAAATATTTATGGCTTCTTATAATACCTCAACCTCTCTCTTTTGATTACTCTTTCAACACTTTTCCGATAGTTGGTTTAGGAAACGTGCGTTCATTGGCAGCATTATTGGCTTATTTGATTATTGGCATCTATGCTATACGCAGTTTTGCAAAACGTAATCTGGCTGGCTTCGGGTTGGCATTTTTATTAATCACCCTCAGCATTGTAAGCAATATATTTTTCCTGATAGAGTCGGTAATGGCTGAACGATTTACCTATCTGCCTTCGCTGGGAATATGCATTGCAGGAGTTGTGTTGTTAGCTCAATGGCTTAAAGTACAATACAAAGGAAGCAACTTCGTAAATGTGTCGTCCGTAATTTCTTCCAACAAAACTTTTTTTTGTTATTTTATTTTCTATTTCGTTTTTATACTCTGTAAAAACCATAGCACGTAACTTCGACTGGAAAAACAATCTTACATTATTGGCTACAGATGTAAAAACCTGCCCTGAGAGTGCTCGCATACGCTATGCCTACGGAAGTGCCATACTGATAGAGCAGGCTCTTAAAGAAAAAGACCATGATAAAAAAATGAACCTGCTTGACAGAAGCATTGAGCAACTGGAAAAAGGTGTTGCCATACTGCCAACTTACTCAGAAGCATATTACCATCTGGGAATTGCTTATAAAGAACGAGAAAATTATCCAAAAGCCATTGCTGCTTTTGAGCAGGCAGCAAAACATAAAACCTTTACCGACCCGCAGTTTTTTGTGTCATGGGGTGTAGCATGTGGCAAAGCAGGAATGTATGATCAAAGTATAAAAGCCCTGAATCATGCTATTGACCTTGATCCTAAAACAACGGATGCTTACTTGAATCTTGGTGTATTTTATGATGAGATGAAAAGGTATGATGATGCCATCAGCAGCCTGAAAACTGCACTTAAACTCGATTCATCCTCGTACAATGCTTGTTACAACATGGGTAATACGTATGCACATAAAAATAATTTTACTGAAGCCATTAAATGGTATAAAAAAACACTGGAGCTGAATCCATCCAACGAAGATGCTGTGAATAATATTGGCAACAGCTATGCTGCCATGCAGGATTACACCAATGCCATTATCTATTTCCGAAAAGCAATAGAAATAAATCCATCCAATTCAAAAGCGCTGAACAACCTTGGCATAACTCTGATTATGACAGGAAACAGAGAGGAAGGAGAAAAGTATGTGCAACAGGCCAGACAGCATTGACAAATTGTGCCCGTTTCTTAGAGAAAAATCTTATTTACAAACGAATGGCTTAAGCCCTGTTTCAGCTCAACTGCCTTTCATATTTTCCATCAGGCAACTTCGTAAATCCCAGAAGGGTTATAAATTTTGCATGACCGGGGTGTGTTACTTTATCATAGCTGATTTTTTTCACACCCTGTGCAAGAAGTTTTTCCTTTTCCTGACCAAAAATAAACCGGCCTACTTTATAATCTCTGTATTTGGGTATGGTATAATTTATCAGCACGTTTGCCTCTCCTTCACCCTTCATTCTGAAGATAAATAAATTGGCAACAGTGAGGTCGCGCAAGGTAACAAAAGCTTTATCTGTTGAATCGGGCTGATGTGTAAAATTCGGAAAATAAGATTCAATATCTTTTTTATTACGTTTGATAAAACATGAAATCAGCTCATCATGAGTGCCTATCTGTAATAAATCGAAAGCCTCCTGTATCTTATACAAACGAACCATCTGGATGATATTTATGACAAGCAAAATACCATTTGCAATAACTACAGGCATGGCATCAATCATTAACCCGTAAATAATAAAAGTTACCTGCCCGCCAAGGCTATACCATCTGAACTTAAAAGCACTGGAGACTACCAGTGAGGCAGCAAGAAAAGCTGATGCAAGATAACCTATGAATAATGCCAAGAGATTCTTACTTTATTTAAATGCAAATACCAATAAAATTTTCTGTAATAAAAACCGAGTGTATTCAGTGTATTAAAACAATAAAACACTGAAAAAAAACAATACTAAAAATAAAGTTATCAATCCTTATTTTATATCCCACACTTCACTTCCTTTGAGAAGTTTATCAAGGTTTCCTTTGCCTTTAGCAGCAATAACCTGATTCACCTGGTCTTCCATCACATCTTCGTAGCATGGTCTGTCTTCTTCGTAAAACACTCCAAACGGACGAGGATAATGGCCTTCTTTTTCAGGACTATCGAAGAAGCGAGAAAGAATTCCTGCTTTCACACGATCGGATGTATCATGAACCCAAATATCATTTATGCTGTTGCCATTTTCATTGATATTTACAACCACAGGTTTGAATCCATCGAGCTTAATTCCTAACTCATTATTCTGTCCAAACAACAATGGCTTGCCACTTTCAACAAACAGTGCTTCCTGTTTTTTGGTAGCTTTTTCAGTAAACATTTCGAAAGTGCCATCATTAAACACATTGCAGTTCTGATATATTTCAAGGAATGAAGTTCCTTTGTGTGCAGCTGATTTGCGAAGCATATCTTTAAGATGCACAGGATCTCTGTCCATACTGCGTGCAATGAATGTTCCATCGGCACCCATAGCAAGTGCAATAGGGTTGAACGGATGGTCAATAGAACCGTATGGTGTTGACTTGGTAACTTTTCCTTCTTCGGATGTTGGAGAGTACTGACCCTTTGTCAATCCATAAATCTGGTTGTTAAAAAGAAGCACATTTACATTGAGGTTTCTTCGCATGAGGTGAATGAAATGGTTTCCACCAATTGACATAGAGTCACCATCACCTGTAACAATCCAAACACTGAGGTCCTTGCGTGTTGCTCTTAATCCGCTTGCAATGGCAGTAGCCCGTCCGTGAATGGAGTGCATGCCATACGTTTCCATATAATACGGAAAGCGTGATGAGCAACCGATACCGGAGATAAAAACAAATTTCTCACGCGGTATTCCAAGTTCCGGAATAACGGTTTGCACTTGTTTTAATATAGAATAATCACCGCATCCGGGGCACCATCTTACTTCCTGATCGGTAACGAGTTCTTTTGAGGTAAATAATGGAGCCGAAGTTGTTGCTGTATCCATGTTTGTTTTTATTAATTCAGTTAAATAATTTTTATAACGTACTGCCTATTTACACAGTTCAACGATTTTATCTTTAATTTCACCTGCAGAGAAAGGAATACCCATGATTTTATTTAATCCAATAGCAGGGACAAAGTATTTATCGCGTAAAACTTTCAGCAACTGTCCTGTATTCATTTCAGGAATCAATACTTTATCGTAGTTAAACAACATTTCACCTAAATTCTTAGGGAAAGGTTTCAGGTAAGTAATTTGCGCATGTGCTACATCATATCCCTCGCTGCGAGCCATTTTACAGGCAGTTTTTATAGCACCATAAGTACTTCCCCATCCTACCACAAGCAGTTTACCTTTTTCAGGTCCTGAATCAAGTGTTTGTTGAGGAATATAATCAGCAATTTTTTCAACCTTGGATTCGCGCATACGCACCATGAACTGATGGTTATCGCTGTCGTAGCTGATGTTGCCTGTTTCGTGTTGCTTTTCTAATCCGCCAATTCTGTGCTCTAATCCTTTGGTTCCGGGTAAAGCCCATGGGCGTGAAAGTTTTTCATCTCTTTTATATGGCAGAAAATGCTCACCGTTTTTCTCTGTAGCAAATTTTACATCAATTTTCTTTAAGTCTGCTGATGTAGGATACTGCCATGGCTCTGCACCATTAGCTATATATCCATCCGAAAGCATCATTACCGGAGTCATGTGTTCAAGCGCTATGCGGCACGCTTCGAATGCAGTATAAAAACAATTTCCGGGAGAATAAGCAGCAATCACCGGCATTGGTGCCTCACCGTTTCTTCCGTATAAAGCCTGAAGTAAATCACTTTGTTCTGTTTTTGTTGGCAAACCGGTAGAAGGTCCTCCTCGCTGCACATTGATAACTACCAATGGAATCTCGAGCATGATGGCCAAACCCATTGCTTCACCTTTGAGCGCAATACCAGGTCCTGACGAAGTAGTTACAGCGAGTGATCCTCCGAAAGATGCACCAATAGCTGTACAAATTCCTGCAATTTCGTCTTCAGCCTGAAATGTTTTTACACCGAAAGATTTATGTTTTGACAATTCGTGCAATATATCAGATGCCGGAGTTATAGGATAAGTTCCAACAAATAATGGAATACCTGCCTGATGGGAAGCAGCTACCAATCCGATAGCAGTTGCCTGATTGCCCATGATGTTGCGATAAGAACCTGTGGCCATTTTTGCAGGCTGCACCTGATATCTGGTTCTGAAAGTTTCAGTTGTATCGCCATAGTTGTATCCTGCTCTAAGCACTTTCAGGTTGGCATCGAGTATAGCAGGCTTCTTACCGAATTTATCCTCGAGAAATTTAATGGTAATGTCCAATGAACGGTTATACATCCAGTATAAGAATCCAAGAACAAACATGTTCTTGGCACGGTCAATTTCTTTGGTACCAAGACCTGAATCCACCAGAGCAGCACGGGTCATTTTGGTCACGTCCATGGTGATTACATTAAACTTTCCTAATGTATCATCTTCCAAAGGACTTTTACCATCAGGATAATTGGCAAGACGTAAATTTTTAGGATCGAAACCATCGCTGTTGGCTATGATAATTCCGCCTTCTTTCAGATTCTTAAGATTAGCTTTCAATGCTGCAGCATTCATTGCCACCAGCACATCACATTTATCTCCGGGAGTATAAATATTTACACTGCCAAAATGTAATTGATAACCTGATACACCTGCAAGTGTGCCTTGAGGTGCACGAATTTCTGCCGGAAAATCGGGAAAAGTACTCAGATCGTTACCAAAAAGTGCAGCAGTATTGGTAAACTGTGTACCCGTAAGCTGCATACCATCACCTGAATCACCTGCAAATTTTATTATAACCTGCTCTAAAACTTCATTCTGTTTTTCCATTATAACAACAAATTTTTCAAATACAAAAGTATAATATTAAGCGATAAGTTTTAGCTATTATTCTGACAATTTATAAACTGCTTTTCACAGCTAAAACCGGTATCCTATAGAAAAGCTAAGCAATTGATAGAAGCCCACATAAAATGTCTCTGACCTGGTATCGGAATTGCCCTCTATCACAGGAATGTCATTTACTTTTTTAAAATTAAAGTGATACAAAGCAGGTGCAATTTTAGTTGAAAACACAAACCTGTCGAACGGCACATAATAACAGCCCAAAACAACTGCTATTCCTGTATTATGATAATTGCGCAAAGCACCGTTATCATACGCTCTTTTATTTACTATATGAAACAAGGTTGAACCATATAACAATCCAAATACAGGTTTGGTAGAACCCGCCAGAAAACCTGCATGAAAACCATAACGGGTAACACCATCCTTAGCTGGAAACAAAAAGTTGATACCTGCCAGTGCACGAACTCTTTCACCGGCAACAATAGAATAAGTAATACTTTCATGCATCAAAAATTCCTGCCCCTGAGGTTTATTTATGTAAGGAATGATTCTGCTTACTGTGATATCAATGCCGTTATACCGTTGCTTATGGTGTCCGTTAATACGCTGTGCCTGCAGATTAAGTGGAATACTTAACCACAAAAACATACCTGCCAAAACCAAGCTGATGAAATTCATACGGAATTTTTCTGGAAGTACAAAGATGCATAATTTGAGGTAATGAGAATGCACCGGAATCTACTTCTATTTATATGCAGGGCAGTGCCCGCCTTTGCCCTTTTTGAATCTTATATTGTCGTATATATCACTGGTGTATTTAAACCCAAAATAAAAATCGAGGCCATTCATTTCGTACAATCCCGGCCACCATCCGAGATTATCAGTTCCGAGCACAAACCATTTATAACGAAAAGCTAATCCTGCTCTGAAAAAATTATACTGATATAATGATAGAGGCAAACTAACCTCAACTCTTCTTGTTTCAAACCGAGGTGTTAATGCAACCTGAGAAGGACGTATTACACTTTTGTCAAAAATCTGAATATTCTGAATGACGGTAAGGTTCAGATAAAATTTAGGCGTAATACTCCAGTCGGCCTGACCACTGATAGCTGCCGGAAGAATCATTGTAAATCCGTTGCCGGCTTGCGATTTGGTTGCATCATTATAGAGATGATAACTGAATGCTGAATCTATAGATGCTACGTCTTTAAATTTCGTTGTGTCGAAACCGGGCCATTGTGCAGTGCTGTTATTCAGTTCAAATTTGCGTGCATTCTCCGAGAAGTGGATAAATCCAATATCCATAAGCGATAAGCCTAAACGCACATCATACTTTTTAAGCTTAACACCTGACATTCCGGGTTTATAGGCTTGCGCTATGTAGTTATAAAAATGTTGTATTCCTAAATTAAATGATGCGCCCATACCTCTTGGATGCAGATAATTTTTTTCTACTCTGTAAGGGATTGCGTGTCCGTAACTGATATCTTCTCCGCGAATCAATAATAAAGATTCATCTACGAAAGTATAGTCGAACATTGATGAGTTCAGATATACTCCACTCATGCCCAACAGAAAATTAAGTGTAGCCCCACCTGTTGTAATATTCTGTTGCTTCTTACGAATTGTCTTAGCCATGGTGAAACCACCTTCAGCGTAAACCAAAGCTCCCAAATTAAATGCAGTAGATTTCCATGGAACTTTTTGCTGTGGAGTATAATCAGAGCCTTCCCAGAAAAATTTTGCCAGATGATAAGGCACATTGGTTGCGCTTATCTGACTTCGCAATGAAAAATGTACTCCAAAAGCAATGTCATCATTTCGCCAAACTGCAGAGGGGCCTTTCAACAAAACTGAGCCAAAAGCATTTTTAGGAGGTTTGGTATAATGATCACTGAAGTCTTCGTGCAACAAAGGTGCTAACCGTGCAAATTTACCTGTTGGTATGTCTGATGCAGGAAAATAAATGTAATCGTTCTGCAAAAAAATATCACCGGAAAGAATATTAAACTCGAAACGGTAAGGCATTACTGCAATAGAGGCCGGATTCATTTCAATACCCATATTTCCTGCGAAATTGCTATGAGCAATTCCGTTCATTTCCTGAGCAAATACCTTTTTCCCTGTCAGCAGAAGAACAGTAATAAAAAAAATATCGCAACAAAATCCGGGAGGAAGTCATTTTAAGTTATGAGTGCCAAATAAATAACAGTCTGAATATAATTCGGTTTATAAAAGAGCGGCAAAATTATATTTTCATTCATACTGATGAAGTATAAATTATGAACGGTCATTACAGCTTCATATTATTTCATTATTTAATGCATTTTTGCAGCATGAATTTCCGGCATTTTAAAATTTCAGTGTGTTGTTTCTTACTGTTTATATTGCAAGCATGCACAACTGATCAGAATCAAAAATCACTTAACAATCTGGATTGGCTTATAGGTACCTGGCAAGGACAGTCGCGAAGTGGCAATGTGTTTTATGAAGAGTGGATCAAATCAAGTCCAAAGGAATTTATCAATCATAATTATCATTTCGAAAATGATTTAAAAATAAAAGGAGGTTCTTCAAAAATTATTCTGCAAGGTGAAGAGATTTATTACATAAACGACACTGACTCCAGCAAACAACTACGTTGGAAAGCTATAGACATTCAGCCTGCATCTGTCACTTTCGGAAATGATTCTATCAAACCTTATAATCGCATTTCTTTTTCATTGTCTTCACAAAATACATGGGATGCCAAGCTCACAGGTGTTAAAGACACCATCACTTATTCCCTGAAAAGAATTCGTTGAATGCGAGAACAATAAGATTATTAACCGACAGAAAATATTAACCCGCTTTTCTGCATTTTTGCACTTTCATTTAAATTAAATTTCTGACGACATTCGTATGACAAAAAAACTTTTCTTTTTATTAGTGACTCTTTGTTTACTTTCAACAGTAAGATTATCAGCACAAAATTGTATTGAGATTAACAGTATTCTGGTAGATGCCTGCGGCTTTCCTGAAGGCGAAAACGAAATGGTACGTTTCACAGTGGGTGCAACACCATTGCCCATCAATTTACTCACCGTAACCTGGCCTACTACTACTCTTAACTTTCTTGGAATTTGTCAGAATGCCAATACTGCTCAAAAAGTGGCAGACCTCAATGCCAACATTCAGTCGTGTGGATATATTCTTGAACCTGTTGGAGGCACCTTGCCAGCCAACAGTAAAGTTATTCTTGTGACAAGCGAAAATATGAGTACAACATTCAATTCGTTCGCCAATCTAACAGATACCATTTATATGATATTTCAGTGTGCAGGAAATACGCAGGGGCATTTCAGAAATTATTCTGCAACTGTAACAACACCGCGTATATTAACTCTTGACTTCAGCCCCATCTGCAGTCAGACAGTGAGTTATTATCCCAATCAGCTGGTGAATCAGTTTGGACAGTTAGATACTGCCTTTCAGGATGGATCAAGTGTATCTTTTGATGTCTCAGGAAATCCAACGTATTACAACAACGGCTGCCAGGCACCCATCATTACGCTTACAGCAAATCTGCAGGCCAGTGATGATACGTTATGTTCAGGTGATGCTGTCACTTTGACGGCAAGTAATTTAAACGGAAATTATTCAGGATACTTTTGGCAAGGTGGAAATGGAAGCATCACTTCACCCAACAGTTTGAATACGGTTTATCAGTCGTCATCCAATTATACAGGAGTTGACACTATATATTTTTCTATGTTGGGACAATGTAATGATACCATCTCCTACCCTCTTTATCTGAACATACAAAATGGTCAGGCTGCAAGTATTTCGGGACCTTCCACATTATGTGCAGGCGATACCATTGTACTTACAGCATCTTCGGGCTCAGGTTATCAGTGGTCGAACGGTGCAACCACACAATCCATTCAGGTGAATCAGGCAGGCACTTACACGGTGACTGTTTCAGGTTCATGTGGTTCTCCTACAGCGAGTGTAACTGTAACATCCGGCAGTGCACCTTCTGTTTCTGTTACACCCGGCCCAACTGTAACCATCTGCAATGGTCAGTCAACTACTTTAACAGCATCAGGCAGCACAAATTATTTGTGGTCAACGGGTGAAACAACAGCAGCTATTACCGTAAGTGCAGCGGGAGTATATACAGTAGTTTCTTCGAATAATTGTGGTTCGGATTCTGCAAGTGTTACTGTTACCGTTACAAATGTGCCGACAGTAAACATTACTGCATCAGCAACATCTCTTTGTTCAGGGCAAACTGCAACACTTACGGCATCAGGTGCATCAACTTATCTATGGTCAAACGGACAAACTACTTCCACTATAACGGTTAATGCGCCCGGTACTTACACCGTAACCGGCACCGGCAGCTGCGGTACTGCCACTGCAACGCAGACCATCACTGCCGGCACCTTACCTGTTGCACAGATTTCATCACCTTCAACCATTCTTTGTCCGGGTACATCTCTTACTTTGTCTGCAACGGGTGGCGATAACTATACATGGAGCAACGGAACTACCGGCAGTCAGAACACCATCACGCAGGCCGGGCAATATTTTGTTTATGCAAGCAATGCATGTGGCAGCGATACTGCTGACATTACTATTAATCAAAGTAACATCTTCGCCAATTTTGTACCTGATGTTACTTCAGGGCTCGCTCCTCTGACAGTTAACTTTAACAATACAAGTACAGCATTTACATCGGGCACCTGGAATTTTGGAGATGGATCTACCTCCGATGTTCTCAACCCTCAGCATACATTTAATTTCGGTGGAAATTTCACGGTATGGTTAACCATAGCAGATGACAACGGTTGTCAGGACAGTGTATCAGCAAATATTTTGGTTGACGACAGTCAGCTTTTTATTCCAAATGCCATTACTCCTAACAATGATGGGAAAAATGATGTGTTTACATTTAACAGCACTTCCATTAAAAGTGCTACAGTGACAATTTTCAATCGTTGGGGCAACAAAGTAACTTCCTATACCGATTGGGTAAGAGGCTGGGATGGCTCAAATGTGATTGCCGGAGTTTATTATTATGTTATCGAAATAGAGCAACATAATGGTGAGAAAAAAACTTTGCACGGCTCATTGAATGTGATCAAATAAAAAGAGATTATCTAAAAAAGAAAAGGCAACATAAAATGTTGCCTTTTCTTTTGAGTTGAATTTATTTAAAGGAAATTGATTCTGTTCATAAACACCTCCTTATAGCTTTTGCCAACAGGAATAGTTTTTTCTTTAATCACCACAGCACCTTCATCCATTGCACTTATTTTATCAAGGGCAATGATGTAAGAACGGTGTATGCGTAAAAATTTATCTGAAGGCAGCTTGGTTTCAATATCCTTCATGGTGGCATGAATGACAAACTGATCTTCCTTTGTTTGAATAATCACATAATTATCCATTGCCTGCAACCAATAAATATTTTCGAGAAAAACTTTCACCAGCATAGATCCTCTTTTCACGAAAAACGAATTCTGTATAACCTGATTTTCGAGAGGGTTTGATGCTGTTTCAGCCGGTTTTGATTCAGGAGTTACAGTCGGCTGAACTTCGGTATTTGTTTTCTTGGCAGGAGTATCAGCTTTGGTTATTACAATTGCATATCCCAGCAGATGATCTTTTTCGTCACGTATAGGTGAACAAACAAAACTTGCTTTAATATTGGAATAATCACGTAACACAGATATAGTACATTCAGGAATATCCAGCACATCACCTTGCTTCATGTGTTTGGCAAGAGAGTCGGTATTTACAATTTCATATTCATCACTTTCTAACTTTATCAGTTTAAAGAGATTCATTCCCTGAGCACTTGCATTACCAAATCCTGTGATACTTTCAGCTTTGGGATTCAGAAAAGAAACGCGACACTCCATATCGGTAACAAGAATTGCATCTTCTACATTGGTAAGTGCATTGGCAAATCGTTTTTCGTTCTCGCGGCTTTGCAAATCTTTTTTAAATTTATACAAAGCCATTTCAACTGTAGTTTGCAGATCTGATTCATTAAAAGGTTTTACGAGGTAACCATAAGGTTCAGTCACTTTAGCTCTGTCGAGTGTATTTTTATCTACAAATGATGTGAGAAAAATAACAGGAATATCATATTTCTGACGTATATGTTCTGCTACGTGAATTCCATCCTGTTCACCTTTCAGTTTAATATCCAGAAAAACAAGATCCGGATCGTACTCTTCAAGTTTGGCAAATGCATTAGGTGCTGAAGAAGCAGTTGCCGGCACATCGTAACCTAATCTTATCAGAGTTTGCTGAATGTCTTTGGCAACGATACTTTCATCTTCTACTACTAAAATTCTTACTTTATCCATGTTGATATTGATTTGTAAGGGTTAAAATTCTATTTTTATTTCAAAACCATTGGTTTGATTTACTGTGATATTTCCATCAATCTGTTCAGTGAGCACATTCACCAACTGAAATCCTAATGTATCAGCCAAGGCAATATTAAAATTTGCAGGTAAGCCTGCACCATTATCGGCAATGGTTAATACATGTTTGCCTGTTTCGTTCATCTTGAATGTAATTTTAATTTCACCATTTCTATTTGTAAATGCATGTTTGATGGCGTTACTTACCAGTTCGTTAATTATTAAGCCGCAAGGAACAGCCGTATCAATGTCCAAAGATATTTTATCTGCATCAATTAGCAAACCGATTTTACTTTTATCAGCACCCTGTGACTGGAAAATAGTGTCGCAAAGCCGTTTAATGTAGTCATCGAAATCAATCCTTGACGTGCCTTCGCTCTGATAAAACCTGTCGTGAATGAGAGCCATGGAGCGAATACGATCCTGCCCTTCTCTGATGACTTTATTAGATTCCTTATCATGAATATAGGCACTTTGCAGATTGAACAAGCTGACAATTATCTGCAGATTGTTTTTCACGCGGTGATGAATTTCTTTGAGCAGAATATTTTTTTCCTCGAGTGACTCACGGATTTGTTGTTCCATTTTTTTTCTGAGTGTAATGTCGGTATCTATCACTACCACATTTGTCATTTCTCCGGTTCCTGCATACACCGGAGTAATGGTGCTTGAAGTCCAGAGTTCTTTTCCGTCCTTACGAACAGTTTTCGATTCATAAACAATGGATTTTTTCTCTTCGAGAGCATCCTTAATGATTTCGTTGATATTTTCATTGTATGATATCTGCTGTAATTTGACACCCCTTAAACTTATAATTTCTTCCTTGGTATAACCTGTCATTCGCATAAAACTTTCGTTAGCATATTCCAGATTGAAATTCTTATCAAAAATCAAAACAGCATTTCCGGTTTCGCTGGCTACAATAGAGAGTTTAGCGAGTTCCTCATTTTTTTCTCTTAGCTGTGCAGTGCGCTCATTGATTTTCTGACGAAGATTTAATTGTGCCTGCCTGAGACTTCTTGTTCTCAATTTCATAATTCCCCAAACTAAACCAACTGCAGTGAGCAGATACAGAAAATAAAAAAAGTTCGTTCGCCAGACAGGTGCTTTGATACTGAAATTATATTCAAGCGAAGGACTCCAGTCTCTGTCGTTTACTGAAGCCTGAACCATAAATGTATAACTTCCGGGCGGAATGTTTGAATAGTTGGCAACATTAAAAGGAGTTGAAGGAACCCAGTAATCATCAAACCCTTTAAGTTTCCATCTGTATTTTATTTCTCCGGGTGCAGCAAAATATATTCCTGTGAAGTGAAAATTCAGGTTGTTGTAACCATAAGGCAATAATGGATTCACCGGTAAGCCTGAAGTACTGTCAATAGCATAACCTTGTTCAGCCCAGTTTACTTTTCGCAGATAAGCTGTTATAGATTGCAGCAACATGACAGGTGTAACACTTTTACTGTAGCCATAACCGGGATTGTAACGAATTGCTCCATTGACAGAAGCAAACCACAAGTATCCGTTTTTATCATAAGAAGCAGAACTGGTTTCAACACCAAAATATCCGTTGCTCTTATCGAAGTGAATGATGTTTACAAATTCTCGTTTGAGATAGGTATTCCAGTCAATACGATCAACTCCATCGGGGGTGCCGAGCCACAGGTAATTCTGATCTGAAGCCATGCATAAAATCCGATTATTTATCAAACCGTTTTTAGTATCCAGGTGTCGGAATGCCATCTTCTTATTTGTTTTTGAAAAAACTGAGATACCAAAATCATAATTAGAAAACAAAATATTATCGTTCAAATCCTGAGCGATAGCAGTAACAGGAGTTTTGTTAATCGCCAGCAAATCATTCAAAGACACTGCATCATCTCCATTCATAAAATACAGGCCTTGCATAGTTCCTATCCATACCAAACCCTGACGATCCTGAAAGAGACACCGAATATTATCGTTTGCAAGACCGTTGAGTTTATTGATGATTTTAAACGAATTTGTACTGTATTTATAAATCCCTCTGTCAGTCCCCATCCAGATACTTCCATCGGAATGAGCCAGTATAGTATAGATGATTTTGTTATTTAAAATTTCAAAAGGATAATACATTTTCTGCAAATCGGCAGTAATTACCACAGGCCCTCCGGAAGTTCCCATCCAGATATTACCTGCATTATCCTGAGTTATACTCCATATTGTTGCTTTATTGAGTGCTGATGCAACCGGTACATTTTTAACAACATTATTCTCGATGTAATTAACGCCTCCGTTTACCATTCCCATCCATATCCGATTTGATTTATCGCAATAAGTTGTCAGCAGGCGGTTATCATTTAATCCATCTTCTGATGAATAGGTCACAAATCGTCCTCCTGAGTATCGGCACAAACCTTTGGACGTACCCATCCAGATATTTCCTTCATTGTCTTCCTCCATACACTGAACGTTATTGTCCAGCAACCCTTCGTCAGTAGTAAGAGTGAAAAAAGCACCATGGTCTATCTGACAAATGCCATTGCCGTAGGTCGAAAACCACAAATTCTTTTTGTAATCCATCATGATTGAAGTAACTTTTTTAACATTCACTCCATAACTGATGTTCATTTCGGCAATGCCCTTACCGTTAAAAACTCCAATTCCCTCATTGGTACCAATCCATATATTTCCGCCTTCCATTTCGCGAATGCAATACACTATGCTACCCGGCAGTCCTTCGTTGATGGTGTAATTTGTAAAACCGGTGCTGCTGTGGCAACTTAATCCATTGGTAGTTCCTATCCACAATCTTCCTTTAGAATCTGCAAACAGGCAGGTTACTTCATTACTCACCAAACCTTTTAAGATAGTAAAGCTTGAAAATTTCTTTCCATCATATTTACTCAACCCTTCGGTAGTGCCAATCCAGTAATTTCCCTGAGCATCCTGAGCGATTGCAGTGACGTTATTACTTAACAATCCATCATCTATTGTAAAGAATTTCTTCTTCAATCCATTGAAAACACCTACACCGCTGCGTGTCGCCATCCAGAGGTTTCCGGTCTTATCTTCATAAATAGCTTTTACCGGATTAGATGCAGCAGGATTATCCTGCTCGAAACGATAGAAGTGTTGCCCGTCAAACCAGCAGGCACCATTCATGGTTGCCACCCACAGTCGGCCGTATTTGTCCTGGTGTACGTCATTCACATGATTACTGGGTAAACCGTTGGCAATGGTATAGCCTGAAAAATTATAGCGTTGAGCAGAAGCAGGTAACACAGTCAGCCATATCCATGCTATTGCAGATATGAATATTTGACATGCTGAAAATTTAAAAGGGATAATTGATTTCACTGACGTTAAATGCTGTGTATGCTATTATGTTTTTACTGAAATATCAGTAAGGTTGTTACAAAAATAAGGTATTAAATTCATGTAAATTCAACTATGATAAACCATTTCGTTATTCCCTTCTTCCAGACTGTAGTTTCATCTGATTTATGGCCTTATAAGTTCCATTCCGATAAAATCGAAAGTTTCGTGACTGAATGAGTACAGGATGTTAAAAAAGTTTTGCTGAGCATGGTTCAGCTTTTTATTCTTCCAGATGGTGCATAAATGATCATAAATAAAAACAGATCTTAAAGTCATTATAAGAGGTATGCCTTTTAAATCCTCTTCAGCAATTCTATTTTCGCTCTGATAACCTTCCCAGTAATAATCCATAAAATATCGGATATGTGCTGTAAGTTTTCCGTTGGGGTCATTCTGAAAATACTGCACCACATAAAGCAATGTCAGTGCTATATCAGCAACAAACCATGAATAAGCACAATCAGCAGTATCAAAAAGACAAATTTGTCCGTTGTGAATAAACATATTCCCACGATTAATATCGTTATGAATAAGGCCATAATGATCTTTAGTCTTTGGAAGACAGCTCAGCATATCAACAAGTTTGTGCATTCGTGCTATCAACTGTTCATCGTGGATTTCTTTGTGCGACATTACCCTTGCCACTTCAGGCTCCACAAAATCTGAACGTGGAATAACATGACTGCCCGGTTTGTAATCCTTGGTAATTCTATGAAGTTGCCCGGTTACTCTGCCAATTTCTTTAAACACAGTTTCATTCCAGTTAAACCTGTCTATTTTTTTTCCTTTTGCTTCAGTGTATGCTGTTGCTGTAAAATATGTATCTTCTGACTTAAAAATTTCAATCAGATTTCCGTTTAATGATTCAATAGGTGCGGAGACATTAGCACCCTGCTGCTGCACATAATGCAACCAATCCACTTCTGACAGCAACTCTTCAACTTTTTGAACGGAGCTATGTGTTATCCGCAAAATATAATTTTTTCCGTTCTTGCGAAAAGCATAGATGAGATTTACATTGCCTCGCAGAAGTTTAAGATCAGAGAAAGAAACTCCGAATGCTTTTGTAATTTCTGCTATTACCTGCGGGGTATAATATTTTTCAATAAAGGGGGTCATTGCTTTCTGATAGTTTTGCTTATGTATAATGATTATATACTTTTTGCAACTGTTCAGAGCAAGGTTTTATATCATAAGCAGTTAAAACATGCTGCCGTGCAGCACCGGCAAATTGCTGATAGGTTGAATTATCCATCTGATAAAAAGTTGCAATTGAAGCAGCAAGTGCATCAACATCTTTTTCAGGAGTTAGAAGTCCTGTTTTGTTATGAATTACTTCTTCAGGAATGTCGCAATGCGTTGTAGAAATTACCGGCATTCCGGTGCACTGGGCATCAAGCAGTACGATAGGAGCTCCTCCTTCGCAATCGCGGTTGTCGGCATAGCAACTTGGATGAATAAACACATGATACTCTCCAAAAAACTGATAGAGTTTCGAAAATTCAACAAATGGTATGAAATGTACTTTATCTTCTGCGTGATGCCGTTTAATTTCTTCTTCCAGTTTGCTTTTTACATTCTCGAGTTCATTGCCAACAAAAGTCAAGCTCATATTGGGGCAATTCTGCAATGCTTTTATAAATGCTTTCAAAGCATAAATATGTCCTTTTTTCTGACTGTAATTCGCCAGTTGTAGCAGTTTCAGTTCGCCCTGATTTTTCGTTCTTGAAACAGCCGGAATTTTTTCTGTTTCAACTCCCAGATGTACTACATGTATTTTATCTGCCTTGCAACCTTGCCTATGCAGCAATTCGGCCCCGTGTGGTCCCTCACAAATAAATCCATCAGCCACATCATACAACTCTGTATATCTTTTTTTCCAGAGTGGAAACTGAAAAGGGAGGCTCTCATAATCGAAGCCGTAGAATGACACCAGATAAGGCAACCCTGTAAGTTGTTTCAGTTTCAGATATTGCCAACCCATATTTGCAAAATGCACGTGCATCAAATCTATTTTATTCTGCCTGCTCCATTCGGCAATGTATTTGAAAAATAATTCATTTTTATGACGGTTTGAAATTCTTTTGAAAATTTTATCTATAAAATTTTTTGCACTATCACGTCCTTCCAGCAAATGTAAACCAACATAATCAGGTAAAGGCAACAACTTCATTTTGGCTGTAACAAACAGCTCATTGTAATAACGGAATGCAGCAATATTAAGATCAGTATCAGGTAAATTATTTAAGATTCTGAACGCCCAGTTCTGAGCATTGGGGAGGTAACTTTCAAATAATTGCAGAGATTTAACAGCCATTCAAATAAAATTCTTTTTTATACTCTGGAATTTGCTAAATAAAACAATTTTTATGTTTGAAAACAACGATTTGGCGAATGTTTATTAAAATCACATTGTTGATAGGATATATTCACAATATTCCTCTAAATTTGCATTGAATTTAAGACCGGACATGAACAATTTTGTAGTATCTGCACGTAAGTATCGGCCATCAACATTTGACACTGTTGTAGGTCAGCAACATATAACCACCACCTTAAGAAATGCTATTCGCAGTCATCATCTTGCACAGGCATTTTTGTTTTGCGGACCCCGTGGAGTCGGAAAAACAACCTGTGCTCGTATTTTGGCAAAAACAATTAACTGCACCAATCTCAGTCCTGAAATTGAAGCTTGTGACCAATGTGAATCATGTCTGTCATTCAACAACAATCAATCGCTGAACATTTTTGAACTGGATGCGGCCAGCAACAACTCAGTTGATGATATTCGCTCACTTGTTGAACAGGTACGGTTTGCTCCTCCCAACGGAAAATATAAAATCTACATCATTGATGAGGTACACATGTTGTCGCAGGGAGCTTTTAATGCTTTTCTGAAAACACTGGAAGAACCTCCACCCTATGCAATCTTTATTCTGGCAACAACAGAAAAACATAAAATTATTCCAACCATTCTTTCTCGCTGTCAGATTTTTGATTTCAACCGTATTCAGGTGGATGATATTTCTAAACACCTTTTATCAATAGCAGAAAAAGAAGGAATAGAAGCCGAGCCTGATGCATTGCATATTATTGCTCAAAAAGCCGAGGGTGCATTGCGTGATGCTCTTTCAATTTTTGATCAGATGGTAACTTTTTCGGGTAATAAGGTTACCTACAAAGATGTTATCACCAATCTTAATGTGCTCGATTACGAATATTATTTTCGAATTACCGATCAGATAATTCCCGGAAATATTTCATCTGTTTTGCTCACTTTTAATGAACTGATGAAGTACGGATTTGATGCACATCATTTTATTACAGGTCTGGCAAGTCACTTCAGAGATTTGCTTGTGTCTAAGGACGAAGCAACAACACAATTGCTTGATGTGACTCCGGGAGTGAGAGAAAAGTACAAACAGCAGAGTAAGAATATTGAACTCAGCACACTATTAAAACTCATTGACCTTTGCAATGCCTGCGACCTGAGTTATAAAAGTGCACGCAACCAACATTTGCATGTAGAAATAGCATTGATGAAAATGTGCAGCATCAGCGGCAATCTCATCGTCAACGAAAATGCGGTTTCTGCAAAACCCGTAATTATTGAAAAAACTTCAGGAGATATTTCTTCAGCATCTCCTTCTGCCAAATTAAGTCAGAGCAGTATTTCACAAGCTAAGCCCGCAGAAAATACTGCTGCTTCACCAGCGTCAGCACCAAAGAAAACGGATATGGGAACTGCGCAAACACGTTCAACTTTTACACCAAGTCTGTCGAGTTTGTCACAACCTAAACCTACTAAACCAACTAACGAAGAACAGGAAGAAACGGACGAAAAAAACAGTAAACCGGTAAAAACTGATGAAATTATTTCATGCTGGAAAAAATTTGCTCAGCAATTGGATGACAAGGGAAACACCAATTTGTCAAAAGCACTTTTAAGACGTGACCCTGAACTTAAGAATGAAACTGAAATACATTTTTTACTCGACAATCAGGTTTTGGAAGATGATTTGAAAGAAATACGTACTGATTTTCTTTCTTATCTGAAAACAGAGTTACAAAACAGTTATCTGACATTACATACCCAGGTAACAGATGTTCCGCTAACACAAAACAAACCATACACTGCCAGAGAGAAATTTCAAAAAATGGCTGAGAAAAACCCTTCTCTTGAAAAACTCCGCCAACAATTTGACCTTAACTTCGACTAACAACATTCAACAATTTTTTAAAATTACACTCAATAAATGATTATTGATCCTTCACAGATAAAGACCAGTGATTTTCACAGCTACATGCTTAGTGCTGTTGCACCACGACCAATTGCTTTTGCAAGTACAATAGATGAAAACGGAAATCCGAATTTAAGTCCTTTCAGTTTTTACAATGCTTTCGGCAGTAAACCTCCGATTCTTATTTTCAGTCCCGCACGAAGGGTACGCGATAATACCACTAAACACACTTTGGAAAATGTGATAAAAACGAAGGAAGTGGTAATAGGTGCTGTAAGTTATAACATTGTTCAGCAGGCATCGCTTTCAAGCTGCGAATATGCAGAAGGAGTGAATGAATTTATAAAAGCCGGTTTTACACCATTGAAAGCTGAGCGTGTGAAACCTTTTTTGATTAAAGAATCTCCTGTAAATTTTGAATGTAAAGTGCGCCATGTAATTGAAACCGGAGATCAGGGAGGTGCAGCCAATCTGATTATCTGCGAAATTCTGTTGATGCATATAGACGACTCTGTATTGAATGAAGAACAAAAAATAGATCCACATAAAATAGATTTGGTGGCGAGAATGGGATTTGACTACTACTGTCGTGCGTCAGGCAATGCTGTATTTACAGTGCCTAAGCCTAACCGCAAATTAGGGGTTGGATTTGATGCTTTACCTGATTTTATCAGAACGAGTGAAGTGCTTACAGGCAACGACCTTGCAATGTTAGCCAATGAAGAACAAATTCCCGAAGCAGATGCAGTTAAAACATACAACAACTCTGCTGAGCTTTCAAAATTTAATGCAGCGCTTACATCTGACAAGCAACATGCAATGCTTGCAAGACATCTGGCAGCACGCGAACTGATTCATGCCGGAAAAATTAAAGAGGCCTGGATGTTACTGCTGGGATAAAAAAAATTCCGCACCAATATTGGTGCGGAATCAATTCTCTCTGTATAATTAATTCTATTTGACTTTGAGCACCTTGAACTCTGTTCTACGGTTTTGCTGATGTTCCGCTTCTGTACAAGGCACAACACGGGTTCCTTCGCATTCGCAATGATTAATCAATTGTGATTCGCCATAACCTTTGTAAATCATCCTGGAAGCTTCAATACCTTTTTTAACGAGGTACTCAACAGCTGATTTTGCACGTTTTTGCGAAAGATCCATGTTGTATTTGTAGCTTGCACGACAATCGGTGTGAGAACCTAATTCAATTTCCATCTTCGGATATTTTTTCATTATTTCAACCAACTTGTCCAGTTCTTTTGCTGCATCCGGACGAATATTCCACTTAGCCAAATCATAATAGATGTTGTCAATTCGGATAACGTCACCCTGACAGAAAAATCCGAAATCAGCTTTTAATACTGTTGATTTTTTCAATCCTACAGTGGAGCGATCGGCAAAATTATCTGCACAATTTTCTTTGAATGACATTACTTTATAATTTGTTTCCGGTTCAAGATCGAAATGATAATTACCTGCACCGTCAGTGAGCGTTTCTTTCTCCTCATTTGTACGAAGGTTAATCAATTTTACAGGATGATTAGGTAACGCTGATTTATCTTCTTCTAAATAAACATGTCCTTCGAGTGCAAATACAGGCACCTGTGACAATGGAATTTTGATGGATTGAGGTTCGTCACTTACATCTTTTATCTCTCCGCTGCCATTCTGATACCCTTCTTTTGATGCCATGAAACTATAATTTTGTCCTATAGATAAACAGGCTGTGAACTTTCCTTTATCATCAGTAGTAACATCAGCAAATGAATTTCCTGCTTCTGAAATTTTTACGGTTGCATTGGCAATCGGAAGATTAGTTTCTTTGTCGTAAACCAATCCATCTAATGGTACGCAATTCTTGCGGAACATATACAAATCGTCATTCTCATTTTTTGAATCGCGATTGGATGTCAGATAACCACAACGGTTTTTCTTGTCATATACATAAGAAAAATCATCGTAGGTGGTATTAAGAGGTGCTCCGATATTTTCAGGATCAGAAAATACTCCATTCTCAACATGTGACTTGTAAATATCCAAACCACCCAAACCTACACGACCGTTAGAGGCAAAATATAAATTTCCTTCATGATCTATATAAGGGAATAATTCATTGCCTGAAGTGTTGATTGCGGATCCAAGATTTACAGGTTTATCCCATTCTCCATTAACTTTATTACTCACCCATAAATCCATTCCTCCTTTTCCACCGGGCATATCACTTGAAAAATAAAGTTTATTGCCGTCAGTTGAAAGGCAAGGATGAGCACATGAATAAGTTTTGTTATTATATTTAAAATCTTTGAAGTCAGAAAACTTACCATCTACAAATTTTGCAATTTCAATTTTTAAACGAACAATTCTATCCTTATCTCTGACTATTTTTCCATTCTCTTCGTAGTTGCGTGTAATGTACATTTCACTGCCATCAGCAGAAAATGCCACCGGGCCATCGTTAAACTTAGACTTATCTCCTAACTCCAACTGCACCGGTGTGCTTAGTTTATCTTCCTTACCCTGACTGAACCATAATGACAAATAAGGTTTTGATGTCCAGTCCTGATGCTTTGATTTTCCACCTTCACGTGAAGATGCAAAAACAATTCCGTCCTTATATGGAGTTGCACACATATCACCGTTGAGAGAATTTATAGTAAGCCTTTTCACAATCCATAAATCTTTGCCGGAGGAGATATTATTGCTATTAAGTGCATCCAACTGTGCTTTCACTTCTACATCATCCGGTTTTTTATCGAGATATTTTTTCATCTGAGCAGCTGCTTTATCTTTCTTGCCAAGGCTTGTCAACACACCTGAATAAAGCAAGTGTTCCTGACTTGTGGCAATGGAATCAGTTGTTACACGCTCATACCATTTTTCAGCTTCCTTATACTGATTGTTTCTTCGATAACAATCAGCAAGTCTGGCCGCTGTTTCATGATTGTACTTTTTTGAAAGCACTTTTTCATATAATGGAATTGCTTTGCCAAAACTATATTTGGAATACAACTGATTGGCCAGAACTAAATCGTCCTGCTGTGCAAAAGCAACTGACGAAGCTATCAGAGCTATAATTAATAATATTGGTTTCATAATACGAATTGTCATAATCAGAAATTTTAAGTTAGAAGAACCTTGGAGTTAACACACCTGTTTTCTGGAGTGGAAAGTCATATCCCAATGTAATTTCATGGGTTCCTGAATTGTATTTATTCAATCGGTTGGTAGTATAGTCATAAGAATAACCCAGACGTAATTGCTTGGTAATATTAATCTGTGCATACACTGATGCAGCAGCAGCAGTACGATATGTTAAACCTATCCAGAATACTTCATTGAAATATGCGGCCAATGAAATGTCTGCCTGAATGGTTGCTCCATCTGATGCACGAATCATTGTCATTGGCTTAAGTTTAATTTCAGGGCTGACATCAAACACATAACCACCGGTCAGGAAGTAGTGAAAATTACGATGAGAAATTCTGTTTTTTATATCACCGCCATTAACCGAGTCAATATAGTTCTCTACTAATCTCGGAATAGAAAAACCTGCATAAAAACGTTTGCTGTTATAATAAATACCGAATCCGGCATTGGGAACAAGCTTAGTCACATTCTGACTAAACTGAATATCATTTGGATCATGGGTAACTACATCCAAATAGTTTTCACGCAAGTGCATCAGTCCTGCCTGCAACCCAAATGCAAGTCGTCCGTTTTCGCTGGTTGGAATACGGTATGCATAATTGGTAAATATTCCAACCTTTCTTTCCACACCTATGGACTCATTCAGAAACGATAAACCTAAACCAATCTTTTTGTTTTTTACAGGACCATGTATTGAAAGCGTCTGTGTTTTTGGAGCACCTTCCATTCCCACCCATTGATTACGGTATAATGCCGTTGCTGAAATCACATCACGCGAACCCGCATACGCTGGATTGATAAATGTTTCATTAAACATATATTGTGTAAAAAGTGGATCGTACTGAGCATTGGCTTTGTTCAGGCTTAGTCCCGAAACAATACAGACTAACGCAATCAGTTTTTTGACATGTGTATTCATTGTTCTTGAATTTTCGTTTTTAATAAAATCACTTTTTCTCATATCCATCTTCGTTATCGTTTAAGCGTGAGGAATCCCTGTAATGGTTTTTTGCCATCATTCAAATCGAGAATATAATAGTATGTACCATTAGGCAGCTGTTGTCCGAGATAAACTCCTGCAACATTGGATGTACCATCCCAGTTGTTATCGTAATCGCGTTTCTTGTAAACCAGGTTACCCCAACGGTTATAGATGTACAGGATATTGCCCGGATATTTACTCAATCCATCAATCACATAAGTATCATTCACTGCATTACCATCCGGAGAGAATCCTGTTGGAACAAAGAGTGTATCACAGGTTACAGTTACCATCACTTCAGATGTAGCCTCGCAGCCTTCTGCAGAACGAACCGTTACAGTATATTTGGTAGAACTCTTTGGTACAGCTATTGGATTTGCAATAGTTGAGTCATTCAGACCTTCACCCGGATTCCACAGATACCATAAACCTCCGGTTGCAAACAACTGTGCCTGTTCACCATCGTTAGGACAGATCATTATATTCGGACTTACTGTAAAGTTTCCAACTGAATTGACTTTTACTTCTATCGGGTTTGACATAAAGTTTCCGCAACTGTTAGTCAATGACACGGTGTAAGTTCCTGCTGCAGGCGTAGTAAATGTTGGTGATGTGGCGCCAGTCAATGGCTGTCCGTTCACATACCACTGATAAGAAGCACCGGGTACTGACATTGCATTCAATGTAACCGTTCCTCCTATACAGAACTCTGTTGGTCCTTCAGCACTCATGTCGAATGTTGAAACATCATTTACTATCTGAGTAATTTGTGTAGTACAACCATTGGCATCGGTAACAGTGAGTGAATAAGTTCCTGCCCCAACACCTGTCAGATCCTGATATTGCGAACCGTTGCTCCATACATACTGATATGGTTGTGTACCGCCATTCACTATTACATCCACATTTGCACCCACACCGGTAAGACAGTTTGCATCATTAGCAGAAGATGTTGCAGTAAGTGCAGCTGATGGCTCTGTAATTGTAATTGAATGTTGGTCGGTACATCCACCCTGATCGGTTACTGTAAGATTGTAAACCCCGGGTGAAAGGTTGCTCAATGATGCAGTTGTTGCTCCATTACTCCACAGATAAGAGTAAGCAGGTGTACCTCCCATAGTAGTTACTGTTATGCTTCCATTTGCCAGACCGAAACATGTAACCTGAGAAATATTCAGATTGTTCGACAAACCGGAATCAGGTTGAATAATCTGGAATGTTGTATCCAACACACAATTATAACTGTCGGTAACTGTCACGGTATAAATTCCGGCTGCCAGATTAGAAATAGTTGCTGTTGTGCTACCATTCGACCATAGATAACTGTAAGGTGGAATACCACCGGTTGCTTTTATTGATGCATATCCTGTTGCCATATTATAACAGTTGACATCCTGCTGTTGGCCTGTTATTGCAAGTTGTTGAGTAGGTCCGTTGATTGTTAATGTATCATTGAATACACAACCTGCACTATCTGTAATCACTACAGTATAGGTACCTGCTCCAATGTTTATCAGATTCTGTGTAGTATCACCATTGCTCCATGCATAAGTATAAGGAGCTGTACCTCCGGTTGTATTCATTAAAATAGACCCTGAAGTTATGGACTGACAGTTGACATGACTCAGAGTTGCATAAGATACCAACGCGCCTTCAGGTGAAGGAATATAGGCAGAAGCCTGCGCCACACAGTTATTGGCATCTACAACAAATACAGAGTAAGAACCTCCAGACATGTTCACAAGATTTTGTGTAGTATCACCATTACTCCAGAAGTATGAATAAGGTTGTGTACCACCTGTAACAGTGAGATTAATTGCACCGGTTGAATCTGCAAAACATCCAACAGGAGTAATTGCAACAGCAGGTGATAATGGAGCTAATGGCTGCGTTACTGTTGCCGTCAGGTTAAACATACATCCGTTGGCATCTGTAACTGTTAGTGTATAATTTCCTGCTGCCACACCTGTGAGATCTTCTGTGCTCATACCGTTACTCCACTGGTAAGTGTATGGCATTGTACCACCTGTTACTGTTACATCAACAGCACCATCGCTGCCACCGTAACAGAAAACTGCCGATGTCATTACATAACTTGCATTCAATGCTGCTGAAGGTTGAGCAATTTCTACTGAGTCAGTGGCAGTACAACCATTGGCATCAGTAACAGTAAGCTGATAGATACCTGCAGTGAGTGAATCAATTGTTGTGCCGGTGGCTCCGTTACTCCAGTAATAAGTGTAAGGTGAAGTACCGCCAGTAACTACTGATGTTGCAGAACCATTGTTTCCACTGAAACAATTAACATTTTGCTGAACAGATAAACTATTTGATAACGCAGCAGCAGGCTGACCAACAACGGCACTTACGCTGTAAGTACAACCATTGGCATCGGTAACAAGAACATTATAATTTCCTGCTGCAACATTTTGCTGATCTTCGTTTGTGCTTCCGTTGCTCCAGTTGTAAGTATAAGGTGAAGTACCTCCGGTAATGGTAATATCAATATTACCGGTCGCATTTCCAAAACAGCCTACACTATCAACAGATGAAACACCTCCTGAAATACTGTCCTGAGGTTGAGAAATAGTAACAGACTGTGATGACGAACATCCATTGGCATCGGTAACCAAAACATTATATGTACCTGCTGAAAGTGCAGATTGATTTTGTGATGATGATCCGTTGCTCCACTGTATTGTATAAGGAGTAGTTCCTCCCTGTATGTCAAGGTTTGCAGTACCTGTTGTACCTCCATAACACAATGCCGGACTTGATGATGTTATTGACGTAGCCAGTGCAGCTGATGGCTGAGAGATAGTAATTGTTTGTGTAGCTGAACAACCATTTACGTCAGTTACTGAAACTGTATAACTTCCTGCTCCTAATCCTGAAATATCTTCGGTAACAGCTCCATTACTCCAATTGTAAGTGTAAGGAGATGTACCGCCATTTACAGTTAAGTCAATGCTTCCTGTGAGATTGCTGTAACATAAAACATTTTGCATTGCAGAAACGGAAGCCGTAAGAGTAGCTGCCGGTTGGGTGATAGTTGCTGTTTGATTATTATAGCAACCATTGGCATCGGTAACGGTTACTGTATAAGTGCCCGCTGACAGATTTGAAATATCTTCAGTTGTGGCGCCATTACTCCATGCAAAAGTATATGGTGCTGTACCTCCTGATGCTGTCAAGTCAATACTTCCTGTTGAGTTGCTGAAACAGTCAACATTTTGTGTAGATTGAATTGAAGTAGCAAGACTTGATGCCGGCTGACCTACTGTTTCTGCTAAATTATAAGTACATCCGTTGGCATCGGTAATGGTTACAGAATAAGAACCTGTTGCAAGTCCGGAAATATCTTCGCTTGTTGCACCATTGCTCCAGTTAAACTGATAAGGCATGGTTCCTCCCGTTACTGTAATATCTATTGCGCCATTGCCACCACCGGTACAAGCTACGTTCTGAGATGATGATACTGTTGCAGCAAGTGAATCAGCGGGCTGGCTTACAGCAAGGCCTGTGATGGATGCTGTACATCCGTTGGCATCAGTAATACTTACTGAATAAGTTCCTGCTTCAACGTTCATCAGATTTTGTGATGTTGCACCATTACTCCACAGATATGTGTATGGTGTTGTTCCGCCATTAACATTGATGAGAATGGCTGCTGTGCTATTGCCATAACAGCTTACATTAGTAATATTATTTACAGAAGTTGAAAGTGATGCTGATGGTTGCGTAATAGTTGCCGACTGCACATCGGTACAACCGTTAGCATCAGTAACTGTAACCGTGTAAACTCCTGCTGTTATAGAAGAAATATTCTGAGAAGTGGCTCCATTGCTCCAGTTATAGCTGTATGGAGATGTACCTCCGTTTACAGTCAATTGTACGCTTGCATTATTACCACCAAAACAATTTACATTTTGAGTTGATGAAACAGATGCTGACAGTCCTGCTGATGGCTGAGTGATTACTTCCGATACACTGTAAGTACATCCATTGGCATCAGTAACAGTTACCGAGTAACTTCCTGAACTAAGTCCTGCAATATCTTCGGTAGTGGCACCATTACTCCAGTTGAATGAATAAGGTGATGTACCACCACTTACATTTAAGTCAATGGCTCCATTGGCTCCTGCATTACATGATACATTGGATGTGGATGCCACACTTGCAAACAATACTGCCGGAGGTTCTGCAACTACAATTGCATTGATAGTTGTTGAACAGTTGTTGGCATCCGTAACAGTTACTGAATAACTTCCTGCCGATAAGTTTGACAGGTTTTGAGTTACTGCACCATTGCTCCAGTTATAACTGTAAGGTGATGTACCACCACTAACATTCAGGTTGATGGCACCGGTACTTTGTCCGTAACAGTTTACATTTTGCATTCCTGATACTGAAGCTGCCAATGCTCCTGCAGGTTGCTGAATGGTGATTGCAGATAAGAATGTGCTGCAATTATTAGCATCCGTAACAGTAACTGAATAAGTTCCTGCAGGAATATTTAAAAGATTTTGTGTTGTAGCTCCATTGCTCCAGTTGAAGGTGTAAGGTGCAGTACCTGCACTTACAGTTAAGGTTATTGAACCTGTTGTATTTCCAAAACAACTTACATCTTGTGATGAAGCTACCTGTGCATTCAACGCTCCGGCAGGCTGACCTACATTGATGCTTGCAGAAGTGTTGATACATCCGTTTGCATCAGTAACTGTAACTACATAATTTCCTGAGGCAATACCATTCAGGTCTTCAGTAACCGCACCATTGCTCCAGTTAAAACTGTAAGGAGCTGTTCCGCCATTTACAGTTAAGTCTATGCTTCCTGTATTGTTTCCAAAGCATCCTGCTTCAGTAGTGGTGTTACTTAATGTAATTGCTGCAGCAGGTTGAGATAATGTTACACTTCCTGTTGAAGTTGTACATCCGTTAGCATCAGTTACTGTAAGAGTGTATGTGCCTGCACCAACTGATGTGAGATTTTGTGTAGAAGCTCCGTTGCTCCAGTTATAAGTATAAGGTGAAGTTCCACCACTTACATTCACTGAAACAGAACCGGTATTATCACCAAAACAATTTATATTCTGAGAACTAAAGGATGTTTGTAATGCTGCTGCAGGTTGAGAAACCTGAATTGCTGAAGCAGCAAAAGTACATCCGTTGGCATCGGTAACAGTTACCGAATAGGTTCCCGCTTGGATATTCGTAAGATTTTGTGTTGTAGCTCCGTTGCTCCAGTTATAAGAGTAAGGTGATGTACCTCCGCTTACATTCAGTGCAACAGAACCTGTATTGTTGTTGTAACAATCTACTGCTGTAGTCTGCGAAGTTGCAGCTAACTGTTCAGCAGGCTGAGTAAGTATGATTCCATTTAAAGAAAATGTACAGTTGTTGGTGTCGGTAACAACAACACTGTAAGTTCCTGCTCCAACATTGGTCAAATCCTGTGTTGTGGCACCGTTACTCCAGTTATAAGTAAACGGAGCTGTACCACCTGTAACAGTTACATCAATGCTGCCTGTGCTCTGTGCAAAGCAAAGAATATTCTGAGATGCTGCAATCGTTGCATTCAATGCACCCGAAGGTTGCGAAATAACGACTGACGACTGACTGATACAACCGTTGGCATCTGTTACCGTAACCGCATAATTTCCTGCAGATAAACCGCTCAGATTTTGTGTAGTTGCTCCATTGCTCCAGTTGTAGCTGTAAGGCGCTGTGCCACCTGTTACTGCAAGTTGAACTGAGCCATTGTTGCCACCATAACATAAGATATCAACAGATGATGAAACTGATGAAGTTAAAGCACCTGCCGGTTGAGAAACAACACCTGTTGCTGTTGCTGTACATCCATTGGCATCTGTAATAGAAACATTGTATGTTCCTGCATAAAGTCCTGAAATATTCTGTGTAGTTGCTCCATTGCTCCAGTTGAAGGTATACGGCAATGTTCCTCCGTCAACATTCAGCGTGAGTGAACCGTTACCTCCACCACTGCAGGCAACATTACCTGTAGAAGCGATGCTGGTTGTCAATGTAGCATCCGGTTGATTAACCAATATTCCTGAAATGGATGTTGTACAGTTGTGAGCATCCGTAACCGTAACACTATATACACCTGCAACAATGCCGTTTAGATTTTGTGTGGTTGCACCATTGCTCCAGTTGTAACTGTAAGGAGCCGTACCTCCGTTAACATTCAATGATAAAGCTCCATTATTACCGCCAAAACAGAGTACAGAAGTGTTGGTAGCAACAGAAGCATTCAATGCTGCAGAAGGTTCATTCACTGTAATTCCTGTTTGTGCAGCGGTACATCCGTTAGCATCAGTTACAGTAACTGTATATGTTCCTGCAGCAACTGCGGTAATGCCTGATGTGGTGGCTCCTGTATTCCACAAATAAGTGTAAGGAGTTGTACCACCGGTAACCGTAGTTGATATGGCTCCGCTGAGGTTGCTATGACATGCTACATCCGTAACTGATGCAACTGCAGCAAGTGAAGCGGATGGCTGAGATATGATAATTCCGTTTAATGCCATCGTACAACCGTTGGCATCTGTAACAGTTACTGAGTAACTGCCTGCAGATATATTGGACAAATTTTGTGATGAAGCACCGTTACTCCAGTTATAACTGTAAGGCGATGTTCCACCATTAACAGTCAGATTGATTGCGCCATTGTTTTCTCCATGACAACTTACATTCTGCGATGAAGACACCGATGCTGCAAGTGCAGCAGCCGGTTGCGAAATAGTTTGAGATACAATGGTTGTACAACCATTGGCATCTGTTACTGTTACAGTATATGATCCTGCTGTAAGTCCTGATACGTTTTGTGTTGTTGCTCCATTGCTCCAGTTATAGTTATAAGGTGCAGTGCCGCCATTTACAGTAAGCTGAATGGATGCATTATTTCCTCCATAACAATTCACATTCTGTGATGACTGTACAGAAGCGCCTAATGCCATAGCAGGTTGTGTAATGGTAGCCGATTTTTCACTGGTACATCCATTGGCATCTGTTACAGATACTGTGTATGTACCGGCAGTTAGACCTGAAATATTTTGCGTGGTAGCTCCATTACTCCAGTTATAACTATATGGTGAAGTACCTCCTGTTACATTCAGATTCAGTGAACCATTGGACAATCCGTAGCATGATACATTGCTTGCTGTTGAAATGGTGGTGTTAAGTGTAGCTGCAGGTTGGGTTAATGTTGCATTGGCAGATGCAGTACATCCGTTGGCATCTGTCACCGTTACTGAATAAGTACCGGCCTGCAATCCTGAGATATTTTGCGTAGTAGCTCCATTACTCCATAAATAACTATATGCAGTAGTACCGCCACTTACTGAAAGATTGATGCTTCCGTTAGGAACATCATAGCATGAAATATTTTGTGCTGAAGAAATAGATGCATTGAGTGCCTGTGCAGGTTGAGAAATTGTCTGCACTGCATTGGCAGTACATCCGTTTGCATCTGTTACTGTTACAGTGTATGTTCCGGAAGTAAGTCCGGTAATATTCTGAGTGGTTGCACCATTACTCCAGTTATAGTTATAAGGTGCAGTACCACCATTAACAGTTAATGTAACGGAAGCATTATTTCCACCAAAGCAATTTACGTTTTGCGAAGAAGAAACTGCGGCATTTAATGCAGCAGATGGTTGTGTGATGGTATGTGATGTTGAAGATGTACATCCGTTGGCATCTGTAACAGATACAGTATAAGTTCCTGCAGATAAATTAGTCAGATTTTGTGTGGTAGCTCCGTTGCTCCAGTTATAACTGTAAGGTGTAGTACCACCACTTACAGTTAAATTTAATGAAGCATCACTTCCGCCAAAACAGTTTACATTTTGTGAAGATGCAACTGATGAGCTTAATACTGCAGAAGGCTGTGCGATAGTCTGACTGATAGTTGTTGTACAGTTCAGGTCATCAGTAACAGTTACTGTGTAAGTTCCTGCAACTAATCCTGAAATATTTTGTGTGGTAGCACCATTACTCCATACATAATTATAAGGAGCTGTTCCACCAACAACATTAAGATTAACAGTTCCGTTGCTCAGTCCGTAGCATGTAACATCTGCAGATGAAGCAACCGAAGCACTCAGTGCTCCTGATGGTTGTGTAATTGTTTTACTGATGGTATAAATACATGAATTTGCATCGGTGATGGTTACAGAATAAGCTCCTGCGGCAAGATTGCTCAGATTCTGAGTGGTTGCTCCATTGCTCCAGTTGAATGAATAAGGTGCAGTACCTCCTGTAACGTTCAGGTTGATGAATGCATTATTTCCGCCATAACAAAAAACATTCTGTGTAGATGATATTGTAGCTGATAATGCATTGGCTGGTTGCGAAACTACTCCTGTAGCTTCTAATGTACATCCATTTGCATCGGTAATAGTAACATTATACACTCCTGAATTAAGACCTGAAATATCTTTTGTAGTTGCTCCGTTATTCCACAGATAGGTATAAGGTGAAGTTCCTCCGCTAACAGTCAATGTAAGTGCGCCATTGCCACCACCGTTACATGAAACGTTTTGTGTTGACTGAACTGAAGCACTTAAAGTGGCTGAAGGCTGACTAATGGTTATGGAGTTCATGCTGCTTGTACATCCTTTCGCATCAGTTACAGTTACGCTGTAAGTTCCTGCTGCCAGGTTTTGCAGATTTTGTGTTGAAGCACCGTTGCTCCAGTTGAAAGTATAAGGTGAAGTTCCGCCTGCTACCGTCAGGTTAATTTGTCCTGTTGACTGGCCAAAACATAAAACATTTGTTTTAGAATCAAGTGAGCTGCTAAGTGCTGCAGAAGGTTGAGTTACCGATATTGCATTTTGTGTTGATGTACATCCGTTGGCATCGGTAACAGTAACAGTATATGTGCCGGCTCCAATAGCTGAAAGATTCTGTGTTATAGCTCCGTTACTCCAGTTATAGCTGTAAGGAGTTGTACCGCCATTGACAGTAAGATTAACTGCACCGGTAGCATCTCCAAAACAATTGACATTAGTAGCTGATGCTGATGAAGTAAGAGCTGCTGAAGGTTGTGTTACTGATATTGCATTTTGTGTTGATGTACAACCCTTGGCATCAGTGATAGTTACTGAATACGTTCCTGCGGCAATGTTGCTCAGATTTTGAGTCGTTGCTCCATTGTTCCAAACATAAGTATATGGAGATGTTCCGCCATTAACAGTAAGTGTAACAGATCCGGTTGAGTTTCCGAAACAATTTACATTACTTACAGACGTACCGGATGTTAAGGCAGCAGAAGGTTGTGTAACTGCAATAGCTGCCTGTGTTGAAGTACAACCTTTGGCATCAGTAACTGTTACAGTATAATTTCCTGCTGCTAAACCTGACTGATTCTGATTAGTTGATCCATTGCTCCATGCATAAGTATAAGGTCCCGTACCGCCATTTACTGAAAGGTTAATAGCACCTGTAGCGTTTCCAAAGCAATTTACTTCTGATGCTGACGGCACTACCGAAAGTGCTGCCGCAGGTTGAGATATAGAAATTGCTGACTGTACTGAAGTACATCCGTTAGCATCGGTAACAGTAACTGAATAACTACCTGCTGATAATCCGGAGATATTTGCAGTAGTTGCTCCGTTGCTCCATACATAAGTATAAGGAGAAGTACCTCCCGTAACAGTTAAATTTACAGAACCATCATTACCACCAAAGCAACTTACATTTACTTTAGAATTTGCAACTGCTAATGCAGCTACAGGTTGTGTAACGCTGATAGAATTCTGAGTACTGGTACAACCTTTTGCATCAGTAACAGTAACCGAATAAGTGCCTGCGGCAACATTACTCAGGTTTTGAGTAGTTGCTCCATTGCTCCATGTATAACTGTAAGGCCCTGTACCTCCGTTTACAGTCAGATTCACTGCACCGGTAGCCTGACCAAAACAATTCACAGGTGCTGCTGTTGCAGTTGCAGAAAGTGATGCTGTAGGTTGAGTTATTGTAGCACTTGCAGTTGCTGTACACCCTTGCGAACTGGTAACAGTAACTGTATAATTACCCGCGGCAACATTTGTTATGTTCTGTGTTGAAGCACCATTGCTCCAACTATAAGAATAAGGAGCAACACCGTTGGATACTGAAATATTTACAGCTCCGGTTGATTGTCCGTAACAATTTACATTGGTAGCTGTAGCCGATGCCTGAGGAGATTTTCTCAGATTCAGTGTCATTGTGTCCTTAGCAAGCGCACATAAATATTTTGGGGCAAGCACCAGTTTAACTGAGCCGGCATTTATATCTGCTGTAGAAGGAACATAAATTGCATTCTTTGTGGAGTCATTCGGAATAAATTGTCCGGTTCCCGTGGAAGTCCATTTTATCGCTCCGGTAAATGGTGACTGTGAGTAAGCAATAGAACCCGACAATTGAATTGAGTCCTGATTACTTCCTTTTGTACACACATTCAAATCACTTCCTGCATTGTTTACAAGATAATCCGGCATCTGAAGTGTTGTTTTATCACTTAACCTGTTGGCAAACCACCAGGTGTTAATAGTATTGCTCTCACCTATGGTATTCTGATCGGTATTGGCCGGGCTTGATGTCCAGGTGTGACAGGGAGAAGAACATCCTATCAGATTGGTTGAACCACCAACAAGCACATCATCATAAAATAGTGAATCTACAAAATTTGCACTGCTAGGTCTGATAACTGACATTGAAAATCCTGTTTGGTGATTTTCTACGTCATACATAGGTAGATTCACCAAACCTGTTTCAACGCTTATAATTAATGAAACACTGCTTCCAACAGGTATATAATTACCGAATCCGTCTTTGGCATCCCAATACAAACAACTACTTCCGGCCGGCACACTCTGAAATACCATTCTTCTGTCAGCAGTGCCTGCATCATACTTATCATTATTATTCCGGTCTATCAATACAGTAACATCCGAAGATTTAACCAGATTTACATTAATACATACTGAATCTTTCACACAACGTTCGAATGTAGGAGGCCCCCCGAGAAACTGCATGGAACCACTTGGAAACGCCACATGATCAGGATCTGACAAGAATAATTTATATTCATCAGGTACTGCAAACCCGATTTTAGAACGCCTGTCATTTGTAGGATTTCCGGTATTGGCTGTACCAAACTGATTACATGATACTCGGAACTTGTATGGTTTGATACCATTCATATCCACTTTAGTCACTGAACTGTCCTGACCATATATAAAGAAATATCCATAAAATGGATTAGCATAAGATTCTGTGTTGAATCCCCAGTTTTTAGAAAACAAACGGCCGGTTACGGCAGTATTACTTGAAGTATTAACAACAGTAACATCAAATATACCGAGACTCAACTCAGTATTTGTTGATACACTTGTGCCACTACCTTTATTAAATTCAATATAATAAGCACCTGCAAGTCCGGCAGTCGGATTACAACTGAATCCATTATAACCTTGTGGATTTACTACATTAGGGCCGGCAATTGCCTGTTTGTGATAGTTTATATAGCCCTGCCCTGTTGAAGTTGGCAACAATTGTGGTCCGAAAATGATATTTCCATTCGGGTCCTTTATACGAACATACCAGTTGCTGCTGGATGATCGCTGACCAATACCGAAATAAATCTTTTCCTGCGCTGGGTTATTAATTCTGATGTACAACCTTTCCTTATCGGTTGCAGAGTAACCTGCAAAAGTTCCGTAAGTAGATTGCTGATTAATAATCATCAGGTTGGTAGCCTTGGTAGTGTCAGGCCTGAACTGTGGAGATCCGTCCGCCAATGCTTTATCATTGACGATGATTCCCATGAACACAACAGCCCAAAACAGGACTGATTGTCTCCATAAAATAGAGTTGATTTTTTGAATTGCTGATAACATCTTTCCCATAACTTGGTGTTATTTATAAGCACATTCAACGACAACTTCATTTTCAGGGTTTCATAATTAAGCCGAATTTTTAAAATGCGATGATTTTTTTTATTTTTTGTAACCCTTTCATTGAATGTTCGTAACAACCATATTTAAAATTCAAAAAACTATGCATAAGCGATTCATACAAACATTGGTTTTAATGATGTTTTCGGTTCTTTCAACCGGTGTATTTGCGCAATCACAAATAATAGGGAAAGTAGATGCCGATGGTGTGCCACACCTCTCAGCTTCCAAAACAGATTGCATCAGCGAATTGAAAAAAAGTTGCAGCAACAAAAGGAACATTTGCTTCAATGAAAATGAATGATGTAAGTTTCACTCAAATGCCTCATGGGCAATATTGCCTTACGTCATACGAGAAAGATCCTTCCGGAAAAACCCTTCGCGGTATCCGTATTGAATGTAAACAGGATGATGACAACAATTTAATTTTAACGTCAAAATCAAAAGTGGAAACTGTTACCGGAAAAAGTTTCACATCATCCACTCTTTAAAAATTTTACTTTTAATCTTTTTTTCATAAAAAAAAGGAGCCCGTAAGCTCCTTTTTTCTTTTTGATAATGATTGTTACTTGCTTAGTTTCACTTTAAGATTTGAATCGAGCACACTCAGAAAATCTTCTGTATTCAAATAGTGCTCAGGTTTGGTTTCACTTCCATAAATGCAAACGGCAAGGTCTTTTGTCATTTTTCCGCTCTCAACAGTTTCCACACAAACATCTTCCAGCGCTTTTGCAAAATGAATGAGTGGTTGGTTATTATCTAATTTGCCACGGAATTCAAAACCTCGTGTCCATGCAAAAATGGAAGCAATAGGATTTGTAGAAGTTGGTTTACCCTTCTGATGCTCTCTGAAGTGACGGGTAACAGTGCCATGAGCTGCTTCAGCTTCCATGGTTTTTCCATCAGGTGTAAGCAAGGTTGATGTCATCAATCCTAACGAACCAAATCCCTGTGCAACGGTATCACTTTGCACATCACCATCATAATTCTTACAAGCCCACACAAAATTTCCATTCCACTTCAACGCACTTGCAACCATGTCATCAATCAACCGGTGCTCGTAAGTAATTTTCTTTGCATCAAACTGTGCCTTAAATTCCTTTTCATAAATAGCCTGGAAAACATCTTTAAATCTTCCGTCATATTTTTTCAATATGGTATTTTTTGTTGAAAGATAAAGTGGCCAGCCTTTCTGCAATGCAACATTAAAGCATGAACGAGCAAAACCTCCAATAGACTCATCAGTGTTATACATTGCAAGTGCAACACCATCTCCTTTGAAATTGAAAACTTCGTGTTCAATGACTGAGCCATCTTCCCCTTCAAACTTTATGGTCAGCTTACCTTTTCCTTTAGTTACAAAATCAGTAGCTCGATACTGATCACCAAAAGCATGACGACCGATACATATCGGAGCTGTCCAGTTGGGAACCAAACGGGGAATATTTTTGCAAACAATCGGTTCTCTGAAAACTGTTCCATCCAGAATATTTCTGATTGTTCCGTTTGGAGATTTCCACATTTGTTTAAGATTAAATTCTTTTACTCGTGCTTCATCAGGAGTAATAGTAGCACACTTTATACCTACATTGTATTTTTTTATTGCTTCAGCAGCTTCAACAGTTACCTGATCATTGGTAGCATCACGATGTTCAATTCCCAGATCGAAATATTTTATATCCACATCAAGATAAGGCAATATCAATCTGTCCTTTATAAATTTCCAGATTACGCGGGTCATTTCATCCCCGTCAAGTTCTACCACAGGATTGGCTACTTTAATTTTTTCCATTTTGAAAACGTATTTTTTTACAGCCGCAAAAATAGTATTTTAGATAATGAATCTTCTTCGAAACTTTTTAAACTAATCAACTAAAATTCAACACCGGAAACGGATGAATTACTTATTAGAGTAATCAGGATTAAAGATAAACCAAGCGGCAAGCACAATGAACAAAAACCCTACTGCATAATTCCATGTAAATTTTTCGCCCAGATACCAAACTGAAAAAACACTGAACACAACGAGGGTAATAATTTCCTGAATGACTTTAAGCTGAGCCACCGAAAAAGTGCTGCTTCCAATTCTGTTGGCAGGAACCATAAAACAGTACTCCACAAAAGCAATAAGCCATGAAATGATAATAACTTTCCACAGCGGAGTTTCTTTAAATTTTAAATGGCCATACCAGGCAAACGTCATAAAAATATTGGAGATGAGTAATAAAATAATGGTGCGCATAAAATATAAATATTGAGCCGCAAATCTATTTTAAACTAAACTGCGCCATTAGCCCTTTATAAGAGTTGATTGATTGGTCATTGTGGCGGGGGCTTTAGTTGAATTGTTAAAAAAATTATCGTTTTGAAAAGCTTAACTAAACCCAATAGTAACGCACCTTTCACCATTATGAAATCATGATAAAAAGTAAGTTGTTAGCATTCAAGTGGTTGATTAGTCCAATTCCCTTTATGAATTTCTACAAAAAACCATTTCACCAACAAGAGTTTTTGTCCACGAATAGTTGCTGACATACTACCATTTGAGAAACTTAAATATTTAGCTTTGCAACCTTAATTTAAAATTATGATGTTTTTTATTCGAAAAGTAATGCTGGCCTTATGCCTCGGTTTACCCCTTGCAGGCTGGTCGCAGACAGGAATCATCAGAGGTGTTTTACTTGATGACAAAAGTGTTCCGTTAACTGATGAAACGGTGCTTTTAAGAGGAACCAACAATCAGGCGGTAACAGACAAGGATGGTAAGTTTGCTATTGAAAATGTAGCTTACGGAACCTACATGTTAACAGTTCAGGATGTAGCTTACAGCGGGTTTTCAAAAGAAATTAAAGTCAGCGAAGCCGAAACGGATCTTGGAGAAATCAAGCTCACCTACACTCCGGGTACACAAACCAATGAAGCAGATATTCCTGTGGTAACATTGGATGAAGATGAAGTTCAGTCATCATCAGCACAGGCAAGTGTATCAAGTGTGCTTGGAGCAGCGCGTGACGCTTTTCAGTCGGCTGCTAATTTCAACTTCAGTATTGCACGTTTCAAAACACGTGGATATGACAGTGAGCACTTCCCTACATTGATGAACGGTATTGCCGAAGAAGATTTGACGAATGGTCGCACAGCTTACTCAAGCTGGTCAGGCTTGAATGATGTATTGCGTTCAAGAGAATCTACATCAGGACTGAACCCTGCCAATTATGCTTTTGGTGGTGTTGGCGGTTCTTATGCCATTGACTCAAGAGCAGCACGTCAGCGCAAACAAATTCAGGCAACTTATTCTTTGACCAATCGCACTTATAACAACAGACTGATGCTGACTTATGGAAGCGGATTCAACAAAAAAGGTTGGGCCTTTGCAGCTTCTATCTCTAAAAGATGGGCTAAAGAAGGTTATATCAAAGGAACTTACTATGATGGATTTGCTTATTATCTGGGAGTTTCAAAACTTATAGACAGACATGAAATTGATTTCACAATATTAGGAAGTCAGTCAGAAAGTGCACGTTCATCCACCAATACGCAGGAAGTTTATGACATTACAGGTGATCACTATTACAACTCCAACTGGGGTTATCAGAATGGTAAAATGCGTAATGCCAACATCGGAAGAAATCATCAACCGGTATTTATTTTGAATCATGAGTATAAGGTAAGTAACTCCACATCATGGTTTACTTCCATGTCGTTTACTACAGGCAAGAGAGAAAGCACTGCTCTAAACTGGTTTGCTGCTGACCCTCGTCCAACTTATTACCGCAATCTGCCTTCATGGCAAACAGACTCTACACTTGCTGCAGAGGTATATAATACTTTAAAAGAAAATCCTTCATTATTGCAGCTTAACTGGGATAACATGATTTTGGGTAACAGCGAAAATATACAGACCGTTACCAATGCAAATGGAGTTGCCGGTGAAACCGTTACCGGAAAACAGGCTTTGTATCTGGTGGAGAACCGGGTTATTCAAACCAACCGTTTTAGTGTAAGCACCAACATGAATACTATTGTGGATGACAATGTAACTATCAGCAGCGGATTATCCTATCAGAAACAAACATCACGCTATTATAAAGAAGCTGAAGATTTGTTAGGTGCTGATTTTTTTGTTGACATTGACAAATTTGCTGATCAGGATTTTCAGGATGAGCAACTCAGTCAGAGCGACCTGAACAATCCAAACAGAATTGTAAAAGAAGGCGATCGTTTTGGATATGATTACGAAGCACACATCACACATGCCGAAGCATGGTCGCAGGCAGTTGCCAAATACAACCGCATAGATTTATTCGGAGCAATTAAAGCTGCTTACACTTCAGTATATCGTCAGGGCAATTACAGAAATGGTTTGTTCCCTGATGACTCTTATGGTAAATCAAAAACTTATGTTTTTCCTGACATCGGAATTAAAGGCGGAATCACCTATAAAATTAATGGACGTAATTATGTTTTTGCCAATGCAGGATACATGACACAGGCTCCATTCTTTAACAACATGTATTTGTCGCCTCGCTCACGCAGTACGGTAGTAGCAAATCCTACGAGCGAAAAAATCAGTTCAGTTGAAGGAGGCTATTTATTTACAGCTCCTAAACTGAAAGGAAAACTCAAACTATATTACACCAATTTTACTGATGGAACAGAAACCCGTTCTTATTATCTGCAGGGTTTTGGAACCAACAGTTATGTGAATTATACCATGAGTGATATTGAAAAAGTACATACAGGAACTGAAATTTCAGTGGATGCAAATCTGGGTATGGGATTCTCTGCCATTGCAGTGGCTGCCATCGGACAATACTATTACAGCAGCCGCCCCAATGCAACTATTACTGTGGATAACACAAACACCGTTCAGTCAAGCGGCAATGTCATCTATATGAAAAACCTGCATGTTGACAACACTCCTCAGAATGCATACAGCTTTGGTATTAACTATCGTTCTAAGAAATTCTGGTATGTAAATCTGAATGCCAACTATTTCACAAATATGTATGTGGATGTGACTCCGGCACGCAGAACTGCAGATGTAATTGACGGCTTGGATGAAAACAGCCAGGTGCGCGAACAGATTCTTAGCCAACAGCGTTATGACAATCAGTTTACACTCGATTTGAATGGAGGATGGTCAATGAAACTGAACAATAAAATAAAAGCACTTAAGCGCAATTCCTTCCTGTTGCTGAATGTAAGTATCAACAACCTGTTGGATAATAAAGACATTATCAACTATGGTTATGAGCAAGGACGCATTGACAAAGCTGCATTGCTTACAAGAGGTGTAGATGTGTTTGCTCCTAAATACAGCTATGCTTTCGGCAGACTTATATGCTGAATATAATACTCAGATTTAATTAATAAATAAAAAAATTACATAACTCGAAAATTCAAAATACAATGATAAAAGCAATTAAAACATTCACAGCCTTTGCTCTTTTGGCAGTAATGGTAAGCACAGTTTCATGTGTTAAAAAAGATGATTTTGACAATGCCCCTACCACCAATGTAGATCCGGATATTGTTACCAATACAACAGTAGCCAATGTGGTTGCACTTACAAATCCTTCAGCTCCGCAAATGATTACTAATGACATGGTATTTTCTGCTATAGTGGTTGCTGATGACAAATCAGGAAACTATTATAAAGAAATGATTGTGCAGGACAGCACGGCAGGTATCAGTATTTTGCTCGACCAGCCATCATACTTTACTTCTTTCTTCATTGGAAGACGTGTGTTTGTAAAAGCAAAAGGTTTATATATTCAATCCGTGAGCGGCACTCCTAAAATTGGTGTGTTGAATAACGGTTCTGTTTCGGCTATTCCTGCAACGCTTATCGGAAATTATGTTGTAGGTGGCAAATGGGGATTGTCTGTTATTCCGGCAAAACGTAATCTGAACACACTTACCGATGCTGACCTTAACACACTGGTGCAGTTTGATTCAGTTGGATTCAGCCCTGCCGATGTAGGACTGACCTATGCTGATGCTGCAAATAAATTAACAGTAAACCGTACAGTGAAAGATTGCAACAACAATTCACTGATTGTTCGCACAAGTGGTTATGCAAATTTTGCTTCTTCTGTAATTCCATGTAAAGGCGGAAACCTTACAGCCATTTATCAGAAATATAACACCACAGCTCAGGTATTTATTCGCGATGAAAATGATTTTACAGCAAATCAGGAACGTTGTGATGGAATGGTTTGCACAATCACTTACCTGAGCATTGACAGTTTGCGTAATATGTTTGCCGCAGGCACAACAACCATTCCCGGAGGAATTCATATCAAAGCAACCGTTACATCTGACTATACTACCAATGCACTGGCAACAGGTAATATTATTTTTCAGGATGCTACTGCCGGAATTTGTATTCGTTTCACCTCTACTCCAAACTATACGCTGGGTACACAGGTTGACCTGAATGTTGGCGGATTGAGTTTATCAGAATATAATGGATGGTTGCAAATCAATAATGCTGCTGCAGGAACTATTATCAGTGGATTACCTTCTATAACTCCAACAGAAATTACTCTTGCAGATGCAACTGCTAATTTTGAGAAATATGAATCTATGCTGATAAAAGTAGTTAACGTTACCATCAACAACGGAACAGCAACTACTTATGGTGCATCATCAGGTAAACTTACAATAAGTGATGGTACTACGCCAAATTCAATTGTGCTTTACACCAGAAGTGCAGCAACCTTTGCAAGTTCAAGCACACCTACAACACCTGTAAGCATAACAGGTATTCTGACACAATTCAATTCTGATAAACAACTTCAAATCAGAAATCTCAGTGATGTACAATAATTATTAAATAAAAAATGCAAGACGAGGCTTTGAAAAAATTTTCAAAGCCTCGTCTTGTCTTAAAACAATTTCAACATGCGTAAAATTTTTCTTCTTTTTATCTTCGTTTCGCTAACTCTTATAACACAGGCTCAGGTAACTGATATTGCCACTGCAAGAACCTATGCAACCGGCACACAGGTTACCATCAGTGGAGTATGTCAGAATGGTCAGGAACTTGGCAACATCCGGTACATCAATGATGGAACAGGCAGCATGGCTGTTTTTGGAAACGCTATCAGCAGCACAGTAAAAGGTGATGTTATTCAGGCAACAGGAACTTTAAGTGATTATTTCGGCCTGCTCGAATTGTCAAATATTACAACATGGCAATTATTGAGCAGTGGCAATAATCCGCCCTCACCCATAGTATCTACTCCGCTTCAGCTAAATGAAAATCTGGAAAGTCATCTTGTACAAATTAATGGTGCCGTATTCACCAATGCCGGAGGCATTTTCGCAGGCAATGCCAATTATGCAATTACTGCAAATGGCGAATCAGGGCAAGTGAGAATAGCAGCCAACACCAACCTGGTTGGAACAACTATTCCTACAGGTGCTGTAAGTATTGTAGCCATCTGCAGCCAGTATCAGTCCATTTATCAGTTGTTGCCGCGTGATACCAATGATTTGTTTGTATCATCTGCATTTTATATCACAAATCCTCCAACTCAACAAAATATTTCATCAACAGGATTTGATGTTAACTGGGAAACAAATTTACCCGGATCCACTTTTATCAAATATGGAATCACACCAAATCTCGAATTAGGAATTTTGAACGGAACCGGAGGCAGCACCAGTCATTCTGTTTCATTAAGCGGTGCTTCACCTTCACAGGTTTATTATGTTCAGGCATATTCAGTGAATGGAAATGATACAGCATCATCTGCATTAAAAATTTATATGACTTCGTCCTTATCAAGTGGAGTGATGAAAGTATATTTCAACAAAACTGTGGACAATAATTATGCGTGGTCACCTGCGAATTATGCTGTGCAATTACCCGGAAAATTTCAGGATACCATTGCAGCTTACATCAATCGTGCACAACAAAGTCTGGATATTGCCATTTATAATTTCGACAGTAATAATACAGGACTTATCATACAAGCTATTAATGATGCTTATGCAAGAGGTGTCACTGTTCGAATAATTTATGATGGAGGCAATACCAATAATGCCATTACACAACTGAATGCTTCTATTGAAAAATTACCATCACCAACTACACCTCCTGCTTATTATGGAATTATGCATAATAAATTTATTGTGATAGATGCGCACAGCAGCAATGCTGATTTGGCTTATGTAATATCAGGCTCCACAAATTTTACGGATGGCCAATTGAACACTGATGCCAATAACATGATAATTATTCAGGATAAATCGCTGGCCATTGGTTACACCATGGAGTTTGAAGAAATGTGGGGAAGTAACACCGCACAGCCTAACGCTGCAAATTCAAAATTCGGTCCTGACAAAACAGATAATACCCCACACGAATATTTAATTAACGGCAGCAGAGTTGAATCTTATTTCAGCCCTTCTGACAATGTAAACAATCAAATTATAAATGCTGTAAACAGTGCCGACAACGAAATGGAATTTGCGCTTTTGGTGTTCACTCGCTTTGATATTGCATTTGCTGCAGAAGACCGTATTGCCAATCACAACGTAACTGCCTATGGCATGGTGGAAGATACCGGAAGTGGCGGAGGTTATGCATACAGCATTTTGCAAACAGTGATGGGGAATGATCTGATGCTTTATAATCATAATTTACAAACAGGATTGCTACATCACAAATACCTGATTGTGGACCAGGGAAACCCTTCAAGCGACCCACTTGTGCTTACAGGTTCACATAACTGGAGCACAACTGCCAATCAGAAAAATGATGAGAATACACTTGTGGTTCATAACAGAGATATCGCCAATCAGTATTATCAGGAGTTTGTAAAACGCTTTACTGCGAATGGTGGAGTGCTTTCAGTTGCAGAGAACAAAAATGATTTCGGATATGCATTGTACCCTAATCCTGCAACAAATCATATATATCTGCAATTGCAAAACACAAATGAGTTCCGGTTCAGATTGTTTGATATGAAAGGCGCAATGTTGATGGAAAATATCTATAACACGATAGCTCCTGCCGATATTTCATTGGAAAAACTAAAGTCGGGTTGTTATGTTTATCAGATACAAACCACCAAAGGTGTTAAAACAGGCAAGTTGTTGATTAATCAGAAGTAAATCTGAATTATAACAAACTCACTGAAATAGAATTTTTCAACACTACGCAAACTGCCTTTAAACATTCTGTAGTTTTGTGGGTTACACACGTATGCAAACTGAGCACGAGAACATAGAAGTTTACGGAGCACGAGAACATAATCTTAAAAATATTGATGTTGTAATTCCACGCGAAAAACTTGTAGTAATAACAGGCTTGAGTGGCAGCGGAAAATCTTCTTTGGCATTCGACACTATTTATGCTGAAGGACAACGAAGATATATGGAGAGTTTCAGCGCCTATGCCCGTCAGTTTTTAGGTTCGATGGAGCGGCCTGATGTAGATAAAATAAACGGCCTCTCCCCTGTCATCAGCATAGAACAAAAAACTACTAACCAAAATCCGCGCTCAACAGTTGGAACGGTAACTGAAATTTATGATTTCCTTCGTCTGATGTTCGCTCGCGCTGGTGAAGCATACTCCTACATCACCGGAGATAAAATGATACGGTTAAGTGACGAACAGATTGTTGATATTATACTTAAAGAGTATGAGGATAAACAAATAACTATTCTTTCACCTGTGGTTAAAGCGCGTAAAGGTCACTACCGTGAGTTGTTTGAGCAGATCCGTATTTCAGGATTTATACGTGTACGCATTGATGGTGAAATAACGGAAATTAAGAAAGGATTGCAGGCCGATCGCTACAAAACGCATGACATAGAAATTGTAGTGGATAAAATATCAGTGAGTGAAGCTTCGCGAAACCGTATTTCCGATACTGTGAAAACTGCTATGAAATTCGGAAAAAACACTTTGATGGTCCATACTGAAGGTGCAAAAAAAATCCGCTATTTCAGTCGCAATCTGATGTGTCCGGTTTCAGGAATTTCGTATGATGAACCTGCACCAAATACTTTTTCATTCAACTCTCCTTATGGTGCATGCCCCAAATGCAATGGCTTAGGAACTATTCCGGAAATTGATATGTCGGTTGTAATTCCTAATCCTAAAAAAACCATTCGTCAGGGAGGGTTAGCGCCAATTGGTGAGTACAAAAACAACTGGATATTTAATGAGTTGGATCAGATTGGAAAGAAATACGGTTACACACTAAATACACCCGTAGAAGATATTCCTGAGGAAGCCATGTCGGTAATACTTTATGGAACTGATGAGATTTCCGGCAATATTCATTCACACTCGGGCCATGATGTAACTTTTGAAGGAATTGTAAGTTTCTTAATCAATCAATACGAAGAAACATCATCTCCATCAGTAAAAAAATGGGCTCAGAGTTTTATGGTAAAAAACATTTGCCCTGAATGTAATGGAACCCGATTGAAAAAAGAATCGCTATGGTTTAAGATAAATGAAAAAAATATTGCTGAATTGTCGAATATGGATTTAAGTGAATTGCAGAATTGGCTTCAGCAACTGCCTGTGCATTTAACTGACAAACAAAAAACCATAGCAACAGAAGTCTTAAAAGAAATCACAAAGCGAGTAGGATTCCTACTCGATGTAGGTCTTGATTATATCACTCTTAATCGCAGTACACGAAGTCTTTCAGGAGGTGAATCGCAACGCATAAGACTTGCCACACAAATTGGTTCGCAATTGGTAGGAGTACTTTATATTTTGGATGAGCCTTCAATTGGTTTGCATCAACGCGACAATAAAAGGCTGATAACTGCATTGAAAGAACTGCGTGATTTAGGCAACACTGTTATTGTTGTGGAACATGACAGAGAAACTATTGAAGCTGCAGACTATGTGATTGACCTCGGTCCCGGTGCAGGAAACTTCGGAGGTAATGTAGTTGCAACAGGCACACCGGAAGAAACGCTGAATCAGGATTCACTCACTGCCCATTACCTCAGTGGAAAAATTAAAATGCCTGATTCAAAGCTTAGAAAAGGAAATGGAAAAAAAATCACCATTAATGGTGCGAGAGGCAACAATTTAAAAAATATTTCTGTGAGTCTTCCACTGGGCAAGTTGATTTGTGTAACCGGTGTTTCAGGAAGCGGCAAATCTACACTCATCAATGAAACACTTTATCCGGCATTGAATCATCACTTTTTCCGTTCCTTAGCCAAACCGCTTCCCTACACCAACATCAAAGGCCTTGAAAATATTGATAAGGTAATTGAAATAGATCAGTCGCCAATCGGTCGCACACCACGAAGTAATCCTGCTACTTACACAGGAGTATTTACCGACATCAGAAATTTATTTGCACAACTTCCTGAGGCAAAAATCAGAGGATATTCTCCGGGTTCGTTTTCATTTAATGTAGTTGGCGGACGATGTGATACATGCCTGGGTGCAGGTTTGAAAATTATTCAGATGAACTTTCTTCCTGACGTACATGTACACTGCGAAACCTGTGGAGGTCAGCGTTACAAACGTGAAATTCTTGAAGTGAGATACAGAGGTAAGTCCATCAGTGATGTTCTGAATCTGAGCATTGATGAAGCTGTTGAATTTTTCAGCAACCTTCCGGCCATTCTGCATAAAATAAAAACATTGAAAGATGTAGGCTTAGGATATATCACACTCGGACAATCGTCCACAACTCTTTCAGGAGGAGAAGCACAACGTGTTAAACTTGCCACAGAACTGTCTAAGAAAGACACCGGAAACACTTTTTATATTCTGGATGAGCCAACAACAGGATTACATTTTGAAGATGTAAGAATCCTTCTGATGGTATTACAACAATTGGTTGACAAAGGAAATACTGTGGTGGTTATAGAACATAACATGGATGTCATTCGCGCTGCTGATCACATTATTGACCTGGGTCCAGAAGGTGGAATGAAAGGTGGAACAGTGATTGCTGAAGGTACTCCTGAACAAATAATCAAAAACAAATTAAGTATCACCGGAAAATATCTCGAAAAAGAAATTGAATGGCACAACAAAATGTTAGTGCTATAATTTTCTGCAAAACAAAAACCTTTGCTTCCCTGTGATATCTTTCACCAATTCAATATCAGAAAATCCTGTACGCTGATAAATCTCTAAAGTACTTTCAGCATAAACAGGATTTATCTCTAAGAATATTTTTCCATCGCTTTTTAATTTCTTCTCAGCGAAACGGACAATTGCCTCGTAAAATTCCAATGGGTTGGATGCAAACAAAGCCAGATGGGGTTCAAAATTCAAAACATTGGCATGCATGAATTCTTTTTCTTCTGATGCAATATAAGGTGGATTGGACACTATCAAATCAAATGTTGGATATTTCTCCATAGCAGGATGTAAGATGTCATCGCTGACAAAATTTATCTGTACATTTTGATTTTTTGAATTTTCTGAAGCTACTGCCAGTGCGCGTTCCGAAACATCTACAGCATACACTCTTGCCTTCGGATATTTTTTTGAAAGCTCAACAGCAATACAGCCGGATCCTGTTCCAATATCAATGGCAGTAAAACTACCCCTCTCTGATTTCTTATAAACAAGTTCCAACAGTTCCTCTGTTTCAGGACGTGGAATTAATACATCTTTATTTACCACATACCGATTTCCCATAAAGTATGCAAACCCTAATACATATTGTACCGGCTCCGACTTTTTGAGTCGTGACAAAACTTCCTCCAACCAAGTTTCTTCAGTCTGTTCAACTTCCGCATCAGGGTTCAACATTTTAGATTCGGCCATATAATCTGATACGTAACGGGCAATGGCCATACTCTCCTCCCTGTCATAAACAGTGCTCAGTTCTGTTGCAATTCTGTTTAATAAATCTTTGCTGCGCATGAGTATATAAAGTTTGTAAACATATCATTTATTTTACTTTTGTGGTCAATGCCGGATTTGTTTTCAGATGAAAAATATATGCAACGCTGTATTGAGTTGGCTCTTATGGCTGGCGGGAATACGGCTCCCAATCCATTGGTAGGAAGTATTGTTGTGCATAATAACATAATCATTGGCGAAGGATATCATGAAAGATACGGGCAGGCACATGCCGAAGTAAATGCCATAAATTCAGTAAAAGATAAAAGCTTGCTGAAGGATTCTGTGCTGTATGTTACTCTGGAACCATGTTCTCATCACGGAAAAACACCTCCGTGCAGCGAGCGCATCGTAAGAGAAGGAATAAAAAAAAGTTGTGGTAGGAACCATCGACACATCTGCAAAAGTGAACGGCAAAGGGATAGATTTTTTAAGAAATCAAGGTATTGAAGTAATTATTCCTGTCCTGGAAAATGAATGTCGTTTTTTGAACAGACGGTTCTTTACGTTTCATGAAAAGAAGAGACCTTACATCATTCTTAAATGGGCACAGAGTGCTGATGGTTTTATAGCTCCTGAAAAACCTTTACAGCCCATGAAAATTTCAAACGACATCAGTCACACTTTATCTCATCGTTGGCGTACCGAAGAGGCTGCTATTATGGTAGGTACCAACACTGCGCTCACAGATAATCCTCAGCTTACACCAAGGAGTTGGCAGGGAAACTCTCCGGTTCGGTTGGTAATTGACCGACATTTGCGTATTCCTGCAAACTATCATCTGAGAGATTCATCAGTAAAAACATTTTTTTACAATGAAATAAAGGATGACATTCAAGGTCTGAATTTTTTTATCAAAATTGATTTCGACAAAAATATTTTACCACAAATTTGTAATCATCTCTTTAGTGAATCAATAACTTCAGTAATTGTAGAAGGAGGCAGTGTTCTTTTAAATAGTTTTATCTCACAGAATCTTTGGGATGAAACACGTGTTTTTACCTCTGAAAAGATATTGAATTCCGGCATTCATTCACCTGTTTTTTCACTACCTGCTGCGCAAACTGAAATGTCAGGAAATGATTTACTTTCTGTTTATTATAATTCTGTCAAATGACTTTTACAACAGCGGCAGCAATTCTTACTGTTACACTTCTTTTTATCATACTCAAATATTTTGAAAAATTTGGAATTGATAATTTTCAGGGCCTCACAGCAAATTATGTAACTGCAGGAATTTGCTATTACTTTTACTCGCAAACTTCAGTTGTGGAATTTAAAAACTTTGCTGTGCAATTTTTCCCCTTTTATTTACTCATGGGATGTTTGTTTATCTCCGTGTTTTATCTGACAGCACTTTCCTCTCAGCAAAACGGTGTTTCTGTGGCAACCATAGCCAGTAAAATGTCAGTAGTTATTCCCGTATTGGCAGGTGTTGTATTATATGGAGAAAATTTTCATTCTTTAAAAATATTGGGACTGATACTAGCAGTCTTATCTGTCTATCTGACTTCAACAGGCGATCAATCATCTTTAAAAAATAAAATACTACTGCCCATACTCGTGTTCTTAGGTGCAGGCCTTGTTGATTCAAGTATAAAATATGTACAACATACTGTTCATGTTGGTTCAGCAGGTTTTTTCAGTCTGGTTTTCTTCAGTGCTTTCACAGCAGGAGTGTTGATCATCCTTTTCCGTTATTTAAAATATAACATTGAAATAAGATTAAAAAATATTGCAGGAGGAATTATTCTTGGTGTGTTTAATTTTGCTTCGTTATACTATGTGATAGGTGCTTTGGAAGAAAATAACAATGACAGTGGAACAGTTTACATTGCTGTAAATTGCGGAGTAGTATTGTGCTCTGTATTACTATCAGCTTTATTGTTCAGAGAAAAATTAACTTCTCGTGGCATAACAGGAGTAGTTATCGCACTTGCAGCCATCTTTGTTTTGTCCTGATATGTTTGATTTAACTTATAAATCTATTGCTCAACCGTCCACCGGTGTTTACCGTGATAAAGGAAGCAAGTTTCTTGCATTTGCATATCCTGTGAAATCAGAAACAGAAATAAAATCTATTCTGCAACAATTAAAAAAAAGAACATCCTAAAGCCAATCATCATTGCTTTGCATACAGGCTTGGTGCTTATAAAAAATATTTTTCGACATAGTGACGACAGAGAACCTTCCGGCTCGGCAGGCAGACCTATCTACGGAGTTATACTCGCCAATGACCTGACACAAATTCTCATTGTTGTGGTAAGATATTTTGGAGGTACGCTCCTTGGTGTGCCCGGATTAATACAAGCATATAAAGGCGCTGCTGATGATGCTATACAACAAGCCTCTGTTCAGGAATTTGAAATTGAGGAATATTATAACCTCGTGTTCCGTTATGAATTATTAAATGATGTGATGCGATTACTCAAACAATCTCATGCCACTATTTTGCAACAACAAATGAGTGATGATTGCAGTATTGATATATCAGTCAGCAAAAAAAATGCAGACAATTTCATTAATGGTATTTCTCAGAATTATTTGCTTAAAGAGGGAGTCACACTCAAGGTTAAATCGTAGGAAGGTTTAATACAAATCATACTTCAGCAACCTGCACTCAATAGTGCCATTAAAGAAAGGAATTCGTGCAGCAGTACGCAAGCCTACTTTTTTTGCCAATGCCAAATCTCCGGTAAAAATAAACCCTGTTTTTCCTTTACACTTTTGTTTGAAAAAATCTCCTATGGAAGTATATAATGCACCGAGGTCTTCCTTCTCTCCCAACCTCTCACCATAAGGCGGATTTACAAGCACCACTCCGGGGTCGTCAGGGATTTTTGTTTCTTTAAAATCACACTTTTCCATATCGATATAATGTTCGACACCCGCACGGTTTGAATTTTCACGTGTTGCTTTAATTGCATAACCATTATTATCTGTTGCGATGATGGCCGGCATGGAGGTAAAATCCTTTTCGTCTTCTAACCGTGATTTAATCTGCCTTTGAATTTTCTTATCATAATTAAACAGATGCATATAGCCAAAATTTACTCGGTCAAGCAATGGCGAACTATTTCCAGCCATCAGTGCAGCTTCTATTGCAAATGTACCGCTGCCGCACATGGGGTTTATAAAACTGCTCTTTCTGTCCCAACCTGTTGCATAAATAATTGCTGCTGCAAGATTCTCCTGCACCGGAGCTTTAAAAGGATTTTGTCTGTATCCATGTTTATTAAGTTGCTCTCCTGATGTATCGAGATAAACCCACACCTGATCGTGTTGCCAGTGAATGTGAATGACTACTTCACTTCGCAATGGACCTGAATCCGGCCGTATATTGAAATTCTTCTGATAATAATCCACTATTGCATCTTTGCAAAGCTGGTTCAGAAACATACTGTTGTTGATACTCGGATGATTGGTTTGAGAAGTAACTGTGATATATTTCTTCTCAGAAAAATAATCAGACCATCGGATATTGTTTAACTTCTTATACAACTGTTTCTGATCAGAAGATTTAAATTTATCTATAAGCCAAAGGATTCTGCTTGCTGAAAGTAATTTGTAATTTAGTAAAATCACATCCTGAAAAGTAGCTTTAATAAATAATCCGGTATAATTCTCCTCGAAAGGCGGGAAGTTACATGCCGTCAGCTCCTGCTTCAGCCAGGGAGTAACATGAGGAGCACAGCTGACAAAAAATACTTCTTTTTGGTTCAAGATATTTTTTCCCAAAGGTAGATATTCTATCCTCATGAAAAATATGTTAACACTGTTTTTAAAAATATTTTAAATACAATACGCAATAAACTATCTTCGTTGAGTGGATGTTATAACGTTGAAATCAGAATTCTGCACACACTGATAAATGAAAAACACATTTAATGATGCTGAAATAAAGGCAATGCTAAAGTTGCTTGATGATGAAGATGAAAACATCTATCAAAGCATTGAAAGGCATTTTTTAGAGATGGGCAGAGAGATTATTCCCAGACTTGAAGAATACTGGAGTAATTCCTTTGATGCTGTATTGCAAAGCAGAATTGAAAAACTAGTTCACAAAATACAGTTTGAATCACTTAAAAATGATTTGCATTTTTGGCATACTACAGAGAGTGATGATTTGCTTAAGGGTTTAATAATTATTTCACGTTATCAATACCCGGATCTGAAAGAGCAAACAATAAAAAATCAGCTAAATGAGATTTCCGGAGCCATCGCATCTCAACTGGATTACCATCTTATTCCAACCGAAAGAATAAAAATCTTTAATCAGGTATTTTATAACATATACGGATTTAATGGTAACACTGTAAACTTTCATGCACCGCAAAATTCATTTATAAATACCGTTCTTGAAAGTAAAAAAGGAAGCCCGATATTACTTTGTGCAATTTATTCTATTCTTGCAACAGAAAATAATCTTCCGGTTTTTGGTGTCAATATACCGGAACATTTTATTCTTTGTTACAAAGATTCTTTTGCAAACCCTGAGCATCATTACACCTATCCCGAATACAATATTTTGTTTTACATCAATGCTTTCAGTAAAGGAAATATCTTCAGCAAAACAGACATAGACACTTTTCTTCAAAAGCTAAACCTACAACCCCAAAAAAGTTTTTATGTGCCCTGTACAAATACTGATATTATTAAACGTATTCTGCGTAACCTGCACTACTCATTTACAAAATCAGGTGATGCACAATCTGTACATGAAATAGAACAACTTCTTACCTTAATGGAAGAATAATTAAACATTCTGATTGATATTGCTATTTCTTTAATCAGATCTTAAGACAAAAAAAATAAAGCCTGCGATTGCTCGCAGGCCTTATTTTATCTGTCAGTCTTTCGACTTACTTTTTACTCCACTACAATCCTTACCTGATTGTTGCCGCTCTGGGTTTGTACATTCAGCTATGTACGCC
>LNBX01000049.1 GCA_001567275.1 Bacteroidetes bacterium OLB10
CGCTGTTTTTAGTAAATTAAAGGGTAATCCATTTGTATAAATCCCGGCAGAACGCTGCTTTATCACAGGTAAACTCAGCTCTCCTCTAATTTCTTATTTTTGGTGTTCAATTACAAGATGTAAGTATATCTGATTTAGCCAAAGTTTACAGTCCGAAAGGCGGTGGCAATGCGGTTTTCAGGGCATGGAGTTTGTATGCATTAATTGATAAAAATGAACGCTAAAATTATTTTGATTTATGCGCTTTGCAGGGATATGTATTAAGAAAGGGAAAGGGAAATGAAAAAGATACAAAGGCCAATACAGAAAAAAGTATTATTAAGTTGTACCCTAACCCTGCTAATGATAAAGTTACGCTGGAGCATAACATAAAGGGCAAGAATATTGTGTTTGAAATTTATTCTGTCACAGAACAAAGAGTAATGCAGATACCGTTGAATGAGGATGTAAAACAAATACAGTTTAGCACTGTCAAATTGAAGCCTGCTATTTATTTTTATCATATTAAAAATAAGGATGCTCTGATACTTAGTGGTAAACTAATTATAATCAAATAAAACGAAAGCAGCAGATTTTTTCTGCTACTTTTTTAATTTAAATTTATGAAAAGGCTTTTATATACGTTTTTAATTATTGTGTTTTCTAAACTTTCATTTGCGCAGCAAGGAATAAATAATAACTGGTTGATGGGATATGACAATCTTAATGGTCAAGCTGCGCACCCAAAGTTTGATTTTTATAATGGCACTCCTATAATTACGCTTGACAGCTTGGATATGCGAATGAGGCATACCCATGCAAACATTAGCGACACGCAAGGAAACCTGCTCTTTTATACCAATGGTTACTATATAGCTAATGCAAATAATGATACCATGCAAAACGGAAGCGGCATAAACCCAAGTGCCTATACAACCTATTTTGATGACGGGCTTGGCATACCACAATCGCACGTCATTATTCCAAAACCGGGCAGCAATACAATTTATTATATGTTTCACAGTACAGCAGATACTTTGCCCGGATATACTCATTCAAAGCATTTATACTTAAGTGAAATTGATATGAGCCTTAATGGAGGACTTGGTGCGGTAACTGTTAAGAACCAAATACTTTGCACTGACAGCATGAATTTTGGCAAAATTGCCATGTGTAGAACTGCTAATGGGCGTGACTGGTGGCTGATGGTAAGTGCAATAGGCTCTAATAAATTTATTAAGTTTTTAATTACTGTTAATGGAGTTATACTGGGACCATACTATCAAAATATTGGTGTAATCAGGGTAGCAGGAGCCGGAGAGGCTTGGTTTTCGCCAGATGGTAAACGTTTTGCGCAGTATTGGAAAAATATTCCAAGTGTGCCTGTGAGTGTAGAGTTATTTGATTTTAATCGTTGCACAGGAATGTTGAGCAATGCTGTTTCCTTGCCCATGGGGTATGAAAATAGCACCCAGGTTGGACTTGCATTTTCGCCTAATTCAAATGTATTGTATGTGAGCAATGTGTTTCATGTTTACCAGTACGATTTAACAGCAGCAAATATTGCAGCAAGCCAGCAGGTAGTGGCAACGTACGATAATTTTATGTCAATTTCTCCTAATTGCGCTACATGCCCACCCTTGCAAACATTATTTTGCCTGAGTGCGCTTGCACCTGATGGAAAGATATATATATCCACAGGTAACAGTACAGTACATTGGCATACTATTGATAACCCAGATAGTTTAGGAATTGGCTGCAATGTAAACCAACATAGCGTGCAAGTGCCTGCTTATTATTTTAACACAATACCGAATCACCCAAATTATTTTTTGGGGTGTGATACAACATTGGGCTGCACAACATGTTTTACGGG
>LNBX01000050.1 GCA_001567275.1 Bacteroidetes bacterium OLB10
GCAACCATTACACCTTCCGGCCCTGTCACAATATTACAGGGACAATCAGCTGTTCTTTCAGCCAATAGTGCTTCAGGATATTTATGGTCAACGGGTGCGCAAACACAATCAATAACTGTGAGCCTTGCAGGCACCTATTGGGTAAAAGTGAAAAATGCATCAGGCTGTTATTCATTAGCTGACAGTGTAACTGTAATAGTGAACCCACTCACATCTGTTTCTATTTCAGCAGATGGCGATACAGTGGTTTGTCCTGTTGATTCAGTAAAACTTATTTCCTCTCTTGCATTTGGTTGCCAGTGGTACAAAGACAATGTTCTCATCCCCGGAGCCGTACATCAAATATTTTATGCAAAAGAAGCGGGAGATTATACCGTAAAAGTTATTGTAGGCTCTACAACGCTTGTTTCAAACACCATCACAGTAGTACACAAAAATGTTCCGTCAACGATTGATGCTTCATCTGATTCAGCATGTACAGGCAATCCTGTAACTATATCCATAGTGCCACAAAGCAATGTAACATTTAACTGGTTTGAGCAGATAACGGGAGGTACAGCAATTGCTTCGGGAAATAATTTTACTACACCGCCACTTGCTGAAACAAAGACTTATTATGTGGAAGCTTATGCCAATGGATGTATAAGTGTATCACGTTTTGCAGTTGAAGGATATATCTATCCGCTGATGAATCCATCCTTTAGTTATGATGCACCCGTCAGAGCAGATGGTGGAATTCGTGTGACTTTTGAAAACACAACTTCGCAGGGAAATTATTCTTATGAATGGGATTTTGGAGATGGCACAGCTGTATCAACAGACATCAACCCGCAACATACTTATGTTGCAGAGGATGATTACATGGTGACATTAAAAGCAACCAATGCTTTTGGTTGTACCGAAGTGTTTTCAAAAATTGGTCAGTGTATCAACAGATCACACCTTGTTTCTTCCCAATGCATTTACACCAAACAGTGATGGTGTGAATGATATATTCAGATTACGAGGTTCAGGTTTTATATCAGCATCCATGATGATATTAAATCAATGGGGACAACTTATATTTAAAACAGACAATGCTTCTGCGGGATGGGATGGATCTTCGCGTGGCGGTCGTTGTTCAAAA
>LNBX01000051.1 GCA_001567275.1 Bacteroidetes bacterium OLB10
ACTGAGCATCAGGCAATGCAACCTCATGCAACAGTTTTAGAATTTTACGCGTAAGTTTTTTTTGCTGCTTCTTTTCGGTTTTCCGAAAGTGTTGCTGCCTGTTTATTCAGTGTGGATTCAACTGTGGCAATTTCTTTTTTTATCCGCTCAATATCCTCTGCAACGGAGTTGAAACCACTGAGCTTTTGTTCTAAGGAATCTTTTAACTGAAGCAGGTTGCTTACTTCTTTCAGCCGGTGTTTCTGAAGCAGATGATTGATTACCGAAAGTCGCTCCGAAATAATTTCTATTCTTTCGGGATTAAAATGAATGTTGTTTTGAATTAAATCCATTTCCGAGGCAATATCTTTTAACTCGATATTGCATGACATCAGCCTTTTGAGAATACTTTCTGTTTCGGTATGATATTTTGCTGCCTGTTGCAACTGTTGTATGCTCTGATGAATAAGCTGAACTGCATTTTGCTCATCTTCGGAAATTAAATGACGGGCTGTTTCAACTGACTTTAAAATGGATTCGGAATGGGTCAGTATTTCGAGTTCTTTTTCCAGAGTCTCCGTTTCACCTTCTTTCAGATTTGCATTATTCAACTCTTCATACTGAAACTGTATGAAATCAAATTCAGCCGAAGCCTGCTTTTCTTTTTCAAGCAAATCGTTCAGTGTGTTTTGCAGTTGCCGGTAGTGATTGAAATTTTCGCGATAGGAGAGGAGCAGTTCACTATGGTTAGCAAGTGCATCTGTTACGTTAAGCTGAAAGGACGAATTGCCTACAGTGAGAGTCTGATGCTGTGAGTGAACATCCACCAAGGTGCTGCTGAGGGTTTTCAGCAACGAAAGATTTACGGGAGTATCATTCACAAATGCGCGAGACTTGCCTTCAGCATTTATCTCACGTCTGATAATGGTTTGTGTTTCGTAATCAATCTCATTTTCGCTGAAAAACTGTTGAAGAGGATATTCGCTGATGTCGAACTCAGCTTCGATGATGCATTTTTTGTTTTTATCGAATAG